>NZ_QKZT01000009.1:0-206484 GCF_003254055.1 Algoriphagus chordae
ATAACGCAGCCAGTCACAATGAATATAACGGCTAGCCCCAGTCCAGATGCTTAGCCAAAATGAAGTCACAATATCTGCCGGATCATAGCCTCTGTTAGATCCCGGCTGAGGTAAATCAAGGGAGCTGAGATACTCCTCGATTCCAATCTGATCTACAAAACGCTTCATCAAACTCATTCCCCCAAAGGGTGTGACTGGCTTGTCGGAATACTCAATCGGCAGATTAACCATTTTGGTGAGATTTAATTCTATTAAAAATCGTGGTTTTCTATTCCCTTTCAAAGATTTTGGATCACTTTACTATTCCTATTGCATAATTGGGGTTTAAGAACAGTAGGAAACCAATTGATGTTTTGAAAATCTCAAAGGTTATCAAAACGCCGCGTCGTTGCGAAAGATTAGATTACAAAAAAACTCCGTGTGAAATCAATCACACGGAGTTTTAAGTGTCAGACTTAATGGCTTTTAGATTAATCCTTCAAAGTTACTGTTCTAGTTACGTCGTTAAATCCACCTGGGATCAAAGTTCCGTTTGAATCAAGCAATTCCAATTTGACAGTTACTTCACCTTTAGGAAGGCCTTTGATTACATAAGGAGCCCATTCAGTGATCATAAATTCCTGACCGTTGATAGTTGCTCTTACTTTATTTCCATCTTCAGAAAGTGTGGTGTTTAGCAAGAAGAAATCAAGCAATAAGTTTTCAGTATCTGCTCCGCTATACTCACCTTTTGGACGACTATAGATCATAGTAGGCTTATCGAGATCTACATTCTTATCATCACTAGCTGCACCAACCACAAATTTTTTGGCAATGAAAGATTGATCATTCTTCACTGACTCATGGTAAGATCTACTCAAGAATGCTACCAAGTAATGTGTTCCTTCTGGCATCTCACGCTTAAATTCAGGCTCGTAGTGAGCAGAATAAGGCTCATTATCCAAAATAAAATGAATGTGTTGACCTTTGTCGGAATTAGCCAAGTTCTCGGCCATACCCGTACGCTCAGTTACTTCGCCCAAGTTGTAGTCCTTCACATCAAATGAAAAATCAACTTCACCTGCTTTCGCAATTGTAGTGCTGGTTGGTTTTTTCAAAGTCAAAGAGGAACTCAAATAAGCTGGAGAATCGCTGAATTTCTCAATCGAAATCTCTGCAGGAGCGGCCACTTCTGTCTCCATTACCACTAGTTCTTCATTTTCCGCTTTTTTCGGTTGACAACTTACTGCTATCAACAATGCCGCAGCAGCCGTACCTAATATTTTAACATTCATAATTTTCAGTTTTTGATGATTGTGTTTTCAATATCTCTTAGTCTCAAATGCCATTCCATCGCTAGTTGGAAAAACTTGAGAACGCGAAGTTATTCAACTCAAAATTAAATTCACCTATTTCAGCGATTGATTTCCCTCCAAAATCAGTCGAAATAGGTCAAGAGACTTAGTATAAGCCAGATTTCAGCTAGTTTCTGTAATTCATCTGAAGCTGTAATCCAGAGCTACATTAATATAATTTTAATAAGCCAGACTTTCAGAAAGTAAAAATCTGATGCTAGTCATGTGCCTTAATGCCCTCTATTGGGGAAAATATCCCCCAAGAATCCGAGCTTCTAAAAATATGGCTATTATCCCAAAAACACCTGATGCAGGCTCCAATCCTTCATTCTGCGTATTAATCCATTGACAACAAAATCCTCAGCCCTGCATTTCCTTGATCTCTCCTATCAGTTCAGCTAGTCTAGCACGCAACAAAGGCGGCTCCTTGACCAATACCATATCTCCCAGTGAAATTATCCAGCGCACAAAACCTTCAATGGAGGAACTCATAAAAGTCATTTCCGTCAGTTTATCAACCCTCTTCTCTGACACGAAACCATTGTTATATTTGGAATTAGCTATGTATTTCAAAGATCCATCAGGCACTTCCAAGATGATTTGATATAGCTTTTGCTCACTGGCTATTTTGTCCAAATAGGACTGTAGCGATGGATGCTTTGCTGTAGAATAGGAAATATCCGTGATATCAAGCACAGTAAATCTATCTAAGCGAAAAGTACGGTAATCCTTTCTCAATCGGCAATAGGCCATCAAATACCACTGTTCATAGGAATGAAACAAACCGACAGGCTCTAGTTCTCTATGGGTCGTATGTTCAGGATCAAAGGTAACGTAGGTACTAGCTATCACTTTTTTCTCCGAAATAGCCTGCAAGACAAGTTGAAAAGCCTTGCTGGACATATTCATCGATCTTGAGGAATTCGTCTTCAGTACCTTAATTGTATCCTCCACTTCTACCAGAAAATCCTTCTCGGTGGATTTCAGCACAGCCTTGATTTTGATCAAGGCTTCTTTAAAAGATTTGCTATTCTGGGCATCAAGTGATTTTTCCACCATCTTCTCAGCAACCAAAAGTGCCAAGGCCTCCTCTCTGCTAAACATGATAGGCGGAAGTCGATAACCCTCCACCAACGAATATCCCTGCCCAGCTTCTCCGATGATAGGAACTCCTGACTCTTCCAGAGATCTTACATCTCTATAGATCGTCCGCAAACTCACCTCAAAACGTGCAGCAAGCTCAGATGCTCGCACCCTTCGCTTGGATTGCAGATGGGTAAGTATGGCGGTAAGTCGGTCTATTCTGTTCATGAAAAATACATGTGGAGCTTCAAAGTAAAGAAAGTTGAAAAAATTCAGAAAATCTTTCATTTCCTAAAATCCTACTGACATAGGGCTGACACTATCCGGTTGTTAATTTGAGTATTCTTAAACAAAACATACGTACAATGGAAACGACAACATCATCGACAAGCGCTCAAATCATCGACAAAGATCAATTGCTCACACACTGGCTAGGACATCGTAAAGTCACCCGCAGAACTCTGGAAGCTTTTCCTGAGAAAGAATTGTTCGAATTCAGCATAGGCGGAATGCGGACTTTTGCGCAGCTAATAAAAGAAATGCTGGCAATGGATAGCACGACTGCTAGAGGCTTGGCCACGTCAACTTGGGAGGCTCTTGACGAGGAAAAAGCTGAACTAACTACAAAAGCTGAACTTCTGGCTAGTTGGGATAAATCCACAGAAGAAATCCAGGGATACTGGAAGGATATTACTATGGAGGAATTCCAGAAGCAAATAAAAGCCTTTGGACAATATGATGGCACAGGTTACAGCATATTATTCTACATCATAGACAATGAAATTCACCACCGAGGCCAGGGTTTCGTGTATCTGCGAGCCTTAGGTATCACTCCTCCAAACTTCTGGGAGCAGTATTAATCTTCATCCGGTCGAGGTTTGTTTCATCATTGACCATTTTATAGCATTCTGTGATGGTACAAAGCTCGGCTACAAACTTTAACTATTTAGAAATAAACTCCTTACACAAAATATTATCCTTACTGTAGCGAATCAGACATCATATGCGTCTTGGTTATGATTAAAAACTAAAACTAACAATTACATATGATGAGTCTTAAATCATTTGCGAACACGAATCTTAAATCTCTGGCTTTCCTAGCCTTAGTGGCGGGGGTAATGGGGTTGACCAGTTGTATGAATGACAACGATCCGTATGATTATCCTGACGCAGGTTATATTTCTATTTACAATGGTGCTCCAAGTAGCCCAGCTATGATTGTATATGCGGACCAAAACAGGGTAAACGATTTCCCACTGAAGTATTCTGATGTTTTATCTTACAAAAACTTCTTCCCTGGAGACAGACTCTTCAAGTTTTCGGAAGCGAATTCTTTGACTTCTCTTTTGGAAAAGCAATTTGAAATCAAAGTAGATTCTGTTTACTCTATGTTTATAGTAGAAGCTGCGGGGGAAATGGATGCAGTATTGGTAGATGATGATTGGTCAGAACCAACGGATGGAGAAGCGCAATTGAGAATGGTAAACCTCTCTCCTGATGCGGGATCAGTTTCACTTATGATCGACGAGGTAGAAACTCCAATGTTTACTGATCTGGCTTTCAAAGCTAACTCAGAATTTGAGAGCTTGGATAACAACACTTACAATTTGACTGTTGTTTCTAGCAGCGGGGAAGTCCTTGCTTCTGCGACCAATGTGGATCTGAAGGGAAGCAGAGTCTATACTCTTGTATTAAGAGGATATGAATTGTCAACTGACCCGTCCAAAAAGCTTGATTTGCAATTACTGACCAACTATATAGACTATTAATCATTGCTTAATTGATATTCAAAAATCCCGATCTAACTTAGGTTGGGATTTTTTTTGTCCTAAAGACTGGGATTATTTCATAGTGCAGGATACTACAAGTCTAATTCCATTTTCAGATCACATCTACAATATTTCCCCTCTTCAAGTTCGACTTCCTTAAAACCCAATTTTTCATATATCCTTAAGGCTGACGCGAGTTTGGAGTGAGTATATAGGATCACTTTCTTCCCTCCCATATCTTTGGCTTTTTGTAATGCAGACTTTGCGAGAATCATGCCCACACCTTTCCCCTTTGCACTAGCTGCTACACCCATTTTGATGAGTTCATATACTTCATCGGATACTTTGTGAAGGCCTACTGTCCCTATAATTTCCTTGCCTATTCTGGCATAGAGTATAGTACCTCCAGGCTTCACTATTATTTCCTCCGGGTTATCAAGCTGAGCCTGATCAAAAGGTTCAATAGAAAAAAGACTCTCCACCCAAGCTTGGTTTATTGATTTGAAAAAAGGATTTAATTCAGGGGAATAGGGTAATATTTCGATTTGATCCATCAGAACAACTTTTAATATTTGGCTTCAAAAGTAAAAAGAATCTGCTAGCTTAGGAAAGCTAAAACAAGTCCGCTATGAAATTAAAAAACTACTTATTAACACTAAGCCTTATCACTTTACTTCCTCTTTTATCTTTTGCCCAAAGCCCTGAGGCAAAGTTAAAAGAACTAGGACTCTCACTTCCAGAGATCACTGCCCCCATCGCCAATTATGTAAAATGGAAGCAGGTGGATAATATGCTTTATTTATCAGGCACAGGCCCTGATGTATTCGGGAAAGTCGGTGCTGAATTAAGCGTAGAGGAAGGCTATCAAGCAGCTAGAGAGACAGGGTTGGAAATCATCGCCGTGTTGAAACTGGCTACTGGAGGAGATCTTAGCAGGATCAAGCAATTCGTAAAGGTCCTGGGAATGGTGAATTCTGACCCAGATTTCTCCAAGCAGCCAGCGGTGATCAATGGTTTCTCGGATTTGATGGTAGAAGTCTTCGGTGAAAAAGGAAAGCATGCCCGCTCTGCTGTGGGAGTTGCGGCATTGCCAAATAATATGGCGGTGGAAATAGAAGTGATCGTGGAGATAGAATAAGACAAAACGCCATTTTTAAAAAATTATCTGCGTTACAATTATTCCTCGTTTTTAATCAAATTCTTAAAAAATTTGCCATATTTTTGCATCAAACCACATAAAATCTGATAATTATTAGATTTTCCATGTGGTTTTTGCGATTTTATTTAAAAACTGATTTTTCGATTTTCATCCTGATGAAGAAGCAGATACAGCGTGGAATCCGAGTTTCCCGCTACGTTTTTTACAAGGAAACCTTGGTAGATGCCAAGGAGCACTTTTGGTCCTTTGTAGGCGCTTTCGTAGGAATAGGTCTGATCACCTTCTTTCACAGTAACACCCTGAACGAGTATGAAAATCTATTTTTAATCGGATCTTTCGGTGCTTCTAGCGTGCTTGTTTATGGATTGATCGGAAGTCCTCTTGCTCAGCCTAGGAATCTCGTAGGAGGGCATGTAGTTTCTGCTTTGGTGGGAGTTACGGTGAATTTGATTTTCCCAAACACATTATGGATCGCAGCTCCATTGGCTGTTGCGCTGTCGATAGTCATGATGCAGATGACCCTTACCCTACATCCTCCAGGTGGTGCAACTGCTTTGATAGCCGTGATCGGTTCGGAAAAGGTGAAAGCCTTGGGATATATGTATGTCGTTTCGCCTGTATTGACTGGCTCCCTGATTCTGCTGGTAGTGGCTTTGGTTTTCAACAACATTACTTCGCATCGAAAATATCCATCCCATCGGTCTTTCAGGAGAACTTTGAAGTTATTAAGGAAGAAGAAGTTCTTTAGAAAAAGAATGAGGAAAACACCAACTTCTCAAATCAACTAAAGACACCAATATTATTGATCCACTTCTTTAGGTTCTGTATAAGTTAATTTCCCGTTCTCAGAAGTATCAACATACACTTTCTCTGTTTTTCTAGGAATATCGAGTCCAGCATAATTCCCAATTGTTCCTGAAATCTCCTCGATATCACCAAAAACATTACAATTATCCTCCGTTTGTGACAGACTAAACGCTTTCACAGATTTAAAAGTCAGATCGAATTTTGGCCCTGATTTTAGGTGCAGAAATGAAAACTCAGAATTTTTAGAAATAGTTACGTTGCTGTTTTCTGAAGTGATAAAAAGAGAATCTTGAGAAAACCCTATCAAATCAATATTATAGGTATTCTTAACTATCAAATGCTGCAGATTACTTACTCTTAAAGTGTACCCACCATTTCTTGCATTGCGAAGATTTTTGATGAAAAGAGTATCATTTTTCACTATAAAATCTTGAATTTGTTCGGTCTTAGGTGGCTTAATCTTCCCTCCACTTACTTCATCGTATTCCAATTGATTAGTATCTCCAGAAAAAACTCGAAGGGTCGATGCTTCCTTAATATGGATTACAGAGAAATCCTGTAAGACAGTAGTTTCATTCCTCACATCTGTTTTAGATATTTTCAATTTCATAGACCCAAGACCTTTAGAAATAAGCAGCTTGGATGCAAAACCGCTAGAAACGATTAGCGAAGCCATGATACTCAGCCAAGCAAAAGTCAAAAAGTAAACGATAATTTTATTACTTGTTTTCATGGTCGTTGGATTGAATGGTTTGAATCAGGGTTTGTAAATCCTCGGAATTGAGTTTGAGCACTTCTATCTGGTGTAGAATCGAGGGCAGCTCATTATTCAGAAAGGTTTGCTTTTGCATCTTGAGCAGATTTCGCTTGGCATCAGCAGCTACGAAAAAACCTATACCACGCTTATTTTCGATGATTCCCTCCTCCTCCATCAGCGCGTAACTTCGCATTACTGTGTTGCGGTTTACCTCCATATCTACCGCCAGTTCACGCACAGAAGGTATCTTCTCTCCAGACACAATTTTCCCCTGCAGAATCTGGTCAGCTACCCAGTCCCGGATCTGGAGAAAGATGTTTTTTGTTTCGTTAAACTCCATCTTAAACCTCTCGCTCTTTGAGCTTTAAATAAGTGATCACAAAGGGCAGAAAAACAGCAAACCAAATAAGGATTAGGCATACTAGAATAAATAAGGGAACACCATCAAATACCTCAGGATTACCTATTGGGATACCAACAACGCTACCAGAGCTGCTAATTGCGGGATAGATTAACCAGCTTAAAGCATAATAACTTCCAAACATTAATCCCGCAAAAAGAATTATGGCGATTGGCATAGCTATAAAACTCCACTTGCCAAAAACAATTCCGCCCATAAACATCAGCACAGGAAGTGAAGCTATCAAGCCAATAAGTATCCAATAGCCAATATCAATGGTACCAGTGAGCCTAAATAGACTTAGAAGCTCTAACTTATATATCTCAGGAAGTGCAGTTTTACCTAATAGAGATTGTTGAATAAAATAATATACATCTACGGAAAAGTTCGCCCCTAGCCAAAACACAATATGGTAAAGTACCCATGGAAAGATCATGCGCAAAACAACCTGCACTAGAAACTTTTCCATTGTGCTTCCTGGTAGAGTCAGGTAGCGTATAGCAGTATTTTTCTCTCTCAAATCAATAAAACTCTGACTAATTCCAAACACAGAAAGAAAGACAAATCCACTGAAAAAGATTGAACTATAATCCATAGTACCCCATACGAATCCTTCAATATTATTAAACCAGATGGTCAAAAAAATGCCAAAAGAAATCATAAAGACCCCAATTGTTCCTAGCAGATAAAACCTCTTGTCCATCGCCCACTCATATCGGAATAGGTTTTTTAGACGCTGTAAACTGATTGAGTTAGCATTCATAGGACTTCGGAATTTTGAGTTTGAAGAATCGCATTCTCGTTGAGGCTGTTGTGTAGAACTGCAGAGAAAAGCAATTCCAAACTGACAGGAGTCTGAGCCTCTTGCACTTTTCTAGACCTGATAAATTGGTAGCCTGTCCCAACTTTTTCTGCATGCAAAGCTTCATCAGGACGGTTTGAGGAAGTGCCAAATACCCAGCGGTCAGACAATTCCAACACATCTGCATCCAGCTGTATCTTTCCATTATTCAAAATCGCCACTCGATCTATCAACTTCTCTACATCAGCTACCAAGTGCGTGGAAATTATCAAGGTTTGCTCATCAGACAGATTACCGGCCACTACTTTGCGAAAGACACTTTTGGAAGGAATATCCAGCCCGTTAGTCGGCTCATCGAAAAGCAAAAACCTGCAATTCGTACTCAGCCCAAAGGTTAAAAACACCTTCTTTCGCTCTCCCAGAGAAAGCTCCTTCAGCTTGACTTCTTTGTCCAAACCGAAATCAGCCAAAATCTGATCAAACTGAGATGAATCAAATTCTGGATAAAATGCTCCCATTACTTTTTCGTATTTACTAATACTCATGGTAGAAGGATAGGCTATATCATCTGCGAGAAAGAAAATATCTTCCAAGAAAGCTGGTTTCCTATCTTTTGGATTATGTGAACCCAGAGCTATCATGCCACTTTTAGGAAAAAGTAATCCGGAAAGCAAGTGAAGCAAGGTGGACTTGCCTGCGCCGTTTTTCCCAAGCAGCCCCACCACCGAACCTTCTGGAACGGACCATTGCAGCCCATCAAAGAGTAGAGGTTTCTTGCGGTAGGAAAAATTTAAATCTTTGACTGAAACGATCATAGTGTTATACTGTCATAGTGTATTATGACACTAAAGTATGCAATGATTTTGAAATCAAATACTTCTTTAGAAAAAATCTTTTGACACGGGGAAAAACATTCTACAAACACCTGAATATCTAGGCGAAATAATTTAAATAGATAATCCAAACCAATTTTGATTAGAAGAAAACATCCACTGTCTTAGCTATGCTTTCCAAAAAAAGGCTAGCCAAAATTCGGCTAGCCTCGGACCATTTAATTAGAATCCTACTCAAATCATGCTATCATTTTGGTTTGATTATCGAAGAACCAAGTATGCTTCCTCCTATGACATCGATCTTAGAAGTCAGCAAATCACCAGTTGACAAAACAGTCGTAGGACGAAGTCTTATACCACCTTCCAAAGGCAGAATAAATTGCTTATCCTGCTTCAGCTTTTGGTTTTCATCAAAAACCTTCGTGATGAATCGAGCATTGGTAGATCCTCCCGAAGAAATCAGATCAATACCTTCTTTACCTGGTTTGAACTGGATTTTAAGATCCTTATTTGTATCTGCTGGCACTTTCTCCATTCTATACTGAATAGTCTCCTTACCTATTTTCTGGCTAAATTCCAGATCATAGGTTTTATGATTTTTGCTTAACACGGTTACCGAATTATTTCCTTCTCCCAATCCCCTCACATCATAGGTTTCGGATTCTCCTCTAAGAATTGGGCTGTGAATTTTAAATTCACCAGTTAAGTTTTTCACTGAATAGTCGAATTTCGCATTTTTAGTCCCTTTGATCTTATGAATAAAATCATTGGAAAAGGCATTCCCTTTTTGGAAATAGGACTGACCATTAGCCCTCGAATCGAAGCCACTTACAGGAACAAACATATTAGCTCTTTGTGAAGCTTGATTCTGGGCAAGACTTCCTCCATCCAAATTTCGTCCTCGAGAATCTGTCAAGGACTCCGTCTCTCCACTATCTGCAAAAATCAACACAGTGCCTGCCAAAACCAGTAAAATGATATCCCAAACTGGTGTTCTTGGCTCCCTATTCAGCACATTCCATGGCATATACTGAAGCCTTCCACCAGACCAAGCAGTTCCGCTATATGCTCTTCCGTTATTATAACTGTAAGAATTGGTTCGACGATTTATTAATATGGATCGAGTTCCAGAGGTGACATTTGGATCAAAACATACTATCTCCCAATTGTCTCCATTCTTTTTCCACTGATGAGGCAAAATACAATGCGGAGCACCACTGAAGTCATAATTCTGAGAGATACAGATGACTGGGTTATTTCCACAGTTATAGTTGTGCTGAGACTCCTCAAATACACCAACCGGATCATGGGTATTTCCTGAGATAAACTGACCTACAAACCACCAAATCGCTGCTGCACCCACTTGATACTGATGCTTGATATTAAATTCTCGTTCGGTCTGATTCCAAGTAAATCGATTCAGAGGTTTTCCAAATCTACTCAGGCACTTCCTAGCATATATTCCCTCAAGGGACATTCCAAAGCAATTCCCCCCAGCAGCCAACTCTTTCACAGCAAGTTCATAAAATGTGGATTTTAGGGACGCATGATCAAAAAAGTTTGCTCCGGTAGTCACATCTCTAAAAGCCGCCGCATAGGTATTCCAGCTTATGAGATTCGTCCCTTTATTTGCAACTCCCCAGAAATAGTAATCCCTATCCGACATGGCCCCCTGCCTAATTTTAGGACGTACAGACCAGTCTAATTTCAAGCTATGAGAGCCATTTGAGCTATTAAATATTCCATTATTACCTTTCATACCCCAGGCATTGGCTGCATTTAGCTCCAAACTGAATCTCCCCAAGTTATCATCACCTCCACCGAATGGCCTTCCATTGTCACTATCCCATGCCTGAAAATCAAATAGTACCTTTTTATTGATATTATTAGGCGTAAAGGTCTTGTTCAAGGTATAATTGACTGTTTTTTCAGTCGTATTGGAATAGGTGCCATTCTGAGGAATCACCGAACTGAACACCTGATGACCATTTTCTTTGGCAATGATTTTAGCATAGATATCGCTATCGTCTTTGAAAATAATATCCGAATCTGCATCACGCACACGAATTCTGGTGATATGAATTTCGAAAGGATAGCAGATGAAAGTACCACCAGATCCAAACCAAACTATAGAACCGTTTTGGAAAGAATTCATTTTCGACCCTGAAGATCCTGGCACATTACTTTCATTGGAGGTAGGAAATCCCAAACTACCTATCGCTCCCCCTATACTATGATACTTATCTCTGATTGCTCCGTGTACTTCAAAAGCACCAATTGAACCAGCCCAGTAAATAGAGCAGTTTTCAAATTCACTTAGCTTACCTACAGTTCTCGAACCGTTCTTCACATCCTTTTCATCAGTCAGTGGGAAGCCAAATTTGGAAGGGCCACCAATTGCCAGGAATCTTGCCAAAATAGATCCATGAACTTCAAAAGCTCTGGCTGCTCCATTTTTATAATACATTCTACCTCCTTGAAATACCTGCTGCTTTCCCGAAGAAACTCTTCCTGCTACCCCAGTAGGCAATCTCATCACTGAGGCATCCTCACCCAAATCACAGTAATCAACATAAATTTGCCCAGTGACGGCACGGGCTCCTGTGGCTGAAGACCAATAAATGGCCCCAGATCTGAAAACATTTTTTCGTACGCTTGAGGAGTTTCCAGCTTGTTCATCTGAAATCAATTCTCCCAACTCTCTCTTAAGAGCAGTAGATAATGTCTTGTAGTAGGCATAAATAGCTCCATACATGGCAAAGGCCCCAAAATACCTATTGTACAAAATAGCCCCTCCAGTATAAGTCTGAATATACCCACCATTGGTTTCCCTACTCAATTTTGCGGTGGGAGTGCCCAAATGTCTATCTTTTCGAAATTCCTCAAACTTGTAAGAAATATGCCATTGTTCAGATGCCCTACTAGCATCCAATCTATTTTCAAGAATGCTAGGAATTCCATCATGCAATTCAAAGAGTGCCATATCACCTATAAATGGATATTTGGCTCCATCCACCCAAGCTCCAATAAAGGCTGTACCTCCAGTTCCCGCCTTGAGCGTACCAACAGGTAATGCATAAGTCATCACTTGCCCTCCATCCACAAATACAGCGATCGTATCCATATCATAAGCTACTTCTAGCCTAGTCCACTTATTCAAGGTCAATTCCTTATCGAACTTTGTATTTGGACCAGTCCATCCATAATGCGGAGAATTCACAGACACATTGAGGTAATAGGAGTTCGCATTGGATCCTGGCAAAAAGAAAATGGCAATGGGCAAAGAATTAGTTTCAAACAAGTTGACACGACTGGTGACTCTACTACTCACCTTAAAAATCGTCCGAACTGTAAACTGCTTAAAATTATACTCTGATTTTTGAACCGATGACTTGATTACACTCGTCCCATTAAACTGCAGTGCATGTGTAAATTTTCCCCAGCCGGTAACATTCCCAGGACCATCGACCAGTTGACAGTTTTTCACTGTTGCCTTCTTACTTTCATCTGGATTCTTAACATCCAGAGAATTGAGTTGATAATCAATAATTTTTGTAGACATGATAAAAAGTGTTTAAATGATAATTTTTTTGATTCATTAGGCAAAACCTAAGTACCTTCAATATAAAATTTAAACAGCTCAATGTAAATCACTTACAACTCTAATATTTGCAATAATTACTTGAATCAAAATAATTTATTGCAGTAATCACCCCTAAGTCAAAATGCCTGATCAACCCTTAGTTCCTAAGCCTCCGATCCTATTCGCCAGCGAGCGACTAGGGTTTCGCTGCTGGCATGTCACTGACTTGGATGCTTTCAGCAAAATGAATGCAGATAAGGAAACAATGACGTATTTCCAAAAAGCCCTTCCCATAGCTGAATCACAAGCTTTGATGGATAGAATGAATAAACTTTACGCTGATCGAGGTCATTGTTATTTTGCTGTTGAGCTTTTGGAAAGCGAAGAATTTCTCGGCATGATCGGATTGGGCATCAAATCCTTCATCGCTCCCTTCACTCCCTGTATAGACATCGGCTGGAGGATTCAAAGAAAGTTTTGGAATCAGGGCTACGCAACTGAAGGAGCCCAGCGATGTATCGAGTTTGCAAAGGAATTAGGTATTTCAGAACTGTACTCTTTAGCATCTTCTAAGAATGTAGCCTCTACTCGAGTGATGCAAAAAATCGGTATGAGTTATCAGTATGACTTTGAGCATCCCGACTTGAAGAAATACCCGCGATTACAGCCTTGTAGCTTGTATAAGATTGCTTTTTAGCAGATGGTAAGTTTTAAAGGAGATTAGTAGTGAGAGGAGAAAAATCTGAGGAAATCTGCGACTTTTATTGCGCCTATCTGTGGGAAATATTCAGCAAAATTCCAGTTTCTGAAAATGCTAAGTAATGCTGACATATTGCCGTTGCAAGAGATCATACATTTAAAAAAGCTTGATAAAGATAACAGGCTGCTGCGTTCTCTGTGTAATCCTCTGTGTACTTAGTGGTTAAACAAAAAAAAGATGCCACCTCCAAATGGAAGTGACATCAAACCACTCAACCCCAACTAATTAATAGTTTCTTAGGCTAGGAATAAGGATGCAATTCCCAAAACTTGATCTTTGTTAAGCGGCTCATCCCATCCTTCGGATACAGCACCAGCATCTATTCCGGTCAAATCAACGACGTTTACACCCCCATGTGAGACGTTTTCTTCGCCGGCATAGATTGCCTGTGTTGCAGCCGGAAGAGTTCCGTTGGAACCATTAGTGATCCAGCCCTTTACATCATCCTGACCTTTCTTAGTCCGTAATCTTCTCACCATAGAGGCATGTCTTGCCTCCACAGAATGAATGGAAAGGGCAGCTGTCAAGACTACATCATTCTCCATTACATTTCCTGCCTGACCTTTGTAAGCTCTAACTCCAGTATCTTCGAATGCCTGAGAAAGTGCCAAAAACTGACCATAATCTTCGAATGGCATAAAGTTGCCTCCTGCAGTAAAATCAAAATCTGGCTCAGCAACTGGCGTACCGCCCAATACATTTCCAACTACTTCTGTTAAGAAATTTACGTGTGCCAATTCATGATCTCTGATTTTCATAAAAATCGCTGAATCCGCTCCGTCAATAACTCCTGACTCAATACCCATCTGATAATATCTATACTCCAAATGCTCTAAGGTTAAGGCGAAATTCAATACACCGATCAAACTTGCAGTATCTGCCTTTGCTACTTTAGGTAAAGCCGACAGAATCCCCAATGGCACAGCAGCCATGGCTACTTTCTTACTCATATCTCCAAACTGGCGAAAAGCCTCTCTTCTGGAGAAAAACATATCTTTCTCTTCCGGACTATTTGTCTCCGGGCACATTTTATCTAACAATTTTAATAAGTTCATGTCTTATGTAGTTTAAAGTGGTGGTTTATGAAGGCAACTGACTGAAGTCAATTGGTGTGGTGACATAGGCACTAGCAGCTGTCAATACCTGAGAGAAATTCAGCGTGCGCTCTAAGCCATTTTCATCTATCAAATCATCTCCTGCAAAATCAGCAGAACCTGGATTGAGCAAATCTCTGATCGCTGCAGCATGTCTCGCTTCTACTGAAACAATTTTCCCCGCAATCAATAAGTAATCTACATTCTCGATATACTGGCCAGCACCATTGTAAGCTGCTACTCCTAAGTCTTCAAAAGTCTTCGCAGCATTCAGTACTGACATTCTATCTCCAAAATTTATCGCAGAGAAATCCACTTCCAAATCTGCAATCGCCGCATCACCAAGTGCTGCTTTGAAAAACTCCTTGTGTGCTCTCTCATGCTTTTCCAGATCCCCCATAATAGTCTTCTCTTCCGCACTCGCATTTGCGAAATACCCTCCTTGGATTACCGCACCATAAAAGGCTGCTTCCAACTGCTCCAGTGCATACGCATAATTCAAAATCCCTATATCTCCTGATCCTAGCATCACGCCGTCTCCCATTGGAGGCATTGGATTAATTTCTTCTACATCTTTACAGCCCACCATGATCAATCCGGCGGCGGCTACCGAGAGTGAGCCTGTTTTGAGGAACTGTCTGCGATTCGCATTTTTGATCAGTCCCTGAGGCTTAATTAGTTCATTTTTCATTTTCTGAGTGTTTAGGTTAAAATAATCCGGTTATGGTTTTCATAAAGTGTTGTTACTAGCAGTACCCTATTTGATCGATCTGCTACTTTAAAGACAATTACGAAGGCCTCCCGCCAACTGGATTTAGTAAAGCCCAAAGTTTTTTGAGATAAATCAAAAATTGATTGGTATTTTGAACTTGGAGTCTTTGTTCTACTGGTGAACAAACTTTCATAAACCTTTCTTTTTAAACCCTTTAGTCATGAAAAAGCCACTTTTACTTTCTATTCTCTTGCTATCATTTTTTCAGATCAAAGCCCAAGAAAAAATTTCAACCCGCGAAATGAATCGCATCAATTGGATGGAATTTGCCGAATTTGTTCCTGAGAAAATAAGTACCGTGCTATTGCCTACTGGTACCCTTGAGCCTCATGGAGTGGTAAATAATGGTGCAGACAATACAGCACCTGAAGCTATGGCCAAAGACATGGCCGATGAGCTTAACGCACTTATCGCTCCTACGCTGAATTATGGAATCACCGGAAGTATGGCCGCATTCCCAGGCGCTTTTCACATCAGCGAAGAAGCTTACCGCCCTTTCATAAGGGATATTCTAAAAGGGCTTGCGAAAAATGGGTTTAAAAACATTATCCTATTAAATGGTCACGGCGGAGGGCAAACCAAGGTCTTGCAAGAGGTTGCAGCCGAGGTAGCAACCGAGCTAGGCGTAAGAACTTTAGTAATCAATTGGTGGTCAGTTGCCTCAGATGTGACTTTTGAGGTCTTCGATGAAAACGGTGGACATGCTGGCTTGAATGAAACGGCCTATATCCAGGCCATTGACCCAACTCTGGTACACAAAGAAAGATACAGTCCTGAGATGGCAACGGCTTATCCAACCGAAGGAACATGGTCAGCCAGTCCTTTCCCATCTTCCATAGGGCTTTATGAAGAAGGACAAGGTTATCCCAATTTCGATGAAGCTCAGGCTAAAGAATATTTTGAGAAGGTAAATGCTAAAATCCTGAAGTTGATTAAAGACACTATTCGAAAATGGGATATGGCTGGACTTTAATTTTCATTAATTAACATTCCAAGTTTAACCCAAGAACACTCTAGCATTTTTAACCTAAAATACGCAGCAGCATGAAAAGCACTATTTTTAATATTATTGGCAGAGGATTGATTGGCATGATAGCTCTTTCAGTCTTTTCGAAGCCAGCTCTTAGCCAAAATCAACATAAGTCCGATTTTAAAAAAACTGTAATCACGCGTGACTTTCTTTCCGAAGGAGTAGCAGTCGCTGACTTGAATAAGGATGGTCAGATGGATATCGTTGCAGGATATTTTTGGTTTGAAGCTCCCCATTGGACAAGACATGAGATCTCGCCTTCTAGGGCATTTAAACCTAGAGAGGAATACTCAAATTCCTTCCTGAATTTAGGAATGGATGTCAATTTGGATGGCTGGGATGATGTAGTGATTATTGACTATCCCGGAACACCAGCCTATTGGTTTGAAAACCCAAAAACAGAGAGCAGCAATTGGCAGAAGCATATCATAGCCGATTCCGTTGGGATATCTATTGAATCACCGGCATTTGTCGATATCGATGGAGATGGAAGATTGGACATCCTATGCGGAGACTACGCTACCAGGCAGATCATCTGGCTTCAAGCTCCTACCCAACCAGGAGAAACGGAATGGAAACGCTTTGCTCTTTCTGAGGAAAATGTCCCGGGAACAGACCGCTTTTCACATGGTCTCGGTTATGGAGACATCAATGGCGACAAAATCAATGATGTAGTAATCGCGGAAGGTTGGTTTGAAGGTAAAGCAGATCAGAAATCCGCCGACTGGATTTTCCATCCTGTCCTTATTTCCGAACCAGCTTCGCATATGCAGGTATTGGATGTAAATGGTGATATGAAAAATGACGTGGTTTCTGCCTCAGCTCATTCTATGGGCGTGTGGTGGCAGGAGCAACTAAATGATTCTACTTTCAAAACCCACCTGATCACCAATCTGACTTCACAAACCCATGCTACGATAATGGCTGATCTAAATGGTGATGGTGATCTGGAAATGATTTCTGGCAAAAGATACTTGGCACATAACGGTAATGATGCTGGGGATGATGATACGCCCTATTTGTTCTATATAGAATTCACGCCAATGATAGGGCCATTTTTCCGCGAGCACATTATAGACAATGACTCAGGAGCGGGGCTAAATATCGCGATAGAAGACATGAATAAGGATGGCAAACCTGACATCATCATCGCAAATAAGAATGGGGTTTTCCTCTTCGAAAATCAAATAAAATAGAACCCTTACCTTTTTCAACACACCTCATACCTAGCTCCTATGAAGTCTACTTTCAACCCAAAGCTCCTTCTCAAAACATGGATCGCTTTTTACATTGTAGTCTATTCGTTCCCATCTCCTTTCCACTATATTCCTTATCTCAATGAATTGGTTCTGAAATATTTCGTGGCGATTAGAGATGAATTCACCATTCTGATCGGAAAAAAATTATTAGGTCAAACTGACTTTGAAAAGCCACAAATGAATGGCAGTGGAGACACCTCATATAATTATGTAGAACTGTTGAGTTTTCCCATAATTGCTCTTATTCTAACTATTTTAGTCCTAGTCATTTTTAGAAAAAAACCTTGGGTCACTAAACTCTTTTCTTGGTCACTGATTTATGCCAGGTATTATGTAGGATTGATTTTGATATCCTATGGAGTATCCAAATTTATGATTGGACAGTTCCCTAGCCCTGGGATTTATTCCTTGGAGCAAACTTTCGGAGAATCTTCTCCGATGGGATTGGCATGGCGGTTCTTTGGTTATTCGGATACCTATAAGATTTTCATGGGACTTTCAGAGGTTACAGCAGGTTTACTATTGCTATTTCGAAGAACAACTGTGCTTGGCGCAATGATGGCAATCGCCGTCACTACGAATATTGTGCTGGTGAATTTCAGCTTTGATGTGCCTGTGAAACTCATGTCCTCACACCTGCTATTCTTTTCCATCCTGATTCTTTTGCCTTCGGCTAAAGTATTGATGGACTTTTTTATCTTCCAAAAACCCACAAGACTTCTCACTCCTGGAATTAACTGGAAAACAAAAACACAACGTAAGTTATGGCTCGCAGGAAAGTTATTCTTCGCTGGTTTGTTACCAATTCTAATGATAACTGGGCATTTTATGTCGCAATCTTTTATGAGGAAAAAGGCAAATGAATGGGAAGGAGCTTACACTTTTTCCCAAAACAATTTTCCCGATAGCACAGGAGTATACTGGACAAATATCATGATCGACCAAAATCGTTTGGATGTAAAAACCTCAGGTAAAAATTCTCACTACTATACCATAGAGGACGTGAATGAAAAAGGGGAAATATTCTTTGTGCGCAGGGGCAAACAAGAAGATCCTTACCTCCTTAAGATCCATAAGAATCCTGAAGGTGAATATCAATTGCTGGTAACCATGGGTGACACGAAAATGGATATCACCACTACCAGAAAGCTGAAATCAGACTACTTACTGATGCAGCGCGGCTTTAATTGGGTAAATGAATATCCGTTTAATCGTTAAGAATCTTTATGCCAATATCCATTGTGGACTAAAGTCAAATCGACTTTCTTCCACCATTTATCAATGAATTATTCCTATGAACAAAGGAATAGCCAAAAACATGCTCCTAAAAAAGAGAATCTGATATATTTGGAGGCGCAAACTGCGACCCTAACAAAGTAAACCTATAATTTCATTTTTAGCATGTCTAAAATATCACTCCCAATATTAGCCTTAGTTGGTTCTTTTCTGGCGGTTGGATGCTCAAGTCCCGACAACAGAAAAGCCGATTTAGAAGAGCTAACAAATTACTATCCTCAGTACCCTCTAGACACTGCCAAGCATGGTGCTGACAGTACAGAGCTTATCATGACCAATTTTGCCGGACCGGACATCGTTCCTAGTCCAGCAGCATTGGCAGTTTCTCCCAACGGAAATGTATTCGTAGGAGTTGATATGATGGGTTCTCTAGGTAAGGAGCCTGGAAAAGGAGCAATTGTCCGACTAGTAGATAGTAATAATGACGGGGAGTTGGATTCTCATACCGAGTTTGTCAAAGTGGATAATCCACGTGGCATCATCGCCGTGAGAGACCAGGTTTATGTGCTACACACTCAATTTTCGGATGAAACAGGCGTAGCAGAAGGAATGAATTTGGTAGTTTATGAAGATAAGGATAACGACGGTGTCGCTGATGGCCCTGCCAAAATGTTGATCGAAGGAATTTCCTCTCCAGAGTCTATCCGCTCTCGTGGTACCGATCACTCTACTAATGGTATACGAATGGGTATCGATGGCTGGATCTATATTGCTGTAGGTGATTTTGGATTCCCAGATGCTGTGGATAGAGACGGTACGCATATGACCATGCTAGGTGGCGGTATTGTCCGTGTTCGCCCTGATGGCACCGAAATGGAAGAGTATATCCATGGAACAAGAAACATCTATGATGTGGCTATTGATCCATTTATGAATATTTATACCCGTGGCAATACCAATGATGGTGGTGGCTGGAACATTCGTTTCATTCATTATACACAATCTGGGGAGTACGGTTATCCAAATTATTTCAAAAACTTCACCGAAGAAATCATCCCAGCTCTAGTAGATGTGGGAGGAGGATCCGGTACCGGTAGTTACTTCATGGATGATGACCGCTGGCCAGCCAAATACAATCATGTGCCAATGATGGCAGATTGGGGCAGAAGCCAGTTATACATCCATCGTGTCACTATGGACGGCCCTGGCTTTACGCAGCAGGACGAGGAATTCATCAAACTTCCACAGATCTCAGATCTAGATGTGGATGGCTCTGGTCGTATGTTTCTTGCTGCTTGGGATGGCGCTGGATATTTTGGTAGTGAAGAAAAAGGCTACGTAGTTCGCGTAGTTCCTAAGGACTGGACTTACGAAGCTTTCCCTGACTTGAAAACTGCAACTGTTGAAGAATTGACAGCCTTGCTAAAAGCTAATAATTCAGTTTCGCGTTTCCACGCACAACGAGAATTACTTACCCGCTTCCCGGACGAAGCTGGGGCAGCAGCTCTTTCTGTGGCAACTGACAAAACATTATCATTAGAAGCAAGAGTAGCTGGTATTTATACCTATGCACAGGCTACCTGCGAAAGCGGTAATGGTGAATTGGTAAAATTGAGCCAGGAGGAAAAAATCAGAGAATTTGCATTACGCGCTTTAGCAGATCGCAAAACCTGTCTTCAGGGAGTTCCTCTTGATCCATTTATCGAAGGTGTGACTGATCCCAATGATAGGGTTAAATCTGCAGCGATTGTGGCTTTGGGAAGAATCGGAAATCCAGAAGCAGCTGAAGAGTTATTAAAAGTTAGCGTTCCTAATTCTTTCAAGCAGCCAGAAAAAGGCACTGAAGGACCACATGCTACCCCTAATTCCGCTATCATTCTTCCACACATAGCTGTGAAATCTTTGGTTTCATTGAATGCAGTAGATGCTGCAGTGGATGCTATTGGTACTGATAACTCAAAAATCGCCCTTTGGACTTTGCGCTACATGCATGATGCAAAAGCTGTAGATGGATTGATCAAAGCTTATGGCGCCACGGATAACATGAAGTTGAAAGCAGAGATCTTGGGTACACTTTCTAGGTTGTACAAGAAGGAAGCTCCTTATGACGGTTCATGGTGGTGGGGAACTCGCCCAGACACGCATGGCCCTTATTACAAAGCCATCACTTGGGAATCTTCTGACAAGATCAAAGACTTCTTGGTAGGTGAGCGTAATGCGCAAGATGACCCTACGAAAAGACAATTCTTCGCTGAGCTTAACGAGCGAAATAGAATGGATATCGAGGAATTTGGTGAAGAACAATCCAACTTGGTAATCCAAGAAACTGAAGTTGATTTGGAGAAAATCAAGAGCAAAAAAGGGCAGGTTGGTGCTTCCTCTATCGAAGATGTGATGATCGCAGTGCAAGATCTCAAAGGAGATCCGATCAAAGGAAAAGCGCTTTTCACTAGCCAAGGTTGTGTGGCTTGTCACAGTATTGAGAAAGGTCAGCCGCTGAAAGGTCCATTTATGGGTCAGATCGGCTCGATCATGAACCGTTCCCAGATCACCGAGTCTATCCTGAAGCCAAACGCTTCTATCTCACAGGGATTTGCTTCTGTATTGATTGGCACTAATGACGACAAGAGCTATATGGGCTTCGTGACTGCAGAGACTGCCGACGAAGTAGTTCTTCAGGACATCACGGGTACAGCTACCAAACTGGACAAAAGCACGATCAAAACCCGTAAGATTATGGAAACCTCCATGATGCCTCCAGGCTTGGTTAATTCACTTTCTTATGAAGAACTTGCATCCTTGATTACCTATTTGCAACAGCAGAAGTAAGGAGCAACGAGTTTTTCAGCATATCAAAACACCTTGGGATTATAGAATCTCAAGGTGTTTTTTTTTTAATTCCGCGGAGGACACGGAGGTTGACGCAGAGGCCACAAGCTAAAGTTGTCCTGCTTCTCCAGAAGCTGGACTGAGCTAAAAAATGATCAATCACGATGTTCGAGCTCAGTGTCCTAAGCATTACCGTTCCGTAGGAACGATTCGTTTGTAGCATTGTGGCATAAATAAAGATGCCTCGTTCCATAGGAACGTCTCGTGATAAAAGACCACCATTCGTTCCTATGGAACGATGAAATAAACTTTCGAAAATCAGCTACAAACCAGTTGTCCCGCTGGGACAAAACCTCCTCCATTCCATGATTCCGCGGAGGATACGAAGGTTAACGCAGAGGCCACAAGCTAAAGTTGTCCTGCTTCTCAAGAAGCTGGATGAGCTAAAAAATGATCATCAAAGGTGTTCGAGCTCAGTGTCCTAAACATTACCGTTCCGTAGGAACGATTCGTTTGTAGCATTGTGGCATAAATAAAGATGCCTCGTTCCATAGGAACGTCTCGTGATAAAAGACCACCATTCGTTCCTATGGAACGATGAATTAAACTTCCCACAATCAGCCACAAACCAATTTCAATGATCAAGGAAGAAGAACTCTGCAGGTTTGCTGAAAACCTTACCAGAAAAATCATCAATGCATTACCCAACTTATGGAAATTCATTCTACCAAAGGGGAAGGTTTTCACAGACATAGAGCACCAAAATAGCTTTAAAGTATGATGAGGGCGATATAATGACTTGGCACAAATCTGGGATAATATAAGTCAAATGATTAACTCACTTAACCAACTATCAACATGAACATTTCAAATAATTATCAGCTTAGTGTCTCAGATGCAATATCTTACAAAGTAAAAACTGCAAGGGACGAATCTGTAGGCTCCATTAAAGACATTGTACTTAACACATCCACATTTCAAATTGATTATGTGGTGCTAAAGGTCGATGAAGGATTTCTAAACCTAGGCTCTAAGCTTCTGGCTTTACCTGCAGAATCCTTTAATTTCCATCCCCACCAGGACGATGTAATCATGGTGAAGGAAACGAAAGAAACCTTGGAAAATGCTCCTGGCTTTGACAGTGATCAATGGCCAACTACCCCTCAAGGCGAATTCGTTCATACAGTACGTAGCTATTACAGTGCAGAAGATCGCAGCTTATACGGAAGATACGATTTGGAAAAAAGAGCATATTACGATGATCAAGATCGTTTCGATGTAGATTCTCAACGTATACGGGACGAGAGATATGGTGATGGTTTCTTAGAAGCAGATCACCGTGGCGATAGGCAGTCCGACATTCGTAGAGGCGGTAACCCACTATTATAAGATCAAACCAACAAAAACCATCAAGGCTAATCCGACAGGGGTTAGCCTTTTTTGTTAGAATTAGGTCTTTTGAATTCTGCTAAAGAACAGTTGCCCTATCACCTCACAGGTGCGAAATCCGGGGAGTCCTACGCTAGACCAATAGAATTTTCGGTCCGTAGGAACGATTCGTTTGTAGCATTGTGGAATAAATAAAGATGCCTCGTTCCATAGGAACGTCTCATGATAAAAGACCAGCATTCGTTCCTTCGGAACGAGGAAACATTCTTCTATGATTATTAGCTACAGACCAGTTGTCCCGCTGGGACAAATCTTTATCAATTCTAGGTTTTTTTAATACCACAGAGGACATGGAGGTTAACGCAGAGGCCACAAGCTAGAGTTGTCCTGCTTCTCCAGAAGCTGGACGGTGCTAAAAAATGATCAATCAACGGTGTTCGAGTTCAGTGTCCTAAGAATTACCGTTCCGTAGGAACGATTCGTTTGTAGCATTGTGGAATAAATAAAGATGCCTCGTTCCATAGGAACGTCTCATGATAAAAGCCACCATCCGTTCCTTCGGAACGAGGAAACATTCTTCTATAATTATTCGCTACAGACAAGTTGTCCCGCTAGGACAAAACCTTCTCTATTCCAAGGTTTTTTTGATACCACAGAGGACACGGAGGTTAACGCAGAAGGCCACAAGCTAGAGTTGTCCTGCTTCTCCAGAAGCTGGACGGTGCTAAAAAATGATCAATCAACGATGTTCGAGCTCAGTATCCTAAGCATTTCCGTTCAGTAGATATGATTCGTTTGTAGCACTGTGGCATAAATAAAGATGCCTCGTTCCATAGGAAAGTCTCGTGATAAAAGACCACCATTCGTTCCTATGGAACGATGAAATAAACTTTCGAAAATCATCTATAAACCAGTTGTCCCGCTGGGACAAAACCTCCTCTATTCCATGATTTTATTTAATACCGCGGAGGACATAGAGGTTGACACAGAGGCCACAAGCTAGAGTTATCCTGCTTCTCCAGAAGCTGGACGGTGCTAATGAATGATCAATCAAAGGTGTTCGAGCTCAGTATCCTAAGCATTTCCGTTCCGAAGGAACGATTCGTTTGTAGGATTGTGGAATAAATAAAGATGCCTCGTTCCATAAGAACGTCTCGTCATAATAGGTCACCATTCGTTCCTACAGAACGAGGAAACATTCTTCTACGATAATCAGCTACAGACCAGTTGTCCCGCTGGGACAAAACCTTCTCTATTCCAAGGTTTTTTTAATACCACAGAGGACACGGAGGTTAACGCAGAGGCCACAAACTAGAGTTGTCCTGCTTCTCCAGAAGCTGGACGGTGCTAAAAAATGATCAATCATTGGTGTTCGAGCTCAGTATCCTAAGCATTTTCGGTCCGTAGGAACGATTCGTTTGTAGCATTGTGGAATTAATAAAGATGCCTCGTTCCATAGGAACGTCTCGTGATAATAGGCCACCATCCATTCCTACGGAACGAGGAAACAATCTTCTACGATAATCAGCTTCATACCAGTTGTCCCGCTGGGACAAAACCTTCTCTATTCCAAGGTTTTTTTAATACCGCGGAGGACAGGAAGGTTAACGCAGAAGCCACAAGCTAAAGTTGTCCTGCTTCTCCAGAAGCTGGACGGTGCTGAAAAATGATCAATCAAAGGTGTTGAGCTCAGTGTCCTAAGAATTACCGTTCCATAGGAACGATTCGTATGTAAAATGATGGAATAAATAAAGATGCCTCGTTCCATAGGAACGTCTCATGATAAAAAGCCATCATCTGTTCCCTCGGAACGAGGAAACATTCTTCTACGATAATCAGCTTCATACCAGTTGTCCCGCTGGGACAAATCTTTATCTATTCCTAGGTTTTTTTAATACCACAGAGGACACGGAGGTTAACGCAGAGGCCACAAGCTAGAGTTGTCCTGCTTCTCCAGAAGCTGGACGGTGCTAAAAAATGATCAATCAACGGTGTTCGAGCTCAGTATCCTAAGCATTTTCGGTCCGTAGGAACGATTCGTTTGTAGCATTGTGGAATAAATAAAGAGGCCTCGTTCCATAAGAACGTCTCGTCATAATAGGTCACCATTCGTTCCTACGGAACGAGGAAACATTCTTCTATGATTATTAGCTACAGACCAGTTGTCCCGCTAGGACAAATCTTTATCTATTCCTAGGTTTTTTTAATACCACAGAGGACACGGAGGTTAACGCAGGAGGCCACAAGCTAGAGTTGTCCTGCTTCTCCAGAAGCTGGACGGTGCTAAAAAATGATCAATCAACGGTGTTCGAGTTCAGTGTCCTAAACATTACCGTTCCGTAGGAACGATTCGTTTGTAGCATTGTGGAATAAATAAAGATGCCACGTTCCATAAGAACGTCTCATGATAAAAGACCAGCATTCGTTCCTTCGGAACGAGGAAACATTCTTCTATGATTATTACCTACAGACCAGTTGTCCCGCTGGGACAAAACTTCAAATGTGTTAAAGAAGGGTTCCGTAAAGTTTAGGCGATGAACCTTTAAAGGGAAGCCCTGGCGTATTTCTTTGAGACTTTGCGCCTGGCGGGAGAAACAATAATCAATGACCAATTTTCAAATTCAATGACCAAGGCAAAAAACCTTTTTCGTTGCGTCGTAGCGAGCCAATTCCCACCGCATCCCCTGCCTTAGTGATTATGTTTTCATGAATTCTTACAAACGGGACAGTTCATACCACTCGATTTTTTATTTTTGAAAAGCTAGTTATCATACTAAACCCCTACATAATGAAAAGCCTTCTCGTCACTCTTGTTACTTTTTTATTAGTCAGCACAGCTTCTTTTGCGCAAAAGTCTTTTGACAAGAATAAAGTAATTGCCCACCGTGGTGCATGGAAAGCTCAAGCCCATCCCCAGAATTCCATAGCCTCACTGAAGGAAGCCGTAGACCTAGGCTGTGAAGGTTCTGAGTTTGATGTGTGGATGACTTCTGATGGGGTGTTAGTTGTGAATCACGATGCTGACTTCGAAGGAATGGACGTAGAAACCTCCACCTACGAGGAGCTTTTGACTAAGAAACATGAAAATGGTGAAAAGCTCTCTACAGTTGAAGAATACCTCAAAGCCGGTAAAAAACAAAAAGGAACAAAGCTGATTTTCGAAATCAAACCTTCCAAAATATCTGTTGAGCGAAGTGTGGAAGTTGCAGAAAAATCAGTACAGGCGGTAAAAAAAATGAAAGCTGAAAAGTGGGTGGACTACATTACCTTCAGCTACGAAGGAGGTTTGAAAGTAATCGAAATGGATCCAAAAGCGAATGTAGCTTACCTCACTGGCAACAAAACACCTGCTGAATTGAAGGAAGCTGGTTTTTTTGGCTTTGACTACAATATCAATCTACTCAAAAAGAATCCACAATGGATCAAAGAAGCACAAGAAATGGGCTTGACTGTAAATGCTTGGACGGTAAATTCGGTTGAAGATTTGAACTGGCTTTTAGATCAAAACCCAGATTTCATCACTACCGATGAGCCTGAGCTATTATTTAAGCTTATCGAGGAACGCAAGTAAAAAAGCTGCTACCTCTGCAGGAGCTCGATTTTGATTGGATACCTCTTTCTGGTAATTTCCGATCAAACTTGAATCCCATGAACTCCTCCAATCTTCTGAAAGTCGCACTGGCCCAAATTTCACCCGTTTGGCTGGACAAGGCTGCCACACTGGAAAAAGTAAAAACAAGCATTACAGAAGCAGCAGCTCAAGGTTGTGAACTGGTTGTTTTCGGAGAAGGTTTAGTGCCGGGTTATCCATTTTGGCTGTCGATGACGAATGGTACTGCTTGGGATAATAAAATTCAAAAGGAAATCCACGCGCATTACCTAAGAAATGCCATTCAGATCGAAAGTGGTGATTTGCTTGAGATTCAGGACATGGCCAAAAAGCTCAAAATCGCTATCTACTTGGGAATTATTGAAAGACCAATTGACAGAGGTGCACACAGCATTTATTGCTCTTTGGTATATATCAATTCCGAGGGAGAAATTAAATCCGTTCACCGAAAACTGCAACCCACCTTCGAAGAGCGATTGACTTGGGCTCCAGGAGACGGAAATGGATTACAAGTTCATCCGCTGAAGGATTTTACCGTCGGAGGTTTGAATTGCTGGGAGAACTGGATGCCACTAGCAAGGACAGCACTGTATGGTTTGGGCGAAAATCTGCATATCGCAGTTTGGCCAGGAGCTGTGAGAAATACAGAAAATATCACCCGTATGATTGCTCAGGAAAGCAGGTCTTTTGTGATTTCAGTTTCCAGTTTGATGCGTAAATCAGACTTTCCAGCCGACACCCCACATTTAGATGTAATTCTTGAAAATGCTCCTGAAGTCTTGGCCGATGGAGGTTCCTGCATTGCCGGACCGGATGGTAAGTGGATCCTAGAACCTGTCGCAAATACCGAAGGTCTTTTGATAGAGACCTTGGATTTCAATCGGGTGCTGGAAGAGCGGCAAAACTTTGATGCTGTTGGGCATTATTCACGGCCAGATGTGTTGCAATTGAATGTCAATCGAGAGAGGCAGTCGAGTGTGAAGTATGAAAATCAACACTAATCCATGAAATGAAGACTATCTTGAGCTTTATATATTCAATTTCTATCACTTATAACTGCACTACCCCCATGCCATTAAAGAATATTCTGATCTTATCATTTTCTATACTTCTAGTTTCTTGTACTGTAAAAAGGTCAAAAATGCAGGAGGGTCAATCAGATTTAGAAGGTAATAGAGGGGATTTTGATTTGGCTATTTTACACCTTGATAATGCTATTGTTTTAACTCCAACCAATAGTAGGTTATTTTATAAAAAAGCAAATTACTTAATTAGATTAGAGCAATTTCAAGAAGCTCTGCAAGCTATTAACCTAGGAATAGAATTTACTGACAAGATGGGTTTATACTATTTAAAAAAGGCCGAAATATTTCATGGACTAAGTCAGCTAGACTCTTCATCATTTTATTACAACCTTTCTATTCAAAACAATCAAAACCCTGAAGAAGTCTATGAGAGTAGCGCAAAATCTTATATGAAGTTGGCTTTATATGATTCTGCCCTTTCGGACATTAACAAGGCTATTCAGATCAACCCCAACTACATTGAAGCTTATAATACAAGGGGTGATATTTATTATGATGAATTTGATTACGAAAATGCCATTAACGATTACACATTTGTGATTGATAATTCAATAGACGATGATGTCCTGACTGGATCTGCTTTTGTACACAGAGGCGGAAGTTTCTATAGAAGAGGTAATCTAAAATTGGCCTGTGAGGATTGGAAATTGGCAGTAGAACTAGGTATGAATCAGGCTTCCATTTTGATAGATGATTTTTGTAATTAATTTGAATTACTAAACTGGCATTTCAGGTAATTGCTCTTCAAAAAACTAGCGCCCTCCGCACAACCTTCGTGCCCACCGCGGTTAAAACTGTATCTTAAAAAACCTTTTAATTCGCACATACCTAGCTATTTCCCTAGATGTGAAAGGAATTGAATCTATTTTTGACGTATGCATACCATGACTGCGGAAAGAACCATATCCATTCGGGGACTATTTCGGATCAGTAGACCCATCAATCTGCTGATGGTGGGATTCGCGCAGTTGATGACGGCCTATTTTTTGGTCGGAACTACCAATTCAGGTTTACCAGCTCTTCAGGATTATAAGCTTTATTTGATTGTATTTTCTACCATGCTGATCACCGCAGCTGGTTATATGATCAATGACTATTACGATGTCAAAATCGACTATGTCAATCGACCTCAGAATGTGGTAGTAGGCAAAGGCATCAAAAGACGTGTAGTCATATTTCTACATACTGTTCTGAATTTTACAGCCATCGGACTAGGCCTGCTTGTAAGTCCAAGCATTGCTTTAATCAATTTCGTCGCAGCCTTTCTACTTTGGCTCTACAGCAACCAACTCAAAAGAGAGCCATTTATAGGGAATTTCACCGTGGCATTACTCACGGGCATTTCCATTTACTTGATTGGGTATTATTTTCAAAAATCAGAACTCCTAGTGCTGACTTACGCCATATTCGCCTTTTTCCTCAACCTAATCCGTGAGATCATCAAAGACATAGAAGATCGACAAGGAGACAGAAAACACGGTTGTCGTACACTCCCAATTGTACTTGGTTTCCGCAAGACTAAAGCGGTTATTTTCCTAATTGCTGCAATATTCGTATGCGCAATATTAGTGGTGACCTTCAAATTAAATCGCCCCATGATTTTTATCTATTTTGGAGGATTGGGTATCTTTTTCAGCTATTTCATGTACCGAATCTATATGGCTGATCGCAAAGATCATTTCACTAAACTCAGCACCATGGCTAAGGTCTTGATGCTTGTGGGAACGATCAGTATGGGGCTCCTTTAACTTCATTATTCGACATTACACGTTCATCATTCATTATTAAAATTAAATATCGAATGACGAATGAGAAATAATGAATGAAGAAGTTCGCACCATAAACTGTACTTCATCGTTCATTTTTAGCTATTCCACCCCATCTTGCCTATTTTCACCCAAATTTTTCAATCATGCTAGACAGCAAATTACTTGTAATCAAGATCGGGTCGAATGTTCTGACTCAGGAAAATGGACTTCCTGATTTGGAGCGCATGGAAAAACTTGTGGAACAAATACAGTTTTTGATTTCGCATGGAAAGAAAGTAGTGCTTGTAAGCTCAGGAGCAGTAGCTTTTGGGAGACAAGCCATCCCACTTCCAGAGAAACTCAATCCTGTAATCAAAAAACAGATCTGGGCTTCCACAGGGCAAATCCGCCTGATCAATCAATACCAAAACTTCTTCGAAACGCATAACCAACCCGTCGCACAAATCCTGGTAACCAAAGAGGATTTTCGTGACCGAAAGCATTTTCTGAACATGAAAAACTGTGTGCAGGCTTTGCTTTCACAGGGTATTTTGCCCATCATCAATGAAAATGACACAGTCACGATCACGGAACTGATGTTCACCGATAACGATGAACTGGCAAGTCTAGCCGCTGCGATGATCAATGCAGACACGATGATGTTGCTGACAAATGTGGATGGTATTTTCACTGGAAACCCTGCTGATCCTAGCTCGGAACTCATACAAAAAGTGGCTTCAAAGATGCCAGAAGTCTCCAAATACATATCAGCTTCCAAGTCTTCTTTCGGGCGAGGAGGCATGCTCACCAAATACGCTATGGCTAAGAAATCGGCTGATCTTGGCATACAAGTGATTATCGCCAATGGCAAGCGAGAGAATGTTTTGAAAGAATTTGCTGACAAAATCTTGCGATGCACTTGGTTTGAACCACAGAAAGCTAAGCATGGTGCGAAGAAATGGCTAGCTCACGGTGAACAGTATTACGTGGGGGAAGTTACAATCAATGAAGGTGCGAAAAGCTCACTAACTGCCGAAGTGATCCGAAGTCTTTTGCCAATAGGAATTATTAAACTCGAAGGAGAGTTCTCCAAGGGCGACATCTTATTGATACGCGATGAATCTGAACACAAAATCGGGCTAGGTCGTGCGGAGTATTCCTCCAAAGTAGCCAATGAGCGCATTGGCCAAAAAAATCAAAAAGCATTAATACACTACGATTACCTCTATATTTTCGATCATGACTGAGTACCAACATATATTTGAAGGAGTAAAAAAAGGAGCTAGAAAACTGACTGGACTCAGCAATGAAAAAGTCAACCAGGTCTTGCATAATCTGGCTATTTTGGCAGTTGAAAACACCTATTTTCTCCTAGAAGAAAACCAAAAAGACCTGGATCGCATGGAGCAGGATAATCCTATGTATGATAGGTTATTGCTCACTGAAGAACGAATCCAAAATATCGCTGGGGAAATCATTCAAGTGAGTGCTTTGCCAAGTCCTCTGCATCATGTACTGGAAAGCAAAACCCTGGAAAACGGACTTTCTCTGGAGAAAACTACCGTCCCACTTGGCGTGGTAGGAATTATCTACGAGGCTAGACCAAATGTAACTTTTGATGTATTCACGCTGGCGCTAAAATCCGGTAACGGACTCGTGCTGAAGGGCGGTTCGGATGCTGATTTCTCCAATCGGGCAATTATGAGTTTGATCCATCAGGTACTTGAGCTTAATGAATTGCCGACTTCAGCTTTCCAACTATTACCTGCTGATCGAGCAGCGACCAAAGCACTGTTGGAAGCAGTTGGTTTTGTGGATGTAATTATTCCTCGTGGTTCTCAGGGATTGATCAATTTCGTGAGAGAAAATGCAAAAGTGCCTGTGATAGAAACAGGAGCAGGAATCGTACATACTTATGTGGATGAATCTGCGGATTTGGAAAAAGCCAAAGAAATTGCCTTCAATGCCAAAACTCGAAGACCGAGTGTCTGCAACTCACTGGATTGCCTGGTGATTCATGAAAGTCAACTATCAGCCTTAAATGATTTAATCCAACCTATGCTGGAAAGCAAGGTTCAGGTTTATGCAGATGAAAAAGCTTTTGCTGCTTTGGATTCCAATAAATTGATTTCAAAAGCTGACGAATCACATTTTGGAACAGAATTTCTCGGACTCAAACTAGCCATCAAAACTGTGGCAAATCTCGATGAGGCACTTGATCATATTGCAACTTATTCCTCCAAGCATTCTGAGGCAATTGTCGCAAAAAACCAAGAAACCATTGATCGATTCTTACTGGAAGTAGATGCTGCGGCTGTTTACGCAAATGCTTCTACAGCTTTCACCGACGGAGCCCAATTCGGACTTGGAGCGGAAATCGGTATCAGTACCCAGAAACTTCACGCTCGCGGGCCGATGGCGCTGAAAGAACTTTGTAGCTATAAGTGGATCGTGAGAGGTGATGGACAAGTGAGGAGCTGAGATTAGTTGCTGGTTTTTGGTTGTTGGTTTTCTACTTCGATGTTTAATATTCATCATTGGACATTCGATATTAAAGGATTTGAAGATTGAAAAATTGGAAGATTCAAAAATTAACAAATAGAAACTAAACCAATTTTGGTAATCTGGCTATATAATTAAAATGGGATCTCTGTTGTATGTGGACTGTCGACTGTGGACAATTAACCTAATTCACCAAATGAATATTAAAACTTCGCTGACAGAAAAAACCTCATAGGTTATTTACCTATCCGGGAGATAAGCCTTAATTTCGCATCAGACCACCAAAATCACATATTCCCTTGAAACGTCTCGCAATCTTAGCCTCAGGATCTGGCAGCAATGCTGAAAAAATCATGGAACATTTCCAGAATTCCGAAATAGCAGAAATTGCATTGGTTGCCTCCAATAAGGCTGATGCTTTTGTACTGGAGCGGGCAAAGAAATTCGAGGTTCCAACATTTACTTTTTCCCGAAAGGAAATGGACGCTGGTGTTCTCTTAGAAAAACTACAGGAAGAAAACATTGATTGGGTGATTCTGGCTGGCTTTTTACTGAAAATCCCAGTTGAGTTGACCAGAGCTTTTCCAGATCGAATGGTAAATATACATCCTGCATTATTGCCAAAATATGGAGGAAAGGGAATGTACGGTAGCTTCGTCCATGAAGCTGTAAAAGCTGCCGGAGACAGCGAAACTGGTATCACTATCCACTTGGTCAATGAAAATTACGATGAGGGAAGAATCGTTTTCCAAGCCTCCACTCCTCTTACTTCAGAGGATACTCCTGATTCTATCGCAGATAAAGTACATGCATTGGAGCACAAGCATTTTCCTGAGGTGATTGAAGGGTTACTATAAGTATCCGTACTCCTTTAATTTGCTATAATAAGAAGAGTGGAAACAGTAGACTAACCACCGTGTCTTCTTACTCACTCTTCAGGCTCTCCACAGGATTCATCAGCGCTGTTCGGATAGATTGAAAGCTTACGGTAATCATAGCGATCATTAAGGCAACCAGACCAGTCAGTACAAAGTACCACCATTTCAATTCGATTTTGAAGGCGAAGTTCTCCAACCAAGCATTGGACAGGTAAAGACTAAGCGGAACAGAAAGCAGAATTGCCAGCAAGACTGTCTTGCCAAAATCCCTCGAGAGCAAAGTAACTATCCTCCAATTGCTCGCTCCCATCGTTTTGCGAATCCCAATTTCCTTGGTGCGCTGCTCTGTCATAAAAGCTGTCAAACCATACAAGCCAAGGCAAGCGATAAAAATCGCGAGCATAGCAAAAGCGATAATAATATTCCCAATTCGCTCTTCCTTCTCATAATTTCGCTGAAAATCCTGATCCAAAAAGGAATAAACAAATGGCTCTGAGAGATCAGATTTTTGCCAAACTGATTCCGCATTCGCCAAAACATCATTGGTGTTAGTTCCTGAAAAATTAGCGATCAGGTAACCTCCATTATTCCCTTTGATAAAGGCATAAGGCTGAATTTCTTTGTGCAGACTTTGGAAATTGAAATCCTTCACTACCCCCACAATCTCCAAACTATTCAATTTTCCTCTCCAGTCGAAATTAGCTTTCTTGCCAACTACATCGGCCACTTGATAACCCAAAGCCTTTACCGCTGCCTCATTCAAAATCATCATTGGATATTCTGAAGTGTAATCTTGCGTGAAGCTTCTGCCCTCTAGCAAGGTAAATCCTAGTGTCTCCAAATAGTCATCGCCCACATAGGCATTCGTGATATTGACTAACCTATCCTTAGGCTGTCCATCGGCATAGTACATCATACTTTCTATACTCTCGATCCCTGGATAAGTAGTGGCAATGGTCACCGAATTCACATTGGTATTTTGAAGTAATCCTGCCTTGAGAATCTCATATTTCCCAGCAGCTTCTTCACTCTGAAGCGGAATGATAAGTTGTTGATCCTTAGAAAATCCAAGGTCCTGACTTTGGACAAAACTCAATTGATTTTTGATTACAAAGACCATCAAAATCAAACAAGCCGAGATGGCAAACTGAAAAACAACCAATACCTGACGAAGTGAAAATCCTGACAGTTTCCCTCTGAATTTTCCTTTCAAAACAGAACTTGGAGTAAAAGCTGAGAGGAAAAAAGCAGGATAAGTACCAGCAAGCAAACCTGCGGCAATTGCTAACAAGAAGATCGCAATCAAAGGATAAGTATCTTGATATAAATCGAGTTCTTTTCCCGTTAATTGATTGAAATAAGGCATCAATAGCGAAGCAAGTAGAAAAGCTATAATCAGCCCTAGCAAGGAAATAAGCATGGATTCTCCCAAAAACTGTCGAACCAAGCCACTTTTATTTGCTCCAAGCAATTTCCGAATCCCCACTTCTTTGGATCGCTTTTCAGAACGAGCCGTTGCCAAATTCATGAAGTTGATACAGGCGATTAGTAGGATAAATCCTGCCACAGATCCAAAGACGTACAGCGTCGTGATATTGCCAGTTGTACCTAGTTCATATTCCACATTTGAATGAAGATAAATATCCTTAATAGGCTGTAGAAACAGGCTTTTCTCCACTCCCATCGCTTTCAAATCAGCCGCTCCATGCTTGTCAAAAAATCCCGGTAGTTTGGCTTCAAACACAGTGGATTCTGTATTTGGCTTTAGCTTCACATAGGTGTAAAAGATATTGTTGGCCGCCCAACTAGTCATGCGCTTTACGGCATTTCCGATGTCATTATTTTCCATGGAAAGGAAAAAATTCGCATCTATATGTGACTGTCTATTTTTATCTTCAAATACACCTGTAATGGTATAATCAAAATCTCCAAAAGGCAAACCAATTGTAATCGGCTGATTCAAAGGGTCAGCTTCTCCAAAAAACTTCTTGGCAAGTGAGGCTGAGAGAACCACAGAATTCGGGGCTTTCAAGGCAGTAGATGGAACACCGCTTACCAATTCATAGTCTATTACATCTAAAAAAGTAGAATCTACATAGTAGCCTTTGGTCTCATAAAATTGGGTTATTTCCCCATTGCTTTCTCTCTTCAGAAGCATTTGGTCGAGCTCTGGGAACTTCATGATCCGGGTAGAACTCTCCACTTCGGCAAAGTCATTCTTCAATCCTTCCGCCAGCGGACCAGGACTTCCCGCCCAGCCTGATTCTGAAGTTTCTAAGGCCACTCGATATATCCGGTCACCGTCTTTGATGTTCTGATCATAAGCCAATTCATCAAAAATAAACAAGCCAATCAGTAGACATGCCGCCAGACCAACCGCCATTCCCAGCACATTGATCACCGTAAGTGATTTATGCTTTTTCAGATTCCTAAGGGATATTTTTATAATATTTCGCCACATTTTGATAAAATTCTAAAATTGAAAGATTGGAAAACTCGTCCGCCTTGGCGGATTGAAAAATACCCAATCCTTATTCTTGATGTTTTCTGATTTTCAAAACCCAAAATCCCAAACCTGCTATTATCGAAGTCGAAGAATCATCTGACCTGCATCCACTTTTTACTCTCACGATCCACAAAGGTGATCGGCACAAACTTATCCGTAGGAGCGCCGATGTAATAAACTGTCCAGTTTGGATCGTGCTTAGTAAGCATTTCGGAAATGCAATCTGCCCGGTGTGCAGTTGGGTTTTGGCAATCGTCCCAGTAAAACAATTCCACTTTGTAATGAAGTGACTTTACCTCATTGTTGATGATGACCTGGATATCTATGTTTTGTTTGCCAGGGAGGTTTGGAATAGGAATGGCTATATGGCTCATGGGTTTGTGTGTTTAGGGTAAGAGTGAATTCATTTATTGTGGGTTGGTTTTCAAATTATTTCTATATACCATTTCAATGCCATTCAAAAAGCCCTCAAATAGCCTAAATGCAGGCATAAACCTCTAAATTCAGCACATCCAACGAACAATTTTGTCCGCCAATGGGCAAAGGTCAACAGAATCTAAATCCCTACCTTCAAGCCTGTTCATACTCAGAAACTGAGAATACTTTCTGCCTCAATCATGACAAGTCCATATCAAAGCCGCTCCAAGATTTTCACCCTTTTTGGATTGGCATGCTTAACTATCCCAGTTTCGATCTATGTTCTTTGGCTTAACGTGATTGATTTAGGATCTACACAAGCCGAGAGAGTGGCTATTTTCCACAGTTACTTTCCCGAATTTCTTCATGGAAGATGGAGTACAACCCTGCTCAGCATCCTTTTCTGCACGCTATCGCTTGTTTTCTGCGTTATGAGTCTGAAGGATTCGCAGAAAGCATGGAAGGTTCTGAACATAATAATTCTGATTTTAAGCGGCTTACTATTGCAATTGAATATATTCTCAATGATGTAGGTCAGAACAGTCCTCTTTACTTAAAACTTACAACCTTTAATCTGCTAGTTGACACTCCTTTCTCACTCACTCTTCAAGCTCTTCACTGGATTCATCAGGGCTGCTCGAAATGCCTGTGAACTCACCGTAGCGAGTGCAATCAGGATTGCTACCAAACCTGAAATGGCAAATACCCACCATTCGATATCAATACGATAGGCGAAATCCTGAATCCAACGATCCACTACATACCAGGAAATAGGAATTGCAATCAGGATTGCGATCAACACCAGTTTAATAAAATCCTTAGAAAGTATCGCCACAACGGTAGCGACTGAAGCTCCCAAAACCTTTCGGATACCAATCTCTTTGACCCGCTGCTCCATGGTGAATGACACCAAGCCGAAAAGTCCCAGGCAAGAAATCAATATCGAAAGCAGTGTCAGCATCCCTACAATAGTATTTACTGTCTGATCAGCTCGGTATAATTCGGTGAAATGATCATCCAAAAACTGATATTCAAATTCCCGCTCTGGGATCTGCGTATTCCAAATAGACTCAATTTGAGCCAGTGCCTCTGGTACATTTTCCCCACTTAATTTCACGGACAACTCCTCATAGCCCCAATTGCGCTGATTAAAAATGGTCAAGGTCTCTATTTTATGATGCAGGGAATTAAAGTTGAAATCCTTTACTACTCCTACTATCCTCCCAGCCGAGTCCATTCCACTAAACCCAAATTGAGAACCAATCAAGGACTCGATATCCCTGTCTGAACCATCCTTTAGAATAAGCTCCTTCGCTAAAGATTCGTTGATCAGATAAGTATTTCCATTATCTCCTTCACTGTCGTTAAAATTTCGTCCCGCTATCAATTCGATCTCATACACATCTAGAAAATTGGGATCCACTACTACTTGTGATGTAGCCAAATTTACGGCTGGTCCTGTCCCATGAAATGTAATTCCTGTCTGATGAAGGTTATTTCCCAATCGCTGACCAGAAGCAGATACTTCCTGTACCTGCGAACTGCCAAGCAATTCCTGTTTCAGCGTTTCATATCGATCAGTGTAGTTTCGCCCAAATGGAATAGTAATAATTTGCTCATGGGTAAATCCAAGGTCTTTTTCCTGCATAAATCTCACTTGACGAGAAGCAAAGAGGGTAGAAATAATTAGAAAAATAGCACAGCTAAACTGAACAACTACCAGTACATTTCTGAAATCAGCTTTCCTCTTCCCTGTCACAGGAGAACCTTTCAATACTTTCACCGGATTAAAACTAGAAAGATAAAGTGCAGGATACAGACCTGAAAGTACTCCTACTATTATAGCTCCTATTAGCATTCCCCCAAGAAATAAAGGCTCCCTAAACAAAGGGAACTCCAACTGTCGCTGAGAAAATTGATTGAGAAATGGCAGTGCCAGTGACACAAAAATGGCTGCAAAAGCCATAGCGATCAGACTTATCAGTATTGACTCCCCGATAAACTGCAAGTATAATTGAGTTTTGGAAGCTCCTGAAGCTTTTCGCACACCGATCTCCATGGCCCTACTGATGGATTTGGCGGAAGACAGATTCACGAAGTTTATCGCAGCGATAAAGAGAACAATCAGAGCTATGTAGAAAAATATTCGAGTGTAGGCTCCGTCAAATTTCTGGAAGTTGATGTAATCATGTGTGATGTCAGTAGAATTGGCATGTACATCACTTAAGGGCTGAAGAAACAGTTCATAGCCAGCTGCACCATCTTCCCCCATGTGCGAAGTCAGGTAATCAGGAAATCTCGCTTCCATAGCGTCAATATCAGAGTCTTCGCCAAGTTCAAGATAGGTCGTTAGCCAATTGCCGCCCCAGTTGTCCATAGCCGCTGGACCTGCAAAGGTGCCAAGGGATACTAATCCTTCAAATTGTAGATGTGAATTATCCGGGATATTGTCTATAACTCCTGTAACTGTGAAAAAAGTACTATCCTGATTTGCTACGGAAAGCACCTTTCCTAGTGCTGTATCGTTTCCAAAAATCTTTTCCGCACTTTCGGTAGTCAGCACAAGACTATTTGGTTCTTTCAAGGCCGTGACCGGATCTCCTGCTATCATTTTGAAATCAAAAATTTCAAAGAAAGTCGAATCAGCTGCGAGTGATGTAGCCAACACAACCTGCTTTTGATCATATCTCAACCGCATTTCACCTCTACCTGTCACACGAGTAAAGTTAGTGACCTCAGGGAATTCGTCCAGTAAGGTGGGGGCCATTGGATACATGGATAAAGCCACCTTTTGTGGAGCTACCATCCCTTCCCAGTTCTGAACCTCATTCAGTCTGTAAATATTTTTAGTGTGAAGGGAATCAAAATCCCGCTCATAATTCACAAACAATAGGATCAATATGCAGACAGCCATCCCAATGGAAAGACCGGCAATATTTAGAAAGGAGAAAAGCTTATTTTTTCTCAGATTTCGAAAGGCGATTTTTAGGTAGTTAATCCACATGAGATTTGTATTGAAGGATTGAAATATTCTAAAATTGAAAGAACTTGTCCGCCGTGGCGGATTGGAAAACTCTGTTTCCGCTATTCCACTGTTGCTTAACTATTAACTCTTTTATCTTGATACTAAATACTTACTATTCGCTCTTCAAGCTCTTCACCGGATTCATCAGTGCAGCTTTGATCGACTGGAAACTGACAGTCAGCAAAGTAATCCCCATCGCTCCGGCTCCAGCGCCCACAAAAACCCACCAATACAGCGGAGTTCTATATTGAAACTGTTCCAACCATCCAGACAAATACCTATAGGAAATAGGGATAGCTATGGCACAAGAAATAAGCACTAATAGCACAAACTCCTTTGTTAGCATTTCCCAAAGATGAACGGTGGATGCACCGAGCACTTTGCGAATTCCCAGTTCTTTGGTCCGCTGCTCTGCTACGAATGAGGCAAGCGCGAATAAACCTAGGCACGAGATTAATAAAGCTATGATAGTAAAAGCCCCTGTCAACTTGCCGATCCTTTCCTCAAATGCGTATTTCTTGGCGAAATCTTCACTGGCAAAGCTAAATTCAAAAGGAGAGCCCGGATCGTATTTCTTGAAAACAGCCTCGACCTCGGCCAGTGCTGTTGAAATACCTACCGCAGAATTCAATTTCACATTGATTATCCCAGATCTATCAAAACTATCTATGTAAAATGCGGTCTGTTGATTCGATTCATAAAGGGATTTACTCACTGTATTTTCTACTACTCCGATCACAGCATAAGTTCTATCAAAAGCTTTGATTGTTTTGCCAATTGGATCATCCCCAAATCCCATGTATTCCACTGCCGCACGGTTCAAAATAAATCCCGCGGTATCAGAAGCATAGTCGCGTGAGAAGTCTCTCCCTTCAATGATTTCCCATCCCACGGTTTTTCCAAACTCATGATTGACTGCACTGGTATACACTACATCCTGCATGGCGGGATCCTTCCCCTCCCAATCAAAGCCACTGTTATTATTCCAAACATCAGTAATCTGTTGCTGCGAAAGCGATATCTCCTCAACTGCTCCGGTTGCTTTCAATTCTTGACGAAGAGCCTCGAAATGATCCTTTAAATCTTCTGTTCTGATCTCTACAGTCATCAATCCTTCTTTCTCATATCCTACCGGTCTGTCCTTTGCAAAATTTATTTGCTGCTGAACGATAAGAGTGCCTATGATCAAGATAACTGATACCACAAATTGAACAACTACTAGCGCTTTTCTAGGAATAGCTGCAAATCTACCTGCTATAAATGCTCCTTTTAGAACACGGATCGGTCGAAAAGATGATAAATAAAATGCTGGATAACTGCCCGCAACGATACCAGTGAATATCGTGAAACCTATTCCAGCCAGCAAAAAAGTAACACTAGTCCAAGGTATAGAAATTTGCTTGTCAGAAACCTCATTGAACCAAGGCAGAGCTAGTTGAACCACGAGTAATGATCCTAAAAATGCAAATAAGCTGACCAATATAGATTCACTCATAAACTGAGCAATCAGCTGTGCTCTACTAGATCCTACCACCTTTCTCAATCCAACTTCTTGTGCCCTTTTGGCTGAACTCGCCGTGCTCAAGTTCATAAAATTGATGCAGGCCAAGAAAAGCACAAAAGCTCCAATAACACCAAAGAGATACACAAAATCAATCCTTCCTCCTACACTTACCCCATTCTCAAACTTGGAATATAGATGCCAATTATTCATAGGATTAAGAAAGAGTTCAGGCTGGATTCTATCAGCTGTTTCCAGATCAATATGGTTTCTTTTGATATCCTTTATTGCTAGCGAAACATGATTAATATCCACTTGCTCATTCAATTGTACATAAGTGAAAAACCAGTTATTTCCCCAGCCAACTCTTTCTTTTAAGTTTTCGCCTTTCACCATCATATCCCAGGAGGCAATAAAATCGAGCTCATTGAAAGAATTTGGAGGTAAATCCTTGTAAACACCAGTCACTTCCAGCTCAAGTTTATTATCAACTTTCACCGTTTTGCCAAGAGGGTTCTGATCTCCGAACAAATTCAAAGCTGCTGATTCTGAAAACAGAATACCATTGATATTTTGTAAACCTTCCCGACTTCCATTGCTCATTTCCAATGATAAAAGTTCAGGTGCTGAAGCTTCCATATAAGCACCTGAGGTGATTATGGGCTTAGACTCAAATGAAAAAACTGGAGTTCGAATACCTGAAGACATGACGACATGCTTAAAATTCTCTCCGAAATCATTGCGTAGAACATCTCCTAGCTGCAAAGCCTGATTTTCACCAGTTCTAATCTCCCCATCGTAGGTTTGATTCAACCTAACCTGAGCTATATTCTCATAATTTTCAAAATTGCGATCGAATGAAATCTCATCATAAATCCACAATCCTATTAGAATTGCAGTAGCAAGCCCGACAGTTAACCCACCAATATTAATTATGCTAGTACGCCTATTTTTAATAATACTTCGCCAAGCTATTTTGAGGTAGGTTTTGATCATTGTGTATAGATTGAAATATTCTAAAATTGAAATAACTTGTCCACCGTGGCGGATTGGAAAACTTTGTTTCCGCTATTCCACTCTTGCTTAACTCTTGATACTTATGTCTTGCTACTAGCTACTTTATTCGCTCTTCAAGCTATTCACTGGGTTCATCATGGCGGCTTTTACCGCTTGGAAACTGATTGTAACCAAGGCCACAATAACCGCCAGAACTCCAGAAATCAAGAATACCCACCAATGAACTGGCACCTGATATGCGAATCCTTCCAACCATTTATTCATAGCATACCAAGCCAGAGGGGTAGCTACTACTATCGCCACCAAAACCAGTTTGATAAAGTCTTTGGACAATAATCCCACTATGCTCCCAATATCTGCACCCAGCACTTTTCGGATGCCTATTTCTTTCGTCCTTTGCTCCGCGGTGTAAGTTGCCAAACCCAATAATCCCAAACAGGCTATGAGTATAGCTAGTATGGAAAACGTAGTGAAAATCTGTCTAAACCTGAAGTCAGACTCATATTGCTTATTAAAATCCTCATCGAGAAAGCTGTAAATGAATGGTCTATGTGGAGCCAAGTCTTTCCAAACTCCCTCAATCTGTGTAAGAGTTGCAGGTAAGTTTTCACCTTTTACTTTCAAGCTCATATACCGACTCGCATACGCCTCAAAAGGCAAAGTCAAAGGTTCAACTTTATTGTGTAATGAGATATAATTAAAGTCTTTGACCACTCCGATCACCTCACCACCTCTTCCCCACTGATCAAACTTTTTCCCCACGACATCTGCAGGATTTGCATAGCCATATTGCCTGGCGGCTGCTTCATTTATCACAAGTGCGGAAGTAGAATCTGAGGGATAATCTCTGGAATAGGATCTGCCAGCAATTAACTCCAAACCATAATGATCAATGAAATCCAAGCCTACTTGGAAGATTGCCTGACCATCCATGATCATTTCTCCATCGGGATTTTCTATCGTTGTTCCTGCATTTGGGAAGTGACTTCCTGGGACGCTTCTTGAAAAAGCAACTGATAGAATATTAGGGTTTTTCTCCAGCTCACTTTCCAAAGATGATGAGACGAAATTCACCTGTTCATCGTAATTGTAATCCACCACGACCATCTGCTCCTTATCGAAACCCATGTCCTTATCCAACAAATGACTCATCTGGGAATACACGATGATGGTCCCAGCGATTAGGGCAATGGAAAGACTGAATTGGAATACAACCAAGCCTTTTCGCAAATTCACTCCACGGGCATCTGACTTATTGATTCCTTTCAAAATCGAAACTGGCCTGAAGCTAGAAAGTACAAATGCTGGGTAAGATCCCGCCAAAAGACCGATAACTACTACTATTGCAAAAAATAAAGGGATGGTCTCCCAATTAATCAGACGATTTACCTCAAGGACTTTTCCTGTAAGATTATTCATCATCGGAAGTGCCAATGACACGAAAATTACAGAAACTATAGCCGAGAGAATTACGATTATTAAGGATTCTCCCAAAAACTGGAATACTAGACTATTCCTATCTGCACCAATAGATTTTCTGATCCCCACTTCCTTTGCTCGCTCCATGGATCTAGCTGTGGACAGATTCATAAAATTGATAATGGCTATGGCCAAGATAAACAAGCCAATGATAGAGAACACATAGATATTGGAAAGAGATCCTGTCTCTCCAGGCTGGCGTTGAGCTTCCGTCCTTAGATACACATCCTTCAGCGGTTCTATTGCAATAGTATAATTTGGACCGTTATTCTCGCCTGCTCTCTCTTTGATAAAATCAGGTATTTTGGCTTCAAAATTTGCTTTATCAAATTCTTCCTTTGCCAAGAAATAGGTATAAGTATCCACATATCCCCAGGCATTGAATACTTCCGGTCTGGATTGCTTAAAAGTGCTAAGCGATAAAAGCGTGTTGAATTTGAAATGGGAATTAGAAGGCAAATCTTTGACAATTCCGGTTACGGTATAATCACCAGGATTAGATCTTCCTGCAGCTTCACTGCCTTTCATGCTTTTTCCTAGCGCACTTTCACTCCCAAAGTATTTTCTGGCTGTTGACTCGGTAAGAACCACACTGTAGGGAGCGACTAAAGCAGTCTTGGGATTCCCCTCCAGCATCTCCCAACTGAATACATCAAAGGCAGTAGAGTCCATGAAAAAAACACCATCTTCCTGCTGGGTCTCATCTCCCACTGTAAAAAGTATATCAGCTCTTCCAGAAAACTGAATAACTTTTTCAATCTCAGGAAAATCAAGTTGGAGAGCTGGACCAATAGGTGCATTTCCCCAAACCCAATAATCCTCCGTAGAATTTCCATCCTCCACTCCATCCGTAGAAGTCTCGCCGTGAAGTACACGGTAGATATGATCTCCATTCTCATGGTAATTATCATAAGAAAGCTCATCCTGCACAAACATAAAAATGAGTACACAGCAGGCCATACCTATACCTAAACCAATAATATTGATAAAGGAATAAACCTTCTTCTTCAATAGATTCCTCCAAGCGATTTTTAGATAGTTTTTCAGCATGATGTTTTGTGTTGGGCTTTTAGTTCAGATCTCATGATATGAACCATTCTTTTTTCGATATTAAAGTCTGAATCAGAAAACTTGATCTAGACGCTCTGGATAAGCCTTTAATAGTATTTCCACTTTTATGCCAGCAAAAAGCCTCTAAAAACACTTAATAAGGCACATCTCAATATTTATTATCCTAATCCTCGGACATTTTTGTTCGCTCTCGGGCAATCCAGCTTGGCACCTCCACTTCACCCATAAATCTATATTCAGAAATGCTCTCACAAAAAAAGTGGCAGAAGCCCCGCCACTATTTTCATAATCTATCAATCCACCAGCGAGTATGTAACTCTATTTCCTTAGGTTAAATCTATTCCTATCTATATACCTATTTACATTCTACGAAGCTGAAACATTTTGATTCTGATCACTTTCGAGCTCCGTTTTTTTTTTCTATTGACCTAATGAATCATTCACTTTTCAGACTTCTAACTGGATTGATTAAGGCAGCTTTGATTGCCTGAAAACTAATAGTAAACAAGGCTATCAGTACAGCTGATACCACAGCCAAGGCAAAATACCACCATTCTAAATCAACCCGATATTCATAGTTTTCTAGCCAGCCTTGCAAAAAGTACCAAGCAAGAGGCATAGCAATCACCGATGAAATCAACACCAAAACCACAAAGTCTTTGGACAGCATGGCTACCAAACTATTGACACTCGCGCCCATCACTTTTCGGATACCAATTTCCTTCGTGCGCTGCTCGGCCGTAAATGCTGCTAAACCAAACAAGCCCAGGCAGGAGATGAATATTGCAAGGGTAGCGAAGTAGGTTGCCAGGCTTCCTATGGTTGTCTCGGATTTATACCGATTCCCAAACTCCTGATCTGCAAACTGATAGGTAAATGGGAATTTGGGATTAAAACGATTGTAGGCCTTTTCCATGCTTGCAAGAGCCTCACTCGTTTGTCCGGCCTGAGTTCGAACCAGTACATATCCCCAAAATTCATCTTTAGGAAGCAAGCGAACGATAATCGGGGCAATAGCCTCATGGAAACTCGCATAATGATAATCTTTCATCAGCCCTACAATTGGACCTTTGGTTTCCCAAAAAGTGATTTCCTCGCCCACAGGATTATCAAATCCCATAGTTTTGGCTGCCGCCTCATTGACCAAATAACTGGCAGAATCCATCCCATATTGAATATCTAAATCTCTACCGTCCAGCAATTCTATCCCCATCGTCGCGAGGTAATCATAGCTTACCGGATTTTGGGAGAATAGCAAAATATCAGTAGTATCCTTTCCTGCCCAACTCACACTTGATGTAGAGCTCCCCACTTGTAAAGGATCCGCCTGCGACGCTGCAACGGATTGAATCCCTGGCATGGTGAGCAACTCATTTTTGAAAGAAGTAAAAGTCTTGGTCAACTCTCCTTCTATAGGAAGATAGATTAGATTTTCGCGATCAAACCCCAGGTTTTTGTTTTGTATATAGGAGATCTGGTTGTATATCACAATCATCCCCAGAATCAGGATAATAGATAATCCAAACTGAAACACCACCAGACCTTTTCTGAAATAAGTAGCACTAGGCTTGAATTTCAGCGCCCCTTTGAGCACTACCACTGGCTTCAAAGATGACATAAATAAGGCTGGATAAGAACCGGCAAGTACGGCAGTTACAAGTGCCAAACTAAGTAGAATCCCTAAAATAGATGGGTCCATCAGATTCAATAACAGCTCTTTGTTGGTGAGACTATTGAAGCCTGGAAGTAAGATGAAAACTAATATCACGGAGAATAGCAGCGATATAACTGTGATCAGGATTGCCTCTCCGTAAAACTGCCCGATCAGCAAAGCTCGATTCGCGCCTACTGCTTTACGAATTCCTATCTCCTTAGCTCGCTTCACAGATCGAGCAGTCGCCAAATTCATAAAATTGACACAAGCAATAATTAGGATAAAAATCGCAACCACAGAGAAAATACGCACATACTCGATCCTACCACCTGTTTGAATTCCATGTTCCCACTTCGAATTCAAGTAGGAATCAGAAAAGTTCGTGAGGAAAATTTCTACGTTGCTCCCCTCATTTTTGGAAAGTATATAGCCTTTCAATTTTTCATTGACCACATCTACATCCACATTGGGCGCCAGCATCACATAGCATCTAGGACCATTGTTCCCCCAGTCCTTTGCCCATTCATTGTCATCTTGCCAGCGTTCGTAGCTCATCAAAAAATCAAATTTCAAGGAAGAGCTTTCTGGAATTTCTTTCAGAACGCCTGTGACCATCATATCATCCTCATTATCCACGATAATCAACTGCCCTACGGGATCCTCTCCTTTGAAATATTTATCAGCAAGCTTTTGGGAAATCACCACACCGTCAGGTCGTTTCAATGCAGTGAATGCATCTCCTGAAGATAGTTCGAAGGAAAACATGTTCAGGAAATCTCCCTGCACGTATCTTCCTTTCTCCTTTTCAAAAACCTCCCCTACGGTAAAAAGTGGCTCTTCCTCCCAGAGTATCTGGCTTGCCAACTCAATTTCAGGAAAGTCCAAAACAATATTCTCCGCCAACACTCCAGGTGTGGATTCATAGGTATTGGGAATACCAGAGTAATACTGGTTTTCCATTACTTTATAAATCCTGGAATTATTTTCATGAAACTTGTCCATATTGGTTTCATCCTGAACCCAGAGAAGTATCAATAGGCTACAAGCCATCCCCAATGCAAGACCAAGAATATTGATTAGCGAAAAAACTTTGTTATTGCGCAGGTTTCTCCAGGCGATTTTTATATAGTTTTTGAGCATTTCTTGAGGATTGGAAAATTAGAAGATTTTAAGATTGAAAGATTTGGCGTAAAGCAGTGGCAAAGTTTTAAGGTTGGAAAGCCCACTTCCCAGAATAATTGTTCTCCTTATCTTCCCTTTTCTTGGCTCCTTTATCTTGATACTTATGTCCTACTACTTACGTCTTACTACTTAGTACTCTCTATTAATTAAACTCCAGATTGATGCTTCCGCCGGAGCTCTGCATGGTCACCGGAATTCCTCCGCCATTGATTTTGCCTATGATTCTATCCTTTTTTACTTCTCCGCTGAAATTGGAAAGTTTGGAATTCACTCGTCCTCCACTAAGATCGAGGTCGAGTCCCAGACCCTCCGGAACTACCGCAGAGATAGATCCACCGCTGCTTTTCATCGTCAATTCTTTCTCTACATTGGAAAGCTGAGCGCGGATAGATCCACCGCTAGTACTTGCTGTAATACTTCCATTGATATCGGCCAAGTTCACGCTGCCACCAGAAGTATTTACATTAAGGTCACCAGTAAGCTGATTGACTTTTACCGATCCGCCACTACTCTGTACATCTATATCTCCTTCGAAATTTTCAACTCTCAGTGAGCCTCCTGAACTGTGTGTATTCACATAGCCGCTACTATTGATCACCTGTATGCTACCTCCGCTGGTAGCGATTTCCTGCTCTCCATTTATTCCATCCACGGAAATTGACCCTCCACTGGATTGGAACTTAGAAGACATTTCGGTTGGCACTTGTACCTTAAATGAGAGATTCAATTTGCTTCTACCGCTATTGTTTCTCTTCTTCACGAGCACCGAAATCGTGTTGCCACTTTGACTGATATCCAGGTTATAGTTGTCCAGTTCTCGTTCAACTTCTGCATCTTCCAGTTCTACCTCTCGACCATTCAGCTTCACATACATATTGACGATCACGTCGTTTCCATTTGCTCCGGTGACAGCCACTGAAGCTCCAGAGGTTTCTACTTTGAGGTTACCAGAACCGTTCAAAGTGAATTGTTTAGTCAGGTAGGGATCTGCTTTAACTTCAGAAGCGATTGCGGAGAATTGCACGGAAAGCAATACAAGAAGTAAGAAGGCTGGAGATAATTTTAGGAGTTTCATGAGTGTTGGGTTAAGATTCAGTGTTGACTGGAAGTCTCTTATTCCCATTTGTATGCCACTAAAAAAAACTCCTCAATTTGGCTCAAAATGGCCATTACCCCATATTTAGCTGTATTTCTCGGACAGTTTTGTTCGCTGGTGGGCAAAAGCTAGAGAGAGGAAAAGTGGTAGGATTGAGTATTTGAAAATTTGAAAAACTAGGATCATTAAGGATTATCGTAGACCTCGTAAATCGCCCTTCATATTTCTTAAATAATAAGATTCTACCTTCTCAAGTAAATTTGATCTCGGGTTTTATTCTACCGACTTCGGTTTTTGAAAACTATACAATAGGTAAAAAAGCGAGGGCAAAATAAACAAGCTTCCGATCAATAAGGCCCAAGCTAGCGTATCAATAGGTTTTCCCATTGCTGCAGAGTTAAAAAACGAAAGATTTTCTCCTGATTTTAGAATAATTAAGTCAGGGAAATAATGGTAGCCAAAAGCCAATAGAATAGCGCTGACCACAAAACCACTTAGCAAACGAACCAGCGTTTTACTGCCTTCTTGCAATTTTAGCCAAAGAAAAACTATAGCCAGAGTAGCCAACACTAAGGTGCCTACTGTAATCCACTCCGTTAGAAGTAAGCCTACCAAAGGTACTTTATCAATGATCGAAGCAGCAAATACCAACCCTCCTGCGAGCACTGTGAATACTATAAACAGCTTTGCCTTCCTCACGACAAACATTTTAACTTCAGCCTTTTTGGCCTCGCCAACTAGAAATACAGATGCTAGAAATCCGCAGATTGCAACAGTAAAAACCCCAACAGAAACGCTGAACAGATTAAACCAAGGATGAATATATGCCTCATAAAACCCCATGGCTTCAGGATCTATTTGCCCACCTACTGCTGCCCCGAAAATTAATCCCAGAAAGAATGGCGTAATAAAGCTGGAATAAGTGAAAATGAAATCATAGACTTTCTGCATATCATCCTGATAAGCATCATAATGACGAAAAACAAAAGCTGTGCCCCTGCCAATAATCCCGATAAGCATTAGCGCCAAAGGAATATGTAGATGAACAGAAAGCGTAGTATAAATCGGCGGAAAACCCACAAAAAGAATCACAATGGCAATAATCAGCCACATGTGATTTGCCTCCCAGATCGGCCCGATAGTCTTATAAGTAGTGTTTTGGAGTTGAGCTCGCATTCGGGTAGGTGTGAATATCTCAAGAATCCCTGCTCCAAAATCAGCACCTCCTAGAATGACATACATCAAAAGTGCTAGGCAAAGAAAAATGATTACGACGTAAAGCATATATTCAGATTAAGAGTCAGCATTTGTCTTTGAATTTTGAGCCAGCGTCGCAGGAACGGCTTTGATCTGTCGATAGAGCAAAAATGAAACTATTCCTGCCAAGGAAATATAGATCGCGGTAAAGATGAAGAACGAATACCTTATTCCTGGAATCGGAGTCACAGCATCTTTGGTTAGCATGATTTCATAGATAATCCAAGGTTGCCTTCCTACTTCTGTAACTGTCCATCCAGCTTCCAGCGCGATAAATCCCAGTGGTGTAGCCAGTACAAAAAGCCATAGAAACCAGCGCTGAATCTGCCAGTTCTTCTTTTTCCATAGGGAAATAAAATAGAGCAAACTCAATCCAACCAGGATCATACCTAGTCCCACCATGATCTGGAATGCATAATGAACTACTGCTACAGGCGGATGATGTTCCTCTGGAAACTGATCCAAGCCAATCACTTCCGCCTCGAAATCTCCATGTGCCAAGAAACTTAAAGCTCCGGGTATCTTAATCGCATAATTAACTTCCTTCGCTTCTACATCAGGAATTCCACCGATGATAAGCGGAGCAGTTTTGCTTGTTTCAAAATGTGCTTCCATAGCAGCTAGTTTCGCAGGCTGTCTTACAGCGATATCCTTGGCAGAAATATCTCCCGAAATCGGCTGTAGCAAGGCAGCAACTGCTCCAAACACTATGGCGATTGTAAAAGCCTTGCGATGAAAATCTACATACTTACCTTTCAGCATCAGATAAGCATGAATTCCCGCCACCGCAAAACCAGTAGCAGTAAAAGCCGCTAAAGTCATATGCAAAGCCTGTGTAAACCAAGCGTCATTGAACAGGGCTGCAACTGGATCAATATTTAGATATTTACCATCCACAAAATCAAACCCACTTGGGCTATTCATCCAGCCATTGGCGGCTACGACCAAAATACCAGAAGCCAATCCACTGACACCCACTACTACGCCTGTGAACCAATGAAACCAAGGTTTGAATTTACCCCAACCATACAAGAAAAAACCTAAGGCAATTGCCTCTATAAAAAAGGCTGTTCCTTCTAAGGAAAATGGCATGCCGAAGATCGGTCCTGCATGAAGCATAAATTCTGGCCAAAGTAATCCTAGTTCGAAAGAGAGCATGGTGCCCGAAACAGCCCCCGTAACAAAGAAAATGGCCACGCCTTTACTCCAGGCTTTAGTCAAATCCAAGTAGAGAGGATTATTGGTTTTTAGGTATTTGTAATGGGAAGTAGCCATGAAAAAGGGCATTACCATACCTATACAGGCGAAAATGATATGAAATCCCAGAGAAAGGGCCATCTGAGATCTGGCGGCAAAAAGATCATCCATAGGATAACTGGCGATTAGTTTCTGAAGGAATCTCTTCCCAAGAAAACGATTAAACTTCTCTAGTCTTTGACGCAGTTACGAGCAGATTAGTTCGTCAGTCAGTAGGAATAATTCAAAATTAATGAGTCAGTAGGAAGTCTAGATAGTAAGCTATTCATTAAAAGCACTAAAAGAACAGCTGGCAAATCGTTAATCAATTGAAATAAAATCTATTACGCTCATTTAGATAATTTTCTTATCTTTTTGATATTAATCGAAAATAGAATTTTTATGTACGTAAAGCGGTATTACAGTTTTTGGATGACCCTTCGCTGGTCAAAATTATCTCTCATTTATGGGATACTTTATTCCTCTATTATCATCGTCTTGTATGAAATTACAAATATCCCCTTTTCCCTTCCTTGGCAACCAATTTCTGTAATCGGTATTGCGGTCGCTTTTTTTCTGGGTTTCAAAAACAACAGTTCTTATGACCGAACTTGGGAAGCCCGAAAAATCTGGGGAGCAATAGTCAATGACAGCCGCACATTTGCCACCGCCATACTCAGTCTCAGCAGTTCTACTATATCTACAGAACGTAAAAGAGAAATTATCCATCGGCATCTTGCCTGGCTTTTGGCACTGAAGCATGCGATGAGAGTTGAAAAGAGCTGGGAACATAATCTACCTGTAAACAAGCTAAATTTCATACCCGGTTTTATCAAAGAATACTATGCTGGCCCCTATGCTGAAATCGAAAAATATCTCTCCAAAGAAGAATTAGAAATAATTAAAAAACTGACAAATATCCCTTCTCAATTACTGAAAAATCAAAGTAATGAAATAGGAAAGTTGAATGAGCAGAGACTTATCTCTGATCACAAGCAGATTTGGCTACACGAATTGATCGGGAAGTTATATACCAACCAAGGCATGTCTGAGCGGATCAAAAACTTTCCTTTTCCAAGGCAATATGCCTCCACAGGTTTATGGATCACATATATATTCTGTGGCTTGATTCCCTTCGGGTTGCTGGATATCTTTTCAGAGTCAAGCGCATTGCATTATTGGCTGACGATTCCATTTTCGGCTATTATTATCTGGACCTTCTTTGTGGTAGATAGAATCGGAGATTATTCCGAAAATCCATTTGAAGGAGGATATAACGATGTGCCGATTTCATCCGTTGCCAGAGCCATCGAAATTGATTTGCTAGAAATGCTTGAGGAGAAAAATATCCCTGATCCTTACGCCTCTGAAAATGGCTTTTTGATGTGAGACAGGGAATTAGCAGTTCGAAGTACAGTGTGGTAAGAAACATAGTATATCAGACCACTTATTTATGAATAGGAAAGTTTTGCAAAAGTATTCTGCCTCTAACTTACGCTCTCTACGTTTACTTCAGCTGTGGTTAAATGCAAAAAATCCCTCAAACTTTCGCCTGAGGGACTGAATGGCAAATAAATTCCGTCTTATCTTTTTCTGATGCTGCTGGAACCTGAAGTTCTGATATCACCTAATCTTGGAGAACCTGAGTAAATCACATCCCCAGATCCTGATGAGCGTACAGATACTTTTCCCAAATCACCCACATGGGTATCTCCAGAGCCTGACTTGCTCACTTCCAAATCTCCTATAGCTAGGTTTTCACCATTGAAATCTCCAGATCCAGACTGCTTGATTTCTGCTTCGTCTACAGCTCCTGCTTTGATTTTAAGATCGGCAGAACCAGAAATAGAAACTGTCAATTCCTCAGCTTCAAGTCGGTCCATAATAATATCTCCTGAACCCGAAAGACCAGCATAAAACTCGTCCGATATCACTGGGGAAGTTACTTCTATTGTACCCGAACCGGAACATTTCACGCCTTCCAATTCCTTGTAAGTGATGTAGAATTTCAACTTGACATTGTTATAACTCCCTTTCACCAATCCCACAGTCAGAACATCTCCGTCTATTTCTGTTTTTACTTTGCTCAAGTCAACTCCTTTGGCCTCTATTCTCACTTCTTCCTTGTTTCCTTCGGTCATGATCACTTCCCAGCTTCCGCCAGAATGCACTTTAGTGAAATGTCCAGGAGTTCTAGTCTCCGTTGATTGAGCTTGTACGCAGGCACTCATTGCAAAAAGCATCAATGCTACTGTAAATAATTTTGTATAGGTTTTCATAATTAACGTATTGAATGATTGGAAAATTTATTATTTATATAGTTGAAAGCTGGCAAAGTGGTAAAGTTCAGGACATGATTTATAGTTAGGTCTCAATTATTAGATGCAAGCCAAATCCTAAAGGTTGCACCAACTCATTTTTTTCTTGACTCTAGCTACTTGATACTTTTTACCAAATACTTTTCACTTTTCACTTCCAACTCACTCGCTCTTAATACTTTTCACAGGATCCTCCCAAGCAGCCTTCAAAGACTGGGACATTACAGTAAGCGCTGCTATTGCTCCAGCTATCAATCCCGCCCAAAGGAACACAGTCCAGCTGATTCCAATTTTGTAAGCAAAATCCTCTAGCCAGCTAGACATGCCAAACCATGAAATTGGTATTGCGATCAAAAAACCCATCAATACTAATTTCATAAAGTCTTTTCCTAGTAATACCAGAATGTTAGCAGTCTCTGCTCCCATCACTTTCCTGATCCCAATTTCTCTTGTGCGCTGTTGAGTAGCAAAGGTGATCAAGCCTAACAGTCCCAACACCGAGATCAATACCGCCAAGGCAGAGAAGAAAGTAAAGATGGTCTTTACGCGTTGTTCTGCTTCATATTGTCTATTGAAGCCCTCATCTACAAATATTGGTTCAAAGGGAAAACCCGCATTAAGGTCGGCCCATTCTGTCTTCAAATAGGCCAATGTCTGCTCCTTGTTATCCTCACTGATTTTGAGACTTATCACATTCCCGCGATCTGCGTTGATCATAAATACTATAGGCACAATAGGTTGATGTAAGGATTCGAAGTGAAAGTTCTTCATCACTCCTGTGACAAACCCATTTCTGCCACCATAGTTGAATTTCTTCCCAATGGCCTCATCTGGACTACTCCAGCCTATTTCTCTGACCGCTGCTTCATTCAGAATAAATGCTTCTGAAGAATCACTTGCCATTTGAAAGTCAAAATCCCTACCTGCTACCATAGGTATACCATAGGTATTGATAAACTCATGCCCCACACTTATGTCAGCTATCCTAACATCAAGCTGAGAAAGTGTTCCATTTACCTCAGCACTTCCACCCTGTGAATCCAGTAATCTTCCAGAGGGTACTCTTGAGGAAATCGCTACTGCATTGATATCTGGATTGTTCAATAATCTATCTTTAATGATTTGGTAGTTTTCACTAATTGATGGATTACTTGGCAGCACCACTATATCTTCTTTATCAAAACCCAGATCTTTGGATTGCATGAAATTCAGCTGACTAACCACCACTAGGACGGCAACTATGAGCATAACTGAAATAGCAAACTGTCCCACCACCAGCACAGAGCGGAAATTCTCATGACCTTTTCCAGCTTTAAAAGCTCCTTTGAGTACTCTTGATGGAGAAAATCCTGAGAGAAATAACGCAGGATAGCTTCCTGACAAGAGCCCTACTCCCACAACCAAGCCTACTAGTCCTATTAAATATTCGGGATTTTGTATAAAACTAAAACTGAGTTCTTTACCAGTAAAATTCGCAAAAACTGGAAGGAAGAAATAGGTCAAGATTAGTGCAAAAACCATAGCTATAGAGGTCATCACAAATGACTCACCCATAAACTGTTGTACTAGCAAGCCACGATCTGCACCCATCACTTTTCGCAGGCCTACCTCCATAGATCTCAAGGAAGAACGAGCGGTAGATAGATTCATGAAATTGATACAGGCGATCAAAAGAATAAATAGGGCCACTGCCAAATACACATACACGTAATCAATATTCCCATTTGCCTCAATTTCCGAATCCAAATTAGAGTGCAAATGAATGTCTTTGATAGGCATAAGATGCAAAGCTGTAGTCTTGGATGCAGGAATTCCTGCCTGAGACTCACCCATATTTCTATCGATCATTGATGGAATTCTAGATTCAAGCGAGGCCGCATCATAGCCAGGTTTCATCAGCACATAAGTGGAGAAATTGTTTGATCCATAATTACTCATAAATGCTTCCTGACCTCCATAAAATTGAACAACTGGGTTCATAGATGCGATGAGATGAGGATGCATGTGGGAATTTTCGGGCACATCATCGAAAACTCCCCGCACTTGAAAAGTCAATTTCATTCCTTGGATTTCCGCCAAAAGCTCCTTCCCTACGGCTGCCTCAGTTCCGAAATATTTCAGAGCGGTAGACTTTGAGATAAGCACTGCATCAGCCTCATTCAAGGCATTTTCAGGATTACCTTCAAGTATCTCCCATGAAAACACCTTGAAAATTTCTGGATCTGCGAAAAAGAAATCTCCCTCCACAAATGAATTTTCGCCTGAGCTGACCAATAAATCAGCATTAAAAAAACGAACAACCTCCTCTACCTGATCTCCAAAATCCGATTTGATCAAAGGTCCAAAAGGAGGTGCTAAATGGCCCAAATGCAGATTTTCTGAGCCATCAGCGTTATTCCAACTTCGAGACACTCTATAGATGTTATCAGCATTGGCATGATAGCTATCATAACTCATCTCATGCTGTACAAATAAAAAAATCAGAATACTCACCGTCATTCCTATTGCCAGTCCCAGGATGTTTATAAAAACATACAGCGGGTTTTTCTGTGCATTTCTGAATACGATTTTGAAGTAATTTTTCAGCATGATTAATGAAATTGAAATAACTTGTCCACTGTGGCGGATTGAAATATTTAAAGATTATTTGGTAAACCTGGCCTCTATGCTTTGGTGATTTCCCTTGAGGAAAGGAATGCTAACCCGGTTCAAAGTGACTATCTAAAGAAAATCCTTAGGCTTTCTTTAAGAACAAGCTTACCTCCTAACTACTTTTCCAGACCCAAAACTCCCATTCGTAATATCTGTAGGTTCACCGTTGTAATAAACAGATCCTGAGCCTAGGGAACCGACGGTAAGTTCACCTTCTACACCTATATGCGTATCTCCAGAACCGGTTTTACCGATTTTCACATCTTTGGCCATCAAATCTATTGCTTTGAAATCTCCTGAGCCTGCCTGACCAATATTGACATCAGAGGCTGAACCACTGGCGATCGATACATATCCTGATCCAGCCATTCCCACATTCAAATCACCGGTAGTGAGCATCTCCAATTCGATATTTCCAGAACCAGCTAGTCCGATGCTAAACTCTCTAGCACTGATATCTGAACGGATAATCATATTGCCCGAACCGCTTAAACCCAAACTCTCCAGGTTTCTAACAGTGACATAAGCGGTGAAATTTGCATTATCATCGGAATCATCCAATTCGATGGTGAGGTTTCCATCCTCGATTTCTGTGATTACCTCATCCAGGTCAAATCCTTTGGATACCAATTTGACTTCGTCCCTATCTCCTAGGGTAATGATCACATCCCAGGAACCTTCTGAATTAACTCCAGTGAATTTACCGGGCGTACGGGTTTCAGTTTGAGCTTGTGCTGTAGTTCCCATCAGGAAAATCAGCAGGACAAAAGCATATATTTTTGAGAAGTTCATAGTGAATTGCATTAAGTTCTATTCCACCAATACTTTTCAGAGATTGTGCCAATGCCAAAAAATGCCTCTGGACTCGATTTAACAGTATTTCACATAATCAGCCTGTCCGAGCAGGAGCTGTTTTGTTCGGAGGCGAACGTTTATTCAGCTTTTATCTCTTTTATCTAAAATGCAATTACAGCGTTAGGAGCTGTACGGCTTAGTCTGTTCACGTATGATCTTAGCCTTATACAATATGTGTTTTGCGTTCAGGGAATTAGCCCCAACCATCTTCTTCTCTGCCACCGTACTTGCAAAAGTGAGACTATAGACCATTTTCTTCAGAACTAAGTGACCAACTAATCCAGATAAATGAATTCAATTTTTTATCTTAATAGACCATTAATAATCTGCTTATGAACCATTTAGCTATTTTCTATCTATTTTTTCTTTTGTTCCAAACCAAGGAACCTGCTTTTAAGGAGCAACTCATCGATGGTAATGTGTCTATTGGCTATGGGGTAGTAACTGGTGATGTGGATGGAGATGGAAAACTAGATTTAATCCTGGCTGACAAAAAAGAATTCGTTTGGTATCGAAATGGCGACTGGAAACGCTTTGTATTGGCCGCCAACATCAGCGAACGAGATAATGTATGCATAGCCGCACGAGATATTGACGGAGATGGTAAAGTAGAAATCGCCGTTGGAGCTCAGTGGAATCCCGGAGAAACATCTGATGAAACACAGTCTGGCTCCGTTCACTACCTTATTCGGCCAGCTGATCCAACCCAACTTTGGAGGCCTGTACAGCTCCCACACGAACCCACGGTCCACCGAATGTATTGGGTAAAGACAGGAGAAGCAAGCTTCCAATTGGTAGTTCTTCCACTCCATGGTCGGGGAAATAAAGGCGGAGAAGGTGAAGGAGTAAAAGTAATTGGATACGAAAAACCCAATGACCCTACTGCCACATGGAAAACCTATTTAATAGACAATTCCATGCACCTAACTCATAATATGACAGCCATGCAAATGGAAGATACAGCTAGGGAGACAGTTTTCATTGGAGGAAAAGAAGGAGTGAAATCTTTTGTTTTTGGCAATAGTAAATGGATGCCAGCAGCTCAAGCATCACCGATTCAGAACCATAGTGTAGGAGAGCTTAGTCTCGCAAAAACTGATGAAAACACGTTGCTACTAGCCGCTATCGAACCCATGCATGGCAATCAAGTAACTGCCTATATTGATCTTTCACGAGAACAGAATCTGGAAAACCTGAAACGAAGCTTACTAGATGAAAGCATTAAAGAAGGGCATGGAATTGTGACTGGTGATTTTCTGGGAACTGGAACGATCCAGATCGTAGCTGGCTGGCGTGTGCCTAATTCGGAAGGGAAAATAGGCATCAAGCTTTACGAGCCCCTAGATTCAGACTATAGCAGTTTCCAAGAATTCTGGATCGATGAAAATGGAATGGCTTTGGAAAGTCTAGCCGTCGCAGATCTAAATGCAGATGGAAAATTAGACATCATTGCAGCGGGCAGGAGTACAAATAACCTAAAAGTCTATTGGAATCAAAGATGAGAAAGGGGGACTCTGGCTATTAAACCTGCACTTAATCCCCTTAGCTTTTAATATTTTTCTTGACCACCTTCTTAAAACAGATTTTAATTTAAGTAATTGCAACTTCAATAAAATTATCATCAAAGTCTAACTGAAAGTAAATTGAACCACAAAACCACTAGTTTCCTCTACCTCATAATACTGATATTTACGCTGGCTTGCACCACCAAAACAAGCGATCAGGCCGTAGAATCAAGGCATACTCAAGCTAATTCAGATCCTGTGATCATGGCTTATTACGTTCCAGAGCGTGATTACCAGCCAGAAAAGATTCCTGTAGAAAAGCTTACCCACATCATTTATTCTTTCACTCATGTGATCGATGGAGAGATGAAATTCGGAAGACCTGAAGTCGGTGGGCCTAAGCTAGATGCGCTGGTCAAGCAAAAGGAGCGTAATCCTGATCTAAAAGTGATGATCGCCTGTGGTGGTTGGGGCGCTGATGGATTTTCGGATATGGCCTTGACAGAAGAGAGTCGCGCGAAATTCATCCAAAGCGCGTCTGAATTCATTACAAAACACAAACTTGACGGTATGGATATGGACTGGGAATACCCAGCAATATCCGGTGCAGGCACGAAGGCTCGTCCCGAAGACACTCAAAATTTCACTGCCTTGATGAAAGGCTTGCGTGAGATGCTGGACAGTTTTGATTCACCAAAACTCTTGACATTCGCATCCGCAGGCTGGAAACGCTACTACGATCACATCGAATTGCATGAAGTGATGAAATATGCTGATTATACTAATGTGATGACTTATGACCAGGTATCTGGGAATTCGGTTTACACGGGACACCATACACCATTAGGTAATGTGACAGCAGAAGAAATTGCTGGTACGCCATTTTATGACCAGCTCCAAAGCTTGTACAAATCCGGGAGAAATCCCGATGCAGACCCAAGGTCGGCGCAGAAAATTGTGGACTTCCTAATTAATGAAGGAGTAAACCCGAAGCAAATTGTAATTGGCGGTGCTTTTTATGGACGAGCGTGGAAAGGCGTTCCTTCTGATAATGACGGATTGTATCAGCTTAGTGGCGGACTTCATATTGGTTGGATGGCCTATCATAGAATTCGTGATTCTTATGAGCAGGACAGCAAATTTCAGCGCTATTGGGACGATAAGGCCCAAGCACCTTATATGTATAATGCCGCAGACAGCATATTCCTGTCATACGATGACACTGTTTCGGTAGCTCTCAAAACCAAATACACCATGGACAAAGGCTTGGGAGGTATTATGTTCTGGGAATTAGGAAACGACACCAAGGAAGAAGGAAGTCTGCTTGATGCTATTTATAAAGCAGCGAAGGAGTAGTAGACGAACTAACCTGGTATTCTGATTTTCTACAAAAATCAATTAATTAAGGTGTGGTTCCGGTTATTACTGGAACTACACTTTTTGTTTTTATAGTTTTAATAGAACCAATTTCATACATTTTTAGGTTTTTAGTATTGTAGAGGAAAATGGAAAAATTGCACATCATCTGACTGCTGGTTCTAATATCATTTTTAATTTTAAGTTGTATTATTTCTTAATACTTTTGGTTCAATGGAGCCTTTTACTTCAGTTGAACATTTTTTTATTAATAAACACTACACCTGTTTATGAAGTATATCAAGCAATTTGATAGTGTAAGGGGGATATCAGTTATTTTTATTGTGCTGTATCATTGGCTTTCTGTCTGGGATTTGGCAAAAAATTACATTGACAAAATCCCAACTGGGTTTACGCTAGTTGATGTTTTTTTCGTGCTTAGTGGCTTCTTAATTACACGCATCCTATTAATCAATCGTGGAATTAATGAAGAAAAAAATATCGACAAACCACTGATATACAAAAACTTCGTGATCCGTAGGGCATTACGTATTTTCCCTGCCTATTACCTAGTACTGATCTTACTTTTTGCATTTGACAGCAGTCTAGACAAATCCAAACTCGTTTACTTTGCTACCTATACTAGCAATTTTTATTTCTATCATGTACAAGAGTGGGATCCATACTTTTCACATTTATGGACCCTTTCTGTAGAAGAACAGTTTTACCTTTTCTGGCCCATTTTGGTTTTATATGTGAAAAGAAAGCATTTGCCACATCTGTTTCTCATTTACATTTGTATCGGTGTTATCAGCGAATATTTTCTTTTTGACAATGAGTTTGGGCAATGCCTTACATTTACCTGCTTCGATTCATTTGGGCTAGGTGCGTTGGTCGCATGGATGAACCTCTACAAAATGGAATGGATGGCTCCTGCGAAAAAGTTTTTTGGATGGTTGACTATCGCGCATCTATTCCTTTTCACTTACGAATACCTTAACAATTCTTGGACTTTTATCCCAGTAACTTCCCTTCTCTCGGTTTTTACTGCTTGGTTTCTGCTATACATTATAATATTAACCCAAGCACCTACCTATAAGCCTTCCATCATTTGGGATAACCCAGTCTTAATTTACATAGGTAAAATAAGTTATGGGATCTACTTGTATCACTTTATGTTGCCGAATTATTCAGGTTATATTTTTTACCCACTAAATGAGTACCTACCAGAAGCACTTACAGAATATTATTTTCTTATCCTTCTGGTGGAAAACTTTATACTCCTTCTTATAATCTCTTGGCTTTCCAGAATTCTAGTAGAAAAACCATTTATGAACTTAAAACGCTACTTTACTTTAGGAAAACCAGAAGGCAAAACTCCTAGTTACTCGGTAAATCAGGTAAACAAAACCTAGCTCATTCATCTAGAAATGCAAAACCATTAGTCGAGTTGAGTCTTCTTTATGACACACTAACTGGCATTAATACGAATCAACCAGCTCTTCACTAAACGATCCAATTACCTAACCATTCTTCGTCAATCACTTTTCAAGCTTTTTACAGGATTTGCAAGCGCAGCAGCAATTGCCTGATAGCTGACAGTAAGCAAGGCAATAGAAAGAGTAATGGCGCCAGCAATAAAAAACACAAAAATCCCGAGCTCTATCTTGAATGCAAAGGAATCTAGCCAGCGGCCCATCACTAACCAAGCAATCGGCACAGCTATGACAAAAGCTATTGCTACTAACTTGGTGAAATTGACCGAAAGTAATACTACGATACTACCTACAGAGGCACCTAGCACCTTACGAACACCAATTTCTTTCTTCCGTAGGAAGGCCGTATAAGCAGCCAGTCCAAATAACCCTATACAGGCAATAAGTATAGCTAGGACTGAAAATACGGTCAGGATTTTGCCAGAGGTTTGCTCATTTTTATAAAGCTCAGCCAGACTGTTATCCAAGAAAAAATAAGAAAGAGGTACTCCATCTGACAATTCCACCCACTTAGACTCCACTTCGGACAAAACCTCATTTTGCTGATTCCCTTCAAATCTAACTGCAAGGTAATTGGTAAATCCAGCGGGATTTTTATCATTGAAAATAGCCAGCGGAGTAACCCCAGAATGCAGGGATTCGAAATTGAAATTCTCAACTACTCCAACTACCGTCAGCTCCGAAGTAAAATTTTCTCCATTCACATTATTTGTAGTCATCAGATGCTGGCCTAGTGGATCGGTATCACCAAAAAACACTTTGACAGCCTCTTCATTCAAAAGTACTGAGAGCGAATCATTAAAATCCTCATCGAATACCCGACCTAGCTTAGCTTTGATACCAATCGTAGCAAACAAATCCGCCTCTGCAGACAAGCCTTTGGTAGTCAATACATCTCCGCCCCCAGGCTTGGTAAACTGTACTCCGAAAGTCCCTCTGCCGGGCATAGTGCTTGACTTGCCTGCAGATATCACTCCTGGTATGTTTTCTATTTCCTGCTTCAATGCATTGTGCTGATTTTGGTTGCCAAAACGATCCAAGACAAGCACGTTTTCTTTTTCAAAACCCAAGCTAGTGGATTGAATAAAATCAATTTGCTCATTGATAATCAACGTACCTGAAATCAAGGCTATGGCTATTCCAAACTGGAAAACAACTAAACCATTGCGCAGCCAGTTTCCCTTACCTGTTTGCAACTTGCCCTTCAGTATGCTAATCGTATTGAGTTTTGAAATATGAAAAGCAGGATAATAACCAGCCAGTAATCCTACAATGATGCCAAAGACAATCAGAATCGGTACCGAAGTCATTAAAGCAGAAAAGTCAAATACCAGTGATTTTTGGGCTAAATCATTGAAAAATGGCACCGTGAAACTCACCAATACAATCCCTATCAACAAACTAACAATCGTCAGTAAAACGGCTTCTAGAAGAAACTGGGCTATAATTTGTCCCCTATCGGATCCCATTGCTTTTCTAACACCAACTTCTTTGGCACGATCTGCGGACCTTGCTGTTGCCAAATTGATGAAGTTGATACATGCCAAAACCAAGATAAATATGGCAATAGAAATAAATATATACACATATAGGTAGTTTCCATTAGCTCTCATTTCTGCTTCCAAATTGGAATGAAGATGAATGTCTGAAATAGGTTGTAAAAAGTAGTTATACCCATTTCCTGCAGCTGAATAATCCGCATAGCTTACACCCAGATCTCGCTCGATTTGACCAGAAGCATATTTGGTTACTAAGTTTGGAATCTGAGTCTCAATCTCTGCGATACTCATTCCAGGGGTAGTTTTTATGTAGGTAAAAGCTGCAAAAGAGGTGTAATTATCCTGCTTCACAAATGGAAAAGATGCTGAGGAAATCAGGTAGTCAATTTTTAAATGAGAATTCTCAGGAATATCCTCCATAACTGCCACTACCTCAAATTCCTGTTCATTTTGCGTGAGTGTTTTACCTATTGGAGATTCATTCTTGAAAATCTTTTGAGCAATGGACTCAGAAATAACCATGGTATTGGGTTCAGCAAGTGCAGTTTTAGGATCCCCTGTCAGAAGTTCAAATTCAAGCACATTGAAAAAATTAGAATCAGCTACTGATATATAGCGCTCCTCATAACGAGTATCTCCATATTCTACAATAGCTCCGTCACCAAAATAAAATAGCCGTGTAGCATCCTCAACTCCCCTAATCTCCTTTTGGAAAACTTCAGAAAAACTATGTGGAATAATCGCATAGAAACTCACATGATCAGGATACACGCGCTCCAATGCTACCCGATATATATTCTCATGATTTGGAATAAACTTATCATAGGAAAGCTCATCCTTCACATGCAAAAAAATCAACATGCAGCACATAAAACCTAAAGTCAAACCCAGCACATTGATCGCTGTGTACACCTTATTTTTCAAGAGATTTCGGATCGCAATTTTTAGGTAGTTTTTAAACATAGTTGAATTTTTACTTATGAAATAGATTAAGAAATCTTCTACTGGAACAGACCATCCCACATCTACCATCTTCTCTCTAAGACCAAAAAGTCTGCAGTTCCTATCTTGTAATTTAATGGTTGCGAGTAATTAACCACAAACTTTTAGCAAAAAACAAGAGGTGGAATGAATTATCCCGATGAGGGGCAAGCGAGACCTTTTGCTTCGATTGGCTTTCCTAGTCAATGTAGCTTTAGGTTCAAAAATCTAATAAATGAATATCTCCAGTCGATTAAGACATAAATCACAGCAAGTAAAACGTCCTGTCGTAACGTCTTTTTTCCTACCTTTGCCTTTTCCCAAAAATCAAACAAATCCATTGCCCAATGGCTACAAAAAAAATTCAATCTGCCCTAATCTCTGTCTTTTATAAGGACAATCTTGAACCAATCATCGCCCTTCTGAAAAAACACGGTGTGAAAATCTATTCTACCGGTGGTACTCAGAAATTCATAGAGGAACAAGGTGCAGAAGTTATCCCTGTTGAAGAATTGACTAGCTACCCTTCTATTTTTGGAGGCAGAGTAAAGACCCTTCACCCTAAAGTTTTTGGTGGCATCCTTTACAGAAGAGACAATGATGGCGATGTAGCGCAGGCTGGCGAATATGATATTCCAGCAATTGATTTGGTGATCGTGGACCTTTATCCATTTGAGGAAACTGTAGCCTCTGGTGCTCCTGAAGCAGATATTATCGAGAAAATCGACATCGGAGGAATTTCTTTGATCCGTGCAGCTGCCAAGAACTTCAAGGATGTAACCATCATTGCTTCCAAAGATCAGTACGCTGAACTCGAAGGAAGACTTACTGCTCAAGAAGGAGCCACTACCTTAGCTGACCGTCGTTATTTCGCGGCTCAGGCCTTCCAGGTTTCTTCCAATTACGATACACATATCTTCAATTACTTCAATCAGGAGGAGAATATCCCTGCTTTAAAAGTATCTGAAACCAAAGCCAAAGCTCTACGCTACGGAGAAAACCCACATCAAAATGCACACTTCTATGGCAACATGGAAGATCTTTTTGATCAGTTGAATGGAAAAGAACTTTCCTACAACAACTTAGTCGATGTGGATGCAGCGGTGAATTTGATCGCTGAATTCAAAGGTGAAACTGCCTTCGCTATCTTAAAGCATACTAATGCTTGTGGGGTTGCTTTGGCTTCAACTGTAAAGGAAGCTTATCAGAAAGCATTTGCAGCGGATACTACTTCTGCTTTCGGAGGCGTGTTGATTACCAATCAAACGGTTGATAAAGACGCTGCTGAAGAAATGCACTCCTTGTTCTTCGAAGTGTTGATCGCACCAGCTTTTACAGGTGAAGCTTTGGAAGTATTGAAAGGCAAGAAAAACAGAATTTTGCTGGTACAAAAAATGGATCTTCCTGGCACCAAAATGATCAAGACCTTGCTTAACGGCGTGATCGAGCAGGACAAGGATTTGGCAACTGAAACAAAAGCTGATTTCACTGTAGCTACCAAAAAAGCTCCGACAGAAGCGGAGAAAGATGCATTGGTCTTCGCTGCAAAAATCTGCAAGCACACCAAATCAAACACAATCATCCTTTCTAACGGTGATCAGTTGTTCTCAAGCGGAGTAGGTCAAACCTCCCGTGTAGATGCATTACTTCAGGCAATCGATAAAGCGAAGGCATTTGGTTTTGACTTGAACGGAGCTGTGATGGCATCTGATGCATTCTTCCCATTCCCAGACTGTGTCGAGATCGCTGGCAAAGCCGGAATCACTGCTGTAGTTCAGCCAGGTGGGTCTATCAAAGATCAGTTGAGCGTAGACTACTGTGACGCAAACGGCATCGCCATGGTGATGACGGGTGTGAGACATTTTAAACATTAAAATTTGACTAACCTTTGGGGTCATCCGCGATAGCAATCGGATTTGACCCTGAAGGTTTTAGTGGATTTCACAATCAATACCTTCGAGGTTGAAAAACCTCAAAGGAGACAAAATATCAAGACCTTCGGAATTCAAATTTCTGAAGGTCTTTTTTCATCTAAACTAAGTAGGTTTAGCTCAGACACTACATTGTCAATTTAAAACGATTGCAAGAAAGAATGAAAAAAGAAAATTAACCTGCAGAGTTTGAATTAAGAACTCCAAGCATCAATTCCCCACTCTAATCCACCTTGATCAATTTGCAGTCAAAACGAGTTTGAAATCCTAAAGAAATAATTTCCAGGAACTCAAAATATCACACCCTTTTTCACGTTAATTTTTCATTATCCCCTATTTTTATAAGCTTGATTTTAAAACACTTAGCATATGAAAAATAATCTTAAGTCCTTTTTCGCTTTTAGTGTAATTTTATTACTTGCTAGTTGTGAGGTTGGCCCAAAGGAGGAAGATTTTTTGGAAGCCAAAATAGAACCATACTATTCCTTGGAACAACTATTACTAAAAGCTGTTCCGTCAGAGAATAAGCCCAATCGGGTCACTCACTATCAACTGGAAAGTTTTATTAATCATAATGACATCTATTATGACTCCGAGGAAAATGAGTTATTGAATGTTTACCTCAACGAATCATTAGATACGACCAGCATAGTTCTTTTCGTTTATTCAGATGGGTTACTCTTGGAAAAAAATGCCTATCCAAAAGACGATAGCGGATATGAATTGACAGAAACCTTCAAATACCATTATAACTCAGATGGAAGCTTACATCAAATAACAAGAAATGGGGGAATCCACATGCTTTATAATTATAATGATGAGGCACTTGTCAGCGAAATCATTTTTGGACCCAATACAAATCTTTCGGAGGGCTATTACTTTTATTACGACGAAGCAGGTAGAATTACACGCCAAATCTGGGGTATTTCTGATCAGCTAGAATCTCCTATCAGAGATTGGCATTATATCTACGACGAAAGTGGGAAACTCATATCCAAATCTATTCCTGTTTCCAGCCATGATAATTTAGAGCCAATGTTTGTCTATTCTTTTGATAATCAAGATAGAATGACAGAAGAATTAGAACTTTATCCGGAATATGGCTTTTCTCCTTATTTTAAAACTATATATAGCTACAGCCTGTCGAATTGACTGGTATACAAGCTAAATTTAATTCCCTTTCATTTCCCCGTTTGAATCCGCTATTTTGCAGCCTGAATCAATTTCGGGTCAGATCCGTTGTTGGTTTTTGATACTTAGTACAGATTCAACCAATGAAGTCGAATAATCTCAAATTATACAATACGCTTTCACGCCAGAAAGAGGAGTTTCAACCCATCAATCCGCCTTTCGTAGGCATGTATGTCTGTGGACCGACGGTCTATGGAGATGCTCACCTAGGTCACGCTCGTCCTGCTATCACCTTTGACACAGTAAATCGATACCTGACCCATATGGAATTCAGAGTTCGATACGTGCGAAATATCACCGATGTGGGTCACTTACAAGGAGATGCAGATGAGGGTGAAGACAAAATCGCTAAGAAAGCAAAGCTAGAACAGCTTGAGCCTATGGAAGTTGCCCAACAATATACGGACAGCTACCATAGAGATATGGCACTTTTGAATACTTGGAAACCGAGCATCGAGCCTCGCGCAACAGGTCATATACCAGAGCAGATTGCCTTAGTAGAAGCCATCCTGAAAGAGGGTTTTGGCTATGAAGTAAATGGATCTGTGTATTTCGATGTGATGAAATACAACGAAACCAACAACTACGGTAAGCTTTCAGGTCGTGATTTGGAAAACTTACTAAGTGGCAGTCGAACATTGGATGGTCAAGATGAAAAGCGTAATCCAGTTGATTTTGCCCTTTGGAAAAATGCTTCTTCTGAACATCTTATGAAGTGGGATTCTCCTTGGGGAGTTGGTTTTCCGGGATGGCACCTAGAGTGTACTGCCATGAGTTCCAAATACCTCGGCAAGCAATTTGACATCCACGGTGGTGGAATGGATCTACTTTTCCCTCATCACGAATGTGAGATCGCGCAGGGAAATGCATGCAATCATCAGGATCCTGCCAGGTACTGGATGCATAATAATATGATCACCATCAATGGGCAGAAGATGGGCAAGTCACTAGGCAACTTCATCAACTTGCAGGAGCTTTTCACTGGAAGCCACAAACTTCTAGAGCAGGCTTACAGCCCAATGACGATCCGTTATTTCATTCTGACGGCACATTATCGCTCTACGCTGGACTTTTCCAATGAAGCGCTTCAGGCTGCTCAAAAGGGATATAAAAAGCTAATTAATGGTTTGAGAATTGCCAAGATCTTGAAATTTGAGGCTAGTGATATCGAGAAGGATGAGGGGCAAATCAAACAGGTTCAGCAAATCATCACCAATGCTTACAGAGCGATGGACGATGATTTCAACACCGCGCAGGCGATTGGACATCTATTCAATTTGTTGAAGAAAATCAACTCCATGTACACTGGCCAACTGAATCCAGCGGTATTTGGCGAGGAAGTTTTCAAAAATTTAATTGAGACATTCAGCAGTTTCGTTTCCGATATATTAGGATTGATCGAAGAAAAATCAGACAGTCAAAATGAGATGCTGAATTTACTTTTGCAATTGTATGCTGAGGCTAAAACTGCCAGAGACTACGCAAAAGTTGACGAAATCAGAGCTGGTTTGAAAGCCATAGGTTTCGTAGTGAAAGACATGAAGGATAAAATTGACTGGGCATATGAAGAATAGACTTTGGTTGGTAGGCTTACTGGCACTGACCTGGGCATGTGGCAGTGCGGAGAAGAAAGCAGATGTTGTAACGAAAGCTCCAGCGAAGCCCTACCCTACTTTCTCGGCAGATTCTGCTTATGCATTCGTTCAGAAACAGGTAGATTTCGGTCCACGAGTACCAGAAACTGAAGCGCATGAAGCCACTAAAAACTGGCTTTTAGCTAAGTTTGAAGACTATGGTTTTACAGTGGAAACCCAGGATTTCGAAGCAAAAACTTACGATGGACTTACCTGGGGTCTAAGCAATATTATCGCATCCTACAATCCAGAAGCGACCAAGAGAATACTTTTGGCAGCACACTGGGACACGCGAAGAATCGCTGATAAAGACACCGATCGAATCGATGAACCTATCGATGGCGCCAATGATGGAGCTAGCGGAGTGGCTGTCTTGATGGAAATCGCGCGTGTGATCGGTTCTCAAGAACTTAAGCCTGAGGTTGGAATTGACATTATATTATTTGATGGCGAGGATGATGGCGAGCCAGAAGGCACGACTATGAGAAATACTGAGCAGGATTACTGGTGGTGCCTAGGTTCTCAGCACTGGTCCAAAAACAAGCATAAGCCTAATTACTCTGCTTATTTTGGCATTTTGGTGGATATGGTTGGCGCAAAAGGAGCACGCTTTTATAGAGAAGGTTATTCTCGTCAGTATGCCTCAGGAATTTTGAAAAAAGTTTGGGACAATGCTGCTCAGATTGGTCAAGGAGACTTTTTTATTTACAAAGATTCTCCAGAAATCACAGATGATCATTTATTTGTAAATGAATTTGCGAAAATCCCGATGATTGATATTATCGAGTTTTCCCCAGATTATGGTTTTGGTCAATACCATCATAAGCATTCGGATAATATGGAAATCATAAACCGTAGAACTTTGCAGGCTGTGGGAGAAACTGTTCTATTTACTGTGTACCAAGAGTAAAAAGCTTATCTTTCTGGCTTAGAATCGTCCAATTTGGAGGGTTTGTAGTGTATAGTTAAATGTTTTTTCTATGAAAAAAGGTCATCAGGTTACGATGAAAGAAATCGCCAAGAAACTGGGGGTTTCCGTATCTACCATTTCCAGAGCACTGAAAGATTCTCCAGAGCTGCATCCTGACACTAAAAAAAGAATAGTGGAAATGGCCAAGGAGATGAATTACCAGCCAAACCTCCTTGCTCAAAGCCTAAGAATCAGCCGAACGAATACACTTGGAGTAATCGTACCCGAGATCACTTCGCATTTCTTTGCCTCCTGTATTTCTGGCATCCAGGACCATGCAAATAAGCGTGGCTACAATGTGATGATATGTCAATCCAATGAGACTTTGGAACTGGAAAAAGCGAATATCAGGACTTTAGTAGCTTCTCAAGTCGATGGGTTGCTGATCTCCTTGAGTCGTGAAACCAATCAATACGATCACCTACTGGATCTTTACAATAGAGAGATTCCATTCTTGCTTTTTGACCGAGTAAATGAAGATATTCCAGTATCTCGGGTTACGTTCAATGATGAAGGTGGCGCTTATGAAGTCACCAAATATTTGATAAAAACTGGTTGCAAACGTGTCATGTATGTCTCAGGTCCTGAGGATTTATACATTAGTAAAAAGCGTAAGGAAGGTTATCTCCATGCGCTAAGCGAATTTGGTATAACCGCTGATCCGGCCTTGGTAAAAATATCTGATCTGACCACCGAAGGAAATATCAAAGTAGCGCAAGAAATCGCTGACATGGAAAACCGCCCTGACGGTGTATTTTGTATGATTGATCCTGTTGCGATCGATATTCTGACCTCTTGGAAAGCCATGGGCATCAAAGTCCCAACGGACATGGCACTAGCAGGTTTTACGAACAATCCCACCGCTGCCGTGGTAGAGCCCCCTCTGACTACAGTTGCTCAGCCAGGCTATGAAATGGGAAAATTAGCTGTTACTCATTTGCTCGACCAATTAGACGGCCAAGCATCCGATGATCCTATTTCCATAGTATTGGAAACCACCTTGGTTCCACGCCAATCAACCAAAGCCCTTCAGTAGATGAAAAATAAAATTTCTCAATCCTTTAGAAATCACTTTGGCACTGATCCTATTGTGGCTTTCGCTCCTGGTAGAATCAATTTAATAGGTGAGCATACAGATTATCAGGAAGGTCTAGTTTTCCCTGCTGCAGTAGCTCAGGGAATCTGGGTAGCCATCCAGAAAAGCGACAAATCCTCCAGCAGGCTTTATGCCGAAGATTTTGAAGAGGAATTTGTCTTTGAAATCAATTCTTTTTCACCACAGAAAGGACACTGGGCAAACTATACCATGGGTATGGTCTCACAACTCCAGCAGGCTGGTTATAACTTAAGCAACTTTGATTTAGTATTCGGGGGGAATATTCCTGCTTCCGGACTATCCTCCTCAGCGGCACTTTCTGTGGCGGTGGGAATGGCTTTGACGGAATTGTTTAAGTTGACTATAACCAAGAGATCAATTGTTCTTTATGCCCAAAAATCCGAGCATTTATTTGCTGGTGTAAACTGTGGCATCATGGATCCATACGCTTCAGCATTTGGCGTAAAAGATCGAGCCTTACTATTGGATTGTCGGACTAATACGCACTTTGAAGTTGAAGTAGATTTAGGTGATCATTCGCTAATACTCATCAATTCCAAAGTAAAACATCAGCTTGCTGACTCTGCTTATAATAAGCGTAGAGAGGCTTGCGAAGCGAGTGTTCAATTACTTCGGGAATCGTATCCGGATGCCAAAACGCTGAGAGACATACCAGTGAAAGATTTGGAAAAGGTAAAAGCTATTTTACCCGCAGATCTATATCCTAAGGCTAAACATGTCATCACAGAAATCGACCGAGTTAACTTAGCCTCACATGCCCTTCATGCGAGTGATTTAATCGTTTTCGGGAATTTGCTCAAAGAATCTCATCAAAGTCTCAGTACAGATTTTGAGGTGAGTTGTGCCGAACTTGATTTTCTAGCAGAGCATTCCTGGAAATTACCTGGCGTAATAGGATCAAGGATGATGGGCGGAGGTTTTGGAGGTTGCACGATCAATTTAGTAAGCAATTCAGAGCTACAGAACTTTGAAAAAGCTATGTACTCAGCCTATAAAGAAAACTTTGAGATTGAGGCTGATTTTATTCCTGTAGCACTTTCCCAAGGAGCCAGAATCCTCGAATGATTATTCTATAGCACCGTCTATTGTTTCAAAATGACAATTAATATACTTTTTATAAAAAAAATCCCCAATTTGTGGGCGCAACTCTGAAATGAGTTTATTCCCTACTTACCCAAAAATTTGAAAACCTATGAATTTCTCAAAAAACCTAAGAAGCCTACTGCTACTTGGACTGATAGCGAGCGTAGGTTTCTGGAGCTGTAATTCCCGCTCTGGCAAACCTAAAGTACTTGTTTTCAGCAAAACAGCAGGATTTCACCATGAATCCATTCCAAAAGGAATAGAAGCAATCACAAAACTCGGCTCAGAAAACAACTTTGAGGTGGACACAACCACTCAAGGGACTAGTTTCAACGAGGAGAACTTATCTCAGTACGCGGCAGTAATATTCCTCAGCACCACTGGAGATGTACTCGATCATGTGCAGGAAGCTGAATTTGAGCGCTACATCCAAGCCGGAGGAGGCTTTGTTGGCATTCATGCCGCAGCGGACACCGAATATCACTGGGGCTGGTACAACCGCCTAGTGGGTGGATATTTCGTAGATCACCCAGGAATCAATGATCCAAATCCAAATGTGCAGGCAGGTAAGATAACTGTAGTGGATGCAGATAACGCTGCTACTTCTTTCCTTCCTAGTTCTTGGGAAAGAACTGACGAATGGTATTCTTATCAGAAAATGAACCCAGAGGTTAATGTATTATTGACCTTAGATGAAGATTCATACAAAGGCGGTTTTGACATGGGTGAGCACCCTATCGCCTGGTATCATGATTACGATGGTGGACGTGCATTCTATACTGGAGGTGGTCATACCAATGAATCATACACAGAAGAGCTTTACCTGAAGCACTTGTTAGCTGGAATTGAATATGCTATTGGTGGAAATAATGAGTTGGATTTCTCTAAAGCAAAAAGCAAAAAAGTACCTGAAGCGAATAGATTTGAAAAAACTATGCTTGCTGTAGGTGATTTCACAGAGCCTACTGAGTTGACGGTACTTCCAGATCTAAATGTGCTGGTTTCTCAAAGAAGAGGCGAGATTCTTTACTACAATAGTCAGACGAAAGAAATCACTGAAGTTGCCAAACTGGATGTGTATTGGAAGACTTCCGTACAGGGAGTAAATGCTGAAGAAGGTGTTTTAGGTCTTCAAAAAGATCCTAATTATGCTACTAACAATTGGGTGTATGTGTATTATTCCCCTACTGCTAAGGAAGTAAATCGACTTTCTAGATTCAAATTTAAAGATGGTGTTTGGGATATGAATTCTGAACAAATCATCCTTGAGCTTTATTCTCAAAGACAGATTTGCTGCCATACAGGAGGATCAATCGCTTTCGGTGCAGATGGAAATCTGTTCCTATCGACTGGTGACAACTCTACTCCTTTCAACCAGTCAAATACTCCTTATGTAAACAGCGGCTATGCACCACTGGATGGTAGAGCTGGAAACAAACAATTTGATGCGAGAAGAAGCTCAGGCAATGCCAATGACCTAAGAGGTAAAATACTTAGAATCAAAGTAAAAGAGGATGGCAGCTATGAGGTTCCTGAAGGAAACCTATATGCAGCTGGAACGGAAGGCACTAAGCCTGAAATTTATGTGCAAGGTCTAAGAAATCCATACAGAATCGCTGTGGATCAAAAAACTGGATTCTTATACTGGGGTGAGGTTGGCCCGGATGCAAATGGAGACAGCACAGAGACCCGAGGTCCACGTGGCTATGATGAAGTAAATCAAGCGCGTAAGGCAGGACATTTCGGATGGCCATATGTGATTGGTGACAATTATCCATATCGTCAATACGATTATTCTAATGGAACTTCTGGAGAGCTATATGATATCACCGGCCCTCAGAACAGCTCGCCAAACAACAATGGTATTGAGAAACTACCTCCTACAGAGCCTGCATTCATCTGGTATCCATATGGAGAATCCGCTGAATTTCCAGCTTTGGGCACAGGCGGTAGAAATGCAATGGTTGGACCGATTTACTATTCTGACATGTACTCTGCGGACAATAAGTTGCCTGATTATTTTGATGGCAAACTGATTATTTATGATTGGGTTCGAGGCTGGATCAAAGTAGTCTCCATGACGGAATCTGGTGATTACGACAAAATGGATCCATTTATGGCAGATACCAAGTTCAATGCTTTGATCGATATGGAAATGGGTCCAGACGGACATATCTATGGATTGGAATATGGAAATGGTTGGTTCTCTAAAAATGCTGACTCTGGTCTTTTCCGAATTGATTACAACGGAGGCAACAGAGCACCGATAGTTTCTGAGCTCACTGTAGACAAGACTTCTGGTTCAAATCCTTTGACTGCTACTTTCTCGGCTAAAGCTTCAGATCCTGAAGGAGATCCAATGACTTACACTTGGGATCTTGGCAATGGAGAAACTAAAACTACAGAAGAGCCAACACTCACACATACCTTCAATAAAGTAGGTGAATATGTGGTGACTATCACTGCTAATGACCCTTCAGGCCTAAAAGGTGCGGGATTACCTGTTGCGGTTTATTCCGGCAACATCGCACCAGAAGTGTCGATTACGATCCAAGGCAATAAAGCTTTCTATTTCCCTGGTAAGCCTGTAGCTTATGAAGTGACTGTGACCGATGAGGATCATGCTGATGCAGCAGGAGATATAGATAATCTTTTCGTCAGTGCTGATTACTTAGAAGGTATCGATCAAGCTGAGGCTAGTCAAGGCCATAAGATTATGACGGATGCCATGGTAGGCAAATCGTTGGTATCTTCTTTAACCTGTAAAACTTGTCATAAGGAAGCTGAAGCTTCGATTGGACCAGATTATACTAGTGTTGCGAAGAAGTACACTGATAGTGATATTCCTTATCTGAAAAATAAGATCAGGAATGGTGGCGGAGGAGTTTGGGGAGAAACAGCGATGCCTGCAAATCCTGATCTACCAGAATCTGAATTGAATGCCTTGATCAGTTACATCCTTTCCCTTGACGGGGTAACCCAAGAAAGCCTTCCTAACTCAGGCTCTGTCAATCCAACCATGGGTAAAACAGCTACGCCAACTGGAGTCCTTATGCTAAGTGCGTCTTACACGGACAAAGGCGGGGAGAATATCAAACCTTTAACTGGTTCTACTTCTTACTTATTATCTAGTAATACAGTGGATCTGGCAACTACATCAGAACTTACGGGAGGATTCAGCAAAATGAGTTTTGATGGTCAAAACCTATTAATGGTTCCATCTACAGCAGCATCATTTGCTATCTCAAAAGTAGACTTGACTGGCATCAGCTCTGTGACTATTAACACAGCGGCGACCGCTAAGTTGACTGATGGATTCCTCTTTGAACTTAGACTGGATAGCCCAGAAGGACAGGTAGTAGGATCTAAGGAATATAACCAAGGACCTATGACTGGCCCAGCAGGAGCTCCTGCTTTCGAAGCACTTACTATCCCAGTAACTGGAACTGCCGATGGCAAGGTTCACAGCTTGTATATCACCACCAAAACACTTAATGGCGGTGAAGCAGGAACATTTATACTAGCGGGAGTAATTTTCAACGCAAAGTAAATCCTGCAAGCTAATAACTTGAAAAGCCATCTCGATTATTCGGGATGGCTTTTCTTTTGTAATTCAAAGTAGTTTTTAAAGCTAATGAAAGACAGACTGATTAAATGAATAAAAAACTACCCCTCATTAGTTATCAATTGAAATTGCATTGTGAGTTTTCCAAATGCCAAATGACTTCGATTTCTTGGAGATCGCTCAAGGTATAATCCCCGTTCACTTTTTCCCCAGAGCAATCCAATAATACTAATGCCCAATTGCAATGAGGACAGCAGGAACCCCAATAAAATACTCTATGCCCATTGTATTTGGCTTTGCTGATATAAGAATATTCCGCCAAACCAGCTGTTGATGCCTCCTCAACGAGTTGCTTCAACCATGGTAGACTCTCTATAGGATCGCTCACACCACAAACTGTAGCTGGATCATCCTTTTCTTCGCAAGCAAAACTGAACAATAGACAGAATAAAATAGGGTAAATCGACTTTTTCATTGTAGAGAGTTTAGTGAAAAATGCATTTGAACCCTTTACGGAGCTGAGTAGCAATCCGCTACTCAAAAGATTATTTCAAAGGCGAAAAAGGCAAAGTCTTAAAGAACACTGCATCAACTTTCTCCACAATCTTCCCATCAGCTTCAGAATTCTCTTTGGCTTTCACCCAAGCTGGATCTTTTGCAAAATTTTGGAAATCCCTTTCAAATGAAGCCTGATCTTTATCTGCAAGTAAGTAAACTAACTTTGGCTGACTACCATCTTTCTCTACAGTCACCCAATAAGGATAATTTCGTAAGCCCTGCTTTTCAAACAAATCTTGTGTATGATCCTTGAATCGAGTAATTAGATTATCCAATCTTCCATCCAAACAGGTGTAAGTCCTAAGTTGAAAAATCCCACTTGCCTGAGGTTTTGGAGTATCATTTAGCCCTTTAGCCAATTTCATAAAGGTCTGATCAACGGATTTCACCAAAGCACCATTTTCTCTTGAAGCCTCAAAAACCTTTTTCCAGTCCGGATCATTCACAAACTTTCCCCACATGATATCTCTGGATTTCTCATCAGGATAGCCCAATATATAGGTCAAAGAATTATCCGTGTTTTCAACTGGAAGAAAGTATGCGATATTTTCCATACCAGCTTTCTCAAAAAGCGTCATCGTATGATCCTCAAACCTCTTGATCAAATCCGGTAGTTTGTCTTCATTGGCGTAGTATTTTCTTATTTCGAAATAAGTAGAACTACTATTGCTTAGCTGCTGCGCAAAACTTGCAATGGTTAAAAACATCGCTAAAACACTTAAAATTGATTTTTTCATGGCTACTGGGTTTAAGGCAAGTTAAAGTTAACAGGATAATAAAAAACACCTTTTGAGGAAAAACGAGATCCTTTATTCTCAAGCTTATTTTTTCCAAGCCTTCCAAAGTGCTGGACTAAGCACCAAAGCTACGATCAAGAGCCCAAAAGTCTCCCGAGCTTCTTCCATCTGTGGAGTTTTCATAGTCAAGTCATGCTGTTCTACTTCCTGTGATATCCAATCTCCAATACCCCCAGGGTAAAAGTATATCGCACCTGCGAGACAAACCGTCACCACTACAGTTAATGGAATCTTAGGAAAAATCCCACGTGTTCCTAAAACGCAAAATATTATAGCCATTGCATAAATACTCACCCAAACCTCAGGGTCAGGATCATTAAACTGCCAATAGGCAAATAGTGCAAAGATGAAAATCCATAGTCCAAAAAAGATCTTGTTAAACTTCATAATAGGTAGGGTTTTCGTCAAAATTACAGAAAACAAAGAAATTTACTTACTTTACTTGCAGTTCGATCTTGCAAATTATACTGCTTATCTTTATTGACCTATTAAAATTAGGGGCACATATGATCTTTAAATTTCTTCCAATCAGCAAACAGAATTTCAATTTAATTCTGATCATTTGTTGCTTTTTTACTTTTTCATCCAACCTAAGCGCCCAGCAGAAGACAGTAAAGTTGGATACCATTCCATCAGATAGCATTCCAATCATAGGAGTGAAAAAATACCCCGTAGTATTTTTCACTGACACGCTTTTTTATATCAGCTCCAAACTTGGTCCTTTCTCAGCAGCTGAAAGAGCCTCAAATCAAAGCAATAAGCTCGCACTGCTCATTGAGAACGATGCGCTTGACACTGCGATTTTGACACTCTACGAGGATAATCTCTCAGTTGAAATTATACATGGTGAGCAGATAATCTCCAGCATCACCCAGAATGATGCTGAAGCACTTGGTAAAGACAAAGCCCAGCTTGCCAAAGAATACATCGCCGCCATCAAGAGCAGCTATACTAGGCATTACGGAGAAAAGAATCTGATCAAAAACCTTACAAGAACAGGTATATTACTAGGGATCTTTATCGTACTGTATTTCCTAGTGAAATTCATTAACAAGGGATTCAATAAGTTGATCGATTTTATCCTTCGGAAATGGCATAGGTATTTCAAAGGAGTAAAAATCAAAAACTTTGAAATCCTATCTGCTGCACGGGAAGAAAAATTGTTTTTTCTAATCATGCGAGTGCTTAAGATCTTCATGATCATCTTGCTGCTTTACCTTTCACTCCCTATTATTTTCAGCATTTTCCCTGCTACCAAAGGCCTTGCAACGACCCTGCTCGACTACATTACTTCTCCTGTCAAATCTATTGTTCTGGGATTCATAGGCTACTTAGATGAGCTTTTCATGATCATGGTAGTAGTTGTGATCACGTATTATTTTGTGAAGGCAATAAACATTGTTTCAAAAGAGGTAGAAAGCGGCAATTTGTCTATTCCTGGATTCTACCCAGAATGGGCAAAACCAACATTCAACCTGTTCAAGATTATCATCATTGCTTTTTCTTTTATAGTAATCTTCCCTTACCTACCAGGTTCAGATTCACCAGCCTTTCAGGGAGTTAGTGTATTTCTTGGTTTATTGATTTCCCTAGGTTCGTCCTCAGCCATCAGTAATATTATCGCAGGTCTGGTGATCATTTATATGCGTGCCTTCAAGTTAGGTGATCGCGTGAAAATCGGTGACACAGTAGGTGATGTGATTGAAAAAACTATGCTAGTCACAAGACTTCGTACGATCAAAAACGAGGAAGTAACTATTCCAAATGCCGCCATACTGGCTGGAAAGACCATAAACTATTCTGCGGAGGCAAATGGTCCAGGATTGATACTTCACTCTACGGTCACTATTGGCTATGACGTTCCCTGGAGAGAGGTGCATAAGCTATTAATAGGAGCTGCACTAAAAACAGACCGAATCCTGAAGGAACCTGTTCCTTTTGTTTTGCAAACCAGCTTAGACGATTTCTATGTGAGCTATCAAATCAATGCCTATACCAATGCTCCTGAAAAAGCTGCGGTAATCTACTCCGATCTTCACTCATTTATCCAAGACGCCTTTACGGAAGCAGAGGTAGAAATCATGTCTCCTCACTATCGTGCTGAGCGTGATGGAAATCAACTCACTATCCCGCCAAGCTATTTGCCAGAGGACAAAATTGTCCCTTCAGATAAAGGAGCTTCCAAAGCTGAAAAGCCTAAAGAATAAGCATCTGCCTGTAGCATATGGACTTGAAGACCACACAAAAATTCTGACCTGTTTTTTCTCCAGATCAAATTTGAGATGCGAGTGCACTTAGGATGAAACCACTGAAAAATGAAACTAGAATTTGGGGATCCGGGATCAGGACAAAATCCGAAGAAGTTAAAATGCAAAAAGGGAAACCCTCTTGCGATTGTTTCCCTTTCTCTTATTGATAACCTTAATCATCAAAAAGAGCCAAGCTACTGTTGATAGACTTTTCCTCCAGTTGCCCAGATTCATAATACTGATTATCAAACTATATCTTCTACACCTTGCGGTATTGAAGACTTCAATCTACATTTCTGTGGTAACCCATTTCAGACATATTCCCGAAGGACTATGACCATTCATGTTTCAATCTAGAGTTTTCAATCTGTATCCGAGATCGTATTCTCGGTCTTTTTATCTCTTACTTGGTCTAATAAATATCTCCCTAATTTTACCGAATCACAACTTTTCAACAGGCTATTTTCCCACCATCTTTCCACCAAATATTGTTCTAAATCAACAGGTTTATCCACTCTAATTTGATGGTTATCAACTTTTTAATAACATTTCAGACTAGTTCATCTTGATGCGCATCAAATAGGCATCGGCAGTCATATACAAATAGGACTCATCAGCATCAAAAGTACAATTGGAAGTACCCTGGCCAGTTTGAATCGTACCCAAATGTTTGCCCTCAGAACTGATCAACCAAATCCCACCAGGCCCAGAAGCAAAGAGAACCCCTGAACTGTGGACAGTCAAACCATCCGGTAAACCAGGATGATCATCTCCCACAGTTGATGTCACATCCAACAAAACCCTCCCAGTCAATACATCCCCATTCTGATCCAAATCAAAAGCATAATACCTCGCTTTTTGTGCATCAGATTGAGCAACATAGAGGGTTTGCTGATCAGGACTCAGCCCTATACCATTTGGCCGATTCAAGCTATCCAATAACAGACTCAAACTCCCATCGGTATCTAAACGATATACTCCTTGAAAATCCAACTCCTTTGGATTCCAATCATCCAAACCATAAGGAGGGTCAGTGAAAAACAGTTGACCAGATTTATTGATGACAAGATCATTCGGACTATTGAATCTAGCGCCTTCAAAATCTGAAACTATGCTTGTGAAATCAGCTTTTGGCGCAGTTAGTGTAGCATTCATTTTTGCAATTCTTCTTTCCCCATGCTGGCAAAGAATCAGATTTCCTTCCGCATCCAAAGCTAAGCCATTGGATCCTGGCTCCTTCTTGTTAGTCTCAGTTCCCAAATATCCAGAAGGTTCCAAAAACAAAGTCAAACTGTCTTTCTCTGTCCATTTCCAGATTTTATTGGTTGGAACATCTGAGAATAGCAAGGCATTCTGATCAGCAAGCCATAGCGGTCCCTCCGACCACTCGAAGCCAGAAGCCAAAACCTCTATTTCAGCTCCTTCAGGAATTAAGGAATTTACAACTGAATCCACTCGCAGCACAGACCCAACTGTCTTATAAGATGACCCCACTGACAGAGCTTCAGTATTATTCTTTGGACCCGTACAGGCCAAGGAAGTACTTAGCAACAATAAAAAACTTGAAATTCTCATGGCCTATTATTTAATTTATCTCCTAGAAAATTGGACTCAAGCAACAATATTATGATTTGATAAGACTAAAACAGGACAGAGAGGGACAGTCAATATCTATCGGATTAATATATTCAATTATTCATAGGTTTAACAGTAAATAGATTGGGTTTGAAAAGGCGGGGGTAATTCTCCGCCTTTTCTTTTTGCAACCAATCCTATTTTGCTGCTTCTCGCTCTGATGGAAGAAAACCAAAAATAGGGTTTGGCTCATGTGATGCATTCATCAAAGCTTCCAGTTCTTTTACTTTTTCTGGGTTATCAGCAGCTATATCATGCTCCTCCCCTATATCAACACTAAGATCATAAAGCTCTATCCTTGGGTTTTCAGACCCAAAAACCTGCAGCTTCACAGCCTTCCATTTGCCTTGTCTCACAGCCTGCTTACCACCTTGCTCGTGAAATTCCCAATACAAATACTCATGCTCCTTCTGATCTTCCTGCTCCAATAAGGTTGGCAAGAAAGAAATCCCATCGATTCCATTTGGTACAGTTGCTCCAGCTACGTCAGCAAAAGTTGGTAGTAAATCCCAGAAAGCAGAAATATGATCAGACTGTGAACCTGCCTTAATTTTACCTGGCCACCAAGCAATCATTGGAGTTTTCACCCCTCCTTCATATAAGTCTCTCTTGTGTCCTCTATAAGGTCCATTGCTATCAAAAAAGTCTGGATCAGCACCGCCCTCTTGATGAGCGCCGTTATCTGAAGCAAAGATAATTAAGGTGTTTTCTGTCAAGCCCAATTCATCAAGTTTCGCAAGAACCTCACCTACATAAAGATCAATTCTCTCCACCATGGCAGCAAATGCCGCATGCGGATAGGGATGTGACTGGTAAGCACTAATATTCAAATCAGGTCCGTATTCAGTCCCTTTTCCTGCTGGATGTGGTACCTCATCACCAAATTTCGCTCTGTACTTTTGAAAAACTTCATCATCTGGCGCCGCTAGTTCTGCATGTGGCATCACTATAGGCATAAATAGAAAGAATGGGTTATCCTTATTATTTTCTAAAAATGAGATAGTCTCTTTCTGAATAACATCGGGTGCATAGACCTCCTTATTTAACCATTCATTTCCTTCCAAAATTATTTTATCGCTATTGTGCCACAGATGTGCTGGATAATAGCGATGTGCATATCGCTGGCAATTATAGCCATAGAACTGCTCAAAACCCTGCTGATTTGGATCGCCTGTGGTACCGACAAATCCCAATCCCCATTTACCGAAAGCACCAGTTTTGTAGCCAGCACTTTCCATAACCTTAGCTACTGTTGCTACGGAATCTGGCATCGGGTACTGACCTTCTGGCTGAACTTCTCTATTCCCTCTAATAGGCGTATGACCTGTATGCAAACCGGTCAAAAAAGATGACCTTGAAGGTGCACATACCGTAGCACCTGAATAATGATTGGTGAAAAACATCCCTTCCTTTGCAAGTCGGTCAATGTTTGGGGTTTCTATGTATTGTTGACCTAAGAAAGCCAGATCCCCGTACCCGAGATCATCTGCGAGTATAAAAATGATATTTGTCTTTTTTTCAACTTCAGCTGTCTTCTCTTCTTTGTTTGTACAACTAGTAAACAAGGCTGACAAAGAAATAATTAGAAATGTGAGGGGTATGAAATAGCGTTTTAACATGCCCGAAGATAATAATATTTACTTCTGACTAAAAAATAGAATTGTATGATTTCGCTCCACGCTCCTGAACCAATTTGTTACGAATCATCAAAATCCTATAGGCCTCTAATGGCTCCGCTACTCCCCCAGCCTGTACTCTTGCTTCACAGACCAATGGTCTTACATCTGTCAAATAGGCCATTTGCAAAATCTCCTGTGCTCGGGAACCTTCCCCATTCTGCTGGCATTCACGGAGTTTTTCTCGATCTACCAACAAAGCCTTGGCATAAGCGATCGTAATCGCCTCTAAAGCCTGAATTAAATCGACCAGGGGATCTTGGGTATTGTAGCTAGCATCTATCATCCAAGAAATACTATCCCAATTCTGCACACCATCCTGATCTCCGCCTATCAATTCGCAGAAAATCAAGAACAACTGATACGGCTTGATACTACTTGGATTCAGATCATCATCTCCATATTTACTATCGTTAAAATGAAATCCCGCAAGTAGGTTTTGATACATCAGTGTAGCCACAATCTGTTCGATATTAGTCTTTGGCAGGTGATGCCCCAGATCCACCAATACCTTGGCCCGAGATCCCAATCGCTTGGCAAGCATAGAAGAAGTCCCCCAATCAGGAACTACGGTGTGATAGCAATTGGGCTCATAAGGCTTGTACTCCAGCATCAAATCCCAATCGGAAGGCATGAATTCGTAGATTTCACGCAGTGACTCTTCAGTCCAGCCTAGCGTATTTCGGAAATTTGATTGGCCAGGAAAATTACTTCCATCTGCCATCCAAACAGTCAAGCCCTTACTACCTAGATTTTTTCCAATGTTGATTACGTCCTCATTATGCGCAATGGCTTCTTCACGTATAGCTTTATCAGGATTTCCTAAGGAGCCCAGTTTGGCATATTCCTTCTGATTTTGATCTTGTGAACTAGTACTGTTCATCGTATCAAATTTCAGATTTAGCTCTTTCGCCAGGCCTTTCACCTCTCTGTAATCCTCTGGCAAATCCCAAGGTATGTATACAGATACTGAGTTGGTCTTGCTGGTCAATTGCTGCAATAGCCCAATATCCTCTAGTTTTTCATTCAAATCCCTAGGTTCTCCACCAGTTCTAGATCGCTTATTACTTGCTTTTCCATTACCTAAGGCGGCACTTGGAATAGCAATCTGAAAAGCCTGAATCTTACGAACGACTTCTTCAAAATCCACATCCTGCTGGGAGAATCGCTCGCGCAAAAGATCAAGGGAACGCGCATGAAAGTCATTGGAAGAAAAGGATGCTATCTGGTCTTTAGTAATTCTCATAATTTATCAATCAATGTGGCTTGGGTACTCGATTTGCTCAAAAAAGGGACAATTCAAACTCTCCGAGAAAGGTATTACTAGCTTAATATACGTCTTCATATGTAAGAAGGAGGTCTCCAGCGAAGGTATTTACCTCAGACCTATATGTGACAGTACAAGTCTAAGCCAACCAATTCAACTTATGCTTATAACATACTGTATAACAGAGCTGAAGGGTCAAAATAATCATAATTCACTTGAATTTCAAATCCTCACAACTATGGAGATATTTGATCATGTGAAGATCAGAGCAATTCGAACTATGAAAATCCAGTCTATCCTTATCTAAAAGAGGCACTCCATTTCTTTGCTTAATCTTTATATCAAACAAATACGCAACCAAAGTCTAAGTTTGCACTCTATAAACTCATGAATCGTAACTTTGTTCTAGAAGCTAATCAATGGTAGAAGTTAAATAGCATTAAATGCTTTGTTAGTGAGTAACAGAACTTCATGAATTCTGAATATTACTTTTTAGCTTTCACAGTCAATAGAAATTTTCGGCTAGACCGAAAAAAAATCAGAGCAAAAAGCTATTCAGAGCAAATTTTCCAATTGCTATATTACTGCCTAGCTTCCAAATAAAATTTGGAAAAACACATCAGAAAAAAGACAATTAGTCAGATATCCTATTTTACCCAAACAATACATCTATTTATGTAGCAATAATTCAACAAAATTCCTTTTGTATTCAAGACAGCACAGGATACCTCAGGTAATATTTTCACCCATATTCACTATCAGAACAATCTGCTAAAACGCAATGAGCATAACAACACAAAATTTTAAGCATGTAAGTTACCTCTGGGATGATGCCGTAGCATCCAAACTTGAGGGCAAAGAAGTTGATCTTCTTATTTACCGTTCAAATATACTTGGAGCCGATCTGAGAATCACCAATTACGGTGGTGGCAACACCAGCTGCAAAACCTACGAAGCAGATCCACTAACCAACGAGCAAGTTGAAGTAATGTGGGTCAAAGGTTCTGGTGGAGACATCGGAACTTTGACAAAGGCTGGCCTGGCTGGACTTTATGTAGATAAACTACGCGCTTTAAAAGGCATTTATAGAGGCTTGGAATTTGAAGATGAAATGGTTGAGCTTTTCAATCACTGCATCTACGACCTTAAGTCTAAAGCTCCTTCCATCGATACGCCTTTACACGCATTCCTTCCATTCAAACACATTGATCACCTTCACCCAGATGCTGCGATTGCTATTGCTGCCGCAAAAGATGGAGAGCAAATCACGAAGGATCTTTGGGATGGTCAGATCGCTTGGGTGCCTTGGCAAAAACCAGGTTTTGATCTTGGACTACAACTAAAGCAAGCACTGGACGAAAATCCTGGAATCCGTGGCATTATGCTAGGAGGACATGGATTATTCACTTGGGCTGATACTGCCTATGAGTGCTACATCAATAGCTTGGAAGTAATTGAAACTGCTTCAGAATACTTGGCACAGAATTATGGTAAAAATCGTCCAGTTTTCGGAGGAGAGAAAGTCCAATCTCTTGCCCCTGAGCAGAGAAAAAGTCAAGCGGCCATTCTCGCGCCACTATTAAGAGGCCTAGCTTCTTCAGAGAATCTTATGGTAGGTACTTTTACAGATGCTCCTGAAGTTCTACAATTCATCAATAGTCATGATCTAAGCAAATTGGCTCCTATGGGAACCAGCTGCCCAGATCACTTCTTGAGAACTAAGATTTCTCCTTTGGTTTTGGAAATTCCTGCAGACGCAGATCTCAGCGACCTTACAGCTATCAAAGAAGACATCGATGTAGCATTCCAAGCTTACAGAGAGATGTATGCTGATTATTATGAAAACCATAAGCATTCGAATAGCCCAGCAATTCGTGATCCTAATCCAGTGATTATCATCTGGCCAGGTGTGGGAATGTTTAGCTATGCAAAAAATAAGCAAACTAGCCGAGTAGCTAGTGAATTCTACATCAACGCCATCAATGTAATGCGTGGTGCTGAGGCTGTATCTGAATACGTATCATTGCCTCTTCAGGAGGCTTTCAATATTGAGTACTGGTTACTTGAAGAAGCAAAACTTCAGAGAATGCCCAAAGAGCAGGCGCTTTCTAGAAAAGTAGCTTTGGTAACTGGTAGTGCAGGTGGAATCGGTTTGGCTATCGTAGAGAAATACATCCAAGAAGGTGCCTGTGTAGTCGTAACAGACATCGATGGAGATAGACTGCAGACTACTAGTGATGCCTTATTGAAAAAATACGGGAAGGATGCATTCTTGGCTGTGAAGCTGGATGTGACAGATGGAAAAAGCTTAGAAGCTGCCATTGAAGCTACCTGTCTACAATTTGGCGGAGTGGACATCATGGTCAACAATGCAGGTATATCTATCAGCAAGCCTTTCGAAGATCACTCTGACCAAGACTGGGACAGATTGAATGACATCTTGGTAATGGGTCAATATCATATCTCCAAAGCAGGAGTCAAAATTATGAAACTACAAGGTCATGGTGGAGATATTGTCAACATTGCGAGTAAGAACGGTTTGGTAGCTGGCCCAAAAAATGTGGCTTATGGTACCGCCAAAGCTGCTCAACTTCACATGTCTAGGCTTATGGCTGCGGAACTGGCAGAAGACAAAATCAAAGTTAATGTCGTGAATCCGGATGCCGTGATCGAAAACTCAAACATCTGGGAAGGTGGATGGGGCGAAAATCGCGCTAAAGCCTATGGAATTGAAGTAAAAGATTTGCCTCAGTTCTATGCAAATCGTACCTTATTGAAAGAAAGCGTGAAAACCAGCGACATCGCAGACGCAGCATTTGTCTTCGTGAGCGGTCAGCTTGGCAAAACCACTGGGAATATGCTTAATGTGGATGGCGGTCTAGCTGCTGCATTCCCGCGCTAGATTACAATTAGGAATACTCGATTACACTAGTACCCCACAATAACCCAAAATGCTATGTTAGTTGACAAATCGGAAAAGATTCACACGGATTCGCGGACTCCTAAATACATGCAGGTAGTCAACCTTATACTAGATGATCTACACAGTGGAAAGCTCAAAATCGGAGATAGAATTCCTTCTATCAACGAAACTAGTTTTGACTTTCTTCTTTCTCGAGACACGGTAGAAAAAGCCTACAATGAACTTCGGGATCGTGGCATCATTACATCTGTGAGAGGCAAAGGCTTCTATGTGAGTTCTACCAATATGGCTAACAAAGTGAAGGTTTTATTGATATTCAATAAGTTGAGTTCTTACAAGAAGATTATCTATTATTCTATTGTAGAGACTCTAGGAGATCATGCGACAGTGGATTTACAGATTCACCATTACAATCGTACGATTTTTGAAAACCTGTTGGAGCGCAATTTGGGGCACTATAATTACTATGTCATAGCACCACATTTCTTTGATGAGAATAACCATCCAGAAACATGCTACGACCTCATTCAGCAAATCCCTAAAGATAAACTCCTGATAATGGATCGTGACGTGAAAGATCATGAAAACGAATTCCCAGGAGTTTATCAGGATTTTGCTAGAGATATTTTGGAAGCCTTAGAGTCGGGTATTACACACTTGAGAAAATACTCTAGGTTGATATTGGTGTTTCCTAAAGGAGACATGTATCCAGTAGAGATTATTGATGGATTTAAGCGTTTTTGCTTTTTCCACAATTTCAACAATCTGATCCTTGACGGTATCGACGACGAGCAACTTTATGAGGGAGATTCCTTCATCGTATTGGCTGAAACTGACCTTGCTAATATTGTAAAAAAATCGCGCGAGCAAAACCTTCAACTAGGCAAAGACATAGGAATCATTTCTTATAATGAAACTCCTTTGAAAGAAATCTTGGCCGAGGGAATCACCACTATCTCGACGGAATTTATAGAAATGGGCACCACGATCGCTAATCAAATCATGGGCGAAGAAGATAAAATCCCGCTCAAGAACCCATTCAAAATGATCATCCGAAAATCGCTTTGATAGCGTGACTATGAGTAAAATCCCAGTAACGGCTGTTTTTGATATAGGTAAGACAAATAAGAAGTTCTTCCTTTTTGATGAAAATTTAACTGAAGTACACAGTTCATATACACGGATAGATCAAATTCCGGACGAAGATGATTTTCCTAGTATGCCTTTGGCTCCACTAGAAGAATGGATGCTAAAGACTTTCAAAGAAGCTTTGCAATCCCCTGATTATCAGATAAAGCGTTTGAATTTCTCCTGTCATGGAGCTTCCTTCGTGCATACGGATGAAAATGGTCTTCCCGCTACTCCGCTTTATGATTACCTCAAGCCTTTCCCAGAAGATCTTTTGAGTAAGTTTTATGAAGAGAATGGTGGAAAAATGACCTTTTGTCGTGCCACCTCATCTCCCCCATTGGCGATGCTCAACTCTGGTTTGCAGTTGTACTTCATCAAGCATACCAAGCCAGATTCCTTCAAAAGGATAAAGCATTCATTCCATTTCCCTCAGTACCTAAGCTTCCTTTTCACAGGAGAAATGGTCTCTGACTACACCAGCATAGGATGTCACACAGGATTGTGGGATTATGAGGCAAATGATTATCATGAATGGGTAGATAGAGAAGAAATTCGTAAGCTACTTCCTCCAATCGTCCCCGGGAACACCCTTTTGAAGACCAAGCCAGATCTAGGAAACATCCCTTGCGGCATCGGTGTTCATGACTCCTCCTCTGCCTTGCTGCCCTATATCAAACAAGAAACTGAGCCTTTTTCCTTACTTTCTACAGGCACTTGGTCTATTTGTATCAATCCTTCCAATAAAACAAAACTTACCAAAAAGGAGCTCAAACGGGATTGCTTGCAATTCTTGAGCATCAAAGGTGATCCTATCAAAATCTCTAGACTATTTATAGGAGAAGAACATAAATACCAAGTAGAAAAGCTATACGAATACTTTCAGATGCCTCAGGGCACCTACAAGAAATTGAAATTTAATAACACACTTTTCGAAAGAGTAAAAAATCACGAAGGCAAGCGCATTCATTTTCATTACCTCAAAGCGGAAGATTATGGCTTGACTCAAGCCTCCAAAAATAACTGGTCGCGCTTCCAAGAGTTCAACGAAGCATATTACGCCTTTATTCACGAGCTCACTGAGCTACAAACTGCCGCCATCAAACTAGTCATAGACAATGCACCCGTAGGCAGGCTATTCATCGATGGTGGTTTCAATGCCAACGATATCTTTGTAGAGATGCTTCGCAAAAAGCTCCCTGAATTAACCATTATTCCATCTGATTTCCCCAATGGTTCTGCATTAGGTGCCGCCATGCTGGTATCAATGGATTAGATGGCTTAATTTACGCTACCAATGAAATCGAGTATATCTCAGTCACTACATGAAGGGATGAGGATTCTCTATTCGAAATTCTCCCGAAACGGAACTGGCTATCTGGGCTATAAAAAATCCAGCATTAACACATGAAAAAAGACGCCCCACATATTGGCTTGTTTATCCCCTGCTACATTGATCAGTTTTATCCAAATGTGGCAATAGCTTCCTTAGAGTTGCTGGAAAAACTAGGCTGCAAAGTCACCTATCCACTTGGACAAACTTGCTGTGGACAGCCTATGTCCAATGCAGGATTTGAATCGAAAACAACAGATACAACTTCCAAATTTATTCGTGATTTCGCGAAGTTTGACTACATCGTAGCTCCTTCTGGCAGCTGCGTTTTGCATGTCAAAGAGCATTCTCCCAAAATAGACAAGCTCAAGAAAAATCAGGAGCATCTACAAGCCAACATCTACGAACTCAGTGAATTCATCACTGATGTACTCAAAGTCGATTCTATCAAAGGCAGTTTCCCACACAAGATTGGTTTTCATGCTTCCTGTCATGGGCTTCGTGGACTGAGACTCGCAAGTGATTCTGAGCTAAATGAACCTGTATTCAACAAAACACTTCAGCTGATGAAAGATCTGGAGGGATTGGAAATCGTGGAATTGACCAGAAAAGATGAGTGCTGTGGATTTGGAGGAACTTTCGCCGTAAGTGAAGAAGCTATCTCTGTGCAAATGGGAAAAGACAGAATAGCAGATCATGTGGATAAAGGCGTAGAAATCATCGTGGGTGGAGATATGTCATGCATCATGCACATGCAGGGAATCGCTACACGAGACAAAGAAAAAATACAACTTATGCATTTCGCAGAAATCCTAAACCAAGTCATCTCATGAGCCATCCAGAGAATGCAACGGTATTTCTGAAAGATAAAGCCCGTGCAAAATGGCATGATGATACCTTGTGGATAGTTCGCCAAAAGCGCGATGTAACTATTCACCAAATTCCTGAATGGGAAAAGCTCCGAGAACTGGCATCCCAGATTAAGGATCACACACTTTCTAAGCTTGACTTCTACCTAGAGGAATTAGAGAAAAATGCTACTGCTAATGGCATCAAAGTTCACTGGGCCGAAAATGCAGAGGAGCACAATCAGATCATTGGAAAGATCTTGGACGAAAAGAAGTGCAAGGCAATAGTAAAGAGTAAATCCATCTTGACTGAAGAATGTCATTTGAATCCATTCTTGGAAGAAAAAGGCATTGAAGTGGTAGATACAGATTTGGGTGAGCGGATTATTCAGTTTCTGAAGCAGCCACCTAGTCATATTGTGATGCCTGCCATTCACTTGAAAAAGTCAGATATATCAGAAATTTTCCACGAAAAACTACATACAGAAAAGGGTAACGTAGATCCTGTTTACCTTACCCACGCAGCGCGATTACATTTACGTGAGAAATTCCTGCAGGCCAAAGTAGCGATCACAGGAGTCAATTTTGCTGTAGCTGAGACGGGTGAATTCGTAGTCTGTACCAATGAGGGGAATGCTGATATGGGCGTTCATTTAGCCGACACGCATATCGCTTGCATGGGCATAGAGAAGCTTATTCCAAGAAGAAAAGACCTAGGCGTATTCCTTCGACTTTTGGCTAGATCAGCCACAGGACAATCCATTACCAATTACAATTCACATTTCAGAAGTCCATCTCCAGGCAAAGAACTTCACCTTATCTTGGTAAATAATGGAAGAACAAAACAGCTTGCTAGAGAAAAATTCAGAAATTCTCTGAAGTGTATCCGTTGTGGGGCTTGTATGAATACCTGCCCAATCTATCGCAGAAGTGGTGGTTTTAGCTATGGAAGTACCGTTCCAGGTCCTATAGGATCAATTCTTTCACCAGGGATAGACATGAAGAAATACAGCACCTTGCCATTTGCCTCCACACTTTGCGGCAGCTGCTCTGATGTATGTCCTGTGAAGATTAATATCCATGAGCAACTTTATGAATGGCGACAAGAAATCACCAAAGCACAAGGATCTTCATTGAAAGGACTATCCATGAAATTGGCCAATGGAATCTTCAAAAGTCCACTTGCCTATAGAATCTCAGGCAAAATGATGAGAGCTTCTCTCAAGACATTGCCGGATAGCATCATTTACAACCCTTTGAACGCGTGGGGAAAAGGCAGAAATCTACCGGACCTACCTTCGGAATCATTCAAAGACTGGTATAAAAAGAATAGATAAAAATGAGCAGCAAAGAATCCATATTAGCAGCTATCAAAGGATTGAACATGGAAGAGAAACCTCTTCCAGAGATTCCTGACTTCGCTGTTGCTTCTGATCTCGTAGAAGCCTATACCCATTCTCTCAATGCCAATAAAGGCACGGTGGTCAGCAAAGTAGAATTAGAGCAAATGATCGCTGATACTGGCTTTGCCAAAATCTATAGCTCCTCACCTAGCTTTGCATCCTATAGCAATTGTGAAGTACCGCAGCACCCAGCTGATTTTGCAGACCTAGATCTTGCTATCATAGAAGGTCAATTTGCCTCGGCAGAGAATGCCGCAATTTGGCTGGATGAAAGTAATTTAGACCTAAGAGCTATCCCATTTATCACAGCGCACCTAGTGATTGTGATCAGGAAGGAAAACATCCTAGGAAACATGCATGAAGCCTATCAGCGAATAGGGGCAACAAAATCAGGATTTGGTGTATTTATCGCTGGACCATCCAAAACGGCTGATATTGAACAATCCTTGGTGGTAGGGGCTCACGGAGCCATGAGTCTTAGAGTAGTGATTCTTTAGAGCAGCTTCTTGGTCAGCGTGAAACAGTTATGACCTTCTCTAGAGCTACAATAACTCAAGTCAAACTTAATCTTGTCGGCAATTTTCTTACAGAGAGGCAAGCCCACACCCGTTCCTTTCTCTTTCTTCGTACCGTATGAGGTTCTTGCCCTGAATACAAAGAGGTTTTTCTGATCTTCTGCAGAGATGGTAGATCCTTCGTTACAGACCGTCCAACTTATCTTCTCCTCATCTATTTCTAGCCCAAAGTCGATGGTCGAGTTGGGGGCAGAAAACTTGATAGCATTGTCCAGCAAGTTTTTTAGAATAATTTTTATCTCATTGATTTCTATGGATATATCACGATTTTCTCCTTTAATACTGACCTCAATAAGTTGATTTTTTTCCAATGCCTGCACCATCATCATTTCCTTCAGTTCATTGGTCAATTCTTCCAAACTGATATGATAAACTTCATTTGGACGGTCTTCCAATTCGGTCATCACCCAGCTTAAGGTATTATTAAGAACCTTATTGAGGTGGTAGCTTTGCCCTTTCAGATTCCGTAGAATCTGCCCCATTTCTCCAGGGTCAAAGGCATCCTTCTCTACAAGTTCAAGTGTCGTGTGAAGCATACCAATAGGGTTTTTGAGGTCATGTGTAAGGATGGCTATCAATTTGTTTTTTTGATCATTCAGCATCTTCACATCCTCTAATGCTTGATCCTGTCGCTGCTTGATTGAATGGAGAACTTGATTCTGATTTTGGTAGCTTTTGATGAAAAAATGTAGCACTGTAAAGACAAATAAACTTACCCATAAAATAGTCACCGCATGATCAACAAACTGATTTTGAGGACCTTCGTAAAAGCTCTGAACTTCTATAAAACCTACTGATTCCCCATAGAAGAGGATGAAAAACATAGATAAAGAGCCAATAAACCAGATAACTTTTAGCCAGCCTTGAATTAATAAGGAGATAACTACCAGCATCAAGAAAAAAGCATAAATCGTAGGCCCATCATTTCCATCATTATATAAGAAATTGACGCAAATGATGATATGAGCCAGAATTAGCAAAATATTTAATACCAATTGGGCTTTACCATATTTGGAAACCACGAAATAGGCTACTAAGAAAGGACTGGAAAGCCCGAATTTGAGCCAGATAATTTCTTTTGACATTCCTGTGAAAATATCAGAAATCGCTAATAGCACTAATAGAAAGAATGCTAGTAGCGAAAACATCATCGCTATTTTTCTTTGGATATATTCCAGGTTAGCAACATTTTCCTCAGAAATCGATAAACCTTTGGTAAGCAGCATAAAAATCCTCTAAACTAAATTTTGACTCAAATTTACATATTTCAGTCCATCACAAAGACGAAATACGGTTAATTTGTAGCAAAAATGAAAGTTTAGGATTTAAATCATAGCTAATCATTCGAATGAAGAGCTATACGATTGCCTTCAGAGTCAATAAAAACACCCATATAACCATACTCCGGTGATATCATTTTCTTAGGTATCTCTACGGTTCCTCCAGCCTCTTTCACTTTTGCCAGCTCAATAGATACGTCTTCGGATGAAAAATAGATTAGGGCACCGGCTAATTTACTTGTCTTATAAAAATCCTTATGGTAAACCAAACTACCCTCTGCTCCTTTTCCTCCGCCTTCGCCGGGAAACATCGCCATTTTGAAATCGCCCATATCAAGCTTGTGAAGGGAACAATCAAAAACTTTTTGATAAAAAGTGATCGCCCTATCCATGTTTTTCACTGGTATTTCAAACCAGCCTACAGTAACTTTTTTCATAGCACAATTATTTTATAAACTTGTCCGCCTACGCGGATTAAAAGATTTCATTGTACAATAACCTTGACCAATCTATACTCTTGTAAGCTTAATTGGATAGGTTTTCCCTGCATTCCACTGACATACATAAATGTTTTCGTCCTGATCTATGCATACATCATGACAATGCTTAAAGATTGCCTCTGACTGCACCATCAGCTGAAGTTCTCCATTTCTATACTCAGGGGCTGTACCGCCTGGATTGGAAACCACTTTATTGTCTTTATCCATAATAGTCACAAATCCTGAATCAGGCGTTTGCTCTAAGTAGCGAAGTCTAGACCAGCAGACGCCAGCATATAGATTATCGCCATGGATCACCGGACGACAAACAAATGCACCAGGCAAAAAGATTGTCTCCATATATTCCCCATCCATGGTAAATCTCTTAAAGGAATTGTGCCCTCGTGAAGTACATAATAAGGTGGGAGCCTTTCCACCACGCTGATCTACTGTGATCCCATGAGCTGTACTGAACTGCGCATCGCCAGAACCAGCACCACCAAATTTTCGGATAAAATTTCCGTTTTTATCATAATGCAAGAAGTACTGTGAACCATAGCCATCTGCCACATACAGATCTCCATTTGGAGCCACGGTGGTTTCCGTAGGCACATAGGACATTTTCTCAGTGTAAATCCCTTCTTTGACTGGTGCAGCTATTTCTACTACTATAGTACCCTCAAGTGTAGTTTTCACCACTCTTCCAGCATTGTCAGAAATCCAGAGGTATTCGGCATCTCCTTCATCTACTAGGGTCAAGCCATGTGCACGATCCATTCCAAGTGTCCAAGCTTGAAGAAACTTCCCTGATTGATCATATATAATGACATTGTTTTTAGGTTCATCAGTCACCATAATCATCCGACCTTTGCGATCCATCACCATCTCGTGACAGTTATTTACAGGTACTTTGGCAGGATCTAGCATCCCCCATTTCATATCCACTTTATATTGAAAATCTCCATGACCTATTACCTCATCTCGCATACGAGCAAAAGAAATGGAAGGGGAAATTGACATCGCCATTCCCAACAAGGAGGCATTTTGGATAAACTTTCTTCGATCTGATTTCATAATTAGGGGCTAAGCCTTGAATTTAAGGAATACTATCGAAAAGTGAATAATAATCCATATTTTAGGTCAAACCCTATTTACACTAAGATGAAAACCCAGATCAAAATATTACTACTATTCCTATTTTTACTCAGTCCATTGGTCACTATTCAAGCCCAGGAAGTGGCTTTACAGCTATACTCCCTCCGTAATGAAATGAAAGTTGATCCTGTGAAATACCATCAGCTTATTGCAGAATGGGGGATTTCTGCACTTGAAGGAGGCGGAGAATATGGCATGACTGATGCTGAATATGCCAAGCTTCTCGCGGATAATAATCTTCGCATCATGGGTGTAGGCGCTGATTATGATCAACTCAATAAAGACTTATCACCCATTATAGCGCAGGCGAAGAAGTATGGAGCTAAGTATGCTACCTGCTACTGGATACCTCATAAAGATGGTCCCATTTCTATTGAGGAAATCAAAATAGCTACTGCTCTCTTCAATGCTGTGGGACAAGAACTAAAAAAGGAAGGGATTACATTTTTGTATCATCCTCATGGCTATGAGTTCACTAAGTATGGAAAAGGTGATGTCATGGATTACATGCTGGAAAATGCCAAGTACTTTGCTTTCAATCTGGATGTGTACTGGGTGAAAATGGGGGGTGGTGATCCACTAGCCATCATGAAGAAATACCCAGGAAAATTCCCTGTTCTTCACCTGAAGGATCGTAAAATAGGTACCCCAGGATCTAAAGACGGACATGGTGATGTAGAAAAAAATGTGGTGCTGGGCACAGGCGACATTGATATCGCAGGCATTATCCAAGAAGCCAAAAAGCAAGGAACTGAGTATCTGAGCATCGAAGACGAAAGCTCAAGATCTGTCACCCAGATTCCTTTGAGTGTTGCTTTTATCAAAAGGCAGTTGGAGAAGTAGGGAAGTAATCAAGTATTTAATTTATATGATTATCCGCAATGATGCCAGTCACCTTAGATTCTTTGTGAGTCGTCCTGAAATTGGTTGACACTTTTGAATATCAAATATAATCACAGTTTTAACTTCTGTGTAGTTTATTCTAACTTACAATACCACGATGAAGCGGAGGCAAGCTCTGCTGAGGAGCAACTTGCCAAGGAATAATCGTTTGGTCCGATAGCGTTGCTATTTGTTAGCCGATCCGTAACTGGTTCGGCTTTCTTCTTCCACTGGTACCTTTTTCCAATTACGCGTTCGGCTTCATGCCTTAAAAAACCTTTATCATGTACTTGAGTTGGGGTTATATTCCCCAGCCCTTCATGTGGTCTTATTTCGTTGTAGATCATGATTATCTGGCCAATGCATGTTTTTACATTAGTGACATTTAGTTTTTCAAGATCTACCAGCCATTCTTCCTTAAGTATGCCATTCATTCTTTCGGCAATAGCATTTTCTTGGGGTGAAGCAGGCTTGGTCATACTTATCCATACCCGATGTTTTTCCAATAGTCCGGTATATTCGTAACTACAATACTGTATTCCACGATCCGAGTGATGCATTAAGGAAAAAGAGGGCAGGTCTTTTTGAGACTTCAATGCTACTTTTAATGCCTGAAGTGCTGATTCAGCCTTTAGGTCAAGTGTTATATTCCAGCCAACAACTTTTTGAGAATAGGCATCAGTGATCAAATAAATATAGTACGGCATGCTATTGAGCTGCACATAGGTTATGTCGGAAACCCAGAGTTGGTTAGGCCTCGAGACAACCAGATTATTGACCATATTTTGATGTTTTCTCAGCCAATGATGACTTTGTGTAGTAAAGAACTTTCGTTTTCTTTTACTGACTAAAAGACCATGGGCACCGAGTAACTCAAAGAGCTTATCCCTACCCATTTTTATCCCTAGCAGTTCCAGGTCTGGCTGGAGCAAGAAATAAAGCTTTCGGACTCCCCAGCGGGAAGTTTTTGATTTTCTCCTGATCTTGGCAACAAGATCCAGGACCAATTCTTCTCTAAATGCTTCTTGAGTAGTATAGTTAAAGGCTTTGTAATATGCCTGTCTACTTTTGCCAAACAATCTGCAAAGTTGTTCTAAACCTATTTTAGGTTCTTCTTCTTTGAGTCTGGTGACTGTTTGGCTCCAGGCTTTTTTTCTAGGTCTAGCCCATAGTCTTCCTTGGCAATATCCACCATGATTTGATAAGCTTTTCCTTTCAAACGGCTAAGATTCAGCTCATCTTCAAGCTGTTTGATACGGCTTTTCAGCGCTCGAATGTCGTCTTTTTCCTCAGACATATCTTTTAATAGGGGTACAGGATCTACCACAGCATTTCTTGGCAAACCAGCAAAAATCCTCATCCATTCCAAGATAGCTGATTTACTCTTAATCCCGTAAACACGTCTCGCCTGTTCCTTTGACATCGTGCCTGAAACCACGTCAATTACAATTTTTCTGCGGGATGATTCGGAGAATTTTTCTAAATCTTTCATTTCGTCCGTCTATAGGTTTACAATTCATGACTAAATTGTGTCAACCTATTTCAGTACACGACCTTGCTTATCAGGCTGGAAGACCTCCCGATAGCTATCGGGAGACCGAAGACCGAAGTGGCCTCAATTTTTAAGTTTAACATATCTTACATTGCTTTTGCCACCTTACTGGTAGAAAAGCGGATATACATATTAATTTATTCCTTGATCACGCAAACCAAAACAGGGCCCTTAATAAGCTAATTTAATTAGCAGCTGTTGCTTATGGCTTAGCCTTTTATTTGAAAAAATTGACTTAGCTTGCCATCAAAACGTATCCCAAAACAATTTACAAACACATGAAAAACACCAGACTCTTTTTATCGGCATTTGCCTTCATTCTCTTTTTATCAGTTTCCACCACATCTTTTGCACAACTTCAGGCACCAGCGCCTAGTCCAGCAGCTCATGTTTCCCAAATTGTCGGCTTCACCAAGATCAGCATCGACTACTCTTCTCCTGCAGTGAAAGGAAGAAAAGTATTCGGTGAACTAGAAAAATATGGTGTGAGCTGGAGAGCTGGAGCCAATGGTCCAACAATCATCGAGTTCAGCACTGGAGTGAGCATTGCTGGAAAAAGCATCCCTGCTGGTAAATATTCTTTGTTTATCACTCCTCAGCAATCTGGAGACTGGACGATCCATTTGAACGGAAAGTCTAACGCAGTTTTTGCTTATACCAAGGATGGCAAAATCGATGAGGCAGCTCTGGCAAAAGACGATGCGGTAGCGATCAAGGTAACACCGATCCCAGCACCAGAAACGTTCGAAAGACTTGCATACTTTATCTCAGCAGAAGACAATAAGGTCGCTTCAGTTACTTTTATGTGGGCTGATGTGATGCTATCCTTTGAGGTAGATACTCAGGTGAACCAGAAAATTGAAGGTTTCAAGGGAGTATTCTAAACTCGAATCCTTTCTAATATTAGATTTAAGCCCGGACTAGATTCGGGCTTTTTTGGTTTACAGAGCTCAGTCAAATTGGATTGAATCTGAACTCACCAGTTGAGGTCTGATATATAAATATTGGAGGTAATCCCCTCTGATTTCCTGCAGGAATCAGGCGTGGGTCAACTGTAAAAGCAAGACGAATTGAAAAGTTTAAGCTTTGGCTGTTTGGAAAAGGCAGTGCTGAGCATCAAAATCTTTTTCGCAGCTAAAAATAACAGCCCTAACTTAGGATCTTCTCATCAGTACTAGGACCAATGAAAAGCAATAAACATATAGAAAGAGACGGGAAGTCATCAGCTAAAATTTTTGATAGCAGAAGCCTAAAAGTGGACTATCGAACGCTGGAGCCTATTCTTAAAAAAGGCTTGTCAGTCTTAGATGTCGGCTGTGGTACGGGTTCTATCTCAAAGGATATTGCTAGCATAGTGGGCGATTCTGGAAGAGTTGTAGGAATTGATAATACAGAAAAGTTTATTGAAAGCGGCAAGGCATCCTATGCTGACATTCCGAACCTAAGTCTGATACATACTGATTTATTTGACTTTGATTCAAACGAGAAATTTGACCTCATCACTTCAGCAAGAACTTTACAGTGGCTAAGTAATCCAAAAGAAGCCTTGCTCAAAATGAAAACTTTATTGAAGCCTAAGGGTATGATTTCAATTCTGGATTACAATCACAACAAGTTGGGATGGAATCCACTACCGCCACAGAGCATGCAAGATTTTTATAAGACTTTTCTAAAATGGAGAGCTGATGCAGGAATGAACAATGGTATTGCGGATGATTTGCCTGAGCTAATGAAAGAAATCGGAATGCAGGAGATAGAAGCCCTAAACTCTGATGAGCATTATGAAAAACACAGAGAGGATTTCAAAGCCAAAGTTGGAATCTGGTCTAAAGTGGCCGCTTCAAGCCAAATGGTGGAAGAAGGATATTTAGACGATAAGTTGAGGCTAAGAGCTATCGAAGAATATAATGTCTGGCTGGAAACCGAAGCTATTTCAATGACCATGAAATTGACTGAAGTAAGGGGAAGATTGCCTGCTTAAACACTAAACTATTTTGTCAAGAGATTTAATCTCTTTTCGTAATTGAATCTAATTGACCAAGCGAAAAAAGCATTTGTAATAAAAGGTAATACCAGATAAATATGAGAAATAAAACCACACTCTTCACGCTACTAATTTTGGGGATACTCTTTTATTCCTGCACAGGTTCCAACAAGGAAATCCTTCCTATTCCATCAACAAGTCCTAGCGAAGCTCAGCTGAAGCAAATTGAACGTAAGTATGGCATGTTCATTCATTTTGGAATAAACACCTTCCACGATCAGGAATGGACTGATGGCTCAAAACCTGCTTCAAGCTACGCTCCTACAGCCATTGACGCCGATCAATGGGTGAAAACCGCAAAAGATAGCGGGATGAAGTATGTTATTTTAATCACCAAACACCACGATGGATTTTGTCTTTGGGATAGTAAGTACACGGAATATGATATCGCCAACTCAGGTAACACCACTGATGTCGTAGAGGCAGTAGCCAAAGCATGTGAAAAATATGATATCGGCTTAGGACTATACTATTCCCTTTGGGATAGAAATAGAAATGCCGAGGTAGAAAACGTGGAACTTGATAGCAGCTACAATTCCTATATGATTCAGCAATTAAATGAATTGATGGATATCACTCAAAAACATACCAATATCGTGGAGTTTTGGTTTGATGGCGGTTGGCTAAAGGAAAATAACCGCTGGCCGATAAATGACATCTATCAAACCATAAAATCGAGGGAGCCAGATTGCCAAGTTGGTGTGAACTGGACCATCGGTTTACCTGAAAATCCCGACTTCCACCCAGTATTACCCGCAGACCAAAAAGAAGGTTATCCGATACGATATTTTCCAAGTGATTTTAGATTGGGCGACCCTTATCTACCGATTGATAATGATCCCAAATTATTCAGCCATAATGGAGAAGAATACTATATGCCTTGGGAATCAACAGTTTGCATTAGTAAGCGATGGTTTTACAATACCCAAGACAGCGTTTACAAACCTATCGATGAATTGGTAGAAATGTATAAGGTTGCTACGTCACAGGATAATATTTTGATTCTAAACTGCCCACCAAATCGAGAAGGAAAAATCAGAGATGAAGATATTGAGATACTGGCCGAATTGAGAAAACGATTGGATATTAGTATCTAATGGAGTGAAAAATAAATATTCTAACTAGCAATCAATTAATCGAGTAAAGGCTAAAGCCACCAGTACTGGGCTTCAGCCAAGTAGTTTGCCACCTGGCAATTTTATTTAATATCTTACCTTATAAACACTTAGCCCCGAGCCATATAACCTAGCAACCATGTCAGCAGCACCAAAGAGTATTTTTTATCTGATTCTTGGAATGGGATTAATCTTATTCCAATCCTGCAAACCAGAAGCAGAAGAAGTAACCAAACCAAATATTGTCCTCATACTTACAGATGATCAAGGCTGGGGAGATCTGGGCATCAATGGTAACTCACAGGTGAATACTCCAAATATTGACCAACTTGCAAAAGCGGGAGTTCAATTCAGTAGGTTTTATGTAGACCCAGTATGCTCTCCTACTCGAGCGGAGATTTTGACCGGCAGGTATCATCCTAGAACTGGTGTTTATTCTACTTCAGAAGGTGGTGAGCGATTAGATCTTGACGAAAAAACAATTGCGGAAATCTTCCAATCAAATGGTTACAATACAGCGGGCTACGGCAAATGGCACAATGGCTCCCAACCTCCATATCATCCCAACAATAGAGGTTTTGAGGAATACTATGGTTTCACTTCTGGTCACTGGGGAAATTATTTCAGCCCTATGCTGGAGCGAAATGGTGAGGTCACCAAGGGAAAAGGATTTATCATTGATGATCTCACCGATAACGCACTGAGCTTTATCGAAAACCATAAGAATGATCCATTCTTTGTCTATTTGGCTTACAATACACCACATAGCCCAATGCAGGTACCCGATATCTGGTGGGACAAATACAAGGACGCTACTATAGATTCCAACCACCGATACGGGGATAAAGAAACGATAAATAAAACTCGAGCAGCTTATGCCTTGACTGAAAATATTGATTGGAATGTCGGCAGACTTGTGGACAAATTGGATAGCCTTAAACTCCTAGAAAACACAATCGTAATCTATCTCTCTGACAATGGTCCAAATGGCTGGAGATGGAATGAGGGGCTAAAAGGCATCAAGGGAAGTACAGATGAAGGAGGAGTTCGATCTCCTTTTATACTATATTGGAAAGACCACTTGAAACCACAAATCATCTCACAGATAGCCAGCGCAATTGATATTCTGCCTTCGCTAGTGGATTTGGCTGGTATCAATAATCCATTTGATAAGCCTAACGACGGCCTGAGTTTAAAGCCCCTACTCACAGAATCAAAGCCAGAATGGCCAGAACGATATGTGTATAGCCATTGGAGAGGTCGGGTTTCTGTTCGTAATCAAACCTACATTCTGGATAACGAGAATCAACTATTTGACTTAAGCACAGACCCTGGTCAGCTCAATCCTATTGCTGAACCTTCAGAAGCTATACTTTCTGAATTGACCCAAGCTAAAAATGACTGGATCAAAACAGTACTTTCAGAGCTCAATCCGGAGAGAGAAGAAGTATTCCCTGTAGGATTTGAAGATAGCAAATACACACTCCTTCCAGCTCGAGACGGCCTTCCGCATGGTGGCATTAAGCGTTCTAGCATTCATCCTAATTCCTCGTATTTCACCAACTGGACTTCCACTACGGATAGCGTCACCTGGGATACTGATATTCTTACTAGCGGCAAGTATAAGGCAACAGTCTACTACACCTGCAAAGCCTCTGCGATTGGCTCTACCCTAGTATTGAAGCAAGGATCAAATGAGCTAAAAACTCTCATCAAAGAGGCTCATGACTCGGATTATGTAGCCGCAGAATATGATCGTTCGCCACGTGATGAATCTTATGAGAAAGATTACTTGCCTCAGGAAATGGGAATCATACAACTGGACAAAGGACATCATCCCTTATCGATGAAAGCCTCCGAAATCAAAGGTTCTGAATTTATTGAGCTTCGATTGCTCGTTTTGGAGCGAGTTAACTAGCACAATTGTCAAATCTAAAATCTATCAAATAATGACCAAAACAATCTACGAGTTAACCAAAGAAGACTGGAATAGCCTTTTCCCAATTGAGATTGTAGATCATAATCCCAACTGGAAATCTGTTTTTGAAAAGGAAAAAGAAGCCATTCTCTCTAGTGTAGGTTCTGATGCAATACTGAGAGTGGAGCACTTTGGTAGCTCTTCTATTCCGAGCATCAAGTCGAAGCCATACATAGATATGTTGATTGAGATTCCTTCAGAATTACTCTTTGATGAAGACCTGATTTCAAAATTCGAAACCTTAGGATATGCCTATTTCAAAGTACCCAAAAGAGATCTTATTCCTGCCTACATGTCTTTTGGCAAAGGTTATAGATTTGATGGGAAAAAAGAACAGATTTATCACATTCACATGTGCCCATCCGACAATATCATGTGGGAGCAAATCCTATTTAGAGACTATTTGAATGAAAATAAAGAGCGCGCAAAGGAGTACGAAGCCCTGAAAGTAGATTTAGCCTCCAAGTTTAGAAACGACCGAGGAGCTTATGTTTTGGGTAAAAACGATTTTATAAAAGAGACTTTAGACTTGATCAAGCAACAAAAGTAAGGAGTTCAGCTTATACTTTGATTGAGCCAATGAGGTATTGACTCTCGTTCAACTTAGGCTATGTAAGAAAGCTCTGCTTCTGGAAAAGTATGACAACTGAAAACTGATCACTGAGACTGCTCACTAATCACTACCTATCCCCTCCTCCAAAATTCATCTTGAAACTCGCTCCAAATAGGCCATAGGTATCACCATAGCCGGAGACTTGTTTCAGCTGATAATTGTAGAAAGGCATGATCACATAGTTTGCTCCCTTGGTCTCCAAGACCCGCAGATTGACTCCGAAATTCAGTGTGGCAAAGGGATAGAATTTACCACTTTTGGATTCCAATGCTTTGCTTTCTACTACTGATTCCTGACGCATGGTAAGTGATGAAAAACCAGCCGCATCATTGTTATAAACTGCTACTTGCCGCTCAGTAATATTCTCCTGTGAGGCTTTCTGATTCAGTGCATAGTAGTTGGAAAAACCAGCTTGGATCGACACAGAATTGTTTCTAGTCACAGGATACTTCACGAAGACAGGAACCTCGACCTGCATCTGTTGAACTTCAAGTTTCTCGGTTTGAGGATATGAATTTCCAAAAACCGTCACCATACTTTCCTGCTCAGCGTTTTGATTCAGATAGTTCAAACCTACTCCTGAACCTAAGGTAAACTTGCCAGGAAGATTAATATCCACCAGCATACCAAGACCAATAGTCTGAGCCGTGGCTACCTGATTATCGCTTTGGATCGCACCAAAACCTGGTGACAGACCCATTCCTAAGCCAACTGATGCTTTTTCTTTGGGGATAATTGGAAAGTCATTCTCTGCAACAAAGATCTCCGGCTCGGTCGTTTTCTGCACTACTTCGGCTTTTGCCAAAGCCAACCCAGTCTCCCCAGCAGCTTTGACTTGCTCCTGATTTTCTACTGTTTCCGATGCTTCTTCTGCTTTAGCGATCTGTTGCTCCTGTTGAGTAATTGACTTTTCCCCTATTTGCACTTCAGCCTTTTCATTAGAATTTGCTGGATCCTCAGATGAGAGTTCAACCTTATCCAATTTGACAGACCTTTCTATAGGCTGTTGACTGGAAGCTATAGCTTTCTTATCTGCAGGATTTGCTTGAGAGTTTTGAGCTGTTGAAGCTTCAGCAAGGGTTTCTAGGTCAAGAATATCTTTACTTGACTCTAGTTCAACTTCTTCTTCCTGAGACTTAGTTCCCAATGCATCAGCACTTTCTGGTAATTCCTCGATTACCTTTTCAGGGATGTTCTTCTCGCTTTCTGCCAGTTTCAACTCTGTAGAATCAGCATTTTCATGAACAGATAAATCTACTGAATTCAACCCAACTGCGATGAGCAATAAAGACGCAGCGATCCCTGATGCCCAATAGGCAATAGTTCTGCGTCTGAGCATAGCTCGCTTTTTCTGAAAACCTTCCCAGGCACCTAATTCGTAGGGCATGGAGGCTTCGACTAACTTCTTTTTAAGGGAAGCAGCAATTTCCTTATCCAGCTTATCTTCCTTCATATTCTTTCAAGTGTAATGAGACTAATTTGCGAAGCTGAGCCTTAGCCCGAGCTAGATATACTCTAGACGAACTTTCGGTTAGTCCCAGCTTTTCCCCAATTTCCTTATGACTATAGCCCTCGATCTCATAGAGATTGAACACCATTTTGTGATCTTCTGCTAATAGATTGATCAGATTTATAATATCCTGAAATGCAAGATCTTGAAGCGCATTCACTTCATGGAAAACCCCAGTTTCCTCAGATACATCGCTTTGATTCTGAAACTTCTTCTGCTTGCGGAAATAGTCTATCGCGGTGTTTACGGTGATACGACGAAGCCATGCCTTTACAGACTGGAAGTCATCAAATTTTTTGATCGATCCGAAAAACTTCATAAAGGAGTCGTTCGTGATCTCATCTGCCAGGGATTTATCTTTGGAATAGGACAGACTGATTCCCATGACATAGCCATAGTATCTTTTATAGAATACCTCTTCGTACTTAGCCGATCTACGTTTGCAACCTTCGATCAGCTCCTGATCCGTCCAATTCAATTCAAACCTATTAATCTATGGTTTACGACATCCATGCTGGAGTCGGAATTATCAATCTTAGCTATTCATTTGCTCCTCTCCACAAAGGCTGCTTCCTCTGTGGAATGATTCGCAAGTTTCTTTGTACTGCTATTCTCCAGCCTTATGGCAGCATTCATACAATCGGCAATTCCGATTAGATGCTGAGGATAGCTAGGATTTGTAGCAAAATTAGATGCTTCTAGCGGAAATCCACTGTTGATCGATTCATTCTCAGAACCAGCATTCAGCGCGCTGCCTGCAAATATCAATACCAAATAAATCCGTAGAACTGTATTCATCCTTCTTTATTACCCTGACGGACTTAGTACTCAAGACGCTACAGGTGTGGGGAAATATTTTTTGGTTGGTAGGTGTTGGTTATTGGTTGGTGGTTGTGGGTTGTTGGTTGGGGACACGGAGCTAATAATCAATGTTCAAATTTAAGAGGCATTTTTCAGGTTGATGTCCAGTGGGAATAAAATGGGGAAATTTAGAATTTAAAATTATAGCTAGGCTCTTGTTCGCTATAAAGCTGTATTCTAAGGCCGCTGTTTATGTCTTAAAGAATGCGTATTCTAAGGCTGCCCTCCGTGTCTAAGGCCGCCGTTCGTGTCACACGAATGGCTTCAGATAAACCGCAAATACTTTGGCACAAAAACCAAACATGACAAAAGTCAGTCTTAGCCCTGAGGACTGGCAGGCTAAAGGGAGACAATTGGCGCTAATTTTACTTTTTCATATATTAAGTATAAACTTTTCCCATACATATGTCTCATCAAACCACTGCTCATAGCTTCCATATTCCTGTAATGGGACTTGGGTATACTGTAGATACTCCCATCAAAGTTGCTAAATATGGCATCTCCAGCGTAGTCTCCATTATGGATGATCATCTGTTGGAAGACATGCGAAAAATATACTCCACGAAATTTGTTCGCGAATTCATTCCAATTTCGGGAAAAGAGGAAGATTATCGTGCAAAAAGAATCACGGCATACCTTGATTTGACTCAATCTCTGGTAGAGGAACAATTCAATAAATTGGTCAATAAGGACTGGGACAAGAATTTTGAATTCCAAAAATACCTGGAATTGTTACCCGAAAATACGGTCCTTTTGGACTTGTTTGCTAAGATCCAAACTGCCTCAGAAGATGAGAAATTTCAACTCAAAGAGGAATTCAAATCCAAGCTGAGCATGGGAGCAATCGACGTCAACATCATGACGAAGGTGGACAAAATCAATAGCGATAAATCAGGCAATGATTTACCTCGAGAATACTCTGATGCACTGTCCGCTCTGAGAGGATTTGCCAACAGCAAAGCCAATGGTTCGGTGGTATTTTCTGCCGGAATGAATCCAGCACTTTATGGCTATGCCGAGCAATTTTCAGAATTTTACCCAAATCAATTTGGAGAAATTTCCAAAGGAATTATCCTAAAAGTAAGTGACTATAGATCTGCTTTGATCCAAGGAAAATTCTTGGCAAAGAAAGGACTTTGGATCTCAGAATTCAGAATAGAGTCTGGGCTGAACTGCGGAGGTCACGCCTTTGCAACGGATGGATTTCTGATCGGTCCGATTTTGGAGGAGTTCAAAACCAAAAGAAATGAGCTTTTTCAATCACTTTATGAAACTTGCCAAAACGCACTGGAAAGCAAAGGATTAAGGACTCTTTCTGAAAGCCCTACTTTCAAGATAACTTATCAGGGAGGGATCGGTACTGCAAGCGAAGATAGCTTCTTGCGCGAGTATTATGAGCTCGATGGAACTGGCTGGGGAAGTCCTTTTCTCCTAGTTCCAGAAGCGACCTCTGTGGATGACGAAACCTTAGATCGCCTCTTCCAAGCAAAGAAATCCGACTTCTACCTCAGTCATGCTTCGCCCCTAGGCGTACCTTTCAACAACCTCAGAACTTCTTCTGGTGAGGAGCAGCGTGTGGCAAGAATTGAGAAAAATAGATCCGGCAGTCCTTGCTACAAGAAATTTTTGATTAACAACACTGAGTTCACAGACAAGCCTATTTGCACCGCTTCAAGACAATACCAAAACCTCAAATCGAAGCAGTTTGAGGCTGGGGAAATCGATGTAGAAGAAATGGAAAAAGTGAAAGCAAAAGACTGTCTTTGTGAAGGTCTAAGTGCCCCAGCGATTTTGGCAGCAGGAGAAACTCCTAGACGAAATCTAAGTGCCGTGACTATTTGCCCTGGACCAAACTTAGCTTATTTCAAAGGCACCTATACGCTTAAGGAAATGGCTGATCATATTTATGGAAAGTTCGCGCTGAAAGTAGATATGGAAAGACCTCACGTTTTTGTGAAAGAACTGCAGTTGTATGTGGCCTATTTGAAAAATGAGTTTGAAACCAAAATCACTGAAAAAGTAGCGAAAAAGGAAGCTTACTTAGAAAAATTCAGATCAAACCTAATTGAAGGTGTCAGCTATTATCAGGATATGATCAACTCCGTTCAATTGGATTCTGAGGATATTCTTAACAAAATGAAAGGACAGTTTCTCAGTCTAAAAAATGAGATTGAATCCTTCAGCCTTCCTTTAAAAGCAGAGATTGCCTGAGAACTCCAACTACACTAAAAAAGGGCTTCCTGATTGACAAGAAGCCCTTTTTGTATGAATTTAAAATCTTACTTGTTGTTGACTATATCCGAAAGCTCCTTTTTCATTTCTTCCACTACGCTGGGATGTGCAGCTGAGATATCTTTCAATTCCTTTGGATCAGTCCTAATATCAAATAACTGATCAGTCTTTGCGAAGCCAGTCTCAATGATCGGTCCCCATGGAACCATATCAGGTCCATTATTGCCCGGAATAAATTTCATCCCATCACTACGCAGGTAAGCAAGATTGGAGAAGAGTGCCTCCTGCACCAAAGAAGCTCTGCCTGTACTTTCTTTTCCTATCAGTACTCCCCAGTGATTCTCTGTATCCACAGCCTGAATCGTATCGTAAGGAATTTCCATTTTGGCAGCTATAGAGCCCAGAAAATCTACCTGGCTAAACATTACATCTGTACGGGAATTAGCTGTGACAATGGAAGGCCACTTCACAATCATCGGGATACGCGTTCCCGCTTCAAATGCACTGTATTTCCCGCCTCTTAGACCTCCCCCTTGCACATGATCAGCTTTTAATTCTACAGCTTGATCCACATATCCATCATCCAACACAGGACCATTATCACTAGAGAAAATCACCATTGTGTTTTCTTCTAAGCCTTGTTCTGTTAGCAACTTCATCAGTTCCCCTACTTGCCAATCTAGCTGTACGATCACATCGCCTCTAGGACCGAAATCAGTAGCTCCTTGGAATTGCTCATGGGCGATTCTCGGCACATGGATATCATGTGTAGAAAAGTAAACAAAGAAGGGCTTATCAGATTCTTTCTTGATGAAAGCAGCGGCTTTGTCAACGAATGTCTGCGCAAAATCCTCATCTCTCCATAGTGCCGCTTCACCGCCCGTCTGATAGCCAATTCTGCTGACACCATTGACAATACTGTGATTGTGACCATGTGACCACATCATTTTCAAGAGTTCAGGATTATCTTTTCCCGTAGGGCCATCACCTATTTTTTTACGGTAATTCACCTCAATCGGATCCGAAGGATCCAGCCCAACAATATGATGATCTTCCACAAAGACCGTTGGCACGCGATCCCCCGTAGCTGGTATGATAAAGGAATAATCAAAACCTATTTCCAGAGGCCCAGGATTCAATTCACCATTCCAATCGGGGCCTTCATCCCCACCTAAGCCAAGATGCCATTTGCCCACAGCAGCTGTACGATATCCTGCACGCTGCAAAACGGAAGGTAGCGTTTCCACTCCTGGACGAATCAACGCAGAAGCATCGCCTGGTGCTACTCCACGCCCTTTGGCTCTCCATGCATACTCTCCTGTCAATAAGCTATAGCGAGATGGCGTACAGGTCGCTGCGGTAGCATATGCGTTGGTGAAGAGTAAACCGTCCGCTGCTAGCTTGTCAATATTAGGCGTAGCAATCTTTCCTCCATAGACAGAAAGGTCTCCGAAGCCAACATCATCGGTATAGATCAAAATGATATTTGGTTTGGCGCTGGATACTTCTGTGGCCTTTTCACTTTCCTTGCTATTGCTGCAAGCTAGCGTAACTATGCTCATGGCCCCGTAGAGCATGAACTGTTTAAGTGTATGTGTTGATTTCATTGAACTGTTCAAAGTAATAGGATTTACAATGCTAAGATAAGTCTACTGAATGACTACTAACAACATAAAAATAAGGGCCAGAACAATTCTGACCCTTATTCAATATCTGCGATATATTAATAACCTGGGTTTTGTTCCAAGCTAGGATTATCAGCGATGCGTGCTAGAGAAATTGGAAGATAAAATCTCTCAGGACCAAAACTACGATCCGTTCCTTCAGCATTTTTTAGTGTAATAACATAAGTGTCAGCATCCATATCATAATTGAAAACCAGGCCTTTGGTTCTTACCTTATCCAAGTACTTAGGAGCTATTCTCCAGCGTATCAAATCCCAGAATCTATGGCTTTCGAAAGCAAGTTCTACTTGTCTCTCTTGTCTGATATTAGCTTCTGTTGCTTCTGTCATTAGTGGCATTCCTGCTCTATCTCTAAGCTGGTTCAAAGCATCCAGTGCTTCACCAGTTTTACCCAAATAGAAAGCAGCTTCTGCAAAGTTAAGAAGTGTTTCTGCATATCTGAATACATAGAAATCCTGACCTGATCTTCCCGATATTGGCTCCAAATTGGTTTCATCCAATTTTTTACGAAGTAATAAAGCAGTGTTCCTGACATTTCTTGGATGTGCAGCAGCTGGCCATTCTTCACCATTTCTATCTAATGTTCCACTAGTGACAGTTACTCTTTCTCCTGAATCATCGGTATAAGTGGTGCTAGAATGGAAGTAAACCAATCCGCCTTGCCAAACTGACTCTGGATAGAATACTGCAGAAGTAAATCTTGGATCTCTATTTCCAAAGAAATCATCTATATCCCAAGTGTTGGAAGAATTCAATTCATCTCTGGATATATCTGTTCCTTTTCTTCCATCGACAAAATCAAATAACTCAACAATATCATAAAGGACTGGGAAATTAGAATTCCACGTAGATAGAAATCCTGCAGGGGTAGACAGGTTATCCAATGAATGACCTCTGACAACAGGCTCAAATACTTCAGCAAAAATCACCTCATCGTTGCCCTCATCTAGAAACAATTGAGAGAAATTCACCTTTTTGTTTTCGTGCTTATCATAGAGTAAGAACAAACCTGAATCAATTATCTCTTTTGAAGTATCGTAAGCTTTTTGGTATAGCCCTTCGGTTGAACCTGGCTCGATACCTACCAAGCCATCGTTCTGAACTGTTCCGAAATTACCGATACTTGCTGCATATAGAGAAGCTCTTGAAGACAAGGCTAAAGCTGTATACTTATCAATTCTTCCTGCTGCACCAGTTTTCAGATCTGGCATTGTGAGGATAATCTCATCAAGTTCTGAGAGAATAAATTCATAGATTTCTTGCTCTTTTGCACGTGGTGGATACAAAACATCATAAGGATCATCCACATTTTGAACTTTAGTGATCAATGGTACTCCACCAAATCTGATGACCATTTGAAAATAAGTATAGGCTCTTAGGAACCTTGCCTCGTTTATTTTTTGCAAAATATACGCCTCGCTTAAAGACTTGCTTTGGCCGATGTTTTCAATTAGGTAATTGATATCTCTGATAGCATTATAACCCCAATAATCCAATGGACCCGCACCAGCTGCAGCGGTATAAGATCTACTGTAGGTGGAATTAGGGGTTTGCCAATTAGCATAATTTATATGCTCAGCACCTGCTGCAGGGATCATTCCCATATTATTTTGAGCTTCCCCTCCCATATCAATGAAAAGCATTTCTTGATAAATACTAGCTATATAGGCTTCCGTGAGATTTTTATCTTCAAAAACAACCTCTTCAGAGATAAAATCTGGGGTTTTGCTAAGTTGACTTTCACATGATGCAAAAACGGTCAACAGCAGCATCATTAATATTATTCTTGATTTCATGACTTTCATGTTTTTACGTTTTGACATTTAAAATCCAAGTTGTACTCCAAATGACATGGTCCTCAAAAGTGGCAGTTTGAATGCGTTAGCACTGGTAGCTTCTTCTGGATCAACAGCATCTTTGAAAATCCCCATGTTATTGAAGGACATAAGATTATCACCAGACAAGTATACATTAGCATTACTCAATCCAATTTTACTTAAGAAGCTACTCGGTAATGAGTAAGAAACTGTAGCTGTTTTCAGTCTGAGGTAGGTACCGTTGTACATCCAGAAATCAGAATTAATATTATTCCAAGGTCTAGTACCGTTTCTTTCGTAGGCTGGCAGTTGAGCATTAGGATTAGATCCAATCCCTGGATTGCTCGGGTCTTGAGCCCAGGTATATTTTTCATGTAATTCAAGAGGAACTTGCTCATTATTGAAGGCTGCTCTATAGAGTCCAGTAATATTCACATTGAACCTCGTTCCACCCTGCCACAACATTGCTAAGCTAAAGCCTTTATAAGATAACCTCGGAGCTAGTGAATAGGTAATATCTGGATTGGCTCCGTAACCGATTTGATAGCGATCTGCCCTGTTGATTATACCATCCTCATTAATATCCACATATCTAATATCGCCTGGTTTTGGACTACCATTGATATCTTCAATAGTATATTGTTCCAAATACTTATCAACTTCCGCTTGTGTATTGAATAGTCCATTTGTTTTGTAACCATAGGTTACATTCACCCATCTTCCACTCAGCTGATCAAATTCAACTTGAATAGGGTCTTCCATATTGATGTCTTCCTGATAATTCTCGAATTTCTCTCTCGCATATGCCACGCTTGCGCTAATGTCGTATTTGAAATCTCCAAAAGAGCCTTGGTTTCCAATAGATAACTCAAAACCTCTATTACTCCTTGAATCCAAGTTCACCTGCGGTAAAGTAGCTCCAAAAGTAGAAGGAAGAGATTCTAATGGAATTCTAAGCAAATCATCTCTATACCTATAAAACACATCCAAGGTAGAATACAATTTGCCATTGAACATCGTTAAATCAACACCTGCATTGTAAAGAGTTGTAGACTCCCAGGTAATATCAGGATTCACTAACCCAGTGTTATTTATTACAGCGGTAGGCACTCCATCTAAATAATATACTGATCCAGACGTCTCCTCAAATCCAGAGAGAAAATCAAAAGAAGTATTTCCAACGTTGCTATCAACTCCAGTTTGACTAAATGACAAGCGTAACTTTAGCTGATCTAATACATCCGAAGTTGCAAGAAAGTCCTCTCTAGCGATATTCCAACCCACAGATACTGATGGGAAATAACCCCAAGCGTTGGAGCCAAACTTTGAACTTGCATCCGCTCTTAATGTCGCTTCTAATAAATACTTCTCGTCGTAAGCGTAATTAAATCTACCGGCGAAACTTACTCTTGTGTATTCAATATCTCTTCCTGTGCCGTTTGAATTGGTTAGTTCATTTGTACCCCCAATTTGCGGTACTTCAGTAGACAAAAGATCTATTCGTCTTACAGTTAAAGACCTGTAAACGTTGTTTTCGTTTTCACCAAAAACCAACAATCCAAATTCATGCTTGTCTATTGCTTTATCATACATAGCATAGGCTCTAGAAAGTACTCGGCTATTAGGGTCAGCACTGCCACCATAAGTGTATGACCTAGTGAAGCTATTACCTAAGATTGATCCTTCTAATGTGTATCCATCAAAATCATCAGTAATGGCGTCAGCATCATATGTCCAAACATCGTAAGGAGTTGATAAAGAGGCATTCTGCAAATTCCGAGCTCTTACATTTACTTTACCTCCTACACTTAAGCCTTTCACAAAAGGGACCGTGTATTTCAACTCTGCAGATCCAGTCAAAGTATGGTGATATGACCTACTATAGCCTGCAAACTTCTGTTGCACCCTTGCTACGGGAGACCTTTCATTGAAACCTGAATAAGGAGCTTTATTAGGATCCGGCAAATTTGGATTGAAAAGTGGCTGCGAAGTCTGTAGATCATTCCAAATTTGAGAAGGGGCAATTATTGAATAGTCCTTGTCCTCTTTAATATATTGACCGTTGATGGTTAGGACAATGTTCTTAGATAAGTCGATATCCATATTATTCGTCAACGTCAACTTCTTGTATTCATAGTCACCCGTAAAAACACCTGATTGACTGGTATATCCAATAGAGGAATAGTACCTAATTTTTTCACTTCCTCCTCTGAAACTTAGATTATGACTCATTAATGGAGAGCCAGTGTCCTTCAAAACAGCATCTACCCAATTGTAAGAAGGCAACTGTCCTGATTGGTAAAGATTTAGATTTTCCTCCGTAAAAAGAGTTCCATAACTAATGTCTGCATCTGGGTCAAGTGGATCATATTGACTATTGAAAATTGCGTCTCTACCGAGCTGCATAAAGCCGGCAGCATCAACTTGATTAGCAAAAGTCAATCTTTTTTGAGTTGCTAAGAAGCCATGGTAATTAACCGTCATTGATCCAGCTTTACCTCTTTTGGTAGTGACCAAAATAACTCCATTACCTGCCCTGGCTCCATAAATGGCTGCCGAAGCATCTTTTAATACGGTTACAGTTTCAATATCATTTGGATCTATTCGATCCAAGTAAGATTCAATTCCGTCTACAATTACCAATGGATTTCCAAATCCACGGATACTTAAAGAAGCATTATCCTCACCTGGCAATCCTGGATTTTGGTTGGAAATCAAGCCTGGAACCTGACCAATTAAGAGACCTTTGACATTAGTCACTGGGGTCTGAACCAATCTATCTACTTTCAAATCGGTAACGGAGCCCGTCAGATTGCTCTTTTTCTGCGTACCGTATGCCACGACGATTACCTCATCCAAATCAGACACATCATCCTCCATGAATACATCAATGAAGTTTCTTCCATTGACTTCAATAGTTTGCTTTTGGTAACCAACAAAGGAAAATTCAAGTGAAGCTCCTTCTTCTACACTAAGCTTATACTGACCATCCAAATCGGTAACGGTTCCGTTGGTGGTTCCCACCTCGATGACAGTCACACCTGGTATTGGAAATTCGGTATTATCCTTTACAACTCCGGTAACTTCGATCTTTTCAGAAACCATCTCACTTGAAGAGATTGATTTTAAGCTTCCTTCATTAATGGAATTCTTATGTGAAGGTTGGTCACTTTGACCAGCTTCTCCTGCCATAAGTCGATTTGAGCAAAGACAAAGCAGAAGTACAATGTAAAAAAGTCCAGTTGAAAGGACCTTTTGAAAATACAGTAGTTTTCTTTTCATATTTTATTAGTTAAACATTATGCGATACATACTTTCATTAGTGTTTTTTGTAAAATCTTATGTAGAAATAAATTAGACCAACAGCCCTATATTAGGACTAAGGCCCTAATGTAGGGCAAAAAAAATTACTGAAAGCAGTTTTTTCGCAAAAAGTTAAAAACCTATACTTTGATCAAGGTACAGCAATGAAATTGGCATTTTGCCAATCTTTTAAAAAGGTAATATACCCTTTTGCTTATTTGGCAGAATCAAAAAAATCATCATTGAATAGGTTTACTACTAATTTGATATTTGGTTGACACATCTAATCAATGCCTATTTTGATTGACATATACTTCAAAAATAGTTATATATAATAGAACCAATTATAACAGCATAAGGCTTCCCTGTACTAGAGAAGCCTTTTGTAGGAGATTTATTTATTTTTACTCCGCTTTCAAAATACGGGCTGGATTTGCCTTCACTATTTTCATAATCTGCGAACTCACTGTTCCGACTATAACTAAGAATAGCACCAAAAAACCCAAGCCTAGTGGAATCAGACCTACCCCGGAGTGAAAAGCAAAGAAGCTGTTGAGAAATGTAGAAACAAGAAAAATCGCTAGTCCTCCACCCAGCACAGATGCTATCACCCAAATAATCAGATAACGCTTGGCGAGCTTCATGGACAGGTCACCCAGGTCAGCACCAAACACTTTTCTCACACAGAAATCCTTGATGCGTGAATTCATATTCAAGGAGACCAAGCCAAAAAGACCTAGTGCCGCCAAAACAACAGCCAGGATAGCTGCAAATAAAATGAGTTTACTTACTCCCTGCACATCTTTGACTTCATGGTCAAAAACTTCTGTTTGCAATTTGCCTTCGAAAAGCCCTCTTGGGATAGTTTCATGCCATATTTTCTTTACCTCTTCCATAGATGAGGCTGCAGTCCCTGCACTCATCTTTAGCGTGAGGTAATTAAATGTGCTGTCAGGAGATGCTCGGATCACCAGCGGATCAATTAAACTCTGAAAGTATATAGTATGAAAATCCTCCACCACTCCTACTACATTATAACCAACACTATCCAGGGTGATTTTTTTGGTTAACGGAAAACTGAGTCCCAATCGATCAAGGAATTTCTGATTGACAAGAATTGATTCCTCAGTATCAGAAATGAGGGCTGGATTGAACATCCGGCCTTGTTTCAGCTTCAAATCCAATACCTCAGAATAGTTAGCCTCCGCATTCAATAGGCCGATCTCATATTTTTGCTCATCATAAATCAGCTCTTCCTCCCGTATCCAATTCCCTACATAATCTTGACTTCCACTAATTTCATTGACTGAAGCAAGTGCTGCGAATTTGTTTTTAAGTGGGGTATAGTCCTCAGGACTTGGAACATTTACAATTATTTTATCTGAGCTCTCATATCCCCAATCTCGATTTGAATTGATATAATTCGTCTGTACAAATGCAACTCCCGCTACGATACTGATAATAGCAAGCGTAAACTGGAAAGTCAGCAATACACTGGTAAAAACACTTTTGCTCCCCAGTTGTTGATTGCCTTTGAGGATGTGAATTGGCTTAAAAGAAGTGATATATATCGCAGGATACAATCCAGAAACTAGGGTGATAAAAAGTAACATCCCAGCTAAAAACATCCAGATGTATTTATCATTAAATAGATCTATTTTCAGATTTTTGGAGGCGATATCATTGAATCCAGGTAAGAATAAAAAAGCTGCCAATAACGATCCTAGCACTATGGCCATAAGGCAGACCAAGAGGTTTTCGCTGAGAAACTGTGCAATCAGCTGCCACTTATTACTGCCAATCACCTTACGAACTCCTATTTCTTTGAGACGTCTAGAAGCCATCAAAATAGAAATATTGATGTAATTGAATACTGCCAAAATCATTATAAAAGTAGCAATAGCTCCTAGGACAATTTGAGGTGCCAATCCCAAAAAAGTCCTCACTCCTCTTTCTATTTGATCCACTTTATAGATCAAATCCGTGTAAGCCACCAACTCCAGATCTAAGTATGGTTTTTCTGGGTTTATCTGATTTTGACGCTCTTTAAGCATCGCCAGGCCAGGATTTAAGTCCATAGGATTTGTCCCTTTTTCCAATTGAACAAAGGTCCATAACTCTGAACTCCAGGCATCTTTCAGTGGCAAGTCTAAACTTGTATTGTGACTTGACTCAATATTCACCAAGAGGTCAAAATTGAACATATCCATATCATTCAGATCAGCCATTACTCCCCCAACTTTGTACAGTTTTTCTGTTCCATCAGTGACCAGAGAAATCTCCTGACCTATGGGATGGGTGTCTCCAAAGAGCTTTTCTGAAAGTTGATGGGTCAATATCACCTCATCCGGTTCATTCAATGCTCCCGGAAATCCGTATTCCATCCGGTATTCAAACATTTCCATAAAACCTGAATCTACATACAGACTGCGCTGCAAGAAGCTTTCATTATTATGAATCAGAACTGAAAAATTGGTTAGAATCCGAGTTTGATTTTTGACCTGATTGAGATTCTCTGGTATCAGTTCTGAGATCGGTTCTGCTACAGTACCATAAGTAATCTTTCCTTCATCTTCCTCCACAGTATAGGTAAGCTGGAAGATTTCGTTTTTATTAGGCTGATGCATACCCTTAAACCAGATATGTGCAATAAATAGATAGGCCACCATACAACAACCCACTGCGCAAGCCAGCCCAAATACAGAAATGAAGGTTGTTCCTTTTTGTTTGCTGAGATTTCTCCAGCCAATTTTCATGTAGTTCTTAAACATAGCTCCGTGGTTATAGGTCTGATAAGAAGGTTTGGATCGTCTGATATTGCCCCATCTGAAAAAGCTGAGCACATGGATGAGAAATCGGAATCTGGCATATCGAAGTCCTCGCTCTTCCAAATTCATGTGAAAAAGCTCATACGCATCACCCTGTATCTGCTCCAATCGACTGGGATTGCAGTAGAATTCCAGAAATCGATCTGGCCATTTGGGTGGATGATACTTGAGTTTAGTATCCATGGGAAAAGTCTAAAGCCAAAGGAGGAAGTTGGTCGAAGAGTTTATTCCTGACATTCTTAACTTCTTCGATAGCAGCTCTGCCTGTAGCCGAAATTGAGAACAAACGCTTTCTTCTCCCGCCCCTTTCTTCTGTCGCACCTCCCATATGGGACTTCAGGTAGCCTTTATCCTCAAGTCTGTTCAAAACCGTATGAATCGCGGAGATATTGACTTTTCTGCCCGTTTGGTTTTTGATCTCTTCCAGTACAGCGACTCCATAAGCCTCCTGATCCAAGATCCCTACTGTCAGCAGAATCAACTCTTCTAATTCACCCAAATTATAGCCTTTCATAAACCTCTTCTATTATATTTACAAAAGTAAATGTAATAGATTACTTTCATATTTGTAGATGATATAACAAATAAAAAATTACAGTCGATTTTTATATAGATCTCAAAGCTGAATTGGATCATCAGAAAACATGGTTGACTAGGGCTATTTTGCTCCTTCAGAGCTTGGGCACATGAATTACCTCACTAAAGCTTGTCAGATCGAGAGAGCTTTATGCTTATCAATTATCAAAAAATGATCTTCTTCTGGAGACCTTCAAATCCTGGAGGATTGTGGACTTCACACGGATATCAATATTATAGGAAGTAAATGCGCCAAAAGGCACCCAGTTTACATTCATCTGCCAGCAATGAAGGTCTCGGGCGATACCGATCATCGTCTGGGTGAGTTTTTTCGTTTGTGCATCAAAACCTGTATTGAAATTTATTTTCCACTTTTCCGAGAGCGAAAAATCACCATTCATACTGATCGTTTGCGTGATATTTGTATTTCCGGATACCTGCTTACTGTAAGCTAGGACGTACCCGAACGATAGGTTCCACGGAATATCCCAATCAATGTATTGACTTGGATCCGTAGCTATTCGATTGATTTCACTTTCCACAAAATCATTCATCACTCCCCCTGTTTCCAAAAAATCATCCCTGAGTTGATCCCTAACCTCCCCTTGATTTTGCGCAGAGTTGGGATTGATGGAGGTATTCATATTCAGTGAAGCTGATCGAATTGTGCCTATGCCCTGTCCATTTTTCCATGCAAATTCATTGATGGATCGGATCGTCTCTGTACCATCTTCATTGCCGTAAGCTCTGGTGGCATAAGGGTCAATGGTAGAACTCATATTCACAGACAATCTTCTGTTGAAAAAGCTAGTTCTGGCTGAGATACGAATTGGCGCAAGTTGAAATGAATCTGCAGCAAAATTATAGCTGGAATTCAAGTCAATATTTTCCAAGATTGGAATTTTCTTCGTAGCCATTTCCCCCGTAGAATCAGCCTTATCAATGATTTTTGCTTCTAATACACTCCTAAGATTAAAACTCATTGCTCTACTTTCTCCTAATGGCGCTCCACCGTATGCGAACCCTTGATATCTCGACATTAAACGTGAATCACCTTCTGCATTAGTTTGCACCTCCTGGTAATAGCCAAGAGACGGATTGGAGAAATCCGGAGAAAAACTAAAGCTAAGTGCTGGCTGAATAAGCTGGCGAATGGTTTGGATCTTCCCTTTTTTGAAGTTGAAAAACCCGTATATATTGGTATTTAAACTAAAAGCGCTAGAATAAAAGGTCACCCGGTTAAACCCATCTTCTATGATTTTATCCACTCGCTCTTCGGCTGGATTATAGAAGTAATTGATACGCTTGAGGTACCAAAGTTCTGTTAAGCTGGCAGAGGCTGTTCCGGTAAAATACTTGAAAAGCCTGAAATTTGAACTTATAGGGATTCTGTTACGGGCACCGTTATTAGCATTCTCCAATAAATAGCCAAAGTTGGCAGGCTTAAAAGGCACCAAGTCTGGCGCACCTGTATCTTCTACCAAATCTGGATCTACACCAAAATTCTGGGTCACTTTATTGCTGATAGTATTTTGCATGTCAAAACTATAAGCAATATTCAAGGTTTTCAGAGGTTCAAATTTCACGTTTTTGAATGGACTTTGCCTGTTCATGCTCAGATTCATAGTTGGCAGACTCAACTGCACCTCCCCAGTCTGCACACTTTGTGAATGACGCATGCTTGCTGACATAGAAAATGGTGTTCCAGTGAAGGTCTTCGTATAGTTGATATTCGAAGACAAATCAGAAGTCACATTATTAGTGAAATTATTTGGGTTGACAATGTTGTTGAAGTAACTCGTGGAACCCGCATTGACAGAAGCCGAAAACCTGCTGTTTCCACGGGACTCAGGAGTGTGGGACCATTGGATGCGAAAGGTGTTATAATCTACCGGGTATAGTTCTGTTTCTGGAGATTTAAACTTTTGAAAATCAATATTGAATGAGCCTCCATATCTGTATCGCTTCTTATAGACCGCCTGCGATTTAAGTCCCCAGCCACCATTCGAATAAATATCTCCGGTTACTCGCGCATGGATTAAGTCATTGATGGCAAAATAATAACCTAAGTCACGTAAGTAAAGCCCCCTTTTTTGCTCTTGACCATAAGAAGGAAATATTAAACCAGAAGCTTTTTCTTCAGGCGTGTTTGGGATGATACCAAAAGGCAAACCAAGAGGCGTGGGAATCCCATTGAAATAGAGATTGAAAGGACCCGATACTACCTGCCCACCTTCAATAGATTTAATTTTATTGGAAGAAATATGCCAGTGAGGCTTGACGAGCGTACAGGTAGTATAATAACCGTGATCCATATAGATACTGCCGTCTTCGGTTTTCTTGATGACTTCGCCTCGTAGAATTCCATCCTGCTGCTCAGTGACTACATCTTTGATGATCGCTTTTTGAGTTTTGAAATTATACCGCATTTCCTTACGGATTTCGTAAGATGAGGGACCGTCTTTGAAGAATGGATTTCCCGTTACATTTCCCAAACTATCCGTGACTCCGGATGCATATAACTCGGAGTTTTTCCAATCAATTACAATCAGATCTGCCTCCAATCTCATCTCTCCATATTGAAACCAAGCTTGGTTGTGGAGGTAAACTTTATTCTCGATAAAATCAGAAACGATACTATCTTCCCCATAGTAGGTAATATCTGTAGAGATATCAGACCTGGGCATAATTTTTGTCGAATCAGAAAGCGCGAGCGTATCAGCAGAATTAGGAAGGGTATCCAGTGCCATCAAATCCCTAGAAGGTGGCATCAAAGTGTCAGGAAGCGTTAATGGCTTCTCAGAACGTTCACGAACGGGGTTTTGAGCAGTCGCCATTAGCGGAACAATGATTAGCCCAAAAAAGCAAAATAAAAAGAGCCTGAATCCCTGCACTGTTGCTTACGCTTTATTTAATTAGAGTGAAATTTCGTGTAAAGTTAATTTTATTGCCCTCATGGAACGGTCGAAAAACAAAAAAATTCTTCTTAGTCTTATTTTATGCATTCCCTTTGTATTTGGCGGATTTATCAACAACGAAACAATGATGCCGAAGTTTCGGATGAAAAAAATCGTTTTAGATGCTGGCCACGGTGGTAAAGATCCTGGAAATATTGGTTCTAGATCAAAAGAAAAAGACATCAATCTAGCTGTTACTCTGCTTGTTGGGAAATATATTGAAGAGAACTTGCCTGATGTGGAAGTAGTCTATACACGTAAGGATGATAGTTTCCCGACATTGAAAGAACGTCCGATGATAGCAAATAATAACAAAGCTGATCTCTTTGTTTCTATTCACTCTAATTCTGCAGCAAATAAATCAGCATATGGAACAGAGACTTTCGTCATGGGTACAAAGCACTTTGAAGCCAACTTCGATATTGTAAAGCGTGAAAACTCAGTAATCCTTTTGGAGGATAATTACAAGGAAAATTATGAGGGTTTTGATCCGAAATCTCCTGAATCCTATATGACATTCAATTTACTGTCCAAGCTTCACTTCGAGCATTCAGTGACACTGGCGGATCATATAGAAACTCAATTTAGAGATAGAGTTGGTCGTAAAAGCCGTGGTGTGAAGCAAGGTCCGTTCTATGTGCTGTGGACTCCTTCTATGCCTTCCGTTTTGGTGGAATTAGGGTTTTTGTCGAATACTACTGAAGAAAAATTTCTGATGAGTCAGCAAGGCAAGGAGTATATGGCTTCGGCTATTTATAGATCGATCAGAGATTACAAGGAGTCTATAGAAGCGAATTAATTCTCAGTTTCCCTTAGAATCATTAAGCCCTTTTTCGTTTTGGAAAAGGGCTTTTTTCATGAAACATCTTTGACCACAGCAGTCACGAATGAATACTCCGTTGTCCTGCTTCTCCAGAAGCTAGACTGAGACTAAATACTCCGTTGTCCTGCTTCTCCAGAAGCTGGACTGAGACTGAATACTGATCACTGAGACTATTCACCCAATTCAGGATTGTTTTTTTAACTTAGAGGCATAAACTATTTGCTGAAAGCGATGGTTTTACTGACTAAACCCAAACTTAACAAATGACATCAACGTACGGAAATTCCAAGCCAAGCATGGATAGTTTACTTCAGGAATTACAGGCTAAATACGAGCAGGTAAAACTGGGTGGAGGAGCAAAAAGAATAGAGAAAGAGCATGCTAAAGGTAAACTTACAGCTCGAGAGCGAATAGACTATTTGCGTGATAAGGATACTGATTTTCTGGAAGTAGGCGCATTTGGGGCTGATGGAATGTATGCCGAAGAAGGCGGTTGTCCTTCTGCTGGTGTAGTAACGGGTATAGGCTATGTCAGCGGTAGAATGTGCATGATAGTAGCCAACGACGCGACAGTAAAAGCTGGAGCTTGGTTTCCTATGACTGCCAAAAAAAATCTACGTGCACAGGAAATCGCTATGGAAAATCAAATCCCAGTGATTTACTTGGTTGATAGCGCTGGAGTATTTCTTCCTATGCAAAATGAGATTTTTCCTGACAAGGAGCATTTCGGACGACAATTCCGCAACAATGCTAAAATGTCAGCGATGGGCATAGTGCAAGTTGCGGCAATAATGGGCAGCTGCGTGGCTGGCGGGGCATATTTGCCAATCATGTCGGACGAAGCGATGATCGTAGATAAGACAGGTTCTATTTTTCTTGCGGGATCTTATTTGGTCAAGTCGGCTATAGGAGAAACCATTGACAATGAAACTCTCGGTGGAGCCACTACTCACTGCGAAATCTCAGGCGTAACAGATAATAAATACGACACAGATCAAGATTGCCTAGATGCAATTCGTAAGATCTTTGACAAAATAGGTCACAATAACAAAGCAGGTTTTGATCGAACAGAAGCAAAGGATCCTGGAATGACAGGTGAAAAGCTTGTAGATGTTTTTCCTACTGAGCGAGTGAAACCATACGATATGCTTGAGATCATCAAGGGTCTAATAGACGGGGCTGATTTCGATGAATACAAAGTGGATTATGGCAAAACGCTGATCTGTGGAACAGCCAGAATCGATGGCTGGGCAGTAGGGATAGTGGCTAATCAGCGTAAGATCGTCAAAACTTCCAAGGGCGAAATGCAGATGGGAGGAGTGATTTACTCTGACTCAGCAGATAAAGCCGCTCGATTTATTATGAATTGCAATCAGCGTAAAATCCCTTTGATTTTCCTACAGGATGTAAGTGGTTTTATGGTGGGAAGCAAAGCCGAACATGGTGGAATCATCAAGGACGGAGCCAAAATGGTGAATGCTATGGCCAACTCTGTAGTGCCTAAATTCACATTTATCCTTGGCAACAGCTATGGAGCAGGGAATTATGCCATGTGCGGAAAAGCCTATGATCCAAGGCTGATTTACTCCTGGCCTACAGCACAGATGGCGGTGATGTCTGGAGCAGCTGCGGCGAATACTTTACTTCAGATCAAAGTAGCTGGATTGAAGAAGAAGGGTAAGGTGATTTCTCCAGAGGATGAGAAGGAATTGCTAGACGAAATCACTTCCAAATACCAAGAGGAATTGAGCCCTTATTATGCAGCATCCAGACTTTGGGTAGACGGAGTGATTGACCCTCGAGAAACTCGGAAAGTGATCAGCATGGGCATAGAAGCCGCCAATCACGCACCGATCACCGAAAGATTTAACGTCGGAGTGATTCAGACTTAGACAGTTTATTAGTATCTTATTTTACAGTTTTATCCACTTATCCGTAGCCTTTTGACTATGAGTGAATTGACAGATGGAGAATTAAACGCCTTAGTTTCCCTATTAGATGATTCCGATCGGGAAGTGAGAATGCACGTAAGGGATCGGATAATTTCTCTGGGCAATGAGATTATTCCTTTTCTGGAGAAAAAATGGGAGAATAGCTTCAATCCTGATATTCAAAAAGAAATAGAGGAATTGGTGCACGATCTTCAGTTTTCGCTTCTCAAAGCACGATTGATAGATTGGAGAGATACGGATGACCGCGACTTGCTTACGGGGCTTTGGATTATCAATACCTATCAATATCCAGATCTGGAATACGCCAAGCTCAATGCTGATATGCATCAGATATACTTTGATGTTTGGACGGCTTTCAAAAATGATCTCACTCCTTACGAGCAGGTACAGGCTATTAATAATGTCTTATTTAACAAGCTCCGTTTTTCTGCAAACACTAAAAATTTTCATTCGCCAGCCAATAGCATGTTATCATCAGTATTGGATTCCAAGCGTGGGAATCCACTGACTTTATGCTCAATCTATTTGCTGGTTTCCAAGAAACTTGGTTTGCCTATCTACGGAGTAAATCTCCCAAATCTATTCGTACTTACCTATAAGTCAGCTGATATCACCTTCTACATCAACGCCTTTAACAAAGGACTGATTTTCAGCAGAAAGGACATAAATAATTACCTAGAGCAGTTGAAGATTGAGCCAAAGGAGATTTTTTTCGAACCCTGTGCACACCTGCAGATAATGCTACGAATGTTCAGAAATCTCGAGAATTCCTTCGAAAAACTAGGTGAGTCTGATAAGGTTCAAGAAATCAAAGAGTTAATTGACTTACTCAATTCTTAATAAGTTCGCACGTTGCAACCTACAGCCCTGACTTGGCTTGGACTTGGCATTTCATCCTTCAATATCTGATTGAGTGCCTGATCAAGAAAGTGTTGTGAAACTGCACTTTCAGATTGTGGGTTATTATCTATTGCTCCTCTATAGCTCACCACTGGACCATCGGCTCCTGGGCTAAGAACAATAACTTCGGGGATTTTAGAAATCTTAAATAATTTGCTCAGCGCCTGATTTTCATCTACTAAGTACGACATATTGATGTCTGACTGATCAATATAGCTACGTAAAGCTGATTTGTCTTCCTCCTTACCACTGACTTCAGGATTCACTAGCATAAAAGTAAATCCCTGATTTTGGTACTTGCTCCTCAACGCAATCAAGCGTGATTCGTACATTTTGGCAAAGGGACAAGCCAAGCTGTGGAAAATCAAAACCAGGCCTTTTGCATTCACTTGCGATTGAATATTGATGACTTTGCTAGTCACGGCATCCGTCAGGTTAATTTCTTGTAGGCTTTGAGCTCTTAGCGAAAAAGTCGTGAATAGCAGTATAAGAAAGGCAAAGCTTAATTTTTTCATTTACCAAATGGTGTAAGTAAGTACTACATCCGAGATCACTCGAACTTGTACTGTGTAATGATGATCTGTAAAATCCGTCCCTCGGATCTTACCTTTGATGATTCCGGTCTTCGAATCAAATGGTTCCAACAATATATTTTCTCTAAATGAAACCCCTCTTTTTCCCTGACATTTAAAGATAGACTCTTTAGCTGACCATGCCATCGTATAATGCAGCGGATCTTTTTCCAAGAAATCCAATTCCGCCTGATCCAAGAAGCGAAATCCTATTCTCAGGATTTTCTCACGAATCAAATCCATGTCAATTCCCACGGGAGTATCTCTATGATAAATCGCGGAGGCATATCCATTTGTATGCGAAAGAGACATGTATCCATGTCCATTCATTGTTTGAGATTTACCATGCTCATCTTTGAAAAACCCAGGATATGGAACATGCAGTAGTTCCAACGCATCACGAATTGCCATACGCGCAGTTGCCCATTCTCGTCGTTTTTCCAGATGGGAAATATTGGCGTAAGATAGTTTTTCGCGAAAGCTGAGGAAATCCAACTCATTTTCGTCCTGAGTTTCGATAATCTTGATGGCTAAAGCCGAGGAAGAATCTATTTTTTCTATTTTTGTTTGCATAGGCCAGAAGGGTACCCTAAGTCTCCGTCCAATATATGTCAAAAATAGAAGTTAATAAATTACAAACACTAACTGGGCACAATGACTGTATCTATGCATTGACAGAAGGCTGTGATCCTAGGTTTTTTTATACCGGCGCTGGAGATGGAATGGTAGTGGAGTGGAATCTGGATAATCCCAAAGATGGCAAGTTGATCGCTAGGCTTCCGCATTCAGTTTATGCTCTGGCAACAGATCCAGCAAGAAATCTTCTATTCATAGGACATAATTTCGAAGGAATCCATGTCATCGATCTCAGTGAGAGTAAAGAGATCTGGTCATTGAAATTGACAGATCAGGCAATCTTTGATATCAAAGTATATAGTGACGAAGCCTATATCGGTACTGGAGATGGTGTGTTGATTGTGGTGGATATCAATTCAAAATCTATCAAAAAGCATATCAAACTGAGTTCAAAAAGTGTAAGAGTCATGTCTTTGGCGAAGGACAAACGTCAACTGGCAGTGGGCCTGAGTGATCATTCGGTGAAGATTTTAGATTTGTCCAATGATTTCCAGCCACTCGCTAACTTGACCGATCATACCAACTCTGTCTTCGCCCTCTCCTATTCTCCAGATGAATCTATATTGGTCAGTGCAGGAAGGGATGCAAGACTGAAATTCTGGGAAACAGAGAACTATTCCTTAGAAGAAACCATCGTGGCACATATGTATGCCATTAATTATTTATATTTCAAGGAGGACGGGAATCTCCTAGTCACCTGCTCCATGGACAAGTCAATTAAGATTTGGGATGCAGCTGAAAAAAAACTCCTCAAAGTCATCGACAAGGCAAGAAACGCAGGCCATGGCACTTCCATAAACAAGGTAATTTGGAGTAGCTATCAAGGCAATGTAATTTCTGTGTCTGATGACCGTACTATTTCTATTTGGCAAATTGAAGCAAATTAACCCATGAAGATTACACCTGCAGCCATTCGGCAAAAAACCTTTGAAGTTGGATTTAGAGGATATGAGAAAAAGGAAGTCACCACGTTTTTGGATGAGATAAGTGAAGTAGTAGATGCGCTTCACAAAGAAAATATGGAGCTGAAGACAAAGCTTCAAAATACAGAAGCCGAGGCAAAACGCTTAAAGGATGTGGAGGAATCACTTTTCCGTACCCTGAAAACTGCCGAAGACACTGGCGCAGCGATTATCGTAGAGGCCAATGAAGCAGCTGATTTGATTATTTCAGAGGCGAATGAAACAGCCGACAATGCCACAAAGCATATAGATCAGATGGTAGCGGATTCGAAAAAGCAAGCGCAGGAACAGGCTGCTGCTCTTATCGGAGCCGCTGAGACCAAGGCAAAGGAAACCATCGTAGAGCTGAGAGAAAGCATGCAAGGCTTGGTAAGATCCTATGAAGGATTAGCAGAGCAAAGAGAAGGGATGGTAAAAAGTCTGAAGCGCATTGCCCAAGATTCTTTAAATCAGATTGAACTTTCGGAAGCGCATTTCTCTAGAATAGATGCCAAGGCTCATGCACGAGCTATTGACGAGTTGAGCAGATCCCAGACTTTTACTTTTGCAAATCTGGAAAACTTGGGCTACGAAACTGAAGAGCCAATAGCAGATAAAATCGAAGATAGTCCTGTTGCTGAAAAAGAAATCATCGAAGAGCAAGCAGAGGAATCTACTCCTGATTTGGAAATTGAAATCAATGAGCAGGAAAGAGAAGAATTAGAAATGGAAGATACCAAGATGGAGCTGGAAGACGAGGCTCTTGAAGAGGATATCGAAGAATTGGAAGAGGAAATTGAAGAACGCGAAGAAGTGAAACAAAAACCAATTGCTGAGTCAATCAAACCTCAAGCTACACAAGCAAAGCACAAGGATGAGCCTAAGAACGAATCGGGATCATTTTTTGACCAATTCGACTGATGGGGAAAGTAAGCCTAGAGGGAATTGAATTCCACGCCTATCACGGGGCATATCCAGAAGAAACTGTGCTTGGCAATCGCTTTACCTTGGATCTTGAACTCGAAACCAATTTCCGTCAAGCTATGCTTCATGATGATCTGAGTGCGACGGTGGATTATTCTAAACTTTACAAACTGATCAAAGCAAGGATGGATGTAAGGGTGAAATTGTTAGAACATCTTGGGCATATGATCGTGACGGATATTTTGGAAGTCTATCCAGACACCAGTCAAATCAGATTAACCCTCAAAAAACATCACCCGGCACTGGGAGGGCTAGTGAGTTTTTCCTCCGTTCAAATCCAATACCCTGAAGATTATGCGTAATTATTTCTTAGCCATCCTACTGTTGCTTTGTTCTCTTGGAACCCTCAAAGCTCAGGGAGAAGCTTATCAATTTTTCACTAACAAAGGGAAAAAAGTCACCCTCAAACAAGTGCTCAAAGCAGCGGAGAAGTCTGATGCAGTATTCTTTGGAGAACTTCATAATAATAGTTTGGGGCATTGGCTTCAGCTACAAGTGCTCAAGGGGTTACAAGCTGAAAACCCAGACTTGGTAGTAGGCTCAGAGATTTTTGAGAGAGAAGATCAACTGAACCTAGACGAATGGTTTGCCGATCAAATCACTGAAAGCAGCTTCGAGTCTGAAGCCAAACTTTGGAAGAATTATACTACTGATTACCGTCCTGTTTTGCGCTACACAAAAGAGAATGGTCTTAGCTTTATTGCAACAAATGTTCCTCGGAAGTATGCTTCCTTAGTCAGCAAAAAAGGCTTGTCTTCTTTGGATTCACTTTCCCCTCAGGCCAAAACTTACTTTGCGAAGCTGCCGATGGAAGTGGACATAAGCATGCCAGGATATGTAGCCATGAAGGACATAATGCATGGAGCCCCAGGAAATTCTGATTTTATGATTCAAGCACAGGCATTGAAAGATGCGACTATGGCGGAGTCACTTTTTGAGCCTCTACAGGCAGGAAAGCAGATTTATCATATCAATGGATCATACCATTCCAAAGACGGAGAAGGTATACTTTGGTACTTAAAAAGAGAGTTTCCAAAACTGGAAATCCTGAATATCCATACTGTGACGCAAGATCAGATAGATCAACTAGATGATGAAAATGCTAACGCAGGTGAGATTATTCTGGTGCTACCATCTGACAGCCACACTACCTATTAGTATTGTACACTAAAGCTGAAACATCGAGAATCCGTTCGGAGTTTTGGATTGCCTTTGGGCAGTACATGAAGCCAATTCCGAATGCGGAAGGAAGAAGAATCAATTGGCCGAATTACAAAACTGGCGTTCGTAATATTTACTTCCGGATGAAGGCAGAGCGTGATTTCGCATCCATTGGCATTGAGCTTGGGCATCCCGACGAAGAATTGCAGGAATTGTATTTCGATCAGTTTGGGCAGCTGCGTAAAATCCTAGAATCGACTCTAGGAGAGGAATGGTCATGGAAATTGCATCAGGAAAATGAGTTTGGGCAGATCGTTTCCAGAATTGAAAAAATATTGCCGGTGGTGAATGTCATGGATGAAAAGGATTGGCCAGAAATCATTTCTTTTCTTAAACCAAGAATTATCGCATTGGATGAGTTTTGGGAGCTGGTCAAGCCAGGATTTGAGAGCTGAATTTTTAGGGCCGTTTGGATTCAGGTCGAATGTAATCTCTAATCGAAGGAAATTTCAAGATCCAGCTTAGCCGCATGCTGGAAATATTAAATTAGGATCAATAAAAATACAATGATGAAAATTTTATATGCTACAGCATTGTCCTTGCTGCTTACTTTTGGAATATCAAATCTAAGTTTAGCACAGACCCCTGACAATACCCCCAGAACTTCTATTAGTCTGGAGCATGGATCTCATAGCCTAGGAGGATGACCACTTTTTTTTGTGGCAGCAAGAATTTTAATCCTTTAGTTGCCTTGAATTAATTATCTTTTACTTCTTAAAATCAGAAAAGGTAATCTTACTTAAATCTAATGAAGAAATTAGTCAATCTGGATTTTGACAGGATCAGTAAGTACTATCAGCAATCAGATAGGACTAGCTTTTTTCAAGATATTTCTTCCAAGCTTTGGAATGATCTGGGGATGGATGAGGTCTTTTCTAAAATTGATCATACCCATACCAAATACGGAGAACAATACCTGTATTCTTCGCTTCGATTGGTGAAGCAGGGGCCTTTGGTGGATGAAAATTTAGAATCAACAATTCAAACAATTGAGAAAAACCCAGGTTTTAAATCATTTTTGATGAGCAAGCTTGAAATCTTAGCAAAGAATGATTCCTATTTTTTGTGTAATGTTTTTCAAAGAGACACAGCTAAAAACCCCTGGTATATCATCTTGTTTTACCTTCTATCGGGACTTTCTCTTATTAGTGTGATCTCGTCGCTTTTCATTGAATGGATGATTTTTCCTGCGATACTAGTAATCACTTGCAATTTCATAATCCACTATTGGAGCAAACTGACAGTTTCTCTTGAGTCAAGGACATTTGGTCAGCTTGGAGAGATGCTAGCAATTTCAAAGGTGATTCTCCTAGAGTCAAAAAAGCAAAAAATCCACTTGACAAAGCAGCCTGAAATCGAAAAGGTAGGACCACTCATTTTTAAGGCATCCATGCTCAAACCGAGAATAAAAGGGTTTAGTGAATTAGCGGAATTGGCTGGGTATATTTTGGAGATAATTAAGGCTGCATTCCTCATCGAAACCATACTCTATTTTTCAATTCTCAAAGAGATAGGCGAAAAGCAAAAATTGATTAAAGAAAATTTTGAGTACGTTGCTCACCTGGATTTTGCGCTATCCCTTGGGCAACTTAGACAGATGGATCCTTCGATCACTTTGCCTCGAGAGAGTGCTTCGCTCCAAGTAGATGGCAAAGGGATGCTTCATCCTTTAGTTTCAGAATCTATCCGAAATTCTATTTTGATTGATCAAAATGGCGTTTTGATCACAGGTGCAAATATGTCAGGAAAAAGTACATTCTTAAGAATCATAGGATTGAACTGCCTGTTGGCCCAGACAATTAATTCCGTTTTCGCAACGGAGATGACAGTTCCAAAGCTTCGTATTTATTCGTCTATCCAGACGTTTGATGAGTTGGAAAGTGACAAAAGTTATTTCTACAGTGAGGCCGAGACGATGAAGGAAATGCTCTCAGTTCAAAATGAGGAAGGTTTCAACTTGCTTTTGATCGATGAGATTTTCAAAGGAACCAACAGTCGTGAGCGACTGGTGATATCTTCAGAAGTTCTCAACCAACTAGCTAAGGAGAATTCTATAGTGATTGCCACCACGCATGACTTGGAGCTGGTTAATGGGCTTCCGGCTTTTATGTTTTTCTACTTTACGGGACAGGATATGGCTGGTAAATATCAATATGATTTCCAACTCAGATCTGGGGTTTTGGATAGTACCAATGCTGTTTTCGTGCTGAGAGATATGGGCTATCCCAATGAAATATTGGGCAAAATCAGAGATAAATTAAACAACATGAAAAATTGAGTTGATGAACAACAAGATGACTACTCCTACTAAATTTTTGATTGGATTAGCTTGGCTTAATCTGATTATATGGATTTTGGAGCGGAAGGAGATCACTTATATTGGAATTGAGGGATATTTAGGGATTTCTTTTATTCTAATTTGTCTCTTGGTCCTTTTTAGTGTCATGCGAGAAAAGTCCAAAGGGTTACAGAAGAAGCGATGAGTCTATTTTGAATTTAGACCTTCGATGCTCAACAAATCCTGCTATTAAAAAAATACTCATAAAAAAAACCGAGCCTCACAGCCCGGTTTTATTTTTATATCAATTTGGAATTAGTCGACTAGTGATACCGTGATAGCATCACCTTCTTTAGTCACTTTCGCAACGCCCTTGCTGGTAAGGCCTTTCATTGCTACATCCCATTTCTTGCCGCTTAATCCAGCTTTGCCTTTCAAGTCGGCAATTGCCACTGGAGATTCTGCTTTCAACAATTCAAATATTCCTTTTTCCTCCTCGGTCATTTCCACCTGCTTTTTCTCAGGTCTCATCTGAGGGAAGAATAAGACTTCTTGTATAGTAGTATTATTAGTCAACAACATAGTCAGACGATCAATACCGATTCCCAAACCTGAGGTTGGTGGCATTCCGTACTCCAATGAACGAAGGAAATCTTCATCCATAGCCATAGCTTCATCATCACCACGCTCAGCTAGCTTCAACTGATCTTCGAAGCGCTCACGCTGATCGATAGGATCGTTAAGCTCAGTGTATGCATTTGCGATTTCTTTACCGTTGACAAACAGTTCAAAACGCTCTACCAAACCTGGCTCAGTTCTATGCTTTTTCGCCAAAGGCGTCATCTCAATAGGGTAATCTGTGATGTATGTTGGTTGGATCAACTTGGCCTCAACCTTCTCGCCGAAGATCTCATCTACCAACTTGCCCTTACCCATTGTCTCATCGGTATCAATACCCATTTCTGCACAAACCTTGCGTAGGCCTTCCTCATCCATCTTGCTTACGTCGATACCTGCATATTCCTTGATGGAATCGTACATGGTCAATCGTCTGTATGGTCCAGCGAATTCGATCTCATTTGCCCCAACTGTTAGTTTGGTTTTGCCATGAATCGCTTCAGTCACCTGCTCGATCAGTTCCTCCACCATTTCCATCATCCAGATATAATCTTTGTAGGCTACATAGATTTCCATGGAAGTAAATTCTGGATTGTGCGTACGGTCCATACCTTCGTTTCGGAACATTTTCCCAAACTCATACACTCCATCAAATCCACCGACGATCAATCTCTTCAGATAAAGCTCATTGGCTATTCTGAGGAAAAGTGGCATATCTAAAGTATTGTGATGCGTATCGAAGGGACGCGCAGCTGCTCCACCATGAACGGCCTGAAGAATTGGTGTTTCCACCTCTAGCCATCCATGATCGTCAAAATAACGACGCATCTGGCTAATGATTCTGGAACGTGTAATGAAGGTTTTCTTTACCTCAGGATTCACAGTCAAATCCACGTAGCGCTGACGATAGCGCATCTCTGGATCTGTAAATCCATCGTGCACATTTCCATCTTCGTCACGCTTTACCACGGGAAGTGGCTTCACAGACTTAGAAAGCACAGTCAATTCGGTCACATGAAGGGAAATCTCTCCAGTCTGAGTAGTAAAAATATATCCTTTCAAGCCTAAGAAATCACCGATTCCCAACAGCTTTTTAAATACTGTATTATATAAAGTCTTGTCTTCGCCTTCGCAAATATCATCGCGACGCACATAGAACTGTAGTCTACCTGTAGCATCTTGGATCTCGCCAAAGGAAGCCGAACCCATAATCCTACGGCTCATCAATCGCCCAGCTATCGAAATGCTCTTGTAGTCATTCTTGCGATTTTCATAGTTACGATGAATATCCTCCGCATTGACATTGATCGGAAACGCCTCAGCTGGATAGGGATTGATCCCTAGCTTCATCAGTTCTTCCCGGTCTTTACGTCTTTCTATTTCCTGTTCGCTTAAAACTTGCATTCTATATAATTTGAAATTTGTTGTTCTTTTTATTTTGTTGGGTGTCAGATGACCGATGCTTACACCGAACTTTCAACCTCTAACCTTTCACTTCTTATTACTCACCACTTACTACCCTTCACTTTTCTCATCCCCAAAGGCAATATATCACTGAAACTGACCATCTACTCTCTTTCCTACACCTCTAACTTTTCACTTCTTACTACTCCCTAAACTGCGACTGTAAACTGACCAAACTGTCAACTGACCTCTGCAAACTGTCAACTAATCACTCACTCCCCTTCCTTCTCTCGATCTCCTTCTTAATCATCGAAAACTCCCTACTACTTTGTCCTGCAATACTGGAATTCTCAGAAGCTCTACGCATCAGGTATGGCATAACCTTTTCCACTGGACCATAAGGCAAATATTTCAAGACCTTATAGCCTTCCTTGGCTAGATTAAATGAAATATTATCACTCATCCCATAGAGCTGCGCGAAATAAATTCGCTCAGAATCCCTTGCAATACCATGTTTCTCCATCAGTTCAACCACTAAACGGTTGCTTTCTTCATTATGAGAACCTGATACTAAGTAAATGTCATTTTCTATGCAAAACTGCACCCCAAGATTGTAATCCCTATCCGTGGCGGATTTATTAGGCTGAATAGGATTTGGATAGCCCATTTCTTCCGCACGTTCCGCTTCCTTTTCCATATAAGCACCACGAACTAGCTTTGCTCCCAAGAAATACCCCTTGGTTTTGGCAACCTTTTCAGCAGCTTTGAGACGAGCCAGCATTTCGTGACGGTACATTTGATAGGTATTATAGACAATACAAGATTCCCTATTGTATTTCTCCATCGCCTCGTATGTCATAGTATCAATCACATCCTGAAACCATGACTCCTCCGCATCCACGAGTATTTTTATATTCTTCTGAAAAGCTGCATTACACAACTGATCAAATCGATTCTTCAGTCGTTCGAAAGCCAAACTCTCTTCTTCTGAAAGCTTTTCTCCAGCTTGCACCTTCACCATAATCCGGAAATCCCCAAGACCTGTCACCTTGAAAACCGCAAATGGCAAAGAGGATTGGTTTTCTGCTTTATCTATAGTTTTCAAGATCTCAGCACAACTCTGATCGTAGCTCGCTTCATCACCTTCACCCTCAACTGAATAATCGAGTGTAGACAGCACTCCATATTTCGCTAAATCCTGAGCAGCTTTGGTACATTCAGCGATTGTCTCTCCTCCACAGAAGTGACCAAACATCGTCTGTCTCATTATTCCTTTGATAGGCAAATGAAGAGCAAAACCAATTTTGGTCAGGACTATTCCTAGATCCGCAACAAATTTATTATTCAACATGGCAAAAACCAGGTGCATTCTCCTGAGTTCTGCATCAGATTTTGAGGCAAAGGCGACCTTTAGATTCTCAAAAGAAATACTGGGTTTTGCAGTCATATTTCATAAATAAAGCTGCAAAGATATTAAAAAAACTGCTTCTACTTTCCTTTTATTAGGATAAATGAACCATGTGTTGAGTCGCAGAAAACACCTTCTTTCGGCTAAAAACTCTGCTACACTAACCAACCACATGGAGTACTCGCAAGAACAAAGAAGATCAATTCCCAAGGGCTATAGTCTTCTCTGACCACAGCCTCAAATAACAGATCCTATCCCCTTTTCAATTTTAAAGCTTTTAAACTTATTCAAAAAAATATTTTAAAGACTATATAAGAAGTATTTGAGATAAAATCAGAATTAAATTCTGAAAGCCTTTGATTTTTGGGCTAGATTTTAAAATTTTCAATGAAATCACTGAATTATTGAGGATTAAATAATACCTGTGCCGAAAAATTAATTTTGATTTTAAAAATCACCACTTTACATTTGGCACATGTTAAACACAGCAGCGAAATATTTTAGCTTCTTTTACTTTTACTTTCGAAGACAAAATCGAATCGGAGTTGTGTATTGCCTAGCCAAAAACTAAAAAGAAATTATAAACACATAAAGCCCGATTCGAAAGAGTCGGGCTTTTTTTATTTAACGCTCAGTATTATGAAAGAACACAAGCAAATCAAAGACTGGGGCCTAGGACTAACAGGCCCAACTATTATCGCTGGACCTTGCTCCGCGGAGACTCCAGAGCAAATCGAGCAGATCTGTATCGAAATGAAGGAAAACAATGTGATCCCATCTATGTTCCGTGCAGGTATCTGGAAGCCAAGAACTAGACCAGGAAGTTTCGAAGGTATCGGAGAAGAAGGACTGAAGTGGATGGAAATCGTTCGTCATCACTTGAACATTCCTATCACTGTAGAAGTAGGAAATGCAGCTCATGCTGAAATTGCCCTTAGAAATAATGTGGACGTAGTTTGGGTAGGCGCAAGAACTACTGTGAACCCTTTTGCGGTACAAGAAATTGCTGACGCACTGAAAGGAACTGATATTCCAGTGATGGTGAAAAACCCAATGAATCCTGATCTTGATCTTTGGATTGGGGCTTTGGAGAGATTCCATGCAGTTGGCTTGACCAAACTAGCAGCTATTCACAGAGGTTTCTCTGATTCTTATGACAAGCGATTCAGAAACAAGCCAAACTGGTCTATGCCTATGCACTTGAAGCGCGTATGGACTGGAATGGAAGTGATCAATGACCCTTCTCACATTGTAGGTAAGAGAGATGGAATTCTTGAGATTTCTCAGAAAGCGATGAACTTCGGTTTGGATGGTTTGATGATCGAAACTCACCATGATCCGGACAAAGCTTGGTCTGATGCAAAGCAGCAAGTAACTCCAGCTCGTTTGAAAGAAATTCTGGATGCTATCGACTTCAAAAAACCAATTGAATCTGAGCAGCCAAGTGAGCGCCTGAACGATCTAAGAAGAGCGGTGGATCATATGGATGATCAGTTGTTGGATATTCTTCAGGAAAGATTCGCAGTGATCGATCAGATCGGTGCACACAAAAGAGAGCATCACTTATCAGTATTTCAGTCTGATCGCTGGAAAGATGTAATGGAAAGTCGTACTCAAAAAGGTACTTCAAAGAACCTAAGTGAGAAATTCATGAAGGAGTTACTTTATTGTATTCACGAAGAGTCAGTAAAGCGTCAAGAAAAGCAGCTTAGAGAAGCTGATCCTGTGAAGAAGTAACGACTTGGATTGATTTTCATTCTATAATTCTCTGCACCCAATTATTTTGACGGAAGACAGTTGACCGAAGTCTACTTCGGAAAGCAAAAGGAAGTTGGAAGATTTGGACACACACGAGAAGGTATGGTTTGCAACAAAATATCCAGAAAAAGTAAATTCATAAACACTGAGCTAATTCAAGTCTGAGGGGAGGATACCCTCCCCTTAGCTTTTATTACAATCAGTAAACTCCCGTCTTCGTGAACGCAATTATCTTTTCTGAAAACGCAGCTGTTGATTTAACCGCAGTACTTAGCGAGTTGAAATGCTCAAGCCTTTTTGTCCTCACAGATGAAAACACCAAAGCCAATTGTCAGCCTTTAGTAGAGGAAGTTTTCCCCTCCAACACTGCCTTTTTCACCGTAGAAGCAGGTGAAAGAAATAAGACAATCAGCACTTGTATGCAAATCTGGGCGGCGATGACCAAAGCCCAATTGGACAGAAAAGCACTTTTTCTAAATATCGGAGGTGGGGTAATTGGAGATATGGGCGGTTTTTGCGCTAGCATATACAAGAGAGGCATTCGATTTATCAATATGCCAACTACCCTACTTTCACAAGTAGATGCAAGCGTTGGCGGAAAATTAGGTGTGGATTTCGAGGGCTTAAAAAATCATCTGGGTGTATTCAATGAACCTGAAACAGTCATCGTCGCATCTGAGTTTTTGAAAACACTTCCTAAAGAAGAAATACGATCTGGTTATGCAGAGATCATGAAGCATGGCTTGATTAGAGATAAAGTTTACTTCGAAAGCCTTGATTTTGACAACTGGGAGAAATCTTATTGGTCACCGATTATCCATCACTCGGTCGAGATCAAAAAATCAGTTGTAAAAGAAGATCCGAAAGAAGCAGGTTTGCGCAAAATCTTAAATTTTGGACACACCATAGGCCATGCTTTTGAAACATACTTTTTGGATGGACCTAGACATTTATTACATGGAGAAGCTATTGCGGTCGGAATGATTTGCGAAGCTTATCTCTCCAAAAAGAAATTAGATCTTTCGATGGCAGAATTGAAAGAAATTGAAACTGCGTTTTTGAAAGTATATGGCAAGGTGGAGATCTTAGAATCCGATCTACCTGCTGTTCTTGATTTTTGCCTGCAAGACAAAAAAAATGAAGGCAAGGAATTGATGTTTTCCTTATTGACTAAAATTGGAGAATGTACTTACAACATCCCCGTTACTCGTGCGGAAATCCGAGAAGCAATTCATCACTATCAAAATTTACCTCAGACCTAATACAGCATATTTTGAATACTGAAACTTTAGAAACGATACATCTGGCTCAAAAATCAGATTTCTCGGCTACCCATATCCCACTTCCTTCTTCCAAAAGCGAATCCAATCGCGTGCTTATCATCGATGCATTGACCGAAGGAAAAAACCAACTCAGCAACCTTGCAGAAGCTCGTGATACGCAGACGATGATCAGTTTGCTAAAGAAAAACCCGCCGCTGTATGATGTGCTGGATGCAGGCACCACCATGCGGTTTTTGACTGCTTATGCTGCGATCACCAACCAAAACAAGGTGATGACAGGAACGCCACGTATGTGCGAGCGACCGATAGGGATTCTGGTAGATGCCTTGAGAACTGTGGGTGCTGAAATTCATTATTTGGGTGTTGAAGGTTATCCACCTATGGCTATTCATGGCCTTAAGGAGCAGACAAGTGATAAGGTTAAAATCCGGGGAGATGTTTCCAGCCAGTACATATCTGCCATGCTGATGATCGCTCCTTTGCTGCCAAAAGGATTGGAAATTGAGTTGGAAGGCAAGGTTGGTTCCAGATCTTATATAGAAATGACCTTGGATACCATGTCCCAGTTTGGCGTCAACTACACTTGGACTGACAACAAAATCTCAGTTCCAAATCAGGCTTACCAGTCCACGACTTTCGCAGTAGAAAGTGACTGGTCGGGTGCAGGATACTGGTTCAGTTTACTAGCATGCGCTGATTCTGGAGAATTGTTTTTGGACGGATTAAAAGAAAACAGTCTACAAGGAGATGCAGCTGTGGTGGAAATCATGGGGCAATTGGGAGTAAAAAGCACATTCCAAAACGGAGGCGTTTTATTGCAAAAGAAGGAAGTGACAGGTTTGGAAACCTGGGACTTCACGCACTGTCCAGACCTCGCTCAAACTATCGCGGTGACCTGTGCTATTTTGGGACAAAATGCGACTTTCACAGGATTGGAAAGTTTGAAGATCAAGGAAACGGATAGAATCTATGCTTTGCAACAAGAACTCGCGAAGTTCAATGCCGACTTGAAGGAAATCAAGCCTGAAGTCTATCAGGTGATCCCTTCGGTGACTATGCCTGCTGATGTAAAAATTCATACCTATGACGATCATAGAATGGCTATGGCATTTATGCCTTTGATCACCAAAACACGCGTAAGCATAGAAGATCCATCCGTGGTAAACAAATCTTATCCTAGTTTCTGGAAACATTGCCAGCTAGCAGGAATCTCTATCCTCAGCCAATCCTAAAATGAGCAAGCTAAAAATAGCCATTCAGGGCGTTCCTGGCTCTTTTCATCATCAAGTTGCGCTACGCAATTTTGGAGAGGACATAGAGATTTTGGATTTTGACACCTTCCCATCTGTAGCCAAATCGGTAGCTAATGAGGAGGCTGACTTCGGCATAATGGCGATAGAGAATTCCATTGCAGGAGCAATTTTCCCTAATTACGATTTGATAGATCGCTTTGAATTGAGCATACGAGATGAATATTACCTCCCGATTGCACATCAATTTATGGCACTTCCAGGCCAAACTATTGACGATATAAAAGAGGTTCGCTCCCACCCGATGGCATTGTTGCAGTGCAAAGTTTTTTTTGCGCAGCACCCACATATCCAGCTCAAAGAAGATACCGACACCGCTTCGGTAGCACGGGATATTGCCGCAGGAAATCTGAAAGGCGTGGCCGCAATTGCATCAAGTATAGCTGCCGGAATCTATGGAATGGAGATCATTGCTCCGGATATTCAAACGATTAAAAACAATTTCACTCGTTTTATTATTCTGCAAAAAGAAGCTTCAAAACCCACTACAAGTGTAAATAAAGCCTCGACCAAAGTTACTATCCAAGATCAAAAGGGCGGACTGGCAAAGTTGCTAACTTTGATTGCTGACAATGGAATAGACCTGAGTAAAATCCAATCTATCCCAGTGATCGAAAAACCTTGGGAATATGCATTTTTCATCGACTTGGTTTTTGAAGATCCTGCCGTTTTCGCCAAGACTATTGATGAAATTCGAGCTAGCTTTGGTGAAGTGAAAATATTTGGAGAGTACTTAAGCAGAAAATAAGTAGATATAGATGAAAGGTTTTGCAGATCGAGTTGCCAGTGTGGAAGAGTATTACTTTTCAGCCAAACTCCGGGAGGTAAATCAGATGATTTCCGATGGGAAACCAGTAATTAACCTAGGTATAGGCAGCCCAGATTTGGCGCCTGACAAGAAGGTAATTGATGCACTGAAAAACACCGCGGATAATCCACAGGCGCATGGCTATCAAAGCTATCAGGGAATCCCTGAGCTTCGGGCTTCGATCGCAGGGTTTTATGCAAGAGAATATGGCGTAAACTTATCCCCTAACAAGGAAATCCTGCCGATGATGGGCTCCAAAGAAGGCATCATGCATCTGAGCATGACTTTCTTAAATCCTGGAGATGAAGTGCTGATCCCAAATCCAGGCTATCCCACCTACAGTTCGGTGACAAATTTATTGGGAGCAAAAGCAATCTACTATTCCCTAGACTTAGCGAAAGCAGGAAGACCGAATCTGGAAGAACTGGAAAATCAGGACCTAAGCAAGGTGAAATTGATGTGGATTAACTATCCTCATATGCCTACTGGAGCTCCAGGAAGCAGAGCTATGCTTCAGGAATTGGTGTATTTCGCCCAAAAACACCAGATCGTTTTACTTCATGACAATCCTTACAGTCATATTTTGACGAAAGAGCCGATCAGTATTCTATCGATTCCTGGAGCCAAGGATGTTGCCTTGGAGCTAAATTCTTTAAGTAAGGCTTTCAATATGCCCGGCTGGAGAGTTGGGATGCTTGTAGGTCGTGAAGATTGGATAGCAAAAGTACTCAAGGTCAAAAGCAACATGGATTCCGGGATGTTTCTTGGGATTCAAAAAGGAGCTATCGCTGCTTTAAATCTTGGAGAAAATTGGTTCTCAGATATCGAAAGTACTTATCAAAGTCGCAGAAAACTAGTTTGGAAACTTGCCGACAAACTCAATTTGAGCTACGATCTCAAGGCAGCGGGACTATTTGTCTGGTGCAAGGTACCTGAAGGAAAAACTGCCGATCAGCTAGTCGATGAGTTACTTTACGAGAAAAATATATTTATCACACCGGGAAAAATCTTTGGTTCGGAAGGCGAAGGCTTCGTGAGATTTTCACTTTGCATGCCTGAGTTCAAGATCTTGGAAGCTATAAACCGCATTAAATAACAGCTTATGAAAAAAATACATATTGTAGGATTAGGGCTTTTGGGAGGCTCTTTTGCACTAGCCTCAAAGGACAAATTCCCAGACATTTTGATCAGTGGAACGGATGCGGATGAAAAGAACCTTCAGGATGCTTTGAACCTTGGGATAATCCAGGAGGCTAAAGAAGCCCCAGATGCTGACACAGACATCGTCATCCTAGCGACGCCTGCAGATACTTTAGGTGACTTGCTTTTGACAACACTAGATCAAATTGGTGAAAACACGCTGGTTTTTGATGTGGGTTCGACTAAAGCGAAACTTTGTGAATTGGTCGCTGATCATCCCAAGAGAAAGCAATACCTAGCGGCACACCCGATTGCAGGAACCGAGTATTCTGGACCTAATGCTGCATTTGCTGGCTTGCTTGACAGAAAGGTAACTATCATTTGTGATCTGGAAAAAACTGACTTAGGGCTTAAAGAGAAGGCTTATAAGTTATTTGATGCGCTAAATCTGAAGTTGAGATTTATGGATCCTGAGGAGCATGACCGCCACTTGGCATTTGTGTCTCATCTATCTCACATTTCTTCATTTATGCTGGGCAAAACTGTTTTGCAGAAAATGGAAGATGAGAAGAACATCTTTGATATGGCGGGTTCAGGCTTTGCTTCTACGGTAAGACTAGCTAAGTCAAGCCCAGCGATGTGGGCACCAATTTTCACAGAGAACAAGACCAATATTCTATCTGCTTTGGATGGATATATTTCGAATCTTTCCGCCTTCCGTGATAAGATCGCTGCCAATGATGGGCAAGGTCTATCCGATGAAATGAGTGAGATCAATAAGATCCGGGAGATTCTGGATCTGGAAAAATGAGTTAATTCCCAAGAGTTAATTTTAGATTATAAAGAGCGCCATTTGTGATAAACAGGTGGCGTTTTTCTTTACCGCCTAGGACACAGAGCATTGCGCGGAGAATCTCTGTGAAGCTGACGGCCCTGCTATTTTTGAAACTGTGTAATTTGGTATCATCATTTATAAGGACAAACAACTATAAATATATGTTTGATATGCTTTGAATAAACAATTCAAAAAACCGTATTTTCAACACTATCAATCCTAAACTCAACATCTATGAAGTACTTTTTGAGCCTAGCACTCCTACTGATTTCACTATCTGTATTTTCTCAATCGACAGATCATTGGACTACCGTAGAAACCACGAATTACCCACTTCCTAGGCACGAAAACTCATTCGTCGAATGCAATGGGAAATTCTATCTCCTTGGTGGCAGAGGGACCAAGCCAATCGAAGAATACAATCCCAAAACCAATACATGGAAAACTATGGCCATGGCGCCTATGGAATTCCATCATTTTCAAGCCATCACTTTTAAAAATGAAATCTACGTGATCGGAGCACTGACCGGTGCCTACCCACACGAAACTCCCATTCCTAATTTTCTGATTTTCAACCCAAAGACCAACACCTGGAGAGAAGGACCCGAAATCCCAGAAGAAAGAAGAAGGGGATCGGCAGGAGTATTTACACGTGGAAACAAAATCTACCTAGTTTGCGGAATCGTCGATGGGCATTATGCAGACTTTGTGCCTTGGTTTGATGAATATGATACAAAAACTGGTGAATGGTCAGTTCTCCCAGATGCTCCAAGACCTAGAGACCACTTCGGCGCCGTACTAGTCGAAGACAAAGTGTATGCAGCAGGAGGAAGAACTTCCCACGCCGAGATAGGTGAAGTGCTGGACTTGGTCATTCCTGAGGTGGATTTCTACGATTTCAAAACCAATTCTTGGAGCACCGTAGCAACTGCTTTGCCTACTCCTAGAGGGGGGTCTTCTTCCATTGGCAAAGGGCCATACCTACTTGTAATGAATGGAGAAAGCACAGTGCAGGAAGCTTCACATTCCGAAGTGGAAGTTCTAGACACACGAAATGGGACCTGGTCAAGATTACCGGATCTGAACCAAGGCCGTCATGGCTCTGGAGTTATCTATTATAAAGGCAAACTTTATGTCGCTGCCGGAAGTGCCAAGCGTGGTGGTGGACCAGAACTGAATACCATGGAGGTATTGGACTGGAAGTAAATAATTGATAATTCATCTGTTCCTCAATTCTGGCTTTCATTTTGAGTAGATAACAGCTGTACAAACTAAAATCACATGAAAAACTATATCACCCTATTTCTAGCCTTAGTAATAGCCATCCCAGTTTTAGCACAGGATGACATGACTGTTCCACTGATTGAAGTAGAAGGTTTTAGCGAACGAAAGGTTGCTCCAGATGAAGCCTCTTTTCAGATCAACCTAGTAGAAAAAGCCATGGAAGTATCTGATGCCGTAGGCGTATTAAATAAAAAGACTCAATTGCTGGCCGCTGCATTGAAGAAAGCTAAGATCAAGGATTACAAATTGATCGCAGACAATTATGCTGTGGATGTCAATAGAATTTACCGTAGTGGCATCTCCAGAGATTCTGGCTATGTAGCCCATCAGTCCCTCAGAGTTGTAACTAGCAGTAAGAATGAAGACCTTCAAAAAATCGTAGAAGCTATCCAAGGAGCTGGAGACATGAGTTTTAATTTGCATTTCCTAGTTTCAGAAGCGACGCAAAAGTCCCTTGAAGATGCTTTGCTTACCGAAGCCTTAAAAAATGCCGAAAGTAGGGCTCTACTGATTGCACAGACTTTGGGTATTAAAACGATTCGCGTGCATAGAGTTTCTTTGCTCTCTCAGCCCATGAATCGTGAATATCAAAACATGCAAATGATGAGAACCAGTGCTGATGCCGCCGCTGCGCCTCCGATGCTCAATCCTGATAATCAAAGTCTCCAAAAACGAGTTTCTGTAAAATACACCTATTAGTGCTAAATCCGCGAAAGCGGATTTTTCGTAACTTTTTGAACAACCAACATTTTTAACTCATCAATTTTTATTTAATGAAGGAATCAGATATTAAACTCAAACCAAGAGTTCATGCTGCTATTGCTGCCAAATGTCAAGAAATAGGCTTTACCATGCCTTCAGACCTATATGTAGGCTCCCTTTTGAGAACTTTGGTAGCCAGTAAACCTTGCGGCAACTTTCTTGAACTCGGTACAGGCATAGGCTTATCACTTGCTTGGATGGCAGATGGCATGGATGATTGCGGAAGCATTATCACCATAGACAATGACCCGAAGCTTATAGATATTGTTAATCAACTTTTCAAGCTTGATTCACGAATCAATATCCTTTGTCAAGATGCTGCTGTCTGGATCAAAAACTATAGAGGGGAACAATTCGACTTGATTTTCGCAGATGCTTGGCCAGGCAAATACAGTGAGTTGGAAGAGACTCTAGCCTTACTAAAAATAGGGGGAATCTATATCGTCGATGACATGCAAGAGCAGCCAACTTGGCCAGCAGGACATGCCCAAAAAGCAAGAGATCTCATTGAGCGTTTAGAAAACCTTAGTGACTTTACCATCACTAAAATGAACTGGTCGACTGGTATCATTTTAATGACCAAACTTGAGTAAGCTTTAGAGGAAACTGGAGTATCGAGCTCCCTTCCTTCACAATAGTGACAAATAGATAAAAAAGGTAATCACTCCTATGGCTAACCCAATGATAAATACGGTATAAGCCTGCGCTAGGAGTTTATATTTGCTATTCAACACCTTCCCCTGATAGTATAATGAAATAGCCATTTGCTCTTGTACCTGCTTTTTTGAAGGCAGTATTTTATCAAGTTCTGTCAGATACTCAGTGAGCGTGAAATTCGAAATTACGCCGAAAAACATCATGCTGGATTTCACTTCCTCATCTAATTTATTCTTTTTTCCTAACACCTTCGGTCTTGCAGCCTGCACAGCCAGGAAAGTTGAAATCAGGCAGGTAGTCAACAACACGATAATTGGAATTAGTGTGATTGTATTCTGGTAATCCAATTGATGGGAAATAGTCCCATATCCGATGATGGCCACTACAGAAGATATTACAAGTGCATTTATGCTAATTACAATGTTTGCCTTGTTATCAGCGATTTGAAGCAGGTTACAATTATTCATGAAGGTCACCCGAAAAAAAGTCTGTTGTACTCGTTCGGTTTTATCCTTTTTCGGCTCTAAAAACTCTTCCATATTGCTAATTCTTATTTCAGGTTAAATTACACAATAATTCTTCAGTAAATCTAAGTCACTGATATAGTTAAATTTAAGCCATTCTAATAAAATCATAACAATAAGGAAATGATATAAACCTTAGGCCAACCCAAAAAAGTCAGTATACTTAAACCAAAATAAAGAGCACAATGAACGATTCGAGGAGAGAATTTTTAAAGAAAGCGGCCTTGGTAACTGGCGGAGCAAGTATCTGGAGCACGATGCCAATGGCAGTGCAACGAGCCATGGCGATACCTGCAGCACCGGGAACTACTTTTTATGATGCCGAACATGTCGTGATGCTGATGCAGGAAAACAGGTCTTTTGATCACTGTTTTGGTACGATGAAAGGGGTACGTGGATTCAATGATCCCCGTGCGATTTCTCTTCCAGATCAAAATCCCGTTTGGCTTCAGCCAGATAAAGACGGAAATCGTTTTGCCCCTTTTCGCTTTGACATCAAAGACACTAAAGCCACTTGGATGAGTGGAACTCCCCATTCATGGGAGAATCAAGTAGATGCTCGAAACGGTGGTAAATACAACAATTGGATTGAGGCCAAAAGACCAGGAAAACAATATTATGATATTCCACTGACCATGGGCTACTACAGCCGTGAGGATTTACCTTTTTACTACGCGCTGGCCGATGCATTCACGGTTTGTGATCAGCATTTTTGTGCAGCATTATGCGGCACTACGACCAATAGGAGTTATTTCTGGACAGGAAAAACGCATGGTGCTGATGGAGAAAAAGCAAAAGTCCGGAATGGGGAATTGACCTACGGGAAAGAAGGGAATTGGAAAACCTTCCCCGAACGCCTTGAGGACAATGATATTTCCTGGAAAGTTTATCAAAACGAACTGAGTATCACAACTGAATTGGATGGTGAAAATGAGTCTCTTTTGGCAAACTTCACGGACAATAACCTAGAGTGGTTTTCACAATTTAACTCAGGTTTTCATCCAGCACATTACCTTTTTCTCCAAGGAAGAGAAAAGGCCCTTCCAGCCGAAATCGCAGAACTCAAGGTAACTCTGGCCAGTAAACCAGCCAATCTAGAGGAGCTACAAAAAGAATTGAAAGAGAAAGAAGATGGCTTGGCTTATCTGGATGTATACCTAAAAAAGTGGAATGCAGAAGAATTTGATAAGCTTTCCGACCGCTCTAAAAACCTACACAAAAAGGCTTTCCAGACGAATACTGGCGACCCTGATTATCATAAAACGGAAAAACTTTCTTACCAAGAAAATGGTAATGATCGTGAGACGCTGATCCCAAAAGGAGACATCTTATTTCAATTCCGAAAAGATGTGAAAGAAGGAACACTTCCAGCAGTCTCTTGGCTGGTAGCTCCGCAAAAATTCTCTGATCACCCTAGTGCACCTTGGTATGGCGCTTGGTATGCTTCTGAAATCATGAACATCCTCACAGAAGATCCTGAGGTATGGAAAAAGACAATCTTCATCATCAATTACGATGAGAATGATGGCTATTTCGACCACATCCCTCCTTTCGTACCGCCTCATCCTACTGAGCCCAATGGCAAAATGTCTGATGGACTTTCCTCTGCTGGAGAGTATGTAACTGTAGAAGAAGAGATCAAAGCTGGCTTCAAACCTAAAGATTCAAGAACAAGCCCGGTTGGTTTAGGATATCGAGTTCCGTTAATCATTGCTTCCCCTTGGTCCCGTGGGGGCTGGGTCAATTCTGAAGTATGTGACATCACTTCTACCATTCAGTTTTTGGAGAAGTTCCTTTCTAAAAAGACTGGAAAAACCATCGAAGAATCCAATATCAGCTCATGGAGACGAACTGTAAGTGGAGATTTGACCTCCGCATTCAGACCCTATAATGGTGAAAAAATAAAACATGCTGAACCTATAAATGAGACCGAATTTGTTAAGCAGATTTACAACGCCAAATTCAAGAATGTTCCGACCAACTTCAAAAAGCTAAGTGCAGAAGAGGCGAGGCAAGCAACTCAAAATCAAGCTAATTCATCGGTTTTCGCAGCTCAAGAACCTGGCACAAAGCCTTCCAATGGCTTGAAATATGACCTTCATGCTGATGGTCAACTCAGTAAAGACGGAAAGAGTTTTGTAGTCAAATTCACTGCCTCCCAGGATATTTTCGGGAAAGATGCCTTGGGTTCTGCCTTCAATGTTTATGCACCCGGCAGGTACTTGGATCAAGATACAAATACCTTTGAATCAGTGAAAACTTGGGCTTTTGCAGTGAAGTCAGGTGATAGTATCTCTTACGAATGGCCTGTTTCCGACTTCGAAAATGGACTCTATCATCTGAGAGTATATGGCCCAAATGGCTTCTATCGGGAATTCAAAGGCTCCCCGCAAGCATCCAATATCGAAATAGCTGCAAAACCTCTTTTCAAAAACAATAAAGCCACTGAAGAATTGGAGTTGACTATTAAAAACACCTCGGCATCTAATCTTACACTTTCTGTAAAAGACGAGATTTATCTGAAGTTAAATAAGGAAATCAAGTTGGCGGCTGGGAAGGAAACCAGCCTCAAAATCGACACGAAAAAGCATCAAGGCTGGTATCAGATTACCATTGCCACAAAGGAAAACTCGGAACTGAAATTCACCTACGCTGGGAGGCTGGAAACCGGCAAAGACAGCATTTCAGATCCTCAGATGGGTGGCGTTATTTAGTGGAGGTTATGAACTAATGGGTGGCCATTTTTTATTCAGATCTAAATCAAATAGGCTATAAACCTCACTCAATTCTCTCAATAACTTAGTTGTGTTATTTTAATAAATACATTGTAATGTTTTTTGAACTTACTAAAATGATGTTTATTATTATAGAATACAGAAATGATAGTCCTAATCCGAATTACTACTTGGACTTTATTTTTTGACAACAAATCTCAACCTATTCATCTGATATTCAAACTATGGAAGTAGCAACATTAACTCGTGAGACAATTGCAAAATTAATCATCGCAAAAATCATCAAAGAAAAAGAAAGTTTGAAAGAACAATACAACCAATCAAAACACTTGATTGGTTATTTTTATATAGACAATCTGCTTCCATCAGAAATTGTGGATGAAATCGGTAGAGATTTCCCTAAACCTGAGGAAATGACTTTAAAGAAGAGTTTGAGAGAAAATAAACACACTTCTTCTCAAATGAATAAATACCACCCGCTGCTAGAAGAGGTTATTTATGCATTTCAAGATAGAGGGGTAGTGAAAGAGGTACAAGATATATGTCAAATAGAAGATCTTTACCCTGATGAGCACTTGTATGCAGGTGGACTCTCGTCAATGAAGATGAACCAGTTTTTAAATCCTCATTTGGACAACTCCCACGATAAGGATAGAAATAGATGGAGGGTATTAAACCTCTTATTTTATGTCACACCAAATTGGGAAGACAAAAATGGTGGACATTTAGAGCTTTGGCCATATGGTGTAGAAAACGAGCAAATCACCCTACATTCAAGCTTCAATAGACTAATAGTGATGGCGACTCACCAATCCTCTTGGCATTCAGTAAGTCCCGTTCAAATCGACGGAGCAAGGAATTGTGTTTCGAACTACTATTTTTCAAATAGCCCACTTCACCAATCCGATAAATTTCACATTACTTCATTTAGAGGAAGACCTGAGCAGAAGTTAAGAGATAAGGTTCTAAAAATGGATGCTTATCTCCGATCCAATTTAAGAAAACTGTTCAAAAAAGGTATCGTTGAAAACCCTCATGTATATAAAAAAGACCGATAATTATTTTCATAAACACTCAGATAGAAGTTGTATTTTTCCCTATAATAATCAATCTCTAAAGCTAATCCCACCAAATTAAAAACTTCTGTCGCACCCAATTTATAAGGTTTAAATTTGATCCTTTTTTACAACAGAAGGTTTCTTATTATTCTCTGTGGCTAAATAATTTGTAGGCTTATCTTTTGGCAACTTAGCTTCAAATACTACAAGAAAAAGCACAAAGCTTGGTTTCAGATTTCACTTGCCACAAAGAAAAACTCGGATCTGAAATACACCTACGCCGGAAGGTTGGGAACCGGCAAAGACAGCATTTCAGATCCTCAAATGGGGAAAGTGGTTTAAGGTTGGTGGTGGAATAGTCTCTTAGCTACACTGCCCTAACAGCAAAAATATCACTACAAATACCAAGATGGTGCCTAGGCACCCACCGCCTAGTTTGTAAGCTCCATAGCCTGCGATTAGTCCTTTGAAAAGATTGTTCATGTCGGGGAAGTTTAAGTTTTAAAATGATTTCTAGGACAACGATTCACAATTTGTGCCATTGCAATTTTTGGTTTTAAGGTTCAGTAAAAAGCCAGAACACAGTTCTTTAATAAATGAGTATGTTTCTGAGTGAAAGTGAAGACTCTCAGTTTGAATTTCGCCTAAATTAATCCCCCTAGCCCCCTTTAATAAAGGGGGAGTTCCCAAATCGGAACTTCTAACATTGACCTCAAAATTTGCTTCCGGTCAAACTTTATACTTTTCATCAGCTCAGGTTTTGAGTAAAAAATATCCCGTTTTGAGATTAAAATCACTTCCCTTATTGAGTAGTATTTCATATTTCCGACTAAGCTAAGTCAATGGAAATAAAACATAACCTACGTTCTCTTTTCTGCCAATTAAGTAACAAAAGCTTTAAAATATTTGGCAAACACTAGCCTTGAGGCAAACCTCGGTCTGCCTGCCCTTAGTTCAAAACACCAACAATCCGTGCTCTCTCAAAATCTCCCAGACTTCAGATTCCAGCATTTCTTCGAAGTCACCAAACTGCAACTCGTAACTTTCCCGAATTGGCTTGAGCGTATTTAGCTCTTGCTCATAACCAACCGTGCTGAGCAGTTCAGCAACCCACTGTCCCAAATCAAGCGGAAGCTCCATCGCGAAGTCTTCCTTTTTCCCTGAGAAAATCAACTCACACAACTCGTCCTCTTCGAAAATCTGCAACTCCGGCTGTGCCCCTATCCACAAAATCCTGTTTCGATCTTTGTATTCAGGAGTCGGCTCATTGTTTATCTCGTTTGCTATGTAATTCTTGGAAATAGTAGTCTTGGGAACTTTAGCTTCAAACCAGTCCTGAAGCGGCACATCAAAGCAGACTCCATGCATGTAATTAAAAAGTGATTTGCGCAAGCCCTCACCGAAAATCTCATGATCAGCTCCCGTAGGATCATCATGTGGTAGGTCGTTATTGGCAAAAGTGCCTGCGGTAGCCATGAGATTGATTGCTCCAAAGGACTTCGGGTCCAAACCCACCGGGCTATGTGCCGTCATGGCAAATCGATGCCAGAAACCGGATTGGATTACCCCAGCCTGAATCAGCTGTCGCACCATCTCCAAGGAATCAATGGTTTCCTGAGCTGTCTGTGTAGGAAAACCATACATCAGATACGCATGAACCATGATTCCCGCTTGGGTGAAATGATTGGTTACCTGAGCAACTTGGGAAACTGTCACGCCTTTTTTGATCATCTGCAGCAAGCGATCTGAAGCAACCTCAAGTCCTCCTGAAACGGCAATACAGCCAGAAGCTCTGAAGAGACGACAAAGGTCTGCTGTGAAATTACTTTCGAAGCGGATATTCGTCCACCAAACCACAGAAAGCTCCCTGCGGAGTATCTCTATCGCCAGATCCCGCATCAGTGCCGGAGGCGCCGCTTCATCGACGAAGTGGAACCCATTTTCGCCCGTTTGAGCGATAATCTCCTCGATGCGATCGCACAAGATGGAAGCCGTGATCGGCTCATATCTACCAATGTAATCCAGCGACACGTCACAAAAAGTACATTTACCCCAGTAGCAGCCATGCGCCAGCGTCATCTTGTTCCAGCGCCCATCTGACCAGAGTCTGTGCATGGGATTGGCCACCTCGATCACGGAGAGATAATCCCGAATCATCAAATCAGAGTAATCCGGCGTGCCCACTTCTCGCTGCGCAACATCCTTGGCAGCATTGCTATTGCAATACGTCACCTGACCATCAATTCTGGTAAAAGTTCGCTTCAACTCAGCAACGGGTATCTTCCCATCCAGATGATCGAGCAACAGCCGAATCGGCGCTTCCCCATCATCCAAAACTATAAAATCTATGTAATCAAAAACTCTCGGCTCTTTCAGCGAGCGCAATTCTGTATTTGGATAGCCTCCACCCATCCAAAGTACCAACTCAGGATGGTGCTTTTTGAGGTATTGACCGCATTTGAAAGCTCCATAGAGGTTGCCGGGAAAAGGAACTGAAAAGGCAACGGAAGTTGGTTGGTACTGCTGAATCTTTTGCTCCAGCAAGTTACAAAGCAAGGTGTCGATCAGACCAAAATCCTGATCCAGCGCCTCATGCATCTCGTCAAACGAATTGGCTGACATGCCCAATCGCTCTGCATATCTGCTGAAACCAAAGTGCGGATCGATCTGCTCCGAGATCAAATCGCCGATATCCTCCAGGTAAAGTGTAGCAAAATACCGGGCTTTATCACGAATCCCCAGCGTACCAAAAGCCCATTCCAAATCATCCAATTGCTCAAATCGACTGGCCTCAGGCAGGTAATCTCCCTCAGCAATCCGGTAAGCCAGCGTAGGATTTCTATCCTGCAGAAAAGCGATCACAGGATCTATCGTCTGCAGGTAATTGGCCTTCAGGCGCACGATTCTAGCCACATTCTCGGACAGTTCCGGTTCATTGGTTTCTATCTCCTGGAAGATTTTCTTCAGTCCTGCCTTAGAAAAAAGCTGCAAGATCACCTCAATGCCCAAATCCACCTGATTGGAAGCCACACCGATTTGATTGAGGTATCCTTTCAGATAAGCCGTCGCTGGGTATGGCGTGTTTAACTGAGTAAAAGGCGGGGTGATGAAGAGAACTTTCGAAGCCAAGGGAATAGTCAATTATTTGTGCACGCAAGTTCGGAAGAATAAAAGGAAGTTGGAAGTTGGAGGTGGGAAGGTTGGAAAGTTGAAAGGTTGTAAGGGACTCATGGTTGGCGGTTGTCGATTCGTGGTTCTTGGTTTGTGATACTTGGTACTTGATAGCGTCTAGTGTCTAAATAATTACACGAGTGAATTTATTTACTTCATGCAAATCAGTAAATTACAAGACAACCCATAACACCAAAACCATGAAGGAATTAAAGAAAGAAAACATAGACCAAGGCGTTTTCGACCTGTATGATGCTTATGCGCACAATAAACTGGAGCGCAGACAATTTATCGAAAAACTATCCGCTTATGCCGTAGGAGGCGTAACAGTTGCCGCGCTGATGAGTGCAATGATGCCAAATTACCTGGATACGCGCACGATCAAATCCGATGATCCGCGTCTGTCTTCAGACTACATCACATACAATTCACCAAAAGGAGGAGGAGAAATCAAAGGCCTACTTTCCACCCCAACAGGAACTTCAGGCAAGGTGCCAGGAGTGGTAGTCGTGCATGAAAATCGCGGATTGAATCCTTACATAGAGGATGTGGGAAGAAGAACAGCTGTAGCAGGATTTATCTCTTTGGCGCCTGATGCACTTACACCTCTTGGAGGATATCCCGGCAATGACGACGAAGGTAGAGCTATGCAAAGCAAGCGTGATCGGAATGAAATGCTAGAGGATTTCATCGCCGCTTACGAGTATTTGAAGGCACATCCGGATTGCAATGGGAAAGTCGGTGTGGTAGGATTCTGCTTCGGTGGCTGGATATCAAATATGATGGCAGTCCGCATTCCTACTTTGAATGCCTCGGTTCCTTTCTATGGAGGTCAGCCAACCGCAGAAGAAACAGCTCAAATCAAAGCTCCGCTGATGCTGCAATTCGCAGGACTGGACGAACGCGTAAATGCCGGCTGGCCAGCGTACGAAAAGGCTCTTGATGCCAATAACGTAGAAAATCAAGCATTCTTCTATCCGGATGTGAATCATGGTTTTCATAACAATACCACGCCTCGCTACGATGAAGCTGCGGCAACCTTAGCGTGGGATAGAACGATTGGGTTCTTTAAGGAGAAGTTGGGGTAAAATCCCCTAGGATATAAAAAAGGAGTGCTGGGAAGCGCTCTTTTTTATTTCATTATATAAACAAGTTGAAAAAAACCAATCTCCAAACTGAAATCAACCGCATCAATTCAGAAATTAACCCACTAGTAAAAGGATTAATTTATGAGGAGAATAAACTGTTTAAAATATAGATTAACAAACTTCCTCTTTTATGAAAAACCTAAAATTAATTGCACCTCTTGATATTTTTACGAAACAAGTTGATGACATTTTATGCAACGACGAAATTGAATTAAACAACAGGAATATTAATTCAGAAGACGATTTAAAAACCCTCCTTTTTAACTAGCAAAAAATCGAAACATGAAATTCTCAACCATTTACCTAGACGAAAATAAAATTGAAATCTCTAACTCATGGCTGGGAAAAGAAGTCATAAAAGTGAATGATGAAATCGTTTCGTCTAAATACTCGGTATTTGGAACTGACCATAGTTTCTGGATGATGGACAATGGAATTACATCCAATTGCAAAATCAGTATAGGCTATGGTATCAATGGGATGGTATTTGACTTTTACAAAAATGATAAGGCAATCATAGAATCTCCCCGAACTGGATGCGGAGTTATTTTCGCATTTGTTCTAATTATTGGTTTTGTTATCGGATTACTTCTGAAAACCTTTGGTTAATAATGAGAATAAACACTGTTAGTGTAGATGTAGTCAAGGTAAGTTTACTTGTATCAGACACAAATAGGTCAAATCTATAAATCAATATGAATAAAATAAGAATTTTAGGATTAGTACTTATAGCCATCGGCATTGCAATAAATTTCCTTCCTAGAAATGATGGCAGCGCCTTTCTTATGGGTTGTTTTATTGGAGGTGGAACGGTGATACTTGTAACTGGCAAAATCCAGAGAATTAAATGGAACCGCTAAAAGCAAAAAAGGTCAAAAAACCGATCGTGCCTTCGGCACTCTTAGCCCCTCTAGTCCCAACCAACCCAGCATTGCATTCTGGGTTAGCATTGAACTTGCCGTTGGCAAGAAGCTCATAGTCGGAGCCTCATTATAATAAGTTTACCAATTATCTCTCTGAAGGAGATTCAGTTAGGACTTCAGAAATGTCAACAGCATTGACAGTAAAAACCCAGAATGAAATTCTGGGTTCTAGGAAGCAATAAGCTGTCAGAGTGCCAAAGGCACGACCAGTGATTCTTCCAGCCAAGTGAGTGAGGTTACTCATAACGGCCAGAGTTAAATTGGATCCTAAAACATTTGAGGTTCAACACACAGCCCAATCGCTAAGCAGACTTCGTTGCGCCCTTGCGCCGCCGCGAGAGATAAGAAAAACTTGGGACTAACTCAATTTTCCTTTCCAAATCCCATCCTCGGCTTACTAATTGCTAGCTTTAAGCTTCAACCACTAAATTTTTATTCATGCAAGAAAATAAATTCAATATCGCCGTCTTAATTGATGGTGACAATGCACAAGCCAAACTACTCAAAGAAATCCTAGAGGAGGTTTCCAAATACGGAAAAGCAACCATCAGAAGAATATATGGCGACTGGACTACGCCTCATATGAACAGCTGGAAGGAAATGATTAACCTTCATTCCTTCAGCCCTATACAGAAATTCTCCTATACGACTGGAAAGAACTCGACTGACAGCTCCATGATCATCGATGCTATGGATATACTCCATAGCGGTTCTGTGGATGGTTTTTGTATCGTTTCCTCTGACTCTGACTACACAGGTTTGGCAAAAAGGATCCGTGAGGAAGGCCTATTTGTGATGGGAATAGGTCGTAGGATTACCCCAAAAGCTTTTGTGCAATCCTGTGAGATTTTTACCTACGCAGAGAACCTTTCTCCTCATGCCAAAGAAGAAAACAACAAATCAGAGGCAAAGAAAACTGACAAAAGTAAAGTCAGCACGACCCGTAAAAATGTAGTAATCGAAGAAGAAATCAAAAAGGAGATCCCCGCCAAAGAAAATCAAGAGCTAGATCTTAAAATCATTGATAAGGCATTTGAGATTTCCTCAGATGAAGATGAAGAAATTCACATCGCCAAAATCGGTGCTTCACTACGAAAGATAGACCCAAGTTTTGACCCTAGGTCTTATGGCTTCAGAAACCTGACAGAGCTTTTTAGAAGTTTGAAAAAATATCAGGTGATGAAAAACGAAGTCAATGGATTGAATTATCCGTTGGTGAAGTTGAAATGACGGTGATGGATGACCGGTGTCGGTTGTCACCTCCTTGCTAGTGTTTAGCATTTTCTATATTGCTTTTACTTCTTTCTCAGTCAAAAAATTCAAGCCAATAAGACTTGGCTAAATGTTATGCTGGTGGCAACATCGGTCACCTGACACCTGACACCTGACAAAATCTAAAAACCATGACACTAAAAATAATCATCACAGGAACAACAGGAATGGTAGGTGAAGGCGTAATGCAGCGCTGTCTGGACAATCCAAAGGTTGAAAAAGTGCTAGCGATTAGTCGAAAGCCGAATGGGCATCAGCATCCCAAACTGGAAGAGCTTATTCATTCCGATTTCATGGATCTTGACAGTATAGAAAGCCAACTGACAGGCTATGATGCCTGTTATTTCTGTGCGGGGATTTCATCCATGGGCATTAGTAAAGAAGATTATGAAAAGATCACTTATGATTTGACGCTGAGTTTTGCTGCTACTCTGGCGAAGCTTAATCCTCAAATGACCTTCACCTATGTGTCCGGACAAGGCACAGATGGTACTGAGCAAGGAAAATCTCATTGGGCTAGAACTAAAGGAAAAACGGAGAATGATCTTCGCAAACTTCCATTCAAGGCTGTTTATGCCTACCGACCAGGAATGATGAAACCATTACCGGGAGCAATTCATGTGATCTCTTACTACAAGTATTTTGCATGGCTCTACCCTATTGGCAGAGCTCTATATTCGAATGCATTCAATACCTTGGCCGAAGTTGGAGATTCAATGTTATTTGTCAGTACAAATGAGTATGACAAATTTATATTGAACGGAAAGGAAATCACTGCTACTGCGGAAAAACTAGTAACATCAAGCAAGTAGTCTTAGTAAATTATTGTTATGTGACTTTACGTAATTCTGCCACTGGCCGAATTGTACAATGTTGGAAGCTCAAAATTTCCTACCGTGGACTATGGACTATTAACTATTGACAATTATCCGCTTTTCAACAGCTTCATTTAAGCTAGTGTCAAAGCAGCGGATAATCACTTAATTATAATTCTTAGTCCAAATTTTTTCCATTTCTGGTATAGGTTGACTATTTTTTGTAATCCTCCCTACCTCTATGAAAAAATTACTACTTCTTCCCTTCCTGATTGTTAGTCTAGTTGCATTTTCTCAATCGCCTTCCAAATCGGCACTTGAAAAACTTACGGAGGATAATTGGCAGCATGGACTGGATCTACTTCAAGAAATAGTCAGCATGCCCAATGATGCCGCTTACCCAGAGCAGATGGCTACTAATATTGCTTGGTGCGAAAAGGTATTCGCTGAAAGAGGCTGGGCTTCTGAAAAACTGGAAACGAAAGGAATTCCCTTACTTCTTGTTAGTAAAAATCAACCTGGAGCTTCAAAAACAGCCCTTTTTTATTTCCACATGGATGGTCAAGCAGTAGATCCAAGTAAATGGAATCAACCAGATCCTTATGCGCCTGTACTCAAAGCACAAAATGCTTCCGGTGATTGGGAAATCCTTCCGATAGCAAATCTAAAGTCTGGATATGAGGAAGATTGGAGGCTTTTTGGACGATCTACTTCGGATGACAAAGGTCCAATTGCAATGTTTCTTACTGGATGGGATGCACTTTTGAAAGCTGGTAATTCACCTAATTATAACATCAAAATCATCTTGGACTTCGAGGAAGAGCAAGGCTCGCCTAATTTGCCAAGTGCAGTATTGAATTATAAAGCGAAACTACAGGCAGATCTCATGCTAATCATGGATGGACCGCGCCACACCAGCAATGAACCTACCTTGAGCTATGGTGCTCGTGGAATATCAGAAATGACACTCACCACTTACGGCCCAAAACTTCCGCAGCATAGTGGGCATTATGGCAATTATGCGCCAAACCCTGCTTTCCTTTTAGCACAGCTCCTAGCCAGTATGAAAGATGAGAATGGTAGAGTGACAATCCCGGGTTATTACGACGGGATCACCTTGACAGATGCCGAAAAATCAATTTTACAGCAAGTTCCTGATGATGAAAAAGCGATTCAGAGAAAATTGGGAATCGGCAGAACTGACGATGTAGGACAGAGCTATCAAGAAAGCATTCAGTATCCCTCGCTGAATATCAGAGGGATGGAGTCCGCCTGGGTGGGAAAAGAAGCCCGAACTATTGTGCCTGCCACTGCACTCGCAAAAATAGATATTAGACTTGTGCCGGAGTCCGACCCCGAGCGACTTTTTGACCTGATAAAAAAACACATCCATGAGCAGGGATTCCATATCATTGATCAAGAGCCAAGCGATGAAGAGCGGCTAAAGTATCCTAAAATCGTCAAAATGAATTATTCCATTTCTTATCAAGCCTTCCGAACGCCGATGGACTCTGAGGTTGGAGCTTGGTTGAGATTGGCTATGAATAGAGCCTTTGGCAGGGATCCTGTGCAAATCCGGATCTCAGGCGGATCCATTCCGATTTCCCCTTTTGTAGATGCCTTGGGTATTCCAGCAGTAACTATCCCGACCGTCAACGCTGATAACAATCAGCACAGTCCAAATGAAAATATCAGGCTAGGAAATTATAAGGAAGGTATTACAACTGTAATGGCAATTCTGACCGAGCAACTTTAAAAATGTGCTAGTAAAATTTTTATACATAAAAATTGATTTTCATAAAATAATCAGTGTAAATTTTACCGTCAGACAATCATTTAACGGCTAAAATTTTTCAAAATGAAAATCAAACATCAATTCTTAGTACTGCTAATTTCTTTGACTTCTGGATGGCAAGCCTTCGCCCAAAGTAATGACAAAACATCTTCTGAAGACAATGTGAACTTGATCATTTCATCTTCAAAACCCTACTCCCTATATCAGGAGAACTCAAGTTTAAACGAGTCCCTTTTGTCTTTCCAAAAAACAGACACTGTACCTGCTAGCCAATCCGTAGGAGAAATCCTACCTGGAGCTTACATTGAAAAAATGGATAAATACCAGATTGCCAAGTTGAGTTTTATCAATGACAACGAGCGGTTTTCCTTGGATCAGGGGAATCAAGATCTTCAAATCTACCCAAATGGCGAAGCGAAAATTCATTTAAATTTGAACTACCGTTTTATTTCTGTAGGAATCAATTATCTACCCAAGTTTATCTCCAGTAACGATGATGATGACCTAAAAGGCAAAACAAAAGCCTTTGGATTAAGTACTGCTTTCAATTTTCAGAACTGGTTTCAGATGGTATCCTATAATCAAACTAGGGGCTATTACTTAGAAAACACGCATGATTTTGAGAATGATTGGAAGAAAGGAGACCCTTATATTCAGTTCCCCGATTTATTATATAGAAATTTCCAAGGCACAACTGGCTATAGTTTCAACTCTAATTTCTCTACCAAATCTCTATTGACAGGAACAGAGAGGCAGCTTAAAAGTGCTGGGAGTTTTATCCCTACGCTGATGTATCGCTATTATTTGGTAGACAATAGGGAAACGCTTACGCAATTCAACTCCACCCAAAAATCAAATAATTTTCAAGTGATCGCATCTGCAGGTTATTACTACAATTTAATCATCAAGCAGAATTTTTATATTTCAGGAGGGGCTTCGGCAGGCTATGGGATTTTAGCTTCAAAAGTAACCACCCGCACAATTAATGAACAGGTGAAAAGCAAGCAAACCGAGGGTGTCTTTCACTATGACTTGAGGGCGGCCGCTGGATATAATGGAGAGCGATTCTTCTCTGGCTTCGTTTTTACTACCGAAAGGAATACCTACAGGCAAGCAAACACTACTGTAATCAACGAAAACTGGCGAGTGTTTGCGGAAGTTTTTGTAGGATATAGATTCCATGCGCCTAAGTTTTTAGAAAATATGGTGGATAAACTACCGATACAATAACAGGTCTATTCTCAGTTAACTTCCTTCAGCTTAAACACTTCAAAGCTCATCAGATCTTCTTCGTTTGCAGGATTATCTGGATGAGAGATTGAGATAAAAAGTCCATCCTTGCTCACAAAGGAATTTGCAGGGAAGTAGGTATTATCTGGCATCAGCGTTTCCCCCAACACATTTAAGTCTTTATCTAAAATCATCACTGAGAACTTTCGTGGAAATCTTCTCAGTTGATCGATTTCTTCTTCATTTTGGACTTCTACTTTGGGGAAAACAAAGCGGTAAAAAACTCCTCGGTATTTATCATACAAAATGCGCTCGTAGCGATCTGAGGCAAGCACATATTTCATGGTTTTAAATCGGCCGGTGGCATCATGAAAACTAGGAAAATGCTGATCCACGTACTGACTTTTTGCATTTACCGTCTTTATACTATTCCCTTCCAAATCGGTCACATACAAGTTATGATCAGCAACTAGGGAATAAACCAATTTTTCTCCATCAGTCGCCATACTAAAATCCAAGAGTTTTGGCCCAGATTCATTATATCCTTTTGGCCAGGTAATAGGCAAGAGTTCTACTTCTGAACGCTTCAAATCAATCGTATAGCTTAGTTTTTTGGAGGCAAGTGTGTCATCTGAGATTTCTCTTAAGTCTGCTTCGAATTTGGTGTTTACCAGCAACTTATTTCCACTTACAATAGGCGTGTAATTGTAGTGGGCGTTATGTACAAATGCACCCGTATATAACAGTGGTGGTTTGTAGGAATAATTTACTTTGATTTTTGCGCTTGTGTCCGTCAGATGAAGATTGCGCATGGGATACCCAAACAGGAAAATACTGTCCATAGTCTGCACATGGATTCCCGAAATATATTCGACTCCCTCTGGCCCTTCCAGATCAAAAACCATCCGCTTCTCCATTTTCCTGGATTCAAGATTATACAGCTGAATCTCGTTGTTGGTTTGATTTACATTGAATAACCAGCTGCCATTTTCGTCCTGATAAGGCACTAAACCAGCGCTTACATTTGAAGTCTGACTATCGATTGGCAGGGAAATCAACTGCCCATCAGACACCAATTCCTGTGGTGTAGTAATACTTTCCGATTCTGAGCCACAGCTTTGCAAAAAGCCCAGACTTCCAAAAAGCAGGAATAAAAAGACATTATTGTTTCTCATGCACTTAATTTAAAAGTTTCAGTTTATAATAAATCACAAAGTCTTCTTCCACACCAAAATAATCCTGATTCTTTAGCGCCAATATCTCTTCCTCTTCAGTTAATATTGTAGTAAATACTAAACCCGATGGCACAGGTATTTCATTCTGGATTAAGTGAAACTCACTATCGAAAACTGCAACAAAATACTTGCTAAGCTTTTCTAATTCTCTTTGGCCATCTGGTTCATCGCGGTCGATTTCCCGAGTCAACTCTTCCGAAATTCCCTTGGTATAAATCACGAATGTTTTATCGTTTGATTTATAGATTTCCCGAATTGTACCCGGAAAATTATTTTTGGTTATTGAATTATACACCTCTTCTTGTTCGAAGAGAACACCTATAGGTTTGACCACATCATGCACCTCCAGACTCACTTCTTTATCAAAAACAACTTCTCCTCCCTCTTCTCTATAAACCCAGAATTTCATTTCGTTTCTAAAATACAAAAGCCATTCTTTTCCAGATTGAATTACAGTTGGATACATCCATAAGTATAAATTACCATCGCTGTACATAGAATTGGGAGGGAATGGCATAGTCTCTCGACTGACATTAGTAAGAGTATCGAATACTTGTAGAATTGGCTGACCATAAATCCCTTCGAATATACTTGTCAATGATTCGTCTGTAACGATCTCAGGACGTTCAGGACGGATAAATGCAATCTCATCTCCCAACGGGTAAATTGCGTCACCAGACAATACGCTTACATAGAAGTAATCATACGGCAACTTATACTGCCAAATTCTATTTCCATTAAAGTCGTATCTAAAAAAGCCCTGATTCGCTAGTTGAAATTCTATCTTCTCATCTCTCAATCCAATTGGGTTTAACCATCCATTCAATGCGTAAGGTCCATCAGTAGGAAAGTCGAGAGTTGATTTTGTCAGCCCATTTCTATCTAAGATCATGAATTCCATATCGCGATTTCCTCTGGCCAAATAACTTTGACTAGCTGAATCGAAATCTATCATCCACAAATCTCCCAAGTAATCAATCCTGATAGAATCGATAATCTCAAGATGAAAATCAGCAGGCTCGCTTAGACTATCGGTACTTTTTTGACTACAAGAAATATTAACTAGAACTATTGCAAAAGAGAGTATAAGTCTTTTCATCCCTAAAGATAAATAGCTGAAACTAACCCTCTAAGTTAAATTACCTTAACTCAGGCTTTCGAAATAATATTGAACACAAAGGCTCTATACTTGAGCAAAGCCACGAATATCGCTCCGCCAAATGCATTACCCATCAGAGCCGTACTTTGGAATGAAACATAATCCCAAAGAGAAATATTCGGTGAGCTCAGCATCCCCGAGAACACCTCCACACTACCGATAATACTGTGATGCAATCCTGTAAATGACATCACTGCGGTGATCATAAATATCATTACGATTCTACTAATGGTATCTCGCGATGAAGCTAGCAACCAAGAAAGCAAGCCCATCAGCCATCCTGCCACAATAGCACTTACGAAGATCACAGGGGTCGTAGAATGAAGTACATGCTCGGCAATCGTCACCACTACTTCTTTGGTGAAAATCCCCAGATGTGGACCTAGCCAAAGCAAAATCCCAGAGATCATGTAACCGCCTACTAAATTTCCAGCGATCACTATTCCCCATAGCTTCAGCATGCTCCCAATAGTTCTTTTATTGTTCAGAACAGGAAGTGTCAACAAGGCAGTTTGTTCCGTGAACAAGATACTTTGTCCCAAAACCACCAAGATAAAACCCAGTGGATATACCAATGCGACAAGCCGGATAAGGGAGCTATCTTCTACTTTCCCAATCAAAAAAAAGTAAAGAGTACAAATCATCAAATAACTAAAGCCAATCTCTAGACCGGCCGTCAGCGAACTGGTAAAAATACTATGGGGGCTTTTGTCATAGGTTTCTTGTGCATCATTGATCTGATCACGAAGAATTTCACCATGTGTTTTAGCGCTGTCTATTCCCTTTGCACTAGGCTTTTTGAGCTCCTTATCAATATCCCGCTGCTTATCTGCCTCGAGCTGTTCCTCAGTTTTCTCCTTTTTCCAAGCCATTCATTCGCTGATTTTAACTTTAACTAGCCAGCAAGTTAGTTTAATCAGGATGGTTTTTGAGTAAAAAGTATGAACTATGATAAAAGGAATTACAAACCATAAAAAATCAATTGGTTGTTCTGCAAGCAGATAAAATATTAAACTCAAAGCGTTTATCGTCTTGCAAAATATCAAAAAAACCCTTCATATAGTTAGCCATATATTTCACCTCCCTTTCAGGAACCAAATGCTTCAAATCCTCCAATTCAGCATACATAATTGATTCCTTCATCAAAAATTCGCTTCGGATAGCATTCATCAATTGCTCATCCCTACAATAGCCTCGATATAGCCGCTCGCTGACAGATTCTATATCTACTAGATTACTAACCTGCGCATATGGAGGCGAAACCATGCCCGTCATATCAAAATCATAAGCCAGCGGAACCACGGTTTTATTATCCAGTTTCAGGATTTTGACATTATGCTGATACAGACTCGACCAGTCAGTATTACCTATCATGTATTGAAACAAATCATGTCTTACTGCGGCGGAGTCTTCCAAAAAAGTCCCAGCTATCTTTATGTTTTCCAAAATCTCTCCATCAAATCGATCTGCAACCTTGTCATCATCCTCTATCAAAAAACCTAGTAATTGCTCGGATTCACCCTTTTTATCATCTTCATTCTCAAAGGTAATTTGAATCAAGCGGGTATTGAATGTGTACTTACTCACTTCCTCATACAATTGATAGCACAGAAATTCCTTCACCACATAGGAATCTGCATTTTTATTATTGGAGCAGGGAAACACCATTTTCAAGTTCCTGCTTCCATCAAAAAGATTACCCTTCCCCTCCTTCTTTTTGAGTCGCAGGCGAATAGGCGGATAGTAACAATTTTCCTTACGGAAATTTCCACGTACACGTAGCCCCACATCCAAGGTATCGAGCTTACCCTCAGGATTTTTGTAAACCAGGAAAGAATCCATGAAAGTAGAGTCATTGGTCTCCGCACGTAGTTTCTTAATAGAAAACTTCATATTGATTTCCAAGATTTCCTCCGAATCAAACAACAGCTCTTCTTGCTGCGCAAAGACAGAAAAAGATAAAAAAACAATAGTGCAAAGACAGGGTAAAAACTTATTCATGTTCTAGCTAGTTAAACGCAAAAAAATCCAACAAAATGAAGTCGATGTGATTATTTCAATCTAATCAACCTAATTTAAGGATTATAAGCTATAAACTTTTAGGAACGGAATATTAATATTTCAACCCTTGGAACAGACATCCTGTTGTTCTAAAGATCAGTCAATCTCACATTCTTGAATTCCACCTCTGCTCCTTCTGCTTGTAAGGCAATTCTTCCTCGGGTAGCCGTGGCATTAAACCCATCATTGACCAAGTCGCCATTCAGCCAAACAGTTACTTTATCAGCATTGCAGACAATCTTGATATGATTCCATTCACCTAGTGGCTTTTCAGAATCATCCGTCAAATTCAAAATCCTTCTTTTCTTCTTCCCATTCACTCCCCACTCTTCTTTGGGACCACGTCTTGCCACCATATCCTCCACTTCAATATTCTGCTCAATACACCAGAAATCACCCGCATTGCTATGCATGAGTTGTACTTCTATCGACTTGGGAAACATATCGTACAACGCTCTTGGGGTAGAAGCATGCACTAGAATCCCACAATTGCCTGGCTTCCCTGCGAATCTATAGTCAAGCTCCAGCGTGTAATTGTCATACTCAGCATCTGTGATTAAATGTCCTTGTGGAGTTCCCAAACTCACCAAAAGCCCATCCCGAATAATAAATGGAATGCGCAAGGAGCTATCTGCTTCCAAGTCAGGAATGTCCATATGCCAGCCATCCAGACTTTTTCCATCGTAGAGATTGATGGTTTGACTTTGGGCGAAAAAAGTAAATAAGACTAAGAGTAACAATAAGGTAATTCTTCTCATAATTTTGGGGTAGCGTTAAATGATCTATAAGCTAACAAGAATCTACACAGCGATCACCTCTCACTTATTACTTTTTACAATTTTCTGGGATTGAAAACTACATTTCAATAGACATAAGTCTGATCCCGCTAGCTAAACGCGATTGCGCCAAAAACTGTGACTGATCATTGCGACTTAAAACTGAAAGTTCAACCGCATTTCGTTCTATAGGAACGGCTGGTTTGTAGCAAAATGAATATATAAAGCTCCATCGTTCCGGAGGAACGGCTGGTGATATGACCTCACCATTCGTTCCTATGGAACGAGGAAATAAACGATACTCAATAAGCTACAAACCAGTTGTCCCGCTGGGACAAACTCTTCATTTTAACCAAGTTTAGAATGATTGGAAAGTCTATGAATTCAATTCACCATCGGTCCCCATATCGGGATCGGACCAAAATCTGTGACTGATTACTGCTACTGAACACTGAAAGTTCAACCGAATTTCGTTCCATAGGAACGGCTGGTTTGTAGCAAAATGAAGATATAAAGCACCATCGTTCCGGAGGAACGGCTGGTAAAATGACCCCACCATTCGTCCCTACGGAACGAAAAAATAGACAACCTTCAATCAGCTACAAACCAGTTGTCCCGCTGGGACAAAAAGCTTCATTTCAGCCCAGTCAAGATGAATTAAATAGTCTAGGAATTCTATTCACCATCAAACCCGATAGTAGGATTGCATCAAAACCTGTGACTGATCACTGCGACTGAAAACTGAAAGTTCAACCGCATTTCGTTCTATAGGAACGGCTGGTTTGTAGCAAAATGAAGATATAAAGCACCATCGTTCCGTAGGAACGTCTGGTGATATTACCCCACCATTCGTTCCTACGGAACGAGAAAATAGACAACCTTCAATCAGCTACAGACCAGTTGTCCCGCTGGGACAAAAAGCTTCATTTTAGCCCAGTCAAGATGGATTAGAGAGTCTAAGAATTCTATTCACCAGTCCCGAAAGGAAGATTGCGCCAAAAACTGCGACTGAAAACTGCGACTGAACACTGGAACTTCAACCGAATTTCGTTCCGTAGGAACCGCTGATTTGTAGCAAGATGAATATATAAAGCACCATCGTTACGTAGGAACGGCTGGTAAAATGACCCCACCATTCGTTCCTATGGAACGAGGAAATAAACGACACTCAATAAGCTACAAACCAGTTGTCCCGCTGGGACAAAATCTTCATTTTAACCAAGTTTAGAATGATTGGAAAGTCTATGAATTCAATTCACCATCGGTCCCCATATCGGGATCGGACCAAAATCTGTGACTGATTACTGCGACTGAACACTGCGACTGAACACTGCGACTGAACACTGCGACTGAACACTAAAAATCACCTCACCCTCGCTTCCCAAATCCTCATAAAAAGCATATGCGCCATTCTTCGTGCATGTTCCTTAGCATATTCCGAGTTTTCTCCTTCAAAGTATTTATCCAAAGTCTGAAACCAGAGTGCCAGCCAGTTTCCAAAATGTGCTTGCTCTATGCTATTATCTACTTCCGCATCTACTTTTCTATGCACCTTCACGGGATTGAATTTCCCAGCACCTGGTCCGCTTTGTAGCAAGATCATTTCCCAGAAATCACTCAAATGGATCAAATGCGTATCCCAATCTTTGATCACTCCATTGAAAATCGGCCCCAGAGTTTCATGATTCCTAACCTGATCATAAAATCTCCTCACCAAAAAATCAACTTCCTTACGCGATTTTATATCAATCTTATCCATGGTACTTATTTTAAAATAGGTGCTAGCACTTCCAATTTACCATCAATATTCTCCGGAACAGGAAGACCGAGTATCCTACATATCAATGGATACACATGGATGTTCTGAAAAGTTTCAATTTCCAAGCCTGACTTAAATGCAGGCCCGTTGGCATAGAAGATTGCATGCATATCCTTGTAGGCAGGACTAAAACCATGCTCACCAAACATATCGGTATCCAACCTATGCATATTGTCCTTCATTCGCGTAATAGTCGTCTCCCAAGCCAAATAATAGTCGCGGTCAGGAATAATCAGAATATCACCAATCCTGTCCTTATACATCAAGTCCTGATAATTTTCCTTGTCATCCACATCTGTGATATGTATGGGCAAATCAGATTTCTCTAAGGTTTTTATCACCTGTTCTTTATCGGTAGGATCTTCCAAATACAAATGAGCCAAGGCTCCATTATTCACAATTCTGGCAGGTATCCCCTTGGTCAAGTCTGTCAAATTAAGGTATTGATCAGGCTTAATATCCATCATGCCATGATCAGAAACTATGATCACATTGATATCCAAGTCATAGCTTTTCAGCCCTTCGAAAAGAGCGCCAAGCTCATGATCAAGTCTCGTTAAGGTTTCTGAAAGCTTTTCATCATTGCTAGGCCCATAGCGATGGCCTGTATCATCCATATCAGAGAAATACATGGTTATCAATCTTGGACGCTCTTCAGCAGGAAGCTCCAGCCATTTGAAAACCTCAGTTACTCTAGTCAAATTACTAACTTTACCATCATAATCATGGTAATAAGATGGGCGAATACCCTGCACATCTGCTTCTGATCCCACAAAGAAATAACTCGCAGCTACCATGTCATTTTGCTCTGCTAGCACCCATAGTGGTGTTCCCCCATACCAAGTCCCATCCTGCACAATTTCAGTTTTACCAATGGCATAAGTCAGATCCTTCTCAGGGTCATAAAAAGAATTACCTACCAAACCATGATGCTCAGGCTTTAGCCCTGTAGCGATGGTATAGTGATTAGGGAAAGTCTTGCTAGGAAAGGAAGGCATCATGCTTTCAGCTTCAACCCCTTCGGCTATAAACCGCGAAAGATTTTCGGGTTTGAACCTCTCCACATAGTCATATCTGAAACCATCCAGAGAAATCAAGATTACGATCGGTTCTTTTTTTTCTTGGGAAAAAGCAAGACTAGGAAATGCTAAAACAGCTAGTAGCAGTAGGGAAGAGAATCTTTTCATGAGATAAGCTTTCCACAAAAATACCTGCTGGCGTAATGGCAAGCAATCCAAACGTCACTTATAACAGATTGGTAAAACCTGAATACGGCTTCATTCATTATTTCTTAAAATAAGCATGATCCTCAAGCCAGTCTTTCAATCGATCTGGCCAGTGATTGATACTTACAAACTCGGAGCGAAAACCCATATTAAAAGCATGCTCATCCTTGGAAAACAAATGCATTTCCACATCTGCACCTGCTTTGCGATAAGCTAGCATCGTGTCCACAATGGTACTGGAGCAACATTCATCCTTATTTGCTGCGACAAGAAATACAGGCGGCGCATCAGCTTCTACAGTCGTAGGAGTGCCCAAAGGCCCCGGATAAACTTGAATTTGGAAATTAGGCTGTGCGGAAAAGTGCTCTATAAGATCCTCAGAACCTGCATTTCCAGGATTAGCATCGTAAGCTACCCAGTTGACCACCTCACCACCTGCAGAGAAACCCATGACCCCAATACGATCAGAATCTATCCCCCAGTTCTCAGCATTGGAGCGCACCAATCGCATAGCTCTAGTGACATCCTGAGTCGGATGCGCTTCGGTATAAGGAGAATCCTCTTCTCTAAAAAGCCTGTATTTCAACACGCCAACTGTCACCCCAAGCTCATTAAGAAACTTGGCTGGCGCGACTCCTTCTCCATTGAAACCCAGATTTCTGAAACCTCCACCTGGGCAAACAAGAATAAAGCTACCGTTTGGTTTCTCTGGTTTAAACAGCGTGATACTTGGATTGTGAATATTCCTCACCCACCAGTCCTGAGCGAGCTCAGGCTCATCTTTTCTATCTTCAAAACCTGGCGCTCCATTTTCCCAGAGAAATATTTTCTCTCCACTTTCTTGAGCGAAAACTAGGCTGGGCAAAACCAGAATTAGGCAAAACAGAAAATTCCTCATGGCGATTTTAGCTTGTATAGACTTAGTTGATTTTACACTTAAAAAAGAGCATCTACAAACTACCACTTTTCTGTGATATCAATATCAATTCCAGCCTCTACCTCCACACAATCGGGAATATTTTCCCAGACAAAAACTCAAAAAACACGCTCCACAGCTCAATATAGACATGGTATATGAATTGAAACTAGGAAGAGCATCAAACAAAACAATGTATATGAACTCGAGTAACAAATTTATAATCGCAGCACTTCTCAGCGCCACTACCCTAGGTGCCGTGAGTTGTAAATCAAGTAATGCCGTAAAAGGCGGAGCAATCGGCGGTGCGGCTGGTGGAGTCCTAGGCGGTGTAATCGCAGGTAAAGACAACACTGCAGTTGGTGTACTGATAGGTTCAGCCATCGGTGGATCTGCAGGGGCAGTTATCGGCAATCAAATGGATAAAGCTGCAGAAGAACTTCAACGTGATCTTGAAGGCGCCACAGTAGAGCGTGTAGGCGAAGGAATAAAAATCACCTTTGACTCAGGTCTAATGTTCCCGGTGGACAAATCAGAATTGAGTGCAGTATCTAAGGAGAATTTGACCGAGCTAGCTGCAACCTTGAAAAAATATGATGAGACCAATATCCTTGTCGAAGGTCATACCGATAATACTGGTGCGGAAGATTACAACATGGATCTTTCTAGGAAAAGAGCCTATTCTGTTGAAGATTTTCTGACATCAAATGGAATTGCAAAAAACAGGATGGAAATCACTGCCTATGGCGAAATGCAACCAACTGCGGGCAATGACACAGATGCTGGCCGTCAGCAAAACAGAAGAGTGGAAGTGGCAATCTACGCAAATAAGAAAATGCAAAAAATGGCTGAACGAGGCGAACTGGGAGACGAGTAACATCCCCAGTAGCCCTATTTATAGATCCGAAAGGTGGCCGATGTGGTCACCTTTTTTGATTTAATCATTTCCCCAATGCTAAATCCTTACTAGAATTTTATACTTTTTATCCATCATATTATTCCTTAAACCTATGCAACGATGAAATTTTTTAGCCTTTGTCCCACTTTTAGGGGATTTGCAGGCTGTCAGGGAGTTGTTTTTCTAAGTTTTATTGATTGGCTGGCTCATTCAACAAATTCAGATAATAATTCATCCGCTCCTCATTGCCTAGTGACTTATTGATTAGGTACAAATTACCAAGAGCGGCTCGACTTGACCCATATTCCAAGGCTTTCTCGAGAACTGTCAAAGCCTCCCGTTCTTTTCGCTGTGCGAGCAGTACAGAACCCAAGTTCATATAGGCAGTAAATGGATCTTCTGGATTAGCCATCGTTGCTTCACGGTAGTAGCGTTCAGAGGCAGGATAATTTTTATCTTTGAGAAAAGCAATCGTACCTAGATTAGTCAGTACTACAGAATTATTTGGATTGACCTCATAAGCTAACAGAAATTGCTTTTTGGCAGCTATGGTATCCCTGGTCTCAATTAGAGATTTGCCATAAGCGGCGTTATAAGTTGGGAATTTCTCGGCACCTCCATAGGCTTCAAAACCCGATTCACACTTAGCGTATTTCTCCACTGCGGCAGCATAATCCTTTCGTTGAAAAGCACCATTTGCTTCAGACATTGCAAAAAGAAAACTGGTTTCTTCTACCGATCTGCCTGTGGAATCGCTTACCTGGTACTGCATGGCTTTTTCCAAATTCCCAGCCTCAGAATAGAGGTATGAAAGGGTTGTTTTCGTCCCAGCATCATCTTTATATTCCAAGGCCTTTTCTAGCATAGCAATCGCCTTGACATTCTCCCCTTTCTTCATATAAGTCAATCCCAGATTCTTATAATTCGGGAAATACTCCGGCCTTTGAGCTTTCAAACTTTTCAAATAATACTCCTCAGCCTTATCAAAATCGCCATTTTCATAATTGATCATGGCTAGTTTAAACCAGCCGAAGTAGGCTGTAGGATTTTTCTTGACACTTTCCTCCAAAACCTGGATGGCACAAGTGCTATCACCATAGCCTAACAACACCTCTCCTAAGGCATTGAGGTATTGAGACACCGCATTGTTTTTGCCCAATATCTCATTAGAAAGATCGAATTCTTGGATTGCTTCAGCGAAATAAGCCTTAGCAGAATCCGTAGACGTTTTCTCTATTGTCTTTGCTTTCAACCTCAACTCCTCGGCGTACATCACATGAGTTCTCCAGCTTTTTGGAGCAGTCTCAATACCGGATTTGGACAAGGTCAAATTACTTTGCCATACTTTTGATCGGTCGATAGTTTTGTAGGAAAAAGCTAGAATGATTGGCAAAAGCACTAGTACCATGATCATTTGAAGTTTTGCTGGCTGATACTTTTGAACCAAAACATACAAGCCATAAACGATCAGAAAGCAAAATGCAAGCGAAGGAATAAATTGAAACCGCTCCCCCAGATTGGAACCAATAATCAGGGAATTAGTAAGGTTGGCAAAAATCGAAAAGCTCGCTAGATAAAACAGTATTCCAAAGCTAAACAGACTTCTATTCTTGAAACCTCGATAGGCAAAATATATCATCACAGCAAAAAACAACAAACTCAACCAAACCAAAGGACTCTTGAAGGTCTGTACATCCAGCTGCGCAAAAGAATAATCCCAACTCAATGGATGCGGAAAAATCAAAAGTTTGATGTATTCCAGATAAATATAAAGGTTGGTAGCAAAGCGTTCTCCTCCACTTAGCCCATATAATATAGAGTTGATTTTTGAATCGTAGGTAGTACTTGCACTATCCAAGATCACAGCCCTAATCAGCAAATAAACAATCGCCGGCACCACAAATGGCAAGGTAGCTTTGAGTGATTCCCAAACAGATTTCTTTTGAAAGAAATATGCAATCAGCGCCACCAAAGCCATTAGTGTCAGCGTCTCTTCCTTAGAAATCAAGGACATAAAAAAAAGAAAACCCACTAACACCAGTCGTGGTATAGTCATTTTGTTTTCAGCATTTATCCATGTCAAAATGGCTGAGAAGGCAAATAAAGAAGCCAGTAAGGTATCACGGCTTTTCACAGAAGCCACCACTTCAGTATGAATAGGATGTGTAGCGTAAAGGAGTAAAATAAGCAAGGGGACCAGGATTGGTAGGTTTTTGCGAGTGGTAAGTTTCTCCAAGATCAGCCCAAGAACCACCAATAAACCAGCATACAGTAGCACATTCAGGATATGCCCATTTCCACCTTTGAACTCTCCAAAAATCTGATATTCGACCGCAAAGGTTAACAGGGTGAAGGGTCGATAAATACTGGTGTTGACCGGATTGATCTGAATGAAATTCATGGAACCATACTTGAAGAGTTCAGTCCATTCTTCCAGACCTTTCTGCGTCACTCCATTGAAATAAGCATAAATCCCATCATCCCCAGAGTATCCGTAGTTGTAGGTTTGCGCATAAAGTAAAGCTCCAAATAAGGCAATTAAGAGAATCCAAAAAATTGGTTTTTGCTTCATATAGTAGTTTCCTGAATTAAAAAATGAAAATAGGGATAAAATTTTTAACCCGCCAAAAGAGGAGAATGAGAGTCTTCTATTTCGGCACAATAGCCATTTCTATTTGAAATCAATTCGCATCAAAAAGTCAGTCTGCATTTCATCTCCAAAAGGAAAACCATGTGAACTAAATATGCTCAAGCCATGCTTTTCATAGAATTTGATCGCTTTCTTATTCTTTTCCCAGACACCCAACCAAAGGTATTTTTTCTTATTCAGCTTCGCAAAATTGATTGTATGGTTTAGCATCACCTTCCCTAAGCCTAAGCCAATATATTTTCCCAAAAGATATAGCCTAGCCACTTCCATACTTGAGTTATCATGTAGATCCGTCTGTGCAGGGACAAAATTCACCTTAGAATATCCAGCAAGCTCTCCATCCACTTCCAAAAGAAAAAACACAGAGGCTGGACTCTCCATTTCCTCCAAAAACTGCTCTTCTGTAAAAGCCTCGTCGAGGTAAGAATTCACGTTTTCAATTTTATTTCCTTCGGTAAAGGCCTCGACAAATGCGATCCTAGCCATTTCTACCAAAGAATTTAAATCCGAGAAATTGGCTTTTCTGATCAAATAGGACATGCTGTAAACTAATAATTTTAAAAAAACCCCTCTGGAGTCACTCAAATTCCCCGCAAAGCTAAGTTGTATTCCCTTCTTTAGCTTGAATCCGGATCTTTTCTTCAAAGAAATAAACTGTAAAGGATTTCAACACAATATGGACCAAGGCCAAAAGACAAATCAACCACTGCATAAAAAATTAATTTAGCATTTCTTGAAATACCTCCCGACATTTCGGATTGGGAAGCGTATAGGCTACCATATGCTAAGCGTAAAGAAACATTGCCTTAAACGACTGGTCAGCCTATCTTCCAAAACAGTAAACTTATAATGGGACAACAATTCAAGTATTTCGGCCAAGATCTAAAACGAATGTTGGGGAAATACAAAATCAGAATTCTTCACATCTGGCTAAGTAGAGCCTTTTGGGGCATTTTTCTTTATCGTTTAGAACGCAGTTTATTCTTGTTAATGGGAAGGCCCTATGAAATCATACGCGTAATTTTTATTCCAATTTATAATTTATTACAGGCCTATTCCAACATGGATTTGAATTACAAATCCGACATCAAAGGGGGATTACTAGTGCTTCATCCAGCTATGGGTGTGGTTGTATCAGGCTATGCTATTATAGGTGAGAATTTGACTCTAACTGGCGGGAATGTAATAGGTGGAAAGGCAGGATGTGGCCCCGGAGATATTCAGGTCGGAAATAATTGTGAAATGGGTGCTAATGCTGTCATAATAGGCCCTCTCAAACTAGGGAATTCGATTAATATTGGAGCTTCTGCATGTGTGATCAGAGACTGTTTGGAGGACAATGCATTGCTAATTGGAGTTCCTGCCAAAGTTTTAAGCCAAAGGAAAGCGGAACAATAAAACCCGTATTTGCGCTCAGACTGGCATTTTACTGCACTGAGGATCCTAAAAGCTGCTGAATCTTCAATTCTATTGAATCCGATTCCTGCCTTGCCTGCTCCATAGGTAATCCTTCCGCAAGTCCTGGACGCAAATGGCCTGTAGCTCTAAGCCAAGCATCTCGAAGTATCGCTTGTTGCTTTGAAATTAAATCCAGGATTTCTTCACCACTAGCAAAAGAAGCTATCGCCTCATGGATATCTGCAAAGTCTCTGACTTCTGATTCTCCTAGACCAAGTAAGATTTCCTTTGCCATCAACCAATGCCCTACTTCTCCTGGATGTACGCCATCTTTCGCTAAGTAAAAAGCAGAATCTAAAACTCGCTGATCTTCCAAATACTTTCTCATCGGCCAGTGGATATCTATCACCTTCCACTGCTCAGTATAGCTGCGAGATAGCAACCAATCCGAATAATTATCCAACACATTAGCATAAGCAGCTCCCTTCTTTGGATCATAGATTGGTGGCGTCAGGTAAATCGCTTCCGCATCAATTTCTGAAATCTTGCCCGCCAGCCAGTTGATCCCATCTTTGTACTTTTGAAATCGCTCCTCATCCAATGGCAGGTAAATCCCATCATTCATACCATAATTCACAAAAACTAAATCAGGCTTAAGTTGCTCAAACACCCGGTCCAAGCGCTCATGCAGATCTGGTCTAGGGAAAGCACCACCTGCATGATTCTCCTCAGATAGTCCAGAAACTGTCTCAGATGGCAAACCCACATTGATCCAGTCTAGATCAGAATCCGGATGCTTCAATCTATAATAAGTCTCCACGTAGCTGATGTATTGACCGGCATAAGTGATGCTATTCCCCAAAAAGACGATTCTATGCACATCCGCTGGGATCTTATAATCTTCCTGAGAAAAAGCAGAAAATCTGGATACTACCAGAAGTAAAAAAACGAGCACAAGTCTGATCATGAGGAGAATTTTGGTATAAAACATGTATTAAATCTCAAGTTAAACAGATTATACTAGGCTTAGGCAAAATCTCCACTCCTGAAATATTCATTTGTGCACATCGCCGGCGTAGCCTATCTTCACTTTCAATTGCCATAGATCGGCACTAGGTTACATAAATTTTCAATAAAAGAAATGGCTTCAGGATTATTTGCATTGCTCGATGATATCGCTACCCTAATGGATGACGTGGCAGTAATGAGTAAAGTGGCAGCGAAAAAAACAGCCGCAATATTGGGCGATGATTTGGCTGTAAATGCAGAAAAAGCCTCAGGCTTCGTCTCCAATCGTGAAATCCCTGTGCTTTGGGCGATCACCAAAGGCTCACTTCTTAATAAGGCCATCATTTTGCCTTTTGCTTTTTTGCTCAGTGCGTTTGTCCCCGTAGCAATCACCTACATCCTTTTGCTCGGAGGTCTTTACCTCGCGTATGAAGGTGCTGAGAAAATCTACGAATACATAGTGCCACATAAGCATCATAATGATGTAAGCCTAGCAAATAATCTTACCGAGGATCAGATACTTGCCAAAGAGAAAGAAAAAATAAAATCAGCCATAGTGACGGATTTTATTTTATCAGTGGAGATCATAATTATAACACTAGGCACTGTAGTAGGCGAACCTATGCTAGAACAAATCCTAGTGGTATCCGCAATCTCTATGCTTGCTACCATAGGTGTTTATGGCATAGTCGCATTAATCGTTCGCATGGATGAATTTGGGTACAAATTGATTGCGCTAAATGAACGAAAAGACAGCTTCTCTGATAAAGTAGGACTACTGCTCGTCAATGCACTTCCCAAAATCATCAAGGGAATGGGCTTTATCGGAACCATCGCCTTGCTGCTGGTCTCTGGTGGAATCTTCGTTCACAACATTGGTTTCATGCACCACCTTTTCCCATCAATTCCAGGTATCATCACGGAATTCCTAGTCGGATTAGTCATTGGTTTTATTGTCTGGGGAATTATTGAGTTGGGAAAAAAGCTCTTCAAAAAGAAATAGGCAGGGTTTTAATATTAGTCTTTATGTATATCCGCTTTTCTACCAGTAAAGAGGGAAAAGCAATCAAGGATATGTTAAAACATATAATTGAGGCCACTTCGGTCTTCGGTCTTCCGACTAGATAAGCAAAGAATCTAAGGCGACTGGCACCATTGCGGATACTAATCCCAAACAGCTTATGGACATTTTGCTGAGTATTCTTGATGCTTGTGATTATCTTATACTTTTCAACCAAAGTATAATAGATGAAAACTCCCTACCGCTACATACCCATACTTATCCCGATGATTCTTTCATCTTTCGCTATCCTGGCACAAGGGAAGAAAGCTGAAGGTACTGCTCATGCTTTTTCTGCCGACTACCAAAAGCCTGTATTTCAGTCTGACCAGCGAGCAGAGAAGGTTAAAGAAATCTCACCGGAACTAGAAGCTCTGATGGCTAAGTACGCCAAGGATAACCATATCCCCGGAATTGCCTATGGCATAGTGGTGGACAACGAATTGATCATCGCCTCAGCTACTGGATTGCTCGATGTAGCTAAAAACACCCCAGCCAAAACGACTTCTGCCTTCAGAATTGCCTCGATGACGAAGAGCTTCACTGCGATGGCGATCATAAAACTCCGAGACGAAGGAAAACTTGCACTTAATGATCCTGTTGCCAAGTACATCCCTGAGATGGCAAAATTGCAATACCTCACTGAAGATGCCCCGATCATTGATATAGAAAATCTCTTGACCATGACCGCTGGATTTCCAGAAGATAATCCCTGGGGAGATCGACAACTTGACGAGCCCGACCAGATGCTCCTGAATATGATCGAGATAGGAATTTCTTTTGCCAATGCTCCTTCTATGCAATACGAATACAGCAATACTGGCTATGCTATCTTAGGTCACATCGTTTCTAAAGTTTCCGGCCAATCGTACCAAGAATACATCACGGAGAATATTTTGCTGCCTCTGGGAATGTCTCATACTTATTGGGAAATAGACGATGCTCCTCAACATGAACTGGCTATCGGCTACCGCTGGGAGGATGAACAATGGAAGCTGGAACCAATGCTTCATGACGGAGCTTTTGGCGCGATGGGTGGTTTGATTACTTCTATTGAGGATTTCAGCAAGTACGTGAGCCTGCATCTTTCAGCTTGGCCAGCTAGAAATGGAGCAGAAACTGGCCCGATCAAACGTAGTTCTCTGAGGGAAATGCAAACACCACAATTTCCTCGACTAAACTCAAATGGCGACTGTGCTATTATGAGCGGCTATGGTTATGGACTGGGAATTTATCAAAACTGCAACGGAACCAAATGGGTCTCTCACGGTGGCGCCTTGCCAGGATTTGGCAGCAATTACCGATTCTTCCCTGAGTTTGGAATTGGGATTATGGCCTTTTGCAACCTGACTTATACTACGCCTTGGCCACTTGCCGAGATTGAGGCTTTACTTTATGAAAAAGGCATCATGAAGCCGAGAGAATTACCCGTTTCCGATATTTTAGAAAAGCGAAAAAATCAGTTGGTAATTCTAATTCAAACAGGTAACAAGGGACTAGAAGAATCTATTTTGGCTGAAAACTTCTTCCTCGACAGCTCGAAAGAACATCGCTATGCTGAATACAAAACTATTTTGGCACAAGTCGGAGAAATCAAAAATATCACCGATCTAAAACCTAACAATCAACTTCGTGGCAGCTTTACAATGGAAGGTGAAAATGGCAATGTGGAAATTTTCTTTACGCTGACCCCTGAGAAAGATCCGAAGGTTCAGCAGCTCGATATAAACTTCAAAGAGAAGGAGTAGCGTGGATTCAATCCGACTTCTATTATTACACGAAAGCTATACACTAAATAAATTATATTTTTTCATCACCTTGACAAACTTCGGCAAGCTAAGTAACCCACCTAGGTGTCTCCCGCCACATACAATATTGCTAGATCGGTGGCCGAGCTTGCCGAGGCCATTTGGCAAACAACATGATATTGGAAGAATAGCGCAGAAATACTCAGTCTTTTTACCATAGATCAAAAAATATCCATGTATATACATTTATTTTCTAAACACTGAACTTTACGGTGCTTGACGTGTTTAGTGTCTATTGCTTCTGAGTGAAAGCTTAGGACTTTGAAAACTGAACCAACATTTTATGCAAGTATTAGAAAATTTGAATTGGCGATATGCCACCAAATCAATGAACGGAATTCCCGTTCCACAAGAAAAAGTAGATTATATCCTTGATGCAATTAGACTTTCCGCTTCATCTTCTGGATTACAGCCATATGAGATTTTGGTGATTACTGATCAGGAAGTAAAGGAAAAAATCAAGCCTATTGCTTGGAATCAGAGCCAAATCACCGATGCATCACATGTGCTAGTATTTGCCGCATGGGACAATTACACTGAGGACAGAATCAATAGCGTGTTCAAATACAATAACGCTCAAAGAAACTTACCTGATTCTGCAACTGACGCGTACCGCGAAAAACTTTTAGGAATGTATGCGGCAAAAACTGCAGAGGAAAACTTCAATCACGCAGCCAAGCAAGCATATATCGCATTAGGAACCGCATTGATCGCCGCAGCTGAACAAGAAGTTGACTCCACTCCTATGGAAGGTTTTGACCCGGCTGCATTGGATGAGATTTTGGATCTGAAATCCAAAGGACTTCGAAGTGTAGTGGTGCTACCGCTTGGCTACAGAAATGAAGAAGGCGACTGGTTGGTGAATATGAAAAAAGTACGTACTCCAAAAGAGAAATTTGTAACAGTTGTCTAACTGAGGCAAATTCCATAGATACAAAGCGGATTGGGTTAGCACTCAATTCGCTTTTTTATTTTCTGCCTGAAATTCGGTATTAATTCACAACAAAGTAAAATTGATCAGGCAAAACTAATTTGTTAGAAATAATTATTAGTTTTAGATAAGTTAAAATTATTAAAAATGTGATATTATCTGAAAACTTTTTGCTGTGTGAATATAATAGAGAAGGAAGCAGCATGTTTTATATTGGAAATAGAAACAAAGATTTCTCTGTGAATATATCAGATGGTTTTTTAATCGAGGATGAAGAGGTTGTAACGCTAATACCATTTGATTTGTCAAAGGATCAATTCTATTTTATTAAAACCTATGTTTCTCTGAGGTATCAGAAGAAGAATTAAATCCAATCCTTGGGATAGTTTCTCTTTAAGCGAAATACCAAGTCTGAAATCTGACAAATAAGATCCGAAGGATTGAGACCATTCATAACCCTCGGCATAGCCCGGGGGGGGGGTGGAACTAATACATGATAGGAGCCCTGAAAGGGCGGAACTATAAAGTCACGCCCTTTCAGGGCTCGAAATCCTAACAATTATTTTGCCCTGCACTTCGTACAGGGTCATGAATAGTCTTGCTCCTTCGGAGCTATTCATAGAATTAATTATTAGCTGCCAATTTTTTTTTGATTGAATTTGTATGACAGTAGCATAGTGGATAATCATATTAAGCCTATGGAATGATCAGCTGTTTTGATATTTCTTTAACTTTAAGTAAACGAGGTCGCAAAAAACAATTTCATGTCCGCATCCAGACGAAAGAATATCCAAACCCAAAGTTCCACCGATTTCACAGGAATTGACCTGAAAAAACCAGCGCTGTATGCGGCTGGACTCACTGGAGTAAAAGTAGCGCTTCAGCATACCTTCAAGGAAATGGGAGTGATAAAGTCCTTTCAGACACTTGCACATATGAATCAAAAGGATGGTTTCGACTGTCCTGGATGCGCTTGGCCAGATCCTGAACACAGATCAAAATTGGGAGAATACTGCGAAAACGGGGCAAAGGCACTGGCAGAAGAAGCCACTTCCAAAGTGGTTGATAATGCCTTTTTCTCAAACTATTCTGTGCAAGAAATATCGAGTTGGTCAGACTACAAAATCGGGCAAAGTGGTCGCTTGGTAGCTCCAATGATCTTAAAACCAAATTCTAATCACTACGAGGAATGCACTTGGGAAGAAGCATTTAGAGTAATCTCAGATCATCTTCATGCACTCGCCAGTCCTGACAAAGCCATTTTCTACACTTCGGGCAGATCGAGTAACGAAGCTGCATTTTTATACGGACTTTTCGTCAGAGCTTTTGGCACGAACAATATGCCCGATTGCTCCAATATGTGTCATGAATCCAGCGGAGTTGGTCTTTCTGAAACGCTTGGAATAGGAAAAGGCTCGGTGAAACTCGAAGACTTTGATAATGCTGAAGTGGTGATGGTCATCGGGCAAAACCCAGGAACCAACCACCCAAGAATGCTTTCTGCCCTAGAAAAATGCAAAAGTAATGGAGGTAAAATTATCTGTATCAACCCTCTTCAGGAAGCTGGCCTAATTCGATTCCGAAATCCTCAGGAATTCAGTGGAATGCTGCTCAATGGCAGCGGACTGACAGACATTTACCTTCAGGTAAAAATCAATCAGGATGTCGCGCTTTTAAAACTGATTGAGAAAAAATTGGCGAATTTGGACAAGGCTGAGGGGAAGGTTTTTGATCATGACTTTATTGAGAAATATACGGAAGGGTACGAATCACTTTTGGCACATCTGGATACGCATACAGAACAGGAATTACTAGAACTCTGTGGCGTAGATGAGAAATTGATTGATGAAGCAGTTGCTCTTTTAGCCAAGAAAAGCAAAATCATCATCTGCTGGGCGATGGGACTCACTCAGCATAAAAACGGGGTAGAAAACATCAAAGAATGCGTCAATCTGCTTTTGCTGAAAGGAAGTCTGGGTAAACCTGGAGCAGGAACTTGTCCCGTTCGCGGTCATAGTAATGTGCAAGGTGACAGAACCGTAGGTATCATGCACTATGTGTCCAAAGAACTAAATGCAGCGATCAAAAAGACTTTTGGATTCGATGCTCCCGATCATGAAGGAGTAGATGTAGTCAAAGCGATTCCTGCCATGCACGAAGGAAAGGCTAAGGTTTTCGTAGCCTTGGGCGGCAACTTTGTATCCGCCGCTTCTGACACAGAGTACACAGCCAAAGCACTTCAAAACTGTGACCTTACGGTGCAGATCAGCACCAAGCTAAATCGTAGCCATTTGATCACCGGGAAAACCGCCTTGATTTTACCCACATTAGGAAGATCTGACAAGGATCTCAAAGACGGAAAGCAAAGGCATTTCACCGTGGAAAATAGCATGGGAATAGTTCATCAATCTAAAGGCTTCCTTGACCCAATTTCTGATGACCTCAAAAGTGAACCGGAAATAGTAGCAGGAATTGCCTCAGCCTACTTCAAAGGAAATCATCCTGTAAAATGGAAATTGCTAGGTTCGGATTATGAATTACTCCGTGAGAAACTCGGCGAGGTGGTCGCTGGATTCAAGGACATGAACACCAAGTCGAAAGGATCTGGATATTACTTGCCAAATAATGTAAGAGACTTGGATTTTAGCAAACTCCCAAATCAAAAAGCGCAATTCAGCAACACCGCTCTCCCAATCCATAACCTAAAAGAAAACGAATACCTATTGATGAGCATACGCTCACATGATCAATTCAATACGACCATTTACGGCTTAGATGACAGGTACAGAGGTATTCACAATGAGCGCAGGGTTCTTTTCATGAGCGAAGCTGATATGGCTCGGGAGAATCTCAAGAAAATGGATGTGGTCAATATCATGAGTAATTATGATGGGCAAGAGCGGAAAGTTTTCCAGTTTTTAGTAATTCCCTACCACATTCCAAAAGGTAATTTGGCGGCCTACTTCCCAGAAACAAATCCATTAATTCCAATCCAAGAATACGCTGACAAAAGCAACACGCCGATTTCTAAATCGGTGCGAGTGAATGTGGAGAAGACTGGGTAAATTTTGTAAACAGTAAGTAGTCAGTAGTAAATTTTGTTCTACTACTTACAAAGTTTACGACTAACTACTTACAAATCCCTCCGCTCCACATGCAATCCATTTCGTAACAAAATCCCATCCCAAGCACCAGTACAGGTTAGTATTAAAAAAGATAATTGCTATTTTAAGCGATACTTAAAATCATCTTTAGGTAAAACCCAACTTATCCAAAATAACCTTAAACCATTATCATGAAATCCAAACAATGGAAAACACTGGTGCTTGCTGTCATTGTTATGACAGTATGTACTTATCTTTTTGTTTTCGCAGAAGGAAAACTTGAACCCAGCTTGGCAAAAGTGCCATACGTATTTTGGACAGGCTTCCTCGTCACAGCACTCGTAGTACTGGCAACCTTCATTGGCTCAAAAGTTTTTCCATTTGAAGACCCGAAGAAGCAATGATTGGATGGTTAATTTTCTTCTTCTCGCTATTTCTAGCCATGCTTGGCTATGCCTCTTATCGCTCATACAGTAAAGAGAGAACCTCAGATGATTTCATCTTCGCAGGTTCTAACATTGGAACGATATTAGGCTTCCTGACCTTCTCCGCAGCATTATTCTCTGCATTTACCTTTATGGGGATGCCAGATTTCTTTCGAACTCACGGCGTTGGCGCATGGATTTTCCTTGCCTTATCAGATGCTTTAATGGTCTTTTTCCTGATTTGGTTTGGCTATGCACTGCGTAAGCGTGCCACAACAAATGGCTACAAAGGCGTCGCTGGATTGATGAAATCTTGCTATGGAAATTCCTTTGCTGGCTATTTAGTCTTCGCAAGCGCCTTCCTATTTCTGATTCCTTATGTAGCAATACAGATACGCGGAATATCCATCTTCCTTGATGCCGCCTTTCCTGACATGCTTCCTTATTGGTCTTGGTCAGCACTACTGGTATTCATTATGTTGATTTATTCAGAAATCGGTGGTTTAAAAGCCATTGTGTATAGCGACGCAATTCAAGGAGTGATCATGCTTACCGTGATTTGGATTATCGGCGTGACTTGCCTGCAAATGAGTGGTGGACTGGAAGCTGGATTAGAATCAGTTTCGGCTACCAACCCTGATTTGCTTACACTACCTGGCCCGAAAGGATTGTTCACTAGTCCATTTCTGATCGCTTCTGCTATAGCAATTGTATTGATACCTGTTTCTCAACCTCAGTTCACTACGCGATTGGTGGTGATGAAAAACCTGAAATCCGTACATAGAATGGCCTATGCAGTGGGTATTTTCGCCATGTTGGTCATCTTACCAACGGCCTTTATCGGACTTTATGGAGCAATAAAATATCCTGATGCAAGTACCGCTGATTTCTTGACAAATGCATTGTTATTTGATCAAGCTGTCCCAGTGGCTGCACTAGCAGTGGTTGGTTTATTTGCTGCCTGTCTTTCTACGACTAATGCTCAAATCTTTGCTTTAGGAACAGAACTTAGATCTCTACTTTCTGGCACTGACAAAACCAATATGCGGATCACCAAGATTTCAATTTTAGTGTTCTCATTAATCGTTTTAGTATTCTCTACTTATATGAGTGACGAACTGGTTTTACTAGCCCGCGTGAGTTTCACCGGCACGTCTATGATCGCACCAGTAGTGTTGGGTGCAGTGATTTTCTCTAAGCCTCCAAAATCCTTAATTATACTTTCTACGCTTGCTCTGGGAACTTTTATCCTTTCTCTTCTGGAAATTGTACCTGGAAAAATAGCAGGCCAACCTCTTGATTACCTGATGTACGGAGTCTTATTTGTAGTCACCGCCATCATTATGATCACACATTCTCAAACTCAAAAGAAACAACATGCAACTCAATCCTAACTTTTCCATAAATGACCTAGAAGCTCCACTAAAACGATTTTGGGAACTTTCTGGAGAAAAAATAAACTTGATAGAAACAGCATTTGACACAGCGAATGGAGCACCTGTCTTTACAGAAAAAGGAAAATATGTCACTAGAGGCTGGACAGAATGGACTCAAGGATTCCAATACGGCTCGGCAATTCTCCAGTTTGATGCAACCGGCGATGAGCAGTTTTTGAAAATCGGCAGAGATAATACCCTGAACAAAATGGCGCCGCACCTTACCCATACAGGTGTTCATGATCACGGATTCAACAATGTGAGTACCTATGGGAATTTGCTCCGACTCATCGAAGAAGGTAAAATCGAAGGAGCTGCTTGGGAGAAAAACTTCTACCAACTTGCCCTAAAAGTAAGTGGAGCGGTACAAGCCATGCGTTGGACTACAACTCCTGATGGTGGATTTATTTATTCATTTAATGGCCCTCATTCCTTATTTGTGGATACCATTCGCTCCTGCAGGGCATTGGTTGTTTCCCATGCCTTAGGTCATGTATTGCAAGGAGAAAATGACAAGAGAATCTCTCTAATCCAGCGGGCAGTTCAGCATTTTTTGAGTACGGTTCGCTATTCTATTTTCTATGGAAATGGAAGAGACAGCTACGATGTAGCCGGCAGGACAGCTCATGAGACTATTTTCAACACCAATGATGGTAATTACCGTTGTCCAAATTCTCAGCAAGGCTATACAGGTTTCAGTACATGGACTCGTGGTCTAGCTTGGGCGATTTGTGGATTGGGTGAGACATTGGAGATTTTAGATCAAATAGATGAAAAAGATTATGCTGAAATCATTTCTAAGGAGGATTTAATCAAGGAGCTTTCTGAGGCGGCTAAGGCTACACTAGAGTTTTACTTGGAAAACACTCCTACTGATGGCATTACCTATTGGGATACCGGAGCTCCTAATTTGTCTAAGATGGGAGATTATCTGAATGAAAAATCTGATCCCTTCAATGCCTATGAGCCTATAGATTCTTCTGCGGCATGCATCTCCGCACAGGGTTTTATCAGAATCGGAAATTGGTTAAAAGACTCAGATCCTGAAAGTTCAGAAAAGTATATCCAGGCTGGAATGCAAATCGCCAACACATTATTTAGCGAGCCATATCTTTCTACTGACCCTAGCCATCAGGGCTTAATTTTGCACTCCATTTACCATCAGCCTAATGGATGGGATTATCGCCCAGATCCTAATAAAGCTCCCTACGGAGAATCAAGTATGTGGGGAGATTACCATGCACGAGAGCTGGCATTGCTACTTCAGCGCATGCAAAAGGGTGAAGATTACTACAGCTACTTTAACTGCGTAGGGAAATGAGCACTGGAAAATATAAACCACAATACCCACGAGTTGCCCAGCTAAAAACAGGAGAGCATCTCCGTGACCATCTGAGCAAAGAAGGAATCACGATGGGTTTTGATGAAGAGTTAAAAACTGGAGATAACTCTCCTTTTGCGAAAGCACATACCACACGAGCAGGAAATAGGATTGGTAATGCCTTTTGCATCCTGCCAATGGAAGGCTGGGATGGCACCACCGATGGCAAACCTACCGAACTCACCAAAAGACGCTGGAAGAACTTTGCCATCAGCGGAGCTAAATTACTCTGGGGTTGCGAAGCGGTAGCAGTGCAGCCTTCCGGCAGAGCAAATCCTAATCAACTTATGATCAACGAGCAAAATCTCGGTGATTTCGATGGCCTGTATAAGATGCTAGATACTGAGCACAAGGCTGCTTTTGGAAATACAGACGATTTGCTTACTGGCCTGCAACTCACGCATTCAGGCAGGTTTTGCAAACCGAATAGCAAAACTCAAATGGAGCCGAAGATTCTTTACTCTCATCCCGTTTTGAATAAGAAATTTGGTCTTGCCGATGATCACCCGCTGATGACAGATGGTGAAATATCTGAGTTGATCGATGCCTATGTGATCGCGGCAGTTCGCGCACAGAAGACGGGATACAAATTCGTCGACATCAAACATTGCCATGGGTACTTGGGACACGAGTTCCTGAGCGCCTACGACCGTGAAGGCAACTATGGCAAATCCTTAGAAAACAGAACCCGCTTCATCCGTGAGATTGTAGCGGGAATCAGGGCGGAAGCGCCAGGATTAGAAATCGGTGTTCGCATGAGTATCTTCGACTGGGCACCGTTTAAGCAAGGCCCTGAAGGAACTGGGATTCCTGCTTCCGAAAGTCCTTATAAGTACGCTTTCGGAGGAAATGAATCAGGCATAGGCGAGAATCTATCTGAGTCATTTGAATTTCTGAAAGAACTGGAAAAACTAGATATAGAATTGCTATGCACCACAGCCGGCAGTCCATATTACAATCCACACATTCAACGGCCAGCACTTTTCCCCCCATCAGATGGCTACATGCCACCAGAAGATCCTTTGCATGGAGTGGCTCGGCAGATAGATGCGGTGGCAGAAGTGAAGAAAGCATTTCCTAGTTTCTACACCGTCGGCTCTGCCTACTCTTATTTGCAAGAATGGCTACCTAATGTGGCTCAAAATGTATTGGAAACAGGAAAAGCTGATTCAATCGGTTTAGGCAGAATGGTATTAAGCTATCCAGAATTGCCGGCAGATGTACTGGAAGGCACACCAATGAAGCGTGCAAATATCTGTCGTACTTTCTCAGATTGCACTACTGCCCCGAGGAATGGAATGATCTCAGGCTGCTTTCCATTGGATCCTTTTTACAAGAAAATGGAAATCCACCAAACCCTAAAAAACATCAAAGCATCATGAGTCGAATAGCATTAGTCACAGGAGGTTCACGTGGAATAGGTCTGGGAATTGCCAAAAAACTAGCTGAAGAAGGCTTTAATCTAGCGATAAATGGCGTTCGTGATGAGGCTGACGTTCGAGAGGCATTGGAAGAATTGAAGACTTTTGGAGTACGAGTGGAATACCTTCAAGGGAATATTGCTTCCAGCGAAGATCGGGAGACTATCGTATCAGGGATGATTGCGAAGTTTGGGAAAATCGATGTGTTAGTAAATAATGCTGGAGTGGCCCCTAGAACAAGATCTGATGTGTTCGACATTACCGAAGAAGACTTCGACCACTTGATGGACATCAATATGAAAGGTACTTTTTTCCTAACTCAAGCTATCGCAAAGTGGATGGCAGAACTGAAAAACGCATCGCCTGATTCACAGATTTCAATCGTAAATATCACTTCCATTTCCGCTACGGTGGCATCAACTTCCCGCGCTTCTTACTGCATGGCTAAATCTGCATTAGCAATGCTTTCTCAAGTTATGACTGTGAAAATGGCTGAATTCGGAATCCCAGTGTATGAGATCAGACCAGGTGTGATAGAAACCGATATGATCGAGAAAGTGCGTGAGAAGTATCATGAAGGTGTGAAAAATGGAATGACACTAGAGCCTCGCATGGGCTTCCCTGAAGATGTGGGCCGAGTAGTTGCTACTTTGGTGAGAGGAGATCTCCCCTATTCCACCGGCCAGGTAATCATGGTAGATGGTGGAATGACGATCTCAAGGATGTAGATTATGAGATAATGTCAACTTCATCTAAGTTGTTATCTCTAAATTGAATATCTCTAACCACAAAAACCAATGAAAACCCGTTTCATTTTAACCTTACTTATTCTAGCAATTTTTAGCACTCATTCTTTTGCGCAGCAGAAAAGAACTAGAATCGGGGTAGCAGGTCTCACCCACGGGCATGTGGGCTGGATATTGAATGCCAAAGATCGTCCTGATTTGGAGATTGTGGGTATCGCCGAACCTAATAGAGACTTAGCAAAACGACTTACCGAACGGCATGGGATCTCGATGGATTTGGTATTCGACAGCATGGAGGAGATGCTTGAGAAAACAAAGCCTGAGGCTGTGACTGCTTTTGGAAATATCTACGATCATCTCGCGGTGGTGGAAGCTTGTGCTCCAAGAGGCATTCATGTCATGGTAGAAAAACCCTTAGCAGTAAGCCTAGAGCACGCTCAGAAAATGAAGGCCCTTGCCGAAAAACACAAGATTCACCTCATTACGAATTACGAGACGACTTGGTATCCGAGCACTTTCAAAGCGTACGAGATACTTCAAAGCGGTGAAGTGGGTGACTTACGAAAAGTTGTGGTGAGAGATGGGCATAAAGGGCCGAAAAAAATAGGGGTAAGCGACGAGTTTCTGGAATGGCTAACTGATCCAAAACAAAACGGAGGAGGTGCCATAATCGACTTTGGCTGCTATGGAGCAAATCTGGTAACTTGGCTAGAAAATGGAAAACGTCCCAAATCAGTTACCGCAGTCACTCAACAGCTTCAAGCCGAAAACAACCCCAAAGTAGATGATGAGGCCACTATCATACTGAACTACGATGATTCACAAGCCATCATACAAGCTTCCTGGAACTGGCCAATTGGAAGGAAAGACATGGAGATTTACGGGCTGAGCGGCGCTATTTACGCTGACAACCCTACCGATGTTCGCGTCCAAATTGCTGAGGGGTATTCTGGATTTGAAGAAAGTGAGTACAAATTGGAATATGAAAAGACTCCTTTCGAAGACCCATTCACACTATTTCTAGCTGTAATCAATGGTGATTTGACACTGGATGAATACGCTTTGCCTTCACTGGAAAACAATATGATTGTAGTTGAAATCCTCTCTGCTGCGGTGGAAAGTGCTAAGACTGGAAAGACGGTTTATTTGAAGTAGAGGTGAAGCTGGGAGCCGGAAGTGGGCTCAATTTAAGCGTACTAGTTTTACAAAAAAAGCCGTTCGTGAGGACACGAACGGCGGCAAAAACTATGCACTGGTAAGGGCGAATAATTATTCGCCCCTACAGTATTTCTTTAATCTTCAAATTCTTAAATATCACGCCCTGTCCTTCACTTTGTAGGCCGATGTATCCTTCCTTCAGCAATTTCCCATCTTCTTTGTATTTCGGATCAAAGCCATTGGCTACTCCCCCACCCACTTGAGGTAAGGTGTACTCCAATACCTTCACATCATTGACCATGTGAATCACCAAGGAATCACCATAAACGATCAAGTCAGCCTTCACCCATTCGTCCCACTTGAAAGTCGGTGATGTGGAGTTGATACAATGCCTAGGATCTTTGTTTCCCTCAAAAAAAACATCTGTTCCCGGCGAGCACATATTACCTGTTGGTCTAGGAACACCCTCTTTTTCTTCTGCAAGCATCTGCCATTCCACAGAAATCGGCCAATCCTGTTCTTTCAGAATAGTTTCTGGAGCCTGAGAATGGAACATCACCCCACTATTTCTATAAGTGTAGCTTGCAGCATCTTCTAACCACTGATCTGTAAACCTATATTCCCATGTCATGTGAAATGAGGAAAATGGTTTCTTGTAAAACAGGTGTCCATAGCGATCATTGAAGCCCTCATTGTAATCATCGTAGTTTACAGCAATAGTCCCATCTACCACACGAAAGGTATTTTTATAATTATCGCCTGTTTCATGATGGTAAATTTTCGGAATCCACCCATCCAGATTCTTACCATTAAACATATCAATCCATTCGGATTTGCTATTATCTGAAGTCTTATTGTCGATCTTTTCAGATTTGCAGGAAATCAGAGCTGTTCCGAGAATAAGAGCGGCTAGTAGTTTGTTAAACATGGAATTAAAAGTTGATGTGAAAAGATAGAAGTAAGGTAAGAAATCCTAGAAGTTAAAAAGTCACTTTTGTATGGAACTAGCTATTCTGAGGAAATATGGTGTGTAAGGAAGTCTTTACCCGTATAAAACCTAAAGGCATGCTTTTCTATTTTGGCTTCTATAGCTGCAGGCTTACCGATCATCTCTCCATCAATTTGAAATTCAGCATTTTCAATATTCACAATTTCACATGATTTCATTCGCCATGCTGTGCATACTTCATCTCTGTGCAGGTCACCTCTAAACAATCTAATTGAGCTTCGAATATAATCATCTGCAGTTTGAGGATTAAGGGCGATCACCTCGAATTTACCATCATTGATCAAGCCTCCACAGTTGATTAAGGCACCTGTCCCGTATTGATCACCATTTGCTATTACAATCATCTTGGCCTCCACTTCTATGGACTCCTCATCGATTGTTAAGCGGTACTTTTTGACCTCTGCTCCGAATATTTCTTTTAAGGAATGTTTGACATAGCCAATCATTCCACGCTTTTCCTCCTGCTCAAATTTTTTGATCAAATTGGCATTCATCCCAAAATCAGCGAGGTGCAGACAGAGTTCTCCATTAATGTGAATCGCATCTACGGCATGCGCTTGCTCCTGCCGGATTGATTCCCAAGTATCTACTATATCATTTATTCCTAGGCATTTAGCCAGACCATTGGCGGAGCCTAGCGGCAAAACACCGAGTGGCACATCTTTACCATGCAGGGATTTCGATACCAACTTGATCGTACCATCCCCTCCTCCTATCAGCACTAATTCAGGTTTCAATTCCTCAAATTGCTGGAGTATCTTTTCATCATCATCTTTTCCGGTCGTTTCCCAGAGGCTTATCTCATAATTCGACAGATGAACTTCAGCCATTTCTTTTAGTTCGGCTCCTGTTATTCCATTATCACCCGAAATAGGGTTTAAAATCAGCAGACATTTTTTGGTCATTTTCATAAAGTTTAATCTATGATAGATTCTTGTTTGGCAATCTGAATAGCTTCTTGAGATGATTCTATAAAATGAAAATGACTTATTCCCGCCTGCTTTTGTATAGCTTCTTTACGCTCCACATCCAACTTTCCCACTGTGCGAATGAACACTTCTTTTACCCTACCAGGAAAATCCTCAATAACCTGAGCATATATCTCTGGATCATGCTGCCCACTGTCTCCTATTAAATAAAATTGCATTTTAGGAAACATCTCCATCAGCAGCTCGATTTTCTGAAGCTTATGAGAATGATCTCCTCCACCTGACTTCCAAATATTCCTCAGATTGATATGCTTATCCTTAAGCAAAATCGGGCCATCTGGAATATGTCTATATCGAAGAAAATCCCTGATCAAATCAAACAGGGACCAATCACTACTGGACACATAGAAAATCGGCAAGGTCTTATCATCGGTGATTTTCTTATAGAATTCCGATACCCCTGGCAATGGCCTTCTAGTGTATGCATTCTTCGAAACCGACAGCCAAAATTTCTTCCCCAGCTCTGTAGAATGCGAAATAAGGATGGTGTCATCTATATCTGAAATTACCCCTGTAGTGCCGAAATATCTAGTAACCTCCATATGTGCAACAAGAGATTTCTTAGTTTCCGGCTCCAATACTTGAAAGGTCACCAACTCATTCGATCCTAGTATGGGTTTGGAATCCCCGATCTGTAACTCAAATACCCCGTCTTCATCCGTAGCTACCGTATAGCTTTTTTCCTGAAAGGTGATCTCTACTTTGGCTAAAGGCACCGATGATCCGGCATACCTTTTCACAGTAGCCGCGATATTGGAGATCCAATTATTCCGGGAAGACGGTCTACTCTGTGTATAAGCCTTGATTACTCTTCCTTTGAAAAAGACTTCAGTATCATTCCCAAAGGCTAAAAATGGTTCAACTTTAATTTTATCCTGTTTAGATATACTCATTAGATAAACTGCTAATTGATATACTACCACTAAGGCAATAATCACGCAGATTATGATGAATCCATTTTTCATTTAGATGGGTTTGACTGAGGAGATGGATTAGATCAATGCTTCCAATCGTATTGGTCGATGTCTTCCAGACAGGCTTTTAGCAAGGCTATAGAATCAGCTATGTCTTTCTTGTGCGCCATTTCTATGACTTGGTGCAAATGTCTCGTAGGAATGGAAATAGCTCCTGCTATGGCTCCCTGCTTGCCCATACGCTGTACCCCAGCAGTATCAGTACCTCCAGCTACCAAAATCTCAGGCTGCCAAGAAATCTTGCCTTTGTCGGCAGTTTGCTTCATAAATTCCACCATTCTATAATCGCAAATCGTCATAGCATCCATGATCTTGATGGCAGTGCCTTTACCCAATTCAGTAACCTTCTCATGAGCCTGAGCTCCCGGCACATCAAAAGCGATTGTCGTATCCAGCGCGATTCCAAAGTCAGGATTGATCCCATGTGCTGCTACATTTGCGCCACGCAGCCCTACTTCCTCCTGCACAGTAAACGTCGCGTAGACATCATAAGCAGGATTTTTCAGTTGCTTGAGCGTTTCTATTAGGATAAATACAGCTACTCTGTTGTCAATGGACTTACAGTTCACGCAGTCACCCATTTCGATTAGTTCTCTGTCGCGAGTAACCGGATCACCTACATTAATATATTTCTCCACTTCCTCTTTGGGCATTCCCAAGTCGATGAAAAAGTCTGTAGTCTTCGGAAGTTTGGTTCGCTCTTCAGCAGACATCACATGAATAGGCTTACTTCCCATCACTCCTACCAAATCCTTTTTCCCATGCACGATTACTCGCTGTGCAGTGAGAGTTTTCGGGTCAAAACCTCCTAAGGTATGGAATCTCAAAAAGCCATTATCATCTATATGAGTGACGATAAAACCGATCTCATCCATATGTGCAGCGATCATCACTCGCTTGCCATCAGGATTCTTTATCCCTTTTTTGATGGCAATCACATTGCCGATATTATCTACTTTGACCTCATCCACTAGTGGAGTGACCAAGTCAATTACTAAATCCCGAACTCTCTTTTCAAAGCCTGGTGCTCCAGCTATTTCACAGATTTCCTTTAAAAGGGCTACGTTTATGTCCATTTTATCTTTTTTCTATTCAGGTTGAAATTAAGAATTTGAAATCTTTTGGCAGTAAAAAAGGCACAGAGAAATCATCTGTGCCTTCAATTATTATAGTTCTTTCTCTATACAGAGAAAATTTATTTTCTTACAGCTCTTAGTAGGCTCTCACAGTCTTACCTTCCATGAAGTTGACAAATGACTTATTCACCACTCTCATCCCACCTGTGGTAGGATAATCCCCAGTGAAATACCAATCCCCAAGATGCTCAGGACAACATTTATGCAGGTTATCTACAGTCTGATAGATCACTTGCACCTCAGCTTTTATATCCTTATTGGTCACGATTTCAGATATTTTCTCAGAAATTTCATCATCAGTGAAAGCACTATAAACTCCTTTCACAAAATTCTCCACAGAATATGGAGACGTCAAACATGCCTCATACACCTGCTCTAATGTATTATCAATTTTACGCTCTTTTAGCAAAGCCAATGCTGCTCTAAAAGCAATGAATTCCTTCATCTTGGACATATCAATCCCGTAACAATCAGGGAATCTAATCTGAGGTGCAGAGGACACAATGATGATCCTTTTTGGGTTCAACTTATCCAGTGTAGTCAAGATGCTTTTCTCAAGGGTAGTACCTCTTACGATACTATCATCTATCACTACTAAGGTATCAATCCCCGGCTTGATTACCTCAAAGGTTGTATCGTAAACATTGGCAACAATCGAATCACGATCATCGTCGTTGGCGATAAAAGTTCGAAGTTTGACGTCTTTACTTACGAGTTTTTCTACTCTAGGACGGAAACTCAACAGCTCATCCAAATCGCCCATGTGAGGCTTACCGTCAACAAAAACTTCTCTTCTCTTAGCAGCCAAGTAATCTTCCAAACCTTCTATCATACCAAGGAACGCTGTTTCTGCAGTATTAGGTATGTAGGAAAACACAGTGTTTTTCAGATCGAAATCAATTGCTTTCAAGATCTGAGGAATCAATGCTTTTCCAAGGTTTTTTCGCTCCTGATAGATATTTGGATCAGTTCCTCTGGAGAAATAGATACGCTCAAATGAGCATGATTTTTTCTCTCTTGCAGGCATTATTTCGGATTCATCAAAGGATCCATCCTTATTGATCACAAGAGCATGACCCGGCTGAATTTCCTTGATAGCATTGAAATCAATATTGAAGGCTGACTTGATAGCAGGCTTCTCAGAAGCCACTACAATCACCTCATCATCAGCATAATAATAAGCTGGACGAATACCAGAAGGATCTCTCACTACGAATGAGGAGCCATTTCCTACCACACCAGCCATGGCATAGCCACCATCGAAATCTCTACAAGACCTTCTCAGGATTCTGGCCAGATCCAATTCATCCTCGATCAGTTGAGTGATCTGCTCATTAGAAAACTGATGCTTATACTTATCGAAAATACGTTGATTCTCTTCGTCTAGGAAGTGACCGATTTTCTCCATCACAGTGACAGTATCGGTTTTTTCCTTTGGGTGCTGACCTATCTGAACTAGCTTATCGAAAAGCTCCTCCACATTAGTCATATTGAAGTTACCAGCCATTACTAGGTTACGGCTTCTCCAGTTATTTTGCTTCAAAAAAGGATGGCAAGTTTCTATAGAATTTTCGCCGTGAGTACCGTATCTCAGGTGTCCCAGCCAAACTTCCCCCGTGAAAGCAATATTCTCTTTCAACCAAGCTCCGTCTGTCAAGGCATCATGCCCACCGATTTTCTTAGCCTTCTTGTACTTTCTGTTGATTTTGTCAAAGATGTAATTGACCGCTGCGGGCTCTACAGATCTATACCTACTGATATATCGAGTCCCTGGCTTCGTGTCAATTTTGATGTTGGCGACACCGGCGCCATCCTGACCTCTATTGATTTGTTTTTGCATCAGGACATACAATCTATTAGAGGCAAAAGCCGCTGTCCCATATTTATCAATGTAATACTGGGCAGGTTTTCGCAATCTAATCATTGCTATGCCGCATTCGTGTTTGATAGCGTCACTCATAGAGTCTGGCAAATGTTATTTTGAATAATCAAAGGTAATTGTTTTCTGAAGATATATTTGGCAAAATAAGTTCTCTTTCCTTCCTAATTATTTGGTGTTTTATGCCTCTTTTGATTTAGCTCAAATATGCACTACACCTACTTTCCCTTAGATATTTGGTACAATTTGACGAATTACCCCCCAAGCATTGCTAGCTATTTTTCTCTAAATCACGCCTATCTCTCGTTATTCGAAGTTGGCACATGGTTAGCAAGCTAATATAAAGCACAGAAAGACTCAAATTCTAATACTGGCTCTTCTTAGAACTCAACCCTTGTCCTTATGTTCAAGCTATTTTTATTTTCTGAATTATTTTTAAGCTCTGTAGATTTTGCAGCGCCAACTCAAGACACCGCCTACTGCAAATGTGATCTACCCCTGGACATCTGGCGAAAAAACCCTTTAAACCTATAAGGACTCAGGCAAAGAAATTTTAGATTAGTTGCTCAATCCCTTAAGTAAAAATGCATCGGACACTTGTCTGGTGCTTTTTTTGTTAATTACGTTTATAAAGAAGCTAATTCATGAAGCATATATTATTAGTAGAGGATGATCTGACTTATTCTAGGATCGTAAAGACATTCCTTGAGAAAAATGGATTCACAGTTCAAACTGCCATCAAAGTCAAAGAAGCGCAACAATTTTTCAGCAATTCGAAATTTGATTTGATCATTGCCGATTTCAGATTACCGGACGGCACAGGCATGGAGCTACTTCAATGGTCCAAAAGCAATTATCCCCAGACCCAAGTGATTCTGATCACGCATTATTCAGATATCCGAATTGCTATCAAAGCCATGAAACTTGGGGCTTTTGAGTACATCACTAAGCCTATCAATCCTGATGAACTTCTAGCAACAGTAAATGAATCTCTCTCTGCCAAAGTAGCTGAGCCTAGTTCTATAATAGCAAAAGGCGCAGAAACAAGCGCTCCTAAGAATGCATTCCAGAGTAGCTACGTGGTAGGTAGCTCAGTAGAAGCAGAAAAACTCGAGAAACATATCCAACTGGTCGCACCAACAGATCTGAGTGTTCTTGTTTTGGGAGAAACCGGTACGGGTAAAGAATTTATTTCAAGAAGAATTCATGATTTCTCTACCAGAAAAGATGGTCCTTTTATCGCCATTGATTGCGGGGCTCTGCCCAAAGAACTAGCCGGAAGCGAACTGTTCGGGCATGTAAAAGGAGCTTTTACAGGAGCCTTGGATAATAAAACAGGTCACTTCGAAATGGCTAATGGCGGTACAATCTTCTTAGACGAAATCGGAAACTTGAGCTACGAAGTTCAAATTCAGCTTCTCAGAGCCATACAAGAACGTACAATCAGAAAAATCGGCGGAAACAAAGAAATCCAAATCGATGTACGGATCATCGCTGCTACGAATGACAATTTGATCATTCAATCTGGAGATGGGCATTTCAGAGAAGATCTATACCATCGCCTGAATGAGTTCACCTTGAGTGCAATTCCACTTCGCAACAAGAAAGAAGATTTGGAAGATTTTGCTGATCAATTCCTCGAGGAAAGTAATGAACGATTGAATAAAACTGTCAAAGGTTTCTCACCAGAAGTTTGGGAGATATTTCTTGCTTACGACTGGCCAGGGAATTTGAGGGAACTACGCAACATCATCAAACGGGCGGTACTCCTCACTGGAGGTTCACATGTAGAAAAAGAAGCTTTGCCAGCAGATTTATACGAGCCATCTGCAAACATCATGGGAACCAAAGGAAGTCCTACTTCTAGTTCTCGCCAAACTGATTTGCCATCCCCTAAAGATTACAAATCACAATGGGTGGAGCAGGAAAAGGAATTGATTCAAAAAGTTCTGATGGATACAAAATTCAACAAGTCCAAAACAGCACGAATTCTAAACATGGATCGTAAGACCTTATATAGCAAAATGGAAAAATACGGGTTGGATTAACTTTCCACATTTACTGTTTTGCCGATGGTCTCGGTAAGCGCTTGCAGCAAGATGCGAATCTCCTCATCCAGCTGATTGAGTGTTTCGCCGAGACCATTTTTATTACCCACCTTCAAGCTGTTTTCCACTTTACGTGCAGTATGTCCCGCAGAACTTTTTATTTGTCCTAGTCGGCTCCCCAGCTGATGGCAGATCTCAAGTATTTGATCGAAATCATTGTTTTTTCTAGCCTTTTTCATCTTTTCGAGATCCTTTTGTGTCTCGACCACCAATTCCTTAACGATATCCTGTAATAGTAATTCATCACCCATACAGAACCTCGCCAAATCTTTAAGCTGAAATAAATTGCTTTCAGATTCACTTATTTTCTCACTTTCCGGCAGATTTTTCACGATATGATTTGGAAAAAACTTACCCAAACATTCTATCAAAACACGCTCTTGAAAAGGCTTGAAAATGATCTCTGTAAAACCACTCTCAATCATCTTATCACGTTCTTCTACAAAGACATTGGCAGTCATCGCCAAAATCGGAATATCCTTGTACAGGTCATTTGATCGTAAGCTATTCACCACATCAAATCCAGAAAACTCTGGCATCTGTATATCCAAAATAGCTAGATCAAAATCAATCTCTACAAATTCGTCTCTAAAGTTGGTTCCTCCGGGATAGGCAATTATCGATGCCCCAAAATAACTTAGAATAGTTTCCAAATACCTGATTCCCACCTTATCATCATCGACCAAGAGAATTTTCAATCCTGAGAGATCAAGAGAGACAATTTCATCCGGATTGAATTCCACTCGTTGAGATTCAGTAGTTCTCATCGGTAGACGCACCAGCATGGCAGTTCCTTCATGCTCTACACTAGTAGCAGTTACTTGCCCTTTCATCAAAGAAACTAAGCGCTGGACGATCGCTAAGCCAAGTCCTGTTCCACCATATTTTCTAGAAATCGAAGTATCCGCCTGATCAAATTCACGAAAAACCTTTTCTAATACCTGCGGGGACATTCCGATACCCGTGTCCCTAATTTCCACAGTTAGTTCTCCTTTTACCCACCCCACATTTACACAGATAGATCCGTCGGAAGTGAATTTAAAAGCGTTACTTAAAAGGTTGTGGAGAATTTGCTTGAGTCTAAGTTGATCTCCGATCAGCCACTTATCCTCGGGAAGGTCTAGAGACCATTCAAAGTCAAGCTTTTTTTCAGCAGCCTGTAATTCAAAGAAATTTTGCAGGGAAGAAAATAGCGCCTCTGGATCAAATGGATGTGCATCCAACTTCAATTTCCCTGCTTCCAACTTAGAGAAATCCAAGACCTCTCCTACAATTTCCATTAAGGTATCAGAAGCAAAACCTATCATCCTCAAATGCGATTGCTGACTCGAGTCCAGCTCGGATTTCTCCAAAACAGATCTATACCCTTGAATTACATGAAGCGGGTTCCGTATCTCATGACTCATATTGGCCAGAAATTCCTGTTTGGATCTCGCCAACTGCTCAGATTTTTGTCTGGAAATCTCCAGATTTTCCTGATAGTTCTTAGCTACTTTGATCTCCTTCAAAATCGAATAAACCATTACAGCAGCTCCTATGACAGCCAAGGCAACTATCATGATCAGGAAATACGTCATGTCGTAAGTCAACTTATAAGCGGAGTCATTTTGCCTATCTGATTTCTCTATTGCCCGATTCTGTAGCGTAATTACTAGGTTCTGAATCGTGTTGATAATCTTGCTCTGGCTGACGGAAATGTCGGATTCCATCTTAGCAAGTTTCTGTCGCTGGATAGACTCTTCTCTATTGACTCTGTTGATTACTCCTTTGATATTGTATAGCACACTATCCAGCGTTTGTTCTTCAGGGAGGCCGGGATCTCTCAGGTTTTGCTTTTGCAAATCACGCAGATGGGATATGGATTTATCATCTTCTTTTGCTACAATAGTTTTCTGGGGAGTTAGAGGAATCTTGGCTCCTTGACGTGAAGAAATCTCTTGCTCCAGTTCGTTAAAAAGTTGGGCTTTGGGGTTCACCTTTTCAATAGGCTGCAGTTCCTGGCTACTTGCTCGTCTCCTAATACCCAGCTCTACTTTGTTGAGAGCTTCTTGGGTAAAATTACGATTAGCCAAACTTGTCTTTACATCATACAAGTTCACGTAACCAAGGATAAGCGTATCTAGGTTAGTTTTTACGCTTTGAATGTAGGAATTCTCTAAGGAATCTTCAGCCAGGGAGGCCAACTCCGTCAGCTTTTGCTTAAGAGAAATCACACTTGTATCCTGAACTCTAAAGTCCGTATCTATTCCTGAATGATCTAATTGGGTTATTTGGATAATCTCAGATTGTAGCTCATTCAGAAGGTTGAGTTTATGGTTAGGCGCCGCAAGATCCTTCATGGTTTCAAGAAGCCTATTTTGGGTATAATAGGTCAATCCAGCCATTCCGACCAGGAAAATAGCAGCTATAAAAAAGCCAGTAACGACTTTCCCTGCAGTATTCGAACTTGGGGATTTTCTTTTCATCAAAAACACTTTACCCCCAGAACCAATAATTATTCCAAGAGGTGATTAAAATTTTAAGACAGTATAGCCTTTAGGCGCATAGGTAGTTACAGTTGTCAATGCCGAAAGCGCCACATTGGCCCCCTCGTACAAATCAGCTTTCTTTAAATTCCTAGCTCGCATGGATTGACCGCAAACTAGTATTTCTGCCCCAGCAGCTTCCAACGCTTTATAGACAGCAATATTAGGATTATCGACCTTATATCGTGAATTATATTCCTCATTATTCATGACAGTGGCAATTGCTCCACCGTGCACAATCACTTTCACATGAATACGCTCCTTAGAAACACCTGCAAGACCATGGAGATTCATCATACGAGCCACATTATCCACCCAACGGCTGATCTCAGAATTTTCTGAAGCAGCAGTGGATAGATCCACTAAGATATAATAATCCAAGCTACCATCTGGACTTTCGGTCGCATCTGGCACTTCATAGATCCCTCCATACCCCTTTACAAGAGGATGTTGGGCATTCTGAGCGAATGAAAACTGGCTAGCAAAAAGAGCAAGGCAAAAGATAGCCGAAGCGAATAATCGTGTCATAAGTCTGTAATTAGGCTGAAAATGTAAGAAAAAAATAAGGGAGGAAGCAGTCCGTTGGTGGAAAACAACCTTGACCTCCGTTGGTATCATCAGGAATGGCAAATATTTACTACCCCCTCGCCGACTTTCGTAAATAACCAGTGGCAAATACTTACGTCCTCCTCGCCACCGTAAGTGTCATCACGAACGGCACATACCACGATAAATAAAAACATAACAAGACCTTCGGGGTTTCCAAAACCTCAAAGCACATCAGGAAGCACAAACCGAGACGAAGCAGGGATAAATTAACAAGTCCAGCTTCTGGAGAAGCAGGACAACTTTTACTCTGAGTTCTCCGCGTTAAACTCCGTGGCCACTGCGGTTAAAAAAACACAAGGACGGCAATTATTTATTGCTCCCTTGCCACCGTTCGTGTCACCACGAACGGAACACAACAAGATGCATAAAAGCAACAAGACCTAAGGGGTTTCCAAAACCTCAATGCACCTCAAGAAGCACGACCCCAGACGAAGAAGAGATAAATTAAAAAGTCCAGCTTCTGGAGAAGCAGGACAACTCTGTGACCTTTGCGAAAAACTCTGCGTCCACCGCGGTTAAATCTCCAAAATCCCAAATAAAAAAGCCTTAATCGAATAAACGATCAAGGCTTTGATTGTGCGCACGAGAGGATTCGAACCTCCACACTACTTAAAGCACCAGCCCCTCAAGCTGGCGTGTCTACCAGTTTCACCACGTGCGCGGTTAACAGTCTGCAAAAGTATCAGACTTGCCTATTCCATGCAAACCCGATGCAAACCTTTTGCGATTATTTTCTTGGGAATTACCTTTAGGCCTCTGTTCGTGCCTGTCTTGCCGCTAGGCAGATCTCACGAACGGACTTAGCAATTACCCGTAAACTTTCTTTTCAGCCGCCAAGAGCGTATTATAAAGCAAAGACGCAATAGTCATCGGCCCTACTCCACCAGGTACAGGAGTGATCGCAGAAGCGATTTCAGACACCTCGTCAAATTTTACATCTCCTACCAACCTGAAACCTGACTTCTTGCTAGCGTCTTCGATTCTGTGGATTCCCACATCGATTACTACTGCACCTGGCTTCACCATGTCTTTGGTCACAAAGTGTGGCTTACCCAAAGCAACGATCAAAATATCCGCTGATCTGGCAATTTCTTCCAAGTTCTTGGTTCGGCTATGTGTCAAGGTTACTGTAGCATTTCCTGGATAGCCATTTCTAGCCATCAAGATACTCATCGGGCTTCCCACGATATGAGATCTACCAATCACTACGCAATGTTTGCCAGAGGTCTCGATATCATATCTCTTCAGCAATTCGATAATCCCGTAGGGAGTAGCTGCCACGTAAGCTGGCCAGTTCAAGGCCATACGGCCCACATTAGCTGGAGTAAAGCCATCCACGTCCTTCTCCGGCTTGATCTTATCCGTCACTTTCTCTACAGAGATATGCTTAGGCAAAGGAAGTTGGACGATCAGTCCATCGATTTCAGGATTTTCATTGATATCCGCTACCACTTTCAACAATTCCTCTTCAGACACATTGTCTTCCAATCTCAGTAAAGTAGACTCAAAACCACAAAATTCACATGCCTTCACCTTTGCATTCACATAGGTCTGGCTAGCGCCATCACTTCCCACAAGAATAGCTGCCAAATGAGGAATTTTGCCTCCCTCAGCTTTTATTTCCGCTACACGGATAGCGATTTCAGATTTTATTTCAGAGGATGTTTTTTTACCGTCGATTAAGACCATGCGATTTTTGATTTACGATTTACGATTTCGAACTTCAAAATTGAAAATTCGATGTTCGATGTTCAACTATTATTTTTCTCAGCAGTACCTACACTTTTGACAAAGATTGAAATCAACTGATTGCATTCATTTTGTAAATAAGCTATTGCTTCGGTGTCCAGATGAAGTTTAGATTTCGCTATAATCTTGATTGCTACTCCACTTTCTCGTAGCTCTTTTAGAACCACCTTAATCTTATGGATAAAATCCTTTCTTGATTCTCCCGATTGAGCCTCACCATAATTCAAAGCTGGAGAAGTTCCACTTCTAAGAAGTTGGTTCCCCATGTGATTCCCAGCTTTGGAATTGATCATGGAATCTGTAAAAGAAATAATAGCAGCAGCGAAGTCAATTAATCGTGCTTCTAAATCATATTTTCTTTCCATAGTACCCAGATATAGTGGCAATTTCTATCAAAACACTATTTGTACTTTATAATTCTAAATTTAGAAAATCGTTGGTTGAGGTTCCATGAATGCTCACTTCACTATTCGATATTCATCATTCATCATTCATCATTCAAAATTTATTTTTTAATGATGAATGTCCAATTCTGAATAATGAATACAGAAGTTCCAATAACCTCGTAATTCAGTCTAGTCAAGTTTAAGCACCGCCATAAATGCCTCCTGAGGCACCTCGACGTTTCCAACTTGTCTCATTCTCTTCTTACCTTTTTTCTGCTTCTCAAGCAATTTACGTTTACGGGAAATATCACCACCATAACACTTGGCCAATACGTTTTTACGCAATGCTTTTACGGTTTCTCTGGCTATAATCTTCTGACCAATAGCTGCCTGAATTGCGATTTCAAACATTTGACGCGGAACCAATTCTTTCAGTTTCTCACAAAGTCTTTTGCCCCAATCATACGCTTTATCTCTATGAACTACCGCAGAAAGCGCATCGACTGGCTCGCCGTTAAGCATCACATCCAATCTCACCATATGAGAAACTTGGTATCCTTTCAACTCATAATCCAATGAAGCATAGCCTCTGGAAATGGTTTTTAATTTATCGAAGAAGTCGAAGACAATCTCTGCCAACGGCATGTCGAAAGTCAATTCCACTCGCTCTGCAGTAAGGTAAACCTGGTTTTTGATTTGTCCTCGCTTATCCATACATAGCGTAATTACCGCGCCCACATATTCTGATGCAGTAATGATCGACGCTCTCACATAAGGCTCCTCGATATGCTTCATCTTGTTAGGCTCCGGCATATCAGAAGGTGCATTGATCAGCTGAATGGTGTCATTGGTCATTTGTGCTTTGAACTGAACCGAAGGAACAGTCGTGATCACTGTCATATCAAATTCACGTTCCAAACGCTCCTGAATGATCTCCATGTGAAGCATTCCCAAGAAACCGCAACGGAACCCAAAGCCCAAAGCCATGGAGGTTTCTGGTTCCCAGACTAAGGAAGCATCATTCAACTGGAGTTTTTCCATGGAATAACGAAGTTCCTCATAGTCTGTCGTTTCTACTGGATAGATACCCGCAAAAACCATCGGCTTTACGTTTTCAAAACCTTGAATAGCTTTTTCACATGGTCTCTTGATGTGTGTGATGGTATCACCCACTTTAATTTCTTTGGCAACTTTCACCCCAGAGATCAGGTAACCCACGTTACCAGCGCTCATGGTTTGCTGTGGAATTTGGTTCAAACCCAAAATCCCGATTTCGTCTGCCTCGTATTCTTTACCGGTGTTGACAAATTTGATCTTATCGCCTTTGCTAAAGGTTCCGTTGAAAATCCTAAAGATCACCTCTACACCACGGAATGGGTTATAAACCGAATCAAAAATCATTGCTTGAAGTGGTGCTTCAGGATCTCCTTTAGGTGCAGGAACTCTATTCACAACAGCTTTCAAAATATCGTCTATACCGATACCAGTTTTGCCGGAGGCCAAAATAATATCTTCTCTATCGCAACCGATCAAGTCAATCACTTCATCGGCAACAGCTTCAGGGTCGGCTCCAGGAAGGTCAATTTTATTGAGAACAGGAATGATTTCCAGATCATGACCAAGCGCCAAATACAAATTGGAAATGGTCTGTGCCTCTATCCCTTGGGAAGCATCCACAATCAGTAAAGCGCCCTCACAGGCAGCAATCGACCGGGAAACCTCGTATGAAAAATCCACGTGACCTGGGGTATCTATCAAATTGAGCGTATAGATCTCACCCTCATGTGTATATTTCATCTGGATCGCATGAGACTTGATCGTGATACCACGCTCACGCTCCAAATCCATATTATCCAACAACTGAGCCTGCATATCTCGATCGGCGACCGTATCAGTTTGCTGAAGTAGTCTATCCGCTAGTGTACTCTTCCCATGATCAATATGGGCGATGATACAGAAATTCCTTATTTTTTTCATATCCATTCTGGGCGCAAAAGTAGTAAATAACTAGGAGATAAGAGAATTTTCAAACCCAATGATCAAGTTTCAATATTCAAATTTAATTATCATCGGGCGTCATTGCGGGAGAATGCCAAACGTCGAAGACCGTCATTGCGAGGGAGGCACGACCGAAGCAATCTCATCACTCGCAAGATTGCTTCGACGCTCGTTCCTCTCTCCTCCCAATGACGCAGGGTTCCTTATATTTGCATTTTCAAACATCAATCTCATGCAGTCAGTAGCCGAAAACAAAAAGTCAAATAATATCGCCGAATACATCATCTACATGTACCAAATGGAGGATTTGATCCGATCCTACCAAGGAAAACGGGAGGAAATCAAAACCTTTGTGGTCGAGAAATACCCAGTATCACCTGAAGATAAAGCTAAAATTTCAGATTGGTTTTTGGCACTTCTGGATAAGATGGTATCTCAGGATATCCTGGAAAAAGGACATCTAGCCGAATTGAACAGTCTGGTTTCTGAACTTGCGCAAATCCACTGGAACTTGCTCAAAACTGATCCCACCTACTTTGAAGCATACGGTAAGGCCAAGCCATTTATCCTAGAAGCAGTCATGCAAGCAGATGGTGAAGATCTAGGCAATGAAATCCAGATCTGCCTGAATGGCGTGTACGGCCTTTTGCTATGCAGACTTCTAGGCAAAAAAGTATCCGATGAGCAATTGAAATCAGCGGATGCTTACGGAGATATTCTTAGCACGCTGAGCTATCATTATAAAGTAAAGGATTCGATTTCGAAGAATTGAGAACTGGATTGGAAAATTTTAAAATTGAAAAATTTGAAGATTGTCACGTGGAATTGTAATGGTGCATTTAGAAGAAAATTCAACTTTATAGATGAATTCAAAGCAGATATCTATGTAATTCAAGAATGCGAGAACCCCTTAGAAACTGCCCATCTAGACTATATAGAATGGGCGCAAAACTATCTTTGGAAAGGTGATAGTAAGCATAAAGGATTAGGGATATTTGCTAGAGAAGGGATAAGTCTTGAACTTCTTGATTGGACAAATATTTACGAAGACAATCCCGTAAAGCATTTTTTAACCTGTCGGGTAAATTCAGAATTTGACTTAATTGCTGTTTGGACTCATTACAATAAGTCTCCAACTTTTGGATATATAGGCCAATTTTGGAAATATCTTCAGCTTCATAAATCCAATTTCAAAAACTGTTTAATCGTTGGTGATTTCAATAGTAACTCAATTTGGGACAAGCCAAAAAAGGCATGGAATCATAGTGAAGTTGTAAGAGAACTGGAAGAAATAAACATCACAAGTTTATACCATTTCGAAGGAAATCAAACTCAGGGAAATGAAGAGCACCCTACTTTTTTCCTACAAAAAAACCTCAACAAACCTTACCATATCGATTACATTTTTGGCAGTGAATCATTCAGAAAAACACTGAGCAAACTAGAAATTGGCAGAGCTGAATATTGGTTAAAGCTTAGTGATCATCTTCCTTTGATTTGTGAATTTTCCAATCTTTAATCTTCCAATTTTTCAATCCGCTAAAAACTCCCACACAGATCTATACCCTTCCTGCGCCTCGAAGTATCGAAGTAATTCATCAAAGAAAGGGTTTTGGGTAAGTGTACCAGAATCCCCAATCAGCACCAGTTTGCGCTTCGCGCGGGTCAGGGCTACATTCATTCGACGAGTATCAGAGAGGAATCCTATCTCCCCTTTCTCATTGGATCGAGTCAGGGAAATCATCATCAGATCCCGTTCCTGACCTTGGAAACCATCTACCGTATCGATGGTGATTTGCTCTTTTACTGCGTATAAACTTGGGTAATCCTCCGAATCAAAAATCAATTGGCGCAACCTCCGCACCTGTGCTCCATAAGGCGCAATCAAACCAATCGTCAAATCATTTTGCAGGAAATTGTCTGACCCAATTCTCTCGACAAGATCATTCAGATATTTCGCCGCGAAGAGTGCCTCTTCAGGATTGAAGGTACTTAAGCTCTCAAGCTCCTTCTGATCTGAATAGCCAGCACCCGCGGTATCTATCCATTCTATGACCGATTCTTCTGAAGAAAATACATGGGTTTTCGTACGCTCATCCGCGATCAATTTCCCCTTATAAAACTGCGCATTAGAAAAGCCCATAATTACCTCAGGCATCCGGTATTGCACTTGTAGCATTTGCGCAGCTTGGGGTTTACGAGCGATCACTTTCTCGAAAAGCGTCTCTGCAAGCCCATCCTTTCCTGCCTGATAGGATTTGATCGTAGGCGGCAGCTGGCAGTGATCACCTGCAAATACCACCTTCTTGGCTTTCAAAATCGGAATCCAGGTCGCGGCTTCCAATCCCTGCGCTGCTTCGTCAATAAAAACCACATCAAACTCCATCCCTTTCAGGTTGTAGGACGATGCGCCGACAAGTGTACAGGCAAAGACTTTTGTCTTCTGATAAATATCGAATTGTATGTATTCCTCCAGCGACTTGGAGGCTTCACGCAATCTGGAAACTTCCGCAAACATCATCTTGCGCTGGACACGCTCATTGTGCCCAAAATTGCGCTTGTATTGCTTGGCTATTTTCAGCTGTTGATCAGTTTCTTTCCGAAGCTTCTTCAGATCTCTGTAGCTGGCATGAAAAGCTGTTTTGGCATCCAAGGTTTGATTTAGAATCTTCTCCTCCACTCGTGCTGGATGGCCAAATCGTAGGGTTTCTATTCCTCGATCGATCAGTTTTTCCACCAAAAGATCCACCGCGGCATTACTTGGCGCACATACCAAAATCGACTCGCCAGCGATCACCGAATCCTGGATTGCCTCGATCAGCGTAGTGGTCTTCCCCGTACCTGGAGGTCCATGTACTACCGCTACGTCCTTCGCATTGGCGATCATTTCACAAGCTTGGTTTTGGGAGAAATTGAGATTGGATTTCGAAGCAAGTAGCTTTTCTGAAAACTGAGGAGCCTTTTCTCCCAGAAGAATATCTTTCAATTCATCCACCCGCTTGTTATCGGAGGAAATTACTTTTTTCAATGCAAACTCCATCTCGCGATAACTCGCCTCATCAAAGAGCAAATCCACTCCTAGCTTGCTTCCATGCATCCATTCTGGCAGCTCATCGGCCTGCAAGGTGACCATCATGGTGTTTTGCTTTACGAAGTTGATCACGCCATTCACACGATCCTCGGAGGAGCTATAGGAGTCATTCGTGCTGAAAAAGGATACGGACTTTCCTGAACCAAAAGCCGAAGGATGATTGGTGTCATTTCGCTCCACCTCCACCAAAAGGCGTTCTCCCATTCCGATTTTGCTCTTTTTCAGATGAACAGGATGCCAGGTGATACCAGCTTTTTTCTTATCTGAGAGTGAGGAATTCAGAAATTTCTGTTTGTATTGAGCCAAGTCTTCCTGCCATTCCAGTTTTAAAAGTTTCAGACCTTTCTTTAATTCCTCCGTGACTTTGTCCATCTATGCGTATTTTAGACGAAACTAATAAAAAGCTTCCGAGTTTTCCCAACCCAACTTTTGCAATGAACTATCTCGCCCATGCTTATTTGTCTTTTGATCAAGAGGAAGTGCTTGTGGGGAATTTTATTGGGGATTTTGTGAAAGGGAAAATGATGAGCAGTTTTCCCCAAGAAGTGCAGAATGGCATCAAACTTCACCGAGCCATAGACAAATTTACCGATACGCATCCTTTGGTACGCGCTGGACAAACCTACCTCCGCCCTCAATTTGGTCACTATTCCACGGTTATTACAGACATTTACTTTGATTATTACTTAGGGAAAAATTGGGAGCGCTATTCCGATATTCCACTGGAAGTTTTTACACAAAACACCTATCGCAGTATAGAGAAGTATGAAAAGATAGTGCCTGAGCGTTTTTTAGGCATGTTCGAATGGATGAGAAAGGACAATTGGTTGCTTCAGTATAGCAGCATAGCAGGCATTCAAAAGTCACTAACAGGATTATCCAAACGCACCCGCTTTGACTCCAAAATGGAACTGGCACATTTGGCCTTATTAGAAAGGGAAGCAGAATTTCAGGTGATTTTCTTCGCTTTTTTCGAGGATTTGGAGACTTTTGCACGAGAGAAATTAATAGAAATCCAAGATTCCAATGCTGGTCATTAAACCAAAAGTATCCACTTACATTTCATTGAGCCTAGTGCTAGTCATTCTTATCTCGGGCTTGGTATATATCCTACGGGATTTTGCATATACAGGAAGTTTCGGGATTTGGTTTTACCTGATTGCCTGTACGCTGATTACCTTGGTGATCTTGATGCTGTTGGTCAAAATGCTTGCTGGCTATAGATTCATTTCTGCTGGGAGAGATCAAATCATCGTCAAATTACCCTTGAGAGGATATACCAAAACCTATCCTGTCGCTCAAATTCTGGCTTGGGAAGAGGAAATCGTAAAGGCTAATAAAAAGGAATTCCGTCAGGTGACTATTGCATTCACAGACAAGCATTCCATCTCGGTCTCCAATCATGAGCATGAAGCTTATAAAGAACTAGTCGCCTATTTGGCAAAAAAAGCAGGGAAGCAGCGGGTGAAGGGTAAAAAATAAGAAGTAAGAGGTGAGAAGTAGTCAGTCGCAGTTTTCAGTTGTGGTTTGTCAGACCGAGTAAGAAAAATTTAGAATTTACAAAAGAGTGATGACGGTGTCTGCCTGAGCACTTGAGA
>NZ_QKZT01000009.1:207349-243623 GCF_003254055.1 Algoriphagus chordae
GATTTGCGGTGAAAATTATAATCCGTCATTGGTAGCGAAGTCGAAAGCTCAGTTTTCAGGGATTTGATTTTTTTTAAAAAGTAAGGAGTGAAAAGAAAGTGGCCAATCGAAGTCTTCAGTCATTTTATCCCGTAACTTCACCTAGTAAATACATCAGTCTTAAAATCAGGCTATTGACATTAACTCTCAGATTTACTTTTCTCAGCTATCCTGAGAACTCTATGAAGCATCTGTACACTCCGCGTGCAAAAGCAAAAAAGCCTGAGATCAAATCCCAGGCTTGTCAGTTTATTTTCTAGTTCGAAAGTTCACATCGTATAGTTCAACACTTTCTCTGATGATTCGCATCGCATCTTCTTTGCCGAGGAAGTCTTCTACTTTTACTTCCTTGTTTTCCAGTTTTTTATAATCCTCAAAGAATCGATGAATCTCCTTCATCAAGTGTGGAGGAAGATTATCAATATCATCGATATAGTTCACAGACTGGTCGCCAGCAGCTACGGCAATGATCTTATCATCCGCTTCGCCACCATCGATCATTCTCATCACACCAATCACCTTGGCCTCTACCAGACACATAGATGGAATATCAATCTGAGAAATAATCAGAATGTCCAATGGGTCATGGTCTTCACAGAAAGTCTGTGGGATAAAGCCGTAGTTTGCTGGATAATGCACCGCTGAGAAGAGTACACGGTCTAGCATAAGCATCCCGGTTTTCTTGTCCAGCTCGTACTTCCCTTTGCTACCCTTAGGTATTTCAATTACACCTGTTACGAATTCAGGGGCATTTTTCCCGATGTTGACGTCATGCCAAGGATTAATCATAATATCTTGAATTAGTTAATAAAAAGTGAAGCTTTTCACAAAGCTCGTGCAAAGATAAGGTTTAGCACGAAAATGCCCAGAAACCACTACTTATTTCATACTTGGCAGCGTGACTTTAAAAGTAGTTCTCTCTCCAAAGACGGATTCCATGTCAATTTTTCCGCCCATTTGCTCTACGGCTTCTTTGACCATATAGAGCCCTAGACCTGTTCCCACATTCTTCTGAGTAGCCCGAGAAAACAAATTAAAGACATCTGGATGATGCTTTTCTTCTATCCCTATTCCATTGTCTTCTAAGGTAATACTAGCCTCAGATTCAGTTACATCTATGCTCAACCTTATTTTTTGTCCACTTTGGTCCACCTTCTGAAATTGGACTGCATTGCTAAAAAGATTATTGAGGATCACCCGGATTTTAGCATCATCTGAGAAAAAAGCATGCTCTTGATTGATCTGTATATCAATCTGAATATGATCAATTGCAAACTTTTCTTCGTAAGCCATTACTTGCTGCTTGACAACATCTCGAAAATTGATATCGGAAATCTTATGGTCCATTTTAGTAGATCTATAGAAATCCAGCATTTTGTAGATATAATCATCTAGCTTGCCTATAGCGCTATCTATCATATCAAAATACTCTCCTGACTCAGGGTCTTTAAGTTCCATTTTGGCCAACTTGGACACCCCCGATATACTCATCAAGGGGCCTCGCAACTCATGAGACAAACTATACACAAACTGGTTCATCTCAGAATGCAACTTTTTGAGCTTCTGACTTTTATCCTTAAGCTCGCGCCTCATAAAAAAAATATCAGCAGCATTTTTAATTGAATTTTTAATCTGCTCAATATTCCATGGCTTATCAATAAACCGATATACCTCACCCTTATTAATAGCATCGATCACGGAGGCTATATCCGAATATCCCGTCAGTAGAATTCGGATAGGATCAGGATTGAACTTCATAAGTTCCTCAAAAAACTCCGTGCCCGTCATACCAGGCATTCTCTGATCAGCTATTACTACATGGATATCTTCCTCCTTGGCTATTTTCAAGCCCTCATAAGCATCTATAGCGGTATAGATTTTGAAGTCTTTTCTTAAGGTCGCCCTGAAAGATTGAAGATTATTATCCTCGTCATCTATATACAGAACATGGATTTTATGATTCATAGCGCTCAGTACTTTGATATATAGGAAGGGTTATTTTAAAAGTGGTTCCCTTGTTTTCTTCTGTAATTACTTCTAATGTCCCCTTGTGATTTTCAATAATAGAATAAACTATTGATAGACCCAAACCTGTGCCTTTCCCTACCGCCTTTGTCGTAAAGAAAGGTTCAAAGATTCGCTGCTTCACATGCTCAGGCATCCCAGGGCCATTGTCAATAATTTCTATCGTAATATCCTCTCCTATTGCTCTGGTCCGAAGCACTATTTGGGGATCAACGATGGAATCAATATGGTCAGCCAAAGCATGAACAGCATTGTTAATGATGTTCATAAATACCTGATTGATTTTCCCCGCTAAGCACTCCACTAATGGCAATTCGCCAAAATCACGAATAACCCGGATTTTGGTAGGCATGGTACTATTGAGTAGGATGATCGTACTATTTAAGCCATCGTGAATATCTACTTTCTTAACATCTTGTTCATCTACTCGAGAAAATAAACGTAATCCTTTCACGATTTCCACAGTTCTTCTAGCGCCATCATCCATGCCCTTCAGCAACTGATCTACTTCCGTCAACACATAGTCCAGTTCCAAATCCTCCTCCAATTTTTTGGCTGCCTTTTGTGATTCTAACGTAAACTCTTTGGTGGCAGTGGTTCTATAAAACTCAATTATCTCCATAATATCGTTAATATCTCGCTTCAGAGGCATGATATTAGAACTTACAAAGTTGATTGGATTATTAATCTCATGAGCGATACCGGCAGTGAGTTGACCTAGAGAGGCCATTTTTTCTTGATTCACCAACTGACTCTGAGTGTTCTGTAGATTTCGAAGAACCTGCTCTAGTTCATCAGTTCTGATTTTGACTTTTTCCTCTAGGACCGTATTCTGCTCACGCACCAGCTTCTCATTTTCCGCTAGGACAATTAATAATTCTGCCTGCTCCCTTTCCTTTTCTTTCTTTAGGATATTAATCTTATCTGCTAGCGCAAATGAAAGCAACAAGGTCTCGAAAACAGAACCAAAAGTGAAAACATAATTAGTGAAAAAATTATGTGGAATGATGTGCATGTCACTCAATAAAAAAATGATCATGCTACAGATCAACAAGGACCAGGAAATCAAAAAGAACATGGCAGGCCTATATCCTTTGCGAAGGCTATAGGATGAAATAAAGAGTAAGTAGAAAGGCACTATTCCCAAAAACACCTGCAAAAACCTAAACTTCAATTGCCCAATTCCGAAGTCAAAAACAAAGGATGCCAATATGAAAACGTAAACAACAATAATAATAAGCCCAATGTGATAAATTCTAGAATTAAAGAACTTGGTTTTCAGAAACACTAAGGAGTAATAAATCCCCACAATATTTACTAAAGCTGTGCTGATGTAAAAGCCGTATTCTTTAAGAAACAAGCTGGAAGGCCATACAAATACATCAATATAGCCTCCTAGAATGCCTTGCGTCAATCCTACAAAAAAGATATAGCTGATGTACAATCCATACAAATTATCCTTGGTAGAAATCCAAAGGAATAAGTTGTAAAAGAACATCGCCAATAGAATTCCAAAATAGACTCCAAAAATAAGATTGCGTTCATTGAGTGTCAAATACTCTTCACTATCGCTATGCAATTCAAATGGCACATTCACATTCCCAAAACTCTTGATTCTTAAGTTGAAGGTCAATGATCCCTGATCGGAAAGTTTTGCTAAATTAAAAAGGGTGTTGAAATCATTACCGTCGACATACACTCTCCCCATCTTCTTGATCAATTCTCCCTTCGCATCATAGACTTCAATCTCATTCAGCATGGGATTACTTAATGAAAGTACAAGATTCTTGTGCTCTCTTTGACCTTCATCAATTTTGATTCTTACCCAAAAACTGGCATCCGAATATCCCAAGGACAGGTAATTAACCTTAGAAACACTAAGCTTGCTATCTGGCACCGTCAAAAACTCCTGCACGGTTTGAATTTCATCCCCCTCTGCCGTCCAGCCAATAAAATCAAATTGGCCTGTTGGTTTCTCAGAACAGGAAGCCAGCAATAAAAAAGTTACAAATGCGTATAAATATTTGATCATACTACGTAGGAAGTATAAGACAGCTTCACATGTCTTCCTCTATAATTTTCTTCTATTATTAGCGTATCATTTTCTCTAATTTGAAAAATAGAATCTCGGTGATCCTGCGTAGTCATGGGCAAATTCACGGCATCATACATTTTCATTGCAGTAGCTATTAAATCCAATTTGGGGTAATAGAAAGTCCCATTGTTCCCCACTTGAGTCAACACCTCATAGCCCATTTCCAGCCCCAATTTTACTGTGACCGGAGCAAACAAGGCATAAAGCGAAGTTAACTCAAGTTTAGGAGTAAGTGCAAGACAAGCTTTGGACATAAAAATAGCACCTATTCCCATTCCTGTGATTTTTCTGGAATTCCACATACCACAAATCTCTCCGGTACCAGCATCGATATCCTTCTCTATCACTTCCTTGATACTACTATCCAACTCTTCTATCGCTTCTACCATTGGTAGCGGATATGACGAGTTAGCTTTATGAATTCTAGCGCCTCCGTAAATCAAACCATCTTCATCCGACTCCACGATTACCACGATTACATCTGGATTATTCACCCATGAGTTATTGGCGGAAGTAACTTTCTTTACACCAATGCTCTCGAGCACCTGTCTATGCCCTTCTATAAATTTCTGACACCTTTCGGGATCATTAATCGCTCTAAATGCTATTAATTTAAACATCAGAATTACAGTATAATCAAACTAGCTGAAACATCCCTTCTTAAGGCTCTCACAGATGGCGCACTTACCTTATTTATCCTTACCATAAATATCTCTTCTCTGCTTAGATCTTTGTTTAGGATCGTATTGAGCTCATTTTTAAATTGGAATATTAAGGCTTTCTCATCATCTGTAAATCCAGTATTTGATTCACGCATCAATCTATGAAAAATAAATAATGAAGCCGAAACTGGCTGAAGACTATAACCTAATAAATTAGCTTTCATCCAGACACGCTGAACTGCTGCCCCTACCTTCAAAAAGGATTCTGGCTTGTATTCATCTGCCTCAAACATTAAAACAGCTGAAGCAGAAAGTAAGGTTTGATCTGAAATCTTTGCCAAACCATGGCCCAAATCATTTTTTCTGAAAAACTCAACAGTTCCAGGGTCACGGATAAGTCCCATAGCAGCACGTTCCGGTTTTCCCATTTCAAGTGTGGCAATATCAATACCATCTTTGCTCTCTTCTGCCTCTTGCTCCGACCAGCGGATTTCACTGATAAAGTCACGATACCCTTGCTCATGCAGCAAACGTAAACGATCCATTCCCCCTACTATTGGCGCCAATTTCTTAAGGTCTTCCAACTCGTCAATCAGTTCTAAGCTCAGCCCCTCTACTTCTGCGAGAGACTGAAAAGCAAGAAGTGTTTCAGGCTCAATCAATTCTCTTTCGTCATTTTTACGATTAGTACATCGTAAACCAACTCCCTTTACCAAATCACCATTAGGATTGGAAATCGGTGTTTCAAATTTTGAATTAAAGATAATCGATGCGATCAACTCTTCCTCAAAATCCTGAATATGATGCTGAACTGATAAATCTATACCCATATCCGCAGCTACAAGCTGGATAATCTCCAATGCAGCCCCAAATGCGAGTAAGGATCCCGTACCCAAGTAATCCAGTAGGGACTCACTTTTGGCTGTATCATGAACCAAATGCAAGACTCCGCTCTGATCAAAAAGCCATTTCCATGGCTGTGAATTCCCTCCTGAGGGTGCTGAATTTGCTTTTTCTATCAGATACCTTAGCTCCGGCTCCGAAAGTTTGTATGCTGAAACCAAGTCTGTATTTGGCAGCAAGGCGATAAAATCATTATCTGTTTTAGGTGTTTTGGCAACCTGAGGAGCTGATTTCTTATCCTTAGCGATGATCTCGTCCAAATCAACGTAATATCTACCCGATTCTACTTCCTCGCCAAGCAGCAACTTTCTAGAAGCATTTGCTACGGTAGCTCCTCCCAAATATACTGCGGAGGCCAACTGCGGCCAAGATGAAATCGACTGACTTACTTCTAGCAAGGAAACTTTCATTCGCGTAGAAATGGTACTTAAACCTATGATCTTCAAGCCCATCGGAACTTTCTGCTGATTACTCAAATTTTTGAGATCCGAATAATTAAAGTTTCCCATCAAGCCATGAAAAATCTCTCGAGAGGGTTCCTGGTCAAAGCGCTCCACATCTAACATTCCGCGATCCGAGGTCTCCATAAGGACGGGGATTCGCTTAGCCCTAGCTCTTTCTCGGGCTAGCACCTTGATGTCTAGACTATCACACTCGTCTATCAGTAGGTCTAAGTTTCCTCCGTCGGATAAAAATCCCTCGATATTAGATTCACTTATCCCATCTCTAAACACTGTGATTTTCAAATAAGGATCTATTTCAGAAATTTCTCTTGCAGCCAAAACAACCTTCTCCATACCCAAATCAGTAACTCCTGCTTTGATTCGATTGAGGTTACTCAGTTCCAGAGTATCAAAATCTGCGAGTCTCATTTCACCGCAGCCTCGTTCAAGCGCAATAGCATAAGCAATGCTTTGGCCTACAGAGAGACCTATTATACCAACTTTCTTTTTACTGAGCTCCTGCTGCTCCTGTGGCGTGATTTTGTAATTATTTCGCTGAGTCCTTACTCGAATAAAATCCTCTTCAGGAAGTAAGCGGATCAGCGCTTTCTTCCACGGAAAGTAAATCCAATTACCATATCGGTCTTTTTCATGATCTATAAAAAACTGATCGACCAAATTTGTCAATTCCTGATCAGAAAATGATTTGGAGGGATTAACGGCTTTGATCAATTCAGCTACCTGAATATCCAATTGATCAACTACACGAACATCACTACTATTATACAACTCCTTGAAAACCAATGAGTCCGAATAATCTAAAGGGTGAAAGATTACTGGAAACATCTGATTTTCAAGATGAAACTGTGAACTACTAAACATTGTTTCTTATCGGGGGTGATAAAGTGCAGCAAAGGTAATCCATTCAACTATAAGTCCAATATTTTGATCTGTTTTATAACAATGACTTAAGATAGTACAATCAGCGAAGAGACTTGAAGTGGAGTTTACTTTTTTTTACGAAAAAATATTCCTTGATTGTAGTGTATCGATAGTTTTTAGACAAATTTGTCGGATGGAAATTAAGTCTCAGGAAAAAATTAAAATCTTATATGTAGATGATGAAGAAAATAATCTTCAGGCATTCAAAGCCACGTTTAGGAGAGATTATCAAATTTTCATAGCAATAGATGCTAATGAAGCTAGGGAGCTTCTGAAAAATGAAGAAGTAGATATTATTATTACCGATCAACGGATGCCAGGAGAAACTGGCGTGGAATTCTTGGAATCTATTATTCCTATTTACCCCAAACCAATCCGTATACTCTTGACAGGATACACTGATATCCAAGCAGTGATAGACGCTATCAACAAAGGACAGGTTTATCATTATTTGACCAAACCTTGGGAGGAAGACTACCTAAGAACAGTGATCAAAAATGCTTATGAAATCTATCTGCTTCGGAAAGAAAATGAAAAATTGACTAAAGCCCTGATCAAGTCAAATGAGCAATTGGAGTTTATACTTCGTCAAAACCTGCTTTCCTAACCTAGTACCTAGCGGCAAGCAAAAGTTGTAATTCCTTATGACTGATCCCAAATTTTCTCCCCAAGTAAGCATTCGTCAAACTCCCTCTATAGGTATAGACTCCTCTCAAAAACCACTTATAATTGAATATCATTTCCTCAGCGCTCCTCAAGTCCGCCATTTGCAGGATAATGGGAGTAAAAATATTACTCAAGGAATAGGAAGCAGTTCGAGCGACGCGTGAAGCAATATTAGGCACACAATAATGTGTGATATCGTGAACTTGATAGACAGGTTCATCATGGGAAGTCATTCTACCCGTCTCAATACAGCCACCCTGATCAATCGCTACATCTATAATGATACTGCCATGCATCATATTGGCAACCATTTCCTCTGACACCACTATTTTATTTCTGCCTTTCTCCGCTCGTAAGGCACCTATAACTACATCTGCCTCCGAAAGTGCTTGGTTGAGACTGAAATTATCTATGGTAGAAGTATAAATCTGCTGACCAAGCAGCTGCTTGAGTCTACGTAGTTTGTAAATATGATTGTCAAAAACTTTAATATTGGCTCCTAGGCCCAAGGCAGTTCTTGCTGCATATTCCGCAACAGTACCTGCTCCTATGATCACAACCTGTGTAGGCGGAACCCCAGTCACTCCTCCCATAATCAAACCTTTACCATCATTTTCACTAGAAAGGTATTCTGCCGCAATTAGCATAACCGTACTTCCTGCGATCTCTGACATAGCACGAACTACCGGCATCCCTCCTACCTTGTCCTCTAAGTATTCAAATGCTACAGCAGTGATCTTCTTTCTATTGAGTGTTTGGATAAACTCCTGACTTTGTCTTTCGAGCTGCAAAGCTGACATGAGGCAACTTCCCTGTGTCATGTACTCTAACTCCTCTTGGGTAGGTGGATCAATTTTGAGCACAGTATTCGATTCGAACACCTCTTTCTTTGAACTCGTTACTTTAGCGCCAGCATCAGAGAAATCCTGATCCGAAAACTTCGATTGCAAACCTGCTCCAGCCTCCACAACTACATTGATCCCATTGTTGGTAAGTAAACCTACCGATTCAGGGGTGATAACAATTCGTTTTTCTTGGGGAGAACTTTCTTTTGGAAGTCCAACCACCAAGGAATGATCACTTTTTCGCACCTGCGCTGGCGATTCTTTTGGGATCAGTCCCACGGCTGTAAGTTGATCAAGTTCAGCTGGCATCTTGGATGTGTTGTAGGTTCAGGGTTCGTTGTGTTTCCGTATCATGACTGATCCGAATTAGGAGAAATTTCTCTGGCAAAAATGCAGCAATTTTCTCAGCCCATTCTAGCCAGCAATAATTTCCACTATAAAAATACTCTTCTATTCCGATATCCAAGGCTTCTGTAGGGTCATCCATTCTATAAAAATCGAAGTGGTAAAAAATATCACCACCTTGATTTTCATAATGATTGACAATGCCGAAAGTAGGACTACTAACCTGATCGCTGACGGAGAAAGCGTTGGAAAGCGCCTTGATAAGCGTAGTTTTCCCGGCTCCCATATCACCTTGAAATACCCATACTTTTTCATCAGCAGCAGCTTTTATCACAGCTTTTGCCGCCTTTTCTATCTCATCTAGCTCGTATGTGAACTGTGTCAAATGCTCAATTATTTGGGTGACAAATGAACGATCGGAATGATCATTTCCTCCAAAGATACGCCTCCATGCTGAAAGGTATCCTTATAGAAGTTCACATAATAATTGTAATTATTGGGGTATGCAAAGAAATAATCCTCCACGGCAAACACATAGGTAGAAGATACATTCAATCTGGGCAACTTGGCATCTTCAGGTTTTTTGATCTCAAAAACTTTCCCTTGCTCAAAATTCAAGTTTTTTCCTTGCTTGTAGCGTAGGTTTGTAGTTACGTTTTTATCACCAATGATTCGGTAAGGTTTATTTACACGCTTGGTTCCATGATCAGTCGTAATGATAACCTCAGCTCCAGCATCATGGATTTTTTTCAATAGCTCAAATAAGGAGGAATGCTCAAACCAACTAGAAGTCAAAGATCTGTAGGCAGACTCATCTGGAGCCAATTCCCGGATCATCTTCATATCAGTTCTCGCATGCGAAACCATATCCACGAAATTATAGACCAGCACATTCAGATCATTTTGAAGAAATGTATGAAACTGCTCCAAAACAGCTTTTCCTTGATGTGCCTGAATTATTTTGTTATAGCTAGACTTGATCGGAAGCCTGTTTTTTTCGAGGTTTATTTTTAGCCACTCTTCCTCAAAGTTATTTTTGCCTTCATCAGAGTCCTCATCCTCCCAGAAGTTGGGATAGAATCTCGCCATGTCCATAGGCATCATCCCACTGAAAAGAGCATTTCTGGCAAAGGCCGTTGTGGTCGGCAAAATACTATAGTAAGTCCCCTTGTCCTTTATATTGAAATAAGGAGAAATAATTGACTCTATATCTTCCCATTGGTCCAATCTGAAATTATCAATTACAATAAAGAATAGGGGCTTCTTCTCTTTGATGTGTGGAAAAACTTTTTTCTTCATCACCTGATGAGAAAGCAGAGGTTTGGTTGGATTTTTTTCCTCCATCCAATCCAAGTAATTCTCTTTGATAAATTTAGAGAAATTGGCATTTGCCTCGATTTTCTGCGATTCCAGCACAGGAAGCATGTTTTTGTTCTCTGTATCATCGATCTGCATTTCCCAATAGGTCAACTTCCGATAGATGTCCGCCCAGTCCTGATGATCTTCTGCATCATCAAAGGCCATGCTTATATTCATGAAATCTTGCTGGTAACTCTGGGTAGTTCGCTCATCAATTAACTGCTTATTCTGAAGGAGCTTCTTCACAGAAAGCAAAATTTGGCTAGGGTTGATCGGCTTGATCAGATAATCGGCAATCTTCCCACCAATAGCATCATCCATGATATGCTCTTCCTCACTTTTGGTAATCATCACCACCGGTACCTGCGGTTTAATCTGCTTGATTTGCTGCAGTGTTTCCAGTCCAGTCATTCCCGGCATCATTTCATCCAAGAAGATTACATCAAAGTTTTTCTGCTCTACTTCTTCGATGGCATCCACACCCGAATTGACCGTAGTGATGGCGTAGCCTTTCTGTTCGAGAAATAAGATGTGTGGTTTGAGCAAATCGATTTCATCGTCTGCCCAGAGTATGTTGAATTTTTGAGACATTTCAGGTTCCGTTTCTTTTAAAATTATAATTACTTTTGAGTCAAACAAAAAAGGCCTCCTTGAAAAGCCAGAAGATATTAAACGACCCCGTTTACGGATTTATCACGATCCCTAGCGAGTTGATTTTTACGATTATCGACCATCCTTATTTTCAACGATTGCGGAGAATAAAACAACTGGGTCTGACTGATTTTGTCTATCCCGGTGCACTCCACACCCGATTTCATCATGCGATTGGGGCAATGCACTTGATGAGCATTACGCTAGACAATCTACGAATAAAAGGTACTGAAATCACAGACCAGGAATATGAAGCTGCTTTAATCGCTATTCTTTTGCATGACATTGGGCATGGACCTTTTTCGCATGCCTTGGAATATAGCTTACTCAGAGGCATTCCTCATGAAGAGCTCTCCCTTTTGACTATTGAACTCCTCAATCAGGAGTTTGGTGGCAAACTAGACCTTTCTTTAAGAATATTTAAGAATCAATACGAACGCAAATTCTTTCATCAGCTGGTTTCCAGTCAATTAGATATTGACCGGCTAGACTACTTACAACGTGACTGTTTTTTCACTGGAGTATCAGAAGGAACCATCGGAGCGGATCGCATCATCAAAATGATGGATGTGAAAGATGATCTGGTAGTCATCGAAGAAAAAGGGATTTATTCTATTGAAAACTTCCTAAGTGCGCGGCGCTTGATGTACTGGCAGGTGTATTTGCACAAAACCACCGTCAGTGCCGAGAAAATGCTAATCAAGCTGATACAGCGTGCGAGATTTCTACGTCATTCTGGCACTCAATTCACAATCACTGAGGAGTTTGATTTCTTTTTGAATCAAAACTTATCTTTAGCGGACTTCCGAACTAATCCAGACTATTTGCGCTTATTTCTCGAAATGGACGATTTCGATATTTGGGGAGCGGTTAAGCTTTGGAAAAATCATCCTGACTATGTACTAAGAAACATATCTCAAATGTTTTTAACACGTAACCTTTTTAAGGTAACCTTGAGAAATGAAGTTTTTACGCCAGAGGAAATTGAACGAGCTAAGCAGAAAACTATTTCTAAGCTTCAAATACCAATCGAAGACATCGATTATTTCTTTTCCCATGGCGCCGTAAGCAACTATGGTTACCTGGTCAAAGACAGAATTAATATTTTAACAAAAAAAGGAAAGGTAATTGATGTAGCTAAGGCTGCGGACTTACCAAATATAAAAGTCATGAGTAAAATCGTGGAGAAACATTATGTATGTAAAGCCAAAAGCTTAAATTTAACTTATTAACTCCGTTTATAATTGTTTATGGAATTTACCCTCGGACAAGTTGCTTCGATTCTTGAAGGAAAAGTAGAAGGCGACGAAAACCAAAAAGTTTCTCGATTGGACAAAATCCAAGAGGGCAAGCCGGGAGGCATAAGTTTTTTGGCGAATGAAAAATACACTCCCTTTATCTACGAAACGGAGGCCACAGCGGTCATCGTCTCAAATGACTTCAGCGCAACCAAAGAATTCAAAACGAATTTAATCCGCGTTGAAGATGCTTACAACGGATTCACCAAACTGCTAGAGGCTTATGCCATGATGATGAAAAGCAGTATTGTGGGTGTGGAAGAGCCTTCATTTATAGATCCTAGTTCTCAGATTGGCGATCAGGCTTTCCGAGCTGCTTTTTCTTACATCGGCAAAAACTGTAAAATAGGCGAGTCGGTGAAAATCCACAGTCATGTCCATATTGGCGATCGAGTACAGCTGGGCGATCATGTAATCATACATGCCGGTGCAAAAATATGTGCTGATACCATCATTGGAGATAATTGTGAAATCCACCCTGGAGCTGTAATTGGCTCTGATGGCTTTGGCTTTGCTCCACAAGGCGATGGGACCTACAAAGCCATCCCGCAGATAGGAAATGTAATCCTAGAAGACAATGTCAGTGTGGGAGCAAATAGCACGATTGATTGCGCCACGATGGGATCTACATTAATTAAAAAAGGAGTAAAAATCGATAATCTGGTACAAATCGCTCATAATGTGATCATAGGCGAAAATACAGTAATCGCATCCCAAACAGGAATTTCTGGATCTACAGTAATCGGGAAAAATTGCATTATCGCAGGGCAAGTAGGAATAATAGGCCATTTGAATATAGCAGACAATACCACCATAGGAGCCAAAACAGGCATTATTAAGGGAATTAAAAAGCCTGGATTCACCCATTTTGGCTATATCGGAATGGACATGAAAAACTTCCTCAAGTCCTATTCTATTTTCAAAAACCTGGAAGGGATGGAAGACCGCATAAAAGAACTAGAAAAAAAGCAGTAAATTTGCAGCCTTTAGCATGCTGAACGGTTCAAAAATCAGATGAAAGTAAAACAACACACCATTAAAAAACAGGTGGAATTATCCGGAGTGGGTCTCCACACGGGTGTCATTTCAAACATGACATTTCTTCCTGCACCCCCAAATCACGGATATAAGTTTCAGCGAATTGACCTGGAAGGCAGACCAACAGTAGATGCAGATTGCGATCTAGTAGTAGATGTTTCCAGAGGTACAACTTTGGAGCAAAATGGTGCTCGCGTTTATACTGTAGAGCATGTTTTGGCAGCATTAGTTGGCTTGGAGATTGACAATGTCCTTATCCAGTTAGATGGCCCAGAGCCGCCGATCATGGATGGTTCTTCTATACAGTTTATCGAAGTCTTAGAAGAAGCTGGCCTAGAAGAACAAAATGCCCTAAGAAGATTTTACGAAGTACAGGAAAGTATCCAATACAAGGATTCTGCTCGTGAAGTAGAGATGGTTGCTTTGCCAACGGACAATTATCGCGTGACCGTGATGGTAGATTACAACTCACCTGTACTCGGTAGTCAGCATGCATCGATTACCGACATTGGCCAATTCAAATCAGAGATTGCATCTTGTCGTACCTTCTGCTTTTTGCATGAGCTGGAAATGCTGTATAACTCTAACTTGATCAAAGGAGGAGACCTGAATAATGCTATTGTGGTGGTAGATAGGATTGTAGAAGAAAAAGAATTGGTTAATTTGGCTAAGATGTTTAACAAGCCAAAAGTTGAGGTAAAGAAAGAAGGCATTTTAAACAATGTGGATCTTCGCTATCGCAATGAGCCTGCAAGACATAAATTACTTGATGTAGTTGGAGATCTGGCTTTGGTAGGACGTCCGCTCAAAGCTCAAATCTTGGCAGCAAGACCTGGGCATGCAGCGAATGTAGCCTTCGCAAAGAAAATAAAACGTGTAATGGAGAAGTCTTCCACTTCTCACATTCCGTATTACGACCCAAGGCTTCCTCCAGTAATGGATATCACCCAAATCAGCAGCATTTTGCCGCATAGATATCCTTTTCAGTTACTTGACAAAATCATCTATCTGGATAACACGGTAGTAGCTGGCGTGAAAAATGTAACTATCAATGAACCGTTCTTTATGGGTCATTTCCCTTCAAATCCTGTAATGCCTGGGGTATTACAAGTAGAGGCTATGGCTCAAACAGGAGGAATTTTAGTATTGAGTACAGTGGATGATCCAGAAAATTACTGGACATATTTTCTGGGAATCGAAAATTGTAAGTTCAGAAAAATGGTACTTCCTGGTGATACTCTGATTTTTAAATGTGAACTTTTGGCCCCGATAAGAAGAGGTATAGCAAAAATGCGTGGTGAAGCTTATGTCGGAACTACATTAGTCTGTGAGGCCGTAATGACAGCAAGCATAACCCGAAAAGAATTATGATCAGTCCTTTAGCCCATATTGACCCTAAAGCAACCATAGGGAAGAATGTTCAAATCGACCCCTTCACTATGATTGGCGAGAATGTCACCATTGGTGATAATTCTTGGATTGGACCAAATGTCACTATTTTTTCTGGTGCAAAAATTGGAAAAAACTGTAAGATATTCCCAGGTGCTGTAATTGCTGGTATTCCTCAGGATTTGAAATTCCAAGGAGAAGATTCTACCGTTATGATTGGTGACCACACCACTATCAGAGAGTGTGTTACAATCAGTAGAGGCACAGTAGAAAAACAAACCACTGTTATCGGAAGCCACTGCCTTCTAATGGCTTATGTACACGTAGCACACGACTGCGTCATTGGAAGTCATGTCATAATCGCCAATTCTGTACAAATCGCTGGACATGTATCTATCGATGATTGGGCAATAGTAGGCGGATCTAGTGCGGTGCACCAATTCGTGAAAATCGGAATGCATGCCATGATTTCTGGAGGTTCTTTGGTCAGAAAAGATGTTCCTCCATTCACCAAAGCTGCTCGTGAGCCACTTTCCTATGCCGGCGTAAATTCTCTGGGATTACGTAGACGAGGATTTTCCAGTGAGTCTATTTCCCATATTCAGGAAGTCTATCGCTTCCTTTTCCTAAACAGCATGAACAACAGTCGTGCATTGGAAGAAATCGAAGTGAATCTACCTGCTACCAAAGAAAGAGATGAGATTTTGAATTTCATTCGCTCCTCTGAGCGTGGCGTGATGAAAGGCTACATTAATTAACTATGCTGAAAATCCACTTAGAAGAAGCCTCAAAACGCTTCCAATACGAATGGATTTTTAAAAATCTAAGTCTTGATCTATCTCAAGGTAATTCTCTAGCTATTACCGGAAGCAACGGATCAGGTAAATCTACTTTGCTGAAATGCCTGTCTGGCGCCATACCAATAAGCTCTGGGAAAATCGATTATGCCATTGATGGGAAATCTATCTCAGAAACAGACTGGTTTTCACACTTGAGCATTTCTGCTCCCTATATGGAAGTGCCAGAAGAATTCAGTTTGGAGGAATTACTAAATTTCCATTTCAAGTTCAAAAAGCCTCTAAACGGAATTTCTCCCAAAGAAATCATAGAGCAAATTTACCTCACTCAGCATGTTTCAAAGGCTGTTGGACAATTCTCCTCTGGGATGAAACAGCGGCTAAAACTGGGTTTGGCACTTTTTTCTGATGTCCCTTTGATATTACTTGATGAGCCTACTTCCAATCTTGACCGAAAAGGCATAGACTGGTATCAGGAAATGATGCGTGAATATGGAAAAAACAGAATTCTAGTAATCTGCTCTAATGAGCCACGAGAATATGAATTTTGTGAACAAAAAATCACGCTAGAAGATTTTAAGTAAACACCAACTAAACTTATATCATTTTCAGCTATGATGCCTGTAGCCTGTTTCTTGGGTTTACTAGCTGAAGACCGACACTTCAACTACGCTCAGTACAAGTGACCGGTGAGCGAAGTGCGTTCAGTGCTCGAGTTCACCTAATCCTATGATGCATTTGTTACTTTACAGGCAGAAAAGCAGATAAACAAATAAACTTAAATTCATATCTTTAATTTCAGGCAATAAATCTAAAACTATGAAATCAAATTTTTTCAGATGCGTCCTACTCGCTTGCGCAATACTTACAATCCAAAGTTGCAAAAAAGATGATCCTACTCCAGATCCACCAAAGAAGACTGCAGAAGAAATAGCAACCGAAGCATTGACAGGTTCTGGCTCTCAAACATGGGGAATTGACGGAGGTGGATCTGTGGAGCGTGACGGAAAAGTCGTGACTGATGTCTATGCTGGTTTTGAATTGGTAATGAAATCAGGGTCTGCCAAAACCTATACTTCCAAAAACAACAATGATCTTTTCGATACTTCTGGCAGCTGGAGTTTTGAGGGGACCAACTTCGATAAATTTATGCTTTCTGGCACAAAACCAGCCGCAGGTAGAGAGATATCCTTTACTCAAAACAACAATAACTTGACACTCACATTTACTATCCCTCTTCCTGGAGCGAGGGTAAATGGTGTGATGGCCGTAGCAGGAAGCTATACCTTTAACTTGCTGAAAAAATAAATTCTAAAACCACCAACCATAACTAAAGGGGGGCGATATCGTTCCCCTTTTACTTTTATTTCAGGGTCACCAGCGTAACTCCTGCACCACCTCGATCCGCATGCTCATCTTCCATGTGTCCCACATGGCTCATATCTCTCAGAAAATTCCGTGTTAAATCCCGAAGGACCCCATTACCCTTGCCGTGAACGATCCGGAGATCTTTCACCCCAAGCATAAAGCCTTCATCGATGAAGGTTTGGATCAAGAAGAGAATCTCTTCACCTCTTTTGCCTCTGATATCCAGGTTGGGGGAGAAATCCATCATCTTATCATTGGTATTATATCCACTTCGAGACACCGCAGCCTTCTTTTCTTTCTTGACTTCGCCTTGAGAAATCTTCTCTAATCTGGAAAGCTTAACCTTAGATTTGAGCTCACCAATGGAAACCTCTACCTCGTTACCTTTTACTTGTAGTACTTCTGCAATAGCACCGTTATCCTTCACTCTCACCCAGTCTCCTACAGCTATCTTACCAGCCAAAACTTTGATTTCAGGACTTTTGATAATATCCTTCTCTGGCTTTACTTTCTCCTTGAATTCTTCCAAATCCTTACGAACCAGCTTCGTTGCCTCCTTCTCGGCTTTGCCTTCCTTGATCTCTCTAATCGTAGCTTCTATCCGCTTATTCGCCTGATCTAGCAATTGCTTCGCCTCTTGTTTAGCTTCTTGGAGATAACGCTTTTTGGTTGTCTCCATGGTCTCCTTTAGTTCATTGTATTCCTGAAGCCGGGTTTTGAGCAGACGCTCTTTTGCCTTAACATCTGCAAGCAAGGTTGAATACTGATTCTTTTCGTTCTCAACCTGCGTCAACAATCTATCATATCTAACGCGCTCATCACCAATTTGCTCTTTGGCATATTTCAATATTTCCTTTGGAATACCGATTTTTGAAGCAATCTCCAAAGCAAAAGAAGAGCCTGGCTTACCAATTTCAAGCTGATATAAGGGTTCCAATTTTTCAACATCGTAACGCATCGCCCCATTCACCATGCCTTGGTTTTTGTTTGCGATTTGCTTCAAATTGCCATAGTGAGTAGTTAGCACACCATATGCTCCCAGTTTGTTCAAAGCCAATAGAATGGATTCGGCGATTGCTCCCCCAAATTGCGGCTCGGTGCCCGTACCAAATTCATCTATAAAGAGAATAGTTTTCTTATTTGAAAAAAGCGAAAAATGCTTCATACTCATCAAGTGGGAACTATAGGTACTTAGGTCATTTTCCAGGTTTTGCTCATCTCCTATATCGATAAAGAAATTATCGAACAGTGAACTTTTGGAGTCCGGATGAACTGGTATCAACATCCCGCACTGTAGCATATACTGTAGCAGCGCAACGGTTTTGAGTGTCACTGATTTTCCTCCTGCATTGGGTCCTGAGATCACCAGTAAGCGCTCGTGACCACTTAGACTAACGTCTAGTGGAACTATATTCTTTCCTTGGGATTTGAGTGCAATTTCCAAAATAGGATGTCTTGCCTTAGTCCAAGTAAGTTGTCTTTCTTTGGTGATGACTGGCCTGCAGCTATCTGTCTTTTGAGCAAATTTTGCCTTGGCACGAATGAAATCCATCAAGCCAAGGAAATTGGTTGCCTTTCTCAGTGCTGGAATTGCGGGTCTGATTTTATCAGTCAGCTGCGTCAAGATCTTGATAATCTCACGTCGCTCCATGTATTCGAGGTCACGAATCTCATTATTGATATCCAAAGCTTCCTCAGGCTCCATAAACACCGTCTGACCAGTGGCTGATTCATCGTGGATAAAACCACGAAGTTTCCGCTTGTTCTCAGCAGCCACAGGAATCACTAATCTGCCAGATCTGACCGTAATCGCAGAATCCTCTGACGTAAGTCCTTTTGCTCTGGCTTCTTTGAACACCCGCTCCATTACTTTGCGCAGGCGACTTTCCTCATAGATAATCTGACTTCTGATCAGCTGCAAATCCTTACTTGCATTGCTTCTCATTTTGCCCTTTTCATCGATAATCAGCTCTATGGCTTTGAGTAAGCTCATATCGAGATCCATCAGCAATCCGAGCAACTGACTCAATACTGGGTATTCTTCTTCTCTTTTCTGAAAAAAAGAAACACAGCTCCTAAGGGTATCCAGCGAAAGTTTTATCTCGTAGAAATCCTCCACATCAAGGAAGGAGTTTTCCAACTTGGCTTTCTCTAAGTAGGGATTGAGATTGGTGAAATTGGAGGAAGGAAAAAGCTCCCCAGAAATCAGTATCTGACGAAATTCCTCCGTCTGATCCAATAATTTACCGACCAATTTATAATCCGAAGAGAATGTCAGACGATCGACATACTGCTGCCCGAGCAAAGAAGTACACTCTACTTTTAGCAGTTCTTTGACCTTCAGGAAATTTACTTTTTGTTCGAGGTTGCGAGGGTATAGCATTAGAATTGGTCTATAATTCCGTCGGAGGACTCTCTAACTACGAGGGAATCAACTACACGAGAATAAATCTGCTCCATTTCAGCAGGATCACGAAGGTAATACAACATACTCTGTGTGAAGACTGAATCGATCACCTCATGCTTGAGGAAAACATCTTTTTCCAGTAAATTATACAGCACCTTAGATGAATCATAGGTTACTGGCATTGCACTTGCAATCCCCTCAGTAAGATGAATATCTATTAGCACTTCAACCATCTTATCCTCAGACAATAAACCTTCTGGCTTGTTGCTGGAATTGCAACTTAGAAGTGGCAGAAAGCAAATACTTAGTATCAAAAATCTCTTCACAGGTCAAAATTAGGTTTTTTTAACGGAAAAACTCCCCACCCTTCATGTAACTGAAATTTTATAATTCAGCTTAGAAGCATAACTTAGGCCGTTCAAATCACCATTCATGAACGAATTATTCAGCAAGCTCAGAAAATACGAAATCATGATCCGAAAGGTGGCTAATAATCACCTGCAAGGAGAATACCAGTCGCTGTTCAAAGGATCAGGATTGGAGTTTGATGACCTGCGTCCTTATCAATATGGAGACGATATTCGTACCATTGAGTGGAAAGTATCTGCTAAGGGACACGGGACATTTGTCAAAACGTTTCGTGAAGACAAGGAACAGTCAGTTTTCTTTCTTCTAGACATCAGTGGAAGTCAGGATATTGGTCAGCCAGGCAATAAGAAAATCGATCAAGGAAAGGTCATCGCCGGAGTGTTGACGCTGGCAGCAGTATTCGAAGGTTCTCAGGTTGGTTTGATCAGTTATTCTGATCAAAAGGAAAAACTGATTCTCCCATCCAAAGGCAGTAAGCAAGGTGTGAAAATGATCCGTGGTATCTTTGATCATGAGAACAATTCTTTGAAAACGGATTTGAACTCTATGTTTATGTTTGCACTGAATCTCATCAAGAAGAGAGCGGTGATTGTAGTGATATCTGATTTTATAGACGAAGGTTACGAGCGACCATTCAAGGCGCTTGCTGAGCGTCATGATGTGGTAGCCATCCAACTCACTGATCCTCGGGAATCTGCTTTGCCATCGCTTGGTATTATTCCTGTGTATGATAAAGAAAAAGGCAAAACAACTTGGGTAAACACCGCTTTTGGAAGCTTTTCTAAAAAAATAGCAGATACCTTTACTACCGAGCGAGAGCATTTAAAAACTATTTGCAAAAAGAACCAAATAAATTACCTTTCAATCGACACTACCCAAGACATAGTAGGCCCCCTACTCGAGCTATTTAAGTACCGAAACAAAAGCATGAAACGTGGCTAAAGCGCTCAAAATCTTTCTATTTCTCCTGATTCCAATCCTGAGTAACGCTCAGCAAATCCAGGTCAATGGCTATTTTATGCAAGATTCAGCCAAACTTGGAGAGCGTGTAGGCTATGTGCTAAAAGCAAGCTATCCAGAGTCTAAGCAAATAATCTTTCCGGATTCTACTTACGACTTCTCTCCGCTAGTATTGCTGGAAAAGCAAACCTTCATCTCACATACACTGGATTCTGTGACTCAGGATAGCACTATCTACTACCTATCCAATTTCTCTCTCGATCCAAGCACTTTCTTGACATTACCTGTCTATGAATTGGCGAGATATGACAGTGTGGTTCATTATCCTCTAGAAGCAGAACTTAAGTTGAAACTTACCTTGGACAGCATTCCTGAGGAGTTGGTGTTTCAGGAAAACAACATTTACCAGCCTCTAGAAAAGTCTTTCAACTGGATTATCATCGGAATTGTACTCGGAGCAATCGTTTTGTTGTTAGGAGTATTCTATTTCCTATTTGCAGACAAAATCAAAGAGTATTGGAAAGAACGAAGAGAAAAGAGACGCTGGGCACAATTTGAGAAAAGGTGGAAAACTCAAACTGCTTTGCTTACTGAAAATCCATCCATTGAATCCGCAGATGAGGTAATTGGTCTCTGGAAAGGCTATATGGAAAGTCTCACCAATCTTCCAGTGAAAGAATGGACTTCTAGCGAAATAGGAGAACGAATGGATAAAATCGAGATCTTCCAAGCACTACGTGCTATTGATTTGATCATTTATGCAGGGGCTTCTTCGAAAACTGAGGAAGCAACGACCTATCTACTAGAAGTAGCAAGAGAAAAATATCAGGAAAAACAAACCAAAATCACGCATGAGAGAGCAGCTGTCTGAATTCTTTAGCTGGTCCTGGTTTCAGCCTGAGACCTTCAAAAGCTACGAATGGGAAAATCCGATTTTATTAAATTTGATTTGGATCATTCCTTTATTCATGCTTTTCAGAACTTTTGTGAAGTTCCTGAAAAACCCAGTTCTGGAGCTATCACTTCCCAAACGTGTAGCAAACAACAATCCCTGGACTTATTTACGTCTTATTCCTACAGGATTTTTCTACCTCTTTCTGATCATGCTCGTAGTGGCGCTAGCCAGACCTCAGCGTAGTAATGAGCGTGTGGAGCAATTTACTGAGGGAATTGATATTATGTTGGTCTTGGATATCTCAGAATCAATGGACCTGCAGGATTTTACTCCTAATCGCTTGGAAGCGGCGAAAGCCACTGCGATTGAGTTTATTAATGGCCGTGTGGGGGACAGGATAGGAATGGTGGTATTCGCAGGCGAAGCATATTCCTTAGCTCCCTTGACCAACGACTATGAATTGCTCACCGATCTGGTCAAAGAGATTTCCTTCAGCATGATGGAAGCCAAAGGAACAGCGATCGGTTCTGCTTTGGCGTCCGGAACCAACAGGATGAAAGAATCTGAGTCTGCTTCCAAAGTGATGATCCTACTCAGTGATGGAGAAAGTAATGCAGGTAATGTAGATCCGCTTTTCGCTGCTAATCTTGCTTCAGCGCTAGACATTAAGCTTTATACCATTGCTATGGGTAAGGATGGCTTGGTACCTTATGGCACAGACTTCTTTGGAAGACCACAGATGGTAGAAAGTTACTTGGATGAAACTACACTTCGCGAAATCGCTAAAATCGGGAATGGAGAATTCTTCAGAGCTGCTGATGGAGGGACTTTAGCAGCTATTTTCGACAGAATAGACACGCTCGAAAAAACCGAAGTCATAGAAAACCGCTACAAAGAAACGGCAGACTATTATCGAGTTTATATGTTCTGGGGTCTGATGCTGTTCTTTGTATGGTTACTTCTTAAAAGTAGTTTCCTCAATAACTTCTTATTGGATTAGTTCCCTTTAGTCAGAAAAAAAACACTGATCTATATCAGTTTTCACCCATACAGAAATCATTATAAAAGACCCCTGAGATATCGTACTTCGCAGGAAATGGTCTTCTATGATGTTATCACCAGAAATTTTACAAAAGTACAACAGTCCTGCACCTAGATATACTTCTTATCCAACTGTCCCGCTATGGGAAAATACGCTACAGTCGGAGTCGTGGGAGGATTTAGTAAAAAAAGCTTTTCAACACTTTGGTATGGAAGAAGGAATTTCGATCTATATCCACCTTCCTTTCTGTGAAAGTTTGTGTACTTACTGCGGCTGCAACAAGCGTATTACTCGGAACATGGACGTCAAGGCTCCTTATATTGAGGCACTGTTGACTGAGTGGAAAAAATATATTGAGCTATTTGACGAGAAACCAAAAATCGCAGGCATTCACCTAGGTGGAGGCACTCCGACATTCTTTGACCCTGCCAATCTACATGACTTAATTTCAAGCATTCTCAAAGACTCTGAGCAAATGCCAAATGTAGAGTTCAGCTTTGAAGGACATCCGAACAATACCACTTTCGCGCATCTGAAGACACTTAATGACCTAGGATTTGACCGGGTGAGTTATGGGATCCAAGATTTTGATGAGCAAGTGCAGACTGCTATCCACCGAATTCAGCCTTTCGAAAAGGTGAAGTATGCAACTGATTCAGCGAGGATTTTAGGTTATACTTCGATCAATTATGATTTGATCTATGGCTTACCTCATCAGACCTTGGAGAGCTTGACTGATACATTCAGAAAAGTCCAATCCCTAAGACCGGATCGAATTGCTTTTTATAGCTACGCCCATTTACCAAGTGCATTTCCTTCTCAAAGGAGTTTTGAGAAGTTTCTACCCACAGAAAAAGAAAAGCGGGCATTGTATGAAACTGGAAAAGCTCTGCTCTTAGAGATGGGTTATGAAGAGGTTGGTATGGATCATTTTGCCTTGCCAAACGACCCCTTGTATATAGCTAAGCTTGATGGCAATCTCCACAGAAACTTTATGGGCTATACCACCTTGCCTTCCAAAATTCTAATCGGATTAGGAGCAAGCAGTATTAGTGATATCTATTACGCCTATGCTCAAAATGAAAAGGTAATTGAGAAATACCAATCGGAAGTATTGAAGGATAATTGGACCATACAAAAAGGACATGAGCTCAGTGATCTCGACATTCAGGTCAGAGGTATTATACTTGATTTAATTTGCAAACAGCAGGCTGAAATACCTATAGAGATCTGGGAGGAATTTACAGAAACTCAGATTTGGAATCTTAAGGAAATGGAATGGGATGGACTTATTTCAATTGAAACCACCAATCTTAGCATGAGCGATGAAGGAATGAGTTTCATCCGGAATATCTGTGCTCAAATCGATCTTAGACTAGCGGCGAATCAATCCAAAAAAGAGCTTTTCAGTAAAACTATTTAAGGAGAAAGCAGAAATTTACTTGCCTCCTGTGAGGCATTCCAGGAATGGATCTCCTGTGTTCTAAATAAAATTCATCAAGGGCATAGGGTAATCTCTACTTGCTGGCTTCCATAGTCGTACATCTGTAGATCTGGGCTGTAGAACATTCCCAACCCGAGGCCACGGAAAATAAAAAGGAGACCAATAACTACACCTACATACGGAATTGCTTTTTGAAAACTCTGTCTTACTTGAACAGAAAAGATACTCCCAGAGTACATCAAGACTAGAAGTAGAGGAATTGTCCCTATACCAAAAAAGAACATATAGGTAGCTCCCAGTAATGGGCTTTGTAGAGCTAGTGCAGCGACTAATGCCATATACACCATCCCACAAGGGAGCAAACCATTGGCTAGTCCTGTAGCAAAAAATGCAGCAGAACCACCCGCCTTCAAAAATCTATTTAATTGCCTTTTCACCCAGACAACTATCCCAGACAGCGCTGGAATCGCCAAAAACTGGTCCGCCCGTTTGTAGGAAATTGCAAAAATCAATATTATGATGCCCATGGCTATCGAAAACCCTTGCTGAAATCCAGCTAGCGATAGCGAAAAACCTAGACTACCAACTACTAAGCCTAAGGCCGCATAGGTGATACTTCTACCTAAATTATAGAGGATTTTGTGAGAAAAATAAGACCTCCTTTTGTTTCCGCCAACAGCCAACGCGATTGGGCCACACATTCCTACGCAATGGAATGATCCTAGAAACCCTAGCAGAAAGGCTGTCCACAGCATTTAAATGGTTATTTTTTTCTCTTGATAGCGATCGACTCCATTTTCAGACCAATTGAGTTGAACCTTCCAATATCCAGTTTTCAATTGATCTAGAGACACTTCGGTTTTTCCAGTGTGAGTCACTTCAACTTTTATTTTTTGATCTAAGGACGAATCAGAAGGACGAAAAAGCTGTAACGAACCGATGGTACCATTAGGAAGGTCAAGCTCGATTACTTTGGACTGGGAATTGTAAGAAATGACTTCTCTATCCAGTTGCATCGCAGAATTCGAATCATCAATTCTATCTTGGTATTTTATCTCTTCCTCGTAGTAATTTTCGGTCACCAATTCTATTCCATCCATACGCACCGATATCACTACCATAGTCATAATCAATGCTACGAAACCTATTATAGTAAGTACTATCCCTGTTCCCCAATTCATAATTTCCCAAATTAAAATCCAAACTTACTTTATCGGCGCCGTGAAATTAGTTTCGATATGAGTTATCTCCTGATCCAAATGAAGGATTGAAATCTCGACTTTTTCCTGATTGACTTTTACTTCATCTTGCTTTCTTACCAAGAAGAACCTGCCCTCAAACTTTGATTGTGGTTCCAGCATCCAATGCTGCTCTCCCACTATCTCTACCTCCATTCCATCGGCAAGCGACTTCAGCGAAATTTGCTGTGGCTCGTAGGTCTTATTGATCAAGGTAATCTGATAAAGGTTAGTCACCATACCATCTTCACGTTCCTGATAAGTCATCCCAGGGAATCGTGTGACAGTAGCTGTAATATCATCCCGCGTCGCGAGTAAAGCTACGAATGCAGCGATCAACAAGGTAAGAATCACGATATAAACCTTGACTCTATTGGTAAAGAGCTTTTCAAAGCCTTGCTTAATGCTATTCTCCGAAGCGTACCGGATCAAACCTGTAGGTCGATCTACTTTCAGCATCACCTCATCACAAGCATCTATGCAGGCAGTACAGTTTACGCACTCCATCTGAATCCCATTTCGAATATCAATTCCTGTGGGACACACCTGAACACAAAGGCTGCAATCTACACAATCGCCTTTATCCGTGTTTTCAGCTACATTTTTTCGAATAGGAGCTCGGGGTTCGCCTCGTACGTAATCATACATCACGTTGATGGAATTATTATCCAGCATGACTCCCTGCAGTCTACCGTAGGGACAGACCACCAGGCATGCTTGCTCTCTAAACCAGGTAAACACAAACATAAATATCCCTGAGAAAGCCAACAGACCTAGAAAACCCGCCATATGTTCCGTAGGTGGTGATGACACGATATCTAGCACCTCGTCTACTCCTATCAGGTAGGCCATCACCAAGTGTCCAATCAGCAATGATACTACTGCAAAAATGGTAATCTTGATGGTTTTCTTCCTAATCTTCTCCGAATTCCATGCTTGTGCATTTAATGCTCTTTGCTGATTGGCATCCCCTTCAATCCAGTATTCTATCTTACGAAAAACCATCTCCATAAATAAGGTTTGCGGACATGCCCATCCACACCAAACCCTGCCAAAAGCTACGGTAAAGAGTATAATGAAGACAACGAATATCAGTAAGAGGAAAATGAGCAAATAGGTGTCCTGCGGCCAGAATACTGCTCCAAAAATGATGAATTTCCTCTCAAAAATATTGAACAGAAGCCAAGGTCTTCCATCTACTTTGATAAATGGCCCAGCAAATAATATCGCTAATAAAAACCAAGAAAAGTAAGTTCTGTATTTATAAAAATACCCTTTGATTTTCTTGGGATAAACCCAATTTCGTTTCCCATCATCTTGGACAGTAGCGAGTGCATCTCTGAAAGTATCAGGATTTAAATGTGGGTTCTTTTTTGCCATAATACTAGGCTAATTTTGCCGGGAATTAGATAATTCCCGGCTATGATAATTTATTCAGCTTCAGCTATGGCATCAGAAGCAACTGCTGTGCTATCTGCCGGAGCTGAAGAATCTTCTGCAGGAGCAGCTTCATCTCCACCAGAATATAGTTCTCCTTGAGGGGCTTTCGGTGCAGCAGGACTTGTACCTACTAGACTGAGAATAAAGCTTGATACATCTTGAATCTCTTTAGGACTCAACTGATCTTCCCAAGGTACCATTCCCTTTTCAATGACACCATATTTTACAACAGAGAATACATCTTTTATACTGCCACCATGAAGCCAATACTCATCTGTTAGGTTTGGACCAATACCACCACCGCCATCAGCTGCGTGGCAGGCTGCACAGTTTGCACCAAAGATGGTTTTACCGGCACTTATCGCTGCAGCAGAATTATCTACTTCTACATTGGTCTCATCCATAGCTGCCAACATACTCACACCGCGAGTTTCCGCTTCTACAGCTGCGATCCGAAGTTCTTCTTCATATTCTTCAATACCAGTTTGCCCATAGCCAAGAACGGTATAGTATCCAAAATAGACTACCGCTATAATGATCGTCCCTGTAAAGACATACTGAAGCCAAGGAGGCATGAAATTATCCAGTTCTTGAATCCCATCATAGGAATGATCGGTCATCAACTTACCGCCAGCCTGCTCTTCTTCTATATCACCGGTAACAAAACGTTCTTTGAAAGACTCCCACCAGCTCGGCTCATCAGCCATGCTAGGATCATCCTTTCGGAACACTTCGGACATAAAGGACATCAGATAAACTATAAGCACAAGCAACAACAGAATCATCCCCAGAATCACTCCAAGGATAATAAGTATTGTCAGTTGATTTTTATCCAAAGGAGCAGTGCTTGCTGCATCATTTTGGGCAAATACGGGCATGAATACCGAAATACCCATCATTAATAAAAAGGCTAAATATTTTTTCATGGCTGGTAGTCAGTTATTTCGTTGTCATCATCCATTGGCAGAGAACTCATATGCTCAATGTAATCCTTTGGGACTCTCATCGCCCAAATAGCAATACCTATAAAAAATAGGACAAATATGATTAGAGAGATAATCGGGAATATCTCTACATTTTCCATTGATCTTAATACTTCCTTGTACATGATTTCTCCGGTTATTTAGATGATGAGACCTTAATATCTGTACCTAATCGCTGTAAGTAAGCAATCAATGCTACGATTTCTGAATTTGGCAATACAGCCACACCTGCGTCTTCTAAGTTGGTAGCTATTCCAGCTGCCTGAGCTTGAAGATCTGCAGCAGCCTGCTCATCATAGCCTTCAGGATATGGAACACCTAGCTTCTGCATCGTTCTGATTTTTGCTGGTAAATCTGAAATGTCCAATTCATTAGTCAGCAACCATGGATAAGGTGGCATCAATGATCCAGGTGACATACTACGAGGATCTTCCATATGGAAATAGTGCCAGCTATCTGGATATTTTCCACCTACACGATGAAGATCAGGTCCTGTTCGTTTGGATCCCCAAAGGAAAGGACGATCATACACAAATTCACCTGCTTTGGAATATTCTCCATAGCGCTCAGTCTCAAATCTGAATGGTCGAATCATCTGTGAGTGACAGCCAACGCAACCATTTTGAATATAGATATCTCTTCCTTCCAACTCTAGCGCTGTATAAGGTTTCACCGAGCTGATAGTCGGCACATTTGATTTCACCAAAATAGTTGGGATTATCTCCACTACACCTCCAATTAGGATGGCTACAGTAGCTAAAACTGCAAAGAAGATAGGCTTTCTCTCCCATGCTCTGTGCCAGAATTCACCTTTTGGATTGTAGTTCTTAGCCAAGGCAGGTGCAGAATCTTCCTCTGTCTCTACAAAGCTTCCTTGCTTCGCAGTTTTCACCATGTTATAAGCCATCAGAATCACCCCACTCACATACATCAATCCTCCAGCAGCTCTCAGCATATACATTGGCACCAATTCTACTACCGTCTGTAGGAAGTTACCATAAGCCAATTTACCCATCTCATCAAATTCTCTCAACATTAAGAATTGAGTCAAAGCAGCAACATACATAGGAAGTGCATAGAAAAGAATTCCAAATACACCTAACCAAAAGTGAATATTGGCAAGTTTAACAGAGTAAATCTTTGTCTTGAATAGTCGAGGCCACATCCAGTAAAGCATACCGAAAGTCAAGAAACCATTCCATCCCAAACCACCAATGTGTACGTGGGCAATAATCCAATCCGTATAGTGCGCAATTGCACTAACATTCTTAAATGAAAGCATTGGACCTTCGAAAGTAGCCATACCGTAAGCGGTGATCGCTACTACCATAAATTTCAATACTGGGTCAGTGGTTACTTTATCCCAAGCTCCACGCAGGGTAAGTAGGCCGTTGACCATACCTCCCCAAGACGGAGCTAGAAGCATCACTGAAAACACCGTTCCTAATACTTGTGCCCATTCAGGAAGTGAAGTGTACAGCAAGTGATGCGGACCTGCCCACATGTATAGAAAAATCAGTGACCAGAAGTGAATGATAGATAGCTTGTAAGAATAAACTGGTCTATTAGCTGCCTTTGGCAGGAAATAATACATCAATCCTAGGAAAGGAGTCGTTAGGAAAAATGCCACCGCATTGTGACCATACCACCACTGTACTAGGGCATCCTGAACACCAGCGTAGGCAGAGTAACTTTTCATAAAAGAAACAGGCAAAGCCAAGGAGTTCACAATATGTAAGACTGCAACTGTGATAAAAGAAGCCAGATAAAACCAAATGGCCACGTACATGTGCCGTTCTCTTCGTGTGAGAATGGTACCAATCATATTGACACCAAAAGCTACCCACACAACTGCAATAGCGATATCTATAGGCCACTCCAATTCTGCATACTCCTTAGAGGATGTTAGCCCCAAAGGCAAGGTTAAAACAGCTGCAAGAATAATCAGCTGCCAACCATAGAAGTGAAACCAACTAAGTGACTTATTCCACATCTGAGCTTTCAGAAGCCTTGGCATGGAATAATAGACGCCAGCGAAGATTGCATTACCAACAAATGCAAAAATCACAGCATTCGTATGTAGCGGCCTTATACGCCCAAAAGTAGTGTAGGGATTACCCAAATTGGCTTCAGGTAAGAATAGCTGTGTCGCAGCAAGTATGCCGACCAGCATCCCTATTATGCCCCAGATAATTGTCGCGGCTCCAAAATACTTGACAATCTTATTGTCATATTGGAACCTCTCCAGAGTAGTGTCATTCATAGGATTTCGGTTTTGATGGTTGATTTTTTTTAGTTTTTTTAGAATTATTCTCAAAAAGAATTCTTACCGAAGGGGTGTAATTATCATCAAACTGCCCGTTTTTCATTGCCTTGAAAAACAAGAACAGGAAAGTGCCTGCCAGAATTAGACTGATCGCTATTAACAGAAAAATGACCTCCATAATTTAAAACAGTTTAAAAGTTAATAAGTCTTTCTTCCATGCCACATAATTAGTAGTCAATGTGGTAAACACTACCACCGACACACTACTTAATGGCATTAAAATCGCACAAATCACCGGACTCAAAAGTCCCTGAACTGCTAGACTAAGTCCAACGAAGTTATATAATAAACTTAATATAAAACTTGCTTTGATAATATGCCTACTAGATTTTGCGAAACTTAAAAAATTCGGAATCATTCCAAATACCTCAGAATCCATTATAGCATCAGAAGCCGGAGAGAAATGACTTACTCTATCTGAGATCGCCACGCCCACTTGGCTTTCTTGCAAGGCTCCAGCATCATTGAGACCATCTCCTACCATTAGGCTGTGGTGATTGATATTCAAATCCTTTAGGTAGCTAAGTTTATCGCTAGGACTTTGCTTGAAATTATATGTGATACCACTACCCAATTTTTCCTCAAGGTACAATTGCTCATGGGCATAGTCTCCTGATAAGAGGTGTATCTCATAATCTGACTTGAGTCGTTCTACGACCTCAGACGCTTTTTCTCTCAGACCTGATTCTATGAAAAAACAACCTAACTCCTGCCCTTCTACAGTCAAGGAGACAATATTTCCAGCTTGATTGTTAATCAGGCTTATGAATCCTGTAAACTTTCTTGAGCCAAGTTTGAAAATTTGATTTTTGAAGCCTGCCTGAATTCCTGATCCTTTGATTTCTTCAATTTGATCCAGTGCTAGTCCTGTTACATTACCCAACCAGTGATTAATTCTATTACTGAGTGGATGGGTAGATCGCTCTACCATTGATTTCAAAACTGCCTTGCTTTCATCTGAAAGTACCTCTCCAATATAGTTGATCTTGGCATTTGCAGGATCTGTGAGCGTACCTGTTTTGTCAAAGACCACCGTATCAATTAATGCTAAACGCTCGACAACAGAAGCATTTTTAAGGTAAAATTTACTTTTTCCAAAAATCCTAAGCGTATTCCCCAAGGTAAATGGAGTGGACATGGCCAAAGCACAAGGACAAGCCACTATCAGCACCGAGGCAAAAACCTTGATAGCAATCGAAAAATCTATGAATGCCCAATAGGCAAAAGATGAAACCGCAATGAACAGCACTGACCAGGTAAATACTGCTGAGATTTTGGTGGACAGTGGTTCAAGTAATCTTTCCTTTCCCTTTTCAAAAGTCTCATTATTCCACAAATCAGTCAAATACCCTTGTGATGGTGATTTCTGAACGGTCAATAAGATGGCAGCTCCTTTCTGACGTCCACCAGCATAGACTAATTCCCCTTTCTGCTTTGGTACTGGCACTTCTTCTCCAGTCACAAAACTATAATCAATACTTGCCATGGTACTCAATAATAGGGAATCCGCAGGAATCAATTCCTCATCACGAACCAAGATAACATCCCCTACCTGTAGCTTGGCAAGTGGAATAACATCTTCCTGATCTTTTACGATTTTGGTGACAGCAATAGGGAAATAGGATTTATAGTCTCGATCAAACTCAAGGGTAGAAAAGGTTTTTTGCTGGTAAATCTTGCCGAGAAGTAAGAAAAACAGCAGCCCTCCAAGACTATCCATGTAGCCAGATCGCTGAAAGGCAAAAATCTCCCATAGTGAATAAACAAACAAGGCAATGATCCCAAGTACAATAGGGACATCCATATTGATCTGTTTTTGCTTGAGAGAATTCCATGCGGATCGATAATAATCGCTAGCAGAATAGACTACTACTGGAATCGCCAGTATCACATTGAGATAGCTAAACAATCCCCGAAAAGAGGAATCAATCAGATCAGCCTCAGAAAAGTACTCAGGGATACTAAATAGCATCATGTTCCCAAAGCAAAAACCAGCTACTGCAAGACGTTGAATTAAGCGCTTATCGAGCCCAACCCCTTGTTTTTTATCAAGATTAGAAAGGTTGATCTGAGGCTCATACCCAATCGTGGAGAGTAAACTCACCAGCTCTTTTACCGTAATTTTATCACGAATCAGCTTGATCTGAACCTTTTTCTTTAGAAAATCAACACGGCTGGAAAAAACCCCAGAGTGAATTTGATGCAAATTCTCCAGTAGCCAGATGCAGGAGGCACAATGGATAATCGGGATATGAAAAGTAAGATGACTTTCAGTTTCGTTCTGAAAATCTAATAGGAGATTGGCCGTCTCAATATCTTCTAGGTAGTCGAATCGATTAGACTGCAGTTTTTTACTTCTTTGACTTTCTCCTGGATGATTGGCAATATCATAGTAATTACAAAGATCGTTTTCGGAAAGCACCTCATAAACCAGCTTGCATCCTTGACAACAAAAACTCTTGTCTTCGGACACAATCATCAACTCTTCACAATCCTCACCACAGTGAAAACAGGATACAGTATGGGTTGGGATTATTTCAGGCTTCATTACCTTCAATTTTACTAAAATATTCTATCAAAAGCACAGGATAAAGAATACTACCGAGGGTAGGCCTCCTAAAACCAGGTCATCTCTCAATCGATCCCCTAAACTACAACTATGTTTTTCTTGTGCGAAATTATAGCATTGAGAAAGTACTAATCCAGATGAAAAACACTATGAAACATGACAATAATCAACTTTCAAGTCCCAACTTAAGATTGTAACAGATAGAAAGCCTGCATAACTAATGTTTAAAAATATTGCAACAAGAATTCATTACCTCAACCATTAGACTATTTTTATCTACTTTATATCTTAGGGAGCGATAAAGAATTGAGAAAGTATATTTCAAAACAAATTTATTAGGCGAGCGGCACTAATCTCGACAACCAATTAACCAACCGACTCGAATAAAAGAGGTGCCCTCGATTCCTTTTATGGACTGCGCTCTCGGCGGTGGTGCTGAGTGAAGAAGAAAGGCTTGAACGCAAAAAAGCCCCTTTCAGGGTCGTCTGATTTCCCAATTTGATACGACATCTCAACTTAGAATTCACACTTTCCAGCTATTCATTTCCTATAAAATCAGTGCTTAACTATCCACAGAAGCCTAGTAGTATAGGTTTTTGAGACAAAACATAACGTAGTCGTCACAGCTACCTTCTATAAGATTATCTCGCTTTTTCAGTAAACACGAAAACTCATTCAGCTTTCTTTCAACGTACAAATGCGTCCAATTTCCCTGAATTTGGGGAAACCAAACCTCTTAGCATTCGAACTGAACTCTACACTCTCGACCTGCTAATCGGCATAGTCATACATCTAGGGCCGCCGAGACCTCGGGAAAGTTCGGAAGATGGGATTTCAAGCACCTCCACTCCCATATTTCTCAAAGCGCGGTTGGTGTGAATATTTCTATTGTAAGAAATCACTCTTCGTGGGCCGATCGCAAAGACATTTGCCCCATCAAACCACTGCTCCCGCATGGCATAATCTGGGTTGCCATTGGCTGTATGCAAGATCTCCAAATGAGGAATTTCCCGCTCCAGCACCGTGAGTAAGGATTCTTTCAACACTTCCCGCTTGATATGGACTTTATCATCCTTGATCTCTTTCAGTGTGTACAATGAAGTTTGAAGCACCGCATTCATCGCATCCGGATAGGTGAGCACCAGATTTTCATCCAGAATAGTAAACACCGTATCCAGGTGCATAAACTGTCTTTTATTTGGCAAATGCACCTCATACACCCGCTCTACAGTCCCTTCAGCAAGCATCATCTTTGCGGCATGGTAAATTGCCTTCTCATCCGTTCTCTCTGAATTCCCGATGGCTACGGCCTTTTGGGAAAGGATGATTACATCCCCGCCCTCAATGCTTGGCGGATTATCATGCCCTGCCACAGGATAGAGCTTATTGATATTGTCTTTGAAATCAGGGTAATTTTCGAAAATTGTCCGAAGCAAATCCGCCTCTAGCTGCCTACCTTCCATGCGCATGCTGGAGAAAATAATGCCTCCCGGGGTCAAAGCCATAGGATCCCGCTGAAAATACAGATTGGGACAGGGAGAGATCACGAAAGCAAACTCCATCAATTCACCCGCATTCAGTTTAGGTAGCTTTCTCCTCAGCTCATGAACCTTCAAACCTGCTGTCAAAATCCCTGCGCATTCAGCAGTAGAATATCGCTCCAAAATATCCTCCGCCAGATGAACCATCCCAGATCGCTTCAGCGACTCCTGCATCAGCTGTAGCAAAATCTTCTGGTCGTATAGCACCCGAATTAGCAATTCCCGCAACTGAAACACTTGAGCGCCGGTGGACTCCTTGATTAGATTGGAAAAAGTGTCATGCTCCTTCTGCAAAGCTTCCAGGTAAGGCACATCATCAAATAGTAAAAACTCCTTATTATAGGGAGTCAATCGGTCAATTTCCTTCCCTGGTCTATGCATCAAAACAGCTTTGAGCGTACCGAATTCTGAATTAAGTCTTAGATTCATAGGATTACGTATTTTACAGCAATTGAATCTATAAATTATCAATAATTCAATAAATAACCTATATCAATAAGAATATTATAAGCAACGGCTCAAGCTGTATTTAAATTACTTTAAAAATGTGGTGTAGTCACATCTAAAATCCTTTGCCTGCGTTAAGCATTTGACACCACTCTAAGCGTAGATTGTATTTACGCTTTCATATTATCAAGGATTTGCAATCCTGATTCCTAAAGTTCGACCCTTTCAGGGTCGTTCGGTTTTTCTTCATAACTTCTCTTTCCACGGGTTGCACCCGCGGTTACGCCACGGCGCACAGGTATTGAAAGGTTCGACCACTTCGCGGTCATACAACAATTTATCTCTGGTGAAGCGTTTTCGAGGACTGATCCTAAAGGGATTTTACATTGAATAAGGTGTCCGGCATGGCGGATCCATGGGCGAAACCCGTGGTGAATGAATTCGCAATATGGCCCTACTTACCCCAGGAAAGCCGATTGCCCTTTGAAGACAGCACTACCTTTTTTGCATACGCATAAACCTTCGGAAACTAGTCTTATACCTTTTTCGGATACAGCAGTACGCTATTTTCGTACAAGTGTTCCTTCTGAAGGTTCACCTATAGGCACCTAGCCTAGAGCTGTACATTATTTGGTAACACCTGTACCTTATGGTAATACAGCTGTACCTTTTCTTTGGTACAGCACTACCCTATTTTGCTAAACCTTTACCTTAGGTTAGGTACTTCTCCACCCTCAGAAGATTAACCAACCGTCTTGAATAAATGAAGTGACTCCCGATACCTATCGTAGGCTGCACTTTCGAGTTTACAATGAGGCTACCCCCAATCACTATCGGTAGCTACTCGATTGGGGGTAATATGCAAAAAGTCTCTAAAACCAAAAAGCCCTTTAGAATTAACCAACCAGCTTGATTAAACAAGATGGCTCCCGATTCCTATTGGTGGCTGCTCTACAGGGTTATTTAGAAGACAATGTGCTCTAAAACCAAAAAGCCCTTTGGAATGAACCAACCAGCTTGATTAAACAAGATGGCTCCCGATTCCTATTGGTAGCTGCTCTACAGGGTTATTTAGCAGACAATGTGCTCTAAAACCAAAAAGCCCTTTGGAATGAACCAACCAGCTTTGAATAAATGAGGCGGCCCCCGATTCCTATCGTGGGCTGCTCTCCCGGCTGTCCTGCTGAGTGAATAAGAAAGGCTTGAACGCAAAAAAGCCAGCTGTTAAAGCTGGCTTTTGAATAAATGAGGCGGCGACCTACTCTCCCGGGTGTAACCCCAGTACCATCGGCGCTGCAGGGCTTAACTTCTCTGTTCGGGATGGGAAGAGGTGGGACCCCTGCGCTAGGCCGCCTAAATCTTGATGTCCGATGACCGGTGTCCGTTGCCGGATGTTCATTCGTCCATATAATATCTTAAGTTCTTCAGTCTTCGGTCTTCCGACTTCCAGCCTTTTTTACTAACATGTCTTTGCAGAAACTGTAACAAACGTAGGGTAAGTTTTTGGGCAATTAGTACTACTCAGCTATGACATTACTGCCTTTACACCTGTAGCCTATCAACGTCATCGTCTCTGACGGCCCTATTTGGAAGTCTCATCTTGAGGGGAGTTTCGCACTTAGATGCTTTCAGCGCTTATCTCTTCCCGACGTAGCTACCCGGCAATGCAATTGGCATCACAACCGGTACACCAGCGGTCAGTCCAACCCGGTCCTCTCGTACTAAGGTCAGGTCCTCGCAAACTTCCC
>NZ_QKZT01000010.1:0-88397 GCF_003254055.1 Algoriphagus chordae
CGACTTAGCGCCTATTTTGCTTATACCAAAAGCATCCGCAAGATGATCTATACCACTAATGCAGTCGAAGGGTATCACAGGCAGGTTAGAAAGGTCACCAAAACCAAAGGCGCATTTACCAGTGATATGGCATTGTTGAAACTCGTCTATCTGGCGACAAGAAGGATCGAGAAAAAATGGAGTTCCCCTTTACACAATTGGGGCTTGACTGTCCAACAATTAGCCATTAAGTTTGAAGGAAGGCTAAAGTTGGATATAAATTAATAAATTAGTTCCCTTCCCTTGGGGTACCCCAAGGGAAGGGAAGGACAGAGTTTAGCTAACACTCCCCTTTTTTTATCTAATCCGTCAATTCAAAATTTACTGGAAGTCTGGTGATACATTTTTCTGGGACCCCGTTCACTGTATATGGAGTCCAAGTGTAAGGATATTTTTTTACAGCTCTTAACGCTTCAGCTCCTAGTGAGGGATGAATTTCTTCTGGATTTGCAATCTCAGGATCTATGATTTTACCCTCTTCTGTCAATTGAAAAGAAATTATAACTTTTCCTTCTTGGTTGGCCATCCTAGCATCAATTGGATAGCGAAGTGTTTTAGCCAGATAGTTATTCCAACCTGAAAGACCATCTTTTGGTATTCCTTCACTAATTATCGGCTTGGAAATCACATCGCCTAGTTCTGAATAATAAACTTCGGTCTTCACAGAATCAGCCACACATGTTACCTCCGACTTCACCTGACCATTTTCATAATAGGTCTTTATTAATTCTTCAGAAGTGACAAAATTCTTCTTTCCATTTCTCTTGAGCTTTCCACTATCATAAAAAATTAACGAGAGCTCACTTTTATCAGACCCTTGATCATCCTTCAATAAGGTGTATTGAGCCACTTTTAATTTCCCACTCCTAGCGAAAGTTTGGCTTTTTAACCCTGTCGAATCTTCATCAATAATTTTGAAGAATTTGTAATCATATTTAACAGTATCGTACACTTGCATATAATGCTTATTCAAGAACTCCAGACGCTGGGCATAAAGCATATTACACCAAGTAATTGAAAGCAAAAAGGAAAATAGCACTAGTTTCATGAAGGCAATATTTTGCCGCTAATCTAGAATATTTCCTTTGCAATTTTACATATGGTATCTGAGATATTTATCACTTAAAATCATTCAACTAATTCTTTCGTTATAATCGATATCTATGATTCAATTTGCATTTCAATTTATCGAAATGGGATGCGGCTTATAATACCCAAGGTTATAGAATTAGACCTATTTAGACTAGAATATTTCTTTAGCGATTTTATAAGTTGTATCTGCTTTACTCATCGTATAAAAATGTAAGGATGGCACGTTCTCTTTCACCAATTCTTTACACTGCTGAATAGACCAGTCTATTCCTACCGCTTTGACTTCAGCATTGGTCTTACACTTTTCCAGTTCGTCCATCAGTGGGTCAGGTAAATCCAAGAAAAAGGTTCTTGGAAGCATAGTGATCTGACCAATTGTGGTGATTGGTTTGATTCCAGGAATAATAGGAACTGTAATACCAGCAGAACGTACTTGAGCTACAAAATCGAAGTATTTCTGGTTGTCGAAAAACATTTGAGTCACGATATACTCGGCACCCTTATCAACTTTTTCCTTTAGATATTTCAAATCAAACTTCATAGAAGGAGCTTCGAAGTGCTTCTCCGGATAACCTGCAGCACCCACACAGAAATCCGTCTGAAAACCTATCTCGGTTTCTTCGTGTAGATATCTTCCTTCATTCATTCGAATAATTTGCTCTACCAATTCACTGGCATAGCCATGACCTTCCGGTTCTTTAATGAATTTCCCTTCAGTCTTTGGAGCATCTCCACGCAGCGCAAGCACATTCTCAACTCCGATAAAATTAAGATCAATCAGTGCATTTTCAGTTTCCTCTTTGGTAAATCCTCCGCAAAGCAAGTGAGGCACAGCATCGATATGGAAGCGATTCATAATCGCAGCGCATATCCCAACCGTTCCAGGGCGTTTTTTTGTACTTATTTTCTCCAATAGCCCATTCGGATGCTTCTTATAGATAAACTCTTCTCTATGGTAAGTTACATCTACAAATGGTGGCTTGAAATCCATCAAAGGTGCAATCCCCTCAAGTAATTCTTTCAAACTTTGGCCCTTCAGGGGTGGTAATATTTCAAAGGAAAACAACGTTTCTTTTGCGTTTCCTAAGTGTTCTGTGATTTTCATTTGCTAGGTTCTACAAGGGTTAAATTAGGTTGATAAGCTAGGTTTGGAGATAGTAAACGCTCTGCATCTCGAAGGGAAATTCCCTTGCGCTCTGCATAGCTGGCGACCTGATCTTCACCTATTTTTCCAAGTCCAAAATATTTACTCTCTGGGTTGCCAAAGAAATAGCCAGAAACAGAAGAAGTTGGGTACATGGCATAACTAGAGGTAAGTTCTATTCCAATCTCTTTTTCCATGTCCAACAGTTTAGAAATAGTCATTTTTTCTGAGTGCTCTGGACAAGCTGGATATCCGGGGGCAGGTCTGATACCTGGGTATTCTTCGCGAATCAAAGAATCATTTTCGAAACTTTCATCCTTAGAATAGCCCCAATATTCCTTTCTAATCAATTCATGCAGGTATTCAGCCGAAGCTTCGGCAAGTCTATCTGCTATTGATTTGAACATGATATCACTGTAATCATCTCCGTCTTTTTGGAATTCAGCAAGCTTCTTCTCCATTCCAATACCAGATGTCACCGCAAAGCATCCTATATAATCCGTCTCAGTAGGATGTAAATAATCAGCTAAAGATCTATTCGGTATGCCTTTTCCTTTCTTCCCTTGCTGACGCAAGAAATGAAAGCTGGCTGTTTGATTTCCTTCTACATCAAATACAACTGCATCATCCTCAGAACGCTGCACTGGATAAAGGCCAAAAACAGCATTCGCAGTCAGCCATTTCTCAGCAATTGCTTTATCAAGCATTTCATTGGCTTCATCGTAAACTTTTTTGGCTTCAGCTCCCACAACGGGATCAGAGAAAATCTTTGGGAATTTCCCACTTAGCATCCAAGTACTGAAGAATGGTGTCCAATCTATATACTTGCGAACCACATTCAAATCCAAGTCTTTAAGAACAGTTCTACCAAGTTTCTGTGGTACAACAGGAGGAAATGACTCCCAGTCAATTTCTACAGGATTAGCTTTCGCCTGCTGGTAAGTAACCAATTGCTTCACAGATTGCTTAGCCTCATGCGCTACACGGAGCTCTTGATAGATATCCTTGTATTTCAAACGGTAAGCTTCTTTAGTTTCTATAGAAATGGCCTCTCCAGCAATAGGAACTGATTTACTAGCATCCATCACATGTACTACCGTGCCACTATATATTGGATCAATCTTAACTGCCGTATGGATTCTAGAGGTGGTTGCCCCTCCTATAAGTAATGGAATCTTGATCCCCTGTCGCTCCATTTCGGAAGCTACGTTCACCATTTCATCCAAGGATGGCGTGATCAAGCCGCTCAATCCAATGATATCTACTTTATTTTTTACAGCTTCATCTATAATTTTCTGTGCATCTACCATCACTCCCAAATCAATGATGTGGTAGCTATTACATGCTAAGACTACGCCTACGATATTCTTTCCAATATCATGAACATCCCCTTTCACAGTAGCCAGAAGGATCTTTTTCAAGGAAGATTCCTCTTGACCTTCTTCTGGAAGTGGCATAAATGGCTCCAAATAGGCAACTGCCTTTTTCATCACCCTGGCAGATTTCACTACCTGTGGAAGAAACATTTTTCCTTCACCAAATAGATCTCCTACCACATTCATCCCGTCCATCAATGGTCCCTCTATGACTTTCAGCGGGTTCTTAAATTCAAGTCGCGCTTCTTCGGTATCCTCTACGATGAAGTCCAAAATACCCTTCACGAGTGCATGCTCCATACGTTTGGCAACGGGATCTGAACGCCAGGCTTCATTTACTACTTCCTTCTTATCGGCTGACTTCACAGTTTCTGCAAAATCAAGCATACGCTCCGTAGCATCCTCTCTGCGGTCGAAAAGTACATCCTCAACACGATCAAGCAAGTCTTTTGGAATATCATCGTAAATCTCCAGCATGCTTGGGTTTACAATGCCCATGTCCATGCCGCTTTTGATCGCGTGGTATAAGAAAGCTGCGTGCATCGCCTCTCTCACAGGATTATTTCCTCGGAAAGAAAAACTCACATTACTCACTCCCCCACTGACCTTGGCACCAGGAAGATTTGCTTTTATCCATTTGGTAGCATTGAAGAAGTCCAGCGCATTCTTGCGATGTTCATCCATACCAGTAGCTACAGGGAAAATATTGGGATCAAAAATAATATCATGAGGATTAAACTTGACCTGATCCACCAGAACTCTATAACTTCTCTCGCAGATCTCTATCCGTCTCTCATAAGTATCAGCTTGCCCATCTTCATCAAAGGCCATTACCACTACAGCGGCTCCAAACTTCTTTACCGTCTTGGCTTGCTGGATAAACTCTTCCTCACCATTCTTCAAGGAAATAGAATTGACAATTCCTTTACCTTGAACACACTTCAATCCCGCTACAATAATCTTCCACTTGGAGCTATCAATCATGATAGGGATCCTAGAGATCTCAGGCTCAGAAGCAATCAGATTTAGAAATTTGACCATCGCAAATTCACCATCAAGCATTCCTTCGTCCATACAGACATCCAGCACTTGAGCGCCACCACGCACTTGATCCAAAGCTACTTCTAACGCTTCATCGTAATTCCCATTCAATATCAAGCGTGCGAATTTCTTGGAACCAGTAATATTGGTTCGCTCGCCTACATTGACAAAATTGATTTCGGGTGTAAAAACTAGAGGCTCTAAGCCCGATAGTTTCATGTAATTAGTTATTGCCATCTTCTCAGTCCAACGTTTCTTCTAATTCTTCTTCTTGTAACTTTCTAGGCTGAAAATTGGCAGCCATTTGTGCTAAAGCTGAGATATGCTCAGGCGTAGTTCCGCAGCATCCTCCCAGAATATTTAGCATCCCTTCTTTCATAAAATCATGAACTTGATCAGCCATTTCATCGGCACCCTGGTCATACTGCCCAAATTCATTTGGCAACCCTGCATTAGGATAGGCACTAACATAGAACGGTGCTTTTTTGGCTAGCACCTTCAAGTATGGTCTCAACTCTTTTGCTCCCAAGGCACAGTTCAGTCCTACAGAAAGTAGCGGAACATGTGAGATCGATATCAAAAATGCTTCTGTAGTCTGTCCGGAAAGCGTTCTTCCCGAAGCATCAGTAATTGTCCCTGAAATCATGATAGGAATACCCCCATCTTTTGGATCCAAAGGAATCTCTCTTTCCTCATAAACATCTTGGATCGCAAACAAAGCAGCTTTGGCATTGAGCGTATCGAAAATAGTCTCTACCAAAATAATATCAACACCTCCATCAAGTAATCCTCTTACCTGCTCAGCATAAGCCTCAGCCAACTGATCGAAAGTAATGGCTCGATATCCTGGGTCATTCACATCTGGTGAAAGAGAAGCCGTTCTATTGGTCGGGCCGATCGCCCCAGCTACGAAGCGAGGTTTCTCAGGGTTCGTGGCTGTAAATTCATCTGCCACTTCTCGAGCCAACTTCGCTGACTCAAAATTGATGGCATAAGCCAAATGAGAAAGATCGTAATCTGCCTGTGCTATGGTAGTGGCAGAAAACGTATTGGTTTCTATAATATCTGCTCCAGCCTTAAAGTACTCGGCATGGATATCCTTGATGATCTGCGGTTTGCTCAGAGACAAAAGGTCATTGTTGCCTTTTAGTGATTTAGGGTGCGAAGCTAGCTCGGGAGTGCGAAAATCCTCCTCAGTCAGCGTATAGCGTTGAATCATGGTCCCCATGGCTCCATCGAGTATCAATATTCGCTTAGAAAGTTCTTGAAGTAGGGATTCCGTTCTGTTTTGCATACTGTTTTTTTGTTAATCAAAAAGCTTGTCGAGCAAAACACGGAGAGAAGTACAAGGTACTAGTCCGCTCATCTGTTCCCGATGAATTGGGATGGGAGTTAGCACCTTTGTTTTCAGGTTGCTAAGACGTCGTCGGGCCCTTCCCTCGGTCTTTCTCGATAAGCAGCCCAAAGTTAATAGCATTTTGATAATAAAACAGGAGAATCACTTAAAAGGACTCACTAAAAGCTGAATTTCATTAGCAAATGAACAAATTTATGGTCTTACTCCTACCCCAAAACTCAAATAGGGCCCTGCCATAAAACTAGACATACTCAAATCGCCAAGTTTGTAATTTCCAATCGGAATCTCATAGCCTGCAGCGGCTGTAAACACCAAGTCAAAAAGTTTTCTTTTGGTCATAGGAATACCGTATTCAGCGAATATTTCAGGCTTTACCATAAGTCCGCTATTTCTCAAATACCCATCAAAATACCGCTGTTCGAATAGCTCAGGGAAATCAGGTTTAAAATCATTTGTAATCGTATATCGAATATTCCCATAACCTAATCCTGCCAAGGCGCCCAAACCAAAGTTTCTATATTCAATAAAATTATAGCCCATGTTTCCATAAACACGCAGGCTATTGAGCGTATGCTCCTTTACACTAGTAGCATTTCCGGTAAGCGCCAGATTATATAGTTCTGCACCGTAAAGCAATTTCTCCGTATTTCCCAAAATTCTTAAACCCCAGTTAGATGGTGTACCCTTCAATGGATTATAACCCGCTCCTTCTAAAATAGCATTGAATTCTTTGGGAGTAGTAAAATGTACTCCTCTGATTAATGAAACACTGATGCTTGCATCCTTGTAAAAGAAATTACGGTCCGGCAGTGAAATCCCCGCTCCTACCCTTATAAATGCACCACTTTGCGCATTATCAAAAGAAATACCTTCCATATTCCATTTGCCTTCTAAAGGACTAAAAGAATAACCAAGCTTGCTAATGATCTGTAAGGATTCTGGCCGGCCTGGTAGATCAAAATCATAACTAAGTTGAAAACCTATTTCCGTTAGGAAATTGCCATAATGGAATGTTCCTTTTTGAATATCCTTTTTTCGAAGTACATATCCTTGTTCTGGATTGTCTAAAAAAGCATCCAAATCTTCTGTCTGATGAGTCGGCAACATTTGAAAATTGAGGAAACCAACCCCTAAGGACATATAATGAATTAGCTGAAATTTCGATTCTTCGGTAAATGCATAACCAATATTTAATAAGGCGCGGGAGGTTCTATAGTTAATCGAAAAATCATCAAATTCATTTACTCCGCCTCTATTGTGTAATACATCCAAGCCCAGCATAAAATCGTTAATTCTTGCCTGATAGCCTAATCCAATGGTTTGATATTTATTTCTGAGGCCAGATAGACCTCGCTCTTCCAGCATTTTATCAAACTGATTGAGTTTACCTCCTGAAGTTCCCACCACAGCATAAAAGGTGGAGCGCTTAGTCATTAATTGCTGCGATTCCGCATCAATAAATATAAAAAAAACAAAAAGCACTAGAGTGAGTCTATTAAAAAGGGGCATTGAATGGTCGATTTGAAATAAGCTGGCTAATCCACAGCTCTTAGGCAAAATTAATGCTAAACCGGAATCAACTGAGATCTTTCGAATTAAGATATGCAGTTAATTTTCCATAGAGCCCTTCGGGAGTGAATGGTTTTTCCACAAAATCATCAATCCCTATTTCATCCATTTGTTCCTTAATCTCATGATGTGAAGTAGCAGAAAGCACTAAAACAGGGGTTTCCCTTTTGTCGCTATCCATATTTTCTCGAATCGATTTCGCAACTGCAAAACCATCTAAAACGGGCATCTGGATATCTAAAAGTACTAGATCAAATTCTCCTTTTTCAAATTCATAGATTGCCTCTTGTCCATCTGAGGCTATCACAACCTTAGGCACATTCCACATCTTTAGGAATTTCTTAATCAAAATTTGATTCACCAAGTTGTCCTCGGCAACCAAAATTGAAGCCTCTTCCAAGGATTTTTTTTTATATTCTTTCCGTTGCTTAGGAGATAAACTGCTTTCTTCCACACTGTTAAATTTCAAAACAAACTCGAATGCGGTCCCAACATTCACGGTTGATGATACCTGGACTTTCGAACCATGAAGTTCTAGCAATCTTTTCACAATTGCTAATCCAAGCCCTGTTCCTCCAAATTTGCGTGTGGTATCTGAAGAGGCCTGTGTAAAGGCTTCAAAAACAGAATCCAACTTATCTTCAGAAATCCCAATGCCAGTATCTTCTATTCGGAATTTAATTTCACAGTCATTTTCAGTTTTCTTCTGCAACTTCAAAATTGTCCTAACCTTACCGTCAAATGTAAATTTGATAGCATTAGAAAGTAGGTTATGAACAATTTGACTAATACGAACCGGATCACCTATTAAGTTCTTAGGAATTTCTTCGTCAATCTCTGTGCTTACTGTTAAGCCTTTTCCTCTGGCCTGAAAACTGTAAGAATGTACAATGCGATTGATCAAAGCCTTAAGATCAAAGGAAACCTGCTCTAGTTCTATTTTTCCAGAATCAATTTTATTGAAGTCAAGTATATCATTGATCAATACCATCAGATTTTCAGCAGAAAACTGTAAAGTCCTCAGATTTTCCAATTGATCAGCTCTCGGCTTGTCCTGCATAAGAAAATGTGCCAATCCAATCACTGCATTCATTGGTGTACGGATTTCATGGCTCATGATCGAAAGAAATTGTGACTTCGCCAATGAAGCCTGTTCAGCTTTTTCCTTTGCTTGAAACAAATCCTTCTGTGCCTGTTTTAGTTCGGTAATATCTCTAGAAATGCCAGTATAATATCCCTGATCTTTTCCCAATTCATGGACCATCCGGCCATTAGAACTAAACACTCTTTCTTCCCCATTAATATGTTTGACTCGGAATTCCAGATACTGGTTTTCTTTCAAAAAATCACCTACCTCTATCTCCATCGTTTGAAAGACCTCTAAATCATCCTGACACAGATAGTTGAGCACACTAGTCCCTATCACGTCTTTTGATTCATAGCCGAGAAACTGCTTTACATTCGGAGAGATATAGTTCAGAATAAGTGTGTCAGAGAGCGAAAAAATAATTTCTGTGGATTCTTCTACTAGTCTCCTATACTTTTCCTCTGATTTCAAAAGCTTCTCCCTAGCCAACTGTTCCTTTTTATACTTTTCAGAGAGAAACCTCATTGCGTGAGCTCTTACTATTAAAAACCTGCCAGAATAGCTCGATGGTAGATTGGTGAATGACCATTCGTATTGCTGATTGTCAAAAATTTTAGGCTTAAGAGAATTTAGAAAAACATTCTTAGGCACTTCACCTGTTTCAAAAAATTTGTTCAAAGCTTTTACGACTTCTTCATCGTCTATTACATCCCGCCATGAGTCAGATATGGGGAAAAAATTTTCTGTAAAAAACTTATTGTAAAATATAATCTCTTCAGACTCAATAATAAATAAAGGATCATTTATCTCATTGAATACATCAGAAATATCAAATTGAGCGAATTGAGTCATAGGTTAAAATTCTCAAGATATCTAAGAGGTCTCAACCTCAGCCTAAAAGTTATTCCAAACCAATATCATAAAAAATATGATTGTATTACAAGAAATTGCAATAACAAATTATCCATTTACCTAAATACTCTGCTCATATTGGCTAATTATGAAAGAATCCAAGCTTCTGCTGCATAAAAACCTTTTTCAGACTAAATTCGTGAAGTCATTTATTAAGCAAAATTTTCAAATCACTAACTACTCAAAATGATTGTATCAACCACCAACACACTTGATGGCTACAGTGTGGAACAATACTTAGGAATTGTATCTGGAGAAACCATAATTGGCGCCAATGTATTCAAAGACTTTTTTGCGAGCATCACCGATATTGTCGGTGGACGTTCATCCGCTTATGAGCGAGTATTGCGAGAGGCAAAAGCAACCGCAATGTCCGAAATGGAAATGCAAGCGAGAACTTTCGGAGCAAATGCAATTATTGGAATTGACTTGGACTATGAAACCATACGCGATGGTATGCTGATGGTCACCTCGAGCGGTACAGCTGTGAAAGTGATAAAACACTAATTAAAAATCCTGAGAAATCAGGATTTTTTTATTTGTATCAGGACCTTCTCCGCAGTTGTGTTTTTACAAAAATGATCACCTACAATCACATTAGGGGCTGTTTTACACATATCCATGCACTTGGTTTTAATGAATTTACAGCTCCCTTTCAAATCAGGTTCAGCTGTCATCCTTTTCAATTCCTTATATAGATTTTTAGCACCCGCTTTTTTACAATCGGATCCATTACATATAAAGACAAGTTTTCTGCTGTGTTTCATTATCCTCCCGAGACTGCTTGCATCATCAAGCCACAAAGATACGCACCATAGGTGCCCGCGGCATATCCTAATACTGCCAAAAGTACGCCAACTGGGGCAAGTGAGGCATCGAAAGCTGCCGCCACAATAGGCGCTGAAGCCGCTCCTCCTACATTAGCCTGTGATCCTACCGCTACATAGAAGAACGGCGCTTTGATGAGATAGGCTACGATGAGCATGATAATTACATGGAAAAGCATCCATACAATCCCCACAACAAATAAAAGTGGATTGTCGAACACTGCGCCTAGATCCATCTGCATTCCAATCGTAGCGATCAATACGTACAACAATACACTTCCTAAACGCGACGCTCCAGCTCCTTCTAACTTCCTCACCTTAGTGAAGGACAGTAACAATCCTGCTGTGGTCGCTATAACAACAATCCAAAAGAAAGGTGAATCCAAAGAGAACTGTTTCAAATTGGGATAATTCTCCCCAATAAACGGCGCTACATAATCTGCAATCAAATGAGCGAATCCTGTCACTCCAAAACCTACTCCCAGAATAATCATCGTATCCGAAAGAGTTGGGATCTTCATGATCCCCTTCCTGAATTCTGCGATTTTATCACGAAGCTCATAGATTTTGGTGCTATCAGCTTTGAATAACTTATCTATTTTCTCAGGCTTAGCAGCCCAATACAGCAACACAGCCATCCAAAGATTTGCCATCAACACATCCACCGCAATCATCTGACTAAACAGGGCTGGACTTGGACCAAACACTTCCAGCATCGCAGTCTGGTTTGCCCCTCCTCCTATCCATGAACCAGCTATCGTAGATAGACCTCGCCAAACTTCATCAGGACCAGAACCACCCAAGAGATCAGGAAACAAAGTTCCAACTGTCAACAAAGCCAGCGGCCCTCCTAGCATAATCCCTACAGTCCCAGCCAAAAACATGGTAAGCGCCTTGGGGCCTAGTTTCAAAACACCCTTGATGTCGATACTAATCGTAAATAACACCAGGGAAGCAGGCAGCAAATATCTACTGGCAACTTTATAGAGAGATGAACTTTCTCCTGAGATTAGGCCAAAAGAATTGGCTAAGGCAGGGACAAAATAGCATAGCAAGACAGTAGGAACTATACCGTAGAATTTCTTCCAAAAAGGTCTATCGCTGGCTGATGTGAAAAAAATGATTGCCAGAATTGCCATAAGCAATCCAAAAACTACCGCATCATTTGTAAGCAAGGGTGTATGTTCTTCCATTATATCTAAGCTAGTCGACTGCAACAATACCAACTATTGGCCAAAAAGCCCAAAGTCTATGCTTTTCCATTTTCAAGTATTTGAAGCAATTCACTCAAAATCATCGCTGTGGCTCCCCAGACCATTTCTTTTTCCACTTCAAAATAGGGCGTATCCAGACGGAAGTTATTGCTGAACTCTAAGACCTTTTGCTTACGAAACGCAGGTTCATAGAGCGTACTTACAGCAGCTTGGATTATTCTAGCGACTTCCTTCTCTTCGGGAACAAAATCAGGGATAACATCAGAATATCCCAAAATAGGACTCACCAAAAAATTGCTGGTAGGAATAAATAGATCACTCATTCTGCCAATCAAATTAACTTGCTCTGGCAGAACTCCTACTTCTTCCCAAGCTTCCCGAAGTGCAGTTTCCTCTTCATTAGCATCTTCTGCTTCCTTTTTTCCCCCTGGAAAAGCTATCTGTCCACTATGTACTCCTGAATAAACTGGTCTTTTGATTAGCGGGAAAAATGCTTTGTTTTCAAAGGGATAAAGCAATATTAAAACGGAACCCTTCCGGTGATCAGCTGGAAGTTTGGGATCAAACCTTCTTTTATCTACTGGATTAGGTGACATAGAAAGTTGCGCTTCTTTGCCAGGCAATGGATACTTCATCCCTTTTTCCAACAAATTCAAAACGCTAACAAAATCCATTTTAACCCAAATCTATCTGTTTGATTTTAGTATTGATGTAAGACTGTGGTTCGTAGGATTCTGAAGCTTTATCCATCTGAAATTGCTTCAAAATATGCGTATCGACATTAATTAGCCAAACCATTGGCCTATATCCCGTCAAATCCTGAAAAAAACCAAAAACCATAAATTCGTTCTCATTCAACCACAATCCATCTTCAAACAGACCCGATGGCCCCATCATCAATAAGCGTTCTTTCATACCATCTTGCCTGTACCAGACCACTTCCGCGTCAGGGTTCAAAAATGGTCTATCAATTGCATCTTGGGCTTCTACCTTATAACTATAGATATCCATGGTGCCATTTCCAGTAGGATGAGGAAACTGATAAGGGTAAAGTGGATCTCCTTTGAGAATAGGATTCTTCTCAGGCATTTCCATAGGATCTATGGTATCCGTCATCATAAAATCAAATTGGCTAGCATCAAACCTCCCCAACTCCGTACTCCAGTGACTATGCCACTTCTTGTTTTGGGCGAATGCCAGGTCTATCTGTGCTCTATTACGGTTTATTTCTTCTTCATCCACCGAAACGTTTTCTATCCGCTCATTCACCTGCTTTTCCTTGTTTTCACAGGCAAAAAATGACAAAAAAGCAATGCCGGTAATCGTCAAATAACTAAATGTACGTTTCGATCTCCTCATGGAAGTTTTAATTGAGAAGGTTAAGCTAAGTCAGGACGACTTAAAAACAAAAAAGGTTGGGACATTGACCCAACCTTTTCCTGCTCTCAAACCTATTAAACCTATTGTAGATATTCGTTTTATGAATACCTCCGAAAATTATAAAATGTTTTCATATACTCCAAACAATCGATTGCGAAAGATTTTCGAAATTTTATTTTCCCAAAGATTTCCAGCTATAAAGCGCTAAAAATCAATGAAATTATATCTTAGCAAATGCCAAAAATATTTTTCAATAAATTTTAGCTTTTTCCTCAGTCTGATCCCATAAACTTATATGTACTCAACACTTTCTAAACAACTCGCTAAAAAAATCGAAACTGGCTTTATCACCTACATGGAGCTTTTCAATACTTACACGAGATTGGCTCCCAAATATTTTAGCGAAAAGGCATGGCATGCTACTCATCTCAACAATAAGCAGAGACTCCGACTTTATAAGGATCTGCTTTTCCCCCTTGCAAAAGAATGTACAGAAATGCTGGAGGACAAAGCTGCCGATTCCGACAGTTGGATGCAGGTGAAATCTGAATATCATATCCTTATAGCCAATAGACCAGATCTAGAACTTGCAGAGACATTTTTCAATTCAGTGATCAGAAAGGTTTATCCCAAATTGACAATCGATGAGGACTTAATGTTTGTCATGGAAGGCTTTGATTCTTGTACCGTCAGGGAGTCGGAAGAACTCCTTAGAACCTACCCTTCTTTCCTTGGTTTGGAAAAAAACGTTCGTCAAATCCTAGATGATTTTGATTTTGGCGCTCCTTTTATGGACAAAGAGCAGGATATCAAATTTCTGATCGCAAGTGTAAAAAAGGTAATTCTTACCAGATACCGAGTTGCACCTGAAACGAAAACTCAGATTTTGAAATCAGTTTTCTATCGAAACAAAGCAGCATACTTAATAGGCAGGACATTTTTAGGACATAAATGGATGCCTTTTATTATTCCAGTGCTTCATGGAGAAAAGGGTGTATTCGTAGACACGCTTATTTTTGATCCTAATCTGATGAGCAGCATGTTTAGCTTTACACGATCATATTTTATGGTCGAAGCTGAGGTTCCTTCCCAAGTCGTTGGCTTTCTCCTCTCGGTCATTCCACACAAGAAAATCCACGAACTTTACAATGCTATCGGCTTCAATAAGCATGGCAAAACACTTTTCTATAGAGATTTCCTCCATCACATGGATGCTAGCGAAGATCAATTCGAAGTGGCTGCAGGGATTAAAGGAATGGTGATGACTGTATTCACCTTGCCTTCATTGAATATCGTATTCAAACTGATCAAGGATCATTTTGAGCCTCCAAAAACCATGACTAGGCAAGAAGTTCGTAGCAAGTACAAACTCGTTTCTCTACATGATCGCGTGGGAAGAATGGCGGACACGCATGAGTTTGAATACTTCAAAATCCCAATAGGACGAATAAGTCCCGACCTGATGATAGAGTTGCGTAAGACTACCAATTCACTTTTGAAGGTTACCGATACTCATCTAATCATCAAACACCTATATACAGAGAGGAGAATGGAGCCTCTAAATATATTCTTGGAGCACTGCAGCACTGAAGAAGGTATGAAAGCTACTGAAGACTATGGCAGAGCTATCTTACAACTAGCACAGGCCAATATTTTCCCAGGTGATATGATGACCAAAAACTTCGGTCTTACACGTCAAAAGCGCGTGATTTTCTATGATTACGATGAGATCGAGTTTTTGACTGATATGAATTTCCGTGTCAAACCGAAAGCAGAAACCTACGAGCAGATCTATGCACCAGAACCTTGGTATTCTATAGCAAAAAATGACGTGTTCCCAGAAGACTTCAAGCGCTGGATGATTGGAAGAAAGGACATCAAAGAGCACTTTCTGTCCTATCATCAAGATCTTTTTGATCCGAATTATTGGCAGGGAATCCAACATAGAATTACCACTGGAGAGCTAATTCATGCTTTCCCCTATCCTGATGAGATTAGATTTCGACCACAAGAGAAAATTTAAACTAAACTCCTTAAAACTTCTCTTCTACTCCTAATCCAAAAAGTGCAAAGTCATATTTAACCGGATCCGCAGGATCAAACTCACGAAGTTTCTGTGTCAGCTCCAGTGCGGTCAACCAGTCCGTTTGTTTTCGGCTGATCAACCCCAACTTCCTCCCTACTCGATCCACATGCAAGTCACATGGACAAATCAGTTGGGAAGGCGAGATATTTTTCCAAAGCCCGAAATCAACTCCCTTATCATCGTCCCTCACCATCCAGCGCAGGTACATATTGATACGCTTGCAGGCTGATTTCCGGCTTGGCGTGGCAATATGTTTTCGAGTACGTGCTGGGGAGTCTGGTATAGAAAAGAAGTATTCCTGGAATTTTGTCAAGATAGTCTGCATGGCATCTATCTCGCCCGTTTGCCCAAGCAAAAAAGCTTCCTCTAGAGAATCGTGCTTTGCATAAAACCAGCTCAAAAAATGGATAAAATAGAGCGTATCCACGTCATTGAAGGTTCTGTGCTTAAAGTTCAGAAATGGTTTCAGATCATCTTCTTGATGATTCAGTATAAAATCATGCGGAGAATTATCCATCATCTGAAATAATTCCAGGCACTTATTGATTATCGTTTTGCGCTGTCCCCAAGCCAAAATAGCAGCAAAGAAGCCCGAAATCTCTATATCTTCTTTCTTAGAAAAGCTATGCGGAATAGAAATAGGATCAAGACTAATAAAACCGGGGCGATTGTATTGTTCTACTTTCTCGTCCAGAAATTCCTTGAGATTATGCATCAAAGGGCAACTTTTACTTCTCCGCCTTGAGTACCATCAAACCACTTAAAGCACAACTCATTCTCAACCTTTTCAGACACATGCCAATCAAAGCACTTGATATTCGTAAGCGAGCGCAGTGAATCTTCATCTGGATCGTACAAGCAAATATCAAAATCCGGCAAATCTTTGGAATCTGTACTGTTCCACTTTTCTAATAAATATCCTTCTTCGAGCACACGGACCTTTTTTCCAAAAACAAAATCAGAAAGAATTGAAGGCACGCCATCTTTTCTCCTTACCTTAAACCCAGAAGGTCCAAACACAATCTGCTTGATCAATTTGGCTTCCAGCAAATCTCCAGAAAAAGGCAAATCTTCCCATTCAGACTCCTTCAAAACCACTTTTTTACCCTCAGGGCGAAGTCTATTCAGGAATCTGGAAAGCAGTGAAAAAACATAAGTCACCCCAATAAACAGCAAACCGAAGCTGGCCAAAATCGGGTAAGAAATAATAAAAATCAGATTCCAAATGAATCGGAAAATGTGGTGGAATATGAGTTGGACTTTGTTCATAGCTCGTATGCAAAATTAGCGCTGGCTTTGCAGAAACCAAAATTCTCTCTTAAAACCTAAGGAGAATACTATAGGTTCAAAACGAACGAAGACCGCCAAATCTGACGGTCTTCTAATTATAATTATGTTGGGAACATTATAGACTTTCATTTGAAAGCCACTACAGTCTACTGTTTCCCAGCTTCCTAATACATTACTTCTACAGGGAATCTACCATTCACAGCTTTCAGCTGATCAAATGCTGCCTGAGAAAGCTTGATGATTAATTTGCTATTGTCTCCAGTTTCAGGCAGCGTACCAACTACTCTTGCGAAAATCGTTACATCATTCTCCTCATTTTTCACTCGCATGATCGTTCCTACTGGCGCTGTTCTGTGAAGCACTAAATATTTTTTGTGTCCACCTGTACCTTCGATCAACTCCGCTTGCCCAGTTTCTTTAATATTTTTGAAACCACCAGAAGTAGCTGCATCAGCAGGCTCTACCATCATTTCATCAACACTAGAAACAACTCTCGGCGTGCCAATCACAGGTACTGTTGATTCCTGCATTGCTCCGCGACCTACTTTCAAAACCTGACCGTCTTGAAGATTATTGGAAGTCAAGGCATTCCAAGTTATCAAATCTTCTACGCGGGCTGAATACTGACTTGCAATAGAGAAAAGGGTCTCTCCAGCTTGTACTGTATGTGATCTCCACTCTCCAGGCACCATCGGCTTGCTAGTTTCAGCGATTACCTCAGGAGCCTCTGTTATGATCGCTTCAGGTTTTGGTGAAGATTCTATTTTTTCTTGTTCTTTAACAGCATCTTCCGCTTTCTTTGCCTCTTTAGCTTTAGCTCTAGTCTCAGATTTGGTCTCAACCGTAGTCGTAGCCACTGCCACAACTGGTGCTGGTTCTTTCTCCACGGCTATAGGAACAGCTGGCTCAATGATCAGCGACTGACCCACACTGAGGTCATTTCCTTTCAAACCATTGTCTTTCATCACAGATTCAACCGTAACGCCATACTTTTTGGAAATTGAGAAAAGCGTCTCACCAGGAACTACATTATGTAAAACTGACCCTGCAGGAATCTCCGCCATAGATATATAAGGAACCTTAATCGTCTGGCCGATTTTCAAGCCTCCTTTCAACACTGGATTAGCGTTAACTATGTCACTTACAGGTGAGTTATATCTACGTGAAATCCCAAAAAGAGTCTCCTTTGGATCCACTTCATGCAAAATAAATGATTTGTCTCCAATGCGCTCAACCCCTACTGAATCTACCGAAGTAAGCTCAGAAGCCATTGATAAGGAGGAGGAAAGAGAAAAAACGAGAAGAAAGGACCAGAAAAACTGTGATCTATTGCTCATAGGGTTGTGCTGAGTTGGGAGTAAACGAATTAGAATTACAAGATTAATTGCCAAAGTCAAGAGGCGCAAGAATTATGCTAGAAATCGAGTCTGTCTGCCACAGACAGGCATGAAACAAGCGACACTAAGATAATAGGGATGATTATATATCCTGCGAGATTCCATGTGGCTTTTTAAAGAAAATCACAAACACATGAATAGAAATGGCGAATCATCATTTGGTATTGGCTGCAAAGATCGGAGAATAGTCCAAGAATCGGAATTTATATGAAGATATTCCATCAACAAATCTCAGCTATTTGAATAAAAGAATCAGTTTTTATGTGTATTTCGTATCTTTTATCTCTCGTACACGCATTCCAAAAATGAAAATCTATTTCAGTTCATTACTTCTATTCCTACTCCTTTCTTCTCAACTAGTTCTAGCCCAAACGGATACTGGAATTGACAAGAAGGTTTTCACCTTCAAAATCGATACGGATATTGATCCTGCCATGACGCGTAGAGTGAAATTGGCACTAGAGAAAGCGGAACAAGAAGATGTTGATTTGATTATTATTGAGATGGATACTTATGGTGGAGCTGTGAATGACGCCGATGAGATCCGAACTATGATTCTCAATTTGAAAACCCCAGTTTATGTATTTATAGATAAAGATGCTGCTTCTGCGGGAGCACTGATCTCTATCGCTACTGACAGTATTTATATGGCACCTGGCGGAAGTATCGGCGCAGCCACGGTAGTCAATGGTACTGATGGAGCAGCAGCTCCAGACAAGTATCAATCCTATATGCGCTCCATGATGAGAAGTACAGCGGAAGCCAAAGGCCGTGATCCAAAAATTGCGGAGGCAATGGTAGATGAAAAAATTGAGATCGAAGGCGTATCAGAAGCTGGTTCTGTGATTACATTCTCTGTTTCTGAGGCAGAAAAATACGGTTTCTGTGAAGGTCAATATGATTCGATTAAAGATATTCTGATTGCCCAAAATCTCGAAGATGCTGAAATAATCGAATATGAAACCGGCTTCTCAGAGAAAATAATAGCCTTTTTCCTAAATCCAGCTGTAAGTGGCTTTTTGATTCTGATCATCATCGGAGGTTTGTATTTTGAATTGCAAACTCCAGGAGTGGGTTTCCCAATTCTCGCCTCTATGGTTGCAGTATTACTATATTTCACTCCTTACTATCTCAATGGCTTGGCAGAAAACTGGGAGATTATGGTCTTCTTTATAGGGGTGATTTTGTTAGCGGTGGAGCTGTTTGTAATACCCGGTTTCGGGATTTTTGGTGTACTTGGGATTGTCGGAATATTGACAGGTTTGGTACTTGGTATGATCCCCAATCAAAATTTCAACTTTGATTTTGTGCCAGCTGCAGATCTATTTGGAGCATTGCTCACCGTGATTTTAGCGGCCATCGCATCTGTAGGGATAGTTTTTTGGCTGACTCCCAAAGTCAATGAATGGTCGGCGTTCAAGTTTATCTCACTTTCTACCACTCAGCAAAGAAGCGAAGGCTACACCTCGTCTTTCAACTCAGCCTTACTCAAGGGAAAAACTGGACTGGTTCACTCTAGATTAAGGCCAAGCGGGAAAATAGAAATAGATGGTGATGTCTATGACGCCTATTCACGAGGAGAATTTATTGATCAGGGTGAAAAAATCATCGTCATTTCCACGGAAGGCACTTCCTTGAAAGTGAAAAAATGGGAGGCTTGATAGAAATTGGTAAGTTTGCGCCATGAATGGGACTCAGACGATTTACGAACTGATAGGCAAAGAACAAATCCGCTTACTTACCAGCTATTTCTATCAGGAAGTATCCACTAATGAAGCCTTGAAGAAGCTCTATCCCGAAGATTTGGCGCCTGCTGAGGAGCGTTTGTTTCTATTTTTGATCCAAGTTTTTGGTGGACCTGAAACTTATTCTGAGCAACGAGGCCATCCAAGACTGAGAATGCGGCACGCCAAGTGGAAAATAGATGCTGCCATGCGAGATCATTGGATGAATGCTATGCTCAACGCATTGGATCAACTTGAGCTTGATCCGAATGTCCGCGAAGCCATGATGAGCTATTTCGTGAAGGCAGCTAATCACATGATCAACCATGAATAAGCTGTTTCCAAGGCTGTATTCGATCTATGCCGCATTAATCTTTACCCTGAGTTTTCTATTGATTTTCCCCTTTATCCTGATATGTATCTGGATTCCTGGCTGGAATAAATATGGTAGAAAAATCAACCGTTACTGGGCTAGAGGCTATTTCCTCTGCATTTTCCTTCCTGTGGAATTTGAGAAGAGCGAGAAGATAGAAAAGAACAAACCCTACATATATTTAGCTAATCACTTCTCTTACTTGGACATTGCCATGATGGGATTTATCCCTGGTGATGTGTTATTTGTGGGAAAAGCATCGATCCGGAAAGCACCTTTATTCGGTTATTATTTCAAAAATCTCCATATCGCCGTGGATAGAGACAGATTGAGAAGCAGAGCTGAAACGATGAAGCAAACTGATCAAGCTCTTGAAAATGGTAGTTCAGTGATCATTTTTCCTGAAGGAGGAATCTTCACTAAAAATCCACCACAGATGATTCCATTCAAGAATGGGGCTTTTCGAATGGCGAAAGACAAACAAATCCCGATTATCCCTGTCACTTTATCCTATAATCATCTAATTTTACCCGACGACGGAAAGCTATTGGTACACTGGCGACCCGCCAAAATGATTCTCCATGAGCCATTAATGCCTGAAAGTTTTGATTCTGAAAAAGCCTTGAAAGAAAAATGCTTCCAAGTAATTCAGACTCAACTCGAACTAGATAATTTAAACACATGAAAATAGATACCAATTCAATCAAGAAAATTGCGCATTTAGCGAGATTGGAATTTGACGAAAGCTCTGCTGAGAAAATGTCAAAAGACATGAGTCAGATCCTCGACTGGGTAGAGCAATTGAGCGAAGTTGATACTGAAAATGTAGCACCTCTGACGACCATGTCTTCTGAAGTGAATGTGATGCGTGAAGACAAAGTAGGTCATCAGCTAGACCATGAATCAGGCCTTAAAAATGCTCCTAAGCGAGATGCTGATTACTTCCGTGTTCCTAAAGTAATGGAATAGCAGATTTGAAAAACACATTGAAAACCTCCAAAGCATTTAAAATCTTAGCCCTCCTATTCATAGTTTCAGGAGGGCTTTTTGCGCTGAATTACCTGATTTTTGATGCACAACCCTATGTCAATATTCAAGCGGGCTCGTTTCTGGATACCATAGCAATTCCGTTTGACTGGGTTCAAATTGGCCCAATTTCCTTTCCGATTAAGGTTGACAATTACCTTGTTTTTCAGGAATTCAAAGCCTTAGCACCTGAGCTGCATGTAAAAGAATCGTATGTTTATGCAGGCATCGTCTGGCTGGGAGCGGTTTCCGTATTGACCTTACTAACTGAATTCAAAAAGACATATTTCATTATTGGCGGCATCCTTTGGATTGCTTTGCTCACACTTAGCAATTTCAATGGACTGAATATTGGTGGTCAAAGTGCCAACTATCCCTTGCTCATTCTTCTCTCTGGCAGTCTTTTACCTTTAATATATTTTCACCTCTGGGGCCAAAACATTCATCTTGCTATCAAATGGCTAGTGTTTTTTGCAGGGACATTTGCTGCTCTTGCTATACTCGTCAGCCTAAGTTCAATAGATAGTCCAGCAATCTACCTTGCCGAACACAGTTTGATGATAGGTTTTGGTCTCGCGCTTACTTGGGTATTTTGGAATGGACACGGAGTACTTTCAGGTATTTACATTTTACTTGCTAGAGCCAACCGAAATCTCAACCTCAACATCAGCGTCCAAATCAGTATCATTGCCCTGCTGTATTTGGGCACAGTTTTCTATATTCTTCTTGATTTGCAGCGGGAATTGCATCCCTCTTTCACCGCATTCTCTGCGCTATTTCTCCTTATACCTATAGGTATATTTGGATGGATTTCAATAGGTGAAAAAGTAAATCAAAGTGATCAATTGGTCTCGAGACCTGCAGTGATCAAGGCACTCCATTTAATAGGTTTTGGTCTAGCATTATGGCTTGTTTGGAAATTGAAATTATCAGGAAATCAGCCAGGAGAAGAGCTGTACAAGCATCTATTGGTTTATTCTCAACTTGGTTTTTCCTTATTCTTCTTTATCTATCTGATGGCCAATTTCATGTCCGTCATGAATTCTGGAAAATCTGTAGAAACGATTCTTTACAAACCATACTCTCTTGTTTATTACCATGTTAGGATAGGTGGGTTAATTGCAATTCTAGTCCTGATGACTTATGCTGGCGGAATAGTAGGTGTTCAGGCCAACGGTATGACAAGTAATATTCTTGCTGATTATTACTACCTGATTGACAAGAAACTAGAAGCAAGTATTCTATACGAAAATGCCTGGTTGCGCTATCGTAAAAACCCTAAAGCAAAATTCCTAACTGCGAAATTGCTATTTGATCTAAAGCAGCCAACACTGGCAAAGCAAAACTTGGAAGAAAGCTTTACCGAAGCCCCGCAAGTAGATAATATCCTACTTTTGAGCGAAAGGCTTCATCAAGAAAACAAGGTTTTCGAAGCGATCTATTACTTGGAAAAAGGACTTGAAATTTTTCCTGACACTCCTCAGTTGATCAATAACTTGAGTTTGATTTATACAAAGGTCAATAAGTCAACTGAAGCATTGGACTTGATGAGAAAGTTAGATACTGATCAGCCAGTGTTGAATTCAAATCTAAGTGCTTTACAAACTAAACTTGGTCAACCGGAAATCAATCCAAGTTCAAATTCGGATTTGATCTCACAACTTAACGAGCTTGCCTCATCGAATGCTTTAGCCAATATTCCTCCTGAGGAGCTAGCAAATTCAATTCAAGAAAAGTTGCTGACTGAAACCTCTCCTATGCTGATCAATGCTGGGTGGAGAAATCTAATGTCAGAGATCAATAGAAATGATCCGAGTTCAGACTTAGCCTTCTTGGATAGTTTAGGGCAAATAACTGAAATGACAGACTACCTCATGTCCATGCAAGAGACTGCTGTGATTCGAAGTATGGCGGCAGGAAGGGTGACTGAAGCGGTGAAAAATCTGAATGGCTTAGCCTTTAGGAATCCCAATGATGCAGCTTATTACCTTCAGCTATCGGGTAGCATTTTGGCACAAAATCTAGACTTCCGAAAAGCTGCCAATGAATTTATCGCAGCTGAGGATAAAGGCTTTCAAGGATTCAGTACGCATCACTGGAGTATTTTTGGATTAGCAGGAATGCCCGAAAAAGCAGTAGAAATTCGTGATAAATATCAAGTTCGGCTACCAGCTTATGTTTCTAATGAGGATAATACCATTCCAGAATACTTGCAAATAATCGGTAGGTTTCATGAAAGTTCAGCAGAAACACTACTGTCTCAATGGCGGGCACTTGGCGAAAATGCCTTGAAAACGGACATCGCAATTCGCCTGATTGCATACAAGGCCCATGGCTTATCTAAAGAAAACTTGAAAGAAATAGGCAATTTTATTTCTGATAGAATCGGCCCACAACCTGAGATGGAAACTTTTGTAAATAATCCTGATCTCAAGAACATAGATGCTATTAATGCATTTATCTCCTGGATAAAAGCAAGTGATGACTTGACAGCCAACCCATATCTTAGTCCATTGATTATTAGCGCAGTAGAGATAAATACTGATCCACTAGATCAATATGAAATCTTGAATAATGCTACTGAATTCAATCACGACCCTATCTTATGGATTAGAAAAATCAAGGCTGCAAAAGAAGCTGGACTTGACAACTACGCTGATGAATCCTTAGAAATTATCAAACAATGGGTCGAGCCAGATGAGCTAGAAGCCCTTCTAAACAGGAACTATTGAACCCTATTAACGTTTTTTGTAATGTTAGAAATTAAATTTACAAGCCAAAATAGTATCTTTAGCAAAATCCCCAAGCATGACTAAAATTATAGAGACTACCGAAATTAATAAAACATACAGAATGGGCTCTGAAGTAATTCAAGCACTCAAGTCCGTTTCAATTTCTGTAAATAAAGGCGAATATGTAGCTTTTATGGGACCGTCAGGTTCGGGGAAATCAACTTTAATGAATATAATTGGCTGTCTTGACACTCCTACCTCTGGGACTTATATCCTTAATAATAAGGATGTTTCGGATATGACTGAGAATGAATTGGCCGAGATCAGAAATAAGGAAATCGGATTCGTATTTCAAACATTCAACCTATTACCTAGAGCAAGCTGTTTGGAAAATGTAGCACTTCCACTTGTCTATGCAGGTATGAGCAAATCAGATCGGGAAGAAATCGCATTTCAAGCCTTATCAAATGTAGGTCTTGGCGATAGAACCAAGCACCGCCCAAATGAACTTTCTGGTGGTCAACGTCAACGAGTAGCGATTGCTAGAGCTTTGGTCAACACACCAAGTATCATACTTGCCGATGAGCCAACGGGTAACTTGGACTCTAAGACTTCCCATGATATTATGGAGCTTTTTCACGAGTTGCACTCAAAAGGCAACACGATTATTATGGTAACGCACGAAGATGATATTGCACATTATGCACACAGAATCGTAAGATTGCGTGATGGATTAGTCGAAACAGACACGATAAATCCGAATCCTACCCGTGGAATTGCAATGCACGCCTAATCACACCTTATAATTTCAAATAGATTCTTATTTTTGTCCTAAGAGAAGACGGACAAGGAGATGAAAATCTATACTAAAACAGGCGATCAAGGAACCACATCATTGTTGGGAGGAACACGTGTACCCAAATCTGATTTGAGAATAGATGCCTATGGGACTGTAGATGAGCTCAACTCTTATATAGGGCTGCTCCGTGATCAAGCTGTAAATGACAAACGATCTGATCTTTTAAAGGAAATTCAGGATCGCTTATTTACTCTTGGCGCTGATCTGGCCACAGCTCCTGGCAAAGACAAAGTAAAAAAACCAGACTTACATCAAGCTGATATAGAAATTCTGGAAAAAGAAATGGATCGAATGCAAGATTTGCTTCCTCCTCTTAGGGCTTTTATACTCCCAGGTGGACATCAATCCGTTTCATTTTGTCATCTTGCACGTACCGTCTGCCGTCGAGCAGAACGAATTACTGTTGAATTAACTTCTTTAGAACCAGTTTCTCAATTAGTCATTCAATACTTAAACCGACTTTCCGATTTTCTTTTCGTCCTTGGCCGAATGATGGCTCAAGAGCTTGAAGTAGAAGAAGTAACCTGGAATCCCAGAAATATATAATTAGCTACCTGGCTCAGCCAGATTAAAGGCAAAAACAATGAAGACACAACTTGCCCTGCCGATAACTAAAGTTCAGAACTCTAGATTAGCGGAAACAGATTTTTCCAACTTAGTTTTTGGACGCACCGTCAGCGATCACATGTTTGTGGCTGATTACAAAAATGGAGAATGGTCTGATCTTAGAATTGAGCCTTATGCTCCTTTAAGTTTGAATCCTGCCAATGCTACACTGCATTACGGCCAATCAATTTTTGAAGGATTGAAAGCCTATAAGAATGAAGATGGGCAAATCTTAGTCTTCCGTGCTGATGCAAACTGGAGAAGAATGAATGAGTCAGCAGAAAGAATGTGCATGCCATACCTTCCAGAAGAAATCTTTATGGAAGGAATGACACAGTTGCTCGACCTCGATAGAAACTGGGTACCTACTGCTAAAGGAGCCTCACTTTATGTGAGACCTTATATGTTTGCTACTGATGATTACATTGGAGTCAAGCCTTCTGATAGTTATAAATTCATCATTTTCACCTGTCCAGTAGGAAACTACTACAACAAACCCGTAAGTGTCAAGGTAGAAACAACTTTTACCCGTGCTAATGAAGGTGGAACAGGTGCAGCCAAAACAGCAGGTAATTACGCCGCATCACTTTATCCTGCACGACAAGCACAAAAAGCAGGTTACGATCAACTGCTTTGGACAGATGGGAAATCGCACAGTAAGATCGAGGAATCTGGTACCATGAACATCATGTTCAAAATCAACGGTACTATTATCACTGCTCCTACGACTACCGGAACAATCCTGAAAGGAATTACAAGGAACTCGGTTATACAATTGGCGAAAGATTGGGACGAGACTCTAGAAGAAAGATTCCTAACCGTAGCAGAATTGGAAAAAGCTTTAATAGATGGGACACTTGAGGAAGCCTTCGGAACAGGTACTGCCGCTACGATCGCACATGTAGAACGAATCAATGTGAATGGAAAAGACTATACCCTTCCAACAAAACCTGCTGATGCATTTTCGCATAGAGTACTTGCAGAACTAGATGGAATCAAATATGCTGAGCTGGCAGATCCACATAATTGGATCATTTCAATCTAAAAAAACACACTTACATAATGTAAAAGGCTGTCTATTCAAAATAGGCAGCCTTTTTACATTATGAAACAACAGAAGTTCCAACCGTTAGAATTTTTAATTTTTTCAAACCCCCAGGCAATACCCATTCAATCTCCATCCCTTCCTGGAAACCAATAAGCGCAACTCCAAGAGGAGAAAGAATAGACAGCTTCTTTTCAGCTATGTTGCCATCCTTGGGTAATGTCAATTGGAAATTCAACAGTTGACCGGAAGAGACATCCTGAACTTCAAAAACTGAGTTAATACGAATTACCTGAGGTTCAATTTTTGAATCAGGAACTTTCTTGGCTTTTTCTATCTCTCTAGCAAGCAAAGAAATTTCCTTGGTAATCATATGGGAAGGAGTATTTAAGATCAACTCCTTGATAGTGCTATAATCTGATTTGGTGAGTATCGGCTTCATATTAATAAAATAAATAAGTGAACCCAAGGCTATTATGCCTCGGGTAAGAAATGAGTGAAGTCTGTAAAAATTGCCCTCCTTACGTAATAATAGAAATCACTGAGGGCTAAGGAATAAAGGCTTTATTCTTTTGGCAAAGCACACTAACATCTGGACTGACGGCTAGAGCTGCAGTTAAAATACCAAATGGAATATGTGATTTAAGTGAATTCAAAATCTGATTATTTTCATTAAAACAGCCAAATAGGTAAATCCCTGCTATTTCTATTACTTATACCACCTACGTTGATTCACCAAAAAAGGTTGACACATTAATGAATACAGAGATAAATAGTTCGATTTACCTCTGCAAAAGAAAACCACACAAAAACTAAGATCTATTCCGCTTCTGATTTCTTCCAGTTCCAATAATCATCTCCCATTCTTGTTCTTCTTCGTCGGCTGAGTTATGCTGATCTACTGCAGCCAATTGCTCAGGATTTGCTACCTCTTGGATTTGATTGAAAAGAATACGCTCTTCAAATCGAATGTGTTTCTCTAAAGCAACCTGTAGGTAATTCAAAAACTCATAATCCATTTCATCCTGAGAAAACAGCTTTTTCAATTCAGCATGTTCTGCAAGAGCCTGTTGTATGAGCTCGTTTTCCGCTCCCAATATTGGAAATACTACAGCTTCCTCCTCAGCAAAATGTGAAATCAAATGAGCATCCCAGAACCAAAGTGCATGAGCCTTCATTCTATTTACATCAATTCCTCTCTTCACTCCAGATCTAATCTTCCAGCAGAACAATAAGCCGTGATGGTGATCACGGCTTAAAGGCTGAAGTACTAGGTGTCTTTTTATTGGCTTATTAGGCATAGACAAGGGTCTTTTCTAATTCAATTGCGTTAGGAAATAAAATATTGTTCTCCAAGTGAATATGCATGTGCAAATCCTGCTCAAATTCCTTCAATAAGGAAAAGGTAACCATATAAGTTGTACATGCTCCTACTGGAGGAGTATAATCATTTGTCAATTCAGCAATTATTCTGAATCGCTCTCCTTCTGCTGCATGCTCGTCTTTCATCATCTCTACTGGATTCTCTACGCTACCAAAATGGCTAGGCTCCAATTCAGTTTTTCCTTCTGCTGCTTCCACCATTTTTTTAACAAATGGGAATAGAATAAATTCCTCTTTCTTCATGTGCGCAGTAAGCTCTCCTGCTGATCCTAAAAACAGCTCCTGAACTTCATGCAGTTCTGGGTGTAAGTCTCCATGGACTTTTACAATCTTAGCAAGCATCGGCTTGATCTCTGTGATTCGAGTTTCTACATATCGATGATGCTTTTTTTCAATATAAGTAGCCAGCAAATCAAGTGGCCAAGAATTGAAGTCTGAAGAGGATGCATCGTTTGTTTGAGCAGCTGCATTCAATTGTTCGATTAAACCATCGACAGCAACATCCTTCTTAGCACATGCTTCTTCTACAGTTCTATTGCCTTGACAGCAAAAGTCAATTTTGTTTTTCTGAAATACAGTTGCATATCGGTAATCTTGAGCCACCAATTCGCCGATGATTGAGTTGTTTGAAAGTGTCATAGTTCTACTGATTTAAAATGTGAAATTGCGAAAATGATAAGTGATGTTACTTTCACAATCTCCATTGCTACATAATAGAAATGATGATTGGAAGCTGGTAAATCGTGTACATGTATAATTAACTCTGCTCGCGCGTCCAGCAGCGGCAAAAGCCAGGCAGTCTGGATAATCAAAAGCAGTAAGGCTATTGCAAAAGCAATAAGTTTGGGACTAGCCCAGTTTTCTTTGCTTACAATTCTGCTGATCAATATTGCTATCGCAAAGACCCACTCTACTTTGTTGAGTGCCTCAAAAACCAACCTGCCTATACCCAATCCCATAGGAACGGTGATTCCCGGAGCTCTAAACTTCAACCAAGCCTCCATGAAACTGATAGCAGATACAAAGCCAACCCAGAGTAACGTGGACATTAGAGATATTGGGTTTTTGACAAGTGACATAGAGTTAAAGTCCTGGGTATAATCTTATTTATGATAGTTTTATCTTAAATAGATTCAAATTTTTTTTATCTCATTAGAATAGATTCTCCTGCTTTCAGTCCTTCTGCTAATTCCAATATCGAAGTAGAGTTTAGCATATTTTTGAGGTCAGCTCTGATTTGAACAAATTTAAAGTGCATAGGACAAGGCTGTTCATCATCACATTCCTTCAACCCCAATCCACAGCCATTAAATATGGAATCACCATCGATGGCCGTCACGATATCACTCATTTTAATCTGCTCCATTCGGTGTTTATCAATGTAAAATCCACCATAAGGACCAGTCACTGACTGCACGATGTTCTCCTTCACCAATGCTCCCACAATTTTGGCAGTGAAAGCAATCGGTGAATCAGTATTCTCTACTACCTCCCCTATCTTCACACGTCTATCGAGCATAGACTGAGAGGCTATATAGATGATTGATTTAATTCCATATTCGCAGGCTTTTGAAAACATCGCTTGTCATTAATTGCTCAAATGTAAAGGAATATTTAATTTAAGACAAATTTATCATAAATGAAATTTGATCTTTTCCAATAGCATTCCGGTCAGGCTATTTAAACATTAAAACTAGCCAAGAAACTTTATTACTACATTTCTAGCGCATACAGCAAACTTTTTCCCACATTTTGCTTTTCTTTAGAACAATGAAAAGCCTAGTACTCTTTTTTCTAATTTCCGCCATTTCGCTCTCCACTTTTGCTCAGGGGACAGATTTCATAATCCTCAAAAGAGGTGCAAAGCAAAAAACCCAAATAAGATATTACCCAGGGGAAACCATCACTTATAAAAGCACAAAAATTGACTATTTCGTCACCGACGTAATCCAAAGCATAGATCAAAACTACATCTATCTTAGCGAGAACATTCTTTCCCCCGAGACCATTACAGAAATAGACATACGGGACAAAGATCGAAGAAACGGCACATTAAGAGCGATGACCGTTTTGACACTGAGTGCGGGAGTGATATTACTTGGAGCTGAATCTATTAATAGCATTTACCAATCCCATGAATTCTCAATCAGCAGCGGGGTAGGACTTGCCTCAGGGATATTAATAGGAACGGGACTTGCGATGCTTCCCCTACGATACAAAACATTCAAAAATTCAGGGCGAAATAAAATCCAACTCATTCAAATGCGAATGGATTAATTGGAGATCTCTGGCATAAACAGATATTTTTTCAGACTTTTGCAGCTTAAATTTTAACCTAGACAGATGACTTCAGAACAACTGAAAGACTTGAAAGCCCGCACATCGGCTTTGAGGAGGTATCTTTGACTACGATCGTAAGATTGCAGAAATAGAAGACCTAGAGGCCGTATCGGCCCAGCCTGATTTTTGGAACGATCCAGAGGAGGCAGAAAAAAGCATGAAACAGATTCAGGCTAGAAAAGCTTGGACCGGTTCATTCGAATCACTCAATAAAATCATCGAGGATCTCGACGTATTGTATGAGTTCTATAGCGCAGGTGAGGTTTCTGAAGAAGAAATCAAAACTGAGTACACCAAAGCAGAAGCAGAGGTACAAGAATTAGAACTCAAAAAAATGCTCTCTTCGGAGGAGGATCAGCTTAATGCAGTATTAGAAATCAACCCTGGCGCTGGAGGAACAGAGAGTAATGACTGGGCCTCTATCCTCATGAGAATGTATATCATGTGGGGAGAGAAAAACGGCTATAAGGTTCGTGAAGTAGATGTACAATCTGGTGATGTGGCAGGAATTAAATCTTGTACATTGGAATTCGAAGGGCCGCTAGCGTATGGATTTTTGAAATCTGAAACTGGTGTTCACCGATTGGTACGAATTTCCCCATTTGACTCAGGAGGAAGAAGACACACGTCTTTTGCTTCGGTGTATGCCTACCCTGAAGTGGATGATTCGATTGAAATCGATATCAACCCAGCAGATGTGGAATTGCATACTTCTAGATCAGGTGGAGCAGGTGGACAGAACGTGAATAAGGTGGAGACCAAAGTTCAATTGACTCACAAGCCTACTGGAATCGTAGTGGTTTGTCAGATTGAACGTTCACAGCTTGCCAACAGAGAGAAAGCTATGCAGATGCTGAAATCCCGTTTGTTTCAAATGGAATTGGAAAAGAGAAATGCAGAAATCGCAAAAATCGAATCTTCCAAGATGCGCGTAGATTTTGGTTCGCAAATCCGAAACTATGTACTCCATCCTTATAAACTAGTGAAGGATAACCGAACGAATTTCGAGACTTCTGACACCCAGCATGTACTGGATGGCGGTTTGAATGAGTTTATGAAAGCATTCCTACTCGCACAGAGCGAAGAACAAGCAGGAAAAGACTAATACGAAAGGCCAGGATTTAGATTCTGGCCTTTTTCCATCACCTTCTTTTATGAAATTACGCTCTTCATTTTTTACATTCGATTTCACCTTACTCTGTCTGAGTTCCTTTCTGTTTTTTTCATCATTCAACATGATCATCCCAGAGCTCCCTGAGTACCTCAGCTCTCTGGGCGGAGAAGATTACAAGGGCTTTATCATAGCCTTGTTTACACTTTCCGCTGGACTTTCTCGACCTTTCAGTGGAAAGCTAGCGGACAAAATAGGTAGAATCCCCGTGATGATGATCGGGGCCTCTGTCTGCTTCGTCGTTGGGATGCTTTATCCGCTTCTAAGCTTTGTAGGTGGCTTTCTATTTCTGCGATTTGCGCATGGATTCTCCACCGGCTTCACTCCCACTGGTGCCGCTGCCTATGTGGCTGACATTGTCCCTTACCAAAAGCGTGGCGAGGCTATGGGATTATTTTCACTTTTCGGTTCGATGGGAATGGCAGCAGGACCTGCTATCGGCGGATGGCTGGCTACGCTATTTTCGATAGAAACAGTTTTCTATGTTTCTGCCTTTACCGCTATATTTTCTATCCTGATTTTATTGAAGCTCAAAGAAACCCTGCCTAACAAAGAGCGGATTTCCTGGAAAATGTTTCAATTGAAAAGGCATGAGATAATAGAGAAGCGAGTGCTCTTTCCTTCGGGAATACTATTCCTTTGTTGCTTCTCTTTTGGGGTAGTTCTTACGATTATCCCAGATTTCTCAACTCATCTCGGGATAGAAAACAAAGGGCTCTTCTTTGGAGTGTTTACGTTATCATCTTTAGGAATCAGATTGTTGGCAGGCAAAACCTCTGATAGATATGGTAGAATTCCAGTCATGCGAGCTGCAAGTGCTACCTTAGTTGGCGCTATGGTTTTGATTGCTTTTGCAGAGAGCAAATTTGCTTTGCTCGGATCAGGAATTCTCTTCGGTTGTGCGGTAGGCATGTATAGCCCTACCACGGCAGCATGGGTCATAGATCTGTCCCTGGACAAATTCCGAGGACGTGCATTAGCTACGATGTACATCTTTTTGGAAGCAGGCATAGGAATCGGAGCACTAGTCTCAGGCTTCCTATTTGCAAATAATCCGGATAATTTTCGTTTGGTATTTCTTACCAGTGCTGGCTTTGCAGGACTAGCATTTTTATTTTTACTTTTTGTAAAACAGAATCGGAGTATAGCAGTGGAATAATGGGTGTCAAATGGTTTCCCGCAAATTTACGCTGATAAAACCGCAGACTATACGCTGATCTTAAGATTATTACCTGAAAAATAAGCGATAATCTGCAGGAACAATTTCAATTCCCCAAGTAACCATTCACGCGTGGAATAGAGAAAATCTCCTTCTGCCGACCATTGTAATAAGTCACTTTTTCACCATCAAATAAAGCGCCTTCTTCCAGCATAATTCTCACATCCTTATTCCATTCCTGCACAAAGACCACTGCATTCAACTCAATAGCATAACCTGTATTGGCATGAAGTGGAAAATCACCTGCCCCTGGTGTATCTCCTTGATTATCCCACATACCGATCGTTGGACCAGCTGAATGCCCATAAAAGCCCAGTGGATGCGTATAGATACTCCCACGAATCCCTTCTGCATCCAACACCTTACGAGAAGCCCGAAGGATTTCATTGCCCGTTCTACCAGCTACATAATTCGAAGTCAAAATATCCTGAACTCTATTTCCTTTTTTAAAGGCATCCTGCAAGTAAGCAGGAACTTCAGTTTCTCCAGCTTTCAGCACATAAGCCATTTCTTGAGTATCTGTATTCAGTCTGAGATAGGTAATTCCAAAATCCACATGAAGTAAATCACCGGGCATAATCACCGACTCAGGAGCTTTGGTCGCAAAGTTTCTGTTTTGTTCATTGTTTGCAGGGTCTTCTCTCTGAATATCTACCGAAGGATGAAACCAGGTGTCAAGCTTCATTTCCTTAATTTTCTCTCTGTACCACCAAACCACATCTTCTGTTGTAGTCACACCGGGAGTAATCACAGCTTCAGAAAGACCTTCAGCCACTATGGAATGGGCAATTTCCTGAATATGCTTATAGGTTGCCATTTCAGGCTCGGTTCTAGTTTCTAACCAACGTACAGCCAGAGTTTGAGCAGAAACAACATTGGCTTGAAGATTCTGAGGCAGGTATTCTAAAAATACCTGATGCTCATTCGTCGTCAAGCCATCTGCATGACCGTAATCCTTAGCATAGTTCAAGGCGATTTTCTTTGGATTTTTCGAAGAAATCAATTCCATCAAAGCTTTCCACTGATCAGGCTGAGTCTCTGGATCCCAAGCCCTTTTGAAGGCCTTCCCCACATCATACCTAGCCACAGCATAAGTTTCGACAGGAGCATTTGCCGAAGGCTGATACATCACCAAAATAGTTCTCCTCCTTGCAGCATGCCAAGTTGCAGGAAGTAGAGTTCGAATGACTGGATCCTCATTATATTCTCTGGATATTACCACCCACATATCTACACCTGTCTCAGTCATCAGGTTTGGAAGTAAATTCTGGATTCGATAATCTAGCCAACTGTCGATTACCTTGGCTTGTTCGCGCTGAGTCAGCACTGCTAGATCTTGTGCAGAACTAAGGTTTGAAATAAGAATAAATGAGAATACGAAGAGTAGCTTTTTGTACATATCAGGATGGATTAATCCTGAATATAAAACAAATTACATAGACTAAGTATAGGATTTTGGTTGAGATATTCTACGAAGTGACTATTGGTTTATTTGCAGCAATCATTCGATTACTCAACCTATGAAAACGGTAAAACAATACCACAGCAGTTATACTCAAGCCGATCAGTAAACCGTACCAAATTCCTTTTTCAGCCAACCCCATCTCAAAAGCCAGGAAGTAACCTAATGGAAGTCCGATAACCCAATAGGCAACTAAGGTGATAATGGTAGGAAACCTAACATCCTCCATACCACGCAACACTCCCAATCCAGCTACCTGAATACCATCTGAGAGTTGGAATAAACCAGCTATTATCAGTAAGGAGGCCGATAAAGCAACTACTTCATCGTTGTCAATGTAAAGTGTTGGTAGATAGGATCGCATAAGAATAAATATCAAACCTGTAATCGCCATAAAAACCAGTGCCATTCCAAAAACCACCATTCCTGCTTCACGCATTGTCTTGAAATTATTGCGACCAATCTGATTGCTCACACGAATCATCCCAGCTGTACTCAAACCAGCAACCATCATATAACTAATTGAAGCCAAATTGATAGCAATCTGATGAGCAGCAAGTGCATTTACGCCTATCCATCCCATCATAATAGCAGCAGCACTGAATGCGCTTACTTCAAAAATGTATTGGAAACCTGTTGGGATTCCGATTTTCAGGATTCTATTCAATAATAAGAACCTTAGTTTACTTAAACCTATTTGCAGATTAAAGACACGATATCTTTTGGAGCGCATCACATATAGCCCCATCATGATAGGCATCAGAATACGGGATATTAAAGTAGCCAAACCAGCACCATTCAACCCCATTTCGGGTGCTCCTAAGTTCCCATAAATCAACACCCAGTTTAGAAATACATTGATTACGTTACAAAAAATCGTCACATACATCGCTTGTTTGGTCTGTGAAAGGCCTTCGGCAAACTGCTTAAATGATTGGAAAATCATGAAAGGCAGCAGCGATGCAGTAATTATATAGAGGTAAGGAATCGTCAATCGCACTACCTCCTCAGGCTGATCCAAAAAATGTAAACCTTGAGACAAACCGATAACCACCACCGTAAGTAGAGCTGCGGTGGCAATATTGATCCACAATCCATGTTGAAACAAGTGACCAATGCGCTTGAACTTACCTTTGCCTTCTGCCACAGAAACCAAAGGGGTAATACCCATGGAAATCCCCATTCCAAACATCAGAATCACAAAAAATATACTGTTCCCCAGAGAAGCCGCAGCCAGTGGCACTGCACCAGTTCGACCAACCATCATACTATCAGCAACACCGACTAATACTTGACCCAATTGACTCAAAACTACTGGAAAAGCCAGCGTGAAGGTTATCTTAAAATGTTCCTTGATTGTCATATTAAAAATTTAGAATTCTAGCAGCCTTAAGAATACCGGCAATACTGATTCCGTCTGTAATTTCTCCTTTCATCACCATTTCCAAAACTTGTGAAAAAGGCAATTTCTTTATTTTGAGCACTTCAGTTTCCTCAAACTCAGTTTCTCCTTGTGTGAGCCCTTCGGCTAAGTACACATAGCCCACTTCGTCCGTCACAGAATTGGAAGTATGGATTTTCATAATTTCCGTCCACTTCTCCGCACACAACCCAGTCTCCTCCTTAAGTTCACGTTTTGCACTAGTCAACTTGTCTTCATCTAAGGGACCTCCTCCCATAGGAATCTCCCAAGCATATTCATCCAAGGTATAGCGATATTGACCTATGAGCCAGGTATTCATGTCCTTGTCAATGGGAATGATCCCCATTGCTCTATTCTTGAAATGAACCTTTCCATAGATCCCCTCATTGCCAGCAGGGTTTGTGACATCATGCTGCTCTACACTAATCCAGGGATTTTCGTAGACAGGACTGATCTTGTTGGTTTTCCAGGGGTTTTGTTCCATTTGCTCAAAAAAAAAGGGTGACTTTCGCCACCCTTCATGTATTAGATTAGGCTAATTAAGCCGGGATAGGCATTACTTTAGAATCCTTGAAAGTAGATAAAATAACCATGGATTGCATGGAATCTACCTCCTTGATTTCAGATACTTTCTCAAGCATCAAATTTTGATATGAAGTAATGTCTTTGGCAATAATCTTTAGGATAAAATCACCAGTACCTGTGATGTGGTGACATTCAATCACTTCAGGAATAATATTGATTTCACGCATAAATGCATCAATATTCCCTTTGTTGTGACCAATCAAACTCACCAAAACAAAAGTACTTACTCCCAAGCCGATCTTCTCAGGATCAAGCTTCGCATGATAACTTTTAATTATACCTGATTGCTCCAATTTCTTCACTCGCTCCAAAGTTGGGGCTGGAGAAAGTCCAATATCTTTTGACAATTGAGCATTTGTAATTTTGGCATTAGCCTGTAGGATTTCTAGAATCATCCTATCGATTTTATCGAATTTTATTCTTAAGCTATGATCCATGATCTCTTGCATTTACCGAATTTTATATGGTGCAAAGTTAATATAATTGATGATTGTTTTAAACCATTCATCAGAATTTTAAAGAGGAAATTCGAAATTTTATTGATATTTCTTAGCTTTTACACAAACAATCCTTTCAAAATTGCTTGCCTCCTCTTAAAAATTCAAATTATCTCCTGTTATATAAGGGGTAGAACGTCACCCTTACACTTAAAGTTTATTCTTTTTGATATAATCTCTGGCTTCTTGATGAGCGGGATGTTTTCGCTTGGCATACTTCTTCACTTTCTTAAAATACTGTTTTGCCAAATCCTTGTTATTTTCTTCTGTGGCGATCTTTCCTAATTGTAACAAAGAATGTAGGTAGTACCCACTTTCCTGAGACTCAGATTCCTCGCCGAAGGATAGCGTAAGCAGGTAATACTTCTTAGCTTGTTCTAAATCTCCCAGCCGCTCATTGTATTGCGCAACATAAAAGGCGGCATATCTTCCGCTATTGGATTCATATCCTGGCATTTTAGCATCTATCCTTTCTAGAATTTGCTTGGATTGCTCCACTGATTCGGTCCAACGACCTACGGTATACAAGTGTCGGGCATAGGATCTATGGAAATACGGATTGTTAGGAAACTCCTCATGCAAATACTCAGAAATCTGTAATGCCTTGAATGGCTCCTTCTCTTCAGAAGCATAAAGTCTAAACAAAAAGTACTGGGCTTCCACCCGGGTATAGAATGCATTATTGGCCACCTCTTCTAGCTGACGCAGTCCAAGTTTTTTATCTCCTTCAGGGAATAGCGCCATAACTGGCTTCATAAGCGGGTAATTGTCAGGTATCCATTCTGCGAAATAATTAAAGAGGGCATCTCCCAAAAGTAATTCTGGGTTAAATTCCTCCTCTCCTCTAGAGAGATCCAAATACTTCAAGGAATTTCTTCCTGCCCAAGCGGCTTTGGTCCAACTCTTCCGCTCTGAATAAAGTCTGGACTGAAACCCATATCCTGCTGCCAAGAAAAAAGCGGCTTCCTTATTTGTCTCATCTTCGTCAAACATTACCTGAGCTTTTGCAATAGCCCTATCTAAGTATTTGACAAAAGTCGCATCATATTTTTCATTTGTCACATCCACTTCAATTCTCCACCAATAGCCGAGCGCGACCAAGAATTCTGGTAAAGGATGATCGGGGTATTGATTAGCTAATACAGCGAAATCCCGCTCTGCGGTAGGGAAATCAAAATTGTACATACTGTTAATAGCCGTGGTAATTCTAAATTGAAGCCCCTTGTCCAGCAATAAATACTTGGAAGGCGCAAAGATCATAGAATCCTCTGCTACTTCTTGAGCCCTAGCGACACCAAGACCTGCAAACCAAATACTTAGAATCATTACGATCCGTGCTAACATATATTTCTTCCTTTTTAAATCTCAAAATTAGAGGTATTCGCAAACAAAATTTTAGATTTGAATAAGATTCATCTTAAAAATGGCAAAAACTTTAACTCCAGAGGGACAACGTTTAAAAGAACTAATAGATTTCGATAAGCGTGTTTATTTTTTAGTGCTTGTATTTTTGTTTTTGCTGATCAGGTATCTCACTAATACTCTGATTCTTGAAGCCATCCCAGATTACAATAATTTGGAAGCAAGAGGTGACTTCATGATTTTCCACATATTTAATGCATTAAATTATCTCTGGACACCATTTGCCTTACTCTGGAAATTCACCGTGATCGCTTTTCTATTTTGGCTAGGAGCCTTTCTCATAGGCTACAAAGTCCCCTATAAAGAATTATGGCAGTTTGCACTGATTGCTGAAGTGGTTTTTATCTTTCCAGAATTGATTCGCTTACTGGTGTACATAGCTCCACAATCAGGAGTTACCTATACAGAAATAGATGAATATCGAGCGCTTTCTCTACTCTCTCTGATTGGCTCAGACAATGTAGCCGCACAATATCACTATACTTTAGCCACGCTGAATATCTTTGAGATTATCTACGGAATAGTATGGCTCTATGGATTTCATATGATCTCTCGAAGACCTTTTGGGGAATGTGCAATAGTCGTATTTATAAGTTATTACATTCCCTTAGCAATTTGGCTCGTTTGGTATATGATGGTTTATCGAGCTTAGATTTGCTGAAAAAATGGGTTTGGAAGTGACCTACACTCAAAATTTCTATACAATACCTGATTCAGTTAAAGCGACATCAGTTCCTTACTGATGATGTAAAGCCCCATCAACAACACAAACCAACCAAAACCTTTCTTAAGTGCCTTTTCGTTGATCTTCTTAGATAAGGAACTGCCAATAAAAATCCCAACTATCGACAAGCCGGTAAAAATTAATAGCATTTTCCAGTCAATGGTTTGATTAGAAACATCACCCAAAAATCCTATTAAAGATTTGGCGGCAATAATCAATAGTGAGGTACCCACAGCCATTTTCATTGGAAGCCTTGCCAAAAGTACAAGAGCTGGAATAATCAAAAAACCTCCTCCAGCACCTATCAGGCCGGTTATCAGACCAACTACAATTCCTTCGATCGCGATCAGTGGGATGTTAAACTTTACTTTTGTCTCTTCTTTAGATTCATCTGACTTCCTTCCCTTGATCATAGAATAGGATGCCACCAGCATTATCACTGCAAAGAAAACCATGATACCAATGCTTTTGAAAATCACAAGCTCATTTACGGCGAATAAAGGATCAGGAAGAGCTGGTACTAAATATTTTCTAGTTAAGAAAACGGCAATAAAAGAGGGTATTGCAAATACTAGGGCGGTTTTGTAATCCACCAAATTCTTACTCATATAGGTAAAAGAACCTACCAAAGAGGTACTTCCCACGACAAACAGGGAGTAAGCAGTAGCTAAAACAGGATCAATTCCCAAAATATAAACAAGCACGGGAACTGTCAATATAGATCCTCCTCCCCCGATTAGTCCCAAACTAATTCCTATGATTACTGCTGCTGCATATCCAACTAGTACTATAATCTCCATTTCAAAATTTTCAAATTTGATATCACAAAAGTACCAGTGACATCTAAGCGAAGAAGTGACAAATGTTACACTTATTGTCTTAAGGTAAAATGTCTCCGGAATATTTCTATGAAAAAAGCGCTAGATCGATTTGTACATTTTTTCAAATCTGATAAAACAAAAGTTAAATTATTCCTCCACAAATGCCTAAATTAATGTGTAATAACTAAGACTATGAAAATAATTCTTCCTATTGATTTTTCAGACAACTCCCTAAATGCACTGGATTTTGCGATCGCCCTTGCTGGAAAAAGAGACGGAGAGATCATCCTAGTTCATGTGATTGAATCAGTATTTGACTTTGCCTCTCAGGCTTCTGTTGCCATAGAAAACCTGCATCGAGATGCTGAATCTCTTATGCAAAAGACTCTGGAGAAACATAAAGACTCAGAGCTAAAATTTACTACAATCATAAAGGAAGGAACGGCCTCCATTTCTGTTGCCAGAATAGCTAGAGATATGGATGCTACTTTGATAGTCATGGGTACCCAAGGCGCAAGTGGCATATTGGTTAAGTTAATTGGCAGTACCACTATCAACCTTATCAAAGAATCCTCTGTCCCTGTATTAGTGGTGCCAGCGGAAGCAAATGCAGAGGAAATAAGAAAAGTGGCCTTGGCTTTGGAATTCGCCAATCATGAGGAAAAATTCATCGACTGGGTTATTGATATGAGTATACGCTGGGAACGAGGTTTAGAATTTGTCCATGTGCAAACAGCCTCTGACTATGAGGAAGATTCTGGTATCAAAAAATTAGAGGATTTCATTACCTCTCATCATCCCGGCTTACCTGTGAAAATCCACACCTTTTATGCTTCCACTCCTGTAGAAGGATTAGACCAATTTTTGGAAGAAAATGAAAATGTAATCCTAGTCATGTGCCATGAACACAAAAATCTCTGGGAACAAGTGCTTAGCCGTAGTCAGACGATAGAAATGGTATTTCATTCTAAAGTCCCTCTACTGGTAATGCCCTGATTACTTACTAATCAATTCCTCAAAATCATCACGGATATAAATCACATTTCTCCCCAACTCAATCCATTTTTTCTTCTCTAATTGTTTTAAAAGGCGGGAAACAACTTCTCTGGAAGTAGTCAGTTCATTAGCGATTTCTTGATGGGTGGTATGAAGTTCATTCGTCTTATGCTGCTTCATCTTAGTCACTATAAACCGCATCAGCCGCTCATCCATTCGTTTGAAAGCTACGGCATCCAGTGCAACCAGCAATTCCTGAAAACGTCTTTGATAAGTGTTTGAAACAAAATCCTTCCACTGTTTGAACTCATCCGAAAACTGATCAAGAACAGTGATAGGTATGCCAATAAGCATGGTATCTTCCTCCACCACAGCTTTAATCTCAGATGGCTTCATAGACGAGCAACATGTCAAAGACAAAGCACAGGTCTCTCCTGCATCTAGAAAGTATAAAAACAACTCTCTACCTTCCTCATCCATTCTAGATATTTTGATTGAACCTTCCAATACTATTGGGACCATCTTGACAAACTGCCCTGGCTCCATCATCACTTTTCCTGCCTCTAATTCCATGATTTGACCCTTGTCCAAAATCTGCTTTAGAAGTTCCGGATCGGTGAAATTAGGTAGGTATTCCTTTAAATCTTTGGTAGTCATATCCTGTTATAATAATGATAAAGGTAGGCTTCAGTTGATTTTCTCTGAGTGATATTAATCACAAGTATATAAAAAAACACCTCCCAAGAAACTTGGGAGGCATCTACTTTTCAAATAAGCCATCCAGTTACTCACAGGTTGGACAGCAGACAAAAGGAACTTTCGTGAGTGGAGAAGTTCTCAAAATCCTAAAGTGCCCTAATCCCTTGCTTAATGGACGAATGTCCGACATTAGATTTACCTCTGCTTTTTTAGCTTTCAATCCTTCAGCCATACGTTCGGAAACTATATTGACTCCTGCATTTCTTAAATCTGACAAATGATCATGAATATTAGTAATGTTACCAAATACCTCCACTACCAACACACTTAGCGCACTGTCCTCTGGCAATCCAAAAGACTTCAACTTCTCAGCAATATCCTGTGAGGTCACTACTGCTGTGCCTACGGGCTGTTCATCTTTGATACTGGCTATAAGGTTACCTAATTGCAAATTTGCAGGATTTAACTTTATGCTTCCCGTTGTATAATCGCCGATGGTAGATTTGAAATACACCTGTTGCGTCAGATCATTGATTTTCTTGAGTCGTTTAGGATCGGTATTCACTCGAACTCCTATTTTCATTTCAATCTCCCCTAATAGTATATTACGATGATCTCTTCCATCTGCTTGGAAAACTTGGGCATACACCATAGTCCAAAGACTCGTTCTTGGTGGTTTAGCAGTTACGTTTTTACCATTATGTACGGCTTTGGCATAGTTTGCACTTACATACAATTGGTTCTCATCTCTATTGAGCGAGCAAAGTAAAGTTGGTGCTGGGTGCTGAATGCCAGTCACTCGCAGTGGTCTGCCGAATCGACCTTGGGCAGTAGACCAAAGATTGTCATCTCGATCTGCCCATTGACCATGCCCTACTCTGAATTCATAGGTAAAGAAACCAAACATCTCTGCACTCTCTGCATGTAAGCCTGCAGGTATAGGCAACATATAATGCCTATCACTATCAGTAGCTTGAATCATAGGCTGCATGGCGCCTATCCCAGCTTTATCATCACTTTGACCTGGTATTATCTGCCTTGTCAATTCTGGGTCTAAACTAATAGGAGCTTCTTCTGGTGGAACCAGTTGACCTCCCTTGTTATTAGCAATCAACTGATCTGGTGCATTTCCTAGCATCCTGCAATAGTAAGTATCATCAGGGTTTTCTACAGGCTTATCAAATTCAACCCAGAGATACCGCTTTCTAGCTTCCGAAGAGCTATAATCTTCCGTCCTTTCATAGGGAGAAAAAGCAATCCCTACACTGACCAACTTAGGTATTTGTACAGGTGGGAGGACTGTTGGCAACGTCAAACGCTCAGTTTCTACTGTCTCAGCACTGGCATGTCCTTCCTTTGTTTTAGGTTTGATTTTGTACTCAGCCCAGAGTTCGTCTGGAAACCTCAGATCACCATTACTTTGCTTCAAGTCATTTTTGGGATCTAAGGCATCTATGTAGATGATTCGAGTATAATTCCTGTTTACACGATCAAAGCGATCCGGCTGCAAAGCTTCAAAGGAAACCGTATGCTTCAATTCAATATCTCCCAAATAGGTATTTTTTCGACTTTCAGTACTCTTGTCTTTTCTGAATTTGAATTCTCGTTCAATTTCAAAGGCAACATCTTGTAAGCAGTCCCAAGCCCAATCACGATTCACTTTATAACTCAAGGTAGCCAGCCAATGATTATATAAGTCCGCTTTGGTAGCAAAAGTGATAGAGCTTCCGTCTGGTGCCAAAGTATGTCTGATTCTGGAACTACATCCTATGGCAATTCGCTCTCCTTTTGGTGCAACTAGGGTTAAGCCTTTTGATTCCAAACCAAGCGCATTTGCCAATCGCTCCACTACCCCAGAATGCTGCTCTTCTGAATCTCTTCTTAATAGAGATGAAAAGACATTTCTCTTAATTGTAGGAACAGCATCTGGTTTTAAGAATAGTGCCTGAACAGGCTGAACTGTCTCAAAAGGCTGTAATAAATCTAATTCAGCAGCTGGTTCCTTATAGAACATTAATTGCTGCACTTTGCCAAACCTGCTATCCTTGTCCTCATTATCATCTATAAACCCAAAGTAACTTTCTGGCGCTCCATCAGTACTTGCTTCGGCCCGAAGTGATATTCTAATGTGCCTTCCAGTAGGCAAGGTCAATTGTTCCATTTCATTGATAGCTTCAATCAATAAATCTTCATCCAAAAATGGATTTGCAGGCTCTCCAAGGTTCAAGACAGGAACATCAATAAATTCTATCGGAACATTCAAAGTCCCATCAAAGTCAACTGGAAATGCCCTGCTAGTCTCATACAGAGTAATGAAACTATCTCTACCAGTTTGACTCAATTGGGTATCCATTCGAAGTGACTTCACCTCTACTCTTATCTTGACTAGCTGTACATCTGGATCTGCCAAGGCAGGTTTTAAGCCATCCGGCTGAAAAGTTAAGGCCTTTAATAAACTGACAGGGTCTTGACCGATGCTTTGGTATTTATTAGTAAAGACTACTGCTGGATATTCTAATAGAGGTCTCTGAATTACCAGTTCAGGATTCGCATCAAACTCTGTTTCTTCATCATTTGTAGCGTTAAAATAGGTTCTTAGATTCGAGCGGATTTCGATAGGCTTTTCGATACGAAGCATACCTGGATTTACATACCTTTTGAACGAAACACTTGTCTCGGGACTAGGAGCAGCATTCAGTGGACTATCTGCCAAATTGGGCCCTCCTCCAGAGATATCCGTCATTCTAATCCTGAATTCATAAGTGTTCCCATAGCGAAGCTCAGTCTCTAATGGGCTTGGAATTAAAGCTCTATTTTGTACAACACGTCTATCTTGAGTTTCATTTTGAGTGCCTCCATTATCCACATCATTTTTGTAAATCTCCAATGCATCTTGGTCTTCAGTCACCAAGTTTTTCCCCATATAATGGGCATAATACATCGGCAACCAATAATGGTCTGAGTTCGGGCCAGAGATCTTGTTGGGATAAACCTGATACGGGAGCTCTGTAGTGCTGGAATCTAATTGTCCCGCAAACATATTCTCAGCCTCATTGATTTCAATGCTGTTTAGACTTTCCCATTCGTTCCCTTCGGCCACTTGTCGCACGTCAATGTGGTAGCCCATCACTCCCATCGGAGCATCAATTCTCTCATTTGAGCCAGGGTTGGAAGGGTTTTCAATCATCTGACGTAAATACCAAACCAAAATTTGCTCATCATCCCATCCTAGCCGAATACCCGCGTCTGACTGTGGGGACAGTTCATCCTGCGATTCTTCTAATAGATTTCCACTCACAGGTTGATTGGCATGGACAATTTTCGCAAAGCCATCATTGTAGGTTTGTGCTTCCATAAAAAGCTCGTCCCAAGGTCCCAGAGGGACTGGCTCCGATGGATCTGAAACCATCTTATACAACACAGGAAATAACACTGGAGCAAAAACAGGTCGTGCCGTTCCCATTGTTAATTCAGGTATTTTAGCGGCATATCTTTTGATCAGTGGCCCATCCGAATCCTCTAATAATCCAGCTTGAGCTGCTGAATAGGGATCGTTTGTAATATCAGCATAAAGATATCCTCCCTCCTCGAACCAATCAGCTTCTACTTCTAATTGAACTTCGTAAATCATCCCACATGCTTTTGCCAGCAGTGGTTGCCTCAAAATATTCGCAAAGACTTTTCCCCAGCTCAAACTGGTTTTAGGCTGATAATTTATAGGAGGTATTTTATCTCGAACAGCACAGTGATACCCATCATCTGTAACAGCATTTGGATGTCTGGGTTGGGTGAAATTGAAGCGTTCTCTGTATGACCTAGGCAAATACTTTTTAATACTCTTCTCTACAGGGACAGGATCCGAAAGCTTATCCGAATTGTCTGTAATTGGCAAGGGCATAGCTGCTGCTACTTTCTCAATTATCGCAGCTTTATCGCTTGCTGGAACTACATTAACTTCTCTTACGACTGGAATTCTAGTAGGAGCGGTGGCATTACTCAGAGGAAAATCATCCGTACCCCTAACAATGGAGAAGCTAAATTCTGGTTGCACATTTGCAAAGCCTGGAACATTAGCAGGATTTGCTAATCCCGTTGGCCAGTTTGAAAATGGATTTGCATTTCGTGGGACTACCACGATATTAACTGTCAATATATTTCCATCAAAACGCTGTGGAAAAGTCATTAAGGAAATTAATCTTCTAGGTTCCATAAGTTGATTTTTGAGGTAAAAAATTAAGCTATCTGACGACTTTCTTGCCAGGTCTCTTCAAAACTGATATTGATAATAAAGCATATACTGATATCCAAACCGAAGGTCACTGAAGCCGTACAATCCGTCCTTCCTGGGGCAGGCTCAGCTATTCTTTTCATCGTACCACTTGCTTCTATGTAAATCGTAACACTTACAATGCCTCCAAGCAAGTTCGCATGCCCTTTGAACAGCATAAATGCCGTTATCTCAATGACATTGGCATCTGCATACATTTCACATCCTACCATATAGGTAACACTTACATTCCCTACCACCGGCAGACCTACAGAGATATTAGCTCCAAAGCCAAACTTCAGCATCAAGCTAGGACCAATCTTCGTGTCGCAGGCAATCTTGACTTCTACAGAACCTACTGCATAGATCGTGGCGGCTCCTACCGTAACGCACATCACTTCTAGTCCTCCGTTGAATTGTACAAATCCACCGGCGGTTGGCAAGAGTTGGGCTGGATCAGTGGTTACTTTCAGTGCTGCATTGAAATAAACACCTAAAGCAAGGCCAGCTTCTAATCTCAATGGGCATTGAGGCGAATTATAAACCGAATCTTCTGGAGGGAATCGAATAAGCGGAATTTCTTTGGTGGCTTCGAATTTGTATTCCCAGATCTCACCAGCATTGCTCATCGCTATTTGAAGTCCTTTCCTCATCACAGCACCATAATCTCCTGTGCTGAGTGCTGCGAGCATTTGTAGTAATTCAATTACTGGCTGTAGTGCATCAGAAAATTCTACCTCAGGAAGTGGAATTCCATCCAATGGACCTGGGTTATCCTTGTCTCCTGCATATCCAGATTCCTTGCCTTTACCAGCATCAAAATTTCCCTTAATAGTCATCAATCGCTCAAAAGAGCCCAAATCGACAACCATAGCCACATTATTGACCTTACTTTTCCAGGTATCTGTTAGATCGTTGGCAAAAGAATCAACATCAAAATTGAGCTTAGAATCCACATAGGTAGTAGTGTCCCCCTCTTTTTTACCTGCTTTATATTCAATATAGATTTTCAAAGCATCCATATTGACTAGGTATAGCGGATCGAAATTTGGAACATCAAAGGCAAGCGCCTTATTCAAAGCACTATTTGCTTCTCCAGAAAGTAGTTTAAATCCTTTATCAACGATTTTCCCAGCCTCTTCTTTGGCTGTTATCTCCATTATCTCAAGAACCTTCTTTCCTCCATCTTTTGCAGCATTCTCTATAAAGGCCTTTACCGCATTACCATCTTCATCTATTCCATCTAATAAGGCCATTGCCTTGCCAAAGTTGGAATAGGCATCTCCTACATTTGGGAAAATGCTGCTTCCGTTCATAAGTTTATAAGCATCCGAGAATATAGGAGGCGTTTTACTCATGAGCTTGGATACTCCTTTCTTGTAACTAGGAGTTAGGAAAAGTGCCTTTTGAGTAGCGGTACTTTGTAAGAAACCATAATTGACCGTAGCAGCCTCAGGATTCCGAAGGATTTCCATAGGGTGAGCCAAACGAACCAGATTGTTGTTCACATCTGTTGCTTTGACCACCACTTCTTTTTGCCACTCTCCAATTCGAATCAGAGGAATAGGGATGTGTGGCGGTAGTGGCGTAACATCTCCACTACCTGTTTCATGCTGAACCATGCTCCAACTGCCATCTTTAGGAAGAAGAACGGAGCCTCGAGTCGCTGCCACAAAAATAGGCTCATTTGCTGCATTACCCGGTTTCTCAGCATGTGAAATATCAAAACGATTGATTTGCATCAACTGCCCTGTACCACCTACATCCATCACACAATCAATATCTCCTCCAATCGTACCTCCTTGAAGATCCAATAACGCTTTATGTTGACTAGGAGTCAATGGAATACCTGGAGGAGATAATTGTACGTATCCTAGTATTTTTTTTGCAGGAGTCTTTCCATTTTTATGGCCTTGAACCAGATTCTCTATTGCTACGTCTGCATCAAAATAAACAGGCGTACATCGCACTTCTTGTTCTAGGTAGGTTTTACCTTCTGAGGTTTCACTATTAGGTATTATATCTCCAGTTTCATCTATATAATTTTTGCCTATAGCAATATTATTGTAGGTCACAAAATCTGCTATACTTCCATCCTCTTTAATGTTTGTGATGTTGTACAAACCACGTAAGGTACCTGGATGCAATTCATATCGTGCCTTATCTTGCAATGCGCCAGGGAATTCTTCATCAATATATTTTGCCCTAAAATCAAAAATCCCGTCTGATTCTGGCTGCCAACCACTATCAGTCCTGTAAATAAATCCAGAACTAGTCCTGAATATGGTAATAGTCCTGACTACACGGATTCCCCAAGGATAGACAAGACTTTTTACCTGAATTACCTCATGGCCGGTACGACCTAGCATAATATCAAACCTAGCCTGGCTCGTTTGTGCTATGGCAGCTGAAGGACTTAACCAGTTGCTAAATGTACTGGCACCATAACCAGTAAAGTCAATCTTACTCAGAGGAACTCCTCTTTCGTTAATGATATTTGGGCTTCCTGGGTTGACAAAAAACTCAGTATTAAAAATCCTAGTAACACTATCTCCTAAGGTACTTGCTCCAGAAAGAGTCCCATCTGCTTTCAAAACATTCGCCAACTGTACGGTAAAACCAGCAAACATAGGAAGATCATCTTTCTTCGGCTCACCTGGCTCCTTTTTCCCATAATCTCCTGCAGTAGCTCTAATCTGAATACCTCCCTGCATCTCATTTGGGAAATTAGGTCTCACCTGATCGAGCTGGGGTTTGATAGTTTCCTTAGCGTTTGTATGTGACAAATCAGCCTTTGCTCTCAACCCAAAAGGAAGGGTAAATAATGCAGAAACGGGTGTTTGTTTTTGCTGATATTTTTCTAGAATAAAATCAACAAGCGGTTTAGGTGAAATTGCGATCCTTTCATGATGGTTATTCATCAATCTCGTTGGCCCACCATCATTTTGATAATAATTAAACAAAGCAGGCGGGTCTCCTGGTTTATTTTTTCCAGGTGCTGTCAAATTAAAGACTGGTTCCCATGCTACCTGCGGCATCATAAATAGTCGTGTCATTGCACCTTGAGCAATGACCTCCATTCCTTCTACTGAAATTATCTGATTGCCGGTTTGGGAAATAGTAGCCTCAGATTCGCTTACATTCCTAGCAACTCCAGTTGTCAGTCTCTGATCTCTATAGAGTCCTAAACTAACACCTAATTGATTTGCGTTGGAACTTACGTCTAGTAAGACAAAATAATCTGCTTCATAAGGCCTTGTGAAAGGTTCAAGTTGATCACCATAAGGGGGTAATGAATTGTCACTAGCCGCTAATCTCCCAGTATCTGCTTTTAATTTCAAAGTTTCTACCCTTCCTTCTGTGGATTTCAATTGGCTTAAGCCCATTACAGCCGACGAGGATAAACTGCCTACTGAAGTAGCGGCTGGAGAGGCTGTAGCGGCCGTAGAATTCCCTGGAGTAAAATGGAAATTAACGTGAACTTTATCATCTTTTCCATCAACGGGCTCTTGAGAAATTTGACATACCAGCCAGCTTTGAATTCCTTTTATACCAGCAGTTTTTCTTCCGAATTGCTTGCTGAGAATCCCTAAGTTTGCCACATACGGATCTGGCAATGTTGGCATATAACTTAGCATACCAAACACTAGGAAAGTCTGACTCTTAATAATCTTAGTCCAATCTGCATTACATTCCCCAAATACTATTGCTCCATTAACTGGAGAAAGGGTGAAGAGCGCATTTTCTAGCGCGATTGCAATACTCTTGAAATCAGGAACATTTTCAAACGGTAACTTATTGTCCCATAAAATATTATCATCCCATATATAAATCAAATTCTTATCATCAGAACCTGCCAAAACCAAAGCGGAATTCTTTGTTTTGACTGCTACTGGATGACCATTGACTTGTAAAGGTCTATCTACTTTGATTTGTGTATTTGCTAAAGCAACTAGCATTTCTGTACCCTCTGCAAGTGAGTTATACATAAACATAGCTGACTTATTAAGGGCTAAAGAAACCGAAGTTCCATATGCATTTAGGTCATCTTTCCAGTGAGCTAGTTCCTGAAATGCCCCATCCCCATTCGATAGCAAATCTGTGATTCCGATTCTACCATTTTCCACAAGAATCTGAGGCTTCTCTAATTTTAAATTCTTACCCTGAAGGCCAGTCCATTTGAACTTCAATCCAGTCTTCAATTCTTGAAGCATCCCTCCAGAACCTGCCACCTCCAAAGGTGCCGAAATATCTAAAGCTGGAGCAGGAATGGCCCACCATGAGGAACTTACTGCCGCTGATTCTTGAATTTCCACCATTGGGCTTACTTGCTTCTTAGGCGAAAACTCAGATTCCGAACAAGCATACGGTATAAGCACCCTAGATAATTGGTTATTATAGACAGGTGCTTTATTCGCTTTACTGAAAGATGCTGTTTGACCATACACAGACCATTGTGCAGGACTACTTTCCGATATTTGAGCCTTTGAAGCTCCCGAAAATGCAAATTTCAAGCTATCGGGGTTCTGCACTTTTGCCTCAAAAGCATCTTTACCATGCTTCTTTTTTGCATTTACTGCATCAGGTGTTTGATCTACCTCCAATTGTACCTGAACAGAAGTATTAGCCGCCAACACCAATTTATCTCCTTGAAGTACTGGATTTGCACTTAATTGAATCTTACCACCCTTGACTTTCAGACCGGCATATCGGGTAGTTGAAGCATTCGAAGCCAGCATATCTGCTCTGATATAAAAACTCCCTGCCACTACATCATATATTTTCGCTACCTCAATCGGCGGAGCGTTCACTGCTTTGATTTGAGATTCTAAAAATGAGGCTTTAAATAAAAGGACTGGAAGATTAGAGTTCTGCTGATATATGCCGATCAGTTTTGTGATTCTAAAAAAATCTATCATAATCACCCTACCATCCAATTTGGTCAGTGGACCAATCGTTTTTTCTACTTTAGCTCCAGCTGCCCAATCAGGAACACTGGCTCGAATCTGAGTGCTTCTGACAGGCACCTCACGAACAAAAGCTTTTAATCCTGGATCTGCAGCTATAGTCGCTTTTTTTAAAACAGCCTTTTTTTCTTCTTCCTTTTTACTCGCAGCCTTAATAGCTTCTTTACTTAATGTTCTCTTCTCAACCGGATCAACTGTTTCCTTGATCGTCTCAGAAGCGGCTTTAACAGCAACTTTTTCGGCTTCTTTTCGGATTAGCTCAATCTTCTCCTTAGGAATTCGATCTTGAAGGAAAATTTCAGATCGTTCGAAACTGAAAGATTCAGGTTTAATTTCTGAACTGTCCTGAATTAGGAGAGACTTAGCCAAGAGTGGAATTCCTTCCTCCCATTGTTTTTTATCACTTGCTTTGTCAGCTTTCAGGTGTCCGAAAATTTCGGACAATAATAATTCGAGTTGATCCTTTTCCATGGTAAAAAGTGTTTAGAATAAAGCTGCTCTTTTAGGTCAAAAACTGTTTCCTTCAACTACAAAATAAAAATCAATCTCATAACAATTAAAGCTTAAAAAGAGCGAAGTGAAGTTAAAAAAATAATTGACCAATCACTAGCCCAATATTTCCTAAATCATTGAAAACCCATTATTTACGAAAATATTTTTAGTATTTTTTACCAAATACTATCAAACAATATAGTGTGGAGGATTAAGCTATCAATGGAAATCAGATCAGAAATCAAAGCAATTTTCGCCTATACATGCATTTGAAATGCCCTATGATTATCAATAAGAAAATGATCTCCTATTGTTTTATATTACAGACAGTTTAAAGCAATTATTTTAGCACCTGTTTTGATTATCATCTTTTAGTCCAACAGGACTTCTCAGGTAGCCGACGAGCTATCGCAATAATTTTTAACCTGAATTTTGTTGGAGCAATTTCATCTTTATCAAACAATACTTTCTATCAAAAAATCTCTCCTGTTTGATACATGACAAAAATCTTCTTTATTTTTCTTTAGATTCATTCCAAATAATCCTATTTTTGCCTTTGGTTTTTAAGACCTGCACAATTCTATGTTCATAACAGCTGATTCAATACCTGTAAGCCGGGCAGCAATTATCCAAGAAATCTTAGATTCTCCGTTGAAAATCAACTTGATGGAACTTGGTTTCCTGCCTGGAAAAACTATTACGCTTCAACATTCTGCCCCTCTGGGTGGCCCTATGGCATTCAGACTTGAAGAAACCATACTAGCCTTAAGAAAAACCGAAGCTTCGCTCATAGAAGTACAATTGCTCTGAATACATGCCTGAGTCTATCTCTCCTTCCCTAGTCAAATCACCAAAAATCGCCATCATAGGAAACCCGAATGTTGGCAAATCGACCATCTTCAACCAACTCACTGGATTGAGCCAAAAAATCGGCAATTACCCAGGGGTAACTGTGGACAAAAAAACTGGTTCGATGAATTACCAAGGGAGCAATTATGAGATCATTGATCTTCCAGGTACCTACAGTCTCTATCCCAACTCTGAAGACGAAATCATTGCTCATCGGGTATTAAACCAACTCAAGGAAGAAGAAAGACCTGAGTTTGTATTGATGGTAATTGATTCCTGTCAGCTTTCTCGAGGCTTATTTTTAGCCACACAGCTGATTGATTTGGGACTGAATCTGGCGATCGTACTCAATATGGCTGATATCGCTACCAGAAAGAATATTGCGATCAAAACCTTCGAAATTTTCAAAGCTCTAGGCGTTCCGATTTTGAGTACAGATGCCAGAGGAGAAAAAGGATTGGATCAAATTCGAGAATTAATTCATCAACAAAATTTCAGTAAAAAGTCATCTTTCATCAATATCGAAGAAGTAGTCTCAGCTACTTTGCTTTCAGAAGTAAAAGAGAAGTTCAAGCTTTCAAATTCCTACCAGGCTTATCAACTACTTCGATTTGGAGAGAAAGACAAAACATTTTCCTTAGACGATCGGAATTGGATCAAAGCCAAACTTTCAGAAAGTCAGCTACAACTTGATGCTGCTCAGCTTGAGGAAACAAAGATTCGATATAGAAAAATCACTTCGATTGTTGAAAAAGCAGTTGTTAAAACCCCAGATGCAAAGCAAGAATCTGGAATTGACAAGATTTTGTTACATCCAGTATTTGGATATCTGATATTCGGAGCGATCCTACTCCTTATCTTCCAAGCTATTTTTGCATGGGCCACGGTGCCTATGGATTTGATCGATGGATTCTTCGCCTCTTTAGCCGGCTGGACTTCAAACTTATTACCAGAAGGGCCTCTATCTAGTCTGATTACCGAAGGTATTATCCCTGGTATCGGCGGAGTGGTGATATTCATCCCACAAATTGCCATGCTTTTCGGTTTTCTGGCAATTCTGGAAGATACCGGATACATGTCTAGAGTAGTCTTTTTGATGGATCGCTGGATGAGACCCTTTGGGCTTCATGGCAAAAGTATTGTCCCACTTGTATCAGGTGTTGCCTGTGCAATTCCGGGAGTGATGGCTGCTAGAAATATCGGTAACTGGAAAGAGAAAATCATCACTATAATGGTGACTCCCTTGATGAGCTGCTCAGCACGTCTGCCAGTTTATATTATTCTAATAGGGCTAGTTGTACCGAATGAAGTCGTTTTTGGAATTTTCAATCTACAAGCGGTTGCCTTATTAGGACTTTACTTGCTAGGCGTTGTAGGCGTGTTATTCACTGCATTGCTGTTGAAAAACATCCTAAAAACCGAGGAGAAAAGCTTCCTGATGGTAGAACTTCCTACTTACCGAGCACCACGTTGGCTAGATGTCCTTTGGACGATGTACAATAAGTCAAAAACCTTTGTATTCGAAGCAGGTAAGGTAATACTTGCCATTTCAGTCATACTATGGGTACTAGCATCCTATGGCCCGCCAGATCGTATGGATGCCATCAGAGCAGAAAGTGAAGTGAAACTTGCGCAAGCTAGTCCCGATGAGATTCCAGTGATAGAGAACGAAACAGCCTCTCTATTATTAGAGAATTCCTTCATAGGTATCATGGGAAGAGCTATAGAGCCTGCCATTCGTCCTTTGGGCTATGACTGGAAAATCGGAATCGCCTTGATCACTTCATTTGCAGCTAGAGAAGTATTCGTTTCTACGATTGCAACCATCTATAGTATAGGTGCCGACACGGAAGATGAACTCACGATCCGTCAAAAACTCAATCAACAGATAAATCCTGAGACTGGTGAAAAAGTCTATAATACTGCCACCGCATTTTCATTAATGGTGTTTTATGCCTTTGCCATGCAATGTATGAGTACGCTGGCTGTAGTCTATCGCGAAACTAAAGGTTGGAAATGGCCGTTGATTCAGACAGTGTATATGACAGCATTGGCGTATTTCTCTGCACTGCTGGTTTATCAAATTCTATCATAATATGTGGCAGCAAATCCTAGTTGGAATCATTGTATTGGCAGCTATAGGCTTTTTGGTGAAAAAATATTTCTTCAAATCAAAGTCTAGTTCCGGTTGCGACAAGTGTGCAAAATCTTGATTTTTGCTTGAAACACAGTCTTATTAACAGTTTTTTGATACTTTTAAGCTCATGGGCAAAGTAGCCAGTCAGAGCATTCAAACCACCATTTTTTCGTACCTGGGAGTTGTCATAGGATATGTCAATGTATTGTGGCTTTATCCCTATGCATTAGATGCATCTCAATTAGGTACTTTTCGAACGATTCAGGACTTGGGCTTACTGTTTGTTCCATTTGCTCAACTAGGCGTTGGGCATGGAATCACACGCTACTTTCCTCAACTCAAATCCAATCAATCTGCTTTTTTGAGTTATGGCTTAGTATTTTCTTTAGCTGGTTTTGCGGCTGTCAGCTCTATTTTCCTAGGTTTCAAAACACAGATAATTGAGCTGTTTGCAGTGAACTCGCCTGAAGTGATTGACTTTTTTGGGATCGTATTGCTGATCACCTTATTCGCTTTACTTAGTAGCATTCTTGATGCCTATAGCCGTTCCTTTCTGAAAATAGCTGTTCCTACCCTAGTACGAGAAGTTTTTCTTCGCTTGCTCACAGGGATTCTGGTAGGATCATATTTGCTCCAATGGATCTCTTTCCCGCAGGTAATGCAAGGATTGGTAGCTGTTTATGGTTTTGCCTTGCTAGGCGTTTTAGTCTATTTATTGTGGCTTGGCGTGCTCAAACTGGATTTCAGATGGAACACTTTCCCTAAGGGATTCAGGAGTTCCTTTATCCAGTTTAGCCTAATTACCTTCTTGGCTACGGCAGCTTCCACCTTAATAATGAAGATTGATAGTATCATGGTTAGCTCTATGATCAGCCTAGAAGCCAATGCGATCTACACGATTGCCTTTAGTATGGCGCTAGTGATAGAATTACCTCGGCGAGCGATATCACAAGTGGTGATGCCAGTCATCGCTGATCACTTCAGCAAAGGCAATCACGAGGAAATCAACAAGCTTTACAAACAGGTCTCCAACCGACAACTGTACATCTGTCTGTTACTATTCATAGGTATAAGCGCTAATCTAGACTCCTTGTATTACTTCATTCCAAACCGTGAAATCTACGAAGCAGGCAAGCATGTAGTCATTTTGATAGGACTAGGAAAACTCTTCGACGTAGTTTTCTCTGTGAATTCTGAGATCCTTGTTTTCTCTAAGCATTACCGATTCAATCTTGTCGCAACCATCGGCATGAGTATATTGATAATTGGCTTGAATTACCTGCTTATCCCTATTTATGGGATCGAAGGCGCTGCTATGGCCTCCGTGGCAGTGATGTTCTTATTCAATCTAGTGAAGTACCTGTTTCTCAAAATCAAACTAGGCTTCGATCCTTTTTCAACAGAAACAATAAAAATAATTGTTGTAGGGTCTATCGCTTATAGCCCTACAATTGCAGGCTCATTTACCCTTTCTCCTATTCCCAATATCATAGTAACCAGTTTAATTGTTCTTGGTTTCTATTGGTTTTGGTCAAGATTGATTGGTGTAGGAACAGAAGAATGGAACTGGGTAAGGAATAGGTTAAAACGAAAATAACCAAGGAGAAAGGATGTAAAAAACGCTTTGAGTATGATAAGATCAAAAAAAATGTCCGAGTCTTAGAGTGTTGCAAACCTCCTACTTGACAAGATTTGAGCTGCCTGTTAACCGCAAACTTCCACTGTTATCCTGACTCTTGCGAGACGAGGCCCCGATAGCTATCGGGGTGAGGCCTGTTTTTGGGAAGAGCTTCACTCGGTAAATATGTAATTTGTGAAGTTTGAACATGTCGACGACCCGGACAGTACAAATATACGATTTATTACACTGCAGGTTGGCGAAATTGAAGGATGATTCCGATAATGTATACTGAAGCTGGTGAAAAACAGTGGAGCTCAACAGCTTATACCAGAATATTATTTCAGAAAAATCCTTTATCCAGAACCTTTAAAGTACGCATAAGACGAATATCGGGATTATTCCAAATAATATTTCAAGAAAGTCCTAAACTTATATTCTAATTACTCTTAAATTTGCATCTCAAAACCATTGGCGCTTTATTATGTATTTGATTAAAAAAATGGTCGTTTGCCTTGATCAGACTACGTTAGATCAAACATTGATTCAACATGCAGCTTTTATAGCTCAGGTCAATCAAACCAAAAAAATATACTTTGTAAATGTGATTAAGAATCTCAGCATCCCTAAAGAGGTGCTGGAGGAATTCCCTAATTTGGTGGAGAACATGATCAATGAAAGGCAGGAAGCCATGGAATCTATGGTCAATGAGCACTTCAAAAATCCAAAAGGAATTTCTTTGAATTACATCGTCAAGGAAGGTTCTATATCAAAGAAGATTTTAAAGCTTGCCGAGGAAAAATCGGCTGATATGATTTTGATTGGGAGAAAAACCCAGCTTCCAGGTACTGGAGTTGCTTCATCTAGATTAGCCAGACGTGCAAGCTGTTCCCTACTTATCGTCCCTGAAGGCTCTGTTACTAAAATGCACCGTCTGCTGGTACCAAGTGATTTTTCAGATTATTCCAAAGACGCATTAGAAGAAGCAATAATGATTGCTGAGAAACATGGTGGACTAGAGATTGTTTGTCAGAACGTATTTACTGTACCAGCTGGCTATCATTACACCGGTAAGAGTTATGAGGAATTTACCCAGATCATGCGCATGCATGCCGAGATAAATTACAAAAAATTCATTCGTAAAATCGATACCAAGGGCAACAAAATCATACCTGTTTATACCCAGGACGTCAACGATGATCCCGTGGAAGAAATCGTAGCTAAGGCTAGGGAAATCGAAGCAGATGGGATTATCATAGGTGCAAAAGGTCGTACAGCTGCCACAGCATTATTTATAGGAAGTATGGCGGAGCGATTGATCCAATACAATGAAAGTATCCCTTTATTAGTGACCAGACCAAAAGGAAAAAATGCAGGTATTCTGGATTATATCCTTGAAATCTAAGACCAATCCATTCCCCCTATCAATATTTTTTCACCTGTAAATCAAGACTTAAGATGCATTTTTTGATGCTGCTATAAACCCTTTTCTATAAATTGGGTCTAAAACTAGAATGAAGCAAAACGGTGACCAGGAAATCCTACAACTCATCCAAAACCCCAGTACTAGGGAGATGGGTTTTAGGCAGCTGATCTTGGCTTACCAAAAACGAGTATATCATGTGATCAGAAGAATGGTTTTGATTCATGAAGATGCAGATGACATCACCCAAAACACCTTTATTAAGGCACATCAATATATCGACAAGTTCCAGGGGCAATCAAGTCTATTCACATGGTTATATAGGATTGCAACCAATGAATCCCTGACCTTTCTAGAAAAGAAGAAAAAGCGTAATTTCTTCTCCATTGATGACCATCAGGAGAAATTGGAATCCTATATTGACCAACCTGGAAATATAGACGGAGATGAAATCCAGCGAATACTCCAAAAAGCATTACTTACACTTCCTGATAAGCAAAGACTTGTGTTCCATTTGAAATATCAGGAAGAACTTACTTATGAGGAAATGTCTGAAATTACTGGCACCAGTATTGGTGCTCTCAAGGCTAGTTATCATCATGCAGTGAAAAAAATCGAACATTCCTTATCCCTTGAATAAACTATTGACCATCAACCCAGTCTAAACTTATATCATGCAAAAACTTCCGAAAATTCAGGATTTCAAGGAGCCAGAAGGTTATTTCGAACAACTTCCCGACCAAATAGTAGACAGGCTCACACCACAAAGGACTATTCAATGGATGCGATACGCTGCAGCAGCTGCTGTTTTGGTGGTAAGCTTAGGCATTTGGCAGTTCAACACTACTGATTCACAATTCGAAATGCTGACCATGGACGAGGAAGTTGACTTATATATCGAAAGTCAGTATTGGTCTGCCGAAGATGTCCTCAGCATGGTGGACAATCCGGAAGAAATTCTAGACCAGATCATAGCAGAAGAAATGGTATACGAAGTAGATGTAGTGGATGAAAATGATCAAAATTGGTATTAAGCATATGAAAAAATATACACTTATAGTCCTCATGTTTTTTGTCGCGATAGGAACGAGCCTTGCTCAGCGTCCCGATGAAAACTATGATCGTGAAAAACTAGAAGCTGCACGCGTAGCTTTTATCACAACTAGATTAGATCTAAAGCCAGAGCAGGCGCAAAAATTCTGGCCAATTTTCAATGTCTACAATGACTCGAGAGAGAAAAATCTCAAGGAAATGTCGCAGTTAGGCAGAGTAAAAGACGTCAAGCTAAGTGAAGATGATGCAAAGTCAAGAATTCTTAAAAAGTTTGAAATCGAGCGAAAAATGATTGTAGATGAAGAGAAATTCGTCAAAGACCTATCCTCAGTATTAACATATAATCAAATCCTACAGTTAAATGGATTGTCCAGGGAATTTGCCCGACACATCTATCAAAGACGAAGGGATGATGACAAAAAATAAAAAAAGCGGCTTAACAGCCGCTTTTCTGATGTTTAACCTTTTTTCAGTAGGTCTCTTATTTCTTCTAGTAACACTTCTGATTTTGGTGGTGCAGGCGGAGGAGCTGGCGCTGCTTCTTCTTTCTTTTTCATAGAATTTATTCCCTTCACAGCCATGAAAATCACAAAGGCTACGATTATAAAGTCCACTACATTCTGAACAAATACACCGTAAGTTAGCAATACGGGCTCAGTGACCACCTCACCAGCAGCATTTGTCACTCCTTCTTTTAGTACTATCGCTAAGTCAGTGAAACTTACACCTCCTAGCATCACTCCTATTGGAGGCATGACCACATCTTTGACAAAGGAGGAAACAATTTTACCGAAGGCTCCACCAATAATCACAGCTACAGCCAGATCGACTACATTGCCTTTGACAGCAAACTCTTTAAACTCTTTCAGTAATCCCATACGTTTTTGGTTAATGGTTGAAATAATTAATGAATATTTCAATAAATATGCTTCAATCCAAGACCTATAGTTATTTCTGCAACAATTTATTGTCTAAAAATTTTATTTGAGCTCCTATTTTCCATCCCAAAAGAGAACTCAAGGCCCATTTTTTTCCTTAACATTGCAAGCTTAAATACTCAACAAATGCAGGCACCCAAAGCCAAAAAGATAGCTCAGCTCTTAGAAACACATGGTCATCAGCGTACTGACAATTATTATTGGATGCGCGAACGCGAAAATCCTGAGGTCATTGACTACCTAAATGCTGAAAACGAATTTCTAAAAACAAGCCTTAAGTCCACGGAAGAATTTCAAGAGAAATTATTTCAAGAGATGAAAGGAAGAATCAAGGAAGACGACGAAAGTGTTCCTTATCTCAAATCCGGATATTACTGGTATGTCAAGTACGAAACTGGTGGAGAATACCCTTTGTACTGCCGCAAAAAAGGAAGTCTTGATGCTACTGAAGAAATATTCCTTGATGTCAACTTGCTAGCAGAAGGCAAATCCTATTACCAAGTAGCAGGCACTGCTGTCACATCCGATCTGAAGACGCTTGCTTTTGCAGCTGATGAGGTTGGAAGAAGGATTTATAAGATTCATTACAAAGATCTAGAAACAGGAGAAATCCTCGCAGATCAGATTCCAGCTATTACGGGGAATTTTGCCTGGGCGGAAGACAACCTGACGCTCTTTTACACTAAGCAAAATCCTGAAACACTTAGATCTTACCAAGTCTATTCGCATAAGCTAGGCAGTTCTACTGAAGAAGATATCCTGATCTATGAGGAAAAAGACGAGGAGTTTTCTTGTGTCGTCCACAAAACCAAATCCAAACAATACATACTTATTCATTCCGAAAGCACTATTTCTTCGGAAATAAGATTTCTGGATGCTAGCAATCCTACCGGAGAATTCACCTTACTTCAAGCAAGAATTCCTCATTTGGAATATGCGGCGGATCACTACCAAGATCATTTTTGGATCAAGACAAATCGCGATGCTCAAAATTTCAAATTAGTAAAAGCACCAATTGCTGCTCCCCAATTAGAAAACTGGGAGGATGTGATACCACATAGAGAAACTGTTCTGCTTGAGGATTTTGATATTTTCTCCGACTTCTTGGTCGTGCAGGAAAGGTCAAATGGCTTGTGCAAAATCAATATCAAACCTTGGGATGGTTCCGCTGGACATTCCTTGGAATTTGAGGATGAAACCTACACAGCCTGGATCAGTACCAATCCTGAGTTTGACACCCCTATCCTTCGCTTTGGCTATAATTCCCTTGTAACTCCTGCTAGTAGCTATGACTATCACATGGTGACTAAGGAGAAAACCTTACTCAAGCAGCAAGAAATCGTGGGTGGCTACGATGCTTCCGCATATACCTCAGCCAGAATTTGGGCCAAAGCTTCTGACGGAGTCATGGTACCAATTTCTCTTGTTTACAAAATTGATACATTCTCTGCAGATGGTAACAACCCCCTGCTGCTCTATTCCTATGGATCCTACGGCTTCAGTATGGATGCCTATTTCTCTAGCAGCCGCTTGAGTTTACTTGACAGAGGCTTTGTCTTTGCGATAGCGCATATCCGTGGTGGCGAAGACCTTGGAAGAGTATGGTATGAGGATGGGAAATTGCTCAAAAAGCGCAACACCTTTACTGATTACATAGCTTGTGCGGAGCACCTGATAGCTGAGAAATACACCACAGCTTCTCACTTATATGCCATGGGAGGAAGTGCAGGTGGACTGCTTATGGGTACTGTGATGAATTTGAGACCCGATCTGTTCAATGGGATTATAGCAGCAGTACCTTTTGTAGATGTGGTGACAACCATGCTTGATGAAAGTATACCGCTGACAACTGGAGAATTTCAGGAGTGGGGAAATCCTAAAAACAAGGAATACTACGAGTACATCCTCTCCTATTCCCCTTACGACAATGTAGAAGCAAAGGCATATCCAAATCTACTCATCACCTCTGGATTGCACGATAGCCAAGTTCAGTATTGGGAACCTACCAAATGGGTGGCAAAACTCAGGGAATTGAAAACGGATTCTAAACTTCTTTTCCTACATACCAATATGGATGCAGGGCATGGAGGGGCTTCTGGAAGATTCAATTCTTTGAAAGAGCTCGCCTTAGAATATACATTCTTGTTTTATTTGGAGGAAATGGTCTAATCGGACCATTTGATAGCGTTTAAATAACATAAGTCAACTGATCAGGGAAGGAATTTTTCCTAACTTTGAATAAACCTATTACACTACAGTCTAATGAAAATTGCTCTTATAGCCCATGACGGTAAAAAAGCCGACATGGTACATTTTTTAAGTGGATTCCGAGAAAGACTTCTCCAAGCAGATGTGGATTTGGTAGCTACAGGCACCACTGGATCGCATATAGAAAAAGCTGGATTTGAAGTTCACAAATTACTTTCTGGCCCCTACGGTGGGGATGCTCAGATTGCTGCGATGGCAGCACAGAAAGAACTCGCCATGGTTGTATTCTTCCGTGACCCACTTGATAAGCATCCGCATGAGCCGGATGTACAAATGCTAATGAGGATATGTGATGTGCACAATATCCCTTTGGCAACCAATCCGGCTTCGGCCGAACTAATGTTTAAAGCCTTTACTCAAACCTAAAAAATGGAAGCTAAAACCATTAAAAAAATTGGTGTTCTAACTTCTGGTGGAGATTCGCCAGGAATGAACGCCGCAATCCGAGCCGTAGTACGCGCCGGGTTGTATTACGATATAGAGATGTACGGAATCTACCGCGGTTACGAAGGTATGATTCTCAATGATATCAAAAAGCTGGAGTCCAGGCATATCACCCATGTGCTTGAACGCGGTGGAACATTCCTGAAATCTGCAAGAAGTGCTGAATTCAGAACTCCTGAAGGCCGCCAAACAGCCTACAACAATCTGCAAAGCCATGGTATAGATGCCCTTGTGGTCATCGGTGGAGATGGTTCCTTGACTGGCGCTCACCTGTTCTTCAAGGAATTTGGGGTTCCTGCTATTGGACTTCCAGGCACTATTGATAATGACCTTTCTGGCACAGATTCCACCATTGGTTTCGACACCGCTTGCAACACAGCTATTGAGGCCATTGATAAGATCCGTGATACTGCCACTTCTCACGATAGACTTTTCTTTGTGGAAGTGATGGGTAGAGATGCAGGATTCATTGCGATCAATGCCGGCATTGGTAGTGCTGCTGCTGCGATACTTATTCCTGAGAAAAAAATGCCTATCGAGCACCTGATAGATAAATTAAAAATCAGAACCAAGGCTAAAAAAGCATCCAATATTGTGATCGTAGCCGAGGGTGGAAAAAGTGGTGGAGCTACAGAAATTGCCTCAATGGTGAAAAAGCATCTTCCTTATTACGATATCAAAGTCACCATCCTAGGGCACTTACAGCGTGGTGGTTCACCTAGTTCTTATGATCGACTCCTTGCTTCCAAACTTGGTGTAGCGGCTGTAGAAGGCCTACTACAAGGGAAATACGACGTAATGGCTGGGCTTATCAATAATAAGGTGGTCTACACTCCTATCAAGAAAGCTATCGTCGATGACAAATCTGTCGATGAGGATGATTTCAGAGTAGCAAAGATTCTATCTACTTAATCCATTCAAACCTTTGAGCTTTTGAAAAGCTCGAAAGTTTTAAACTTACTAACCTTTGAGTCCTGATTCATATCAGAGCTCGAAGGTTTTTTTTGGTTTAGATAGGCATAGCTAAGCTGAGGGCTTGTCAATAATATTGCGCCTAGCAAATGAATAAGGGGTAGTAAACCTAGAATGGATGATATTTTCAAACGGATTGCAAATCCTACAATACAGATTTGAGATTACAAACCTCGAATAGCGTCACCTTGCTTCCCTAGCACTATACTCGAATTTTTACCGAGAGTGATTTTTCTTCCACTAGAATTCACTTCTCCCAAGGAATATATTTCTGTTTCAAAACCAGTTGAAACTTCTATTTCTATTGCTTCTGCTCCTACATTATGGTAAACCAAAAGCTCTTGCTCTCCGCTTTTCCTCAAATATGCCATGATTGCCTTAGGATAAGTTTCCTCGGTTAACTGCAGGTTGCCGATAGCTATGCCCGGATGTGAGTTCCTAAGGGCTATCAACTTTTTGTAATGATTGAAAAAGCTATCTGGGTTGTCCCGCTGCAAAGCTAAGGGCGTAACCGTACCGTCATTAGAATACTTAGGCGCTATCCATTTGGTTCGCCCAGCATCTTTCTCGCTCACATCCCATAGAAAAGGCTCTCGAATATGCTCATCTGGTTTCAGTCCTAGCATCCCTATTTCTTCTCCATAGTAGATATATGGTGCTCCAGGCATTGTAAGGAGTATTGCACTTGCTTGTTTATACTTCTGCGGATCTGAACCTAATTCATTGAGCAATCGAGGTTGATCATGGTTGGATGAGATTGTAGCATCTATGAAACTTGGGGTAATACCCTGGTAGAAATCAAGGATGTCTTTCTGCTTCTTAACCAAAAGCATCCCATCTTCTTGATTCAATGCTTCAATCAAAGTATAATGAAAATCAAAATTAAATAGTGCTGGCAAACCTGGAAGATAGGGAGCAACTATCTCCTTCTTGTCATAGACCTCTCCCACCAGATACACATCTGGTTTGATTGCCTGCATTTCCGCTCTAAACTCTTTCCAAAATGCATGGTTGTCGAGTTGCCTATCATCAGGGAAAATATGCTTTGCCGCATCCAATCTAAAGCCATCAACTCCTACTTCTTCCAGCCAGAACTTTCCTATGTCATAAATTTCTTGACGAACTTTTGGATTGTCAAAATTCAAATCTGGCATTCCTCCATAGAAAAACCCATAATAAAAGTCCTCTCCATTGCCCGGATCATGCCACTGACGGATATTATCACTGTCCAATGTAATTACTTTTTTGTTTAAGAAATCTGCTATGGTATCCTTTTGTGCCCAGACATAATAATCTCTATATGGATTGTCCCGGCCTTTTTGGGACTCCAGAAACCAGGGATGTTCACTACTGGTGTGATTGATAATAAGATCAATCACGATTTTTAGATCTTTCTTGTGAGCTTCTTGGAGGAGTTCCTTGAAATCCTCCATGGTGCCATAGTCAGGATGAATGGCTTTGTAATCCGTCACATCATACTTATGATAACTTGGCGAGGGCATGATGGGCATAAACCAGATCGCATTAGCCCCTAATTCATTGACATAATCAAGCTTTTCGCTGACTCCTCTAAAATCTCCAATTCCATCATCATTGCTATCATAAAATGACTGAACAAAAATCTCGTAGGTCACTCCAGCTTGAGGCCAATAGTTTTTCACGGATGGTGAGGACAAGTTATCACAGGAAGAAAGTAAGGCTATTCCCACAAGAATGGAGGTTATTTTGAGTTTTTTCATTTCAACATAACTTTTTATTAGAGAAAAAGATTATTCTAAAATATACTTACTAAGACTATTTCTTGCTGATCACAAGCTATTTTTTACTGCGCCATCTTTACGTGAATGTACTCTAGTTCAGCTTTTTACTAGCAGAATCCACCTAAATACTAACCCTGCTTACCTTTTTGCAGAGCCAGCCTACCATTTGACTGGTCCAACTCAGCATTTTGCAAACTCGGTTTACCTTTTTACTATGCGAGGCTAGCTAATTACTAGCTAAGGTCACCTTTTGCTGATCCAACTTACCTTTTTGCAGAGCTAATTCAATCTCATGAAGCAAAGTACTTTTTGATCTATAGCAGGTTTCCTGTAAAAAAGAAAAAGTCACCCTCTCAGGTGACTTTTTGAATTATGAGTGCAAGTGAAATTAATTTCTATTCACCGCATTAAGCATGTCAAAAGCAAGCTCAAGACGCTTCACGAAATTCTCTTCGCCTTTACGCAACCAGTTTCTTGGATCGTAATATTTCTTATTTGGGCTATCTGCGCCATCTGGGCTACCCAGTTGAGTCTGTAGATATGCCTCGTTCTTTTTGTAGTTATTCAAAATACCTTCCCAGAATGCCCATTGCATATCTGTATCGATATTCATCTTGATAGAACCGTAGCTATTTGCTTCTCTGATTTCCTCTACTGTAGATCCTGATCCACCGTGGAATACAAAGTTCAAAGGCTTACCAGTCAAACCATGCTTCTCTTTGATGAAGTCCTGAGAGTTCTTCAAGATGATTGGCTTCAAACTTACGTTTCCTGGCTTGTACACACCGTGAACGTTACCGAAAGCAGCAGCAATTGTGAATAGATCTCCGATTTCTTTCAAGTGCTCATAAGCATAAGCTACTTCTTCAGGCTGAGTATAAAGCTTAGAAGAATCGATGTCTGTATTATCTACTCCATCTTCTTCACCACCTGTTACGCCCAATTCGATTTCGATCGCCATATCAAGCTTCTCAAATTCCTTGAAATACTTACAAGAGATCTCTACGTTTTCTTCCAAGGGCTCTTCAGAAAGATCTAGCATGTGAGAGCTATACAATGGTCTTTTGTGAGTCGCGTGGTATGCTTTACCTGCATCTAGAAGTCCATCGATCCATGGCAATAATTTCTTAGCCGCATGATCTGTATGCAAAATAACCGGCACACCATATGCCTCAGCCATCAAATGGACGTGATGCGCACCAGAGATACCACCGGCGATACTTGCTTGCTGCTTATCGTTAGCTAGAGATTTTCCAGCAAAAAACTGTGCTCCACCATTTGAGAATTGGATGATCACAGGAGAGTTTAATTTCTTAGCAGTCTCCAATACCGCGTTCACCGAGTTGGTGTTGATTACATTCACTGCTGGCATTGCAAACTCATTCTCTTTTGCGTAGGCATAAAGATCTCTAAGTTCCTCACCGTATTTTACTCCAGGTTTAAATTTCATATCGTATTAGGTTTGTTTAATTCAAATTAAAGCGCCTTAATAGGCCTCGATTTTTAACGTAGAATTCAAAGATATAAATCCCTTACTTATAATTACCCACATCCAATTCTAAAATATCCTTCTGATAAGCTTTTCGCTCTTCGCAATCGATTTCAAAACAGCAGATTTTGATAAATTGATTAAGTAGAATTTATTTCCGGGGTTAACAATTCGAATCGCTATCAATTTCCCTTCAAAATCTCGTTGATAAAGCTTCTCTTCAGTGAAATCATCTTCGGAATTCTAATACGATTTCAACAAGAAATCTATAGCTTAGAGATATGTCAAGTTTATTTCTAATCTATTTTTTATACTTGTAGAACATGAAACTAGGTCAAGCTACCATTAAGGATATCGCACGTGAGTTAAATTTATCCGCCTCTACTATTTCCAGAGCACTCAAAGATTACCCTGGCATAAGTGACGAAACTAAGCGAAAAGTAAAAGAAGTGGCTGAGAAAATGAATTATCGGCCCAATGCAATTGCCTTGTCGTTACGGCAAAGTAGATCTTTTACAATAGGCGTGATCATCCCAGAAGTTATACATTTTTTCTTTTCTACCGTGATTAGTGGAATAGAAGAAGTCGCCAATTCTAGAGGGTATAATGTGATACTTTCCCAATCCAATGAAAAACTAGCGCGAGAAATTTCTAGTATAGAAACCATGCTCTCCAATCAAATAGATGGGGTTTTGGTGAGTTATTCTAAAGAGACGAAGAATTTTGATCACTTCACCAAATTGCTCGATCAAGGATTCCCCATTGTGTTCTTTGACCGAGCACCTGCTATCCCTGGCGCCATCAATGTGATGGTAGATGACTACCAAGGATCCTTCGATGCTACGGCACACCTAATCAGTCAAGGATATAAAAAAATAGTACATCTCGCTGGTCCACAAACACTGAAAATCAGTATTGACAGAGAAAAAGGGTATAGAGAAGCCTTAGAAAAAAATGGGATCAGAGTAAATCCAGCTTATATAATTACCTGTCCTTTGGGCACATTGGAGGAAAGCAAGGAACTGGTAACAGAGGCACTCAACACACTCCCAGATCGCCCGGATGCATTTTTCTCCTGCAATGACATAGGCGCTGTCGGCGCTATAATGGCTTGTCGGGATGCTGGCTTGAAGATACCTTTGGAAGTTGGAATAGTAGGTTTCTCAGATTGGCAGTTTTGCTCAATGCTAGACCCTCAGCTTTCGTCAGTCGCTCAGCCGGGATCATTGATGGGAGCCAGAGCCACTGAGATTCTGCTCGATATTATTGAGAAAAAGCTTGATCCCAAAACGATGGAGCAAACCCTGATTTTGGAGACAAAACTGATGGAAAGAGATTCTTCGAAAAGATTTTAAAAAAAAAGTCAGATTTTTTTCTTCAAAAAGTGCAAACGTTTGAATAGGGCTAATTTTCAAATCAAGGCACATCATTTTTTTTTCAGATGCTGAATTCTTGGTCTATAGCCGAATACAGGATTTTTATGCTTCAGTTTTGGTTCTAAATTACTTGTGCATACTACGCTTAAGAGCTGCAAAATCATGACCCATAACCTCCCTGATTCAAACCGAAAAACATCTTCTTCGCGATATCTTCCAATAGGCAGAATCGAAAATTGGAAGAAAACCGCTGATGGTTTTTTAGCCTCATCTGAGGTAGCTCAACTTCAAATCACAGTGGTTAGAGGCGGCATCATCCGGGTTCAAGCATCTAGAAACACATTCTTTGACCCTAACCCTTACTCTGTAGTCGCACCAGCTGAATCTGTTGATTTTTCCTTAGAGGAAATAGAAGATGCAATTCATCTCAAAACAGCAGAAATACAGTTGCAGATGGAGCTTGTAAATGGAATATGTTCATTCTTTGATAGCACAGGCAGCTTACTCAATAAGGATGATGCTCTCGGAATATCATGGATAGGCACTGAAGTGACTTGTTATAAGGAACTTCAAGCCAATGAGAAATTTATTGGGCTCGGAGAGAAAACTGGAAATCTCAATCGCTCAGGAAGAGCCTATACGAATTGGAATACAGATTATTTCGGATACGGAATCAATGACGATCCGCTCTATGCCAGCATTCCTTTCTATATCGGATTGTTGGAAGAAAAAGCCTACGGGATATACTTTGACAATACGCATAAAAGCGTATTTAACTTTGGCGCATCCACAGATCGCTTCTCCTATTTCAATGCAGAAGATGGCGACTTGGACTATTATTTCATTCATCAACCTACTGTTGCCGGGATTATTAGTAGCTATGCGGATTTGACCGGAAAAATGAAAATGCCTCCCAAATGGGCACTTGGTTATCAGCAATGCAGATATTCCTACTACCCAGATAGGGAAGTGCTGACCCTAGCAAATACTTTCAGAGATAAGAATATGCCTGCTGATGTAATCTATTTAGATATACATCATATGGAGGAATACAAGGTTTTCACCTTTGATGGTGAAAAATTCGCTGATCCAAAAGGGCTTATCTCCAGACTCAAAGAGAAAGGATTTCGAGTAATAGTGATCCTAGATCCAGGTATCAAAACCGAGGATGGCTATATCCCCTATGAGGAGGGGAAATCCCAAGGGCTCTTTGTCAAGTATCCGGATACGCAGGACTATGTGGCGCAGGTCTGGCCTGGCTACTGTGCTTTCCCAGATTTCACTAATCCAGCGACGCGTAAGTGGTGGATGGAAAAAATGGAATTTTACACAGAAGCTGGCGTAGATGGTTTCTGGACAGACATGAACGAACCAGCTTCTTGGGGTCAGTTTACACCCAATCTAATTGAGTTTGATTACGATGGAAATACTTCCTCACACCGCAAAGCTCGGAATATTTATGGCATGCAAATGGCCAAAAGCACCCATGAAGGATCACTCAAAAACTTACCCAATCAGCGCCCATTTGTATTGACAAGATCAGGCTTTGCAGGTGTGCAGCGCTTTGCAGCTCTATGGACAGGTGACAATGTCTCTACCGAGGAGCATATGCTAGCTGGAGTGCGTCTGGTCAATAGCCTGGGCTTAAGTGGAATCCCTTTTTCAGGATATGATTTAGGAGGATTTGCTGGAGAGGCAACCCAATCGCTCTATGCCAGATGGATGAGTATCGCAGCATTTTCACCGCTCTTCCGAGCGCATACCATGATCAATAGCAACGATGCCGAGCCTTGGGCATTTGGCGAAGAAGTGGAAGAAATCTCCAGAACCTACATGAACTTGCGATACAAACTGCTTCCTACTTTGTATAGCAGCTTTCGTAAGAGCAGTCAAACTGGTCTACCCATTGCAGCAAGTCTAGCGATAGCCTATTCCAATGATCCACTGGTATTTCTACCAGCCTATCAAAACCAGTATTTATTCTGCGATTCCTTTTTGATAGCACCAGTAGAAAGTTTTAAGGAAATCATGAAGGTCTATTTACCAGAAGGAGATTGGTATTATTTTTTTACCGATCAGCCTTTAAAAGGAGGTAAAGTGATATACCAAGATTGTCCTTTAAACAATCTCCCTGTCTATGTCAAGGCTGGAAGTATCCTGGCTTTGCAAAATACCGTTCCTCACACAGCTGCTGAGAATGATGGGATTCTGAGTATTCACCTTTACGCAGGAAATGAAGGCTCTGAGTATATCCACTATGAAGATGATGGTCTAAGTTTCGATTTTGAATCAGGAGAATATTACGAACGAATTTTTAGATTTTCAGCCAGTGACCAGAAGTTATCTATCAATGAAGCGACGGGGAATTTTTCCAGTCAATTTGATAAGCTGAGGATTTACTTCCATGGCTTCACTACTGATACCATCATTTTGGGGGATGAAAATATTAGCCTTGAACAAAAGAGTTTTGCATTTTTAGATAAATTGACTGAGTTTGATCCTTTACCAGATTTGAACTATCCACATTTATCCATTCCGAAACTAAAATACCTAGACATAAAATTGCAATCTGAGAAAATGGAAATAGCGGGGCTATTTTAATCTAAAAGTCTCAACCCATTCTTTAAATCACCCAAATGACCCATTACAAAAAGAAGTTAGATTTCTGGCAAATCTGGAACATGAGTTTCGGAATGATCGGAATCCAATTTGGTTTTGCTTTACAAGGAGGCTTTATGTCGAGAATCTTCCAAACTCTGGGAGCTGACAAAGACGCCATTCCTATGCTTTGGATTGCTGCTCCATTGACCGGTCTTCTTATCCAGCCAATTGTGGGATATATGAGTGATCGTACCTGGCATCCTAAGTTTGGGAGAAGGAAGCCATTCTTTTTTATAGGTGCATTACTGAGTTCTATTGCCCTCTTTTTTACCCCTTACTCATCAGCCCTTTGGATGGCTGCTGGAGCACTCTGGATTCTAGATGCTTCGATCAATATCAGTATGGAACCATTCCGTGCACTAGTTGCAGATAAGCTACCTGATTCTCAGAGATCTTATGGATTTGTAGTTCAAACATTAATAATCGGCACAGGAACTTGGGTGGCATCCAATCTCCCCTGGATGATGACCAAGCTTGGAGTACCCAATACTGCTCCAGAAGGTGTAGTTCCAGACTCCGTGAAATATGCCTTTGCTATCGGAGCATTTGTGCTCTTTGCCTCTATCCTATATACCATCCTAAAAACGGATGAGTATCCTCCAGATAACCTTGCAGAATTTGAAGCGGAAAAAGCTAAAAGCGCTGGATTCATGAAGGGTTTCAAAGAGGTCATTTACAGTATTGCCACTATGCCTAAAGTAATGATGCAACTAGGCGTGGTTCAGTTTTTCTCTTGGTTTGCTTTCTTTACTATGTGGAGCTTCACCACCCCAGCTATAACTGAGCATGTGTTTGGAGCCACGGATCCAAGCTCTGCAGCTTATAATAATGCAGCAGATAGCGTGGGGAATTACCTCGGTACTTATGGTTTGGTTTCTATGTTTGCAGCCTTACTCCTAGCCCTATTCACTAGCAAATACCTCATCAATCGAAAATTGCTCCATCTCCTCAGCTTAGTGGCAGGCGGATGCGGATTTATTCTCATCTATTTTATCAGCGAACCTTGGATGCTTCATATCTGCTTTGCCTTGGTAGGGATTTCTTGGGCAAGTATTTTATCCATGCCTTATGCCATGCTATCCAGTTCTGTGGACCCAAAGAAAATGGGGATTTACATGGGGATATTCAACATGTTCATTGTTATTCCTCAAATCATTGCTGCCATTGGAGGAGTGAATTTTCTATACAAGTTACTCTTTGGAGATGCGGTAATTAACACCATGCTACTAGCTGGAACGCTCCTGATCCTTGCTGGGCTGAGCAATCTTCTGATCACGGATAGAAAGGCCGCTCACGACTAAATGAAAGGAATATTTCTTTGAGTGGATAAGTCAATAGAATTTCTGTCTTTACCTTTGCATGAAGTCAAATTTGAATCTATGAAAACCTTAAGAATCACCGGAGTTCCTGAGCATTTTAATTTCCCATGGAAAAAAGTAGTAGCGGCACAGCCATTCCAAAAAGAGGGTATAATGCTGGATTGGACTGATGAATCCAGGGGTTCAGGCCAGATGAATAAGGACTTGAGAGAGGACAAGACTGATATTGCCATCGTTCTGACAGAGAGCTTCTTGAAGGATTTCGAAGCAGGAAATCCATCCAAAATGATTGGTTATCATGTTACCTCTCCTTTGAATTGGGGGATTCATATTTCTGGAAATTCACCAATATCTTCTCTTGAAGAGATTACAAATCCTGCTTTTCTGATCAGTAGAATGGGTTCTGGATCGCAACTGATGTCATTTGTCTTAGCCAAGCGAGAAGGTTGGAATGCTGAGAATTTAGAGTTTAAGATCATTGGCAATCTCCCAGGAGCATTAGAAGCCATGAATCCAGCGAAACCAGAAATGTTTCTTTGGGAAAAATACACGACAAAACCTTGGGTAGATACGCAGGAAATGAAGCGAATTGGCGAAGTCCCGAGCCCTTGGCCTTGCTTTGCGATTATTGCAAGTAACAAAGCACTAGCAGAGTTTGGTGAGCTTATTTTTCGATTGAGAGATCTAGTTTATAAGGAGTCGCAAAAACTCCAAGCTAGCAATACTGCCATTGAGGATATTTCCGAAAACTATATGCTGCAAAAAGCTGATGTAAAAGAATGGTTCTCACAAACCAGCTGGGCGACAAAGGCTGAAATATCGAAATCGCAGCTTTACTTATCAATGAAAACGATGAAAGAATTAGGGATTATTACTGGAGAAATCCGTGTAGAAGATTTCCTAACTCTGGAGCACATTTCAATTACTGACTAATACATTTCTGGTAGGGATCTTTACACAAACCTTAGTACCCTCTCCTTTCTTACTTACTATTTGTAATTCGCCTCCATTCATTCGAGTGAATTCCTTGCAGATCTGTAGCCCTAAACCAGTTCCCTTCTCTTTTTTGGTTCCCAAAGTAGAATTAGTAATCACATTATCATCTGAAAGTAATTCTTTGATCTGTTTATCATTCATACCAATTCCCTGATCTTTTATACTGCAGGTAATCGTGGACTGATTTATTTCCGCTGAAACTTGGATTAAATCCCCTGGGTTGGAAAATTTCACTGCATTATTCAAAATATTACGGATGACCACCTCTATCAAATCTCTATCAGCATAAATCTCAAGCTCATCGGGTAATTCCGAAATATCCACCTTTAATGATTTATCGCTAAGCTGTGCTTTAATCAGCTTGACGTTTGAGTATACAAGTTCAGAAAGATTGACATAGACTTTATGAAGCTTAAATCCTTCCATCTGAGCAACGGACCATTTCAGTGTATTATTCAAGGTGAAATACACCGAATCCACATCCATTTTTAGATTTTGAATCAGTTCATCAAATTCCGCTTGATTTAGATGTCCATCCACCAACAGATCCACTATGGATTTTACCTGACCTACTGGCCCTTTTAGATCATGTCCTAAAATAGAAAACAGTCTGTTTTTTGTTTGATTGATCTCTTGAAGTTGTGTGGATTTAGCTTCCAAATCCTCATTTTGCTTGTGGATTTGCTGCTGTTGCAATAGTAAGTTGCTGTTGGATTTTTGGATATTCCGGTTCAAAAAATAAAGCCAGATCACCAGCCCCAAAATCAATAGTGAACCCAAACTTACTAGGAAAACTATCCTGCGATTGAATGCCAAAGTAGTAGCTTGATTTTCATATTGAGCAACCATCAAATCTAACTCTGACTGATCTAAATCCTCTTGAAACATCCCTTGCATCAAGGCAATTCTATCTTTGGTAGATTTATTTTCCAGAGTTTGATACAATTCAATATATAATAATTGCTCATTGAAAGCCTCCTTGAAATCCCCTTTTTGTCTATAATATTCCGCTAAATATTTATGACTTTTGGAGAGTTCATCAAGAAACCCATTTTCACTAGCTAAGTCAATCGCCAATAATAAGACTTTCTTGGCTTGTTCTGGTTTCCCATTTTGCAGATAGCTATTTCCAAGTCTGTACAGAAGACTAACCTTGAATGTAGTAATGCTTTGTTTTTCAACAGATTCTAAAGCATGTTCATAAATTCTTTCCGCAGAATCAAGCTCTCCTTTTTTTAGATAAACATCTCCAATTAATCGATTCGAATACGATAGTAAATAAGTTGAGGCACTGTCTTTATTGGTTTCAATAGCTTTATATGCATAGTTCAGCGTAGAATCAAGTTCCTCAAGTTGCAGAAAATTAAAAGCAACGTTATTCAGACTTCTGATCATCGTATACAGATCTTTTTCTTTGCTACTTATCTGATATGCTTTTTTGAATTGAACAATAGCCATGGGGTAATTCTGTTGCTCATAATATAGAGCCCCCATACTATTCAGTACTCTTGCTGCTTCTTGGAGATCATCACCTTCAATCGCCAAATTATAAGCTTCTTTGGAGTAATCGAAGGTTTTCTGCCACTGTCCTCTTCGGTAGTAGACCCAGCCAATATTCTCCTTGGCTTTTGCCTCCTCTGATTTATTATTCAAAGACAAGGCAAGTCTCTCTGCTTCCAACGCATAGTCAAATGCCTCCTGCTGCTTAACTTCACGGAGATGAAATGACAGCTCATTGAGAATAGTTAACCTTTCCTCTGCCTCCGAGTACGGCAGAATATTCTTAAGACTGTCAATATTCGGCATTTGAGCGAAAACTCCCAATGGAGCACCCAGAATAAAAAATAGGAATATATAAATTCTTGAAGTCAAACGGTTTCACTATTTATGAATGATAAAAAAAACTAAATCACTTAATCAAAATAGACTAAAATTGCTACCGTAATATACTTACTTTTTAAGCTCTTCCCAATCCCAGTCTTTGTTCATCTGTGTGATGGCATGATGTGCAGTCAAATCGTATTGACAAGGAACTATCGAAACGTAGTTGTTTGCGATCGCCCATTCGTCGTTATCTTCTCCCTTATCAAAGTTTACAAAATTGCCAGCCAACCAAAGGTATTTCCTGCCATTGGGGTCAAAGCGCTCATCAAACTCTTCCTGCCATTTGGCTTCAGCCTGACGACAAACTTTCACTCCTCTGATTCTCTCATTTTGCTTTGGCGGAAAATTCACATTCAAAGCTACTCCGGTTGGCATTCCTTTTTCCAGAACTTGCTTGGCTATTTTCTCTACCCATTCTTCCACATGAGAGAAATCAGCATTCGAAGAGAAATCACACAAGCTAAATCCTATAGAAGGATAACCTTCCATTGCTCCTTCTATAGCTGCCGACATAGTTCCAGAATAAAGCACTGAAATAGATGTATTGGAACCATGGTTGATTCCGCTTACAATCAAATCCGGACTCCTATCCTTCATCACATAATGCTTAGCCAGCTTGACACAATCCGCAGGCGTTCCACTAGATTTATATGCCTTTACATCATCGAAAATATCCTCTTCTTCGAGGCGCAGTGTTTCTCCAATAGTAATAGCATGCCCCATACCGGATTGAGGACTATCAGGAGCCACTACCACTACATCCCCCAGTTTTTTCATGATAGACACGAGCACACGAATCCCTTTGGAAGTGATACCATCGTCATTTGAGACGAGTATTAATGGTTTGGACATTTAGTTTTGATTCAGTTCGTTATAATAGGCGGTAATACGAAGAAGATCGCCTCTCTTGTCATAATCCAAGCGGTTTTTTCTCATAAAAAGAGAAAGCTCATCATCATGACCAGGCAACATATCGAACAGATCCTTTTTCTTTAGACTGTAAGGTTCGATCCTTCCATTTTTCAAAAAATAATACTTGAAGGCTAATTTATTACTCATCATTGATTGAGGTCCATAAAATGGATTCATACCATAACCGCCCATCATGCCATAACCACCCATCCCTCTAGAATCTGTTGTTACATATTCTCTACAAAGTAAGGCTAACTGGTCTCCTTCTGTCAAAACTTCAAAAAAGATTGGAGTCGCATAATCGTTGCCGTTTGCGTATGGCAAGCTGAAAAACTTGCGCACACCTCCATAAACCTCATCAAATAATTCAAAATAGGTGACATTAGAAGAAGTGAATGTATCAACCGTCTGATCTTGAAGCTGTACGACGTTGCTTTCCAAATCGTACTTAATCTCTCCGCCATAGACCTGACCGTCTGTGGTATAAATATTTCCTTTATGCCACATCTGCGAAGGAAATTGATTCTGTGCAAATGCGCCAACAACAACGAGAAATAATAAACTAAGCGATAACAGTGCTTTTTTCATGGTTTTCATCATGGCTTTATTTACGCAATAAATGAGATTCAGGTTGAAACTCACCTTAGCTTATTGACAAATATCAATATAGAAACAGAAGATTACTTCAAAATATTGTGCCCCATCTTATCTCTTTTGGTTTGGAGATATTTTTGATTATGTGCGTTAGGGACTATTTCTATGGCAACTTGCTCTACTATTTCTAGTCCGTAACCTAGCAATCCAACACGCTTCTGCGGGTTATTAGAAATCAAACGCAGCTTGCGCACGTCCAAATCTCTCAGAATCTGAGCTCCTACACCATAATCTCTACTGTCTGAAGGTAGTCCAAGAGCAAGATTCGCCTGTACCGTATCCATTCCCTCTTCCTGTAGCTTATACGCTTTCAACTTATTGAGAAGGCCTATTCCTCTGCCTTCTTGATTCATATAGAGAATTACTCCCTTTCCTTCTTTCTGCACCATCTGCATGGCAGAATGTAGTTGAGGACCGCAGTCACATCTGCATGAACCGAAGATATCGCCCGTCATACAAGAAGAATGCACTCGAACCAAAATAGGCTCGTCCTTATCCCATTTGCCTTTAATCAGTGCAAGATGTAATTCCTGAGTATTGGTCTGACGAAAAGCTATCAATTCAAAATCACCGAAATCAGTTGGTAGGTCCACTCCAATTTCACGCTGAATCAAAGATTCATGCTTCAATCGATAAGCGATTAGATCTTTGATAGATACCAACTTTAGATTGAATCTCTTAGCAACATCAACCAAATCTGGAAGTCGGGCCATTGTCCCATCTTCGTTCATGATTTCAACTAAAACTCCAGCAGGTGACAAACCAGCTAATCTAGCCAAGTCAATGGCTGCTTCGGTATGTCCAGCTCTTCTTAGTACTCCCCCTCTTTTGGCTTTTAGCGGGAAAATATGTCCTGGCTTACCCAATTCGCTTGGATCAATTTCATCATCTACTAGCGCTTTGATCGTTTTGGCTCTATCAGCAGTAGAAATCCCTGTAGTACAACCATGCCCGATCAAATCAACAGAAACAGTAAAAGGAGTTTCGTATGCGGCGGTATTATTTCCGACCATCATCTCCAAACCTAGCTTATCGCAACGATCTTCAACCAGTGGCGCACAGATCAATCCACGCCCATGAGTAGCCATAAAATTGATGATCTCGGGTGTCACTGTCTCAGCGGCACATACAAAATCACCCTCATTTTCTCTATCCTCATCATCTACGACAATGATAACTTCACCATTTTTGATTGCTTCTATAGCTTCTTCAATTGGATCTAGAATATATTTTTCCACGAAATTTGTGTTTGGATTAGTACTTAGAAAGGCAAATTTACACGCTTTCAAATCTTAAACAGGTCACAGCCAAATAAAGTTTGGTTTTAGCCGATCACGATACCCAGCTCTTTGTCTATTTCAAGCTGTACTTTTTTGAGTTCGAAGTAAATCACCTGAAACTCATGAACTTTGTCATCATCCAGATGTTCGGCTTCTGCATTTTTTATTTTCTCTTTGGCCTCTTCCATTAGCTTTTGCACCATTTTCCGCTTCAATCGCAGGATGGATTTGAAACCAGTAAGCGTAAGATCATCTGATTCTGTATTGATTATAATCTGATGAGTGTCCGCCCAATGATGGGAAACTTCATGACGAACAGTGACAAGATCAATGACCTCTTTTTGTACTTCCTGATCTCCTAAGCCAATAAAATACTCTGAAGTTGGGATTTCCCCCTGCAATAAACTATTGCGATACAGCTGCAAAATTTTAATATATATAGGAGTTGAAAACTCAAGGTCTTCAGTTTCAGAAAGCAAATATTGGCATAAATGCATTTCCTCATCACTGAGTTTCTGCCAGCCATAATTCACTAAAATCCGAACCATCTCACGCTCTTGAATTTTGAGGATTTCTGAAAAGGAGGTGGCTGTTCCATCAGGAATAAGCTCATCCATTGCTTGCTCGGCAAAAACATCATCCTTTTGCTTATTGAAATGATCCTTCTGAGATTTTAGAAGTGATTTATTCAACTCAGCATGGATGATATCCTCCTCTATCCCCAAATGCCCTGAAGCTTCCTTGGCATATACAGAACGAATAATAGGGTCTGGAATTTTCCCTATACTCTGGACTACTTCACGAATCACTTCAGCTTTCCGGATCGGATCCTTGGCAAACTCCTCTTTATAGAGACCGATTTTGAAGCCTATGAAATCACGACTATTCTTTTCCAAGTAATCCTGAAATGCCTGAGATCCCACTTTTCGAGAATAACTATCCGGATCTTCACCATCAGGAAATACCACAGCTTTCACATTCAGCCCTCCTTCCAGCAAGAGATCGATACCACGAAGTGAAGCCTTTATTCCTGCAGCATCTCCATCATACAGTACGGTCACCTGATCAGTAAATCGCTTGATCAATTTGATCTGACCATCAGTCAGGGAAGTGCCAGAAGATGCAACCACATTCTCTATTCCCGAGAGATGCAAACTCACCACATCGGTATAACCTTCTACCAAGTAGCAATTGTCTTTCGCTCGAATTTCTTTTTTGGCCTGATACATCCCGTACAGCACATCACTTTTGTGATAAACTGCCGTCTCTGGAGAGTTGATGTATTTAGGTTGATTTTTATCCTTGGTGAGGATTCTTGCTCCGAATCCAAGTGGCTTGCCAGAGATATTATGAATAGCAAAAATCACTCGATTTCTAAACCGGTCATAAACACGAGTGGCATCTCCTTCCTTCTGAAGAATCAAACCAGCTTTTAACAAGATTTCCTCTTTGAAACCTGCAGATTTAGCAGCATTCAATAGATTATCCCATCCATCAAGCGCATAGCCCAAATCAAACTTCTCTATGATTGCGGGAGTAAAACCACGCTCTTTGAAATAACTGAGTCCAATAGATTTTCCCTCGGCAGTTTGGAGATTTTTCACAAAAAAGTCTCTCGCAAAACCCAAGGCTATCAATAAGCTTTCGCGTTCATTTTGAGCTTCATTCTGCTCAGGCGTACGCGTTTCATCCTCCTCTATTTCGATTCCATAGCGCCCAGCGATGTGCTTAATCGCCTCTTGAAAACCAATCCCCTCTATATCCATTATAAATTGGATAGGGTCTCCTGCTTTCCCACAACCAAAGCATTTATAGATTTGCTTGGCTGGCGAAATGGAAAATGAAGGTGTCTTTTCCCCATGGAATGGACAGTTGGCCCAGAGGTTTTGGCCTTTCTTTTTCATAGGCAAATAATCGCCGATCACCTCTTCGATGTCCATGCGTTCTTTGACCTTGTCCGTAGTATTTCTGCTGATGCCCATAGGTAATATATGAGGCAAAGTTAATGGCTCAATCTAAAAAATGAGAACTTTCTTCAGTTTCTCCGAGTTCACAAGTACAATACATTTACTTCGCCCTTTATTTAGAAGTCTTTAAGCTTTAAATTGCGAAAAATTACAACAATCACCGCATGCAGTTAACCAAGGATAATATCCTGAAGGCACTTTCCAGAGTACAAGATCCTGATCTGAAAAAAGATCTGGTAACGCTGGGAATGATTCAAAAAATAGAAATCACAGGTAATAAAGTAAGCTTTGATGTAGTCCTAACTACGCCAGCCTGTCCTCTCAAGGAAGTTATTAAAAACAATTGCTTGGAGGTTTTGGAGGAGGACTTTGGGAAAGAACCGGAATGGAATATGTTCATGACTTCCCAGGTCACCACGATAAGAGATTCAGCCCCCGTTTTGCCTCAAGTCAAGAATATCATTGCTATCGCATCAGGTAAGGGCGGAGTTGGCAAATCAACTACCGCTGTAAACTTGGCAGTGTCTTTAGCTAGATCTGGTGCCAAAGTAGGCTTGATCGATGCGGACATTTCGGGTCCATCTATACCTACCATGTTCAATGTAGAGGCTGAGCAGCCTGCTGTGAAAAAGGTAGGAGACAAAAATATAATCATCCCTATTGAGCAATACGGGGTGAAGTTGATGTCGATTGGTTTTCTTACTCCAGTGGATAGCGCAGTGGTTTGGAGAGGCCCAATGGCCAGTTCGGCACTGAAGCAGTTTATTGCTGATGTAGCTTGGGGTGAGTTGGACTACCTATTGATTGATTTGCCTCCGGGAACTTCAGATATTCACCTGACCATGGTTCAGACTGTCCCAGTCACTGGTGCAGTGATCGTCACTACTCCTCAGAAAGTCGCTTTGGCGGATGCTAATAAGGGATTATCGATGTTTAGGCAGCCCCAAATTAACGTGCCTATCCTAGGTGTTATTGAAAATATGGCTTATTTTACACCGGCGGAATTACCTGATAACAAGTATTATATATTTGGTAAAGAAGGCGGAAAAAAATTGGCTGAAAAATACGATGTACCTTTCTTGGGCGAAATTCCAATTGTACAAAGTATTCGGGAAAGTGGTGATTCAGGCTACCCTGCCGTATTAAAAGATGGAATCACTCAAGAATCTTACAAAAAACTAGCTGAAGAAATAGCTAGACAAATTGCCATAAGAAATGCCTCTCAGAACAAAACCGAGGTGGTAGAAATTAAAGCTTAAGCATATGCAACCAGAACTAAGAGAACAAATAGAATTTGCACTAGACACTATTCGACCATACCTGGAAGCAGATGGAGGAAATGTGAGGATCGTAGAGCTTACAGACGACATGGTTTTAAAATTAGAATTGTTAGGCTCATGTGGTACCTGCCCAATGTCTACCATGACACTTAAAGCCGGAGTAGAAGAAGCTATCAAACGTGCAATCCCTGAAATCACACGTGTAGAAGCCGTAAACCTAACAGTAGCCTAATCGGAATTTGAATGAAAAAAGGTTTTCGGGTTATTGACAAAGCCAGTATGCTCCTACTGGGGGCATTTTTTGTGTTATCAACTGGCTTTGCGCAGCAATTCCAAACTTTTGACATCACAAATCAGCTCAATCAAACAAGTTCCCATTCCCATGAGGAGAAATGTGGACATGTGATATTGGAAAAGATCATGGAAAAGGAATTGGGCTATTTTGGTTCAAAACCTTATTTCGAAAAATGGATAAATGATAAAATTGAGGATAAAACTCTCCAGCCTCAAATCCTATCCCGAATCAATGCTGATCCAATCCTAATTCCAGTAGTAGTACATATAATCCACAATGGAAATCCTTTAGGACAAGGAGCAAATATTCCTGAATCTCAAATTCAAGAGCAGATTAGAATTTTGAATGAAGATTTCCAGCGATCAAATGCTGATGCAGTAAATACCCCAGCCGAATTCTTGCCTTATGCAGGTATGATTGACATAGAATTTGTTCTAGCCAAACAAGATCCTTCAGGACTACCTACTGATGGAATCACTCGTACGCTAGGCTCGAAATCCTCCTATGACCCCAGAACTGATGCTACCATAATAGGACAAACAATTCAATGGGATCCTAATGAATACATGAACTTATACGTGACTACTTTGGTAAGTCCTTATATTGGTTATGCCTCCTTTCCTATCTCTGATTTACCAGGGCTAGATGGCCCTCCTACAGCTTCTATAACAGATGGAGTAGTCATTGATTATAGGTTTTTTGGTATGGGAGGAAATGCCGTATCAGCCTCGAAAGGGAGAACTGCCACACATGAGGTAGGTCATTTCTTTGGCTTACGTCATATCTGGGGAGATGGTGGCTGTGGAGTTGATGACTTCGTAACAGACACTCCAGATCAAGACAACTCAAATAGCGCTTGCAGTGCGAACGCCTCACGCTATAGTTGTGATTCAGATGATATGATCCAAAACTACATGGATTATACGCCAGACGCTTGCATGAATTTATTCACCAAAGGTCAGGTAGAGCGATTTGAAGTTGTACTTGCAAACAGTCCAAGAAGAGTAACCCTAGTCAACAACAGGGCTACCCAAGAACCTATACTCGCAGAAAATGATTTGGCAATAGGCAATATCATCGAACCTGGTGTTTTTGTATGTACCCCGTTGGTAAGTCCATCAATAGAGCTAATAAATGCCGGAGAGAATTTATTGACCTCAGGCCGTGTAGAGCTTAGAAGAAATGGTGAAGTATTAGAGTCCAAGCGAGTTACATTCAATTTGAATACAGGTGAAAGTATTGATGTTGACTTCAATGAGTTCAGTCTTCTACCAAATGGCAATACGATAGAATTCAGAATTACTCAGGCCAATGATCAGCCAGACATTGTCACAGGCAACAACAGCAAAACTATATCACCGATTCAAGAACAAGCAATAGAGCTACCTTATAACACAAATCTTAGCACATTCCCAGCTCCATGGACCATTGCCAATCCTGACGATTTGTTGACATGGGAAAAGAAAACATTAACGATTTCAGGCACTTCTCAGGATGTGGTTTATATCCGTAATTATGAATATGAAGCACCTGGTCAGTTAGATTACTACACCTCTCCAATTGTTGATTTATCAAAGTATCCAAATGCACAACTTGTATTTGAAGTGGCATACGCACAATATGATCAGGCTGGATATTCTGATAAATTGATTGTAGCTGTTTCCCAAGATTGTGGAAACACATTTGATCTCGTAAATGTACCCTATAGTAAAACTGGACAATCATTAGAAACATCTACAGCTACACTGGATGAATTTATCCCTACTAATGACAGTCAGTTTAGGACTGAATTAGTAAACCTATCTGACTTTGCAGACCTAGGATCTGTTCGCTTTGCATTTATCGCAGAGAACGCATATGGTAATGATATTTACCTACGAAATATCCGAATACTACCAACTGAAGAATTTAAATATGATCTGTCTGTAGATAGTGTAATTTCTCCTACGCCAATTTTCGATGGTACAAATGAAGCTGAGGTTGTTTCCATGACCAATAGAGGTAATCTTCCGATTTCCAGCTTCCGATTTGAGACAAGTACGAACAGTTCTCCTACGCAAACTTACATTGCAAGTGGTACAACAGTACAGCCTGGCGAAAGCTTCACGATTAGTACTAACAATTCCACATCTGAAGGTAAAAACAAGCTAAAATTTGTGTCATCCATTCCTAACTTCGATCAGAATGGAAATAATTCAGATAGTATTACAACTTATGTAATTGAAGACGCCACGACCATCCCTGTTCCTTGGAGACAGAACTTCAATAATTCAGGCGCCTTCTCACCATGGCAAACAGTAAATCCAGAATCAGACGATCAACCTTGGACGGTCTCATCAGTTTCTGCTGGTGAGGGCCCAAATAATGTAGCTAAGGTAACCACTAGTAAAGCTGGTCAGAGCTATTGGCTGGGCACTCCGGTTTTCGATCTTTCCGTAAGTAGTCAAGCGAGTATTTTCTTCGATTTGGCAGCTGGGCAAGTTAGCCCTACTACGAGATTAAAAGTTTTAGCTAGTTCAAATGGAGGAAATGCATACACAGAAGTCTGGTCTGCTATCGGTGCTGAATTATCTACGGTTTCAATAGGTGAAGCTAATCCAAATAGTACTGGTGATTATGTGCGTAAATACATTAATCTAACCGAGTTTGCTGGAACAGGAAACACTAAAGTACGACTTGCCTTTGTAGTGGAAGGAGGAGAAGAATCAGATTCACCAATTTACTTGGACAATATTGAGCTCTATCTAAACGCAAACCCAGAACCTGTAATACCAGCAGTGGGCATGTCATTGCTCTATCCTAATCCAGCTCGTGAGGTTTTCAATATCGCATTCAATTTACCTGATTATGAAGATGTAACTATTCAGGTGATTTCGAGTACTGGTGCACTAGTACAAGAAATTGTATATCCATCCACGCTAAACCAGACTTATTCCTTCAGTACCCAACTGTTTTCCAAAGGGGTATTTATCGTGAATATCTCTAGTAATACGGTACGGGATACGCGCAGGCTAATTATTAATTAATTAAAATTAAGTCGAAGAAAAACTCTTCGGCTTATTTTTTGCCTATGGAATCCATCAGTTTTAGACTGCTCCTTCGTTGTAAGGATTGAATTTCCCGCTTATCTTTAACTATTAAAATTTCTCAGGTATTTCATTCTACAATCCTTTTGAAAAAGATATTAATTAACCTCCTCGTCATTTTTGGAATAACAGTTTTACTGGGTTTCCTTTTTTTGAAATTATACCTTCCCATGTACACCAATCATGGGGAATCAGTATCTGTCCCTGATTTATCAGGCTACACTTACGATGAAGGTGTAGAGATCTTGGATCGTGCTGGCCTACAATACGAAGTTTCCCTTGACTCAGGATTCAACACTGATCTCAAAACTTTTGCAATTCTGAAGCAAATTCCAGAAGCTAACGCTCAAGTAAAAAGTGGTAAAACCATCTACCTTACTTTGAATGCTAAGAATGCACCAATGCTTAAAATGCCAAATTTGGTCAATACGCCATTAAAGAATGTGCAAGAGATTTTGGCCAATATGGGACTGGAGCGTGGAGATATTGTTTACGTTCCAGATATTGGTATCAATGTGGTATTAGAGCAAAAATACCGTGGTGTAAATGTATCTGAAGGCTTCGAAATCCCTAAAGGAGCGAGAATTGACCTGGTAGTTGGTGACGGATTGGGTAATCAAATCCTAGCTGTCCCAGATTTAAAAGGCATGGATGAAGTAGATGCTGAGTTTATGATTTTAGGCTCTAGCCTAAGAGTGGGCAATAAATACTATCTTGACACTGATTCTGTAGCTGCTGGGCAAGTCTTAAGACAAACTCCACCAGCAGCAATGCAAGTCAAAACTGGTGAGTTAATCGATCTTTGGATCGCTAAGGACAATTTGTAAGCTTCATGCTCAAAGCACTTCATATATCTCGAATGACTGGGCTATTGCTAGCTCTATTCATCTCGACTATGGCTCATAGCCAAGTGGTGGAGTTTGCCCCTATTCAACATCAGAAATTAAAAAAATACAATTCTACAGAAAGAAACGCTAGAATCTTACAAGGCAATACCCTCCCCTTTTGGGATGATTTTTCTCAAGGAATAGATACTCTGAAGTGGACTGTTTCGGGAGCTTCTTACACCGAGACCATAGGATTCAATGCTCCATCCATCGGAATGATTCTGTTAGATGGAGTAGACGCGAATGGCAATCCATATTCTGTCAATCAAGCAGATCAGGGCGAGACAGACTACATAACATCCAAACCCTTTGATCTGAGTAGCTTGAGTGACGACAACAGCGAAAGTCTCTATTTGAGCTTCTTTTGGCAGATAGCTGGCAGAGCTGAATTACCTGACGAAAGCGATCATTTAACCTTACAAATCCTAAATGCTGACGGAACTTGGGTGACTATCTGGAGACAACTTGGAGGTCTAGGAATTGACACTGAAATTTTCACTCAAGAAATCGTAAAAATCCTTCCTGCCTGGCAGCATGCCGCATTTCAATTCCGTTTCTTTTCTGAGGGCCGACAGTCAGGACCATTTGATAGTTGGTTATTGGACTACATCTACTTGAATGATGGACGTGACAACACTAACCTTGACTACAAAGACAGAAGTCTCACCCAAACAAATGAGCTAAGAATTGGAGATTATGGCGCCTACCCTTTTGCTCTTCTCAAAGACAATCAAGACGGTATTTGGAGTACAATTCAAAATGAGTTTTACAACTTAGAAAATCGCTTTAGAGCAATGGAATATTCTATTGCTATCAGGAATTCTTCTACGATGAATACTACAGCTATCAATCTCAATACGCCCTTCAATCCAGTTCCAAATGCACTGGAACGTAGATCATTTGAAAGTAGATCGTTTGAAGAAATACCAGTTCCGAAAAACGAGACTAACCTAGAAATCATTTCTTCACTTACCACAGGTGATGGATTGCTTTATGAAGTAGATTTTTTCAGTAAAGACACTACTTTTTTTCCCACAGTGAATTATGAACTGAATGACACCGTAAGCACTTCATTCCCTATCCTGGATTATTTTGCTTATGATAATGGCTCTGCTGATTATGCTGCTGGCATCAATCAACGATCTGGACAGTTGGCAGTGAAATATAACAGCCCCGAAGAAGTTTACATCAAAGGTATTTCTATCAATTTCACCAATCCTAGGCAGGTCAATCAGGCAGTAGATATCAATATATGGAAGGACCTAGATGAGGAGCCTATTTTCACAAGAGAGGATCTAATTACTATAAAAGAAGCCGGACAGGAGCTACAGTATTATTCCTTGGATACCAATATCAGAGTAGAAGGAGACTTCTATATTGGCTATACACAGTATATCAATGACTTCATCCATGTTGGTTTAGACAAGGTGAATGATACTGGTGATAAATTATATTATAATGTAGTAGGTGCCTGGGCGCAAAATGAGGATGTCCATGGATCTATGATGATCAGGCCGCACATTAGTCTGGAAGCACCTTTCGAGGATCCTGTGGCACCTGAGCAAAGCATACGCATTTACCCTAACCCCGTGGAAACAGTCCTAAACCTAGAAGGTAGATTTAGCGAAGCGAGAGTATTTGATTCTTTTGGAAGAGAGATTTTTCTTGAGCGACAAGTTTCATCTAAGGGAGAAATTGTTAATTTTAATGGACAGCGGCCTGGCATCTATGTGCTCAATTTGATCACAGAGGCAGGAATGCAATCGTATAGAATTTTAGTTAAATAATGATATGGAAGATATAACTGTAGAAGACCTTAAATCCAGATTGGATAAGAATGAAAAATTCGTGTTTCTTGACGTTCGTGAAGAATGGGAATACGATGATGACAACTTGGGAGCAAAAAATATCCCCTTGGCTGATTTACCGACTCGACTAGACGAATTAGAGGACTACAAAGACACCGAAATCGTCGTTCATTGTCGCTCTGGTGCTAGAAGTATGAACGCTAAGAAATTCCTAGAATCCAAAGGCTTTTCTAAAATCCGAAATACCCCAGGCGGAATTTTAGCTTATAGAAATTTGTAACATACTCCCTTCGGGGAGTTTTTTTATGTCTTGTAGTTATCTTTAATCGCTGAGTTCACAGAGAAAAACACGGTGAGCACAGCTTAATTGTTCAGATTCACTCGTATACCATACGCCATTTTTTCATCCAAATTTATTAGCATCTCATACCGAGTTTGAAGCTATCTTAGGTAAATATGAATGGTTCTGGCGAAAAGCAAAGGATAAACACGATAATAGCTAGGATCCCTAGGGCTTTTCTTTTGCCATCCAACTCGCGAAATCCAGATACTTCTGGATGCTTCAAGCCCATAATTCTTCCCAGTAAAAACCCATAAAGTAACCAACCCTGATAGCCTTGTACACCAGGTATCAGGTAAGCCAAAATATACTGAATCGCAGCTATTCCCAAGGCGAAGGTAATCCGATTCTTAACGCTGAGTCCTGACTTGGTGAAACATATAAACAGGAAGCCTATATACAATGGAATCCAAAGCATAAGATCCTCTATCGGTGAATAGGGACTGATCATCCCCAATCCTGCATAACCGATAAAGAGGATATATGCCACCAGCGAGATCTCTCTATGTCGCTTGGGAAAAAGCCCAAAAATCACATGTCCCCCATCCAACTGGCCAATTGGGAGTAGATTTAAAGCCGTGAAAAACAAGGCTAAGAAACCCGCAAATAGATAAGGATAATGTATCACCTCCGACATGGCTGGCATACGGTCTGGATCTGCAAAGATTTCACTCAGTCCCCAGAAAAGTAGATTATTCCCAAGTTCAAAATCAAGAGCATCCTCTCCTGGTCCTTGGAAATCAGGGTCGGCATATTCAGGATGAATTTCGTAAATGTAATTACTCTCAGGAAGCGTAGTAAATCCATATACTAGCACTAGCAATGCAATAACAAACCCAGCCAATGGTCCAGCAACTCCTATGTCAAAGAATTTCTTTCTGCTATTGACAAAACCTTTCATCTGGATGACTGCACCAAATGTCCCGATAGATGGTACACCTATAAAACCCAGCCATCCAGGAATGAAAAATGGCAGCGTACACTTTACTTTATGATAAATAGCGGTAAAGAAATGTCCTAGCTCGTGAATAAGTAAAATCCCAATAAAAGGAATCGAAAAGGCCATTGACATCCAGAAATACTCCCAGCTGAGGGCAGCCTCCCCTTCTCCGAATACAGATTTCAAATAAACCCACTCTGAACCTGCAAGGGAGGTAGTGATAACAGTGGCGATAAATAATAATCCGTGACGGAGGTATTCTTTTTTGCTATACATTCTTAAAATAATCGAAAATAACCTCAGGGCCCGTCACATGTACCGCCTGAATACCTACTGCTTTAGCTCCTTCCACATTGGCAATCAAATCATCAAAAAATATCACCCGATCAGCAGAAGTGCCAAGATCAACCAACATTTTTTCAAAGATCTCTGGAGAAGGCTTGGAAAGTCCCATTTCATGACTCAAAAATACCCAATCAAAAATTGGATCGAAGTTTTCCAAGCCATGATCTTCCTTCAAAATTCTATTGACAGCAAGGATATGTATGAGATTGGTATTACTCAAGACTCCAACTTGAAATTTTTCTCTCAATTTTGAAATTAATTCTAGTCTTTCTGAAGGAATTTTGAGCAGCAAATGATTCCATAATTCATCCACTTTTTCGTCGTTCCAATCCTGCTGGAAATAGCTTCTAACCTCATCTCTAAAGGCAGCAGAATTGATCCTTCCCACCTCATAATCCTTGTGGAAATCAGTGAGATAAAAGCCATCAACTTTGTCGTGTAAGTCAGTGGAGATCTCCTGTTTGATACGCTGCAATGCCTTCTGATAATCAATATCAATTATGACATTGCCTAAATCAAAAATCAAAAAGTCTGCATCAGGTGCATTTTTCATTCGAAATATAGGTTGTGTATTTGCATTCAAATATGTAACATTGCACTCCGAAAACCAAGGTTTACGGCGAATACGACCGAAAAACTAGAAGTTTTAAAAAATGCCTGACCGATAACGATCGGAAGGTTAGAGCAACTGGCTCTCCCGATAGTCATCGGGACAGTAGGTATTTATAAAAGGTATCTCGGGCCTATAGCTCATTTGGTTAGAGCAACTGAC
>NZ_QKZT01000010.1:88592-203819 GCF_003254055.1 Algoriphagus chordae
TCGGGCCTATAGCTCATTTGGTTAGAGCAACTGACTCATAATCAGTAGGTGCTTGGTTCGATTCCAAGTGGGCCCACAAGCCATTCGTTAATTCGGATGGCTTTTTTTATTTCTAAGGGTGGAAAAATTTTTCGTCTATATCCTACATTCCAATTCTCTGAATCGGTTTTATACTGGACTGACTTCTTTATCGGTCCTAGAAAGATTAGAAAACCATATCGCCAAAAAGTACAGTAAATTCAACTTCACTCAAAAAGCGAATGATTGGATTCTTTTCCATTCAATTGAGTGTGAATCTTTATCTCAAGCAAGAATGATAGAACTTCATATCAAAAAAATGAAATCAAAAATCTACATCCAGAATTTGAAGATATATCCAGAGATTTCTACCAAACTACTAATAAAGTATAATGTCAACTGACTCCTCCGAATACTTTCGGAGCAGTAGGTCCCTGCACCGATAGCTATCGGCAGATTCCAAGTGGGCCCACAAGCCATTCGTTAATTCGGATGGCTTTTTTTATTTTTAAGGGTGGAAAAATTTTTCGTCTATATCCTACATTCCAATTCTCTGAATCGGTTTTATACTGGACTGACTTCTTTATCGGTCCTAGAAAGATTAGAAAACAATATCGCCAAAAAGTACAGTATATTCAACTTCACTCAAAAAGCGAATGATTGGATACTTTTCCATTCAATTGAGTGTGAATCTTTATCTCAAGCAAGAATGATAGAACTACATATCAAAAAAATGAAATCAAAAATCTACATCCAGAATTTGAAGATATACCCAGAGATTTCTACCAAACTAAAAATAAAGTATAAAGTCAACTGACTCCTCCGAATACTTTCGGAGCAGTGGATCCCTGCACCGATAGCTATCGGCAGATCCCAGGTGGGCCCACCAGCCATTCGTTAATTCGGATGGCTTTTTTTATTTTCAAGGGTGGAAAAATTTTTCGTCTATATCCTGCATTTCAATGGATTAACCTGAATATTCAGGCAGTAGCTTTTCAGCTTTATTCTACCTCTATAATAATACGTTTATATCTGGTAAGACGCGGAGTCCCATTGTCCGTGACAGCTAGGATAATATGCATAGTTCCTGTCCCTGGACGCATAACACGGCTAGTTTTAACTTTGAGCCAAGCTTTCTGGTGATCAAAACCACTGATATCGTGTTTTACACCTGAGTCTGAACTTGACATCCCTCGAGTGCCTGGCTCTTCGTAGCAAAACCACTCATAGGAAAGTAAATCCCCATCTGGGTCAGTGGTACCGACAGCACTAAGATCTACTCGTTCTCCTGGCTTGGCCTTGATAAAAGCCGGATGATCAAGCTTCACTACCGGTGGATGATTGGCCTGATCATACGTCTTAATGGTCCAATCCATTCTTGCTGCAAAATCATTTTGGTAAGCCTCGCGCCATCGCCAAATTGTAGCATGATTTGTAGTGTGCCACTCTCCGTCATTTCCCAATACTTCATCTTGTACATTGGTCCAGATAGGACGGGTTTCAGGTTCAAAGAACCACTTCTCAGTTTTCGGGGTGTAAAGTTCATAGCGACCTCCCCATCCGCCCCAATTGGGATGATCAGGATTATTCAAACCATTATTTATAAGATACAGGAAAGAAGGGGTATCACCTTCCATCATGTATTCCCAATGAGGATATACCTTTCCCAAAGGACCTTTGCGACGTATATTTTTTTCAAGCCATTCATTGGTCACCAATTGAAAGTCTGCTCCATCAAAACGGCCATGAAATTTATCTCCGCCAATAGCTATCCAAGTGGCATGGTGATAAGCACCACCTCCATTAGTACCTGGTGTAACGATATAAAAAAGCTCAGGAAACTCTTTACGTATCCATGGCCCACTATCATCCTGATCAGAGATGGCATAAACTCGGAGTTTAGAAACAAATTTGGCTACCTCATCCTCTGAGCGTGTAGATCGCACTTTATAGAGTGCTTGAGCCAATACACTTGGCCCACCCCAAACAGTCACCCAAACAGGTCGTGGATCCTCTCGGTCTACCACCTTTATCAGCTGTTCAGACCCAGGTGAATCTTTCCCTTGACCAACGCCTTCCATGCCTCCAACAGGAATCCCTTGTGAAATGCAAGCCTTTAAAGAATTAGCTGTGGGAAATCCTGGCTCGTGAAGCTCCAAATTATCCCTTACTTCACCATAGGCGTCTACAATCTGATGAATACGCTCAGGATTGACCTTGTCCTTCACTTCAGAAGCAACGAGACCTTCAATATCAAGTTGATTGGAATAGGTCATCAACCTAACCATTGACATCTGATCATCTGGATCTCCACCGATATCTGTTAGAACAAATAACCTTGGCTTTTCCTGAGCTGAAACTGGGTTTAATCCACTTCCAAGTAAAAAAAATACTGGAATAAGTTTTAAACTAATGCTCTTAAGAAGTAATGTCAACATTCGATTGACTCCCCATCTATCTCTCATAGTTGTATAGTTATTATATGTATATCCGCTTTTCTATCAGTAAAGAGGGAAAAGCAATCTAGAATATGTTCAAATTTATAATTTGACATTTCGGTCTTGTGTCTTCGGTCTTCCGACCAGATAAGCAAAGAATCTAAGGCAACTGGCTTTATTGCGGATAATCACAATTTATTAATAATCAATCCTTTATAAAATAGAGTTTAGATACTTTTCCAACATAGTATAACCGTCTTCCCCTATCTTATTCCCATCACTAGCCTTATTGGGATCAAGGCCATTTTGTTTTTCCCAATCATCTGGCATGCCATCATGGTCAGTATCCACCGGAGCAGGTCCCGTTTTCAACTCTGGCCAGCCCCCTACATCCTCCTGTGTGTCAATGATTCCGGTATTTTTGGATTTATCTGCGACTTTATGGTCCTTTTTGTAAGTCGCGCCTTCAAAAGTAGCGTAGCCATTTCTAACTTCTTCTATAATTCGAAGGTCTACTACGTCGCGTTTTGGAAAAATAGCTCCTGCATTTTCTAGGACAGAATCGAAGGCTTCCTCAGCAGGCTGTTCATTGATAGGCATAGATGGCCAAGGCTCATCCAGCTTTAAACCCTCAAGATACGCGCTACCATCTTGAGGTTGCACACCACCCAGCCAGTTATTCTCTGAGATCCAAACATTCCCTTCTAAAGTGTTGTCTGAGATGTACCATTTCCCATAGTCCTCGGCTTTATTACGTGACCAAGGCGAGGCAAGTCGATGGGAAATCTGACCAGGTTCTGTAGCAGGCCCTGCTTTATAATAGTTTCCCACCATGTTGATGTTGGTGAAATTGAATTTCTCATTTCCAACTTGGTTCACTTCAGCACCATAGGTAGACTCATATCCCCAATTGTACACCACATTATTTCGATAATCAATGTTCCCTCCTCCAGATGCAAAGCGTGGATTTCGGTTGGAATGGTTGGCGATTAAATTATGATGGTATGTGCTGTAATTAGAACCCCAAATCCCTCCAAATCCATGGTTGCCTTTTTGATGATTGGAGTTATAGAGACTCTCAGAAATCACAGACCATTGAACCGTTACATTTTTTCCATGGTAAATGGACATCGTTTCATCAATGCTCCAGCTCGCTGATATATGATCTAATATAAGATTGGTGGTATATCTGCTGGAAATAGCATCGGTTTCCCCTCCCGATTCATTCCCAAGTCGAACCCTGATGTATCTAATAATAACTTCATCTGCATCGATCATCAGAGGATAATCCCTTAGGGTAATTCCATCTCCAGGAGCCGTTTGACCAGCTATCGTGATAAAAGGGTTTTTGATTCTCAAATCCTTTTCTAATTTGATAGTACCAGATACCCTGAAAACAACAGTTCTTGGACCTTCTGCTTCTACAGCCGCACGAAGGCTTCCTTCTCCAGAGTCATTTAGATTGACTACTTCGTAAACTGTACCTCCACGTCCTCCGACAGTGTATTTCCCATATCCTTCAGCGGTTGGAAATGCTAATTGTTGGGCAAAACTGCTCAATGCAATTAATGCCAATGCGATACTTAAAATAGTTCTTTTCATAATTTAATAAGTTAAAAGTTTCTTCATTTCAACGGTAAAATTGAGCAGCAAATCCGCGCATAGAGAATGAATTCACCCTATTACCCCAAAGAATTGTATCTCTAGATTATTTTACTTTATCAGAGGAATCCAGACAGACATTTCAGACTCCCCTCTATTCCCCCAAGAAAAATAGGGTACCAGTCTGATCTCAAACTCTTTAAGTTCAGTCTCGGAGTTAATAGGCCGGTAAAGCTCAGCCTCCCAGCTTTTTTCAGTCTCAAGCAGAGCTTTACCATCCAAAAATGCGATTTGGGCTCCATCGATGTCTTCCTTCACAGGAGTGAATAGTATATCTGAAGGGATTTTCACATCAAAAATCCTAGCGCCTTTAATATCAGGCGATTCGATACAATAAACTATAGGACCTCTCATAACAGCTACCTGATTCCTTGTCTCCTCTACCAATGGATTTGCTTCCATCAATCGCACAGGCATAGGAAGGTATAGTTCGATCACATCCCCTTTTTTCCAGTTTCTGCTTAGGCTCGCGTATGTTCCTGAAACGGCGTTGATTTCTATTTTTTCACCATTTACCTTAATTTCAGCATTTTCTGACCAAGCAGGGATTCGCATATCAATAGCAAATGGATTACCTGAAGATTTTTTAATTTCTAACTTAATCGAACCATCCCAGGGATAATCAGTCTCCTGATTCACTTCCAAATCAGTACCATCCAGCAATTTTGTCTTTAAACTATTGCTACCATACATATTCACTATAAGTCCCTTTTTGGACAATGCATAAGCATAATTCTGGGATTCTGCCACCGTCCTCACCACATTAGGAGGACAACAGTTTGACTTGGAAATATAGGGTTCCCTCTCCTTTGACCAGCGGAATTCAAAAGGCAAGTCATCGTCCACTCGAAGAGGATTGGTATAGTTAAAATTCGTACCACCTAGATCAGTTCCTGATAAGACGCTGTTGAACAAACTGAGCTCTAAGACATCTGCAAATCGACTGTCTCCAGTCACCAACAGCATCCTGTGGTTCCAAAGGACATTTCCAATATTGGCACAGGTTTCATTGTAAGCTGCAATATTCGGGAGCTGATAGGCTTGTCCATAGGCTTGATGCACCTGCTGAATGATCGGCTGATTGTAGGTGGTACCATTTGGCGAAACTCCATCGTATAAAGCTCCCGTTGCACCGGTGATATATAGCTTTTTACTCACCACATCTTGCCAGATACTTTCCAAAGCCATCATCAATGAATCCTCACCAGTCTCAGCATACAAATCCGCAACTCCTGCATATAAATAATTAGCACGTACCGCATGACCTACCGCATCGCGTTGTTGCCTGAATGGAATTCGGTCCTGATTATGGTCTGTACCATCAGCAATCATTCCTCGAATATCAATCATCTTCTCTGCCAGATCTAGGTAGCGCTGGTCTCGTGTGGTTCGATACATTTCAACCACTCCCATATAGTGAGAGGGACAGATGGCATTTTGAGCTTGCTCGGCAGAAGCATTTTCATGATATTCTACAAGAAAATCTGTCGCTTTTATCGCTATATCCAGAAAGTTAGTCTGACCAGTAGTCCGGTAATGCAAACTGGCAGCTGTCATCAGATGCCCCATATTGTAGGTCTCGAAATTCATCCTATCCTCAAACTCTACAGCATCTTCAGGATTGGTTCTTTGCTTAATCAACGTCGAGGTATGGAGATAGCCATCGCTTCGCTGAGCAGCAGCTATTACCGGAATAATACGCTCCAATTCCTCATAATACTTGGAATCACCCGTGGTGGCATAAACTGACACGAGCGCTTCCAGAGTTTTATAAAAATCCCCATCATGAAAAGGGGCTCCGCGGTATCTTCCTTCTTTGAGTCCAGCAGCTATTTCAAAATTGAGAAAGGCATGGCTCAAGGTGTCATTTTCATAGACATGAAGCATATTCATAGCCATGGTATCCCGGCTGACTTCCGCCCATCTCCCCCAAAATCCTCCCGTCCAGTGAACGGCATCCATATCTACTGAAACCTGCTGGGCAAAAGGGCTTTTTGAGGTATTCACCATACTTTTTTCCTGTGCATATACCTGCACGGAATTCATCAGCAGGAGGCAGCTGATAATTCCTAAATAGCTTTTCATTGGTAGTTTTTGGGTCATTGTTTCCTTGAGATTCAGATTCCTTGTGTTAGAAAGTCTGGTTATTTATATTAATCCAGATGATCTAAAGATTTACCTAATGGAATTCAGATAAATTTCCAACATGGTGTATCCTCCCTTGATCAAGTTTCGATCTGTAGCGTCAGCAGGATTCAATCCATTTGATTTTTCCCACTCGTCAGGCATACCATCGTGGTCAGCGTCTTTAGGGGCAGGTAAACTCTTCAATTCTGGCCAGCCACCCACATCGTTTTGAGAGTCTATAATTCCTGATTTTTTTGAGGTATCAGTCAATGTGATCCGCTTTCTATAAGTTCCGCCTTCATAGGTTGTAAACCCTCCTTTTGTCTCATTGACAATCCGGGTATCCACCGCATCCCGCTTAGGCAAGGTAGCCCCAGCATTTGCAAGTACTAAGTCGAATGCTTCTTCAGCGGACTGCTGATTGATAGGCATTGATTTCCAAGGTTTTTCAAGTCTGACATATTGAATATTTGATTTACCACCTTGAGGCTGCACCCCACCATCCCAATTGTCAGCCGTGACGCGATCACTCCCAATCATCACATTATCAGCAATATACCATTTACCAAAATCACTGACATCCTTACGCATGGATGGATTTGCCAACCTGTGTGAATTATCACCCGCCTGTGTCGCAGGCCCAGGCTTATAGTAGTTGGCGACCATATTGATGGTCGAAAAGGTAAATCGAGGATCCGTACCTTGTTTGTTTTCTCCACCATAGGTGCTGTTATACCCCCAGTTATAAACCACATTATTTCTATAATCAGTATATCCAGAACCTGAAGCCATTCTAGGATTTCGACTTCCATGATGCGCTAGCAAGTTATGGTGATAGCTCCCAAAGTTCGAGCCCCATATACCGCCGAAGCCATGCGCTCCTTTTACATGATTAGAGTCGTGCATGCTTTCGGAAATAATACTCCACTGTACCGTAATACTATCATTATGATAAATTGACATGGTTTCATCAACACTCCAGCTGGCCGAAATATGATCGAAAATAAGGTGCTTATTATATCTGCTGGAAACCGCATCAGTGTCATCACCTGATTCATTTCCCAGTCTAACTCTCAAATACCTTACAATCACATGATCTGCTTCGATTACCAGTGGATTTTTTTTGATGCAAATACCATCTCCGGGAGCTGTTTGACCAGCTATGGTGATATATGGATTCTTGATCCGTAGAGCACTTTCGAGTTCTATAGTTCCTGATACCCGAAATACAACAGTTCGAGGTTCCGATGCTTCCACAGCAGCTCGCAAGCTTCCCTCTCCACTATCATTTAGATTGGTAACTTCATACACTGCTCCTCCACGACCGCCTTTTGAGAACTTCCCATATCCTTCAGCTGTGGGGAATGCTAATTGTTGAGAAAATGCCGAAGTGATAGCAATAATGCTTATCACTACGACTAAATTGATTCTTTTCATAAAGAGGGGCTTATTGTTATTTCTTTGAATTTGAGTTAGGCACAATTACTTTTCAAGCCATTTCCATCTATCTGCCCAATCCAATAAAAACTCTTTCCTATGTTTTGAGATGGTTTTAGCTCCCTGTTGATCCTTTATAAAGAGAGCCGGATCTACCTTGTCACTATACCAATTACTTCCTAGCTGATAATCATCGGGCGAAGCCTTTCCTGGCCAAGGATCCGTACTTACATAACCGCCTTGCAAGCCATCTAATTCAGCAATTGCACTTCGGGTTTTGTAGGTTCCTTTTTCTGGTTTTTTGGAGCTATACTTTACACCATACATACCTTCCCCTAAGTAATAGCCTGGCCAGATTTGATTTTGTACTTCCAGTTCAAATACAATCGAATCTTCTGAAACACTCAATTCTGGGCCAGTAAATCTCCATTCGATAGTGCCATAAGCAGCTACTGTATCCTCCAAAGTACTTCCGTCTATAAAAATATTTCGTGAGCTGTGATCGATTTTCTCAAAACTACCTCCCCAACTTTCACCCATGGGATCATTTGGATCGCCGCTCATCAGGTAGGCTAGTGAGGGAGTATCCCCCATTTTAATCCTACCATCATAATACTTGATGAAATCCTTGCCCATAGCACCTCTGCCTTGGATGTAGTTGTCATAATAAGCATCACCTTTCACGTCTTTTGGAGAATCTTCATCCATAAACCAACCTCTATAAGTTGCATTTGCCTCAATCATCCACAAATCCGGATGATGCTCAGCGATATAAGAATAGGCATTGATGCTCCATTTTTTATTGGGCCCTCCTATCCAATAGACTCGAATATTGTCTTTAATCTCCGGCGCATCGTGGAGTGCCTGAGCGACATCCTCGATGCCTCCCCAGACAAGGACCCAAAGTGGTTGATCACTATCTTTTTTCGCGCATTGAATAATCCATTCTGATCCTTCTGTAGCTGTGGTAAATCCTTTGAAAGGTGCCGCATCTTTCTCGCCTTGCTTGGTAATATCCCGAAGTGATTTTGGGGAAGGCAGTTCTGGAGCTTGTTTTAGTAGTTGCTTATAATCCTTTTCGTATAGGTCAATAATATCCAAAAAGTCCTGTTTACTCCCATCACCGAAAGGAGAAGAAACTAATCCTTCGATTTCGAATTGGTCAGAGTACATCAATAAATGTATCATTGACTGAAAGTCATCTGGATCTGTCCCTCCTATATCTGAGCTAATCAGTACCCGAGGCTTAATTGCCTTGTTATCAGCTGCACCGCAGCTTAGAAAGGAACCAATTACTAGGTATCCTATCAAACTCAATCCAAAAACCCAAGTACTTTTCATATTGTATAACCTTCTTTTTAAGAACCTCATCAATATATCACAAACATTTATCAATCAATGATATATCGTCCACATTCAGATTCAACTCTAGACTTGCAGCCCATCAAATGTATCAAAAAGAAAGTAAACGAAAAATAAAAAACAAATAATCGTAAATATTTTAGGCTAAATAGTTTGTTTATTTGTGCAAATTCATACTTTTATCCTACAAACCACTTGTTAATCCTTACTTTTAGCTTCTTTTGATTTCTTTTTATTAGGAAAAAGTAAACTATAAGTTCTACAAGTGTATTGAATCAACTTATTAACAAAACCCAGCTAACATGAAGAAAATTTCACACACTAAAACAAAGCCTCCGCGGGAACAAGCCAAATTATGGAGGTTTCTCTGGCTCTCCACCTTTTGTTTTGCCCTTATCAATTTCGAGATTTTGGCACAGAACACTCAGGTAATTGGAATTGTAAATGCCACAGATTATGACGGAGCCCTTCCTGGGGCGACTATTTTGGTCAAAGGGACTAACACCGGGACTATTACCAATATAGATGGTAAATATTCCATCTTTGTCCCAAGTGGAGCCATTTTAGTATTCAGCTCTATAGGTTACATCACACAAGAAATAGAAGTAGGAAACCAGACAACCATCAATGTCATGCTAGAACCTGACGTGACTAACATGGAAGAAGTGGTAGTGATCGGTTATGGTACGGTGAAGAAAAGAGATCTAACAGGTGCGGTCACCTCTCTTAAAAATGAAGATATCGTACAAGTCCCTGCCCAAAACCCACTGGAGTCTATTCAAGGTAAGGTAGCAGGGGTGGACATCACCAGAGGTAGCGGTTCATCTTCATCAGGTATTAATATCCGAATCAGAGGAAATAGATCTATTGGGGCGAGCAACAACCCATTATTTATAGTAGACGGAGTGCAGACTGGAAATATTGACAATATCAATCCAAATGATATTGAATCCATGGAATTTTTAAAGGACGCTTCTTCAACAGCAATCTATGGATGGCAAGGCGCAAATGGAATAGTTATTATTTCTACCAAAAAGGGTGCAGTAGGCAAGCCAAAAGTAACATTCAATTCTTACTATGGAATTTCCGAAGTCTCTAGATATCCATCAGTAATGAATGGAGATGAATATGTGGCTATCAAAAGAGAAGCAAATAGAACTACCGGAAAATGGAATTCTGTTTCCGACGACCCCCTAATTTTTAACACCCAAGAACTGGATGCCATTGCAAATGGTGATTGGATCGATTACCAGGATCTTCTATTCAGAAATGGTACTCAACAAAATTATAATATTGGTGTAAATGCAGGCAGCGACAAAACCAAAGTTTACACTTCAGTGGATTACTTTGGTGAAACTGGTATTTTAAAATTTGACGATGTTAAGCGCTATACCTTAAGGGCAAATGTTGATCATACATTCAATAGTTGGATCAAAGCAGGACTGCAATCTCAAATTGCTAATAGAGATGAAAGCTATCGCAGAGATCCGCTAAATATGGCGAATAAAATCATCCCTTTAGGAACAGTTTATGATGAAAATGGAGACTTTATAGTGTATCCCCTAGGCGGATCTTCAATAAGCCCATTAGCTGATGAGCAACCAGATATTTTTTCTAATACAGGCAAAATCACCAATGTGATAGCCAATGTCTATTTAGACCTGAAGCCTTTCAATGGATTTAGTTTCCGATCTAATTTCGGGACAAACATCAGTAACTCTAGAGTTGGCCTTTTTGAAGCATCTAATTCTATCAGTAGAAACGGAGGAACCAGCAGAGCGCAATACACCGCTTCGAACGGCCGCTTTTTCAATTGGGACAATGTGATCAATTATCAAAAAGAGATAAAAGATCACTCTTTTACTATAACAGCTTTGAGTAGTTATGTTCAAAATGAAGGAGACGATGTACTAGCTCAAGGCGAAAATCAATTACTCCCAGGTCAATTGTTTTATGGCCTTGGGAATGCCCCGGATAATATTGCTATCAACAGTGGGTATGCCAAATGGAACGTCTTGTCCTTTGCTGCAAGATTAAATTACAGCTTCAAAGGAAAATACCTTATCACCTTGACTGACAGAGCTGATGGAGCATCAAGATTGTCTGCAGGCAACAAATGGGCGTTTTTCCCTTCTGCAGCTTTTGCTTGGAGAGTAGTAGATGAAGGATTCATGCAAAACCTAGAAAGCATCAGTGAATTAAAGCTTCGTGCAAGCTATGGTGTGGCAGGAAATTCGGGCATACAACCATATGGAACACAGAGCTCATTGACTAGAATGCCAATGGCCTTTGGTGAGTCAAGTTTCCAAGGATTCACCTTTTCACCTCTATTAGGCAATCCAGATGCAGGATGGGAGCTATCTGCTACCACCAATTTCGGGATTGACTTAGGGCTTTGGAAAAACAGACTTAGCGCTACCATAGACATTTATAACACCCAAACTTCAGATTTACTTCTTCCTCGTGGTTTACCCCCTACCACAGGAGTGCAGCAAGTGTTTCAAAACATCGGTAAAACAAGAAACCATGGAATTGAATTAGGGATAAACACGGTGAATATAGAAAAAGCCGATTTCACTTGGGAGAGCACGCTGACTTTTACCAGAAATAGAGAAGAAATCGTATCTCTGGTAACCGATGGAGTGGATGACATAGGAAATGGATGGTTTGTAGGACAGCCTATTTCAGTATTTTATGACTATGAAAAACTTGGTATTTGGCAGACATCTGAAGCAGATGAAGCCCAATCCTACGGTCAAGTACCCGGAGACATTAAAGTAAAAGATCAAAATGGGGACAATAAAATAGATGCTGTTAATGATAGAATCGTCCTTGCTGGAAATAATAGACCTGATTGGTTTGGTGGTTTAAATAATAAGCTAACCTATAAAGCATTCGATTTCAGTGTGTATTTCTTTGCAAGATGGGGACAAACTATCAACCCAAATTTTCTCAGCAGGTATGACAGACAATCCAATCTAAGCAATAGCTCAAAGGCCATTGATTACTGGACCCCAGAAAATCCAACAAATGAATACCCTAGACCAAATGCAGGAGTATCAGGTTCATCAACACTCTATTGGAGTACAATAGGCTATGTAGATGGATCTTACATTAGGCTCAGAAACATTTCCTTAGGTTATACTTTGCCTGTAAAGGATAACTCATTCCTAAGCAATATGAGGATCTACTTCACCGGCACCAATTTGCTAACCTGGACTAAGAGTTCCAAACTAGATGAGTATGATCCCGAAAGAGGTGGCGGAGAAAGCTTCCCTATGTTAAAAAACTATGTTTTCGGAATTAACCTTGGTTTTTAACCCATTCAAAAGCTCTTAACAATGAAAAATACATCACTAATTACACTACTCATTTTATCGATGGCTATGCTCAGCACTTCTTGTGATGACATGCTCGATGAGTACAACCCAAGTGGATTAACTGCTGAGGCAGTTTACACTACACCTGAAGGCTTCGAATCACTAGTAAATGCCGCTTACTCTTATCAGAGATGGTGGTATGGCAAAGAGGAAGCTTATAATATGACAGAAATGGGAACAGATATTTGGATGAGTGCGGCTGGCGATGTTTGGCCGGATTTGACCACCTATACCAACCTGCAAGGCACCAATGCTCCAATTACAACACTTTGGACTCAACTTTATGCTGCAATCAACCTTACGAATGCAGGCATCAATAGAATCTCGGATGCTGGATTGACTCCAGCCTTACGAGTTCAAAGAGAAGCAGAACTCAGGTTCTTAAGAGCATTTTATTACTATCACATTGTAGAAACTTGGGGTGGAGTGCACTTCACCTTGGAAGAATCTCAAGGTATCATTACCACGGCCAACAAAACACCTGTGGACACATTTTACGCTCAAATTCTTGAAGACTTGGATTTTGCAGTGGCTAATCTCTCTCCTACTACTCCAGACTACGGAAGAGTTACCAAACCTGCAGCTATGTCTTTCTTAGCACGCATCTACTTAACACGCAAAATGTATAGCGAAGCAAGTGCTATGGCCGAATCAGTGATCAATGGCGGGTTTGGGTTTGAACTGGTGTCTAATTACGCAGACCTGTGGGACATGGGTAATAACCATAATAGCGAAATTGTCTATGCTGTTAATTACGCAGAAAACTTAACGCTAAATGATCTACGGAACACCTCTACCAATCCACTGGGTCATGGTCGAGGCAGTAACAACGGCCACTTGCACTTCTTGATGAAGTATGACAATCTACCAGGACTGACAAGAGCAATTGAGTATGGAAGACCATTTAATAGATATATGCCAACTCGCTCATTATTAGATTTGTATAGTGAATCAGATGCTAGATATGAAGGGTCATTTATGGAAGTATGGTATGCCAATTCCACTAACCTTCCTGATGGAATGAATATGGGAGACACGGCAGTAGTAGCCACTAGAAGTACTTTCTCAGGTAGCCAAGGTCATATTTACCAGGTATATAATAGAAATGATATATACAATGAAAATGGAACTGTGCGGGACAACCTTCGCTATCCTACTCTAACAAAACACATGGATAATACTAGATCTAGTGCAAATGAAGCACAAAGCTCAAGAGATGCCTATGTAATCCGCTTTGCGGAATTGTATTTAATTGCTGCAGAAGCTCAGATGTATCAAGGTAACCTTCAAGCAGCCGCTGATCATATCAATGTAATTAGAGAAAGAGCTGCTAAACCAGGTCAAGAAGACGCCATGAAAATCACTTCGGATCAAGTTACGCTTGATTTCATCTTAGATGAGCGTGCAAGAGAATTTGCAGGTGAGCAATTGAGATGGTTTGACCTGAAAAGAACAAACAAACTAGTAGATAGAGTGCCTGCCTTGAACCCAGATGTGAAATCTGTAGACCAACATCATATGATTCGTCCTATTCCGCAATCACAATTGGATGCTGTCACAAACCGGTCCGAGTTCACTCAAAATCCAGGATATCAATAATTATTGGCCTATAGGGTTAGAAGGGAGGGCTGTGTTAAATTTTACAGAATACCCTCCCCTCTTTTAATTCAAAAATTTCAACTACCCCAACTCAATAAATCCAGAATAATTGGCTCAATCAATTTAGAATAATTATAGGTTAGTAGGGATTTAGCGAAAGCAAACAAAAACAAAAGCATAAGTATTCGAAATAAGTTACTTTTGTTTTTAATCAAGAAACAAAAAATCTATGCTCCCCAAACAAAGAAAAGAAAAAATACTTGAGCTATTAAAAGAAGATGGTTCAGCTAAGGTGAATGATTTGGCACGCATCTTCAAAGTAACAGAAGTCACGATTCGACAAGACTTAGAAAAACTGGAAAAAAATGGTTTAGTAATAAGGGAACATGGCGGAGTACATTTAAAAGATGTCGAAGATAAGGTCCGAAACTTCTCATTGGTACACCAAGAGAACCTCAAAGAAAAAGAAATCATTGCAGAAAAATGCCTTGAATTCATCCAACCCGGTGACACCATCATTCTAGATTCTGGATCTACCACTACAGAGATCGCCAAAAAGATTGTAAACATCAAAGGGCTCACAGTTATCACCAACGCTCTGAATATTGCACTTATGCTAGGCGCTAATCCCAATATTGACATCATCATGACAGGGGGAGAATTCAAAGCACCTACGCTTTCATTGACAGGACAGAAGGCTGCGGATTTCTTCAAAGGTCTAAACGTCCAAAAACTCTTTCTTGCAACAGCCGGGATTTCTTTAAAATCAGGACTTACCTATCCTAGTCTTAGTGATCTGGTTGTGAAAAAAGCAATGATTGATGCAGCAGACACCACCTACTTGGTAGCAGACTCTTCCAAAATAGGCAAAAGTGCCTTTGCTAGCTTGGGTGCTCTGTCTTTGATAGATTATATCATCACAGATGAGGGGGTAGAAAACAAACATAAGGAAGTCTTTAAGGAACACGATATCCAATTGATCATCGCAGAAGACACAACTAAATAAAACGCAGAAAACAGCTATAGCACAAGGAATGAAAAAGCAAAACATAACTTTAGGGATAATCATCGGAAACAGAGATTTTTTTCCGGACAAACTGGTATCAGAAGCACGGATAGAAGTTCTTAAAATGCTGGGTGAACAGGGAATTAGAGCCATTATTCTGGATGAGACAGCCACTAAATTGGGTGGAGTAGAAACCTATACCGATGCAAGAAAATGTGCAGACCTATTCAAGAAACATAAAGATGATATAGCTGGAGTTTTGGTCGTCCTTCCAAATTTCGGAGATGAAAGAGGCATAGCTGACACGCTCCACCTAGCCGACCTGAAAGTACCTGTACTGATACAAGGCTACCCTGATGAACTCAATAAGCTTAATGTAGCAAATCGCCGAGATTCTTGGTGTGGCAAGATTTCCGTTTGTAACAACCTCTATCAATACGGCATCAAATACTCAATCACTACCAAACACGTAGTCCACCCTACAGACCCTTCGTTTTTGGCAGATCTAAAGCAATTTTTGGGTGTATGCCGTGTAGTGAAAGGAATGAAAAATGTGCGTATCGGTGCAATTGGAGCAAGACCAACTGCCTTTAATACCGTACGATACAGCGAAAAAATCCTGCAAAAAAATGGCATCTCTGTAGTTACCTGCGACCTGTCTGAGATCCTAGGATATGCAAATAAATTGGACAAATCTGATCAGCGCGTAAAGGACCATTTGGAGAAAATCCACAACTACGCGTCCACAGGAAAAACTCCTAGCGAGTCTCTGATCCAAATGGCCAAGCTTGATGTAGTATTGAATGATTTCATGACCGAAAATCAACTTGATGCAAATGCCATTCAGTGTTGGACTTCTTTGCAGCAAAATTTTGGATGTAATGTCTGCACCAGCTCCAGCATGTTCAGCGAGGGAATGATCCCTAGCGCCTGCGAAGTGGATGTCACAGGAACGCTCAGTATGTATGCCATGCAATTGGCTTCAGGCTCCCCGAGTGCATTAGTGGATTGGAACAATAACTACGCTGATGATGATGAAAAATGTGTGCTTTTCCACTGTGGAAACTGGGCAAAATCATTTCTGCCAGACATTGAAATCAGCAATGCTCCCATCCTAGGAACAACTGTGGGAGTAGAAAACACCTACGGAGCTTTGGATGGACGTACTCCTGCTTCCCCATTGACTTTCGGTAGAATCAGCACGGACGATACCCGAGGAATCATGAAAGCCTATGTCGGAGATGGTCAATTGACGGATGATGAATTGAAAACATTCGGAAACCGAGCAGTAGCCAAAATCCCTAATCTTCAAGGTTTGATGAAACACATCTGCAAAAATGGCTTTGAGCATCATGTAGTTATGAATGCATCACATACATCCGAAGCACTTAAGGAAGCATTTGAAAATTACATGGGATGGGAAGTTTACCATCACGAAGGATAAAACACATTAGATCAACTAACCTAATTGTTGAAAAAAATCACTTAAAGATGACAGATAAAGAATTGAAACTGAAGTCTGTATTTCTGAGAAAAAACCTTCTCAAATACATTTATAAAGCAAAGGCGGGACATACGGGAGGAAGCCTTTCATGTGTGGACATTCTCAATGTACTCTATAACAGAGTGCTTAATGTAGATCCAAGCAATTTCAAAAACCCTAACCGTGATCGCTATATCCAAAGTAAAGGACATTGTGTAGAAGCCCTTTTTGTGACCTTGTCGGATCGCGGTTTTTTTCCAGAATCTGATCTGGAAACTCTATGTCAATACCAATCCCACTACATCGGGCATCCCACCAAAAAGGTGAATGGTGTAGAGCAAAATACCGGTGCACTGGGACATGGTCTTCCTATCTGCGTGGGAGAAGCTATTGCAGCGAAACTGGATAAAAAAGAGCATAGAATATTTACGCTTCTAGGAGATGGGGAATTGCCTGAAGGCTCAAACTGGGAAGCATTTCTATCCGCTTCTCATTACAAGCTGGATAATTTATATGCCATTCTGGACAACAACAAGCAGCAAATTACTGGGTCCAATCAAGAAGTAATGAACACAGATTCCCTACGGGATAAATTGGAAGCTTTTGGCTGGTCGGTCCGGGAAGTAGATGGACATAATCTCGCCGATCTGGATGAGGCTTTGAATAATGGGCCTTTCGAAGCTGGTAAGCCCAATTTTATAATTGCCCATACCATTAAAGGTAAAGGAATCAGCTACATGGAACGTGTACTAAAATGGCACCATGGTGTACCAAGCCCAGAGCAGTACGACTTGGCATTATCAGAATTAGACGCGACTGAAGCATTAATCTAGCAAATCATGGAATTAGATAAAATCGTAGAGAAAGACCTGAAAATGGGAAGCGCAAATCAGGAGATTTTCGCTAAAACTTTGGAATCATTGGCTGCCACAGATAAATCGATCATCGTGGTGACAAGTGACTCTCGAGGTTCAGGAAAACTTGTACCCTTCGGTCAAAAATTCCCGGAGCAGATTGTAGAAGTTGGGATAGCAGAACAAAATCTCGTTGGAGTAGCCGCGGGCTTAGCATCTGCAGGAAAGAAATCATTTGCCATTTCTCCGGCTTGCTTTCTTACTGCACGGGCTTTGGAACAGATCAAAAACGACGTAGCCTATTCCGACAACCCAGTCAAACTGGTAGGAATCAGTGCTGGAGTAAGTTACGGGGCACTTGGAACTACTCACCATAGTCTTCATGACTTTGCCGTGCTTCGAGCGATCAATAATATGATCATTGTCGCACCGGCAGACAATTTCGAAACTGAACAAGCTGTGCTATTGGCAGCGAAGCTAGAGCAACCGATTTATCTCCGATTTGGTAAAAAACCCATGCCTTTTCTATCTGAAGAAAACCAAGAGTTTGAATTTGGAAAAGGAAGAATAATAAGGAAAGGAAATAATCTCACCATCATCGCAAACGGTGAGACGGTCTATCCTGCTTGGCAGGCTGCAAAAGCTTTAGAAGAAAAGCATGGAGTCTCTGCCAAAGTAATAAGTATGCATACGATCAAACCACTTGACACAGCACTATTGGATGAATTGGCTGCTGAAGGCAAACCGATTATCACGGTGGAAGAGCAGATGGTAAACGGAGGTTTGGGCGAAGCCTGCGCTTCCTACCTTTTCCAAAAAGGAGCCAGAAACCGATTCCATATCATCGGAATACCAGATGAATACACCGTAACAGGTTCACAGGGAGAAATCTTCAATCACTACGGCATATCCCGAGATGGTATTTTGGCGCAGGCCGAAACACTTCTGAAATAACAACAACCCACCCAAAATGACCTATTTCAAACCCATAAAAATTCTATGCCTGCTCCTCTTCACCGCTATATTATTCAGCTGCCAAAAGCAGAAGTCTGAAAAGCAGGGTCAGCCTAAAAAAGTGGCCGTAATCGTATCCTCACTCAATAACCCATGGTTTGTAGTGCTGGCAGAGACTGCTGCCAACCATGCCATAGAGCTAGGATTTGAGGCTACTATTTTTGATTCCCAAAATAATACCGCACTGGAGACAGATCACTTTGAAAATGCCATCTCTTCAGGCTACGACGCTATACTTTTCAATCCCACAGATGCGGATGGCTCGATCGCAAATGTGAGGATAGCCAAAAAGGCTGAAATCCCTGTATTCTGCATGGATCGTGAGATCAACGCTACGGACGCAGCAACCAGTCAAATCCTCTCAGACAGCTATGCGGGATGCGTAGCTATAGGCAAATACTTCGTGGAGAAGCTGAATAAAAGTGGAAAGTATGTAGAAATCTTAGGCTTGGTCGGAGACAATAATACCTGGAGTCGCTCCAAAGGGTTTCACTCTGTAGTCGATAACTATCCTGAGCTGCAGATGGTCGCTCAGCAAAATGCTGACTTTGACAGAAACAAAGCCATGGAAGTAATGGAATCTATTTTACAGGTACATCCAGATATCAAGGGAGTCTTTTGTGGCAATGACGGCATGGCCATGGGAGCTTACCAGGCTTTGGTGGCTGCAGGAAAAGCAGAGCAAGTCATGGTTTTTGGCTTTGACGGAGCAAGCGATGTGATCACCTCCATCGAGCAGAAAAAAATCCTAGCTACCGGAATGCAATTCCCAAAGCTAATCGCTAGAACAGCCGCCAACTACGCATTGGAGTACTTCAATGGCAAACGGGATTTCGCACAAAAAGTCCCTGTGACTGTAGAAATGGTCAATCAAGAAAATGTACATGATTACGAAGCCTACGGAAGTGATGAATAATAAAGCTATAAAATATGGCATTGGAGTAGTTGCATTAGCTCTTGTGGGTTACAATTCAATCTATATCCAGCCCCTAGACCAAAAACTGGCAGAAAATCAGCAAACGGTTTTCAATGCGAAGGCCTATGTGGATGGCATCTGGAATCAGGATCTCGCAAAGGCTTACCAAGATTGCACTGATATTTTGCAACTAATAGACAGTTTCAATCAGGACGTTAACAGCACATTTGAGAAAAATAGTCATGCCTTAGGTATTGGCAATATTGGCTATTTCCGCGTGAAAGGAGAAGGCATAGTCATCGCTGTAAATGAAAACAATGTGCTGCTTCAAGTAGGCAGTTCTAGAATAGAAATTGAAACGGAATTCATTTTTGGAAATGCCCTCCGTGATGCTTCAGGATTGGTCAAAATCAACGATTACGAAGACACTGCGGATTTCAACAGCATCTCTGAGGCAATGAATGACAGGATTCGCCAAGAAGTAATACCAAGCTTTAGATCCAAAGTGAAAGAGGGAGATTCAGTGAAGTTTGAAGGAGCTATAGAACTCAACAAAGTTCATTTGAATCTAGATCAACTTGAGGTTATTCCATTTACTCTCCAAATCTCCTCATAGCATGACGGCACTACTGGAAGTAAAAGAAATAACCAAAAAGTTCTCTGGAGTTACTGCCCTCAGTAATGTCAATCTCCGTCTAGAAGGAGGAAAAGTAACCGCATTAATCGGTGAAAACGGCGCAGGAAAATCTACCCTCTTGAAAATCATGTCAGGTATTTACACTGATTTTGAGGGACAAATCCTCTTTAAAGGTCAAGAAATTAAATTCTCCAAACCTAAGGACGCACAGGAAATGGGAATTGGAATTATTCACCAAGAGTTAAATCTGATTCCTTACCTGACAGTAGCTCAAAACATTTTTTTGGGAAGAGAATTAGTCAATGCATTTGGCTTTTTGGATCGGGAGAAAATGATCAACAAGACCAAAGCTTTATTAAGCAGACTCAAACTGGAAGTAGAACCTACAGCCTTGGTAGGCACTTTGAAAGTTGGCCAACAGCAAATCGTAGAAATCGCCAAAGCCCTGCTCACAGAATCTGAGGTAGTTTTTATGGATGAGCCTACTTCAGCCATCGGGGAAAGCGAAGTGGAAGTCCTCTTCGAAATCATCAATAAACTAAAAGCAGAGGGTAAAGCCATTGTCTATATCTCGCACAAACTGGATGAGCTTTTTGCCTTAGCAGATGATTTTGTAGTGCTACGGGATGGGAAAGTGGTCGGTCAAGGTGGAGTATCAGAAATATCCCGTGCGCAACTCATCAATATGATGGCAGGGCGTGAAGTGAAAGTGGTCAAAAAACCCACCAAAAACTGTACAGAAGAGAAAGTCTTAGAAGTCAAAAACCTTGGTTTACTCAATCCTGAAAATCCCCAACGTCCTTTACTAAAAGATATTAGTTTCGATTTATGCAAAGGTGAAGTCCTGGGAGTATATGGATTGATGGGAGCAGGAAGAACAGAGCTTTGCGAAAGTCTCTTTGGGCTGAACCACCGCAAATTGACAGGCTCTATCCTACTCAATGGCCAGAAAACAGGCTTCAAAAGTCCCATTGAAGCAATAGATGCGGGTATGGCTCTGGTACCTGAAGACCGCAAAAAAGATGGAATTGTAGCAGGAATGTCGGTTTCAAAAAACCTAAGCCTTACCGTGATCGAGAAGGTCAGCAAATTCGGCTTTCTGAGCGATGTGTTACATACCAAACTCTATGACAAACATGTCGCTTCCCTGAAAATCAAAGTTCACAACGAGGATCAAGCAATCAAAAATCTGAGTGGCGGAAATCAGCAAAAAGTAATACTAGGAAAGTGGATAGAGCGAAATCCCACCGTGCTCATGCTGGACGAACCTACGCGTGGAATAGATATAAATGCCAAAAATGAAATCTATGAGCTTATCGCTCGACTAAGCGCCTCTGGTATTTCCATTCTGGTTATTTCTTCTGAAATCCCCGAAATACTGGCTATTTCAGACAGAATATTAGTCATGTCTGAAGGCGAAATCACCGCCGAGTTTTCGAGTGAAGAAGCCACCGAAACTAACATAATGAATGCCTGCATCCCTGAAAACATGAATCAATGATCTCTTTGAAGAAAAACTTTAACATAGCCCAGTTTCAGTCCCTTATCGCATTATTCGTCTTATGCTTGGCTTTGGCATTGCTGACAGACAATTTCATGACTACGGACAATTTTTGGAATGTCATGCGCCAAATCTCTGTGAACGTATGCATCTCAGTGGGAATGACTCTGGTTGTTTTAACTGCCGGGATTGACCTTTCTGTAGGTTCTATCTTGGCATTTTGCGGAGCAGTGACGGCAGGTTTATTGAAAAATGGACTCAGCATACCCTCATTAAACCTGTTTATTGGATTCACTGTATTAGGCGCAATAGTAGCCGGATTTTTAATCGGCGGAGGCTTAGGATTTGTTAATGGATATGCCGTCACCAAATTCAAAGTTCCTCCTTTTGTCGCTACGCTGGCCATGCTTACCATGGCCCGGGGATTCACCATGCTCTGGACAAAAGGCCATCCCATCACAGGCCTGGGAGATAGTTTCGGTTTCTTAGGCACGGGATGGTTCTTAGGAATACCTATGCCAGTATGGATCTCAGGTCTAGTGGTAATCACAGCAGTTATTCTTACGAGCAAAACCCGATTTGGAAGATACATCTACGCCATAGGAGGAAATGAAAATGCTTCCCGCCTCTCTGGAATCCCGATTAACAAAGTTAAAATCTGGGTGTATTCCATTGCTGGATTGCTTGCAGCCGTTGGTGGGGTGCTGGTAACAGCTCGACTGGATTCCGCCCAGCCAAATGCCGGAATAAGTTATGAATTGGATGCAATTGCCGCAGTGGTGATCGGTGGTACTTCACTTTCCGGGGGTAGAGGAACAATCTGGGGAACAGTCCTCGGCGCAATCATTATAGGAGTGCTGAACAATGGTTTGATTCTCATGAATGTCTCTCCTTTTTGGCAGCAGGTAATCAAAGGGATGGTGATCCTACTAGCTGTCATTATCGACAAATCGAATCAAAAGAGTGAGTAATCTTCCATATAGGCCAGATTATGAAACGATTTAACAACAGAAATTAGAAACATGTCTTTCATATTAGCAATAGATCAAGGAACCAGCAGTACCAAAACCATCATCTTCGATGAGCAGGGGAATGCTGTGCACAAGGAGACAGAACTACTCAAAACCCACTACTTAGAAGGAAACCGTGTGGAGCAAGATCCTGAGGAGATTTACCAAAACATATTAACCTCTGTTGGTAAATGTCTGGGCGGCTTTGTGTCCAAAAAAGGAGATTTGAGCAAAATTAAAGCCTGTGGTATTTCCAATCAGCGGGAGACTTTTGTGCTGTGGGACAAAACAGGAAAACCACTCTATAATGCCATTGTATGGCAGTGCAAGCGTTCTGTAGCTATCTGTGAAAGATTGGAAAAAGAAGGTTTGGGACCAAAAATCAACGAGAAAACCGGATTGATCATTGACCCTTATTTTTCGGGAACCAAAGTAATCTGGCTCTATGAAAATGAGACGAAAATCAAAGAAGCAATCGATCAGGGAGAAGCATATTTTGGAACGATTGACACTTGGTTGCTTTACAAGTTGACCAAAGGTCAATCTTACCTGACTGATTATACAAATGCATCCAGAACATTATTTTTCAATCTGAAAGAGCTTTGTTGGGATCAGGAGCTATTGTCAGATTTCGGTTTATCCAAACTGAATTTACCAGAATTAAAGCCCTCCTCTGTTCATTTTGGTACCACCAATTTGGAAGGCCTATTGGATCATCAAATCAGCATTTCGGCGATGATTGGGGACTCCCATGCGGCGGCATTTGGGGAAGGTTGTTTTGAACCAGGCAGTGCCAAAGCCACGCTGGGAACGGGTAGTTCAATTCTGATGAATATTGGAAAGAACCCGAAAACTTCTCAGAATGGAATGGTCACTACTATTTGTTGGAGCACAGAAAATCGAGTGGATTATGCGCTGGAGGGAATAATAGTCTCTGCCGGTGCCACGATAGAATGGATCAAAAATCAACTGGGTCTCTTTGAAAACGCATCAGATCTGGAGCAAATATGCCTTTCACTTTCCGACAATGGAGGCGTCTATATTGTGCCGGCCTTCTCGGGATTGGGAGCACCTCATTGGGACATGAATCGCAAAGCAACCATTGAAGGATTGTCTTTCGAATCATCGAAAAACCATGTAATCCGCGCAGCTGTGGAATCTGTTCCTTACCAGATCAAAGATGTGATCGTCGCCATGGAAGCCGATTCCGGGACGCCACTTACAGAGCTAAAAATAGATGGAGGGATCACTTCAAACAAGTTTGTGGTACAGTTCCTAGCTGACATTCTTGAGCGCAAAGTAACCAACATAGCGATTGCCGATGTATCTGCTTTGGGTGCCGCCTATTTGGCAGGCCTGAACTCCAAAGTCTATAAAAGTATAGATCAACTCAAATCTTTTAACCAAAACTCCATCAGCACTTTACCTGGAGAAAACTCTGTGAAAGTAGCTGGATATTATGAGGGTTGGAAAAAAGTAATTGGCAATAAAAAGACCCAAACCTAACCTGACCCTTCATGACAAATCTACCCAAAACACCTTTTCTACTTATTGCCTTACTCCTACTTGGTTTTTCTGAGGGAATGGCTCAAAAAAAGAAATCCGAGAAAACTCGAATTTTGGTCACCAGTGATGGAGAAATAGATGATCAATGTTCTATAGTGCGTTTCCTGCTTTATGTAAACGAATGGGATGTAGAAGGAATAATCACCTCGAGTTCCCAATATCACTGGCAAGGGCACAAATGGCCTGGTGATGATTGGATTGATCCTTATTTGGATGCCTACGCCAAAGATTATCCAAATCTGGTCAAGCATGATCCGGATTTTCCGAGCCCAGAATTTTTACGCGAAAGAACGCTCTTAGGCAACGTGAAAACCGAAGGTGAAATGACTGAAGTCACACCCGGTTCAGAGCTTATAGTAAAGGTTTTGTTGGATGAAACAGATGATCGTCCTATTTGGATTCAAGCTTGGGGCGGGACAAATACAATAGCCAGAGCTTTGAAAACCATCGAAGAAAGCTATCCTGACAAAATGGAATATGTTGCCAATAAGATGCGTCTGTATTTGATCTGGGAGCAGGATGTGACTTATCAGGAATACATTCGTCCGAATTGGGGGAAATATAATATTCCGACCATCATCGCGGATCAGTTTGAGGCGATTGCCTATCGATGGGCTCAGGTGCAACCTCCAGAAATGCTACCCTATTTTGAAGGTCCATGGATGAAAGCCAATATTCTTGAAAATCACGGTGCTTTAGCTGCACTTTATCCCGCTATGGAAAACGGTGATTTCCGCTCTGAAGGGGATTCCCCAGCTTTTTTACATACCATTCCTACAGGCTTGAGAAGTTTGGAATCACCAATGTATGGAGGTTGGGGAGGGAGATTTGTAAAGGTCCGTGACAATACCTGGTTGGATTCAGTGCCTGTCTCTGGCTATGAGTATCCAGAAGGCAGATGGTACGGAAGCAATGGTTGGGGAAGAACAAGTTTACGTGAAGGTTCCAAGTCTACTGCGGAACAGCGCAGCACTTATTTCAAACCTATGTGGCGCTGGTCTGATGCGATGCAGAATGACTTTGCCGCTCGGGCAGACTGGAGCGTAAAGTCCTACACTGACGCAAATCATCCTCCATTCGTCCACACCAAAAGCAAGCTGAATCAGAGTGCCAAACCTGGTGACACTATCAAACTAAGTGTAGCTGGCAGCAAAGATCCAGACGGAGATAAACTCAGCTACCATTGGTATGTTCATACTGAGCCCAGCACTCTCGCAAATGCTGGCGAACAGGTAAAATTGACAGGCGCTGATCAAGCACAATCTTCTTTTAAAGTACCTCAAGGAACTGGAACCATTCATTTAATCTGTGCAGTGACTGATAACGGTAGTCCAGCACTGACGCGATATACCCGTGTGATAGTAACAGTGAAACCTTAAAAGTCAAATTGAAATCAACTTCAATGTGAAACAAAACAGCCATGAACCTACTTAACCATTTCCCTAAATCCATACTAATAGCTATTCTAATTAGCAGTTTAGGTTCTGATCTCATTGCTCAGGAAAAGACAGTAAAACCACGAGTCATCGTAACGAGTGATGGGGAAATAGATGATGAATGCTCTTTGGTTCGGTTTCTTCTATATGCCAATGAATGGGATATTGAGGGAATCATAACTTCAAGTTCCCAGTACCACTGGCATGGCCACAGATGGGCTGGAGATGACTGGGCTGTCCCCTACTTGGATGCTTACGCCAAGGTGCAGCCCAATTTACTCAAGCATGACAAAGATTATCCCACAGCAGAATTTCTCAGATCTAGAACCTTTCTAGGCAATGTAGAGACAGAAGGTGAAATGGAAAAAATCACAGACGGCTCTCAGCATATTGTAAAAGTATTGTTGGATGAATCTGACGCAAGACCAATCTGGATACAGGCTTGGGGTGGGACAAATACTATTGCTCGAGCATTGAAAACTATAGAGGAAGATCATCCCGAAAAAATGGATGCCGTAGCTAGTAAAATCCGATTCTATTTCATCTGGGAACAAGACGATACTTTTCAGAAATACATTCGTCCAGTCTGGGGGAAATACAATATCCCAACAATCATCTCAGATCAGTTTATTGCCATTTTCTATCATTGGAAAAAGTATTTGCCAGAAGCTGAGCAGAAATACCTTGCTGCAGATTGGATGAATGAAAATATCCTGGAAGCACATGGCCCACTTTTGTCAATGTACCCTGCCCATGAAGAAGGTGACAAGGGATTTGACAAGGGAGATTTTAGATCTGAAGGAGATTCTCCAGCTTTTTTACACGCGATACCTACAGGCTTGCGCAGCATGGAATCTCCAGACTATGGAGGCTGGGGAGGTAGATATGTGAAAGTCCGAGAAAATACTTGGCTAGACCCGGTGTTGGACTCCTCTTATACTTATCCTGAAGGCAGATGGTATGGAAACTCAGCTTGGGGAAGAGAACGACTCAAAGAAGAAATTCCCAACGATCAAGAACTCACAGACTATCTCGAACCACTCTGGCGCTGGACTGCTGCTATGCAAAATGATTTTGCAGCACGTGCAGACTGGACTATCAAGTCCTATGATGAAGCCAATCATGAGCCGATCGTTAAACTGGCTCACGAGGAAGACCTGCTACTAAAACCAGGATCAAATGTAAAACTTAGCGCAGCGGGATCATACGACCCAGACGGAGATAACCTTAGCTACAGCTGGTGGCAGTATCAAGATCCAGGAACTTACACAGGAGAGGTTTCTATAAATCAGTCAAAAGAGCAAAACGCAAACTTAACAGTACCAAAAGATGCCAAACCTGGGCAAACAATACATGTGATCTGTGAAGTCACGGACAATGGAAGCCCAGCTTTGACTAGGTATAGACGAGTGATTATTACAATAAAATGATATAGGAGGCTAACAGAGCAAAGTGATTCAAAATTAAAGCAAGTCCGACGCAGAATTAATTACCTTTTTAACTAATACCTCTAATCTAAATAACCATGAAAAAACAGATAATTTTTACGCTAGTCCTACTTCTATCTTCGGTAAATATTTTTGCCCAAGCACCATGGGATAGCCATGGCAAACTCCAGGTTGCTTCAAACGGGCACTACATAGAACACAAAGACGGCACACCATTTCTTTGGATAGGCGATACGGGGTGGGGTTTGTTTCAGCAACTTACCCGAGAAGAAGTAGATCAATACTTGGACAATCGGCAGGAGACGGGCTTCAATGTCATCCAATCTGTGGCGTTCTGGTATCCTCACGGAGGTGGGTTAAAAAATGGCCCCCATAATGCTGCAAATGCTTACGGTCATCGTCCATTCACCGGTGGAGAAGACAACCCCAACACTGCGAAACCGCTAGTTGAGTCTGGGGGATCTCCTGACGCACCAAACGATTATTGGGATCATGTAGACTATATCATCGAGGGGATCAAAAAAAGAAATATGTATGTAGCCCTCCTCCCAAACTGGGGACGAGCCTATATCACAGATCAATTTAGTGGTGCTCATCAAGAGTTTACAGCGCAGGAGGCTAAAGAATACGGTGTTTTTTTAGGAAAAAGATATAAGACAGAACCTCACATACTGTGGGTTCTGGGTGGAGATGCGAAAGGAAAATATTTTGCAGTTTCAGATACGATCTCAGAAAAAAATGTGGACAGACGTTCCATTTTCCGGGCAATGGCAGAAGGGATAGCCAATGGGGTCACTGGCAAAACAGTTCAATGGAACAAAGCTGATCAAGCATGGAAGGACGTTTTTTTCACTTATCACCCTGATGGGGATCCTAGTGACAACTCATCCACTTGGTTTCATGAAGATGCTTGGATCACAGCCAATGGGGTGGAAGTATGGACACAGGTCAATGAAGTATATCCAACTATGGCAAGAGAATACAATCTGGACAATCCTAAGAAGCCAAGTCTATTCCTGGAGGGTTCCTACGAATTTGGAGCTTACGGTCAAGAGTGCGGATATATTACTCCTCTACGTTTGCGTCGACAAGTATACCATACATTTTTTGCTGGAGGAGCTGGTCACACTTATGGAGCAGGCCCTATTTGGGCAATGCGCGGTACTCAAGGGAACTACAATTGTGGCTTTACCTGGGAACAAGCTTTGAATTTCCCTGGAGCAGTTCAGTTTGCGCAGCTGGCAAAAAACTTACTTATCGAAAATAATTGGTCTGAATGGATTCCTGACCAAAGCATCCTCCAAGGAACTGAAAGTGACAACGAAAGCCTAAAAGCAGCGGTCAGACTCTCTTCCGGTAAGAAAATTCTGGTCTATTTCTCTGACAATTCAGAGGCAACAGTCAAAAACATCCTGGATAAAGACGCCGAAGCAAATTGGTTTGATCCGATGGAAGGGCGTGAAAGTACGGCTGAATCATTCCAAACTGGTGAATCTCGAATAATCACGCCACCAACAGGTTGGGAGGACGCAATCCTCATTCTAACATCAAACTAAGCCTCATCAAAGCATCAAACCCATCAAATAATGAAGAAGTATTTTAGATATTGGACGATTTTAGTCGGAATCCTACTCCACGGACAAGTCGATCTATTTGCCCAAAGCAGCACAGAAAAAGAACGAATCATCGTCCTGACAGATATCGAAAATGAACCAGACGATGCGATGTCCTTGGTCCGCTTTCTCACCTACTCCAATCAATGGGATGTAGAAGGACTTGTGGCCACTACTTCCATTCATCAACGGGATACTATAGCAACCTGGAGAATATTTGAAATCCTGGATGCATACGGCAAAGTGCGAGACAACTTAGAAAAACATGAGCAAGGCTACCCTACCGCTGAATACCTCAAAACAATCGTGAAAGAAGGGATTCCAAAGTATGGTATGGAAGCTGTAGGCGAAGGAATGGACTCGGAAGGTTCAGAGCTGATCATTAGTACAGTAGATAAAGAGGATGAGCGGCCTGTTTGGGTTCTTGTATGGGGCGGGCCAAATTGTCTTGCCCAAGCACTATGGAAAATCAAAGAAACCAGAAGTTCTGAAGACCTAGCAAAATTCGTATCGAAACTGCGGGTCTACACGATATCCGACCAAGACAATAGTGGCCATTGGCTTAGAAAGACCTTCCCAAACCTGTTTTATATAGCCAGCCCTGGGGTACACGAATTGGGAGGATACCATTTTGCAACTTGGTCTGGCATCAGCGGAGATAAGTTCCACGGAAGATTTGCCGGAGGAAATTTTGAAATTGTCGACAACCCTTGGCTTGACGAGCATATTCGAAATAAAGGACCATTAGGAAAAGAATATCCTCATATGGAATTCCTCATGGAGGGAGATTCTCCAAGTTTTATGCACTTGATCCATACCGGCATGGAAAATCCTGAGCGACCAGACTACGGAAACTGGGGAGGTCGCTATGAATTTTACCTACCAAAAACAGAGAGTTGGTTTTCGGAACCGGAAACACGTGCACTTTGGACAGATACCATGGACGAAGTATATGGTGCAGATGGGAATTGGCATACGACGAATAAAGCAACAATTTGGCGCTGGAGAGAGGCTTACCAAAATGATTTCGAAGCTAGAATGGACTGGACAATCAAGGAATACAAGGATGCAAATCATCCACCAGTAGTCAAACTCAAAACTCCAGAATTCATATTGGCAAAAGTTGGAGATAGAATCGAGCTAAGTGCCGATGAGAGCAGCGATCCTGATGGTGACGGTTTAAACTACCACTGGTTTTTCTATGGAGAACCTGGAGAGTACACGCTAGCGAGCGGGCGAACTGCTACTCCCTTAAAAATTGAAAATGCAGATACGGCAAATGCGTTCTTCATAGTTCCTAAGCCTGGAAAATTTGGAGAAATGCACCTTATTCTGGCAGTGACTGACCAAGGGTCCCCTGCCCTAACACGATACAAAAGGATAATTGTAAAAGTACAGCCTTAGTTGAGTATCAGATAAAATTAAACCTATTGAGATTGATCAGCAGTGAGACTTGTACAGGACAAGTACACCATTGTCGACTTGAAGTCAATAAACAGTTAACCCAAACCTATTTTACATGAAGCCTAACCAATTGATTTACTGTGTAACGACAGTTGCACTACTTTTTTGCTCTCCCTATACAACTAGGGCGGATCAACAGAAAAATGAAAGTAATTCATACAAACCTAGAATAATCAATACCACCGACCTTGGAGCTGATCCAGATGACGAGCAATCTTTAGTTCGTCAGCTGGTCGCTTCAAATGAATTTGACATTGAAGGGCTAATTGTAGCGACAGGATGCTGGAAGAAAACCCAGGACAATACAGCTATGTTAGATGTGATTTTGGATGCCTACGAAGAAGCTTATCCAAACCTGTCTGTTCATGCTGCTGAGTTCCCTACACCTGAATACCTTAAATCCATCGCTGTAATGGGACAAGATGGCTATGGTATGAGCGACGTGGGTACAGGAAAGGACAGCCCAGGATCTGAACTCATCATAGCAGCAGCAGACAAGGATGATCCTAGACCTCTTTGGGTAATGGGATGGGGCGGAATGAATAACATTGCTCAAGCTATCTGGAAGGTTCGAGAAACACGTAGCCCAGCAGAATTGAAGAAGTTTTTGTCAAAGCTAAGATTGTATGATGTCTTAGGACAAGACGATGCTGGTGCTTGGATTGCCAAAAACTTCCCGGATGTATTCTATATTCGAGCAACTGGAGTCTATGGATGGCAGCCTTCTAAGGAACATTTTGCTGAAAATATCCAAAGCCATGGCCCACTAGGCAGCGTCTATCCAGATACTAAATGGGCAACAGAAGGAGACACGCCTGCATTTATGCATGTCTATCCCAATGGGCTCAATGACCCAGAGCAGATTGATCAAGGTGGCTGGGGAGGTCGTTTCAGTTTCACCAAAAAAGCTGGGATTCGAAGTATGTCAGAAGTTCCTAAAATTCAGGAAGACGGAGAAACACAATATGACCCTTACTTGATGTATGGAAATACAGATGAAAAAGCCGAAGCCATCAAAAAATGGAACAAAGGATATAACAATGATTTTGCGGCACGGATGGACTGGAGTATTAGCAGCAAATATGAAGATGCTAACCACCATCCCACAGCCATACTCAATGGAGATAAATCTCGAAAGGTGCTGAGGATGTCCGCTTCTTCAGGAGAAAAAATCACATTGAGTGCTGAAGGCTCGAGTGATCCTGACGGAGATGCTTTGACCTATAATTGGTCTTATTATGACGAACCAAGTTCTTATAATGGTACTGTAGAAATTCACACTAGCACTTCATCCCAAGCGACCGTCCAGATACCTAAGGATGCTGCGGGAAAAACAATTCATGTGATCCTGGAGGTCTATGACGACGGGGAGCCTAATTTATATGTCTACAGAAGGATGATAATCGAGGTAACAGGTTCGGCTACTGCTGAAATCCTAGAACCGCTTGCAGGTAGTCCTTATACTCCTTTTCCAGAGTCGGTGGTGGTGACTAAAGTTCGCCATTTCGACAACATGTGTTGGAAAATCGCCGCAGCAGGTGGCACTTGGTATTTTGAAAATGGTGAGACCGATGGTAAAACAGGTTTTAGTAGTGCTTTTGACCAGGCAGGAAACGACTGGATAGGCAATGATGCCGATCGAGGATACAACAAGTCCTCCAATATAGGTGGTAAACATGAATACCGGGGCTGGCCAAATTTCGGCGAGGGAAACTTTAATCATCCACAGCGTAAAAGCAACTCCAACTCTTGGTGGGTGGATAAAAATGGAAAGCAAATAGCTTTTGAAGACAGCCTTTCTGGTGATCACCTGATTATGAGAAGCTCCAATCCTTCCTATGAACTGGAGTACCATTTTTTTCCATCTCATGCAACAATCAAGATCATCAGAGCTGATGACAAGTATGCATTTCTGTTTGAAGGACCAGTTGGGGGAGAACAAGAAACGTCGGTCGACAAAGACTATTACGTATTAAAAGATGGCATACACCGAGAGATCAAATCAGGTGGTCTAGGTTACTTAGAGCCTGAATTTGGAAATAAATTCCCCTCTCCATTTTTCTACCTAGCAGACAGCGATCCAAAGGACAAGCAAGTATTCTATGCCGGTGTTCGTGACGTAGGACCAATTACGGCAGGTGATGAAGGATGGAGACAGGGAGAAAATATGGTGATTTTCAGTTTTGGAAGAGATGAGGACAAGCGTGCATACACCGGCACTGAGGCTATATGTGTATTTGGGTTTGCTGAAAAAACGGAACACAAGGAAATCAGCAGTTTTATCGAGTCAAAAATTAAATCTCCTTTCAAATAGGTATCATAAATCCGCTCTGGAAATTGATTAAAAATGTACTCTTACAAATAGTATCCAGCCTAATAAACTAGTACCATTAACAACAAACCTATGAAATCAACCCAGACTATGAAGGCTAACTTCTTTGTTATCCTTCTCACATCATTGATTTTGATTGCCCCCGTCAGAAATGCGCAGGCAGAAAAACTAAAGCAAGAAGAATTGATACTGACTGACTGGTTGAGGAATTATATTCCTTCTCAATACCCAGGAGTCGAAATAATTGACAACAAAGATTGGTATCAGGCAGTGATTCCTGCCATTGATGTAACTATCAGTTGGGCATTTTTACCGCAGGAGCAGTTGAAACTGAAAGGTGTTACTGGCCACTACGAAGGAAAGGCGCTTTACATTTCCGAACCTAAGAATGACGATTGGACTACTGTCCCAACTATGGAATTAACTGAAGGAGCGGGTTACTTTATCCCAGGCTATACAGAAGCTACCATGGGAGACCTCGAAGTAGCCAAACTATCTGTTCTTCAATTTAGAGGTACAGGTGCCAGAAGATTTGTTGAAAGGATGCAGAAAGATTGGTTGTTTGAAAATACTCCAGAATACGAATCATCAATGACTAGATGGTTAAAAGACTACACACAATCAGAATTTCCTCAAAATAATTTCCTGCAGCACCACGGTTGGTATCATGTAGAAATACCAGAGTATGACATCAAATTAAGTTGGGGACAAATGCTCCAGGATCACATGGATCTGGGTGTTAGTGAGGGCCTTAATGAGAACCAGACCATATTTATAGCCAAAGAGGATAAAACTGATTGGGTAAAGAATACTTCCATTCAATATTATAAGGGCGTTGGTTACTATGTTCCTAATTACAAGTCTGCGAGCATGGGCAAATTTGATGTAGGACGACTGGCAGTTATCCATTTTAACGGAGGTAACACGCGTCCTTTTGTAGAGAAAATGCAAGAAGTCTACGTAAAAACGCCTGACAAATCAGAGTTGAACTTCGCTCTTTGGCTAGTGGACTATGTGAAGGCAAAACACCCAAACAATCCTATCACCTATCATGGAGCTTGGTATCAAAGCGTATTTCCTAATGATGAACTGACGGTAACCTGGGGCTCTATGTCCAATTCTCAAATGGAGTTGAAAGAACTTCACGGACTTTTTAAAGGCAAATCTATATTCATAGAACAACCTAAAAGCCAAGGCTGGGAGTCCATTCCCAATGTTAACTTTATTAGCGGAGTGGGATATAGTATACCCAGCTATGATGAAGCCACGATGGGACACTTTGAGGTGGGCCTAGTAGCGGTGATTCAATACAGTGGTGGAAAATCTGATGATTTCACTAAAAAGATGGCAGAGGCTTGGCGGGCAAAAAAGGTCGCAGATATACCAAATCTACCATTCAGACAGTGGCTCTATGAATATATCCCTACTCAATATGCCAATGCTAAAATGATTGATCACAAGTACTGGTTGCAAGGCCATATAGGTGGAGGTCTCGTGGCTAGCTGGGCACTTTTTGATCAAGAAAATGTAACACTCAAGTACGTTGAAGATCACAATTTGACAGAAGGGAAAACCATTTTCATAGAGAAAAGAGGTGAAAATGAATGGGTGAAAAACCCAAAGGTAATCTAATACGACAATGCAGGCTACTTAATCTCAGGATATAATTCGGCTACGATGAGCAGCTGGAATGTACAAGATTGCAATATAATCCAGTTTGATGGTGAGCCTGGAGAATTCACTGCACATATGGCCAGAGCTTGGGGAAAGATTAAGTAATCCTATTCAAAACAACAGGTTTTGCATAGGGTGATAAGCTGTTTGCGGCAACTATGAAATTTACAAATAGAAGAGATACTATTATCCCCAATGATTCCAGTATCCAATATTTCTTTGCTCACCCGCCGAAAGACCTAAGGCAGGTGACCGAAGTGGCCTAAAATCTAGAGTTTAGCATATTTAAAAATGCTTTATCAACCTAACACCATTTATAATTAACATTTTCACTAGTATTTACAGAAGTTTGAGCTAGTCACATCTTTTGAAGCTTAAGTCTTAAATGGTGATCATATCAATTGATTGCTAGACTTTTAACTCAAAAAACTCTGAATTAACATATGCTTAACTCATTTAACCCTTTCGTAAGGGTATTTAACTTTTAGCTTTCCCAACTGTAGTTAAAAAAGTAAGTCATTTGGATATATAAACTGTCCCTATGAAACCGCTACGTTATTTACTTTTCCAGTTCGCATTTCTTTTAGCCATAATATCAAATGCGCAATCAATAAAAGGGAAAATTCTAGATAAGAATGAGAACTTTTACTTGCAAGGAGTATCTATTGTAATTTTAAACAATTCTGATTCTTCAATGGTACAGGGCACAATCACTGATCTAAATGGGAGTTTCGAAATTAAGAATCTAAAAACTGGAGATTACAGGATGGAAGCCATATATATTGGCTATCAGACAGTTACAAAATCAATTTCATTACAAAACAGCGATTTAGATCTAGGTAATATTGAAATAGCTGAAGCACTGACAGATCTGAATGAGGTAACGGTTTCTGCCAGAAGATCACTGGGATCTCAAAAAGGAGATACCACCCAATTTAATGCAAATGCATTCAAGACATTAAAAGATGCAAGTTCTCAGCGACTCCTTGAAAAAATACCAGGGATTAACATGATGGATGGTGTACTACAGGCTCAGGGTGAAACCATCGTCCAAATATATGTAGATGGAAAGCCATTTTTTGGAACAGACGTAAAAGCTGCCTTACAGAATCTCCCTGCAGAAGCTGTGGAAAGCATACAGATATACGATAAGCTAAGTGATAAAGCATCCTTTAGTGGCTTTGACGATGGGGAGCGAGAGAAAACTATTAACATCATCACAAACCCAGCTTTTAGAACAGGGCAGTTTGGTAAAATCACCACGGGATATGGCAGCAATGATAGATACTTAGCTGGCATGAGCTTGAATGCCTTCCAAAATGATCAGAGATTAACTATCACTGGCCTAAGTAATAATGTAAATGCTGTTGACTATTCTGGGGAAGTCAATAGCATGGGAGATACAAAACCGCAGAATGGAATCATCAAGTATAACTCTATAGGCCTAAACTATAGTGATATGATCTTTGACAAATTGCAGTTAAATACCAGCTATCAATACCTGGACCGAACAAACAAAGAATACGCTACTTTGGTCAGAGATTATCTTCTGGATAATGGAGGAGACCAGCGTTATGCGGAAGAAAGTTCAAATGTCCGACGCAATAGAGAGCATGCATTTGATTTGAGGTTAAACTACAATATCAATAGCAACAATCAATTCCTGGTAGTTTCCAAGGTTTCTGCTGAAACAGACGTAGAAGGATCTAGCTTTAAAGGAATGACCGAGCAGCAAGGAGAATTAGTAAATCAATCCACCAATACCAATTCTGCAATTAGTAATAATCTTGATTTTACAAACTCTATTTATTACAACAAAAGATTTAATAAAGCAGGCAGAACCGCCACTATAGGTATTAAATCAGGAACTCATATCGATGAAGAAAAAGGATTACGAGAAGCTGAAAACATTTATTATAATCCCGAGGAGCAAGTAGAAAACCTGAATCAAAGTAGGCTAAAAAGCAGAAAAGGTCTTTCTTGGGAAGCTGATTTTTCATACACCGAGCCTTTAGGAAACCAAGGAAGGTTAAAATTTGAATATGAAATCGGCAATAGAATTGAAGATTCTGATCAGAGACTTTCCAATCTAGATTTGGATGAAAACTCAGGAGATTTTATTGCTGCATTAGATACTGCCCTAAGCAATGTATTTAACAGTACTTATTTGGCTCAGGAATCAGAGCTAGGATATCAGTATTCTGACGATAAATTCAAACTTCAAGCTGAAATAGGTTATGAAACAGCCACCTTGAAAAACAGTCAGCACTTTCCTAGAGAAGACTATTTGGAACGAACCTTTCAAAACTTCCGACCTACCTTAAGAATAGATTATAAATTCAAACCTAGCCAAATTTTAGAAATTGATTATGACACCAGGACTGATGCTCCTTCAGTATCTGAACTGCAGAATGTAATTAACAATTCTAACCCACTTCAATTAAGGAGCGGCAATCCTAACCTAGTACAATCCTACTCAAATCGATTTAGAATTAGATACAAAAGCACAAATTCTGACACGGATCATTCTTTTGTAGCCTACGTCCAATCAAATTTTGATAATAACAGAATTTCAACCAGTTCATTTATAGCTGAGGAGAGAATAGATCTTGGCGATAGTATTTTTCTGGAAAAAGGTGCCCAGTTAACTAGACCTGTTAACTTGAATGGTTATTGGAGAGTAAAATCCTACTTCAATTATGGTCTGCCGATAGACGTAATTAGATCAAATGTGAGCCTAAACGGAGGAGTTGAATTTTCACACAGTCCAGGAATGGTAAATGAAGTCATAAACTTTACAAATTCGACTAGATTCAGAGCTGGTGTGTCCAGTAGTAGCAATATCAGCGATAGATTGGATTTTAACATTTCTACCAATGGCTCTTATAACCTAGTTAGTAATAGCTTAAGGCCGAATCTCAATAACAACTACTTTAATCTTAACACGAGAGTTAATTACAACTGGATTTTTGGAAATGGTTTTGTTTATAGAATGGAACTCAACCATCAATTGAACACAGGATTGACAAAAGGTATTGGTAAAAGCTTTATGCTGCTGAACATGAGTGTAGGCAAAAAAGTATTTAAAAACGAGAGAGGTGAGGTAAGCCTGAATGCATTTGATCTACTCAATCAAAATACCAACGTCAGAAGAAATGTCAACGAACTTTATATTGAGGACAAGCAGAGCAATGTATTGAATCGATATTTTATGCTAACGTTCAGTTATAACCTGCGTCATTTCTCTCTGGGAGCATCCAGTTCGGACTTTAAGAATTAATCAGGAGCAAGGCACTGGAGATAACTATGTGCAATTAGGCAAATGTATTAAAACGATTTACTCAGCTTTATCCTCCAAAATATATCCTTTGCCATGAATATTGATGATGCTAATAGCTGGGTCTAACTGTAAGTGCTTGCGTAGTTTGGCCATGTGCACATCCATGCTTCTGCGGTTGAAGTAATCAACCTTACCCCATAATTCCTGCAACACAATTTTTCTATCCAGCAATTGATTTTTCTTCTCACTGAGAAGGCGAAGTAAGTCGGCTTCTTTTTCGGTAAGGATGATTGTTTCATTCAGGTTACATAACCTTCGGCTATTCCAATCAAATTTTAATTGACCTATGAGATAACTATTTGTTTGATTTGGTGCGGTAGAAACTCTTCGTAATACAGCCTTGATGCGAGCTATTAATTCCTCTTCATCCACTGGCTTTACAATGTAATCATCAGCCCCTTTTTGAAAGGCCTGAAGCTTGTCTATTTTCATAGATCTTGCCGTTAGAAAAATCAATGGTATAGCAGGATTAATTTTTTTGATTTCATCCGCTAAAGTAAAACCATCCATGATAGGCATCATTACGTCGATCAGGCAAAGATCAAATGGCTGGTCAGCGAAGGTCTCTTTTCCTTGAGCACCATCTGTTCGCCATGTAACGGCAAATTGATGCATTTCCAGGTACGTTTTTAAAGCGTAGCCTAAAGTTTGATCATCTTCAACTAGTAATATTCTTGGGTCCATTACGGTTTATTATTGATTTCCAAAACAGGGAATTTCAGAATAACAGTCGTTCCCTCGCCTAGGCTACTTTCCATTTTTATCTCACCATCATGCAAGTCAACCATCATTTTCACATAACTTAAACCAAGTCCAAAACCTTTGATTTTATGCAGGTTACCATGACTTACTCTATAAAATTTGTCAAAAACATAAGGGAGATTGTCAGGCTCTATGCCGATTCCATGGTCCTTTATCTCCACAAACAAATGATTTCCTTTGTTGTAGGTTTTCACTAGCACTTCAGGCGCAGAATCAGAGTACTTAATCGCATTGTCCAGCAAATTATCCAAGATATTGCTCAAATGCATTTCATCCCCATATAGTAGGGATTCATTTGCTTCCAGCATGCAATTCAATACTCCATGGTTGGATTCAAATAGAATTTTATAGACCTCCGCCTTTCTAGTAATGATTTGATGAAAATCTATCTTCTCAAAATTTAATCCCGGATTTCCACTTTCTAAAACAGTAAGTTCCAATACTTTTTCCACCTTATTTTTAAGAAGGTGATTTTCGTTTTCCAATAACTGTAAATGATAATCCAGTTCATCTTCAGATAGACTTTTTCTGTTTTCCTTGATGATTTTATGGATTATAGAAGAGGCAAAAATTGGTGTTTTAAGCTCATGCGTAAGGTTATTGATGAAATCGTTTTTCAGTTGTGAAATCAATTTCTGACGTTTCAGAACAAGAAAAGTACTGAAGAAGCTACCTAACAAAATCAACACGAAAAACGCTGTAATAACTAGCGTAGGCAAGATACTGTAAGTGATAAAAAGAGATTCGTTATGAAATGAAAATCCAAACTTAAAATTAGCCTTGCCAAATTCCTTGCGAATTTGATCCCCTGGAGTAAATGAAAAATGCTGAAAATCAGGCTGAAGTAAAGTTTTCGAAGAACTCAAAGCGATCGTATCTTTATGTCTTTGATAGAAGGCGAACTCATAATCCAGATAACCTATTTCATGCTGAGTAAGCAGGCTGTCCGTAATATCCCTTATAACCAATAGAGTGAAATTTTCAAGGGAATCTCGCTTAGCTTTAGGGTGAACCCTGTCTCCTATTAAGTCTATAACCTGATCGCTTAACTGATCGTCTTCCTTTAAAATATCTTCAAAGTCACCTAGAACTTTATCAATTTTTTTGTCAAAAAATTTAGTTTGAACATCAATATCTAATTTAATTAAGCTATTCTGAACAACAAGAAGTCCAACTAGCGCCATTGCAATAAGGATGGTGATCACATAAAGGTGATCCCTGACGAAGTCCAGCCACTTACTTAACATTTGCTTGATCATTATGCTAGTTAGCTTGTAATCTGAAACATAGATATAGAATTAACCTTTCCTTAACATTTTTAACCTTTGGTTTAGAAGTAAAAGGCAGCATATGAAAGTGTTTCTCTCTATTACTACCCCTTCTCAGCCATACAGTTTGTCCTAGGTACAAATTATTTCTAAATATATTCTCGAATTAGTGAGTAAACCACCTATATTTCCCATTAAACCTATCGAATTCCAAGATGGAAAACAGCTTTGATAAAAATGGGGATGAATTAAAATCATATGGATTGACTTGTGAGAAATGGACTCCGAGTCTGATGCGCAAGCCCGATCGGCATAATGAGATTGAAATCAACTATTTTCCAGAAAGAGGAATCACCTATTTATTTCAAGGGAAAAAGACAATTATTCCAGCCAAAAAACTAACCATTTTTTGGGGGTTGGTACCACATCAGATTATCGGCTGCGACGGAAATGCACCTTATTATGTATGCACTGTCCCCTTCTCGTTATTTTTAGAATGGAAATTCCCGCAGTCTTTTGTAGATAGATTGTTCAAGGGCGAGGTGCTTTTCGAAGTATCTGAGAGCAATTGGCAATATGACGAGTACCTATTCAACAATTGGCTTAATGATATCAATAGTAATAAGTCTGCAGATGTCGCACTACTAGAAATTCGTGCGAGGTTGGGCAGAATGGCTATTGGAAACCTGTCTTTTGAACGGAAAGACCCTTCTTCAGTTCATTCTACTGAAATCAGTCAGGTGGAGAAAATTGCCATCTTCATTGCACAAAATTACTACAAGCCAATAAAGGTATCCGATATCGGTAAGGCCGTTGAACTGCACCCAGACCACGCCAACGCAATTTTCAAGAAAACTTTCGGCAGTACCTTAAGTGAATATATCACTGAAGAAAGAATCTCTCACGCTCAAAGGATGTTAGTATCCACAGATAGAAGCATCACAGATATCGTTTTTGATTGCGGATTCAATTCCATCAGCCGATTTAATGCTGCATTCTTGAAGATCAATGAATGCACCCCAAGAGAGTTTAGAAAGCGGTACCAGTAAAATTCGAAGTAATTAATTTAAGATTGACTCCAAAAATTACTGATACCTACTAAAAAACTATAGGACTCTAATAGCTCCGTTTTGAACGGAACTAATGTGGATGTAGCGAATATTTCTTAATAGAATTCAGCTAGTTTAAAGCTTATCAACCACCACTTTATAATGTGGATCTTCCATGACATTGATATCAATAATCTTATCAGCATTTTGCAACAGCTGCTGGCAATCATTGCTCAAATGTCTTAGATGGATTTTTTTACCAACCTTGTGATAACGCTCCGTAAGCTTATTTAAGGCTTCAATGGCAGACATATCTACAATTCTACTTTCTTTGAAATCAATTATCACTTCATTTGGATCATCCAACACATCAAACTTCTCATTGAAAGCAGTCACCGAGCCGAAAAATAGTGGCCCATATATTTCGTAATGCTTCACTCCTGCTGTATCAACAGATTTTCTAGCTCTAATACGCTTGGCATTATCCCATGCGAAAACCAAAGCGGAGATAATAACGCCTACAATTACGGCCAGAGCCAAATTGTGTAGAAAAACCGTCACTAAAGTTACCACAAGCATTACGAAAATATCTGATTTTGGCATCTTGTTGAAGGTTTTCAAACTAGCCCATTCAAAAGTCCCTACTGCCACCATTATCATCAGACCGGTCAAGGCAGCCATTGGTAATTGCTCGATCAATCCAGCCCCAAACATCACGAAAACAAGCAGTGCTACTGAGGCCACTATACCAGACAATCTGGCTCTGGCTCCATTCGAAATGTTAATAAGACTTTGTCCCAACATGGCACATCCTCCCATTCCAGAAAACAACCCTGAAAGAATATTAGCTGCACCTTGCGCTACAGCTTCCTTGTTTCCTCTTCCTCTGGTTTCGGTGATTTCATCAATGATATTTAGTGTCAACAAGCTCTCTATCAAACCAACTCCAGCCATTATGGCGGCATAAGGGAAAATTAGCGTTAATGTTTCAATAGTCAAGGGTACCATCGGTATGTGAAACGGAGGAAATCCACCTTGAATTGAAGCAATGTCGCCTACCGTTTTGGTGTCGACACCTAGACCAACTACAATTCCAAAAACAGTTAAAATCGCTACCAGTGAAGCGGGAATAGCCTTAGTAAGTTTTGGTAGGCCCCAAATAATCAGCATAGTTAAGCCAACCAAACCTAGCAAAATGTATAAGGATTGGCCTGTTAACCAACTGCCATTGGAGTCTTTAAATTGATCCAATTGAGACATAAAGATGATGATAGCAAGTCCATTCACAAAACCAAAAATCACCGGATGAGGAACCAGGCGCATTAATTTACCTAGCTTAAATACCCCAGCTAAAATTTGGATAAGACCTGCAAGAACTACCGTAGCAAATACATACTCAGGGCCGTGCGATATTGCCAATGCAACAATAACAACTGCTACAGCGCCTGTAGCTCCAGAAATCATTCCTGGCCTGCCGCCCAAGATGGAAGTAACTAAACCCATCACAAACGCGGCATAAAGACCTGTCAAGGGAGATAATCCAGCGATTAATGCAAAGGCAACGGCCTCAGGAATAAGTGCTAATGCTACTGTAAACCCTGATAATACTTCTGTTTTGTAATCTACTTTTTGATTAAAATCGAATAAGTTAAAATATTTTTTCATATAGCTTTTCACGCCAAAATGTGTTGAACATTTTGATCAATTGAATTTTAGAAATTGGATAAAAATTAATAGGAGAACTACCCTAGCAAAGGAGAGCTAGAGAAAAAGTACACTGTGCCTCAGGGTGGAGTTACCGCCGGCAAGTTAAAGTTATATGTAAGTGCTATACTTTTCATTTTTGAAAACGCGAATATAGTGTCTTCAAAATAAAATCACTAATAAAATATCGCTAGCCTAAGAAAAAACACTATTCAAATTACAAAGGATGTCTACCCAAAGTACTTGATGAATTGTAATTCCTGAATAAAACGCTTTAAAAATCTACTTAATCAATTTACTTGGTGCATATCCAAATTGCTCCTTAAAACGCCTGCTAAAATATAGAGGATCATTAAAGCCAACTGCATTAGCAACCTCAGAAACATTGTAGTTTTTGGTTTTTAATAAGGAAGCTGATTTTTTCAATCGTATTGTCCTTATAAACTCATTTGGGGACATACCCGTAAGCTCAGTGATTTTCCGATATAGTTTCGAAGAACTTAGACCTAATTCCGAACAAAGAACTGTTGATGTAAGATCTGAATCTGAGATGTGCTCCTCAATAATTTCTTTAATTTTTGAAATCAGATCAATATCTATCTGTGAATGTGCCAAACTGGTCACATCACTTTCTGTTTCTTCTGAAAAGCGTTGTTTTAGATCAAAACGAATTTTGATAATATTATCTATTCTCGATTTCAACAGGTATGGATCAAATGGTTTTACTACATACCCATCTATTCCAATTTTATAGCCTTTAATCCTATTTTCATTTTCGCTTAGTGCAGTCAGCAAAACAATCGCAGTATGAGAAATTTTCTCATCACTTTTAAGCGCATTTACAAATTCAAAACCATCCATAATGGGCATCATAACATCCACCACGCAAAGAACTGGCTTAATTTTATGACATAGCTCTAATCCTTCTTTTCCATTTTCAGCTCCATAGACTTGATAATATGGAGATAGGAAGTCGACGACATAATTGCGAAGGTCTGCACTATCGTCTATAACCAAAATAGAAGATTTTACATCTGTAGTTGAATTACGCGAATTATATGCTGCTTGAGGATAGAGAGATTTAGTAAATCCTAAACTAACGACCTCTTCTTTCACAACAGGTTTGCTAGAAATCTCATGGCTCTCGAATGCATCTTTTGAGATTGGTAATTCCACCGTGAAAATACTGCCTGAATTAGTAGAACTTTTAACGGAGACCTTGCCCCTATGAATCTCGACCAAAGATTTCACCAGGGCTAAGCCGATCCCAGTCCCTGTGGTACTCTCTTTGCTATTTGAGGCTTGATAAAACCTCGAAAATATCTTCTCCTGACTTTCTAGTGGGATACCTATACCATCATCACTAACCTCTATAATTAATGTTTGGGAGTCCTTACCTTTAACACCGACAAACAAATCTACATGCCCATGATTGTTAGTGAATTTCAATGCATTCGATAATATATTGTATAGTATTTTACTGTATTTATCGATATCTATCCAACACTCAATCTTCTCATCTTCTACGTTAAAGTTGAAATTAATATTTTTGGACTGTGCCAATTCCATAAAGGAATAGAATACGTTGTTTGTATAGGGCAGTATATCCAGTCTCATTACTTTCAACTTGATCTCTCCTGTTTCAGCACGCCTGAAATCGAGTATTTGATTAACCAACCTTAAAAGTTTGTTTGTGCTATGGTTGATTAGATTTGCCTTGTTTCTAACAAAATCGTTACTGGTTTCATGCTCTAAAATCTGCTTTACTGGCCCCTGTATTAACGATAGTGGGGTTCTTAATTCATGTGAGATATTGGTAAAAAACCTCAGCTTTTCATTATTTAGTTTTTCATCCCGTTCCCGCTTGACTTTTTCAGTTAACAACTCCTGTCGTAATTTGATACGGACTTTGATTTGCCTTCTTGTAAAGAATACGATTAGTCCCAGTACGAACACGGTCAATACTATCCCTTCGGAACTTGCCCAAAACGGAGGTAGGATCTTGATACTGTATGACGAGACATCACTCCATTTACCGTCACTATTACTTGCTCTAATTTGGAAATTATAAGTACCCCAAGGCAAATTGGTATATTGAACAAGCCTTGAATTACTATTGGTTTCAATCCAATCTTGATCAAATCCTTCCAGCATGTATTCGAATTTATTTAACCGCTGATTAGTATAAGAGGCTGTTGAAAATTGAATTGAAAAATTTCGATTTCCGTAGGTTAAAGTAGCATTTCTCGAATAATTCAAGTCCTTCAAAAAGGGGACCTGTCCATTCAATTTCACTCCTGGTAAAACCAATTCGTTATTCACCTTAAACTCTGTAATGATAGGTTTGGGCGACCATTCATTTTCTTTTATGGTCTTAGGCGAAAAGTAGATTATCCCGTTTTTCCCACCTAAATAAATATTTGAATTATTTAAATTGTAAAAACCACTTGAACTAAATATATCAAGCCTGTTGCCACTATTCACATTATATATGGTAGCTTGATTTTTATCAACATCATACCTGGATATTTTATTATTGTTCAAATTCAGCCATAAATATCCATTTATATCTTCAACAATATCTGTCACCCAAATCCCATCTAATTCTTTGGATTCTGACTTTGGTTTAAAGTCGATGATGGTTGGATCGTAAATAGCAAGACCTTTTCGGGTAGCAGCCCAAATCAATCCTCGGGAATCAATCAGGATATCACTTACATTTTCGTGCGGAAGGCCTTCGCTCAAGTTCGTACTCTCGCTATAAACTGTGGTATCCTGCTTATTCACGTCATATTTCACCACCCCTGTTTCAGTTGCAAACCAAATATTATCATCCCTGTCAACTGCAACCTTATTAACATCAAAATTTGGCAAAATGTGAATTGCTGGTTCTAAAGTTTGCTTGTCCAAAAGAATTGCTCCTTCACCAAATGAGCATACAATTAATTCTCCCTTATATTCCAAAATATTAAAAATGGGAGAGTTTTTAAAACCTACATCTACTACGGAAGACAATTTTTTGTGATAGTCATAAACCAGCATTTTCCCATTCCATAATCCACAATAAAAAGTGATTCCATCGTAAGAATAAATACTTGCTATGTCATACTTTTCATTAAACAAGGGGACAAAATCCCCGTCCTTTGATATAAAAAGGCCATTATGCCTAGTTGCTACTACAGTTTCATCCAAATTAGTCTTTGCAAATCCCCTGATTCTTGGGGCTTGATTTTGGATATACTTCGAGATGTCCTTCTTGATTTTAAATTGATTTTCGTAAGGGTCATACTTATCAAGCCCCTCCTCTGTCCCAATCCAAAGCACACCTGATGGATCAAAATACAGGGCAGAAATCAGATTATCCACTAATGATTTATCTTCTGACAATACAGAAAAATACCACTGATAATCCCCCTTTTGAATATCTTCTAGGGCGTCACAAACTAATAGCCCACCAAGGGTGCCTACCCAATATTTGCCGTCGGGAGCTTGTGCTACTGACAAAAAATATGGTCCCAATTTGCCACTTATCTCCTCATCAGTAATTTGCAAATTCTCGAAACTTTCTAAGGTCAAATCATATTTATACAGCCCCATTCGTGTACCAACAAAAATATCCTCTTTTCCATCTTGATAGATAAAATACAAATAAGGGTTTACGGAGGTTGATCCACTTATTGGCAAGCTGAAATACTTGATTTCTGAAATCATCCCGGTGCTACCCAGCTTGATCTTTGCTACCCCGGCTGTATCATAGGAACCTACCCAAATGTTTCCACTTTTATCTTCAAAAATTTCCTTCACGTAATTAAAACCATCCAGCGGGACCTTGGTAAACGTGTTCTTATCAGGCTCAAACATATATAAGCCTGCATCTTTTGTGCCGACCCAAATCCGGCTAAAATTATCTACATAAACAGCGCGAACCTCCTCATCAGGCAGGCTATTTGGGTCATTCGCATCAGAAAAGTATGTCGAAAAAACTTGAGTTTCTAGGTCAAGATGGGATAAACCTTTTCGCGTCCCTATCCATAAGCTGTTTGTAGCACTATCAAGTTTTACAGCGGTGATATCATCATTTGGAATAGTATTCTTTCCTTCCTCATTGCTCAAATAGTTCTGAAATTGGAAACCATCAAAACGGTTCAATCCATTAAAAGTGCCTACCCAAAGAAAACCTTGATTATCTTGTACTATATGCCGGATAGAATTATGCGACAGGCCATCTTTATCATTATAATGCTGAAACTCTATACTCTGAGCAAAAGCACTAGCTGATGAAATTGCAACTAATAAAATTATAACTAAAAACCTCCTCATTATTCAACACCTGTATTTATCTGGCAATTTACTTCATACTCCTTGTACTTAAGTCATTCTTCCCATCAAGATTCTTTTTCTGCGACACTGTTACAAATCCCCTTCTATCAGCGGCCAGGAATCAAAATCCCTATTAAGTTTTTGACCATCTTCTGAAATCATCACCCACTGATCTTTTTTCGCACTAGCGTCATACTTTAGCAAGGCACCATCTGGAAATTGAAATTGATTTTTCAACAAGGCTGACTCAGGGTTTTCTTTTAACACTTTCTCAAAAATAGCAGTAGGTTCTACATCCTCAAACACAGCTATTATCCCTAAGCTATCACTGGAATATACAACTATGGACACATGATTAGCGCCTGTATAGAGCGACCAATTACCATTTTCTACTATTGCTTGCATATTCTTCGGAATTGATACTGGACCCGCAGCACAGGCAAAATTCTTATAAACACCAGTATTATTCCATTCCATAAAATCATCACCTGGACCTGAGATGTGGATCGTTTCGGATAAATGATCAGCACTATCTTTCAAAAAAAGGCAAATAGGTCTAGTCACAATTTCTGAAAACTTGCCCCTATTTACACCTCCAGAACTAATCAGAAAATGCTTTCCCGCACTACTGATTTCCGGGGAAGATTTGGGGCCATGACCCTGACGGACAAGATAACCACCCTGCTTATCAAATAACATTTTCACAAATCTATCCGAAGGACGATAAGGCATACTTGCTCCCATCATCGCGTGTATTCCGGCTACACCTACATTTTTGTCATAGTTCTCAATATCTGAATAACTCAACCAGGATTTTATAAAAGCGGAGTGATAATCTGTCGTGAGCTCCTGGATACCAGCTTTTTCGTACCTCCTACGCATCGGTGGAAAATGCTTCAAGTTCAGACTACTCAGGGCATAACTCCAGTTGATGTAATCCAATACATCCCTAGCCGTTTGGCTCACTTCTTTTGATGCAAAAGCTTCGAGGTTCAGTAAGGCTGTAATGGTGTAGGCTAAATATGGAATGGAATTAAATTCAACAAGGCCATTGGTTTTCATTTCTTCCATGAGGAATAAAAGCTTCTCTTCCATCCCAGTTTGGACATTGTCGTAGTAGTTATCCGAATTGCCATGAAGACTGATCCATCTGTTTTTCAGATACCGAGATCCTTCCGTCATGAGCATATGGTTTTCAGTTTCCATCACTAGTCCTAATGTTCTCGGGGCGGTATAACTGAATTTCCCACCATCTTCTGACAGGAGTGTTTCCAACAAATGCTGTTTGGTTTCGGGATAAAGAATAGCTGGTTCGTCTCCGAATTTCCAAAGGATGGTCGTAAGTATAGTGAGCGAAAAATCGTAATCCCCTTTGGGGTTCATAAACCAAGAAGAACCACAATTTCCCCACACAGTCATTTTTTGAAGTATTTCATTTACCTCTGAAATATTCTCTCTCAACATCAGTCTCGCTAATAGAATGCGGGTTGTATTTCCCTTGCCAAAAAGCACGTCATCCGTAATCGGCATTTTAGCAATGCTACGGTAAATGCTGTCCGCAAAAGCAGATTCCTTTTTCCATACTAGAGTCCTTTCGTAAGGAATAGCAATATTTCCCGGACTCATCTCAACATCACGATAGTTGATCGGGCCGAAAACCTGAGATTTAAGTTGCTTATTATTGAACAGGATCAATAATAGCAGTATGCCAACTGGCGTAATCAAAAGGTATCTCTTTATTTTTTTCTTCTGCATAATTCATTCATTTCACCCGGTTTGATTCGACCGCAATGAACTTTCACCCTCATTGATTCACCTTGTTGCTTATCCTTGACTTTAATCTACCTTATTTATTTTTGAGTTTTGATAGTATCTGAGTTAGGTGTAGAATTATTGCTTAATTGTAATTCCAGCTTGCCACCGCCAATGATCTGACTATGACGGATTATATATCCCTTAAGCGGCTGCTCATTTAATAAAACTGATTGTACATATACATTCTCTTTGCTGTTGTTATTCGCATCTATAGTGAATGCCGCACCCGAATAATAATCCGGATTCAATTGAATAGTGACTTTATCGAAAATAGGGCTACCTATGAGATACTCAGGATCTTCATTCACCCCACCATTCATTTGAAACAAGCCTATTTTCATCAATACGGATAAGCTTCCCATTAGCCCTTGATCTTCATCCCCGTTGTAGCCTGTAGATGGAGCCAAACCGCTAAATGTTTTTTCAACCACTTTGCGGGACCAATAGTGAGTTAGATCAGGTCTGCCTAGTTTGTGAAAAATGAACGCCGTCTGAATGGATGGCTGATTTCCATAATTAATTGGAATTCTTCTGTACTCTGGATGCTCTTCCAAGTCATGGGATGTACCTGCCGTGAAGCCCAGTTTTTCCGCTTCCTCAAATTGTGAATTCAACTTATCAACTGCTTTGGCAGATCCTCCCATCAATTCCGCCAATCCTTCCAAATTGTGTGGTACAAACCAAGTAGCCTGTGCACCGTTAGCCTCCACAAAACCCACCTTGTAAGCATAAGGATCATAGTTTTCAAACCATTTTCCATCCACATTTTTTGGACGCATCCAGCCTGTTGACTCATCGTAAACATTTTTGAAATTATCTGAGCGCTTTAAGAAATACTGGTAATCCTCCTCTTTGCCTAGCTTCTTAGCCAATTGAGCAAGAGTCCAATCCTGATAGGCGTACTCCAGCGTAAGACTTGCCCCATCTTGGTGTCCGGCAAATACTCCTTCCGGTATTGGATAAGGTACAAACCCATTTTCCATATAGTACTTCAATCCACCACCGAGATTTGTTTTATGCTCGTATCCTGCTTTTTCCATCATACCACCTGTCATGTGATTCTTTTTCAACCCCTGATACACATTTTCTAAATCCTCGGTAATCAAGCCTTCCTGAATTGCAGATACAATAAAAGGTGTACTGGAAGCCCCAGTCATCACATAGGTATAATTACCTCCAGATGGGCCTCGGGGAATCAAGCCTCCATCCTTATAATATTGCATAAGAGAGTAAACAAACTGTTTTTTGATCTCAGGATAAACCAAGCCCCAAAGTGTATTGATGGTCCACTGTGCTCCCCAAAAAGAATCAGAGTTGAATTGATTGAATTTTGGTTTGCCATTTTCGTCCAATGGCAACTGCCCAACTCTAAATTTTTCCCCTGTATTATCTGGATAAGCGCCGTTGAAATCACTGATAATTCTTCTACCCTGCAGTGCATGCCACAGATCTGTATAAAATCTTCTTTGATCCTGTTCTGAACCACCTTCTACTTTTATTCTCCCTAATAATTTATTCCACTCACTTTTTGATTCTGTTACCACCTGATCAAAGTCCCAATGCGGCAATTCTTTTTCAATATTTTGACTAGCATTTGCTATGGAAGTATATGACATTCCTACTTTCATAAGCACATCCTTGTCAGCCTTATCAAGATTAACGAGATAATTCCCTGTTTTCTCGTCTTGGATGACATCTGTTATCTCTGCATCGAGTAGTACCTTGAAAAATACTGTAACAGGTTTCGGCCTTCTGCTTGTTGAGCTGATTACCACTTTTCCGGAAAGCTCCCTATTATTAATTTTATTCAGCTCACCATCTTGGTTTTCACTTGGACCTAATAGGGTGTTAAGGTTAAACAAAATCGCCGCCTGATCATTGGCGGGAAAAGCATAGTGATGTAGGCCAACCCGTGTTGTGCTCGTAATGGCTGTTTTGATCTGATACCTATCAAGCTCTACATATTGATATCCTGGAGATATTTTTTCGGTTTCATGGCTGAATTTGGAATAAAAATCTTCAAATACAGTCTTTTCATTTTCAGCCGAAATAGTAACAGGCATCACTGATATACCAGCCATCTGCCAAGCGTGAATGTGGCTAAATCCCTTGATGGTATCTGTATTATATCTATATCCACTTCCCCAGGCTCCATCAATTTCTGTATCGGGACTGAGGTTCACCATGCCAAAAGGCCTGCTGGCTGAGGAAAAGAAAAACCATCTGGAGTTCTCCGTGTCAAGAGCGGGATAAACCATGTCTGTAAAGGACTTTTGGTCTGCTAATTTGTCCTCAGACTTCCCTTTTTCAGTACAAGAACTCAGTGTTCCTAGGATCAGACAAAATAAGATTAGTATATATATCTTTTTATTATGCATTATTTTCTTTTTAAACCGCGGCTACTGAAAATTTTCAATTTTGTTTAAATAGACCAGTGTGTTCTTGGGCCAGTATAAAAGGCAGACAAAAAATTCGTCTGCCTTTATAAATAAAAAACCCCTTACTATTTTAACTGTAATAATTATATTCTAAACACATCAGTTAGTATCCATCATTTTGAGAAATAGATGGAATTGACCTGTCTATCTCTTTCTGAGGTATAGGGCGTAGGTAATGCTGCGGTCCTAACTCGCCGAAAGCTGCAGTCCACGGATTCATTTTTGTGGTTCTTTCTATCAGCTTTTCAGTTCTTTTTAGATCAAACCAACGGCTATATTCTCCCATCAACTCTCTAGCGCGCTCATCCAAGATCATATCTATATCCAAATTTCCTTTGGCTCTGTAAGAAACTTCGTCCAAGGAAGTTAGGTTAGCTGGCTCCGCTGCACGCATAGGATCACTACCTGCATTAATGCCAAGTGCTCTATCAACTATCGTATTGTAATATACTTCGGCTCCACCAAGGATACCGTTGGATGCTCCTTTGAGAATAGCCTCTGAAGCTATCAAATATGCTTCAGCAGAACGGAATAGCGCTAGATTAAAAGTCCCTTGAGCTTCATCATATGGTAAACCTGGCTCCCAAAACTTCCACATGAGTGGCGTCATATCCTTGATATGATATGGTGTAAGATCATTTACGCCAATCTCATCCAGATTCAACACTGCGTAAGGTTTGCTTCCTCCCACGTCCATACCTTTTTCTGCATTGTTTACAGGTTTGTTCCATGGAGGAAAATACAACACCGTATCACCTTTTGCGATATTGATCTTATTTCCCGGATTGCTAAGATTTGGCACAAAATCAGTAACATCTGTCATGGCATACATTGCTTCTATGAAATTATGCTGGTATCGTGTATCCAACTGCGGATCAAATAGTCGAAACATAGCTGGAGTAGTTATGTGAGTATTTCTTCCTCCTTGGCGGTTGTAATGGCTGGTTCTCCCCAAAGAGCCAGGGATACTTTCAGCGTCCCCACCGAAAATCGAATGGTAATCATTACCTACCTGATACTCACTCGGCTCGTCATCATCACTTCCGTTTGTTAGTATATTATTACTATACTGAACTGAAAAGACTATTTCACCATTTTTATCATTTTGGTCAGCAAAGGTTTCCAGAAGCGGATTTTCAGCACGAAGTGGAAACAATTTGCGATACTCTGACTCAAGCGGATAAGCGGCTATGATCATGTCTGCATACATTACAGCTTTGTTAAAGTCATCTGCCGTACCACCCAGAGAATTATTAAAATTCCATCCTCTAGTCAGGTGAACTCTTGCCAAAAGAAACTGTGCAGCTCCTTTTGTGGCCCGGCCATACTCTGTATTACCGTGAGTCGGAAGTACAGCTTCTGCCTCTTCCAGATCCTTTATGATCTGATCATATACTTGTGCAGAAGGCACTTTAATCACTTCCCTACTTGCAGTAGTGGTTTCCTCTAATGGCATTGGAATATCACCCCATTGTTGTACAGCATAGAAATAGGCAAGTGATCTAAGAAATTTAGCCTCAGCTACTCTGATAGCTAACACCTCAGGATCTATTCCCTCTACATCTGCCTGTCTGGAGATCGCAGTATTTGTTCTGGCAATTTGCTTGTACAGCAAATCCCAAAGAGCAGTAGCTGAACCTAAATTAGGGTTAAAGCGAATATCATATGCATTTAAAGGGCTTCCCTGATTTCCTGACCCTACTTCATCCCAAGCGTTACTAGTAAAAATATCCGTACCCATCAAGACCAAATCACGTTCTTTGTGGATTTCTCTTAGCTTAGTATAGTTCGATCTGACTAGGTCCTCAAAACCCTGCGCAGTACTGTAATAATTATCAGTAGTCTGGTAGGACAATGGATCTTCTTTTAAGAAGTCATCGCAACTGGTTCCTAGCAGCGCAATAAGGATAAGAACTATAGTATGTTTTTTATTAAATAGCTTCATTTTTTTAATTTTTACTGTCCGAAATAAAATGATTAGAAAGAGACATTAACTCCAAACAAATAAGTGGCAGTAGGTAAGCCATCGTTGTAAGTGCTGGAATTAAATTCCGGATCCATTCCATCAAAATCATAGAAAACAAATGGATTGCTCACCTGTGCATACATTCTGAATTTGCTAAAACCGATTTTATCCAATGCCGTTCTAGGCAGGGTAAAACCGAAAGTAATGTCGGAGATTCTCACAAAACTTGCATCCTGATATTGGATTGGTGTTCTATAAGGATTTGGCACACCTGGCCCATAATATTCGTTGGAAGGATTGTCTACTGTCCAATAATTAAGGTTCAAAGCATTATATCTACCAGACCCTACTTCACCCATCGTTCCACTCAACATGCTATTTCTAAACATAGCTCCTTGGCTAGTGTAGATTAAGAAAGACAAATCAAAATTGCCATAGGTGAATTTATTTGTCATACCCATAGTCCAATCCGGCTGCTGCGAGCCTAGTACTCTCCTATCGTCTATACCATCATTTGAAGAAATAACACCATCACCATTTTGATCTACCACCTTCACTGATCCTGGTACCTGACTGTACTCAGCTGCTTGAGCTTCTTCACTTAATTGCCATATCCCGGCAAACTCATAATCATAAAGAGCTTGTAACGGTTGACCTACAAAAAGTCCTGTAGCGATATCAGCCTGTATTCCATCACTGCCAATTGAAACAACTTCGTTTACATTTCTGGCAAAGTTGATATTTGTAAACCACTTGAATTTTTGTGTCACAACGTTCACCGTGTTCAAGGTCAACTCAACACCTTTATTGGAAACCTCACCAATATTGGTAGTCACACTACTGAATCCGGAAGAGGTCGGAATTTGTTCGTTGTAAATCAAATCCACCGTATTTCTAAAATACAGTTCCAAAGCTCCTCCAATTCGGTTGTTAAGGAAGCCCATATTTAAACCGATGTTCAGTTCTTTACTTTTTTCCCAGCTTAGAGACTTATCAGCCAAGTTTTCTGGTGCAAAACCGAATGCAGGCGAGCCATCAAAATCATAAGGAGTTTTTACTAGTCTGGCCTGCGTACTGTAAGGAGTCACTGCACTGTTACCTACATAACCATAACTCACTCTAAGTTTCAAGTCGGAAATGGCACTTACATTTTTGATAAATTCCTCGTCACCCAATCTCCAGGCTACAGCGGCCGATGGGAAAAAATCCCATTTGTTGCCTTCACTTAGCTGAGAAGCTCCATCCCAACGACCGGTTAGTGTAAGTAGGTACTTGTCTTGGAAACCGTAGATTACCCTTCCCATGTAGGAAAGCAAAGATCTTTCGGTCAATCTTGTATCCAATTGTGTCGGTCTTCCTGTTCCAAAAGCATACCATAAAGAGTTATAAGGAATCTCATCCACCGAACTATCCAGTTCTTCAAATCTCTCCTGAAATGTACTTTGTACACCTGTCACAGTGAAATTATGATCACCTAACTGCTTTTTATAGGTGATGATATTATCTAAGGTAAAGTTGGAAATATCATCAGTTTGGTAGAATGCTCTAGGTAATCTTGTAGTTGCTCTATCCTTGGTCATAGTACCTCTGAACTGACCCCATCTTGAATTATTAATTCCAGCGGAAAAAGATGATCGGATAGAAAGGCCTTCGAAAGGAATTATTTCTAAATAAGCATTACCAAAGAACGAATTTGATCTGGTTTCATCCTGGAAGTTTTCAGGGTCAATTTCTATAAGTGGACTCAAAACCTGCTTATCATTGATTCCCATCCAAGCAGCATAACCATTCCATGAAAAATCCTGGTTTTCATCCGGATTGAGAATATCATCATACAATGCTACGCCGGTAGGACGTGCACGGTAGGCACTCCTCAAGGCTTCATTAGATCCTAGCTCTGTTTTTGAAACACTATAATTGGCAGTGAAACCAACATTCAGGAACTTAGTCAACTTACTATCCAAACTTCCTTTGATGTTGTATCGCTGGAATTTCGTGTTTTGTAAGGCTCCTCCTTCATTCAAGTATCCACCAGAAAAATGGTAGTTAGTATTATCACTTCCACCACCTACTGATAATGAATGATTTGTTTGAAGAGCCGTTTGGGAAATTTGATCAATCCAATTTGTACTGTTACCAGAATTTACCAAGTCTAACTCCGTCGAAGTGAAAGGTAACGATTGAGTGTAGCCATTCAACTGACGATCAGTCACACTAGCCTGATAAAATTCCTGTGCATTCATCAAATCAGGCAAGTGGGCAGGTGTCTTTACCCCTACATAACCATCATACGTTACCACTGGTTTACCTTTGGTTCCTCTTTTGGTAGAAATAATGATCACCCCATTTGCTCCTCTGGACCCGTAAATAGCTGTAGATGAAGCATCCTTTAGAATATCCATAGACTGGATATCTGCTGGGTTAAGTGCATTAATATCACCGCCCATTACCCCGTCAATTACGATGAGTGGCTCATTGCTATAATCAATTGAACTTAAGCCTCGAATATTAATATTGTACCCAGCTCCAGGTCGACTGTTCTGCTTAGTCACTATCACTCCAGCAGCTTGACCCTGAATGGCTTTGGCAGCCTGAACTGGGTTTGCTCGCACGATGTCATCTGACTCCACCGAGCCTATGGCTCCTGTCACATCTTTCTTTTCTACCTCACCGTAGCCGATGACGACTACTTCTTCCATGCCTGTAACATCGAACTCCAAAGCCAAATTAATCACGGTCTGGTTACCTACCGATATTTCTTGGGTGAGAAAGCCAATCGAGCTAAATACCAAAACTGCATCTGGGCCAGATACCTGCAAGGTATAGCGCCCATCTATATCAGTTACTGCCCCTCCTGTGGTCCCTTTAATAAGGATGTTTACTCCTGGAATTGGGAAATTTGAATCATCGGTCACAAGGCCCGATATTTTTGTCTGTGCATAGGACATAGTAAACATGCCTAGCAATAGAAGAATCATAATGGGTTTACGTTTTTTCATAAGTATGATTTTAGTTTTACAAACATTCCACCGTAGTGAACACCGTGAAATAAGAGTAATTGCAGCTCTTGAGAATGGATTTTTTGTTCAAAAACATGGATGGAAGCTGTCTATTATCAAAAAATCACATAAAACACATGGATCACAGCACTTTTAAGGCTCTTTCTATTGGAGAACAGTATTTTTTTAGAACTGAATGGAGAATAATTAGAGAAACTGAGAATCTATGAGCATTATCATAGTAAGTAAAACCCAGTAAGCTGATGCCAATTCATGACTATTCCTATCCATGAAGCGAACCCTGAGCTGGCTACTCATACCAAAAAGTATAGCTCGTACCAGTTTTTAAATGGTAAGAACTGGAGAATCACATCTTCCTAAGCCTATAACGGCTTGATTGTTTTAAAGGCAAGTAATTGCATCTAAGCATTTGCCGCAAAACTTAAGAGGATTAAGTTTAACCAAGGAACTCCAAAAAAAGCATATGATTGAGATATCTGGCTGTCCCGATAGCGGGGAGCGAAGATGCCTGCCCCTCCTCGAATTTACCAAATCCTATGATGCACTTGTTACTATACTGTTAGAAAAGCAGATATACTAAAAAAATAAGCTACCTACCTGTAGTACTAGCTAGAGGGCGAATTTTAATGTTTCTAAATGACACTAAATCACCATGATCCTGTAAGAGTATTTGCCCCCTGTCCAACTCACCAAAATCCTTCCATTTTACATACTTACTCTCAGCAACCAGCTTTCTATATTCCGAGCTTTTTCGTTCATATTCTAAAACTTTGACGCCATTAAGCCAATGCTCAACATGATTATTTATAGATTTAATAGATGCTGTATTCCACTCGCCAACTGGTTTAATAGGCTTGTCGGTATCCGCCTGAATCAAATCATATAGACAGGCTACAGTTCTACTTCCTTCATGAGATCCCAATTTAGCATCTGGGTGCAGCTCATCATCCAAAATCTGATATTCCAAACCGGTCGTAGCTCCTGGCCCCTTATTGATCTCGGTATCTACATAATATTTGATACCGCTATTGCCTCCAGGCGTTACCTTAAAGTCCAAAGACAGTTCAAAATCTCCATATAAAGTTTCTGTCACTATATCACCGCCAGCTCTGTCACTCGCATTTTCGCCTGCTAGAATAGACAAAACTCCATCTTCAATTACCCAGCCTTTTTCGGGAAAACCATCCATTTTTGCTCCTCTCCAGCCCTTGCCTGTTTTGCCATCCCATAGTAATTCCCATCCATTTTTGGCTTCATCGATGGTTAAATTATTCATAGTCAGAACTGGCTCCAATGGAGACTTAGTTGAATACTTGTCCAAACTATCGATAAGAATTCGAATATTCTTCCAAACTATGTTGGTTCCTTCTTTCTTGTCATCACCGATGCTATGCACTTGCAGCGCGATAAACCCAGTGGCAGTTTTATCATCAATAAGGAAAGCCGCCGGAACGCCATTGATCCATGTTTTGATAGTATCAGCTATGGCTTCAATTCTGTAATGGTTCCAATCATTCTGTTTGAAGGCTTTTTGTGCTTCAGGATTATCATCCAGAGTAACCAGCCATCCCCTTCTAGCTTCGTCAAATATTCCCGCACTCCAGGCTCTTTCTGAGGGATCAATTTCTATCTGGTAGCCATGTACCCTTCCGTTGCGATACTGCTCTAAACTATTGCTTCTGATTTGGATGCCCGAGTTCATCGAAGGATCAACCTTGTAATCCAGTTCCAAAATAAAATCACCGTACAGCTTATCAGTCCTCAAAAAAGTATTGCCCGTATTTCTCACCGTTGTCCCTACGATGGCTCCATCCTCCGCTTTATAGGTCGCCTCTCCTCCTACTATATGCCAGCCCTCCAGAGTTTCTCCATCAAATAATTCAATCCAGGGAGTTTGATCATTATTCTCCCCAACACAGGCAAGTAGACTTGCAGCAACCAAAAATGCACAAATAGTCTTTAGTCCCTTAATTTTAATCTTCATGTGATTGAATAATTTTTTGAAGTGGTGTAGTCTCACAAACTTAACATGTTCCCGACAAGCTCCTATGGATTATTTACTCAAAAACATGGTCATATCTGTAGAAAGACATAATTCAGTCGAGAATAAATCAAATACAACTTATAGTCCTCCTGAAACGAGATTGTTGTTAGAAATTTAGTATTTCTAAAAGCTAGAAGATGCACGTATTTTAAGTTCTGCTTCAACGACAACATCCCGGCTTTCAGCATTAAAATCTTTGATTTTCTCTAAAACCAAACGAGCTGCCTCCTCCCCCATTTGGACAAGCGGAGGCTCCACGCTACTCAATTGCGGATATACCATCGTAGCCAACTCGGTACCTGAAAAGCTTGTCACGGACACCTCTTCGGGAATCAGGATACCTGCTTCTAAGAGAAAATTCATTGCTCCAATAGCCAAGGTGTCTGTAAACGCAAAAATTGCATCAAACTCAACTTGCGTTTCTCTAAGGCTTTTTATGGCTTTTTTCCCGTCTTCAAAGCCTAAACCTCCAGCTTCAATAAGTAGACTTGGATCATAAATACCGTGTTTTTTCATTACCTCGATATAGCCTTTCGCTCTTTCTCCAGAACTCCTGAGAGTCGGCGGTCCCATGATATGAACGATTTTTTTTCTACCAGTAGCAACTAAGTGTTCTATCATGGCAGTTGCATACAAAGGATTGTCTAATCTCACCTTCGACACATTCAAACTATCATTAGGCATTCTGTCGAAAAAAATCAGCGGGATTCCTTGATCTAACAGCTGCTGGTAGATGTCAGAGTTTTTGGTTTCATCACATAGATTGATAATGATTCCATCCACATTGAACTCCTCCAAAAGCAAGAGATTCTCCCGTTCTCGCTGCGGATCCTCATCGCACTCAGTGATGATCACTCGATAGCCCAAAGGGTATAGAACTTCCTGGATCCCACGCAAAACTTTGGCGGAAAATGGAGTGACCATTTCGGGAACTACTAATCCTATATTCTTGGATTGACCATACTTCAAACTCGTTGCAGCAGAATTACGACGGTAGCCAAGTTCCTTTGCAGCTTCCAATACTTTCTTCTTTGTTTCCCAATGAATGTTCTTGTCGTTCAGCAAAGCTCTTGAGACTGTCGAGGTCGAGAGAAGCAGATGCTTTGCCAAATCTTTTACGGTTACCCTTTTCATAAAATTGCATTGGTAGTAACCAAAAATAATAAAAATTAACCCACTGGGAACGTTACCAAAATTTTGGTAGCGTTCCCAGCCCATTTTTTTGTACCAAAAAGTGCCAAGCAATAGTGTAATAGTATATGTTTGAACCAGTTAATAAACAATTAGCATGGTATTAGAAAACAATAAGTACACCCAAAATGATTGCACTTCTAGAATTTTACACATTGGAGTCGGCAACTTTCACAGAGCTCACCAAGCATTTTACACCCACTTACTTTTAAAAAATGGAGGCGCAAATAACTGGGCGATCTGTGGAGTGGGAATGTTGAAATCAGATGAAGTTTTATTCGAAAAGCTTCGAGCTCAGGACCTGAATTACACACTTACAGTCTGTGGCAGAACAGGCAAAAATGAGAAGCACCTGATCAGCTCTATCCAGGAGTTAATATTGGCTTTTCAGCAGCCAGAACTTGTACTTGCTAAAATAGCTGATCCAGCCACTAAGATTATTTCCTTGACCATCACCGAAGGCGGTTACAACTTGGACAAGTCCACGAACGAATTTATCCTGGACGATCCTCAAATTGCATTTGACCTTGCACATCCATCAACTCCCAAAACTGTATTTGGTTTCGTCGCTGAAGGTCTCCGCCAGAGAAGGGCAAGTGGATCTGGTGGAATCACCATACTTTCCTGTGACAACCTGCAGCACAATGGGAATACTGCCAAAGCAGCCTTTATGTCTTTTATTATTGCTCAAGATAAAGATCTTAGCCTTTGGGTAGAGAAAAATGTAAGCTTCCCAAACAGCATGGTTGATAGAATTACACCTGCTACTACAGCTGAGGATGTGGAACGACTAAACGAGGGAAGTGAATTCAGAGATGAGGCTCCAGTTTATTGTGAGGATTTTATCCAATGGGTTATTGAGGATGATTTCGTTGCAGGAAGACCCGCTTGGGAGACTGTAGGAGTACAGTTTACAGATGATGTTACAGCATTTGAGAACATGAAACTAAGCCTACTCAACGCTTCACATACCCTACTCTCCTATCCTTCTTTTCTTTTGGGTTATAGAAAAGTGGATGAGGCAATGGCAGATGAAGATATTGTGAGATTTGTACGCGAGTTTATGGACACTGATATTACGCCTAATGTTCCTGCCCCTGCCGGAATAGACTTGGAAGAATATAAGCAAACACTAATTGAACGCTTCGCCAATAAAGCAGTGAGTGATCAGCTAAGTAGACTATGCTTTGATGGACTGTCCAAGTTTCCGGTTTATATCATGCCCAACTTGGCCAAAATGATAGCCAACCAGCAAAATCTTAAACGTGTGGCATTTTTGATTGCTAACTACAGGCATTACCTCAAATATCAGGAAGACGATAAACAGGTATCATTCCAATTTGCTGAGCCATGGATAACTTCCGTTGACAAGGAGCTGATAGCAAGTGAAGACCCAATCAATTTCTTAGGGATATCTGCTTTCAAAAGCATACCGCTTACGACGCATAATGAATTTATAAGCCCGTACCTAGAGTATGTAGACAGCATTAAAAAGTTTGGGACCAGAGTGACTCTTCAGGCCATCCTATCTAATTGCTAGTCTTCATTCTTCTTTAACAACATCATGACAACAAAACCCCAAAATCGTCTACTTCCATTTATAATAGTAACCTTCATCTATTTCATAGTAGGTTTCCTAACTACTGTAAATGAACAGTTACAGGCTCCGCTCAAGTTTACATTTCTCTCCGAAGCTGGAAGTTTAAGAAACACATTAACAACCCTGATTTCCTTCTTCTTCTTTCTAGGATACCTCATCAATGGCACCATCGCCAGCAAATGGGTGAATAAGCATGGGTATAAAACGACCATATTAAGAGGCCTATTATTTATGATTTCCGGGCTTTTTATGTACTTCATCTCATCCTTTGTAGGCTATAGAATTCCTGAATTAGGAATTCATTTCGCAGATGTTTTCATTCCTTATGGCTTTATCATTTTTATCCTAGGATCTTACCTGATGGGTACTGCAGCAGCAATAATCCAAGTGGTAGTCAATCCCTATGTAGCTTCATACGAATTGCTAGGAACACTTCCTGTGCAGCGACTTAATATTACCACTGCAATCAACTCCATCGGAACTACAACAGCTCCATTTTTCGTAACTCTGGTGATGTTTAGTGGGATATCTATCCTTGATGTGCAAATAAGCCAGTTGCTACTTCCTATAAGCCTGTTGATACTTAGTGTACTGATAGTTACCCTGATTACCAAAAACCTTCACCTGCCGGATATTGCGAATACCCGAGCTGCAGATGGAGAAAAGCTTTCCAGAAAACTCTGGTCATTCCGACATTTTGCTTTGGGTGTGATGGCCATCTTTTTTTATGTAGGAACAGAAGTGGCTATCGGGGCTAATATCAACTTACATGCTTTTGAACTAGCTGACACTGGCCATCCCATGTCCTTTTTCGGCAAAACTGAAATCATTATTGGCGGGATGGATCTTGGCATTCATGCCTTGCTTTCTACACTTTACTGGGGTGGATTCTTTATCGGCAGGGGCATTTCCAGCTTTTTTAGCAATATTTCAGCAAGAACGCAACTCACCGTAACCACTTCTTTATCTACTATTTTGGCGATTATAGCCATGATTACTCAGAACTTATGGTTTTTGGGAGCTATCGGATTACTACATTCCACCATGTGGAGTTGTATTTTTTCCCTATCTATTAAGGGATTGAAAAAATACACCTCTAAAGCTTCAGGAGTCTTTATCTCGGCAGTTTTTGGGGGTGCTGTTTTCACTCTTCTACAGGGAGGATTAGCTGATGTATTTGGCTCTTGGAGATGGACTTGGTCTATCACTGTAGTCTGTGAATTGCTCATGCTATCCTATGCTTTGTTTGGTTCTAGAATTAGAGAAAAAGATATGATCGATGTCTAATCCAGAATGCCACTGAAAAGTCGTAAAACTCAATGCCCTCAATAAACCCTAAGTAAAATGAATACTAAGAAAATTAATGTAGCCTGTTTCGGAGAAGTCCTTTGGGACAAGTTTATGGATGGAAATAGACGAGCAGGCGGTGCACCTTTCAATGTGGCCTATCACCTCTCCAAAATGGAAATTGAAGCTTACATGATAAGCAGTGTGGGCAAGGATGCCTTAGGTATAGAATTGTTAGAAAAAATACAGAACTGGAAGATTCCCACAGAAGGAATACAGGAATCGACTCAGTACCCAACGAGTCAAGTGCTAGCGACTTTGGATGAAAACAATGAGGCACAGTATGAAATAGTAGATCAAGTGGCTTGGGATTATATAGAATCTCAGCCTAGTGACATAGTGAAAGTTGCAAACAGTGATGCACTGGTCTTTGGCACCTTAGCTGCAAGAAACGCTACCTCTCGGAACACCCTATTAGAATTAGTAGAGGCAAGTCCATATAATATATTTGATATTAACTTAAGACCTCCTCATTTTGATGTTGCGCTCATAAAGCAGCTCCTTCACCATACTAATCTGGCCAAATTCAATAAAGCCGAACTACGCTTAATCTTGGACTTTTTGGATAAATCTTACCAAAACGAAGTAGATAGCATTCGATTTATCCAGGATACTTTTGGGATCAAGGAAGTAATCGTATCGAAGGGTAGTAAAGGTGCAATATATGCCTATGAGGATGTCATCTACCACTATCCAACTATTCCTATTACAGTAAAAGATACCGTTGGAAGTGGTGACTCCTTCTTGGCAGGTTTTATCTCCAAAAGTCTAGAAAAAGGCAGTTCAGCCGAAGAGATCATGAGCAATGCTGTTTCCTTAGGTGCCTTTATTACATCTAAAGAAGGAGCCTGTCCTGATTATTCCTTGAGTGATTTCCTAGCATTTAGAGACCAACATAATGTAAAGCCAATCCCAGAACTTATTTAAATTCAGCATCAAAGGAATGTCAATAGGATCTAAAGTCGCCCTTGTAATTAGGGGCATATTGAAAAACAGGAATATCCAGCTATACCAAAGTTCACTTTTACTTATCCGTCTTCAGTGAAGCATCATACTTTTCCAGCTTGTTTTTAAGCTTATTGACCAGCTTAGGATTGTTCTCAGCCAAATTTTTGGTTTCGGAAATATCCTCACTTAGGTTATAAAGTTCTACGATGCTACTTTCTGGGCATTTGCAAAAAGTGGCAGGGCGACCAAAGCGAGGCCGATTCTCAATGCCCTGCCTAGTTGCTGTATCTTATTGTGATTCCAACGTTCCATTAAACTCATATAATTCTCACTTTACTGTACATATTGGATCCTACTCATCCTATTATTTTAATACTAATTCGTTTCAGTATATAATGAAACTATTCGTTGAGTCAATTTCCCAGTAAACCAAAAACTATTCCCCGAAAGTTACTCTTGCGAGTTTTCTAGGATTTTCATCTTCTGATAAAGCGTCCAAAAGTACAGGCAACTTTTCTTTTTAAACTAGCTTCAATCTTATAGACCTGCTCTATCCTAAGGTTCGAAGGTATCCGTTCTGAATGGGTAGGCTGGTAATTCTAATTCGTTGACCAAATTCACGGATGGCATGCCAGCAAATGCATAGCGTATGAACATAGGGGATGAAATATCCTCAGAACTTAGCACAACAGTCTCTCCTTCAAGTTTGGCTTCTGCCCTTTTCCATTCGCCTGACTTGTCTGCAAGCCAAAATCCCATTGGAGCTTTGCCATTAGATGTTTTCAAACCCTTTGCATTACTAAAGTGCACGATTAATTTTTTTCCTTTTACCTCCACATCCTGCAGCATTGGCCCCATTGCAACTCGATCTTGCCCTAAGGCAGTCACAGCTGCTAGCAAGGCCAAGCGCTGTCCCACTGGAAGTTTATCCGTAGGATGAATATTAGTCTTATCGCCTAGGTCTATGGTATTGGCAACAGCCGTCTTAGGCAAATCCAAGATCTGTAACTGTGACTCTCTCATCCAAGCCCAGGATTCTTCGGTCGGGTCTTCTGGATCAATTTCTGGAGTTTTCACCGTACCCTTTCCATAGCCAGGAAGCATCACCACAAGCAAATTCATTTCATCGTTTTGCCACTCCTTACGGTATCGCAGCATCCAGTCTTTGAGTATGCTTCCATACTCCTTCATTCCTGCTACCCGATGAAACCAATTTTCTTCAGTCACGGCTGGCACTCCTGACAAGTAGCGTGTATTCCGCTCGCCCTGATACCAAACCAAACCTCTGATTGCAAACGGGGCAAGTGGTTTGATCATGGCATTGTAAAGAATATTCGGCTGTCGTCTTAGGAAAATATCATCTTGATTTGACCACTTAGTTGGACTGGATAGTATTTGAGCGATCCTTTCCTGAGTAGCTTTGTCCGCATCAAATTCATCCATTATTTCTTTGAAATATGGAAGTTCGTCCCCCATATCCCGCGGCATCCAGGCCTCTATAGAAGAACTTCCCCAAGAAGAATGAATAATTCCCACAGGGATATCCGAAAGCTCTTCTAAGAAAAATGCAAAGCCAAAAGCCACAGCACTGGAAGGGGGTTTGGTACTCCATTCCCCGATAACATCTTCACTTTCATCAATAGAAACTGTACGCCCCACCTCAAAGCTTCTAATGTTTTCCATAAAAGGAATCAAGCCTTTGACCTCTGGAACAGCACCAGTAGAAAACTGCATATTGGACTGACCTGAGCAAATCCAGACCTCACCGACCAAAATATCTGAAAAGACTACTTTGGTTTTTCCTCTGATCAGCATTTCCCTGCCCTCCGTGGAGGTGGTCAATGGATCTAGTTTTACCATCCATTTACCAGTTTTATCAGCGATTGCTCCTTTGGTTTGTCCGGCAAAAGTGACTGTGATTTCTTCATTAGGCGAAGCCATACCCCAGACGGGCACAGCTTGTTCCCGCTGCAATACCATATGATCCGAAAAGATAGAAGCTGGTTTTAAGGCTTGTTGAGCAAAGGAAAAAGTAGTCGTGAAAACCAGTACGCTAAATACTAGTAATGCTTTCCTAAAACTGATTGACTTTCTTTGACCCAAAAAATCTGAAGATACACTGGTATTAACTGATCTCATTTCTGAGGCTAGCTTCGAATTCCCTTTGCTATTCATTCTTATTCAACTTGCTTTACAATTTTCCATAAATTCAAAAATACCGCGAATTAATCCCGGGTCACCATACTTCCCCACCATTTATTGTCGGGATCAAACTCATTTGATAACATTTCCATTCGTTGCTTTTCCAATGATGGCATTTTTTCAGTCAGCATTTTTCGAAGGAACTCTTTCTCCTTTTCCTCACTGTATTCCGGATCAGGACTAGGATATTTTGCTCCTACTTCCGTCAGATAATCAAATAATTCTTTATCCATTTCCCGCACTCTCTCAGGATATTCTGCTGCCAGATCTGTTGTTTCGCTTATATCTTCCGAGAAATTATACAATTCCTTTCTCCCATCTTCATAATAATGAATAAGCTTCCATTCAGCTCTTCGGATAATGGATGATGGCTCTCCTCCCTGATTACCGTAATGCGGAAAATGCCAAAATAGTGGACGCTCAGTTATCATTTCTCCCTTCATCAAAGGCAGAAGAGTAATACCATCGCTGTGCTCCTCAGGCAACAGCTCTCCTCCAGCCAAGTCCAGAAGTGTAGGATAAAAATCCATTCCAGATACAGGGAAATCGATTTGCTCGCCCGGTTTAGAAAGGCCTGGTATTTTAATAAAATATGGTTCTCTGATTCCACCTTCATACTGATACCCTTTACCCGCTCGAAGCGGCATGTTGCTCGTCGAGAAATTATCTCCAGCTGCCACTCCACCATTGTCTGAAGTAAAGACAACGATTGTGTTTTCATCAAGTCCCAAATCATCTAGGGCTATCAACACCTCACCTACTGCTTCATCCATTTGCTCTACCAAACCTGCATAGATAGGATTGTCCTGCACCTGGCGAATTGGCAGGTACTTGCCCATGCTATACCCCTGCTCAGCTATTCCGAGTTGGGTAGCTTTATCTCGGTATTTCTTCCATTTGTCCTGGCTGGTCTGAATCGGGGAATGCACAGCATAAAAGGACAAGAAGGCGAAGAAAGGTTTTCCAGTCTTCGCTGGGTTATTCTCCTTCATGAATTTCACCGTTTCATCTGCCAGCCGATGCGACAGATTTTCACCTGGAGTTCGATTCGGTAAGTTTGGATTGTTGTAAGGATCGAAATAACCGCCATTCGGTCCTCCTGAAGTCCAGCCACCTATATTTATATCAAAGCCATGATCTTCCGGCCAAGATCCCTTGTCCCCCAAATGCCATTTTCCCGCAAAAAAGGTTTTATAACCAACCTCCCGTAATGCTTCTGGCATAGTGATGTATTCGGCTGGCAAATTATGTGTGTAATCTGCGGGAAGGAGTTTGCTGAAGCGATTTCTGGATCGCCACTCTTCTCCTGAGGGAGAGCCAATGTGTACCGTAATATCATGTCTGGCAGGTGTCTTACCAGTCATAATGCTTGCCCGTGAAGGACTGCAAACAGGTGCTGCCGCATAGCCATTGGTAAAGACAGTTCCTTCTTGAGCTATCCTATCTATGTTAGGAGTTTCGTAAAATTTACTTCCAGTGTAGCTCAAGTCTGAATACCCCAGATCATCAACTAATATGAAAAGGATATTGGGTTTAGAACTTTTCTTTTCATCAGAATAGGACTTTAAAGACTCTTCGATCCGCTCAGTATCATTTTGTGTTGGCAACTTAGGCTCAGCATCAAAAGTTAGTTTTTCAGATTGGAAAAATAGTGCTACTGCAAAAATGGATAAAGAGCTTATTAGCCTATTCTGAATCATCATGTGTTTGTTTAGTAATTATTGAACTTCTTCAAAATCAGTCCAGACTCATCCAAGTTAACTGAGGCCAGTCCGACTTGACAAAATCCTGTGGAGCCCCAGGTGTAGAACGCCCATTGGAAATAATCTCTGTTATCTTGGAAGTAAGTTGCTTTACCAGCTCAGGATACTGATCAAAAAGATTTCTCGTCTCCCCTGGATCAGCTTCCATATTATAGAGCTCATAAATAGGTTCTCCAGGCTCTGTCTTTGCAAAAACAGGCTGCAATGATCCACCAGAACCTCTCAGCATATTCAACTTCCATTTCCCCTCTCGAATAGCAAAGTGACCTGTCACAGAATGATGAATAACCGCTCCTCTAAGCTCCAAATCAGCAGTTTCTCCCATCATCAACGGTAAAAGGTTATAACTGTCCTCGCCTGCATTTTCAGGAACTGTCGCTCCTACTATCGCTGCAATGGTTGCCAGATAGTCTGTTTGGCAAACTGCCACATCCACCTTACTTCCAGCCTTGATCTTAGCAGGCCAACGCATCAGAAATGGTACCCGATGTCCTCCTTCGTAAATGTCCCGTTTGCCCCCTTTGAAGTTAAGATTGCTGTAGTGGTCATACACTTTCTGATGGTAGGTATAATTGGTTTCTGCTCCATTGTCTGAAGAAAAAATCACTAAGGTGTTCTCCGCAATACCATTTGCATCCAAGGCATCTAGGATTTGCCCTACCCTATAATCCGTTTCTTGCATAAAATCCCCGTAGTTTCCACATTCACTGAGTCCTCTAAAATCTGGATGCGTGCTATGTGGCAAATGCGGACTAGTGAGCGGTAGGTATAGAAAAAATGGCTTTCCATGCTTTGCATCTACTGCAGCCTTATTGATGTAATCTACCGCATGAGAACTGAGGCTTTCCAGTACCAATTCATCATTAAAAGTTGGCGCTACCTCCACCCAGCCTCCTCCTTCACCTTTCTCAGACAAATAAGGAGGAGTCATCCTGTAATCATTTGGATTGACATTATCCCGAAAAGATCTGGGATCGGTGACTGCCTTTTTCTTTGTCCACAACACAGGTGGATCTAGTACCCGATCATTCTCCAAATAGGTTAAAACACCATAGTTCAAAGAAGCTGGTATTCCAAAGAAGTAATCGAAACCATGATCTATCGGACCGTCCTCAAAGGGAGCCGACCAGTCTCTGTCTTTACCTAAGCTCCCAACAAAGTCCATCTGCAAATGCCACTTGCCTATCATGGCGGTATTGTAGCCATTCTCCTGAAGTAGAGAAGCTATAGTCATTCTACCCTCTTCTATTAAACCTGGCCCATCTGCATTGAGTACTCCTTTTTTGAGATCCGTTCTCCAGCTATACCTTCCCGTGAGCAGAGAATATCTAGATGGCGTACAGACTGCATCACTGCTATGGCCATCAGTAAAAATCAGACCCTGATTTGCAATTTTATCCATATTCGGAGTCAGGAATTTTGCATCAGGATTCAAAGCCCCTACATCTCCATAACCTTGATCATCGGTATAAATGATGATGATATTAGGCTTTGAGACAGACTGCGAAAATCCCGGCTGCCAAAAAAGTAGAAGCCAAATTAAGGTAGTAAAAGCTATATACTTATTATCTGATTGAGACATCATTTTGTTGGTAATCACATTAAAGTAATATGTATATCCGAAATGACATCAATAGCCAAATAATTTAAACTTCACCTCGACATACATCGACAAGCTCAATACCGCCATCGGTGACTGGATTGAGTTTGTCTTAGAGGGATTATCATAAAAAGAATTGTTCCTATAAAGCTCCATTTAGTACACAAAGAATTATAGCACATAAGCCCTATTTGCCAATCCTTTCAGCAGCAATCCACTTTCTCTTTTCCAATGATTTATTTCAATTTTTCTATATAGACATAATAAGCTGGGTAAACTCGCTTGTCCGCATCTATAAGTTGGGCCTCCATATCATATTTGCCTGCAGATATCTTTCCGGTAAAAGTCACTTCTTCCTGACCTTCCACTATATCTTCTGATTTGGCCAGATTGGCAACATACAGATAGGCTTCCTTAAAGTCGTTCTTTACACTAGCAGGCTTGTCACTTTCTATCTCTATGGTTTTCTCCACTGAAGGGAAAGTAGCATTGATCGCTAAACCGCTTTCTCGAGGAAATCGCCGAAGTGTTATTGCATACTCCCCATCTTCTACAAATTCGATTTTCCAGCGACCAGTCACCTGAGCTGCAGTAATCACCCCATTCTGATGCCATGAACTTAGGTGCTTGCCTGTCAGTAAATCATGAGCAGAAATTCGGCTTGGGTTCTCTTTAGCAGAGCCAACTTTGATGTAGGCATAGCGCTCGTTTGGCCCCTCACTCATGATAGATTCCCACCATTTTTCATACCCAACAGCCAATTTCTCTGCCTCCAGTGGATGCTCTGCAATGACATTTTTGGATTGGATTTTGTCATTTTCCATATCATACAATTCTGTACCATTGACTAATCTCCAGCGATCATCCATCACTGAGTAATCCTTGTATTTATTCAGGTTTTGTAGTCGCTGTGTATCCACATATAGAATTCTATTTGGCCAAGGTGTATTTTGATTTGTAAGCAAAGGTTTCAGACTCGTTCCGTCTAGCGGTTTTACCGGATTGAAATCAAATCCAATTAAATCCACAAAGGTAGGTAACAAGTCATAATGTGCTACCAAGTTATCAATGTCCTTTCCTCCTGTCAACTGTCCATCAGGCCAGCGTATAAACAAAGGCACACGATGCCCTCCTTCATAGATACTCCCTTTTGCCCCTCTCAAACCACCATCAAAAACACTATTTCCTCCAGCTGTGCCATTATCCGTCGTAAAGATCAGGATGGTATTGTCGGTTAAATTCAGTTCATCCAACTTCTGCTGCAGTAACTTGAAGTTGTCGTCAATATTGGAGATCATACCATAAAAACGCTTGAAGCGATCAGGCAATTCTTCTTCACTTAGGTCTTTGTATAAATTGTAATATTCCTCAGGCACATTGAGCGGGCCATGGGGTGCATTGGTGGATATATAGGCAAAAAATGGTTTGTCCTTGTTTTCTTCAATAAAGTCCATCGCCTCCGAAAAGAACACATCAGTACAGTAACCTTCGTATTTTTCAAGCTCTCCATTGTGCCAATAGGTATCATCGAAATAATCGTTGTCCCAGTAATCAGGGCCTTGGGTGATTCCACCACCACCGTGTCGAACAACTTCATGAAAGCCTCTATCCTCAGGACGGAAAGGATAATTATCCCCCAAATGCCACTTGCCAAACATCCCGTTGGTGTAGCCATTTTGAGCAAAAATCTGCGGTAGAATCACCTCATCTTCAAACAATAAAGAACGTCCGCTGATCGTGTGAAATACATTAAGTCGGTTGGTATACCTACCGGTCATGATAGCACCTCTGGAAGGGGCACAAGTGGTAGACACATGGTAATTGGTAAACCTTATAGCATCCTCATGAAAAGCATCCAGATTGGGAGTTTTGATAATCTTATTACCCATTGCTCCCAAATCACCCATCCCCTGATCATCAGTAATCACAAAAATAACATTGGGCTTTTGTTGAGCCAAAACTTCAGTCTGAATCGTCATAGCCAATCCAATTAGAATGATTAGCGGTCTAAACAGTTTTTTCATTTGATCATATTCTGTGTGAATTAATAATGGCCGTCTTTTCAGGCCTCAATCGATTACTAATTACTAAGCTACCAAATGAGTATTAACAAAAAACAGAAAACTATATTTATATGCAAACAACTCCCCTTGAGAAATCTATTTAGGTCGCCTCATATTTGATTTAGAAAAAATTCGGTTTGTCTACAGGAAACCATTCCTTTTATATAGGATTTTCTTAAAAAATGGATTTGAAATCCTGTTTCTCACATTTGCACATGACTATTTCAGACTACCTAGATTAACTCCATTTGGAATCAATATTAAATCTTTGTCTGAAACAAAAATAGTATTAACATCACCGTTATTTTGCCTTAGTTCTTCCTGCAAATATTCTGCATAAGCTCCTCTATAGTTGGATTATAGCTATTTTGCCGAATTTCTACAGAAAATGTAACAGTATTGTTTCGCACGAAATTAGTCAGTGCACAAAAATCAACTAAGGAATCATTCGAATAAATTCTCACATCAGCAGAGTTCTTGAGCCCCTGCAAACCCTTCACGCTTGTCAGATTAATATTATTAGTGATTAAAAGTTGGTGGCATTCTTCCAAGTTTATCAAACCAGAGATACTGTTCAAGGAACGATTGTCAAAAATTGCTATTTGTTCACCCACGAGACGTAAGCTTGCTAGAGCATCAAAGGTTTCTAGTTTATCATTGTTTTCGATCCTTAAAGTTTTTTCTATTGAAATCAAATTCTCTAGGCCTTCCAAAGAAGCAAGTTGAATATTGTCCTCTATTTCCAAAAATTCAATTTCACTAATATGCTCCAACCCCTTCAGTGATTTCAAGCTTAGGTTATTACGAATAAAAATCCCATTGACTTTTTCCAGATTCTCCAAATATGCCAAATCTTCCACATCAGCTGTATAATTTATAATAAGATTGCCTCTTATCGTTTTGTAGGCCATAACCTCTGGATCTTGAAGATCAGAAAGGCTATTTATCTCCAAATCACCCTCTAAATAAGTAATCGGCTCATTTGAATCGTCTTTATTACAGGACAACATACAGATGGCAAGGACAAAATAAAGTAGTCTTTTCATTCAGTTTATGGCATTTGGATGGTGAATAAGAGCTCTGATTAAACAGCTCGGCGTAAGATTTCTTCCTTAACTGGAAATGCTAATCCAATATTATTAAAAAATAACTAATAGTCATTTCTATTTTGTCTAATTCCCTTGAATCACTGAGAAATAACAAGTCCAAGTTTCTAATTATGCTCCCTACTTCTTTTTCGGTTGATGCATCATCAGTTTATTGATTTCCTTTTCGATCTCCACCATGTTCTGTTTCCCTACCAACCGGAACTGGCCTTCACCAGCCTTATCCCAGGTATTGGATCCATCATCGGCTACGATCATTTTCCCTTGCTCCAGATAGAAGTACTTTTCATGACCTAGAGCAGCCACATAAACAGCCGTTTGATCCCAGCTCATACGGCCGTTCTTATCTTCATCGGCCATTGGGATTGCTATTGAGAATGCATCCTTGACAGGGCTATTCTTAATTTTCTTATTGGTGATCAAAGGTATTCCTGTATGAATCTGCTCTCCTATTTCAAAACCGCTATAAATAAGTGGCTTTGGCCAATTGGCGATAGCAAATTGAGAAGAAGGTGCATCTTGATTCACATTAAACTCTGATCCTTCAGGGAATTTCCCCGCCATACTTACGAGTTTCACGACTTTTTGCTTTACCAATTCCAATCCTGTCAGCGGAGAATATTCATCAGGAGCTGATTGAAGTAAGTTGGAAATATTCGTTAAAAAACCTACCGTAATGATCGTCACACTGCCGTCTTTCTGGTCAGCAAGCACTTTTCGATACAAAGCAACAGCATCAGGCGCATCCTTATTCTTTTGGATACGATGCGGGTACTTGGCTATAAGAGTATCAGTCCAGTGCTGCCAATCTTTCTGCTCAATTGCCTTAGCTTTTGGCACTCCAATAGGCACCTCTGGTCTTTCGAAGTAGGTGTTTAGCACGTTGAGTACGGCAGCTACTCCCTCGTACTTCGTGCTTGCGATTGTAGCTAAAATTTCTATTTCCCCCTGGTCTGCAAAAGAATGTAGCAAGGCTATAGCTCCGACATCATCGTAATCTGGCCCCATGTCTGTGTCAAAGATTACTTTGCTAGGCTGCTTGCTCTGCCCATAAGCGGAAAAAATCATAAATAAAAAGACAAGGAGTATAGGAATGGTTTTTAGGCTCATTTTAGATTTTGTTTATATAGCTATTCATGTGAATATAAGCATTTAGCCAAATCCCATTTACGAAAAAGATGAGGTGGGATTATTCTAGAAACTATCAGCTCAGTCGGATTTAATCAGGTACTATTTGAAATCTAATTGGAATGATTGAACTGACTAAATTTACTAACTGACTGGCATTTCTAGCTATTCTCATCAAAGAATTTAAGTGTGCTTTCCAGATGCTTTTGCCAGTATGCCCACTGATGCCCTCCATCAAATTCTTCATAGGAATGCTCCACTCCAAGTTCGGATAATTGCTCATGCAAAAGTCTATTCCCAGCAAGCAATTCATCTTCTTTTCCGCAATCAAAGCGAATGGCAGGTAGAGAATCTACATTTCTTTTGATCAAGTCTATTACATCATTTTCCGTATCTCGTAGCTTATAGGATTGGAGAAGTTCTTCCACAAATAAGGACATCTCCGAAAATTTGGTGATGGCACTATGCGCCGAGATAGCTTCAAATTTCTCAGGAAATTCTGCTCCTAGTTTCAAAGCGCCATATCCTCCCATGGAAAGCCCAGCTATACACAACTTTGATTTGTCGCTAGCTGAGGGAATATTCTCTCTCACTGCTTTTGGCACATCCGATACAATCCATTCAGCGAAATCTTGTTCTTCATGAGCAAGATATCCTGAACCATCTCCCCAAAGTCCGTCAGAAGGCATCGCTATAATGGCCGGTTTGATCTCTCCACTTTCCATTAGGCGCTTGGCGGTATTATGTGCTCCACCTTTCATAGCCCAAACCCATGCAGATCCATAGACTCCATGCAACAAAATGTAGATGGGAAGATCCGTTATATTGTCTATCACATTGGGCACATAGAGGCAGATATCTCCCCTACCTTTTAAATTTGGCGTCTTGACTGTCAAAAAACGAAGGCCTGAATGTTCAAACATCTCGTCCGATAATTCTATAGATCTAAAACTGCTCATAATTTATGGCTTTAGGGAAAAACGATTACTCCTTTGGCATTTACTCCAGCCAGCATATCATCAAACGCTTGTTGCAAATCATCCAAAGGATATTCCTTACTGATCATTTGATCTAATTTAAGCTGCCCATTTTTATACAATTGCATCAAAACAGGAAAGTCGATCTGAGGTCGGCACTTGCCATAGAGCGGATTGATATAAATTTTATCCCATTCAAAAAGCCTCATATCAATGGTAATCTCCTCTTCTATTCCACTCACCTGAACCGCCGTGCCTGCATTTCGGATCATGGCCAGAGGCGCAGCTCCCAAAGCAGGAATAGCTGTGCATTCAAAGGCATAATCAGCTCCTCTTCCACCTAATATCTCTTTGACTTTACCTGAAGCGATGATCAGTCCTACATCATCCTTTCCAGCCAAAATGACCTCAGTAGCTCCAAATATCTTTGCCATTTCCAATTTTGCTGGATTAATATCCACGGCGATAATCCTGCTTGCCCCGGCGATTTGGCAGGCATTGATTACATTCAAGCCAACTCCTCCACAGCCTAGGACTACCACAGAACTCCCAGCTTTGAGTTTGGCAGCATTTACCACAGACCCATAGCCAGTCATCACGCCACAGCTAATAATGCTGGCAGCAGAAAAATTCAGATTTGCCTCCTCTACTTTCACCACTGCAGACTCCTTCACCAAGGTATACTCACTTAAAGTACCCAAGTTGAAAGCTCGCTCTATAGGATTGCCCTCCCACTTGGTACTTCCTAAAGTGGCCTGACCAGGTGTATGTCCGTTTCCCCCGGCAACTACCGGAGAATTATTTTCGCAAATGTGCTGATTGCCTTCCTGACATTGAAAGCAATGCATGCATGGTGTAGCCCAATTCAGAATCACCTGATCACCGGGTTTTACGCTTGTCACCGTAGCTCCAACTTGCTCAACTACACCTGCTCCTTCATGCCCCATTACTATTGGTTTGCCCCAGCTTAGTGAGTCATAATCAGTATGGCAAAGTCCAGCAGCTTTCATTCTCACCAGTACTTCATCCGGTTCGGGATCAGAAATACTGACCTCACAAATGCTAAAAGTGCCATCTCCTTTGGCTACGGCTGATTTGGAAAGTTTTGACATAGTTTGTGTTTATTTTAAAACCACCGTGAACACTGTGGTCAAAAGGTTTTTTTACTTACTCCTTAAGTTTAAAGCTAAATAGAATATTAGCCTATCTAAGTTTGGGTAAGTTGAATTACTATTTATTTACCCTGATCCCGTAGTTCTATCTCCCAATAGATTTAAGTTCAATTTCAGGATTCTTCAGTTTTTCTTTGTCTAAAGGCTCTCCACTTTTGATGAATTTAGTACCCCAAACATAAGCTTTTGCTGAATTCACCGTGTCAACGGCCAGCAGCTCATTTCCCCGAAAGTACCAGTTGGAAAAAACCAGCTCTGATTCTTTTCGCAAAACTGCCTCATCATATCCAGCTGACAATCCAACTAGTTGCAGTTTTACTTCATATTGATCAGACCAAAACCAAGGAATGGCGTCATAGAAAACATCTTTACCACAGATTGCCCCAGCAGCGATTTTAGCCTGATCCACCGCATTCTGCACACATTCCAGTCTGAGATATCGCTTGTAATGAGGGTTGAAATGATCCGTACAATCACCGATCGCATAAATATTCGGATCGTTGGTACATGAAGTCTCATCAACTCGAATTCCATTTTCTATTTGTAATCCAGCAGCTGAGGCTAATTCTGAATTCACTTGAATACCTACCCCAAGTACCAGCATATCGGCAGGAAAGCTACTGCCATCCTCGCAAATTACCTGAACTTTCTCACCATCTTCTGCTATGGAAATCACCTGTTTATTGCAGTGGATGCTTACTCCATTTGCCGCATGAAGACTCTCAAAAAACGAAGACATCTCAGGCGCAGTAACACGTGCCAGCACTCTGCATTCCCGCTCCAGCACTGTGACTTTTGCTCCTAATTTCCTTAAGGAAGCAGCTGTCTCTAGCCCAATATACCCACCTCCGATGATGACTACTTCTTGACTTGGGATCTTAGAAATTTTAACCCGAATTCCGTTGACATCAGCGGCAGTTCGTAACGGATAAACATGTTTAGCTTCAGATAAACCCCTGATCGATGGGATCAACGCCCGAGCACCTGTGGCAAGAACCAGTTTATCGTAAGCTTGCCATGTACCAGTGTCCAACTGTACTTTTTGGGCTTTTCGATCTATTCTCAGCGCTCTGATTCCAAGGAGTAATTGTATGTTTTCCTTGCCATAGCTTTCAGGAGACTTCAGGAGATTTTGTCCCAATGCTTCTGAGCTATGGAGGTAAGTTTTGGAAAGAGGAGGACGATGATAAGGCAATTCTGAATCTGAGTCAATAATCAATATTTTCCCTTCCCAACCTTCTTTGCGCAACGCAAATGCACAATTCACCCCCCCATGACTAGCCCCGATTATCACACAGATCTGATTTTCCGCTAGGTTTTCTGACCGGCTCAAATCCCTCATTTGGCAACTCGCAAAACAACACCATCCAGCACCTCGCTAATCTGTAGTTGACAGGAAAGCCGACTGTACTGATCCGCATGATCATCCAATTCCAGCATATCCGTTTCGATTTCGCTCGCCTCACCGGTTTTTGTGACATCCTCAGGTGCCACGTGAACATGGCAAGTGGCACAGGAACACACACCTCCACAATCACCGTCGATCCCCTTTATTCCATTTTCCACGGCCAATGCCATCACAGAACCTGAAAACCCTTCCACAGTAATCCTTTGCTCATCGCTTGTTATAAAAGTAATCTTTGCCATTTCTTTATGGGGTTATTGCATTGAATTTCACACTGATTTTATGGTAGCCTACCTTACGTTGGAATCTGCCCCATTGCTCTATATTCTCTTTCAAATCAAGAATGTCTATTGATTCTATTTTCTCTGAAAGTTCCTTTAATAGAATTCTCAAAATCTGTCGGGCATGAGTAGCTCCAAGACAGTTATGATGACTGAAACCAAAACCCACATGAGGATTGATTTTTCGGTTCAGGACGATTTCATCCGGGTTTTCAAAAACATTTTCATCCCTATTGGCAGAGGCCCAGCAAAGGGAAACCCGACTATCTGCTTTCGCAGCATGCTCACAGACCTGCGTATCTTCGGTCACTACTCTGCCCATGTGGGTCAAAGGCGAAAAGTACCTGATCATTTCTTCCACTGCATTAGTAATGATTTCAGGCTCCTTTCTCAGCCTTTTCAGAGACTTAGGATGATCTGCAAAATAGGCAATTGCATTGGTGACGGCATTAATAACGGTATCCCGACCTCCGGCGAAAGTCAAAACCATCACCCCTTTTGCTTCTTCTTTGGTCAGCTTTCGCCCATCAAAATCTGACTGCATGAGTACCGAATACAAGTCATCGGATGGATTGGCGATCGCACGATCAAGTTCACGCTCTATATAATCATAAAGCACATTGGCTTTATCCGCATCCAAAGCTTCTCCTTCACTACGAAAAACGTGTGTCCCCCAGGATATCCAAGTTTCTGACTCTTTAAAAGGTGTATTGAGCAAAAGCGTCAGGGCACGGGACTGTAAGGGTAGCGCAAATTCATTGACCACTTCCAGGGATTCCTTAGCCAACATCTCTTCAATAATACTTGAAACCATCGTAGTCAAAGCTTCCTGATAACCCGCATTGTTAGGACGCTTAAACCATGCTTCTAGGACTGATCTGTATGCACCGTGTTTTGGAGGATCCACTTCAAATGGAATTTGCCGCGTATCACGAATATTCACTTCAGAAGGAACCACAATCCTTCCAGGAACCGCCTCCGAGGTAAAAGTCTTGTAATTATGTGCAGTCTTCCTGACATCTTTGTGGCGCAGCAACATGGTCACAGGGTCATTTTGGTCGTCTATGGTCTCATAGCCACATTTGGATCTTTGCGCTGCAAAAGGATCAGGTATTTCACTTTTTTTCATGGAGTTCGGTTTCTGCTTAGGGCATTGTTTCTTGGTTTACAATAATTGCCAAAAAACTATTCAGATAACTTCCCTATTTTCACCAATAAGTAATCTATTATGTCCTCTATCGATATTTTTGGATAAATTATTGATTAAATAGTAAACTTAACCATATTATAACTAAAAGCTATTGAAGCCAATTTTAGAACCCATACCCTTAGGAAATCAGAAATCTATCCTAGGTTTCTGTTTTGATAAAAAGGATTTTGAAACACCCTGGCATTTCCATCCTCAGCATGAACTGACCTACATTGAAGAAAGTGTAGGAACCAAATTTATTGGGGACTATGTAGGTGGATACCAGCCAGGAGAATTGGTTTTGTTGCGATCAAATCTTCCCCATTGCTGGAAGAACAATACCTCCCAGTCATCTAATTCCAAGTCATATGTAGTACAATGGAATTTGGGGATCTTTCCAGAAGTGCCAGAATTAGACTCAATTCATCAATTGTTAAAGACCGCCTCCAGAGGTTTGATTTTTGACAAAGAGCAGGTGAGGCACTTTATTCCCCTAATTAAAACCTTCCCGGATTTGTCAGGGCAAGAGCTATATATTCAACTTCTGGGCCTACTTTCAGCACTTAGTAAAGCATCCTATACCCCACTTTCAGCCGCGAGTTTTACAGATGATATTCCCAGCGAATACGGCACACGAATGGCCAAAATCCATGACTTTGTAGGAGAAAATTTTGGGAGGAAAATTTATCTGAAAGAATTAGCGGATTTAGTAAATCTCTCAGAGCAATCCTTTTCCAGATTTTTTACCAAGATGATGGGAAGGCCATTCTTTACCTTTCTGAATGAATATAGAATAAATCACGCAGCGAGGATGCTGGTGGACACAGAGGAACCCATAGCGCAAATCGCCTATGCCTGTGGCTACGATTCCCTTCCTTTTTTCCATAAGAAATTCAACGAATCCTACCAGATATCCCCTGCAAAGTATAGAAAGAGGTATTTCAAGAAATAGTGATACATTAACTACTTTTGATTTAACCTATAAACTCCACCTCACCCAATTGTTTGGCTGTGATTTTGGTTTGCCAGACATACACTGTTTTAAGCTGTTTGAATTGTTCAAAGCTCGGCAGACAAGCATCGGTCAATTCATTTCCATAGAGATTCACTACCTGAAGTTTTGGGAATTTGGCTAGGAGACTTACACTTTGGTCGCTAAGTTGATTTTTCTCCAATCTCAATTTTTCCAGATTCTTCATGGCTACCAAGTCACCTAGCTGTACATCCTCCAAACCAAGATTTGAAATATTTAGCCAGATGATGTTATCCTTTATTCCTTCCAGCTTTTTTAACATTTCGCTTAGGTTTTGATTAGCCAGCACACTCGGAGGAATACTGACATCATACCGATATGAGCCCGCCAAAAGCTCACGAATCACAATGCCTGTCTCCCTGATTTGAACCAAGGTCATAGAATCAACAGCTGTCAGAGCATAGGTAGATTCTTTCCCAGAATGGCTAGAGTCGATCAATCCTAAGTAAGTACCGGCTAAATTCTGAATGCTGTCATTTCCGTAGCTTATTAAAGGTTTGTCAAAGTCCTCGCCGGCTTGGATCCAAGCTTCAAGCAATCCGATTTCATCTGCAGTCAATTGGGATTTTCCCTTCGGTGGCATCATCTCCTCATCAGATTCTGGCAAGTGAATTCTCCGGATTAACTCACTGGTTTTTTCCGATGCAGTAAAGAACAATGATCCACTCTCCCCACCTTTTTTAATAGCAACAAGATTTTCAAGAGATAAACCACCTTTTAATTTATCGGTTCTATGGCAAGAAATGCATTTCTCCTGTAGAATGGGCTGAATCACATGGCCAAACAATACTACTTCATCCATACTTGCCGGCGGAGGTAACTGATTGGCTCTACTACCGATAATTGGCGCATATTCAGTAAGAAAATCACTACCATGTGTCAAACTACCTCCTATGTGTCCCGTGAAATTCAAGCCGCCAAACATAAGAATCATAAGTCCCGAAGCAATTGCAGAAGGCCATTTCCTCGTCAAATCTGAAGAAAAGACCAAATAAGAAATAGCAGCAAGTACAGTAGTGATGATTCCGCCCCACATATGCTGTGAAAGTAAAGCACCTTCATAGCCTCCACTGGTAGAAAGCAGATAACCTGCTACACACGCCATTGCCGCACTGAAGGTTCCCATCAACAAGCAAAAAGCTATTGCCTGATCAAAAGCCTGTTTTTTCTTCCATTTTTGAAAAACCCACATCAGGAATGCCATAATTAAAAACCCAATCGGCAGGTGGACAAGGATAGGGTGAAATCGCCCAAAGAAAATTGCTAAATCCTCCATATTCATATTACACACGTTGAAGTTTGATCGGTGGACTCCCATTGGCATTCCACTGACAGATGTATAAATTTTTATCCTCATCCACACAGACGTCATGTCCGTGATAAAAAGGCTTGTGCCCCAGTTGATAAGATGGTTGCAACTCTCCTGAAATATAGATGGGTTCTGTGCCACCGGGATTAGACACCACTATATCTCCATCTAAAACTGTCACAAAACCGGTATGCTCCTTCCAGTTAAATTTGCCGTCTTTAGGAGTTGACCAACATACTCCTGCATAGAGATTTTGCTCATCAAATACAGCACGGCAAACATACATATTTGGCACATTTACAGTTTTTTGATAGACCCCATCTAAGGAGAAGAATTTGAATGAGTTTTCTGTTCTGGAGGTACAAACCACCTTAGGATTAGCTGGATCCCGAACATCCAATGACACCCCGTGGGCATTGAAAATGTTGTAATTGCTATCCTCATTTTGATGCCCTCCCCAATGTCTGATATATTCACCAGCGCTATTATATTGAAGTATATAATCCATCCCGTAACCATCTGCTACATAGATATCTCCATTTTGAGGGTTCACTGCCACTTCGGTAGGTCGAAATATATCTCCTGATTTATAAATACCTATCGTTTGCGGATGTCCTATATCAAACAAAGTTCTCCCATCCAAGGTCGTCTTGGAGACCCGCCCATTATGGGCCACCATATCACTATTTTTGCCCATAAACCAACCCGAATCAGTAATAAAAAGAAATTCCTCTCCACCTTCATCGGAAATCGTAATACCATGCCCTCCGGGATGAGATGTACCCCAACAGTCCTGTAGTTTTCCTGATTTATCAAAAACCAATACATTGTTTTGAGGATGATCACCTATCATGATTAGCCTTCCTTTACTATCCCTTACCATTTCATGGCAGTTCAATATGGGGTATTTGATAGGATCCAACCTTGCCCAGTCCCGCACCATCCGATAGCGAAAATCTCCATGGCCCAGAATTTCGTCTTCTAATATTGGTTTAGAGATAATATTGAAGCTATGTAAAGGAGATACTGTAGAAATGCCTGAGATCATGGCTACTTTCTTCACAAAGTTTCTTCTAGAATCCAGCATAGTCTTAGGCAATTAAATCCTTGATAACGCTTCCTTCTACATCTGTGAGCCTAAATCTTCTCCCTTGATGCTTAAAAGTCAATTTCTCATGATCCACCCCCATGAGGTACATCAAGGTGGCATGAAAATCATGAACAGAAACAGGGTCTTTGGTAATGTTATAGCTGAAATCATCTGTCTCTCCATAGCTAAAGCCTGGCTTTACTCCAGCTCCTGCCATCCACATGGTAAAGCACCTAGGATGGTGATCTCTACCATAATCATCCGCAGTCAGTTTTCCCTGAGAATAAACTGTTCTTCCAAATTCTCCACCCCAAATCACCAGAGTATCCTCTAAGAGCCCTCGCTGTTTAAGATCTTTAATTAAGGCAGCCGTAGCTTGATCGGTGTTCTTACATTGATTTTTGATCCCACTAGGGAGATATGCATGCTGATCCCATCCCCTGTGATAAAGCTGAACGAATTTCACATCCTTTTCCAACAGCCTACGTGCCATCAGACAGTTGGCTGCATATGTACCAGAATCCCGACTATCTTCTCCATACATATCAAAAATATAGTCTGGCTCATCCGACATATCCGTCAGCTCAGGTACAGAACTCTGCATTCTATACGCCATTTCATATTGTGCAATCCGCGCGTTGATTTCCGGATCCCCATAAGAATCATATTGTGCAGAATTCAGCTCTTTCAGATAGGCAAGCATTCTTCCCCGGTCTGCCCCATCATAGTTTTCCGGGTTGTTTAAGAATAAAACCGGATCTACACCAGATCTGAATTGTACTCCCTGATGTTCAGTAGGCAAAAAACCATTCCCCCAAAGTCTGGCATAAAGTGGCTGACCGCCCGCATTCTTTGAATTAAGCACAATAAAGGATGGCAAATTTTGATTATCAGATCCCAGTCCATAACTCGCCCAAGAGCCAATAGACGGTCTTCCTGGCAACTGATGACCAGTCTGGAAAAAGGTAATTGCCGGATCATGGTTGATCTGCGGCGTATGCATGGATTTGATAAAGCATAAGTCATCGACCACCTCAGCGGTGTGAGGCATCAACTCACTGACCCAGGCTCGACTTTGTCCGTACTGATCAAATTTAAAAATAGATGGAGCGATAGGTAAAGAAGACTGGTTGGCACTCATTCCAGTGAGTCTTTGCTCCCCTTTTATAGATCCAGGGAGATCCTTGCCAAACATTTTAGCCAATTCGGGTTTGTAATCAAAAGTCTCGAACTGCGATGGACCTCCGCTTTGAAAGAGATAGACCACTCGCTTAGCTTTTGGGATAAAGTGTGGTAAACCAGGTAATCCGCCTATGCCATTGGGCAGCGGGGAAGCCATCATCTTATCTGCGCCCAATAGTGAACCCAGCGCTAAAGCACCAATACCTAGGGAGGTTTTGGTTAGAAATTCTCTCCGTCCTATATTTCTTTCAATGGATTGCAAATCTTTATTTGATGAGGTTATTTTATCGTAATGGCACATGGGCTTATCGTTTAGTAATTACTGCATCTGAATTCAAAATTGTACTGGCGACTACCGCATTGGCTGCAACCATAGAACCATCCAATGAATCGTCGATTCTATACTGTCCTGATTCCAACCAGCCTTTCGCTCTTGTTTTATTTGATCGAAATGCTTCATATTCTTCTTCCTGTACTTTTTCAAGAATGGCTAATTCATTTTCGCTGGGAAATCTCCCTGACAATCGCAGAAAAGCATCTTTAATCGCTTTTTCCTTATCACCGGAAAGCGTCATAATTTCGCCGATCTTCCTGCAGGCTTCTACATAGGTGGGATCATTTAAAAGGACCAGGGACTGAAGCGGGGTATTGGTTTTTTGCCTGCGAACGGTGCATTCATTGCGCTCTGGCTGATCAAACGTCGCCTGGGTGGGATTCGGGATGGTCTTTTTCCAGAAAGTGTACATACTTCTTCGATAGAGTTTCTCGCCCACATCAGGCACATATACCGTAGAATTCATCGACCATAGCCCTTCAGGCTGATAGGTTTTGACACTTTCTCCTCCTACTTTATCTACTAAAAGCTCACTGGCTACTAAGGCATTATCTCGGATCATTTCGCTACTCAGTCGATTTTTTGGTCCCCGTGCCAGTAGGATATTGTCTGGATCAAAATCTCGCATCTCAGGACTAGTAAAGGAAGACTGCTGGTAGGTAGCAGACATCACTATTTTCTTTTGCAAAGCCTTCACATCCCAGCCACTGTTCATAAATTCCAGAGCAAGCCAATCAAATAATTCTGGGTGACTTGGAAGCTCACCCTGATTGCCAAAATCCTCGCTGGTCCGCACAATACCTTTCCCAAAATAATTTTGCCAGTAGCGATTCACCGCTACTCGTGCAGTGAGGGGATGGTTGGGATCAAAAAACCATTCTGCCAATCCTAATCGGTTTTTCGGCAATTCCTCCGCCATCGGAAGAATCTCACTCGGGGTGTTTGGAAAAACCTCCTCTCCGTAGTTCTCATACAAACCACGTAAAAGAATGTAAGTTGAGCGGGATTCGGGCATATCTTTCATCACCATGACCTCTTTAACATTTTCTATACTATCTACATAGGCAGCCCGTGCTTTGGCTACAGCCACTAGAGCTTCGGAATAGGATTTGTCCCGAGCGATGTGGTATTCCTTTAAAAGGGTGCGTTCTTCAGAAGTCATCTTATCAGGAGATTTTGAAAGTATCCCTTCAACTGTTAAAGGATCTGCCAGGGCTTTCACTTCCAATCCCAGCAGCTGTCTATCATAGACCCTAAGTTCATCTACTTTTCCTCCCTTCAAGCCAAACCCTCTCCATCTGCCTCCAATACTCAATCCCGGTTCAATAGGCTTCGGATAAATTACATCTTCATAATTTTTGAAGATGATATCCTTGTACAGGTTATCGTGTTTTACCTGCATTTTCATCTCCTCTCCATTAAGGAAAAGTTTAACCCCGGATGCCTTACTTGAACCGTCGTAGGTAAGTGTCACATAATTCCAAGAGTCAGTAGGAAGTGATTCCAAGCTGATCTTCTCAATGGCATTTTCTGGCCAAGTATGAGCGAGCATGACCTCGAGTTTTTTGTCTCGATAGTACAGGTGATATCCTTTATATGCATGAAGAGCGGTTCCCATGTTTTTGTGAAAAATCACACCTTCTTTCAGCGAGTCAGGTACATTGATCCATAATCCTATACTGAAGGGTTCATTCCTTTTGTAGATCCCTACTGGCTTCAGATCCACCCATGCATCTCCGTCCAGATGTAAGGCTTGGGAATTTTTCCCCTTTACAAACTTTGGTCGATCAGGGTTGGCATACATCAAGTCCATCTTCCCTGATTCGCCTGATTTCCTGTTGGTCAAATTCCCATCGAATGAAAAATGAGCCGCGAGTCCTTGGTCAGCCTTAGGTATCTTTAAGGACTGATATGCTCCTGATTCCACCCATTTTTCTGCAGAGATTTGGGAATCTTCCTCCAGATTCTCGACCGCAGTCTCCTTTTGTGTTACTTCCTTCTTTAGGTAATCCAGAATCTTTTTTTGCTCCTCAGTAGGCAACATCAGCGTAGGAACAGGAATATCCATTGGGTCTCTGGAGATTTGCCCGGATTCGTTCACTTGGTTGAAAAAGCTATACAACTGGTAAAACTCCTTGTGGGATATAGGGTCGTATTTATGATCATGACATCGCGCACATCCCGCGGTGAGTGCCATGATTCCCTGACCTACCACCGATGTACGGTCAATCACCCCCTCAACACGGTATTCCTCCGGTACGATTCCATCTTCTGAATTTTGAGAATTTAATCGGTTAAAACCCGTAGCCAAAATCTGATCCTGAGTGGGATTGGGTAAAAGATCTCCTGCCAATTGAAACGTTATAAAATCCCTGTATGTAAGGTTTTCATTGAACGAGCGAATCACCCAATCTCTCCAGGGGCTCATATCCCGATAATCATCTACTTGGTAGCCATGAGTATCAGCAAATCTCGCCACGTCCATCCAGTCTGTAGCCATCTTTTCACCATAGTGTGGGGAAGCAAGTAATTTATCCACTTGCCTTTCGTAGGCATCAGAAGATTGGTCTGAAAGATAGGCCTTGACATCCTCAGGTGTGGGAGGCATTCCGGTAAGATCTAAGAAAAGCCTTCGAAGCATTAGCTCCTTATCAGCCGGTGGGGAAGGTTTTAAGCCTTCTTGATCCAACCTATTTAGCACAAAAAAGTCTATCTCATTTTTAGGCCATTTTTTGTCTGAAACCTTTGGGAGTTTTTGGGGCTCTGGCTTTACAAACGCCCAATGTGGCTTATACTCCGCTCCCTCTTCAATCCATCGAACTAGTATAGCCTTTTCTCGACTGCTGAGAGTAAGGTTAGATTCTGGTGGTGGCATAATTTCTCCCGCATCTTCAGACATGATGCGGTGAAACATCTCAGAATTTTTTAAATTTTTAGGTGTAATAGCAAAGTACCCTGGTGATTCTGGAAGTTCTTGGTACGCTGTCTCTGCACTGTGCAATTGTAGTCCTGCTTCAATCTTTCCTTTGTCTGGTCCATGACAGGCAAAGCACTTATCTGAGAGTATGGGTTTGACGTGAATATTAAAATCCAACTGCTCAGGCAAGTCATCGTAGGCTATAGCGATTTCCTCCGGTAAATCCGGTGAGCAGGAAATTAAGGCTAATAGCATCAGCAAACAGCTAAAGAAATGATAGATCTGTTTTTTTATCATGCTACTTTGGGTCTTTGTCATGTTTTAAAATTCTTAGCACAAGGTGTTTGTACTAAGCAGCAAAACATAATTTTCTATATAGACTTGATATAGACTGAAGGGAAAAATGGTATAATCAGTAGATCTAAAAATTACTTTAAAAAGCTTTTATGGGCATATTTGAGAAATTCTTTAAATGAAAAACCCAACATATCCATATAGACTCCTAGTGGGATTCGCTGCACTTCTGATCAGCTCGAGTTGCTTTGCCCAAGTGGATCAGCTGAGATTAAAAAATTCCGATGAGGAAGCTGTTTTTTTCGAAGACAGCCTTTTGCTTCATCAATCCGATCCGCAGATCAACGAACTACAGCAATCATATGCAGAAAGCCTCGCACAAGGAGATACCCTAGAAGCTATTACCGCGCTGAATTCACTTTCTCGCCTATATACCAATCGGGTTAATTATGCCAAATCCTATGATGGCTACTGGCAAGCTATGCTGCTGGCTGAACTTGTGGGTGCAGAAAAATCCAAAGCTAGCAGCTATAATGGCCTGGCAATTCTCTATAGCCTATACGAGCGAAAGGATGAAGCTCTGAAGTACTACTCACTAGCTCTGGACATTCACAAAAGACTAATCAATGCAGGTACGCTGGATAGTTTAAGTTTACGAGAGAGCTACTTCCCTTTGGCTGTTCACTATAAATATGAAGGACAATTTGCCCTGGCCAATGAATACTTGGACAGTTGTGAACTGATCAAAACTACAAATCTTGGTAATTCGCTTCTGACTCAGGCAGAGCGGGCTCACATTCAGGTCCTCGAAGGGGATTTTCACTCTGCAAGACAACTCTTTGACAATCTGGATGAAGGAATGAAAAAGCAGAATCCCGAATTCCTGATTATTTTTTATAACTACATAGCAGACATGCACTTTCTCTCAGGAGAGCTAAGTGCAAGTGAAAACAGTTATAGACAGGCTATAGCTGCTGCCTTCGAGTATCAAAGTCACCTCAACTACATTCCCGACATCTATGAGAAACTTGCTTCCGTTCTTTCCAAGTCAGGAAAAGCTGTGGAAGCGAACCACTACCTGAAGTTGGCTAATGACATCAACCGCTCGCTTTACAGTAGCCGAAGCCCAAATAATCGCTACCTCTTGGAAATAAAAGATGAGTTTAGACTACAACAGCAAAGAAATAAAGAAGCAGCTCAAGCCCAGGAACTTAAAAATCTACAACAAGAAAATGAGATTTCGCAGCTACAGAAAACCCTATTGGTTATTGGGATAGGGTTTATTATTTCCATTGGTTTCTTCTTCTTCAAGTATTGGCGCTCCAAGCATAAAGCCGAGAAAAGGCAAATTGAGAATCTACGGAAATTGGAGATTGAAAAAGCTCAAGAGATTGTCCAGATCAAAAACCAGGAACTGACAGGTTCAACTCTAAAAATTATCGCCAAAGATGAGCTTCTGAATGAGGTCAAGGAAAATTTGAGAACTCTAGAGTCTAAGCCAAACCCCAATGATATCAAAAAATTAATCCGTGCAATTGATTTCAATAAGGATCAAAGTTGGCTGGATTTCGAAAAGCGGTTTTTGGCACTGAATGAAAATTTCTATGAGAAAATCAGAACACTTCACCCGAACTTAAAACCCTATGATCTCAAAATTTGCGCGCTGATCAAACTGGATTTTAGTGGAAAAGAAATAGCCCGGTTACTGGGGATTTCTCCTGAAAGTGCCAACACTTCGCGCTACAGGCTCAGAAAAAAGCTGGAATTAAAAACAGAAGACAATCTGGCTGAATATATTCAGCGAATCTAAGTTTCTCTTTTATAGGTTTTGTTTACGAATCAACGCTATTTATTCTTCCTACTATTTTTCCACTGGCTTATACACCCTTATCCACTTCACTCTGAAGGTATGATCCTCTGTATTAGCCAATTCTGCATCAGTAGGCGTGTAAGTTTCTGACTGTAAACCCGATTCAGGACTCGATCTCCAGGTTTGATCCTCCACATTGATGATGATATCCATTTCCTTACTCAGCCCAGTTCGTGTATCCTTCGTGGTATTCCCCGGCTCTTCAGCATTTGTATAAAATTTGGGATCGATCATATCCTTGCCCGAAACGGTACGAACCAACTCCCCATCTATATAATATTCCAAATGCCAAGGATCTTTCCAGTACACTCCATAGCGGTGAAATTCTTCCCTCCAGATTTTGCCATCTCGATACCAGGAACCGGAATCCGTGGGCTGATAGTCCTGAAAAGGATCTCTTATAAATACATGATGGCTGAGGTGTATCCGCTCGGCAAACCAGCTGGTATTCTGCTGTGCACTTGCCGAGTAACTAGCTCCATAGGCTTCTACAATGTCTATTTCCTGAGTATCATCAGGGCTGAGAAGCCACACATCGGAGGCCAAAGTAGAATTCATCACTTTGGCATATGCTTCCACATATACAGGATAGGAAACCCGGACTTTGGATGTAATACAACCCAGCAAAATCTTATCGGAATCCGACTTGCGTGCAGCAATCATTTGCAACTGACCATCTTTCACTAAGGAATGATTTCTTCTCCACTCCGTCAGTCCGGGACCAGCCCACTGGTTATGGTAGAAATCATCCCATTTTTCCAGAAACTTCTCACTTTTTCCATCTGCTGAAGCTTCATACTCAAAGTCATCCGAAAGCTCCTGAAATTCCCATTTTTTGTTTTCACCGGCTTCTGCTGGAACAGGGATCTCCTTCCAATTCTGTTCAGTGTCTGGAATGTCAGGACTCTGAACAGGTTCGTCAACTTCCGGATCTACCATTGGATCTGAAGATTTCGAATCCGAGCAAGACATACAAGCTATAATTAATATATATGATACAAAAACTCTCATTTTCAATTATTTATAAATCATGAAATATACCTTAAAAACCTAGGCATTAATCATTGGGTAAAATCATAAATCGTATGACAAGACAATACTCATTCAAATCTTTCTACTAATTCCCCATGGCAATCACCACAATTCCTATCACCATGCAGGCTACACCTGCGTACAGCAATTTTTTAGCTTTTGGTGAAGCAGATATCCATTCTTTGGTGATAATCCCACTAAAAATTGCCGTCACCACGCATGCTGTGTTGTAAATAGCATAACCTACCGTATTGCCTGCTTCCCCAAGTTTGAAGGCAGCGAAAGCAAACAAGGCTGAGGCTGCATAGTGAAAAACTGCCATGAACAGGATGAGTAGAAAATTCTTACCGAAGGCTGGAGTTTTAAATGCTTTCCATGCCTTCTTTTTGGAAAGATGGTAACCGAAATAGGCTGTCATCACGATACCCCCACTTATGAAAATCGGAAACATGACTGCTACCGCAGTGACCCAATCGGCATTTCCATGCGATTGGCTCGCATCATGCAAATAAGGTCTGCCCACTGCATTGGCATAGCTAAAACCCGTAGCCAATAATCCACCCACTATGGCAATCAGTATGCCTGTTGCCATGGAACCCTTATTTCCAGCTGCCGAATCTTTATTATCAACTAGAGCTTCGTCTTTTTCACGAATGAGCCCCGCTTTTCCCTTGAGGACAATGCCTAAAAGCACTATCAGTATCCCCACTAGAATTAGGATCAAGGATTCCTGATCCGGTAAGCCATCTACTGCAAAGGGTATTAGCGAACCGATAAAAATCACGGTTCCAATGAAAATGGAAAAACCCAGCGAAAGCCCAATGTAGTTGATCGCTTTGCTCCACATCATCACGCCTATGCCCCAGAGGAAACTCGCAAGGCCCATTTTAATCCAGAGCTCTGAAGGCATTTCACTGAAAATCTCACTAAAGCCTTGAATCAGTACTACGGATGCGATCACAGGCACCACAAACATGGTGAGCAAAAAGAAAAGGCTCCAGGTATTTTCGTATTGGAACCCTTTGGTAAATTTTTCGGGTAAGGCATATACGCCTAGCATAATGCCAGCAGTAATCGCCAATAATATTCCTTCGGTCATTTTGGGTGTAGTTTTGGGTGAATATTAGGAATTGATCTATTTGAAAGAAAACTTGGTACAGCTCTTAAATTTCTCGTTGGGCTTAAGAAAAGTACCTGGTGAATTGGGCAGATTTGGGCCATTGGGAAAACGATGTGTTTCACAGCAAAAACCCCGGAATTTGCCATACGACAGGCCGTTTTCACGCTTTAATGAATCGCAGGTATATTTCCCAGTATAGAATAACATGCCCAATTCATCAGTAGCCACCTCCAGTCCTATACCGGTTTCGGCACAGGCAAATTCAGCCACCTTTTCCATTTTGAAAGCAGGCTTGTCAAAGACATAATAATGCTCAAATCCATCTCCTATGGTCTGTTGCACATCTCCGATGATTTTACTTTTACTTAGGTTATCAGGTTGATTTTCTAGGTCAATCACCGATCCAGTCACAGCTCCAGTTTCATCCATGACCAGTCTTCTGCCTGATTCAATTCGGGCTGTATGCCCTAGAATATTGGAAGAAAAACCCGAGAGATTAAAATAGGTATGGTTAGTCACTGCAAAAGGAGTTTCAGAATCCGTAATGGCTTCATAGCTGATAGTGAGTTCATTTTCCTCATTAAGTGAAAAGATCACCATTACCTCTACATTCCCAGGAAAACCCTCTTCCATGTCCTGACTTTGAAGTCTCATTTCTACGGCAGACAAGTTCGGCAGATCAAGAACATTAGCCTTCCAGACTTTCTTGTCGAAACCAATTTTTCCTCCATGGAGATTATTGTTTCCTGCATTGGCAGCGAGTTTATACTGCTTATCCTTTAGCTTGAATCTGGCATTTTTGATATGCGAGCAATATCTACCTACAGTACTTCCGAAGTAGGGGGAATTAGAAATATATTGATCTGAAAAATAGCTAGATAAGCTATCGAATCCACAAGATACTTCAAGCATCTCTCCCGAGCGATTGGGCACTCGGATAGAAGTGATCGTAGCTCCATAATTCATTATTTTCACCTGCATCCCAGATGAATTACTCAAGGTGTAGATAGAAATGGATTCGTCCTCAAGCCTACCAAAATCATTTACAATAGGTTTCATAGGCTATGCTTAAGAATTTAGAAAAGGACTCAATTTTTCCCAATCGAACACTACTCCAGTACCAGGAGTGTCAGGAGCAACTGCTCTGTAATTTTCGACCACTAGTGGCCGTTTCGTATATTCATCTATGGGGAAACTATGGACTTCCAACCAACCAGCATTGGGCTGTGCGGAAACCAAGCTAACGTGTAATTCCTGCATGCCATGTGAACAGGCGGGTACATTGTACTTTGCAGCTAACTTAGCAGCTTTGAGCCAACCAGTGATTCCTCCGCAATTCGAGGCATCAGGCTGTATAAAAGAAAGTTTTGCCTGCTCCATCGCGTACTCATACTCATGGATGGTATGGAGATTTTCCCCCATGGCAAGCGGAAACCCAGTTCTATCTACAATTTCAGCATAACCTAGGTAATCATCAGGAATAATAGGTTCTTCAAACCAAGTGATGTCATACTCTCTGAAGCCTTCAATAGCTTTGATAGCCTTCTCCACATCCATAGAGTAATTGGCATCCACCATAAAAGTAACATCAGGGCCAATAAACTTCCTCACCGAGCAAATTCGATTCAAATCTTCCTGGAGGTTTGGACGGCCAATTTTGATTTTCACGGCATTAAAGCCCCTTGCCAGGTAGCTTTCTATACTATGCAGCAGCTTTTCCAGCGGAAACTGAAGATCAATCCCTCCGCAGTAAGCTTTACAGGTATTGTCTACCCCACCTGCCATTTTCCATAGGGGCTGGTTTGCTTTCTTGCATTTGATATCCCAAAGTGCAATATCAATGGTGGAAATAGCAAAGGATGCAATTCCCCCACGTCCCACATAATGGATATGCCACTCCATGAAATCGTAGATTCCGTCTATATCACTCCCATCTTTTCCCACCAGTACTCCGGCGAAGTCATATTCAACCATTGCCTTAATGGCATGACCTCCTTTTCCTCCAGTATAAGTATATCCGGTACCCTCAGTGCCATCTTCCAGTGTAATGGTGGTAGTCACCAATTCAAAGTGGGTATGATCGCCATGCTTGGCATCATTTAAAACTTCCGGTAAAGGAACCTTGAAAAGCTTACAGTTTACTTCTTTAATTAAATTGCTCATAATCTGTTGTAGTTGACGTAGAAAGTCTTTTTCTCCAAATACTGCTCAAAGCCGTATTTCCCATCTTCTCCTCCACTTCCGGATAATTTGTACCCGTTATGAAACCCCTGGTGCTGCTCACCGTGGCCTCGGTTTACGTAGATTTCTCCGTATTCCAACTCTTCGTTACAGCGCATGATCAGGTTCATGTCGTTGGTAAAAACCATGGCTGCCAAACCATATTCACAATCATTCGCGTATGTGATGGCTTCCTCGAAGGTTTTGAATTTCATGACCGGAAGAATCGGCCCAAATGACTCTTCATGCATGATGGTCATGTCCTGAGTCACATTGGTCAGTACAGTTGGCTCGAACCAATAGCCCTTTTCAAATGCAGCACCAGCAGGTCGTTTTCCACCTGTGGCAATGGTAGCTCCTTCATCCAAACTGATTTGAACCAGTTTTTCCATGTGAGCCAGCTCAGCTTGATTAACCTTTGGACCCATATCCGTGTCTTCTAGCATGGGATCACCAACTTTGATAGCCTTAGTTTTGGCGATGAATTTTTCCATAAACTCATCATAAATATCCTCCTGCACATACATGCGCTCGTTGCAGGTACACACCTGACCACAGTTGTCAAATCGGGAATGAAGTGCGGAATCCACAGCAGCATCTATATCTGCATCTTTAAAGACAATAAAGGGAGCTTTACCACCTAATTCAAGTTGAACATGAGTCAGGTTCTTAGCTGCATTTCTGGCAATATCCTGACCTACAGGAGTTGAACCCGTCATTGTCACCATTTTGGTGATGGGACTCTCCACGAGTGCGGTCCCCATAGCCCGCCCTGGTCCAGTCAGAATATTGATAACTCCTTTCGGAATACCGACTTTGTTGGCAAGATTCCCAAGTTCCAGAGTAGCCAAAGGAGTTTCTGAAGTTGGCTTCATCACAATGGTATTCCCGGCGACTAAAGCAGGACCGAGTTTTCTTCCGGCCAAAGCCAGAGGAAAATTCCAGGCGGTAATTGCAACTACTACACCTCTAGGGATTTTCTGAATCCAGATTTGTTCCCCAGGATTGTCGGACGGGATGATATCCCCTTCTATTCTTCTAGCACCTTCGCAGGCATATTCTATAAAAGATGCGGTCACAGCTACTTCCCCTTTGGCTACTTTGAGAAGTTTGCCTTGTTCCTTTACCAGCAATTCTGCCAGGTAATCAGCATTTGTTCTGATTTCAGCAGCCAGCTTGTAAAGCAATTCTGCACGCTGGCGAGGGGGCATTTTTCCCCAGGATTTCTGAGCGGACTCAGCTGCTTCCAAAGCCTGAAGTCCCTCGTCCACAGTCCCATTTTGAACTTTGGCTACTACCTCTTCAGTACTAGGATTGATGATATCTATGGTCTCTCCTGATTCAGAAGTCACCCACTCACCATTTATAAATAATTGATACTCTTTGATTGAAGACATATTTTCTATAGGTTATTTTGGGTAAAACTATCTGCCCATCCAGCCGCCATCGACCAGCATAGTAGTGCCGTTCATATAGGATGCAGCCTCAGAGCAGAGAAAAACTGTAGGTCCGGCAAAATCCTCCGGCTTCCCCCATTTTCCTGCTGGAATTCTGGATAAAATCGAAGCGGATCTTTCCGGATCGTTTCTCAAAGCCTCCGTATTATCTGTATTGATATAGCCTGGTGCAATCGCATTTACATTCACTCCTTTTCCGGCCCATTCATTGGCAAAAGCCATGGTCATCTGACCAATCGCGCCTTTGGAAGCTGCATAACCAGGAACTGTAATTCCTCCCTGGAAAGTCAATAGAGAAGCAGTAAACACAATTTTACCAGTTCCTCTTTTCACCATTTCCTTCCCAAATTCACGGGTTAGGATGAATTGAGAATTTTGGTTTACCTCTATCACTTTATCCCACATCTCATCGGGATGCTCCGCAGCAGGAGTTCTGAGAATTGTTCCTGCATTGTTGATCAAAATATCTATGACCGGAAAATCCGCCTTTACCTTCTCTATGAATTGATAGACAGCTTTCCTATCAGAGAAATCACAGGCATATCCCTTAAATTCTCTTCCAAGAGATCTTATTTCCTTTTCGACAGCGCTTCCACTTTCTTCTAAAGTGGCACTGACTCCTATGATATTCGCACCGGCTTCTGCCAGACCGACTGCCATTGCTTTACCTATTCCTCGCTTGCATCCTGTGACCAAAGCAGTCTTCCCGTCTAATCTAAATGTGTCTAATACTCCCATTATTGCTGTTTTTTGTAGTAAAAATTTAAAGTTGGCAATCCATCAAAACCTTCAATCCCTCAGGATTCTTGTCTATGTTTTCGAAGACTTGTTGGATATTGCTAAGCGGTTGCACGTCTGTGATCATCTTTTCAAAAGGGAGCTCATTGGCTGTGATCAGTGCAATGGCTTTTTCATAATCCTCCTTTTCATAAACTCTAGCACCTATCAGCTTTAATTCCTTCCAGAAAAACTTGAATAAATCCACCGGTTTTTTCTGCCCATGAATAGCCACCATCACAATACGACCACGGATTCCAGCCAATTCTGTCATCACATCTAAGGCCGGCTGAACTCCAGCCACCTCAAAGACCACATCGGCAAGTCTCCCTTCTGTTTGCTCACGCACGTACTGCACTAGATCTATTTTGGTTGGGTTCACTGCCTTCAAGCCGAATTCACCAGCCATCTGTATGCGGGTTTCATTTACTTCGGAGATGATCACATTTGCTCCGGCTTCTTTGGCAACCATAGCTACCAAAAGCCCAATCGGACCGCCGCCAAGAACAACTGACGTTTCTCCTGCCACAAGACCAGACATGCGCACATCATGAACAGCCACTGAAAGAGGCTCGATCAAGGCTGCCAGCTTCAAATCCGTCTCTGGTCTTAGCTTGTGAAGTACGAAAGCCGGCACATTCCAATACTGCTGCATGGAGCCTGGGCTGTCGATTCCAATGAATTTCAAATTCTCACAGATGTGATTGAATCCTTTGTCGGAAGGTTTTACCAGGCGATCATCCAGTGGCCTAACCACCACTTTTTCTCCTTCAGTGAATCCTTCTACATCGGGACCTACCTCATCTATGACTCCCGACATCTCATGACCTATAGTCTGAGGAATGCTTACCCGCTTATCCATCATGCCATGGTAGATGTGAACGTCAGTGCCGCAGACGCCAGAATAGGCTACTTTGATGCGGACTTCTCCTGATTTTGGCGTGTCGATTTCCTTCTCAATCACAGTGAAGGATTGATTGCCATTGTAAACTGTTGCTTTCAAAATGTTTTTGGTTTTTAGGTTTGCTTATTCTCCTTTAGCCTTATGAGTGGTTTTTCTAGCTGAAGAGAACCTCATGATGCTTTGGTAATCATAGCTGTTATAAATGTGGGATAATCCCCATCGAAGGATTTCCGTAGGTTCCTTTTCCGAATCGGCTGTACGGTTCAGCCCGATTGCATGTGGCGCTCCTTGGATGGAGGACATTATCTCAAAGTTGATCCCGTCGGGGGCCCATTGGATCGTATTTTTCTCTGGACCGTCAGTAGTAATCAAAGAGGCTATACCTCCATTGTAAGGCCAGACACAGATTTCGTGACCGCTATTACTGATTGGATTAAATTCTGATTTGATGTAGGGTCCCTTCGGATTGTCAGCGATAGCTACGCCATGTCTAATCTGACGTCCTCCAAATGTGATCTCCTCTCCCATCTGTTCTCCTTTATAGTAGAGATAGAATTTTCCATTGTAAGGAATGATACATGGATCGTGAACCTTGTGACTATCGAAATCCCCTTTTTTCTCCACAGCAAAGCGGTCTTGCTCCTCGCCTTTCCAAATGCCATTGTCGGCAGGACTGAGAATTGGTTCTTCACTTTTGGTCCAAGGACCATTTGGTGAATCCGCCCAGGCTAATCCGATTTGATTTTTGACCCGAACCGTGTAAGGGGATTTGACAGTTTGATAAGTCAGGTAATACTTATCCTCATGCTTCATGATTTCCACCGTGAACACTGATCTATCATCGTAAGCACCCGGTTCACCGCGTCCCACAGCCATACCTTCCTCTTTCCAGGTCCAGCCATCCTCGGAAGTAGCATACCAGATATCACACCTGTCCCAAGGAAAGACTTTGTTTTTATCTATGTCTCCTGCAAAGCCATCTGTAGGTCCAACACTTTTACTATACCAGACATAGTATTTGCCATTTTCAAAAATCATCGCACTTGGATCACGACGAACGACACCTTCTTCATAGGCAAGATCCCCTTTGAGAGGCTGAAGACCGGAAAATTCTATAAACCATTCATTACCGATATTCGGCCACTTTAATGCGCGCTTAGAAGCAGTACTTAGGTGATCAGCATTCGTGATACCTAGTTTGTCCAGTTGCTCTGGACTTATAGTGGCCTCTTGATCTGCAGAAATAGCATCTTTATTTCCATCTTGATTTGAAGGTGAGCAGGACTGCAATAATGCGATTCCTATGCAAGAGTAGCTTAACAAATTTTTAAACATATATAATATTCATTTTGGGTTATACTTATTAACAGACTTATATGTAAAGGGTACTAAATACTATAAAAAGACGAATCCATAAGCTCAGAATATGAAAGCTAGCTCTGCAAAATTGTGAGTCTTAATTATTGAGAAAGAAATCAAAATCATCTCTTAAAGCTGCCTTTCTGCAAATCTTACTTTTTGTGTTTCGCTTTGAACAAATATGCCATTAGAAAAGAATAATCCTCCAAAAACCACCTAGACAAAAACTGAACAAGGCGATAAAAAGTCTGAAAAAACAAAAATTTAATCTCGACGATCGATAAATTGTCCTTACAAAATTTATCGCACCATAATCGGTTTAGATTATTTTGTAAAAAACATCAATTACACCCAAAATTCGCCTAATAATACGAAAATGAGCTCCAATCATTTCGAAATTCCGCAGCTTTACTCCCAATGCATCAAATGCATTTTTACAAGATTTTGTCTGATTTGCTTCATACTTATAGGAGTAGGCATCTTGACATGCCAATCAACACTTGCACAGGACAACTATACAAGCCTAGAAAATGTACTACGAAAAAATGAACTGAAATACGTCAATACTGACAGCTCGATTTTAGTCCTGAAAACAAAAATCGAGCAATTTCGAGAAGAAAGAGACACCATAAATTTGATTAAATCTCTCAATGAATTATCCAGTATTCATGCCCACTTATTAGATTATGGTAATTCATACGACGGCTATTGGGAGGCCTTGCTTTTGGCAGAGGAGATTAATAATGAAATGCTCAAAGCCAAAATTTATCAGGAGTTGGGCTGGCTCTATAGCTTTTATCATAGGGATGAGGAAGCATTAAAATATTTCAATTTGGGTTTATCTATTAATAAGGAGTTGTACGCACAAAAAACTATAGATGTATCCTATATAATAAGTGACTATTTCTCTTTGATTAATTTTTATAGAGTAAATGGAAATTATGAACAGGCAGCCCGATACGTGGACAGTTGCTTCCAACTAAAGGATCAAACCACCAATTCCCTACTGTATGTCACTGCCGAAGACGGGTATCTTGACGGCATGAACGGGAATTACCAAAGCGCTCTAGCCAAATTAGATGAGGCCCTGGATTATTTCGAAAAAAACGACCGATCCTATCTCATCGTCATCCACACGCTTATAGGAAAGGTTTACCTCAAAAAAGGAGACCTTGCAAAAGGTGCGGAGCATTTCAATGAATCTCTTCGTCTGTCGGAAGTATTTCAAAGTCATTCCAATTACAAGCTTATGTCTCATGAAGCATTGGCATCTTTATATTCTCAGACCCGCAATTTCCAGGATGCCTTTCAGCACTCACGGGAAGTAAACAGTATAAATGCGGAGATTTTTGGCCCGAATAGTAAGAATAACAAACACTTATTTGCAATCAACGATCAGTACAGGTTGCAAAAGGAAAAGGAAAAAGAGTTGATCAAGGAGCAGCACATAGCCAATCTGGAGAATGAAGAACGCTTAAATGTTTTGAAACTATGGCTCTTGGGAGTTGTTTTATGCTCACTGGTAATCTATGGTTTGCTGTTGGTGAAGAATATCCGAAGAAAGCATAAGTTGGAGAAAAAGGCTCTGGCAGAAAGGCGGGCGTTGGAACTTCAGAAAACTAATGAGATTCTGGAGTTGAAGAACAAGGAACTTACCACCACCGCTTTACAACTGATAGAAAAAGATGAATTCATCGATAAACTAAAAAACAATCTGTCTGATGATAAGGGTCTGGTGGATGTGAACAGTTTGAAAAAGATGATCAAATCCGTCCAAGGCTCGCCTGGAAGTAACTGGAAGGAATTTGAAGCTCGCTTTACTGCCATCAATCAAAGCTTCTACGAAAACCTGCAAAAGAAATATCCAGAGCTTACACAGACAGACCTGAAAATTTGTGCCTTGGTAAAGCTTAATTTCAGCAGCAAGGAAATGGCTTCACTCCTGGGTATCTCCATAGAAAGCGTACATACCTCTAGATATAGACTTCGAAAGAAATTCAATATAGACAGGAATGAAAATCTCGGTGAGTTTATTGCTAAATTCTAAAAAGGGTGGCAGCTACTAGACAAAATAATTAGCTAAACCTACTCTAAATACACTTATGAAATCCATAAGTATTCCACACCAAGCAAAATTGCTTGGTGTTTTTTTGTGCCGTTTCAATTGTGCAAGCTTTTGCTTCAAATTGAGGTGAAAAAATATGCCCGTCAAGTGCTGTATAGTCAAAAATGGCTTCGCAATCGATATTTTAATCGATTTGTCCAGTTTTAATCGAGTTTGAAAAATGGATTGTAAGGTTTAGGATCTCTACATTGACCGAGGTTTTAAGATCCAAAAAGTCATTTGTGAAAGCAAAGTCCGCTAGATCCTACTTCCAAAAACAAATAACCTAAACTCAAAAGACCGTATGAAACAACAACTCTACTACTGGAGGAAAACCCTCCCTTTGACACTTATACTGTTGTGTTTATGGATACCAATTGTATCTGCCCAACAAGAAATAAGAGGAAAGATCCTAGACGATCTTGGTTCACCCCTACCTGGTGCTTCTATTATATTGAAAGGAACCACCACTGGTACTATATCAGACATAGAAGGTAACTATAGTATTCAGGCGAATGAAGGTGATATTATAGTATATACTTTCATTGGTTTTAATTCAGTAGAGAAAACTGTAGGCACTACATCTGAAATCAATGTACAGATGATGCCGGACACACAGAGTCTTGACGAAGTAGTAGTGGTAGGCTACGGTACCCAATCAAAAAAGGAAATAACCGGCGCTGTTGGCCAAGTTAAGGCTGACGTCATCAGCAAGGCTCCTGTCTCCGATGTGGGGGAAGCTATCCAAGGTCAGGTTGCTGGTGTAAACGTACAGGCTGCAAGTGGAAGACCTGGCCAAGCGGCCAATATTCAAATCCGAGGTGTGGGTTCTTTAATGGGAGCACTAGAACCTCTGTATGTGGTGGACGGGGTTCCCTATCAAAGTAATCCAAACATTTCCCCTGATCAGATCGAGTCTCTTGATATCCTTAAAGACGGTGCAGCTGCTTCTGTATATGGAACCCGTGCCTCTAATGGGGTAATTCTTATCACCACCAAAAGAGGTAAAAAAGGAAATATTGTAGTTGATCTAAACGCTTATGCAGGTGTACAGAACATCACCTCCGGTACGCCTCTGATGAATTCCCAGCAGCAGATGTATGCTGAAGAAGTGAAACTGGAAGCATTAGGAAGAGATCCCCTCATTTTCTTTTTCAATCCAGATGCCTTGGATTACGACACAGATTTCGTGGGCGATGTGCAAAACAATAATGCGCTGATCCAGAACTATGGATTAGGTGTTTCCGGTGGAACTGAAGACCTATCACTAAACTTCAACACCAATTACTTTAGTCAGGATGGTGTACTGATCAATTCGGGCTTTGATAGACTAAGTAACAGATTGACTGCACAGTTCAATAAAGGCAAGTTTAAGGCCTTTGTGAGTTTGGGTTATACTGAAGAAAACACCTCTCAAGAGCCTTGGTCACTCTATGAATACAGCATCGCACAGAGACCTTGGCTTGCCCCGCTCAATTCCCTGAAAACTGTAGGAGAAAACAATGTGCAAATCCCAGTGGACAATGCTATCCTTTATAGCTACTTGTCAAAGGAGTTGGAAAATGTGGATGATCGCAAGGTAACCACCTCTAATATAGCATTGAACCTAGAGTATGAGATTTTCAAAGGTTTCAAATACAAATTGAATCTTGGAAGTAACTCCTGGAATTATAGAAGAAATTTCTTTAGACCGCAGTATTTGGTGACCAATAGGGATGGTTCTTATAACCCAACCGCATCCCGTGAAGATGCCTTATTGAATGAGGACTATACCTTCACTCAAAGGAATGTGTTGGAAAACATTTTGTCCTACGACACGGAGTTTGGAAAGCATAAGATCAACTTAACCGCTGTGGCTTCCTATGAAAAATTCACCTCCAAGCAGATAGGAACAGGGATCATTGGTCTGCTGAGCAATAAGACGCCTGTGCTGGGCGCTGGACAGCAAGCCACGAAACCTACCAGTTTTGATTATGTCAACTCCTTGAGTGGTTTGATGGGAAGAGTGCAGTACAATTATGATGAGCGCTACCTGATCTCGGGTAGTTATAGACGGGATGGTTCTTCCAATTTTGGCCAAAGCAATGTGTACGGTGATTTCTATGGCGTTTCTGCCGGTTGGAATATTTCCGAAGAACAGTTTTTCCAGAATGGAAATCTGGATTTCATAGACAATCTAAAGATAAGAGGAAGCTATGCTCAGGTAGGAAATCAAAGCATCCCTCCTTATACCTACGCAAGTCAGATCGAAAGCGGTGTCAATTACCTTTTTGGGTCTTCCGAAGATCTTTACAATGGCGCTATCCAGAGAAGGTATTCCAATCCTAATGTAAAATGGGAATCCAGCATTTCCACCAATTTAGGTCTTGATCTCTCCATGTTTTCAAATAGATTAAACTTCACGGCAGATATCTACAAAAATGACAAGCAGGACATGCTGTTGCCTCGTGCTACTCCTCCTTCAGCAGGCGCATACCACCCAGGAGCTACAGGCACCTTCAGTCCAATAATTGTAAATGCAGGTAATATGACCAATAAGGGAATCGAACTTTCCCTTTCCTACAGAACAGAATATGCTTCTGGATTCAAATGGAATCTTGCTTCTACTTTCACGAAGAACGTGAATGAAATCACTGATTTAGAAGGAATAGAGAGAGGATATGGCAATGGACAGCCTTCTTCCTCTTTGGGGCCAAACGTAGATTACACCACCTTCTTTGCGGTAGGCTATCAGGCAGGAGCATTCTTCCTGGTGCAGCATGATGGAGTGATCAAAACTCAGGAAGATCTCGTTGAATACAAAAAAATTGACCCGAGTGCCCAGATCGGCGATATGAAGTACAAAGATCAATTGACTGAAGACACGAATGGCGATGGAATTCCAGATGCCGGAAACGGTGTAATTGACGAAAATGACCGTGTGTATTCCGGTTCAGGTCAGGATAAATTCAATATTGGCCTAAGCGGAAATTTCGAGTACAAAGGATTTGATCTGTACGTTCAGAATTACTTTTCCTACGGAGCTAAACTTTACAACGGCTCTAGATATTACGCTTACACTCAAGGCAGACACACGGATCAGTATTACATGTGGACTCCACAAAATCCTGATGCGGACATTCCTACTGACCGCGGCGATGGTTATCACAACAATGTGCGCGCTCGCTCTGACTTCTTTTTGGAAGACGGTACTTATTTCCGAATCAGAAATATCACGCTGGGCTATACCATTCCTTTGACAGCCACTAGTAAGATCGGAGTGAACAGAGCGCGAATTTACGGGACAGCTATGAATCCCTTCACCTTCACTGGATACACCGGATATGATCCTGAAGTTGGCGGAAACGGCATCAGCACCAGAGGTGTGGACCAGGGAAATTATCCTGTATCAAGAAGATTCATTTTCGGCGTTCAGATTCAATTCTAATTCTTAAAAAGCATAACAATGAAACTCAAAATATATAAACGAACACTTGCCTCAGCTTCCCTATGCGCGATGCTGTTGACTGGATGTGGCCAGGATTTTCTGGAAGAAACCAATCCAAACGCAATAACTACAGATACTTTCTGGGAAACTTCCTCTCAGTTCCAAAGTGCATTGGCTACCGTTTACGGAGCTTCACAATTCCAGGCGATTTCGGGAGGTGGACTAGTGAATGAAATGATCCTGGGAGATATAGGAGGAACTGAAGCTTGGTATAGACCAACTGCCTACAGAAATCTCACCTACAATGATGCCAGCGATCAGGTGACTGATAAATGGAATCAGCTTTACATCGGAATATTCCGTGCCAATCAAGTCATCAATCAAATTCAGGAAGCTGATCCTAGCCTCTTTCTAGCGAATGAAAAGGAAATCATTGAAGCTGAAGCTAGATTCCTTCGGGCTTTCTTTTACTTCCAATTGGCAACTACCTATGGCCAAGCTGTTATCCGAACCACAGTTCCTGTATCAGATGCTGATTTCAACACGCCACCGAGTCCTAAGGAGGAAATATTTACTACGGTAGTTATGCCGGATTTGGAATTTGCCAAAACTCATCTTCCAAAAACCTGGGATGATAAAAACAAAGGAAGAGTGACTTGGGGTTCTGCGGCTTCATTGAATGGAAAGACATTACTTTTCCAGGAAAACTGGTCTGCAGCAGCAGCTGAATTCAAAAGCGTTATAGATTCTAAAATTTATAGCCTTACACCAAAAGTAAGAGATAACTACAGTGAAGAGAATGAATTCAACGAGGAGTCAATTTTCGAAGTAGCCTACAACGCCGATATCAATCCTGGAGCAAATGGAGCTGTGGTAGATGATGATCCAAGTCGAACGGGGGCTGAGGCCACCAATATTGCAACCCAACTTGGCCAGTTGAATTTTGCAGCTTACAACACGCTATTGCCAAGCTATTACCTACATGAATTGTATGTAAACGATGCGATCGATCCGAGTAATTCTATCAATAAAGGCAATCAACAATCTGTGCGAATGACTGCTTCAATAGTTCCAATTGACGGAGAGGGACTCTATTATCAATTACCAATCGGTACACGTAATGGTTGGGTCTTTGGTCAAAGTGCATATATCAAGAAATTCACAAACTGGTACCACCTACCAAATGAAGATGGAAACTCCAGATCTGGCATCAATTTCAGACATATCCGTCTAGCCGATGTGTATCTAATGTATGCTGAAGCTTTGCTTAATTCCGGTGGATCTATAGATGAGGCGATAGATTACATTGACATGGTAAGAGCACGTGCAGGAGTCCTCACTATCAAGCAGTATTTAGCCCAAAATGGTAACACCTTCCCACAATTGCATATAAGCAAGCAGGTACATGGCACTCAGCCGATGGTGGCTCCCACAGCCGAAAACATTATGACTCATATCCGAAGAGTGGAGCGTCCTCTTGAATTGGCTTTCGAAGGTCATAGATGGAAAGATCTGGTAAGATGGGGAATCGTGAAAGTAGTGTTTGATGAGCTTCGTCAGGATGAGATATGGAGAACAGAGAATCAGGCGGCGATTTTAAACGAACCACCAATTTACATAGCAGAGCGGATCAGACCGGACTTCTTGCTTTCCTCTGCCAACTACTCACCTACAGTTCACAACTATTTCCCTATTCCTGCTCAGGAACTACAAACCAATGATCAGATAGGAAATTAATCCCGACTCCCATGAAAAAATATATCAATATCATAAAAACATTGGTTGCAGTACTCCTACTGCAATCCTGCGAAGATCCTTATGAAGGGATCAACCTTAATGAACCAAGCAATCAGGTGATTTATACTTCAGAAATGGATTTTGAAAATACTGTTCAGATCGATGGGGAATTAGATTTTGGCGATGTTTCTGCCGGAGTAGTATCGAGACTTTGGACTTTCCCGGAAGGCGCTGTAGACATAGAAGATTCTGATAACGATGTCACCTCCACTGAAGCTACTGTGAAAACCACCTTCAAAATGCTGGGTGAGCATGAAGTAAAACTTCATCAGGTATTCAAAGACAATGCTTATGTAGGCCTCGAGCAGCGAGGAAAAGAGCTGGACACTACTATTATTGTTAAAGTTATTCCAGAGATAGCAATAAACATTTCAGCCAATATCCTCAATAATGACGGCACCTTGGGCGAAGCATTGAACCTTCAAGACAATGCCCAAAATGAAGTTATGGCAGGGACTTTTATCCGCTATATCGTGAAGTCAGAAGGTGAGCCTGCTGTATATCGCTGGAACCTAGATGGTGGAGATCCTCCCTTCTCTGAGGAGCTGGTTGATACGCTTGACGTGAGGTATAAGAAGGTCGGAGAATTTGACTTTGGTTTAATCGCATCGCGCGCCAGACCTAGCGGAGAATTTGTCGTTGCGGTAGAAAATGTACTGAAAATCATTCCTTCTACTGAACCAGTTACCCTGGATGGTGCTCAGGAAAAAAATGGCGGAATAGCCTTGAATTTCAGTAGAGAAATGAACGGAGCCAGCCTTGATCCTGCTGATTTCACTGTAAGCATCATGAACAATGACACTCCAATCTCAGCCACTGTTGCTACCGCATCAGTAGATCCAATTGAAGGGAATTTTGTGATTTTGACTCTAGACAATCAGTCTATTTTCAATGATGATCAGGTCACCGTTTCCTACACTCAGGGAGAAATGGCTACTGCCGATGGAGTAATGGCAGATGATTTCGAAGATGAACCAGTATTATTTATTGGCAAAAACATCCTAAAAGACACCGCTTTCGATTACAGCTTCGAAACTTCCACCAGTGCTAATTGGCCTTACCAATGGTGGGGTGCACCTTGGGACATGTATAAATTGAATATCAGCACTACCAAATCATTTGATGGTAAAAAGAGTGCTTACGTGACCTTAGAGCCTAATGGCGGAATGATCATAGGTCATACTGATAATGACAATGTCCCTATCACTTTCCCGGTGGAGCAAGGAAAAACCTATGAAATCGGGGTTTGGGTTTACATGGAAGATCTAGGTAAAAGTGATCCAAGCGCCAATCCACCTGATCTAAGATTTTACTGGAACCCTAACACCAACTGGGGAGTAGGTGCCAATCCGGAATTCTCAGCAGATTTTGAAATCGGAAAATGGGTATACAGCTCCATGTTGGTAGAGTTCCAAGCTACAGGTGACTACAATTTGAATATTCGTGGTGCAAATGACGGCAACAGCCAAACCTTAAAATTCTATATGGATAACATTTCCATATCGGAGGCAAAATTAAGACAATAATAGATAGATGGGTTTTAAGTAAGGATATGGGCGAATGCTGTTATGGCTTCGCCCTTATTTTTTATTCTTGAACATAAAACAACCTTATACTTCCGGCTAAAAACTATGTTGGAGGAATGAAAACTCATGATGATCATTTTTAGTGGTAAGTCACCCCCTTTCATATACTTCATCAATTACAAAACAATTTTTAAGTGACTCGTTGGCGAAACATAAAAAATTAAGCAAATGAATATAGATATATAATTATTCTTTTTGACGCACACCTAATAACTCAATAAAAAGCTTTTCAAGTTTGATGAAATAGTAAACAGAAACATTACAAACACGAAACAACAACTCTACTAATCATTTATTAAAAGTCTTACACCTTTGAAAGGCGCATAAAATTTGTGCTTTAAATCAAAGAACCGTGAATTTTAATAGTCAATATGAAAGAATCAAAGTTTCCTGTTAGCAAAAAAAGTAGAACTCCACTTTACCTTTCCATCCTTCTAATTTCGGTATTGGTGGTTTGTTACTTTACCATCCCTCCTGTCAACCATTTTCTCACTGAAGCATGGAATGTACTTACCAGTGATGATGAAGCTCAAATTGAAACTTGGGTGGAAGGCTTTGGATGGTTTGGACCTTTCTTGATCATTGTGGCTATGGTGCTTCAAATGTTCCTACTGATAATCCCATCAATTTTACTGATGATTGCAGCAATTTTTGCTTATGGCCCCATTTGGGGTGCTATAATAAGTCTGATTGCTGTTGGTCTTGCCTCCACAGTTGGCTATGTAATCGGAAGGCTTGTCGGTAGTACTTTTGTCACTCGTCTTTTGGGTGAAAAGACACTCAAAAAGGTCAGTTCTTTTATAGAAAGTTATGGTTTTTGGGCAGTGATAATTACACGGATTAATCCTTTTCTATCCAATGATGCTATAAGCTTTGTCACAGGAATTTTGAAAATGAATTACTGGAAATTTTTAGCTGCTACTTTAGCAGGTATAACTCCACTTATATTGTTGATTGCTATTACTGGAAAAAACACCAATACTCTCAAATCCGGTTTGCTTTGGGGATCCATTGCCTGCTTGGTGATTTTTGCAGGACATATTTTCTGGGATAAGAGAAAAGAAAGGAAACATAATTAATCAATTTCCTGATCACAAATTCGTTTATCAACCAAAATTAGAGGATTAATCAGTAGAATCAACTACGCGTAAGTACACATGCTGCCCATCTATCCTGTCGATAACCATCAAATTTTTTACTAAGATGGTCTTGGCTCTTTCCCATTGAGCTGCCTCTGAGATGAGGTTTTCATAGTCTATATCTAAAATCTGCCCTACTTTAGGCATTTTGAACATTAAAGGGCATTCAAAAGAAACTTCAGGCTCAGTTGGGATATGGATAATTATTTTTGCCACTACATCATCCTCATTAGTATTCATGTTATGCACGTCGTCAGTCATAGTCTGATGATATTAAAGGGTTGCCATATGAAATTATATAAGATTGTCTGAGTACACTTCCATGGAAGTGTTAAATCCAAACTATAAATCACTCTTCACTAAATAGGATCTGTTTGTGGAAATTCGCCCTCTTTTTTAGGCGGCAAGCCATCACCTTTTCTTGGGAAATACGGGTCTTCTTCAATCTCTTTCGGAGGTTCTTCAACTGGTACTTCCTGCTCATCAGGCAAAAACTCTTCCTCTTCGGGCACATTCTTGTTCGGATTAATCTCGTCACCATCTGGCAAAGGGAAATCTTCAGAAAGATTATTCGGTTTGTCCTCCTTTTTTTCAGTCTCAGTCATTGAAACAGGAACATTATTTTTAGAAATGAACGCAAGAAAACTGACAGGATCAATATAGAACTGTACAAATCTTCCTAGTGACTGTATGTGTGGAATTGAAATTGAATTTACCATGATTTTAGTAGTTGGTTAATAGTGATCTTGATACAATACTTGTGCAAAATCAAACATAACAGCCCAAAACGCATACAGGTAACATTCCTGATAGTTGATTGGACGAAATAACCCCAGATAGTTTTTCCATAGAGGGAATTTCCTACCACATTTCGAGAAGGCCATGCAGCGAATACTTTCCGTATCAGTGCAAATTAATTGTACTATTAATTCCCTTTTCCTTATTAGTAAGAACTGAAATATCGCCGGTACTTTCTAAAATCACGAGATAGACCTCATCTATGTTTGTGTAGCCTTTAAGTCTACATTCATTGTAGACCTCCTCCTGAGTTAAGCGTTGCTTTTTCATTTCTTCTTCTAAAAACTTTCCCTTGTAAAAGACAATGGCAGGCTTACTTGTCACCAAAGTTCTAAACCCTTTGATATGAACGGACAGGTAAGTGAAGATAAACTGCATTATAATAAATAGTGAAATGGCTAACGAACCATCGATTAATGTGATGTTTTTATTTAGCGCTATCGAGGCCAGACAGGAGCCTAAAGCAATGGTAACAACGAAGTCAAATGCATTCATTTTCGATAAGGTTCTTTTTCCAGAAATTCGCAAAAGAAATACCATAGCTAGATACCCCAAAACTGTTAATACTCCAGTTCTTATAGTGCTATCCCAGTTTTCAACAGCCCTCAGAAGTTGCTCCATCTTACCTTTTCTTGGCATCAGATCAGTCAAGCTATATGACAGGGCAGATTCTTCATCCCAATGGTGGGGAAATCATCAATACTTAATATTCTTCCAGAAATCACATTCAAACCAACTCCACCACAGCCCAGGACTACCACCTAACTACCTATATTGAGTCTGGCAGAATTTACCACAGAGCCATAGCCAGGCATTACGCCACAGCTAATAATGCTGGCAGCAGAAAAATTCAAGGAAGGTTCAGATATTTTTACTACCGCGGATTCCTTGACCAAGGTATATTCATTAAGCGTCCCAAGATTGAAAGAACGCTCAATAGGATTGCCTTCCCAGTAAGCCTCAGTTCGCAAATGCTAAAAGTGCCATCTCCTTTGGCAACGGCTGATTTTGAGAGTATTGACATGAATTTTCATTATAAATTATTGGCAAAAGAATTTATTTAACCGATGAGTGGGCAAATGGCCAATTCGAATCTTCGGTTCGACTACGATCCATGATTTCAAGCATTTCCATCAATACCTTAGGATATTCATTAGCTAGATTACTGGTTTCTCCAGGATCCTTGGATAAGTCAAAAAGCAAAACTTCTGACCCCTCACTAAAAACATTTAGTCTAATAGCCTTCCAGTTGCCTTTTCTTACTGCCTGTTTGCCATTTTGCTCATGAAATTCCCAATACAAACTAGCATGGTTTTTTTGAGAGTTTTCCCCCAGTAGTGTCGGCAAAAAGCTAATTCCATCTATTCCCTCAGGAATAGCTACTCCTGTCACATCAGCAAGTGTTGGTAGTACATCCCAGAAAGTCGATACCTGAACAGTCTCAGTTCCAGCAGTTATTTTTCCAGGCCATCTCGCCAGCATAGGCACCCGTATTCCACCTTCATATAGATCTCTTTTATATCCTTTGAATTGCCCATTGCTATTAAAGAAATCCGGGTCTGCTCCCCCTTCCTTATGCGGACCGTTGTCCGACGTGAAAATCACTAAGGTATTTTCAGCCAATCCTAAGTCGTCTAGTTTATCCAATATCTCTCCTACCTGATCGTCCAAAAGCTTGATCATTGCTGCAAAAGCAGCTCTTGGCATTGGTTGAGACCCATAAGCCCCCATTTTATAACGCGGATTTTCGGGGTCATCAACACCTCTATATGCAGGCTCAGGCTCAAACACACTGATATACATAGAATCCGGATTAGTTTTCTCAAGAAATAGCTGCATATATTCTGCTGGAGCAACAAGCTCTGCATGTGGGATTATTGAAGGAACAAAAAGAAAAAATGGACTATCCTTATGTCTGTCAATGAAATCCAATGTTTTTTGATGAATAAGATCGGGAGCATACAAACCTTCTAGAGTGTCGCGGTTTTCCACCAACTCTACCAGCTTGTCGTTGTCGTAGAGTTCTCTTGGAAAATAATTATGGGCAATGGTCTGGCTGTTATATCCAAAAAATTCATCAAAGCCTTGATTGAGTGGTGCTCCAGTACTACCAGGGTAACCTAGCCCCCACTTGCCAAAAGCTCCCGTGACATAACCATTCTCTTTCAACAATTTCGGAATGGTGATTGCCTCCAGCGACAAAGGAAATTGTCCCCCATTTATACCCTTATTTCCTCGAACTTCTATATGACCCGTATGTAAGCCTGTCATCAGCGCGGCTCTTGAAGGAGCACAAACAGTCGATCCAGCATAATGTTGAGTGAAAAGCATGCCCTCTTTAGCTAACCTGTCAATGTTTGGCGTTTCAAATTTCTCTTGACCATAAGCACTCAAATCTCCATAGCCTAGGTCATCTGCCACAATGTATATAATGTTGGGTTTGCTAGAAACAATACTTTGCCCCTGTCCTTCGAATGTCTGAGAAAACAAGACAAAAAATAGAAATACGAAATAGATGACTTTCAAATGGCAAGCTGTACCCTTCATTTCCTTTTTTTTTATTCTAATGAACCTACAATCCCTTCTTTTCAAAAGCTATATAGAACTTGCAATTATTCATTTAAAGAGTTGGGCAAGAACTCCCAGTAGTCCTATCAGTAGACATAAGGGAGAAAATAATTTTCTGTCCAGCTGGGCGAATTCTGTGTTTTTAACTCGTTTGAAAAACCCGATATACCTAAACTCTCCTATTGCTCTCAAAAGGAAAATAACTGGGATAATCCAACCCACATAGTTTAGTATCCATTCTGGAAGGTGAAAAGCAAAAAGGCCTGTTTTAAAAACATAGAACATTCCAAAAGCTGTCAATCCTAAGCCCACAATAGCACTATCTAATCTTTTGGGATTCAAAACTCTTTCGCCTCGTTCATCAGTAGGTAAGGATTCTTTGAACCCAAACTCTCCACCGAATACCCAATTGAAGTGAATCAAAGCGAGTACAATCAGGATAAGGCTTAATAGAACTGATAAAATCATCATTTTACTTTGGACCAATTATATGAGGAGTGCTAGTTTCAACAGCATTCATTGTCCTTTTCTATAAGCCCCAACAGAATATCCCTGAGTCTTACTGCCCATATTCATCAAAGAATTGGGGTGCATCTTTTATGTTTTGAATGCCAAAAATCCAGCAAACTTCACTCAAATCTGAGAAATCCAATCCGCCACTGGCTACTGCCTCATTATTGTAACGTCCGTCTTTTCCATTGTATGCTAAGCCAATTTCAACCGCCATTTCCCATATTCCAAGAAGTTTAGGATCCTTGATCTCGCTCTCCCAAGCTGTATATTCAGGAATGCGGAAACCTGGAGAACCATTACCCACAGCATTTCCATCTGGGATTTTTTGGTAATCTGTTGTTGCTTGCACAAATTTCAAGCTTTCGGGAGAAGTAACTTTCTCATTCCAATCACTATGCTGAACCACATGAACACGCGTTGAAACATCTATTTTGGGCAATTCTGCTTGAATCGCTTTCACCAGTTTGGCTGTAAAATCAGATTGCCCAGCTTCTGCTATCCATATATCTCCATTCTTGTTTAAGGTCTTTTTCACCTTTTTCATCACCTGCTCAAGTGCCTTATTTGAATTTGCATCTGCATCAGACCAGTTGTCTTCAAAGGCAAGTTGGAAAAGATCATTGGGCGGAACATACAAGCCTTCCTGAATCCCATAAGTACCCGCAACGGCATGATAATTCACCTTTTCAAATTTGGAATGGGACATCAACGTGATCAAAGCTGCAGCAGTGTGAATATCATCCACGTCTGTTTTGCAGTCAAAATTCACAAGAAGCAAATCTTTCTTGATATTAAACTCGGCCGCTAAAACTAGCTCCGCTTTTATAGTGAAACTTTCAAAGCAGACAAACAAAGCTGTGATTGCTGCAAAAATTAGAGGTTTTGACTTCATTCTATTTTAGTTGTAAGGTGATTCATTCCTTAGCCAAATACATTTTGGCTGAACATAAACACAAATTAGGGATTCGTGAATTGCATTCAAGGCTGCTTATTAAAAAAATTTCAGAAGTAAGAAGTACAATGCTATGTTTTATAAAGTAATCCAATAACACTTCAAGTGGTCTGATACAGTATTCCAGAAGATTCACTAGATAATACTCCAGTCGAGTCGAAATGACAAAACATTTCTTCTTTGTAGTAAAGTATGAACATACAAGATTCAGCGGTGGTGTTTCGACCTCATTTGGACAAAGGAGCTAAGATTAATTAAAAGGGCTCCTTACCTGTACTGCCAGAATTCAACTTGGAACCACTTCTTAGGATAAGGTAGCCACCAGCAACGCCGAGCGCTATTCTTAGTGCTAAATTTTTGTTTGCAATGGCAAGTGAGAGTACATAGGTGCCCGCAAGCAAGGAGGTAAGTCCTTCAGAATAATTAGAGACTTGCAAAAATCTGTTTGCGATACTTGTATGCTGATCTTTCATAGCTGTGGGGTTTTAGTTGACTTTAAAATCACAAAGTACATGCTAGATTATAATATAGTCAAATCAGGACTTCCAAGTCCTAAAAGCTTCCTGCTTCTTGATTCAAACGGGAATAAATTACTCAATTTGCGCAGGCAATCGAAAAAAGTCTCCATTTATTGCTTTTCATTTTTTTGATAAATGGAGCTGCTTTTACAGCATTTTTTTTCTTTGAATCTGATAAACGACTTGAATCCAAGCCTATTTTTCAACAAAGTCTCAGGTAAAAACCACTAGTTTTAGAAAATAATAAGCAGGTTTCTGAAGGCACAATCTCAACATCTCCTCCCCACTTTTATATCACTTTGTTTCCTAAATGAGCTATTCTTAGATTGGTTGTACATAAGAAAGAAATCTATAGAACCTCCCCTTTTTCCAAGATTGACAATGTCCTTTTCACTAAACCCCAAAACCCGCTTTATACTACCTCTCTGCATTAGCATGAGCTTTTTATCAATTGCTACATTTGGGCAGAAAATCATGTCTCGATCGCAGACAACAACTACAATTTTGAACTAGGACCAAATCAAATTCAAGTCAAAGGAATGACGAAGAAAAATATTAAAATTGACGAGATTCAAGCTCCCAAAGTGGAGTTTGCACCAATAAATTAGAATGAGAACTATGTCAATTGGCTGACATTTAAAGCTAATTAATCCAAAATAGCGATTTCAAAATATTTCCTAAAACCATGAAGAACAAGACCCTAAGAATTAGTCTAATGCTAGTACTGCTGGCGTTTAGCCTACCGAGTTTGGCACAGGTAAAAAATAGAGCAACTATACCTTATGACTTATCATTTGATTACTTACCTCAAACATGGGATGAGGGCCTGCCGCTAGGAAATGGTCATATAGGTGCTCTGATCTGGGAAAAAGACAGTAAGCTGAGACTTTCCATGGATCATGTGAATTTGTGGGATTTGCGTCCCATGGAGAATTTGGAGGGAGAAGAATGGAAATTCTCTTGGGTAGTAGAGCAGTGGAAAAACAAGGAATACCAACGTGTTCAGAACTTATTCGACGTCCCCTATGATGCCTCGCCTGCACCTTCCAAAATCCCTGGGGCAGCGATAGAATTTGCAACACAAGCGTTCGGAAAAGTCCTCAATAGTAACCTAAACTTGAATTCTGGTATTGCAGAAGTGACATGGGATTCAGGAGTGAAGTTGAAAACTTTTGTTCACGCAACACAAAATGCTGGCTTTTTCAAGTTTGAAGGCCTAGATCAAAATAAGTTTATTCCTGAAATCAGCATACCTGCTTATGCACTAGATAAAACATCAGAATCGGCAAATTCATTAACTGGCCAGGATTTGAGAAGACTAAAATATGATTTGGGGGATGTTACAAAGACAGATTCTTCTATAGTTTATGTGCAGCAAGGCTGGGCTGAATCCAGTTATCAGGTTTCTATCCGCTGGAAAAGTGAAGGAACTCAGCTGGTCGGTGTTTGGAGTATCTCTGTGATCAATGAAGAAGTTAGCAGTGATTACATTGCCTCTGAATTGACCAGCAAAAGCTTAGCCCCGGGATATGATAATTCCCTCAGTAGCCACTTGGACTGGTGGAAAAACTATTGGTCCAAATCTAGTATTTCTATTCCAGACAGCATTTTGGAGCGCCAATGGTATTTGGAGCAATATAAGTTTGGCGCAGCCGCACGAGCTGATGCCCCTCCTATTTCCTTACAAGCTGTTTGGACTGCAGACAATGGCAAACTACCACCTTGGAAGGGTGATTTCCACCATGATCTCAATACCCAGCTGAGTTATTGGCCAGCTTACTCTGGCAATCACTTGGATCTTTCTATTGGTTATGTTGACTGGCTATGGCAATACAAGGATACCTTCAAGGCCTATACAAAAGCCTACTTTGGAACGAATGGATTGAATGTGCCCGGAGTCACTACACTGACTGGTGAACCTATGGGTGGCTGGATCCAATATTCATTTGGACCAACTGTTTCGGGTTGGTTGGCTCAGCATTTCTACCTGCAATGGAGGTATTCCATGGATAGAGAGTTTTTAGAAAATCGAGCTTATCCTTGGTTCGCCGAAGTGGCCACCTACCTCAATGAAGTTTCAATTAGAGATGAAAATGGTAACAAAAAACTACCTGCCAGTTCATCACCGGAATTGCATAACAATAGTCCAGAGGCTTGGTTTGATGCGACCACAAACTTTGATTTGGCCATCATTCGATACGTCTATACCAAGGCGGCTGAATTAGCTAGAGAATTAGGAAACATAGAGGAAGCTGAATCTTGGGAGCAGCAGTTAGCCGAATGGCCAAATTATGCTGTGGATCCAGAATCTGGCCTAATGATAGCACCAGGAATACCTTTTGACGCATCACATAGACACTTTTCTCATTTGATGGGAATTCATCCTCTGAGCCTGATCAACTGGTCTGATGGAGCAGAATCACAAGAAATAATCCGCAATACGGTCGCTAATTTGAAGGTGTTGGGAAGCAAAGCTTGGGTTGGATATTCTTTCAGCTGGCTAGGAAATCTTCAAGCCAGAATGCTAGATGGAAATGGTGCTGCCGAAACCTTGAGGTTGTTTGCCGAGAACTTCTGCCTTCCTAATAGTTTCCATGTCAATGGAGACCAATCAGGCAAAGGTTACTCCGATTTCACCTATAGGCCTTTCACACTTGAAGGAAATTTTGCCTTTGCAGCCGGAGTTCAAGAAATGCTTATCCAAAGTCATGAGGGATTTATCCGCTTGTTTCCTGCCATTCCTGAAAATTGGGAAACAGCATCCTTCGACAAATTCTTAGCCGAAGGAGCTTTTGAACTCAGTGCTACTAAGAATGGTAATACGGTGAATGTATCAATCAGCTCACGCCAAGCAGGCCCCCTTAAGATTCTCAATCCTTTCCCATCAATCGTTCTTGCTAATGGAGATCCATTGGAACAAGGTGCATTTTATGAGAAATTGATGGAAAAGGGTGAGCGTTTAGAATTAGAATTTCGGGTGGTTGATTAATGGAATGGCTGGATTATTTGGCGTAGTTGCTGTCACATTGAGCGAAATCGAAATGTTGTTTTAAGAGATTGAAAACCTGAATACTAATTTTTACCTCTGGCTGTCCAGGAGTAAATAAATCATTAGCGAAAAAGCGTCAATTCCTGGTGCCATGTTAAAAATGCTTTCTTACTATATATCATTTATTCATAAAGGCACATTTTGTGAATCACTATTCAAAACATTACTTTCCTAGGGAAATCACAGCCTTCTCTGATATTGCT
>NZ_QKZT01000011.1 GCF_003254055.1 Algoriphagus chordae
CATCCGGCAACGGACACCGGTCATCGGACATCAAGATTTAGGCGGCCTAGCGCAGGGGTCCCACCTCTTCCCATCCCGAACAGAGAAGTTAAGCCCTGCAGCGCCGATGGTACTGGGGTTACACCCGGGAGAGTAGGTCGCCGCCTCATTTATTCAAAAGCCAGCTTTAACAGCTGGCTTTTTTGCGTTCAAGCCTTTCTTATTCACTCAGCACGACAGCCGGGAGAGCAGCCACCGATAGGAATCGGGAGCAGCCTCATTTATTCAAAGCCTTTTGGTTAATTCCAAAGGGCTTTTTGGTTTTATAAACTTTTTGGAATTCTACCCACCACCCGGGAGAGCAGCCCACGATAGGAATCGGGAGCCGCCTCATTTATTCAAAAGCCCTTTGGTTCATTCCAAAGGGCTTTTTGGTTTAAGACATTTTGTTTGCTCATTACACGCTCCACGATAGCGATCGGGAGCCTTTTTGTTTATTCAAAGGCCATCTTTATAGCTGGCTTTTTTTGCGTTCAAGCCTTACTTATTCTCTCAGCATCTCAGCCGGGAGCGCAGCCCACGATAGGAATCGGGGGCCACTTCATTTATTCAAAGCCGGTTGATTCATTCCAAAGTGCTTTTTGGTTTTAGACAGTTTGTTTGCTCATTACACGCTCCACAATAGCGATCGGGAGCCTTTTTGTTTATTCAATGGCCATCTTTATAGCTGGCTTTTTTGCGTTCAGGCCTTTCTCATTCACTCAGCAGCTCAGGCTAAGGAAGTTTTTACCAGATTCCGAATTGCTTGAAATGATGCATAAAGTGCTTGGTATGAAACTTCTCCCATTCTTCATGATTTAGCCTACTAAAGCGGGGATGTATTGTATCGATATTTGGTTCATAAGCGAAGAATTCATTATAGGCAACTATGCTGTCTACCAATTGCTGTTTGGCTTCATCTAAATCTACACTTCTCAAAGGATGCAAGTCTCCTGCTTTTACTCCAGGGGCAAGTACTCCGCGAGGGAATTCCATACTAGTTTCCAGCAATGCTCTTTTTTGAAATTTTTGCTTTTCGCTCAATTCAAATTCTGGAATCTTAATTCTATTGTATGATATTTTCACAGTGATAGTCAAATGTTCTACCATATGCTGTGGCGTCATTATTCCGAATTGTGCTGGAGTATCAGCTTTTAAGTTCTTTAGCTTTTTCTCAATCAGTTTACTGTCCATTTTTGGTCTCTTTAAATTTTAAGGTACAAAAAAAGCGCTTGATCTCTCAAACGCTTTTTGGTGATTAGGAAACTTTAAATCTTAGCTTCCGCACATTTCGCAATTATCTGGATCATCTAGAGAACATGCGATAGCATCTTGTTTCTGTGATTTTACTTCCACTATTTCTTGTTGGCCTTTTTCTACCTTCGGCTCAAATCCAGTCTTGTCTAAGGTGAATTTGATAGCCCCTACAGCCGCTTGAGATCTCAAGTAGTACATACCTGTTTTCAATCCTTTCTTCCAAGCATAGAAGTGCATAGAGGTCAACTTACCGAAGTTCGGATCCTGCATGAAAACGTTCATACTTTGAGACTGGCATATGTATGCTCCACGATCGGCAGACATGTCGATGATGATTTTTTGAGAAATCTCCCAAACAGTCTTGTAAATATCTTTGATGTGCTGAGGGATACCCGGTACATCTTGCACGGAACCGTTGGTAGAAATCAACCTATTTCTCATGGTATCATCCCAAAGACCCAATGCAATCAAGTCCTTCATCAAATGCTTATTCACAATAATGAACTCGCCTGATAGGGTTCTTCTCGTGTAGATATTAGAAGTGTAAGGCTCAAAGCACTCATTGTTGCCCAAGATTTGAGAAGTAGAAGCAGTAGGCATAGGAGCCATCAAGAGTGAGTTTCTCATTCCATACTTCTTCACTTTCTCTTTCACTTCAGTCCAATTCCATCTTCCTGATCTTGGAGTAACTCCCCAGAGGTCAAACTGCAATTCACCTTTTGAAGCCGGAGAACCTTCGTACGTCTCATAAGTACCTTGCACTTTGGCTAGTTCCATGGAAGTCTCCACAGCAGCAAAATACATGGTTTCGAAAATATCTTCATTCAATCCTTTCGCTTCAGGAGAATCAAAAGGCATGCGAAGCATAATAAATGCATCTGCAAGTCCTTGGATTCCTAGACCGATAGGACGGTGACGGAAGTTTGATCTTTTCGCTTCTTCTACTGGGTAGTAGTTTACATCAATCACCTTGTTCAGGTTCTTGGTTGCTACTTTTGTGATTTCATATAATTTCTGATGGTCAAAGAATAATTTTCCATCAGGGCCTTGTCTTACAAATTTTGGAAGTGCAATGGAAGCCAGGTTACATACAGCTACCTCATCTGGAGCTGTGTACTCAATGATCTCTGTACATAGGTTAGATGACTTGATCGTACCTAGGTTCTTCTGGTTGGACTTGCCATTTGCAGCATCTTTATAAAGCATGTAAGGAGTACCTGTCTCGATTTGAGATTCTAATACTTCAAACCAAAGTTCTTGGGCTTTGATCGTCTCACGTGCTTTACCTTCTCTCTCATATTTTTCATAAAGTCTTTCGAACTCCTCTCCGTGACAGTCAGAAAGTCCTGGAGCTTCATGTGGACAAAATAGTGACCAATCTAAATTTTGCTCAACACGCTTCATAAATAGATCTGGAATCCAAAGTGCGTAGAATAAATCTCTAGCTCTCATTTCTTCCTTACCATGATTTCTCTTCAGCTCCAAGAAATCTTTGATGTCCGCATGCCAAGGCTCTAAGTAGATAGCAAAGCTTCCTTTTCTTTTTCCACCGCCCTGATCCACATAGCGAGCAGTCATATCGAAGTTTCTAAGCATTGGCACAATACCATTGGAAACGCCATTTGTCCCTTTGATATAGGAACCCTTGGCTCTTACGTGGTGAATAGAAAGGCCAATACCTCCAGCAGATTGGGAGATCTTAGCACATTGCTTCAGCGTATCGTAGATTCCGTCAATGCTATCATCCTTCATCGTTAGCAAGAAGCATGAGGAAAGCTGAGGCTTAGGTGTGCCAGCGTTGAAAAGGGTAGGAGTAGCGTGTGTAAACCACTTCTCTGAAAGAAGGTTGTAGGTTTCGATGACAGAGTCCATGTCCTCTTTGTGTATCCCAACAGCCACTCTCATCAACATATGCTGAGGACGTTCTACTACTTTTCCATTCAGACGGATCAAGTAACTTCTCTCCAAAGTCTTGAATCCAAAATAATCATACCCAAAATCCCTTTTGTAATCAATCGCTGCATCTAGTTTTGCTGCGTGATTTTTGATGATGCCATATACTTCTGGATCCAACAATGCTGCATTTTCATTGGTTATTGGATTCACATGAGTATAGAGCCTTTTCATCGTATTTGAAAATGACTGGCTAGTAGTTTTGTGAAGGTTAGAAATAGCAATTCTTGCAGCCAAGATTGCATAGTCTGGATGCTTCACTGTGAGGGAAGCACAAACTTCCGCAGCTAGGTTGTCCAGCTCAGTAGTGGATACTCCATCATACAAACCGTCGATGACCTTCTTGGCAACATCGATGGGTTGGATAAATCTAGGATCCAATTCATAGCATAGGTTTTCAATTCTAGTTGTGATTTTGTCGAATCGAACTGATTCTCGCCTTCCGTCTCTTTTTAATACTAGCATTTCTTTGGGATTTTTTGTTGATGGATAAATGGATTAGTTAGAAGTCTTCGCCAATGGAGAATCTTGGTGAATCATCTGTGCCTTCGTTTGATTTCATGACTCCTGCTTTTTGGTAATCACCTACTCTTTTCTCAAAGAAATTGGTCTTCCCTTGAAGCGAAATCATATCCATGAAATCAAATGGATTGGTGCTGTTCCATATTTTGTCGCATTCTAGTTCACCTAAAAGGCGATCAGCTACAAACTCAATATATTGGCACATCAAATCAGAATTCATACCGATGAGTCGTACTGGAAGTGCGTCTGTGACGAATTCCTTTTCTATTTCTACAGCATCTTTAATGATCTGTCTTACCGTTTCTTTTGGTAGTTGATTGTTGAGGTGCTGCGTATAAAGGTGACAAGCAAAGTCGCAGTGCAATCCTTCGTCACGAGAGATTAGCTCATTGGAGAAGGTAAGACCTGGCATCAAGCCTCTTTTCTTAAGCCAGAAAATGGAGCAAAATGAACCAGAGAAAAAGATTCCTTCAACTGCTGCAAAAGCGATCAAGCGCTCTTGGAAGTTTCCGTTGTCAATCCATCTCAAAGCCCAATCGGCTTTTTTCTTCACACAGTCGATGTGCTCCATTGCGTTAAGCAATTTGTCACGCTCTCCCGCGTCCTTGATATAGGTATCTATTAATAAGCTATAAGTCTCAGAATGAATGTTTTCCATTGCGATCTGGAAACCGTAGAAAAATTTTGCTTCTGTATATTGTACTTCAGAAACAAAGTGTTCGGCCAAATTCTCGTTTACTATCCCATCGCTGGCAGCAAAAAAAGCAAGTACGTGAGATATAAAGTGACGCTCGCCATCATTTAAAGCTTTCCAGTCCACCATATCCTGACCTAAGTCTATCTCTTCGGCTGTCCAGAAGCTAGCCTCGGCCTTCTTATAATACTGCCAAATGTCATTGTGTTGGATTGGGAATAGAACAAAGCGATTTTTATTCTCTTCTAATATTGGTTCGTACTGCATGCTAATTGATTTTTTAAGCGTAATAAATTTGCTCTTATAAATATTTCCGTTCGCTTGAGGATAGGAAAAGCTGTCTTTACAGAACAGCCTTTGAGCAAATATGTGAATCAAAATCGGGAAATAAAACCTGTGAAGTTCCAGTTTAATAGAGTTTCTGAACGAGGTTCAATAAGTCTATATAAATCAATAAATCAAATGATTACACTCAGTCTAATATAGCTTTAGATTAATTTAATAGGCTATTATTGGAGGTTAGAAATAATTTGAAATAATTCAGAAAAAGATTTTCAACCAAAATTCAAGAACTTTGTTGACCTTAAGTCAAGTGTTTTTCATTAATAACTAGGCTGCTCAATATTTTGATCATCAAGCTGTTGAGATAAAAAAGTTAATTGCTTCACAAATGATTTTCGATTATAATTGGCTTTTATTTGGGAATTATGTAAGGTGATTTGCCCCAAAATGGTAAGGGTGGAAAAGTTTCCGAATAAATCCGAAATAATATTTTAGAGCGCTGTTTTTTTGTTTTGTATAACTTGTCTATATTTGCACTCCGATTTCAAAAGAATCAAGAACTATGTACGCAATTGTAAACATCGCAGGAAAGCAGTTCAAAGTAACGCAAGATCAGTTCGTCTATGCTCCAAAGCTAGACTTAGAAACTGGCGCTTCCATCGAATTCGACCAGGTACTATTAGCTGAGGCTGATGGATCTGTGTCCGTAGGAGCTCCCCTACTTAAAGGAGCATTGGTAACTGGGAAAGTCCTAGATCATGTAAAAGGTGATAAAGTCATCGTCTTCAAAAAGAAGCGCCGTAAGGGCTACAAGAAGAAGAACGGTCATAGACAAGACTTCACTAAAGTATTGATAGAAACAATTTCACTCTAAGTTTTCCTTTCCGAAAACTATAAAAGAATAAAACCATGGCACATAAGAAAGGCGTCGGTAGTTCCAGAAACGGTAGAGAATCAGAATCTAAGAGATTAGGTGTGAAGAAATTTGGTGGCGAAGTAGTAATCGCTGGAAATATTATCGTAAGACAAAGAGGAACCTTACATCACCCAGGTGAGAATGTAGGACTTGGTAAAGATCATACCTTGTTCGCTACAGCTAACGGAGTGGTAACCTTCAGAAAGAAATATGATGGCAGATCATACGTAAGCGTATTGCCTGCTGAAGCTTAATTTTAAGCAATCAATTTTGATAGCTCCTTCATTTGAAGGAGCTATTTTTTTTTGCTAATTTTTTTAGGCTAATCAAGGCTAGGTATTCACTTGACTTTTTTAGACTATATACTTCCGATTGGATAGTTGCTTGATCAAATTGTTTTCGCAATAAAGCCCAACCGATTTTATCAGTTGGGCTTATCGTCTTGGTAGATAGATTTTATATAAATACTATTTTCTGCCTGCCAGGAAACTCATATCTATATGATTAACAGTAAACGTGAGAATTGATGCTGCTTAGATCTTCCAGCTTCCCAAACAATGGCACTGAGGTTAAAGGCTTCGTAGTGGGTCTGCTTATTAGATTTTAAAACGGTTTATAGCTCAGCACTTGGTCTATAAAGGTAGTCGCGCTTTCTGGTGAAATAATCAAAATAAATGCGATACCGAAAATGGCTCCATATAAGTGAGCATCATGATTGATTGCATCGTCTTGATTTTTTCCTTTAAAATAGGAATAGAGAAGAAATAGTACTCCCAAAATAAATCCAGGTAAGCACAGTATCCCAAATAAACAAATATCTGATAGTGGGAGAATAATGATACTGGCGAAGACAGTCGCTGCAGTTCCACCGGAAGCTCCCAATGCTCTATAGTAGCTGTTGTCTTGGTTTTTTAGATAGGTAGGGATGTCTGAGATGATAATTCCCAACAGATAAAATAGTACATAGACTACACCACCGATCACTACGCCAAACTTATAAGCAAGTATTTGCTCAACTACTCCTCCAAAGAAGTAGAAAGTGAACATGTTGAAGAAAAGATGGATATAGTCTTTGTGGATAAACCCGGAGGTAATGAATCGATCCCACTGGCCATTTCGCTTGATTTTATAGGGAGTAAACATGCAGCGTTCCATATAGGCCGCATTATTTATTCCATAATAACTGCTAATCCCAGTGATAATAATCAGGACAATTGTAATAGATAATGTCATTTATTTTTCTCTGTGAATTAGGTCCTGTGTAATTTTCTTAAGTTCGAGGAAATAGTCTTCGTTTTTGAAATGGATTGCATCGTATTGTGCAAATCCAGCTTCGAAATAGGAATTCATCTTAGTTTCAGTGATCGTTTTGATACCTAGCTTCTCATAAATTCCCCGTACGGCTTTCACTTTTTCGTCCTTGTCGAAGTCAGTTTTAGCGAGCCAATAGTTTAGCGCTTCTGCATCTTCACCTTCAGCTAGTTCAAGTGCTTTTATCAAGAGGAAGGTCTTCTTATTGGAAATGATATCTCCTCCAACCTGTTTCCCGAATTTAGCCTGATCTGCGAAAACGTCTAATAAATCGTCTTTCAGTTGAAAGCCAACTCCGACATTCACTCCGAAATCATATAGTTTCTGTGCGTCACCTTGCTCTGCTCCGGCTAGTAAAGCACCAAGTTTTAATGCGAATCCTAGTAGTACCGCAGTTTTCAAGCGAATCATGGTAAGATATTCCTCTTCATGTACAGCCTTCAAGGTCTCGAAATTCATATCGAACTGCTGTCCTTCACAAACCTCAGAAGCGGTCTTATTGAACAAGCGAATGACTTCTCCAAGTTTATTGGTTTCAGTTGCTAGGAGTAGATCATAGGCTTTGACTAACATTACGTCGCCAGAAAGTATGGCTACATTATTATTCCATTTTACATGGACTGCTTCCTTCCCTCGTCTTAGAGGCGCATCGTCCATAATGTCGTCGTGCATCAGTGTGAAGTTGTGAAAAACTTCTACTGCAGCTGCTTGACTCAGGATTGTTTCTGGATCAGTTTTATAGATCCCATAGGCTAATAAACTAAGCAGAGGACGGATTCTTTTTCCGTCCAGGCTTAGAATATAGGTAATGGGTTCGTAAAGTTCTCGTGGTGACTTTCCTATTCCCGCATCTATGGGGAATTCATGCTGGATATAGTTCTCCAGCTTACCTAACAGGGCGTGCGCGTGGCTTTTTTCTGTCATTATCTGCAAATTCCAAATCAATTGTTCTACGGTCAATATCGGTATTAACTACCCTGACCTTTACTTTGTCGCCCAAAGTGATCATTTTTTTCGTCTTCGAGCCAACTAAACGCATGTTTTTCTGGTCGAAATCATAGTAATCGTCATCCATGTCCTGAACACGTATCATGCCTTCGCACTTTGTTTCTGTGATCTCTACAAAAACTCCCCATTCAGTCACACCAGCTACAATTCCCTCGTAATCTTTGTCTTCTGCTAGTGACATAAACTCCACTTGCTTAAACTTAATAGAAGCTCTTTCTGCATCAGCAGCACGTTTTTCACGCTCTGAAGAGTGTACGCATTTTTGCTCCCATGCTTCTGCGTCAGGAGATTTGCCTCCTTCAATATAATGCTCAAGTAGCCTGTGTACCATCATATCTGGATATCGACGGATAGGAGAGGTGAAGTGAGAATAGTGCGCAAAGGCAAGTCCAAAGTGTCCTTTGGGTTCGGTTGTGTACTTGGCTTTGGCCATACTTCGTATCGCCAGCTGCTCGAGCACATTTTGCTCAGGCTTTCCTTGTATATCTTCCATTAGCTTATTCAGCGCTGTGGAAATGGTGTTCTCATTTTCTATGTCAAATGCATGACCAAATCGCCGTGCGAAGCCTGAGAAAGTGTCCAATCGCTCCATGTCCGGAGAATCGTGTGTTCGATAAATAAAGGTGTCTTTCCCTTTATTCATATTGAAAATAAACTCAGCGACATATTTGTTAGCCAAAAGCATAAACTCTTCGATGAGCTTATGAATATCTTTTCGCTCTTTGATCATCAAGCCTAGAGGAGTGCCCTTTTCGTCCAGTTTGAATTTTACTTCTACGGTTTCAAAGTTGACTGCACCATGTTTGAATCTACGTTGGCGGACTTTCTTTGCCATTACATTGAGCAAGGTCAGTTCTTCAAAGTAGTCACCTGATTGATTGTCTATATTTTCCTGAGCATCTTCGTAAGCATATCTTCGATCAGAGTGGATGACAGTTCTGCCAATCCAATGTTTCTTCACGTTGGCCTCGTCATCCACTTCGAATACGCAGGCAAAAGTCAGCTTGTCTTCATTTGGGCGAAGAGAGCAAAGTCCATTACTCAATCGTTCGGGAAGCATAGGGATTGTTCTGTCCACGAGGTAGACAGAGGTAGCTCTATTGTAAGCCTCTTTTTCCAAGGCGGTTTTGGGCTGCACGTAGTGCGTCACATCAGCAATGTGTACACCGATCTCATGATTGCCATTTTCCAGTTTTCTATAGGAAATAGCATCATCGAAGTCCTTTGCGTCTGCCGGATCAATCGTGAAGGTCAGGATGTCTCTGAAATCCTTTCTTTTTTTGATTTCTTTGGCAGTGATCTTTTCAGAAATAGCTTCAGCTTCTTTTTCAGGTTCCTCAGGATACTCGAATGGTAAGCCGAATTCTGCCATGATGGAGTGAATCTCCACTTCATGTTCTCCAGCTTTTCCAAGGACACGGATTACTTCTCCAGTAGGATTTTTGTCTCCATCTCTCCATTCGGTGAGTTTGACAACAACTTTTTCGCCGTGTTCAGCACCTTTCAGATCTCCTCGATGAACGAAGATATCCTTGTGCATTTTCTTGAAATCTGGAACGATGAATGCAAAGCGAGGTGATATTTCCACTCTTCCTACGAATTCATCTCTGCTTCTTTCTACTACCTCGAGCACTTTGCCTTCTACCCGGCCAGTTTTGCCTTTGAGTGGGTAGATCATCACGCGAACCTTGTCCCCATCAAGTGCTTGCTTGAGGTCTGCTTCTTTGACCAATATATCTCCCTCGACCTTTTCAGGATCAAGTGGGACTATAAATGCAAAGCGTGGATTTACAAAGTCCACAATACCTTCGATGAACTCAGGATCTTGTGTGGACGAGTAATAATTTCTAGGATTTCGAGAAACTGACCCAGCTTCTACTAGTTTGCTTAGTACTGGTTCCACACCTCCTTTGGTAAGGGCGTCACGGATTTCCAGTTTCTTAATGATTTGCTTGGAGTTGAATTCTTCTCCGAAGTTTGCGTCTAAAAATTGAAGGATACGACGAGCCAAGCTGGCTGCGTCCGTGTGTTTTTCTCCTTTATTTTTATGTGTTTTTTTTCTGTCTGTTTTTCTTCCCATGATTTGGGTTGTTGATAAGGGTTAAGGTAAAAAGATTTATGTCCCTGCGCCCATTAATCTTTGTGATCTTTTTGTGAATCGTCTAAATGGATGATTTCTATTACAATGTCATCCGACTGTGGATGCATAGCCATATATACTCGAGCTGTGACCTCCACATCTCTCAGGCAATATTTTTTGATTTTTTCTACGTCTTTTTCCAGATGAAAAGTAGTGTTGACCTGACTTCCGTCAAGATCATCTTTTGAAGATGGAATTCCAAAAACTGAAGCTAAAAGCTCCAAGCGGGTGTAATGTTTATAGTCTCCAAACTTCCAAAGCTCCATCGTGTCGAGATGGCGAACCTCCCAGGGCTTTTTCCCTGCGATCTGTAAAGGCTCTGGCAAAGCTACTCCTTGGATGAGCATTCTTCGACAGAGGTATGGAAAATCAAATTCCTTGCCGTTGTGAGCGCAAAGAATCCATTTTTTCTTTTCTAACAAAGCCTTGAATTCCAAAAGAAGTTCCCGTTCGTCCTCATTTGCAAAACATTTTGACCTGAAATCCAGTTTTTTATCTTTCTTTTTCCATTGAAAATATCCCACGCCGACACAGACTACCTGCCCAAATTCGGCATGAATTCCAGCTCTATCAAAGTATAAAGCTCCTGGATCATGAATGACTTCTTCGCTTTGGATCAGACGTTCTTTTCTAAGCCATTCTTCCTGAATCCGCTCTGGCAGTTCTTCGAATTTTTCAGTAACTGAGGCTGTCTCAATATCTAGAAACAGGATGTCGTTTAATTGATCAAAAAAATCTGCCATAAGCGTAGATTATGAGTGGAGAACTCCTTCTAGGCCAATTTCTGGGATCATCTGTATAGATCCCGCATCCAAACTGCCTGGAGTAAAGATAAACTTTTTATCAAAAATCTGATCCATAATATAATAACTCACCCAAAACTCATTGGTTAATACAAAAACTGCAGGGTCAATCGGCTCGACTTTGGCTACTGCCTGCTCCGCCAGCTCTTCTAACATATGTCGGAGGGTAGATGTTTTCTTTACTTCGCCATTTATCTCTCCATAGCCCCTGGAAGTGATCATGACATTCTTCAGCTCAATCAAATTCAAATTAATAATATATACAGACCAGACTGTACCAGTAGCAGTTTCCTCTTTTGCGATAGCGAGTTTTACTCCTGTGGCTGGCTGAAAATCAATGTCTTTCTTCATAATACTTCTATGCTCTCCATTTCAAATAAATCTATCAAATGCTCTTTTACTCGTGCTTTGACCTCCAGCATATCCACTGCTCGGCCTAGCTCTAGATGAAGTGAGGTCACTGCTTTGTCATCGATTCCGCAGGGGATGATGTGTCCAAAATAGCTGATGTCTGCATTGACATTGAAAGCAAAACCGTGCATAGTCACCCATCGACTGGATTTCACACCCAAAGCACATATTTTTCTAGGGTTTTTTTGCTCAATATGATCAATCCAAACACCAGTTAATCCGTCTATTCTTCCGGCTTCAACTCCATAATCCGCCAAAGTCAAAATGATAGCTTCCTCTAGAAGTCTCAGGTATTTGTGAATGTCAGTGAAGAAATTGTCCAAGTCCAAAATCGGATATCCTACTAGTTGACCAGGTCCGTGGTATGTGATGTCTCCTCCACGGTTGATCTTGTAAAACTTTGCCTGATGATCCCTAAGGCCAATATCATCCAAAAGTAGATTTTCTTCTTTACCACTTTTCCCGAGTGTATAGACGTGTGGATGCTCCACAAATAGCATGTAGTTGCTGCTGGGAGATTGATCTGCTGCTGCCAAAGGACGATTACGGATTTTCAAAGCCACCGTTTCTGCAAATATCTGCTCTTGATAGTCCCAAGCTTGCTGATAATCTAGCTGTCCAAGATCTCGGAATTCTACTTTTTTATTAATAATTTCATTCATCGGATAGTCCCGAGGGATTTACTTTTCAACTGAACCTCACTAGGGTTCGTTCCTTGATTTTTCAAAATTAAACAAATATCCAAGATGGCTGAGCACAACGATTCCGGAAAACTTGCAGAGCAATTAGCTGCTGATTGGCTAGTGGCTAAGGGATACGAATTTGTAGAAAAGAATTACAGACACTCACATGCCGAGATAGATTTGATCATGAAGCATCGGGGATTGTTAATTTTTGTTGAAGTTAAATTCAGATCTGGAACTGGCTTCGGATTTGCAGAAGAATTTGTGGATTCGACTAAACGTAAACTGATTATTAAGGCAGCTGATCATTTCATTTATGAAAATGATTGGCATAAGGATATCCGCTTTGATATTATTGGTGTTTACAAGGACCGGACAGGAAATGTTAATTTCAGGCATTTTGAAGATGCTTTCTACTAAATAATCACTACCATTTTAATTTTACCCAAACATGAAAAAACTTTCATTAACCGTATTCTTTGCCTTGATGGCAATCGTAGTAATCGCACAAGATGCTAAGAAAGACCAAAGGATAGAGGAAGACGCAACTGATGCCAAAGCTGCTTTTCTAAAGGATGATCCAGATATGTCTAAATTTTTTAGTAGCTCATATGGTTATATTATTTTGCCTAATGTAGGTAAGGGAGGATTTGGAATCGGTGGAGCTGCTGGAAATGGAGTTGCATATCAAGGCGGAAGCAAGGTAGGTTATGCCAAAATGACTCAGGTTACTATTGGTTTCCAAGCTGGAGGACAGGCCTATTCAGAGGTCGTGTTCTTTGAAGATGAGGAGGCATTTGAGCGATTCAAAAACAGTAAAGTAGAAATGTCGGCTCAGGTATCAGCAGTTGCCGCAGCGGAAGGGGCTTCGTTAAATGCTAAATATGTCGAGGGTGTAGCTGTGTTTACGCTTGCAAAAGGCGGCTTGATGTATGAGGCCTCTGTAGGTGGTCAGCAATTCAAATTCAGAGAAAATTAAGAATTAATTGTCTTTTCGATAGACCAGGTTTCCGTCCTTATCCCATTCAGCACGGATATAGGGGCGGAAATTTTTGGTGTAAGCTGTTTCCTGATATTGAATCTCACGCTTTCGGATGGTTTTGGAATTGTTGGTGTCCCAATATTGTGTCCATAGCCCGACTTTTTCGCCAAATTGGTATTCTCCAGTTACGGCGACCTGCTTATCTTCATAGAAGTAGAAGTAATTTCCCTCTTCTAATCCGTATTGCACAGGGATGATCTCCTGAATAGACTTGGTGGTTTGATCGAAATAGCGAGTTCTTGATTCCCGAGGCCAACCTTCATTGAAGTGGTTCTTGTCCTGAAGCACATTGTTTGCATCATAGAGCATCCAGGTTTTATGCTTGGTGCCGTAGTAGAACATACCACTTTCCACCACTTCTTCATTGACTAAACGCTCATAGGGGCCATGAAGTAAGTAGCCCTTGCCTGTTTCATAATCCTTGGTTTTGATGCTTTTTTCTTGGGGGTCAAACCAATAAACATCACGAATATAAGGGTCTGGTTGACGATTTGCGTCGGTGTAATTGAAGTGCTCAAAAAACTGTTGTCCTCGAATTTCTTGACGGGTATACCCTTTTTTGGTTTTTATCCCGAACCATTCATTCTTACGAGCTTTCTTCTTTTTCTCCTTTTTTTCTTCCTTTTCCTTGGAGTCATCGAAAAGTAGCAAAGGCATAGTGGTGGGAAGAAGTCGATTTACCACACCACTAGAATCAGGATCTGATTTGGGTTTTGTCTCTTCATCTTGGGCAAGAGAAACCTTGCTCAAAAGTAGGAGGAAAATAAAACTGATATAAAATCTACTCATCTATAAGAAAAACGCAATTTACTTCTGTGTATTTTATCCAAAAATAACATTTCGAGATCAAAAGCCACCGATTGTTTAGATTTTATAATCTTCTCTCTATTTTTGTGGAATTTGTAAAAAAATCTCTCAAACAATGAATTCTATTTTATCAGACCGGATAATCAATATGGAGGAATCAGCCACTCTTGCCATGGCAAAAAAAGCAAGAGAGCTGAAATCACAAGGAGTTGACATCATCAGCCTTAGTTTAGGTGAGCCAGACTTCAAGACTCCAAAGCATATTCAAGAGGCTGCAAAAGATGCAATCGACGAAGGAAAGTACTTTTCATATCCTCCTGTAGCGGGTTATCAGGATCTGAGAGAAGCTATCGCAAAGAAGCTTCGTGAAGAGAATGAAATCGCTGAAGCAAAAGCTGAAAACATCGTAGTATCTACCGGAGCCAAGCATTCCATTGCCAATGTATTTATGTGCATGATCAATGAAGGCGATGAGGTGGTGATCTTCTCTCCATACTGGGTGAGTTATGCCGAAATCATCAAATTGGCGGGTGGTGTTCCAATTCTGATCCAAGGTACTTTGGAGAATAACTTCAAAGCTACTGCCGCTCAATTGGAGGCTGCTATCACAGCTAAGACAAAAGGTGTAATCTTCTCATCTCCTTGTAATCCTACTGGATCAGTATTTAGCAAAGAAGAGTTAGAGGCGATCGCTGAGGTAGTGAAAAAGCATGAGAATGTCATGGTAATTGCGGATGAGATCTACGAGAAGATCAACTTCGCAGGAAGAAATTATAGCATTGGCTCTTTTCCAGGTATGTTCGAAAAAACAGTAACTGTAAATGGTTTCTCTAAGGGATATGCCATGACAGGCTGGAGAGTAGGATACATCTGTGCTCCTGTATGGATGGCAAAAGCTGTAGAGAAAATCCAAGGGCAGTTTACTTCTGGAGGAACAGGTATCGCGCAAAGAGCTGCGCTGGCTGGTATCATTGGAGACCAGACTCCTACTACAGAGATGGCTAATGCTTACCTAAGAAGAAGAGGTTTGGTACTTGATTTACTTCGTGACATCCCAGGTATCAAAACTCACGTACCTGAAGGAGCATTCTATTTCTTCCCAGATGTGACTGCTTTCTTTGGCAGATCTGCCAAAGGCCATGAGGTGAAAAATGCAGATGACCTTTGTCTATATCTATTGGCTGAAGCTCATGTATCCTTGGTGACAGGTGCTGCTTTCGGAGCTCCAGATTGTATTAGACTTTCATATGCTGCCTCAGATGAGGAATTGGTAGATGCACTTAGCAGAATGAAAAAAGCACTCGGTGACTTAGCTTAATAAATCAACTCTTAACCCCGGCAAACGTCGGGGTTATTTTTTGCCTAAGTAGAAAGGCTTATTTTTGAGAAAAATTACCCTATGGACGAAGTAATCGTAATCACCCCCGTCAAAAATTCTCTAGGAACGACCTTAGATACTGCTAGAGCTATTGCTGGCTCCACTGTAGGGATAAGGCATATTATTTTTAACGACTTCAGTACAGAAGAGACTAAGGCGGGTTTAGAGCAAAATAAGTCGGTGATTGGTTATGAGCTTGTTCATTTGGAGGATCATACAGATCATCCTTCGCCTAATTATAAATTGGTGCTTCAGATGGCACAGAAGATGGCCAATGAGGCCAAGTTGCCTTTATTAGTGATAGAATCTGATGTGGTAGTGAAGTCGGAGACGATTGCAGATTTATTGAATTTTCAGAAAGGAAATGGGAAATCAGGTTTGGTAGGATCCGTGACAGTAGATGAAAAAGGGATAGTGAATTTCCCGTATTTGAAATTCAAAGGAGTGAAAGAACCAGTAATAGATACTGCCAGAAGTCTGAGTTTTTGCTGTACACTGTTCTCTACGGACTTTCTGAAAGCATATGATTTCTTGGGATTGGATGAAGCCAAAGATTGGTACGATACTTTTATATCGAAGAAGTCTATCGAACTGGGATTTAAAAATCATGTACTGATGAATGCTCCAGTCTGGCACAGGCCGCATGCGAGCAGACCTTGGAAACAATTGAAATACAGTAATCCTCTGAAATACTATTTCCTGAAGTTTTGGAAGGGAATGGATAAGATTTGATTAGAGTTTTCCCAGCATTTTCATCAGGTTGTTGTAAGGTCTTGACCAAGTGCGTTGAAATCGAAGTGGGCCATTGAGTTCTCTTTCGAAAAAATCCATGTGTTTAGCATTTAGGTAGGCAATCCGCTCTCTCTTCTTTTGATTGGTTCCAGTTTTCTTTCTTTTACTACCGGCATGAATCCTATAAAAAAATCCAGTGAAAGGTAATTTCACAACCTCCCCATCATTTTTTAGCATTTTGATCCAAAACTCCCAATCTTCTCTCCCCATAGTCATGTCTTCAGAGAAACCATCCACGGCTTCCCAATCTGACTTACGAAATAGAGCGCATGCAAAAATCATATTATCTCTCGCCAACAAATTTCTGCTAAATGGTTTGAGTGCCCAATGTTTTCTTCCAAATTCCCCGAATTTCTCTGCCTCGCAATAGACTACTTTTACAGAAACCTGTTGATCCAAAATTTTTGCAGCTTCAGATAAGTAATTATCTGAAATTAAATCATCTGCACCGAGTGGAAATAAATAGGCTCCAGTTGCTGCCTTGCATCCAGTATTTAAAGCTGAGGATATCCCAGCATTAGCTTGACTGATTATATTTATGGCACTATGTTTTTCAGCAAGCTTGGAGGCGATGGCCAAAGAATTATCAGTGGAGCCATCATTTACTACAATTATTTCGAGCTGTTTGTGTTTGGAGTTTAGTGCAGAAAGAAGTGTTTCTTCCAAATATTTCTCACCGTTATATACGGGGATTACGAGTGTGATTAGAGATTCAGACATTGTTTTAAGAATTTTGTAAATTCATGCATTGGTTGTTTTAACCCCAAATCGTTTAATTATCCTGCTAGTATCATTCAGGATTTTCAAAGGCATTTGATTGTCCTTGCTAGACAGACCTGCATTTTCGAATACGATGCCTTTAGGTTAATGTTTAGTAGAGTCGAAATACGGAATACTTCTTAATCAAACCCCTCTAGGACTATTTGCATCAAATCGATTTTTTAAAATGACTGTCCACTATTTTGCAGGTATAAATAAATTTATCTAGTCATTAAAAATGTATGAATAAATTTGGAAGAATAAGAGCGTTTTCTCGATTGATTCCAATTTGAATTTTGGGGTGTCTTTAATATTACCAACGAAAATTTGTCTAATCCATTGAATTGTATATCTTTATGATGGTGATTAAACAACTTTTCATAGATATTTGATTTTTATAGACATGGTTTTGAAAAAAAACTATTTTTCTAACTCAAGCTGTTTTCAAAAAACCTGGATTTCGATTCAGGTTTTTTTTTGAGAATTTTTTAGTGAACTTTCGGTCTAAGAATCATTAACCATCCAATGACCCGAACAAAGGTTTGCCTTGTCTTTTTCACTCTGTTTTTCACTCAATATGCATTTGGGCAAAATCCAAATTTTCAATACGATTCCAGTTATGTAGAGACTACTCATGAGCTGTTCGTATCCCGACTTTTTTTTTCTAAGAAATACACTCAGATAACCTCGAAATCATTGGGTGGAAGGGAGAAATACACCTTAGTTCCAAATACAGGGTTGAAAATGGGGTTGGGGTTTAATTATCAGCGATTAACCGTGAATGTGTCATTTCCAGTTAGATTTCTTTATCCGGATAAAGAGGATGATTGGCCAGGCAATTTGGATTTGCAGTCACATATCTATGCACCGAAAGTTACTATAGATTTTTTCGGACAATTTTACAACGGCTACAAAATTATGGCAGAGGATCGAAAGTATTCGGATGAAGATTATCTCCGAAAAGATGTGCGCCAAATTTCTTTGGGACTGAATTTCAATTACCTATTTTTCGGAGATAAGCTTTCTATGGCCGCTGCGCACAATCAATCATCCATCCAAAAGAAATCAGCCTATTCGCCTTTCATCGGTTTTGAAGCCTATGGAGGAAATATGCGAGGTGATTCACTCTTATTGCCTTCAAACCCTATAACTGATGCTATCAATTTTGATAAGGCAAGTTATTTTATGGTAGGACCTAATGCAGGTATGGCAGGCACCTTGGTTTTTTGGAAAGGTTTCTTTGTAACTGGGGCGGCTTCTGTTAATTTGAGTGGAGGCTATACTAAATGGCGAAATGTAGAAGAATTTAAGAAGTGGGGAGTATCCCCAACCTACTATTTAAGAGGTTTTCTAGGTTATAATGGAGCCAGATTTTCCATCAATACCAGCTATGTTTACAAAAATCTCAATTTGATAAAAGGCGGGCCTTATGACCAGGCAGTTAATACTGGGAATTACAGGATTAATTTAGTGTATAAAATTTTCCCCGGGAAAAAATTTAAAAATGGCTTTAATAAGGTAAATCCAATAAGGATTGCCATAAAGGATTAATCGAGGCAGTGTTGACTCGGTATATATAAGATTTTGATTAAGAAGTATAAAAACCCAAAAACTATGGCAGATCAATTCGGAATTCAAGAATCATTAAAGAGACTCGGTATTACCTCTGAGAATTTAGGTGTCTCGACTGGATCGAAGTGGATTAAATCTGAAGAGTCCCTGATTGCTTCCTTCTCTCCAGTAGATGGCAAAGAAATAGCAAAGGTTCAGTTGGCCAACATAGAGTCCTTTGAGCAGGTGATGGTGCAGGCTCAAAAAGCGTTTTTAGAGTGGCGTAAAGTTCCTGCTCCGCAGCGGGGAGAAGTAGTAAGGGAAATTGGAAATGCGCTTCGTGATGCTAAAGAGGATCTGGGAAAGCTAGTTTCTTTCGAAATGGGCAAATCTTATCAGGAAGGTCTAGGAGAGGTGCAGGAGATGATCGATATCTGTGACTTTGCCGTAGGCCTTTCACGACAGCTATATGGACTGACCATGCATTCTGAGCGTCCTGGCCATAGGATGTATGAGCAGTGGCATGCTATTGGGATCGTGGGGATTATTTCTGCTTTCAATTTTCCAGTTGCCGTATGGTCATGGAATGCTGCACTCGCTTGGGTTTGTGGTGATGTTTGTGTGTGGAAGCCAAGTGAAAAGGCGCCACTTTCTGGCATTGCCTGTCAAGTTATAGCCGCTAAAGTTTTTGAAAAACATGGCTTTCCAGAAGGGATTTCATCCTTGGTGATTGGAGATTATAAAATAGGAGAACTGATGTCAAATGATGCTAGAATCCCATTGGTATCTGCTACTGGTTCTACCCGTATGGGCAAACTAGTAAGTGAGGCAGTTGGTCGAAGATTAGGTCGTTCCTTGTTGGAATTGGGTGGTAACAATGCCATCATCATCACCGAAAATGCAGACATGGACATGGCAATCAGAGGAGCACTCTTTGGAGCAGTAGGGACGGCAGGACAGCGATGCACGAGTACCCGTAGATTGATTATTCATGAAAGCGTATATGAAGAGGTGAAGTCAAGATTGGCCTCTGCTTATTCCAAGCTAGTAATTGGGAATCCATTGGATGAAAAAAATCATGTAGGGCCGGTTATTGACCAAAACTCCGTGGCGATGTATCTAGCAGCAATAGAAAAGGTGCAGGCCGAAGGAGGGAAGGTAGTGGTAGAGGGCGGTGTATTGAATGGTGAAGGATATGAATCTGGATGCTACGTGAAGCCAGCGATCTATGAAGCTGAGAATCACTTTGAGATTGTGCAGCATGAGACCTTCGCGCCAATTCTATATTTGATTAAATACAAAACCTTGGAAGAAGCTGTAGAGCTACAGAATGGTGTTCCGCAGGGCTTATCGTCTGCGATTATGACTACAAATATGAGAGAAGCCGAAGCTTTTCTTTCGGTAGCTGGATCCGATTGTGGAATAGCCAATGTGAATATCGGGACTTCAGGAGCTGAAATCGGAGGAGCTTTCGGTGGTGAAAAAGAAACTGGTGGAGGCCGAGAGTCCGGATCTGACGCATGGAAAGCTTATATGCGTCGTCAGACAAATACAATCAATTACTCCTCTACTTTGCCGCTGGCGCAGGGGATTAAATTTGATATTTAGAATCCTATTTTGAGCTAAGTGCTCAGCCAGTTATTGAGCTTAGCATTTAGCTCTTTCCCTGATATGTTTTTTACTTGGTATCGTCCTAAGTGATATGGTGAGGAATCTCTGGAAACTGGCTCTTCTTGGGTGGTAAAGCCAGCTGATAATTGATGTTCCTGCATAACTTCAATCGTCTCTTCATTGCAACTTCCATGAGGATAAGCAATAGCATTGATTGTTTGAAGCTTGTTTTGCTCAAAGTACTGCTGATTGGCAACAACTTCATTAAATTGATCTTCTTTGCTGAGTCCTACTAATGCAGGATGAGTATGTGTGTGGAGTCCGAGTGAAAAAAGTGGATGCTCAGAAAGAGCTTTGAGCTGTACTTTGCTCATTAACGTATTTTCATGCGTTGGGAAATAAGGATTATTTGCCCATTTTTTTATCTCCTCAAGGTATTGGCAGGCTTCATTATAGGATAATGATTTAAGTTTTTCGCTCAATGTTAAATACAACATACAGCGTTTATTGGGAGGGACTTGATTCCATTTCCAATTCCTATGTGCTTGCTGCATCTCATAAGTAAGTACTTCATCTCCAGAGACATCAAAGCTCCCAGAGCTATCCCCAAAATCAATACTTAATTTACTAGGTAAAAATGGGGCGTGTAAAGTGAGATTTTCTAATTCATCCCACCAAAAAGATTGTTGCTTTGAGATGAAGTGTGTGGGGATGAAGAATGTGGCAGGGCAAGCATATTTCTCCAAGATAGGCTTGGCCAACTCGTAATTGTCTGCATAGCCATCGTCAAAAGTGATATAAACACTGTTTTTATTTATTTTTTTTGAAGCTACCTGCGCTAATAGACTGCTAATAGGTAGCACGGAGAAGTTGTTTTTGAGAGCTTTTATCTGAGATTCAAAATTTTCAAGACTCACTGTTAATTCCCATGGATCCGCTCTCAATTCAGCAATCCGGTGGTACATCAGCACTACACTTTTTGGGTTTTTGATTAGAAAGGATTTTAGTCTGCTCTTGAGCATTTGTTTTTAGGGATACTTTGTGTCACTTCTGGGCGCAGGCCGTGATGATTAATTGGTAGTGTTCATCGTTAATGTCTAGCGTTTCTTGTTTTACCTCAGGTAGTCCTAAGCCGTACAAAAAAGAAGAGGCTAGGAGTACGTTGCCATGGCTATTCACTTCTAGGCTATCTGTGGTGAAGAGATCACCTGTCATTTTCTTAATGGAAGCTTGCGTGAAGGACCAAAGCCAGTTATCCCCCCATTGATCATGTGAGATTTGAGAGATGCCAGGAACTGTAATCAGTAAGAATCCTCCTTTTTTTAAAATACGGTGGCAAGTTTTAATGGCCGAATCACAGTCATAAATATACTGTAGTGTCTGTGTCAAGATAATGCAATCGAAAGATGCGTCGGTTAGCTGTGGTGCATGGGTTAAATCACCAACTATGGTTGCTTTTTCATTTCCCTCTTCGATATGAAGTACATCGCTCTTGGATACATTTTCTCCTCCAAAACGAATCGTGTAATCATTGTCTCCTATTTCCAGTACATGGCCCCTTATTTTGGAAGCGTGTTTTTCAAGGAAATTTTCTATGTAATATCTGTCTATTGGCCCGCCACGATCATATCCGAATTGTTTACTTATTGGTTCTGTTTGCCCAAGAATACTAGAATTAGGTGTCCTATTGAAACTGAAAGGAGTTTTCATGGAAATTAGAGTATGCAATTTCTGGTTAAGCCTCTTCAATTTGTAATTTAGGCTGCTTCCGTTTTTAGCGATGTAAAGTGGTTGAATGGTTAACTTATCGAACAAGGATCGATTGTGTTTCTTCAAAAGTCTTAAATCCTCCTTTGGTAGTGAGTCATTTCCTTGATAAAGTTTTTCTATAAGACTATCGTAGATTTTCTGGGAATAGAAGTTTTGCCAATTTTCCATTCCTTTTTGAAAGGAATCTTTTTCCTCAAGACTGGCTAAATTCTTTTTTTGAGAAGTTAATACTCCTAATACCGAACTCAGCATTTTTCCGTATTCGGCTGAGGCATTGCTTTGGTGGAGTCTATATACAGCTAGAAGATTAGTGTGGTGATGAACAGGATATTGCCTTGCTATTCGTAAATAGAGCTCATAATCCTCACAAAGGGTCAAAGAAGTGTTGAAGTTGAATGTGTCGAAAACCCATCTTCTGTACATTACTGTTGCATGCATTCCTATGTAGTTTTTTTCTAGAAGTTTGATGTAGTGCTGATTCTTCACGACTTCCTGCATAGGCCAGGATTTATCATCTGGTTCGTAATAAAGTTCATGCCCACCTGAAGAAAAAGCAGCACCTGTATTTAACTTTAAATAATTGTAATTGATTTGAAGTGCATCCTGGAGCAACCAATCATCTGCATCCAAAAAGACAAGTAGGGATCCATTAGAATTCTTGATACCAGTATTCCTAGCAGAGGATAGTCCTGCGTTTTCCTGGAAGACATAGCGTGTGTTTTTATATCTCTGGCAAACTAATTTGGTATCATCTGTAGAACCATCGTCAACAACTATTATTTCATGATGTGCATAGCTTTGCGATAGCACACTTTCAATGGCTTTCGCTAGAAACTTCCCATGGTTGTAGCAAGTGATTATTACCGAAATTAATGCTATTGGTTCAGCTTCTGATTTAGCCATTAGATTGGGATGATAGCGTTGACTTGTTTTTATGCTTTTGGAAAAACCGAATTCCAGATAATAATCCCTTTATTTCACTCCATACAGTACGGTACCTCAAGTTATAATGTGGAAAGCCCATTCTTATCAAGAAGAGGTAGTATTTCGACATTTCAAAGTAGAGATAGTTGTCATAACCTATTTTTGGCAGTTGATTATGTTGGATCAAAACTGAGGCAGCATGACCGCGCATATAGTTGTAGAGTTGTTTTTGCAATTGGTTTATCTCTTGTCGATGTTCATGAAAGACTATCGCGCGAGGATTGTATTGCATTTTCATTCCCTTGGCGAGTATTCTAAACCATATTTCCGAATCACCACTGCATCCAGCAGCTCCAACATCTAGTCTGTCGTCAAAGTAATTTACACTTTCAATCGCAGACTTTCTAAATGCCATATTTGCGCCGGCTCCAATTTCCCACACCCTTGGTATAGAATCAGATTTATAAATAAAATCTGAGTTATAGCAAACGTCTTGATAGCCTCTGTTAAATCCCCAGAATTTTTCAAAAATAAACTGGCTTTCTGTCTCAATTTGAGAGGCCAGTACTAGGCCAGTCATGGCATCAATTTCGGGATTTGAAAATGTCTCCCATACCCGATAAGACCATAAAGGATCTACACTCACATCATCATCTGTGTAGGCGATTAAATTTGAATGTGCCAGTTTAGCTCCTGTATTTCGGGCTATATCTAATCCAGGTCTTTCTTCCTTGTAGTAGGTGACATGAGGGAATAGATTAGTTACTTCTTGGGTGCTGCTGTCTTCAGGGGCATTATCAATTACTATTATTTCATTGGGCGGGTATTGTAGACTAGAGATGCTTTTTAGGCAAGTTTTCAAATTCTCGCTACGGTTACGAGTACAGATCACCACGGAGAGATCTAAGAACAGGGGCGATTTAGTAGCTTGGTATTTATCGAAAAATGGATCCAAAATGGATGAAAGCTCTAGGAAATCTTTGCCTTCAATGATAGGTTTTAATCTATAAATATGCTCTTGATTTGGGATATAGTAGGTTAAAGAAGGTAGGATGGCTTCAAGGATTTTTTCGCCTAATTGTTCTGGTTTTTGGTGTTCATCCCAGTAAAGGTGTCCAAGAGGAATTTTTTTCCACCAGAATACATAATAGAAGTTCTCTCCTTCATTTGGAGCCTCTTTTAAGAATTCTTCCCGACTATCTAAAAGAATGTGTTTTATTCGATATGGTGAAAAAATAGCCATTAATGGGATTTAGGAAAGTAGGATCTAACTAGTTTGCGATAAGGTTCTGACCAGATATAGAAAAGTAGTTGAGAGGTTCTCAAGGTTACGTATCGGTCAATATGAATACTTAGGACAGTTTTAATCTGGCTATAGGCAATGGTGTTATTTTTATTAGTAAACCAGTTCGTGAAAGTTTCATTAAGTACCCAATAAGAGTAATTACGTTTGGCTATCCGTGACATTCTTCGCTGTTTCTCCTTCGGAAGATAGGTGTTTATTTTATCGATTACTCTTACAATATCTTTTACATTTTGTCCGGTTTGATAGCTTTGCCAGGTAATTGAATTTGTATGTTCTCTATACTCTGCTAAATATTCTGGAACGTATGCGAAGGAATATTCTTTAGCTATTCTCGCCCACATTTCCCAGTCCTCGCCATAGGTTACCAGACAAAAAGACCCAAGCTTTTCATAAACTTCTCGCTTTACAGAAATTGCGACGTATTGTAGTCGAGGGTATTCAGCTAATTTCTCCAACCAATTATCTAAAACGCAACTAACCTCAGATTCTAACCTTGATTTGTGAGAAAGTTCTCCTGTAGCCTTGATATGATCCCATGGACTAAAAGCTGCGCCAACCTCGGGAAAGTCTTTAAAGGCTTTGGTGATACTTGAGTAGTAGCCGTTTTTCACTCTGTCATCTCCATGTAATAGATGAATGTATTGACCGAGTGCTCTATTGATGCAAGTTTCAAAATTTCTAAGGCTACCGACGTTTGCTTGTTGGCGATAATATTTTACTCGGCCTTTGCCTAACTCTAACACTAATGCCGCGATATCTGCATCAGTACTGCAGTCATCAACTACTTCAATCTGCATTAGCTCTTCACCCATGTCCTGTTGGAGTACACTTTTGATTGTTTCAATTAGGTAGTTGGAGCAATTGTATGCAGGAATCATGACAGACCATAGTGGGCGTGATACATCCTGGGGGATCGCTGGGATTTTTGGAGGATGGAGGGGGATTCTTGTCTTTGAATTTGCCTGAGACATAGCTATTTCAATAGATTGTTTTCACCAACCGGATTTAAAAGTAAGGGGAAATTCGGCCTCACATATCCCCACCATTTGTCATACCAGTTTGAGTTTTCCCGATAGTCTGCGATATCGAACATAAGACAATTGTCAAATGAAAAAAGCTCTATGGAAGTGTCTTTTGAAAAATGAAGCGTAAAATAGAAGGAGCCATCATTTAGGAAATTTCCAGGGATGGTGCATTCACCTTCGACAAACCCTCTATTGTAAATGGTTGGTTTGGAAGGTACGTCAAAAATGCAATCTCCCATACTTGTAAATAGTAAAAGATCGGTGGAGAGGCAGATATTGTCATTAGCGTTATAAAATCGAAATTTGATCGTGAGTGGTGTGCGAATGTCAATAACATCATAAGGATTGGCTAAATGTGGGATCAGTTCGATGTAGGTGACACGGATGTTTTCATTTCCTGGGGCTAACTTAATATCTGTTACTTCATGCTTCCATTTTTTAGAAAAAGTTGCATTTAAATAACTATTTATGACTGTTTTTGATGGACCACTTTCCCGCATGCTTCCCTTGTCTAGCCAGATTGCATTGCTGCACAAATTGCTTACTGCTTGAAGATTATGACTTACAAAAATGATTGTCCTGCCTTTTTGAGTAGATGCATCATTCATTTTACCAAGACATTTTTTTTGAAATTCCGCATCGCCCACAGCAAGTACCTCGTCGATTATTAGGATGTCTGGTTCCAAATGTGCCGCTACCGCAAATGCCAGCCGGACATACATTCCAGATGAGTAGCGTTTGACAGGAGTGTCAAGAAAGTTTTCAACTCCTGAGAATTCAACAATTTCATCAAATTTTTGTTGGATTTCGGCCTTTTTCATCCCCAAAATGTGTCCACTGATGAAAATGTTTTCGCGGCCAGTAAGCTCGGAATGAAATCCTGTACCCACTTCGAGCAAGCTGCTGATTCGTCCTCTGCCTTTAATACTGCCAGAGGTTGGCTTAATTATTCGAGATAGAATTTTCAGGAATGTAGATTTGCCAGCTCCATTTGAGCCAACTATGCCCCAAGTTTCTCCTTCTTTAATTTCTAAATTAATATCTTTTAATGCCCATATTTGGTCTTTACTGTCAGTTTTACCGAGGGGATTGTCGATGTCGGTTTTGTCATTATTTAGAAAACTAGACGACCACCAATTCTGCATATCGCGACGGAGCGATCCGGAACCTATGGTTCCTAGCATGTAGCGCTTTGAGATGTTATCTGCTTTGATGACTAGTTTTGACATGATAGCTTATAATACGTCCATTAGGCGGTCACTCATCTTATTGAACAAAAGTGTTCCAAGAAGAACAATGATTATCATGAATCCTCCACTATACAGGAGTTCAGGAACCTCCACTGTACCAGATCCGAGAAATGAATATCTAAAGAGTTCAAATTGAGAAGATAGGGGGTTAATTTTTACTACCCATTGAATGTTTTCGGGTACCATAGCTACAGAGTAAAAAATTGGGCAAACAAACATTAGTAGCCTGATAAGCATATGTAATAATGGTAAGAGATCGCGGTATTTAGCGGTTAATACAGAGAAAATAAGTCCACCGCCAAAGGCAATTCCTGCCGTAACGACTATTGCTGGAAAAATCAGAAAAATACGAGCAAAATTGAAGTCAACGATTCCTGTTGCTGCAAAATAGGAGTAGGCACAACAAAGCAATAATAATTGAATTCCGAAAAGAATGATTTGAAGGCTTAATGAGGATATCGCTACTATTACTCTTGGAAAATATACTTTACTGAATATTTCTATATTCTGCGAAAAGGTTTTTGACAGCTGGAGAAAGGTTTCAGAAAATAATCCCCACAAGGTGATTCCAATCAAATTGAATAAAAACGGGGGTGTGGAGCCCGTAGAAATTCCAATAAATTTATTGAATACCAAAACATAAATGAGTACAGTCAATAGAGGCTGGAGCAGAACCCAAAATGGTCCTAACAAGGTTTGCTGGTAAGAACCAAGAAAATCTTTACGGACTAATTGTATTATTAAATCTTTATATTGAAATAGCTCCTTGAGACTAGTACTAAACCAAGGTGTTTCTGGCCTTATTTCCCAATCCCAAAGTTCCTTGGATGCATGTCCTTTCATAGTTTGGAATTGGTTTTACGTTTTCAGCGAAATAGTTGATTTGACCTGATAGATTCTCTTGTGAATAGACTTATACCTTAAAAGGTACATTAAATAGAAGCGTATTATCCATGCTATGGTATTTATGCTCTTATCCATCTGCCAAGCTCCCTTAATTTGCCTAAAAGCAGCGGCTTTGTTATTTGACAAGAAACTGCCTGCTAGCTTTATGTTAAATTTGGCATGGTAGGCTAAAGATTGTCTCTTGGTTTGAGCTTTGAGTTCATTGGGTAAATGAATTTGAATATTGTCAATTACCTTCATGATGTCACTGACGTTTCTTCCTTCTAAAAAGCTGTGATGACTTATCCCTTGCCCGTGCCCCACACGATATTTTGCTAGGGTTTTTGGAGAATATGCAATGGGAAAATTAGCAGCAATTCTTGTCCACATTTCCCAATCTTCACCATAATGGACTCCATAGAAACCACCTAGCCTTTCGTAGGTCGATCTTTTTACAACCATGGCAGGCGGTTGGATAAGCTGATGTTTTGCTATTATTCTTAAAAAATCGGGCAAGACTCCTGATTCATTAAATAGATTAGGGGCTGAAATAGTCAAATCTTTGCTCTGGTGATCAATGTAGAGGAAATTAGTAAAGGCTGCGCCTACTTGAGGGTATAAGTTGAAGAGTTCATCGATTTCCTTATAGAATCCATTTTCTACGCGGTCATCCGCGTGTAGTAAATGGATATAATGGCCAGAAGAGCGATTGATACAGGTTTCAAAGTTTCGTAAACTCCCAACATTTTCATGTTGCTTGTAGTATTTTACTCTACCCTTACTTACTTGATATACTAATTCTCTGACATTTCCATCAGTACTATTGTCATCTACCACTTCGATTTCCATAAGGCTTTCGCCTAAATCTTGAGAAAGTACGCTTTCAATGGTTTCTCTTAGATATGCAATGGAGTTGTATACAGGGATCATCACTGACCAAATTGGTCTCTTCTGGTCCTTAATCGAATGAATTAAAGGGGGTGAGCTTGGTGTACGACTTTCCATGAGGATCTAATAATTTAGATCGTCAAATATAATTAAATGTATAAGTAATAAACAAGAGATGTTGATGTGAAAAGCTTTTTATACAATATAAAAGGATTAAAAATATATTTGAAGTGATTATTGACTGTAATGGTTAGTTAAATCATATTCTATAATTCTGATTAGGGAATCAGAGTTGTTACTCATCAGATTTGGCGGAAATCGACCTTTTTTGGATAATTATTTTCTTAGACCTTCTTCACGTTTTGGTAGGTATGACCAAGGTATGACTTGTCGAGTATGGAAGCATGCAAAATGTAGAAATAGCAGGCCATAACACAAAAAAAATCCCGAGGATGTCGGGATTGAATATGGGATTTGAGTCTCAAAAGCTTTCGGGAGAACCCCGATCCTTCCGATTACATCGGAATGCTCTGAACCAATAGAGCTAAATTTTAAAATGTGGGAGTTGAGGGATTCGAACCCCCGACCCTCTGCTTGTAAGGCAGATGCTCTGAACCAACTGAGCTAAACTCCCAATAAATCTTCTTCTGAAACTCTGAACCTCCCGATAACTATCGGGATGAGCAAAACTCCCAAGAATAGAATAGTGCCCACTTTTGAGCATACATAGTAAGATGTGGGATTTGAGTCCCGAAAGCTTTCGGGAGAACCCCGATTCTTCCGATTACATCGGAATGCTCTGAACCAACAGAGCTAAACTTTAAGATGTGGGAGTTGAGGGATTCGAACCCCCGACCCTCTGCTTGTAAGGCAGATGCTCTGAACCAACTGAGCTAAACTCCCAATAAATTTTATTTTGAAACTCTGAACCTCCCGATAGCTATCGGGATGAGCTAAACTCCCATCTTTGTATTCCTTTCCGTTCGAAAGGGAATGCAAAGGTAATTAGAGATTCATTTGTGGCAAATCTTGGATTGCTTTTTTTTGATAATAAAAAATAATCGTTTGATAATGAGGAGGTAAATTATTATTTATTTAGCCTTTACTCCAAATTCAACATAAATCCAGCACGAAACCAGCGACCTGGCATCTGTACTGTACCTGCTTCCATGTAGTCGGTGTTTGTAATATTAGATGCTTCAGCAAAGAATCCCAGTTTTCCAGTACGATTGAAGTCCACTCGCATATCAAGTAGGAAGTAGGGGTCTTGGCTCATTCTCTCCAAGTATCTCATTTTCGTGTTCCATTCGAATTTTTGACCAAGTCCCAAAAGAAATCCTCCAATGACTTGATTTTTTAAAGCTGTCAGAGCATAGCGAGTTTCAATTCCTGGCTGGTCAATCAAATCGGCATTGAGGTAATTATAGGAAAGCATAAACTCCTTAATCTGGACTGTTTTGCCATTGGGACTTACTCGGTAATTTAATGAAGCTTCAATTCCGTTAAATTTCACTTCACTGAAATTCTGGGGCTGCCAAGGCGTGTCTGCGTCAGGTCTAGTCCATTCGATTAAATTATCTGTGTTTCTGTTGAAATAAACCAATTCAGCGAAAAAGCCAGATTTCGACCATTTAGCTCCTATTTCGAAATTTTGCGCTTGTTCTGGCTCTAGTTGATCATTGCCGATATTTGTTGGGCCTTGATAGTAAAGGTCGTTATAAGTTGGGATTCTAAAACTTACGCCGTAGCCAGAGTAAAATCGTAGTTCTTTCGTGGCTTGGAACCCTAGTTCAGCTCCAGGGAAATGCTTCCAGCCATATCCTGTGTAATAATTAGAATACAACCCTGCGCGTAAATCTACTTTTGTTCCAAAATTAACCATCTGTTCCAAAAATACGCCAGCGATGGTGCGTTCTCTGTCGCCAAGATTTGTGCTTTCGATGGATTCTTTTCTTGTCTCAACACCAAAACCGGTTGTGCCAAGTTTAGTCTCAAAATTCCCGTTTGCTTCAATGGCGTAAACATCTGTCGTGTGAAAGTTTTGGTAGAAGGACGGTTCATTTCTCTTGAGTACATATTCATCAGCATTTCTACGGAAATAGCCTCTGGTGTTTAGGTAAAACTTTTCTAGCGTCAATGTATGGCTTATAGAGGCAAGAGTAGTCTGAACGCTTTCCCATTGATCTGGAAAGGAGCTGGAGTAAAAACCATTGGCACCAAAATCACGATCAGTATAGGCTATCATGCCTTTCAACTCATTTTGTTCATTGAGATCAATGCCTCCTTCATAAAAGATATTACTGACTTGGTAATCAGAATTGTACCAGTGCCCATCTGAATCATCGTATGAGATAGCCAAGTTTTGCTTGTAATTCCCTAGAGGAAGCGAACCTGCAAAATTTATCCCTTTCATCCCGAAGTCTCCTGCATAGCCCTGCAGTCTGGCGTATCTTTTATCGCTCAGTTCGGTAATCACATTGATTGCACCTGCATAAGCATTCTGCCCAAAAACTCTTGATGCAGGGCCCTTAAGGACTTCGATTCGATCTATATTGACTAGTGGTACTGGGATATTCATCATATGATGTCCTGTCTGAGGATCGCTGAGCTTGATGCCATTCAGAAGCATTAGTGTCTGCTCAAAGGATCCTCCACGAATACTCACATCGGCTTGGACACCAGTCACTCCTCTTTGGCGAATATCTAAACCAGGTACGAATGATAGCACTTCTGGGAGGCTTCTGGCTGGGGATGTCTCTATTTGAAGTTTACTTACCAGAGAGATGTTTCTGCTTTGCTTAGAAAAGGGGAGCTGGATTCTGTTTTCATGAATCAAAACTTCACCTAAGTCCTGGGTAGTCGTGTCAGATTGGGCATATAGACCTGTAGAAAATGCCAAAGAAGACAGCAGTAGTACTAGTTTTTGCATGGGTTGATCGTGAATAGTATCCCAAAAGTGAAAGGAAAATATCCTTTTTCCAATAATGAGATATTTCTAAAAATTCGTTAAAGGAATGACTCTCGTGTAAATATCACAGCTGTTTAAAATTTCAATTCTTACTTTTGCGGCTAAATCAATAAATAGTATGCGCAGGAAAATTATAGTTAAGCTGCTTTTTGCAGGAGCGATGCTCGCAGGAATCAGCAATTCTTTTGCTCAAGAAGTAAAGGAGAATAATCAAGAACAATTTGGTGAATTTATCAACCGAAAGGGGACATACACTCGATCTGCTTCTGGCAAGCCTAATGTAGGTTACTGGCAGAACAAGGCTGATTACCAAATCGCAGTGACCTTGGATGATCAGGCACACACGCTTACTGGTAATATTACACTTACTTACACCAATAATAGCCCTGAGAATCTTGATTTCATCTGGATGCAGATGGAGCAAAACAGATTTACGGAAGATTCTCGCGGTACCTTGACTACTCCAATTCAAGGGAACCGATACAACGGTGATACCGACGGTGGATTTGATGTGACTAACCTTCAGGCCAAAGTTGGTTCTAAGGGATCCGTCTCTACGAAGCACATCGATTCTGATACTAGAATGCAAGTGTGGTTCAATGAACCTATCCCGGCGAAAGGTGGAACAGCAACCGTTTCTATGGATTTCTCTTTCAAAGTTCCGGTAGAAGGAATGGACCGAATGGGAAGACTTGAAGTAGAAGATGGTTGGATTTATGCTTTTGCTCAGTGGTATCCTAAAGTAGCCGTATTTGATGACGTAGAAGGTTGGAATGTGGAGCCTTACTTGGGAGCTGGAGAGTTTTACCTAGAGTATGGTGATTTCGATTACAAAGTTACCGTGCCTTATGACCACATCGTAGTAGGTTCTGGTGAGTTGTTGAATCCTAAAGAGGTATTGAGTAAAGAACTTCAGAATCGTTACGCTAAAGCAAAAGACAGTGATACTACAGTAATGTTGATCACTGCTGATGAGATTGGAAACACTGAATTGACAAGACCTAAGCAAGACGGAACTGTCACTTGGCATTTTGCTATTGAAAATAGCCGTGATGTAGCTTTTGCTACTTCTAAGGCATTTATCTGGGATGCTGCCAAAATCAACTTGCCTAGCGGAAAGAAAATATTGGCTCAGTCTGCATATCCAAAAGAATCCGATGGACAAGAGGCTTGGTCTAGATCCACGGAATATAGCAAAGCATCTATCGAGCATTATTCTGACAGATGGTTTGAATTCCCTTATGCGACAGCTACCAATGTGGCAGCAGACATAGGAGGGATGGAGTATCCAGGATTAAATTTCTGTAGCTACAATTCAAAAGGACGTGGACTTTGGGGAGTAACTGATCATGAGTTTGGTCACAACTGGTTCCCAATGATTGTAGGTTCAAATGAGCGTCGCTACCCTTGGATGGATGAAGGATTTAATACTTTTATCAACCATTACAGCACCCTAGCATTCAATGATGGGGAGTATCCTTCAAATTTGAATCAAACTCGTAGATCTATTAATTTCTTCACTAGCGAGACTAGAGAAGGAATCGATACTTATCCAGATGTAGTAAATGTAAGCAATCTGGGCATGCTTGCTTACAACAAACCTGCTATGGGTCTTTTGATGTTGAGAGAGTACATCCTCGGTCACGAGCGCTTTGACAATGCTTTCAAGTCCTATATCAAGACTTGGGCATACAAGCATCCACAACCAACTGATTTCTTCAATCATATGGAGAATGTAGCTGGTGAGAACCTTTCTTGGTTCTGGCAAGGATGGTTCTATGGAACTGGCAATATTGATTTAGGTATAAGTGCTGTGATCCCTTATGCAGGCAACTATGTCTTTGTTTTAGAAAATAAAGGAGACATGCCAATGCCAGTATTGATGGAAATCACTTTTGAAGATGGCTCAACTGAGAGAAAAATGCTTCCGGTTGAAATCTGGCAACGAGGTGACACTTGGAATTACCTGCTGAAAACTGACAAAAAAGTGAAAGGAGTAGTAGTCGATCCTGATAAGCTTATTCCAGATGTGAATCTTGGAAATGATAGCTGGCCACAGAACGTTTACGAATAATAAGAAATGGCAAGAGCCCGGATCTAAGGTCCGGGCTTTTACATTTTTAATAGAGTACAAAGTCTAGGCATCTAGATGAAGATGACACTGTGTACGATTTTTCTATCGAGGAAAAAGGCTAAATGTTTTTAAGAAAGGATATTTTTTGGCTCTCTTGCCATCACTAGTAGAGATCTACTAGACAAGATCTTGGACCCAAAGTTTGGGTTTATCAAGCCCTGTAATGCTTTAATATTTAAGTGAGTGAAAATCACCTATTCATAATAAAAAATGGGCTCCCATCTGTGTAGATGAAAGCCCATTGAATTGAAAATTAGATTTGATTATTTAATCCACCAGGTCATTTCATGAATGTTATCATTGCCGGCGCCGAATTGCTTGGTAATGGCAGAGGTTACGTTTTCTGCATTGTAATTATATTCAGACTGAGGATAAATCCATCTGTAAGGAATCTCGACACCCTCAGGTCTTCTGAAAGATGGAAATCCAGTACGGTGATGATCATAGAAGGATGTCCATTGTAGTTGAAAGAAGGACTGCAGATATTTTTGCATGATGATCAGCTCAATTTTATCGGTGTCGCTCGTGACTTTTGAAAAGTCATTCATTGGCTCATTGAGGTACATTATTGCCGCTTCAGAATCTACGTAGCTGCTATATTCTTCAGAATACATTTCGTAAAACTTGAAAGAGGCCTTTACACCTTCCTCATAAAGCATTTCAGCATCTGCATTGATCCAGCCTCGTACCGCAGCCTCTGCTAATATTAATTGTTGCTCGGAATAGCCTAAGAGCTTATATGGTTCATTTATCGGATCTCTATGGTACCGGTCGTTCACTTTTGACACCTTGCCTAGGGTAGCTTTTTCATTGACCTCAGCATATGGTGCTGCAGGATCACCGCCTTCATATGCCGAGAAATCGTCGATTGCTTTGCCTGCTTCTTTGGCAGATTTGGTCTGAGTACAGTAAATGAAGAGTCTTGGGTCTTTTCTTACTTGAAGTCTCTGTATAAAGGTGGAATCGATATACATTCCAGAGCTGAATCCACTACTGTTGAAATCTGGGTATCGATTGTTTTGCTGATCTAAGAATACCAATTGACCGCTTTCTTCTTCACTTTCCATCAAGGGACTATTGGTGAAAATAGTATTGAATTCGCTGAAGTCTATTTCTCCAGATGCCGATTTTGGAGAAAGTGTCATAAGAACCTTCAAGCGGAATGCGTTGATCAATTTTCTCCACGAGAGCACATTGCCAGCATAGATGATATCTCCGGCTATGATGGTGTTCTGCTCAGAAAGAATCTTGTCTGCCTCTTCCAATTCTAGCAATATGCCTTTGAAAACGACTTCTTGGTCATCGTATACAGGTGCATACTCTTCTTCTATCTCACCCTTTAGCGCTGCTGTGTATGGGACATCTCCGAAGTTTAGGGTCAAGTTGAAGAAATAGTAACTTCTGAAGAATTTGCCCAAAGCTATGTAAGCAGGGTCTTCTATACGCTCAGCTTCTTGGATCATTTTGGTCACATTTCTTAAAACAGAATAAGGACCAAAACTTCCTCTATCCCATTTGTAGTACTGATTAGTGTTTTCCCCATCAGTTTGTACGAGCATCTTTTGTGCATAGAGTGGAGAAGTGCCCCCATTGGCTCTGAAGACTGACCATTCCACATTGGTCAGTAGAAGTTGAGGGTGAGTTTCAGTCGGAAGGTTTGGATTGATGTTCATTTCCTCCAGGTCCGCGCAGGAAGTAAACACCAAAGAAAGAAACAGGATTGTTAATATATTTTTCATTTTATTCAATGTTTGTCTGACTGTAAATCAATTAAAATACGGCTTTCAAAGTCATGCCCAGGTAGCGTGAGGATGGATCCTGAAGATTGTTGTCATTGCCAAAGTCAGGATCTAGGTAAGGCAGTTTCTTTAGTACAAATAGATTGTAGCCATATAGGGACAAATCAAGATTTTTGATCTTTTTGGACTTCATGATGTTCATCAAGTCATAAGTCACTGATAGTCTCCTTAGTTTCAGATAAGAGCCGTCAAACACGTTCGCAAAAGTCTCGCTTTCATCTTCAGTCACCTGAGCTCTATATGGGTAGGTCTGGGACCAGGTCTGCCAGCTTACTGCTGTAGTATTTGGTGCATATTCTCTACTATCTGAAAGTACGTTCCCATCTACATCTCTGACTAGCTCACCTCCAGTGATCACGACACCTTCTGGCACATATACTGGTTGTCCAGCGGCATATTCCTCATCTCTGTATTGTGTAGAGTTGGGGTGTTTGCCGCCCCACCACATTTTCTCTATGGTCAATGATCTGATCAATCCGCCCCAAGCGCCATCTACATCCATTGCTATCCTGAATTTGTGGATGTTGAATTGGTTTTGAATACCAAATCTCCAAGAAGGATCTAGGTGACCGATTTTAGTAGGGAATGGATCTCGAGTAGGAAGTCCTGTATTAGCATCCAGGATGACTTGTCCATCAGCACTTTTTTGCCAAACGGTTGCATAGTAGCTATCAGCTCTGTCACCTATTTTTAAGTTTCCGAAATTGTCATCATCACTATAAATCCCAGTGATTTTTCGCTCAAACTTTGTCCAGTTAGCTCCGATATTCCAAGAGAAATTCTCTTTTTGAATCGCAGCATAATTCAACATTAACTCAAAGCCATTGGTAGTGTATTCGTTACCATTCACTTTTCTGGAAGTATAGCCAGAGGCTTCGGAGATGCTCAGATCGATAATCTGATTTTCATCCAGAATTCTATAATATGTACCCTCTAAGGTTAATCTTTTCTTAGCAAAGGAGGTAGATAGACCAGCTTCGAAAGTGCTTGACTTTTGAGGCATGATTTCAGGATTGACCAAACTTGAAGAGTAAGTCACTGATGGAATTGATCCATAGGTCACTCCCTTATTGTAGGTTGAGTAGATACTGTAGGGACTTAAATCACTAGAAACTTCCGACCATGAGCCGTAGACTTTAATGAAATCAATCGCTTTTGGCAAGTTGATAAACTCTGAAATAATCGCGCTGACCGATGCTGATGGGTAGAAATAAGAATTATTGATTTTTGGTAAGGTCGAGGACCAGTCATTTCTAGCTGTTACATTTAGGAAGATTGATTGCCAAAGATCTACTCCCACAGAACCATAGACAGATCGGATTTCTTTCTCTTCCAAATAATTGGAAGCTTGTACTGGGCCTTGCGTATTGTTTAAGCTATATACATAAGGAACGATCAATCCATCAGAGGAGGAATAGGCCTGCTTGTAGTTTCTGTAAAAACTCGATGCGCCTGCATTGACAGTTAGACCAATTTTTTCATTGAAATCCTTGTTGTAAGCCGCCAAGAAGTCAGTGTCTAAATTTAACTGATCGTCATTCCATAATTTGTAGTCACCATTTCTTGAGTCACCATAATTCATGTATGACTTTGGACTTTGCATATCCTCAAAAAGTGTTTTCTGTCTAGCAGAAATTCTGCCTTGGACGTACAAGTCAGGCGTGATTTGATATTTCAGCTTCAGCTTGCCATCCATGACATTGCGGTTGTGAACTTGGTTAAGTTCATTTGCTGCGAAATAGACATTGTTGTACCAGGCATAGTTAAAGTTCGCTTGTCTATAGCCTTCCAATCCAGGTACGTACATGTGGTCTCTAAGGTCAGCCCCATTCACATCATCACCCATCCAAACTAGAATGGTGTACATATGGTTTTTTGGGCCGTAACCATAGCGAGGGTAGTTTGGTGAATACACTTTATTATAACTCATAGTTGCATCCAACTGTAGTTTTTCGCTCAGTTTGAATGATGAGTTGAAATTGAATCCTCCAGTATTTACAGAGGTGTTAGGTACTTGGCCTTGCTGGTAGGCATAGTTAGCAGAGAACATCAGCTGAGCTTTTTCGCCTTGATATGCAATAGAAACATCATTTTTTGTGACTACTCCTGTCCTTAGGAAATCATTCAGGTTATCATGGCGTTTCCATTCGGTAGGTACGCGTTCATAGGTGGATTTGTCGTCATAGACTGTTCCTGTGACACTTCCGTACCATTCTACAAGCTCACCGGTATTTTTATTTCTGATTGGGCTATTCCATTGTGGGACAAGAACCCCTGGTTCAAATTTTGGCCCCCAGATCATGTCTCCATCCGAGATACCACCATCTGCACCATCCCAGAATTCATATTTCCCATTCGAGCCATTACCATAGCTTGTCTGCGTTTCTGGAAAGACAGTAAATCCTGCGGTCACCATATTATTGGTGGTGGCAGTGACAGTTAGCCCATCCTTTTTGGCATTCTTTCTCGTGATTAAGATTGCGCCATTTTTTCCTCTAGCTCCATAAAGTGCCGATGCTGAACCGCCCTTAAGGACGTTGATACTTTCTATGTTTTCTGGAGAAATGTCAAAAAAATCAGTTTCTACAGGGACACCATCCAGTACAATTAGAGGTGTTTTGCCTCTCAAAACAAATGAAGGAGACTGGAACATTCCCGTCGGATTGGTAACTGTCAGTCCTGCTATCTGACCAGAAAGCGCATTCCCCAGATTCAAGGTGGAGGCTTCTGCCAGAACATCCATTGGTACTTCTTGGGTAGCATATCCCAATTTCTTCTTTTGTTGCTTGATACCTATCGCTGTTACGACTACCTCATCCAGGGCCTTACTGTCTTCGGCCAGTGTGATATTGATGATACTTCGTCCGTTGATAGCTTCTTCTTGAGATTCAAATCCTATAAAACTATAGACCAAAATGGCGCTTTCATCTGCCATAATATTGTAGTTGCCTTCAAAATCGGCAACGGTGCCTTTATTGGTACCTTTCACCAATACTGTGACGCCTGGGAGTCCTTCTCCGGTGTTGTCTGATACTTTTCCTTTGATCTGAACTTGCGCCAACAAAACTGTTGGTAGGAGCATCATCAACAAAGTAATACCTGTAAAAGTCTTCTTCATTTTCTAGTTTTGTAATTTTGATAATGATTATAATTGTTTGATTGTCAGTCTATAGAGAATCTATTTGCTCGTCGTCGACATCAAGACACAAAAGTATCCAAGTAGGGAAATGGAGGATGAAAAATGAGGTTTTCAATTTGTTATATTAAAAACCCGAATAATAAAAAAGAGATAATATTGAGACCTAGCCTAATATTATATTTTAGGTTGTTGTAGTGAGCTGAAATCAGGGTCTATTAAGTAATTGCGATGTTTTTTACTTTAAAAAGTATGAATTTTCAGAAAAGCATGTGATGTTTTACTACATGGTTCAACTGATGCAATTGATGGTTCTTAACAAGTTCTTAAAATAGGGCGGGAATTATCGTGAGCTTTGAGTGCTCTATTCTATCTCGCTGGTTATTGATTACTAAATATTAATGCAGTTAAACAGAAAAAGCTCAGTTCTGAAACTGAGCTTTTTCTGTTTTATAAAATAGGAGAATCAATAATCATCATTGATCTCCAGCCACATTCCGTCAGGATCCTGAATGTAGATTTGACGAATACCATCTACTCTGACGGTTACTTTGCCTTTTTCTCCAAGCCAGCTTTCGAAGGGATAATCTGTGTTTTCCAATGTTTTGATGAAAGCATCCATGTCCTTCATGCTAAAGCAAAGGTGATTCACTTTTGAGATCTGTGTAGGGACATTTGCAGCCTCGATGATATGAAGTGCAGCTCCACCTCCGATGTCATACCAAGCGTGTAAACCGTCTTTGAATGGCTCTTCGATTTCTTCTAAGCCTACTATTTTCTGATAAAATTCCTTGCTAGGCTCTAGGGAGCTTACATGGACAGCGATGTGGTTAACTTTGATTTGGGCATAAGAACTCATAGTGATTCCTAACAATAAGAAGGTGAATAAGGCTTTCATAGGCTTTTGGGGTCGGTTAAATTATTTAGACTGCCTAATGTTAGCGTATTTGGTAATGGATTGAAAATAAATTTTGATAATAAACAAGAAAGCACCCGCCTAGGCGAGTGCTTTCTTGTTTATGCCTTAAGGAAATGTGCTTATTCTTCCTCCTCTACGCCATCATTATGAAGATCAGTAGCTACAGCTAATTTCTCAGCTTCATCAAATAATTTGATGGCTTGTAGATATATCTCATTGATGTCATTGACCACTTTGTAGAAGGTGCTGTCATCATAGATCTGCCTTCCCATGTGTGCTTTTACTAAGATTTTGAGGTAATCCTTAGATTTATTGAAATCAGCAGCGTCAAACTCGACCTTGTTTTTCTTGCCGTATTCTATCAATTCACTCAACATAGCGTCACTCACAGCATAGTCTGTGTAGTATTTCTCCTCACTCATTTTCTCAAATTCGGACTTATGTTCATTATAATAATCAAGGACAAATTCTCTTGCCGAATCAGAGTTGAATAACTTACTCACATAAGCGGAAGCCATTGCTGTATCCAATGGAACGAAGTAATCTGGCATGATACCACCACCACCGTAAACAGTTCGGCCCTTCACAGTTTCATACTTCAAGCTGTCATTGAAGGTGATACTGTCTGCAGAGAAAAACTCACCATGCTTATAGCGATTCATGTAGTCTTGTACATAATCTTCATAATTAGCACCATAAGGTTTTTGAATAGATCTACCAGATGGGGTGTAATACCTCGCTATCGTCAATCTCAACTCTGCTCCATCGGTTAGATCAATTGGCATTTGTACTAAACCTTTTCCAAAGGATCTTCTTCCTACGATCAAACCTCTATCGTTATCTTGAACTGCACCAGCGAGAATCTCAGAAGCCGAAGCTGAACCTTCATTGACCAACACGATTACCGGACCTTGTTCAAACATCCCTGGTTTGAAAGCGTATGCTTTCTGGTTGTATTGCTCTACTTTTCCTTCTTGGGATACAATCAATGCTTTGTTTCCAAGAAGCTCATCGGCCATATTGATAGCCGCTCCCATGTATCCGCCAGGATTACCTTGAAGGTCAATAACCAATTTTTTCATTCCCTTACTCTGCAGATCTGCGATCGATTCTTTGAACTCGTCGTAAGTGGTCGCTGCAAATCGGGTCACTTTGATATATCCGATTTCATTGTTGACCATATAGGAAGCGATGATGCTGTATTGAGGGATCTTATCACGAGTTATCTTGTATTCGATAAGCTCTTTCTCGTTTTTACGCTTCATGTCCACAACTACAACGGAGCCTTTTGGGCCACGTAGTTTTTCGAAAACATCTCTATTCGTGACTCCTACACCTGCCATAGTTTCTCCATCTACTCGGATGATTTGATCTCCTGATTGGATTCCAAGTGCTTCTGAAGGTCCACCTGTCAAAGGTGCTACTACATAGATTGTATCCCGGATGATTCCGAATTCCACTCCGATGCCGTCAAATTCTCCGTCAAGCTGGGATTGCACAATTGATGCATCCTTTGCTGGGATATAGCTAGAGTGGGGGTCTAGGTGCTCAAGCATTTTTGTGATGCCATATTCCACCAGTTCGTTGGTGTTGACACTGTCGACATAGTCTCGATTGACATAGGTCATTATCTCCTGCAGCTTGTAAAGTGCTGCTCTAAGGTCATTTTGACTTCCTTTTGGCTCAGCAAAAGTTGCTCCTATCCAGATACCTGCAGATATGGCTAAGGCCAATATGATAGGTAGTCTGATATGGGATTTGGTGTTTTTTGTCTCGCTCACGACTTTCTCTTTCAGTTGGTTATTGTCTTTATTGTTACTGTAAATTACCCAATTTCACCCTCTTTTTGGGTACACATTTGATAAAGCTAACAAATGTTTATACGAGGGCTGTGTATAATGGCTCAATTTATTCCCCTTTTTTCTCTTAAAAAAAATTATTTTTGCAAGATGCGATCCGTTGATGATTTTGAAAAGGCAATGCTGGGAGATTTAGTTTCTGAAAACTATGTCTTTGCTTCTGTGTTGCATTATTTTGGAATCAGCTTTTATCAATACCCTACGGAATCGCTGGAAACGGTGTGTAAAAAGCATAAAGTACACGCAAGTCAGTTGATTACAGAACTGGAATCATGGGCAGAACGGAAGGATCCTTCCACGGAAGAATTGTACCTCAATCCGATTGAAGTTTTAGTGGCTTATTTAAAAAAGAAGCACTACTATTTTGTACGACAGGAGTTGCCATTTCTATCCAATATCATCTCAGGGATAGATCCAGAGCCTAAATTTGCATCTTTGATGGCAGATCTCCGGATTATGTTTCCGCTCTTTGTGGAGGATTTTATCCATCATATTCATGAAGAGGAAAGTAGGCTCTTCAAGAGAATTGAATTGCTTCAGGATATTGAGGAAAATAGATTTTCTTTGGTAGATGCCATTACAATTTTACAAAGAGATCCCATACACCTGCTCGCAGATCAGCACGAGATTCATGATGATGAAATGGAGGGAATCAGAAAGTTGACGTCAGATTATTCCTTGGATGAGGATGCTCCGCTGACGATGAAAGTATTATATCACGAATTGCAGAACTTCGAGCAGGAACTTAGAATTCATGCAAAAATCGAAGATGAACTTCTTTTTCCCAAGGCTGTTGAGCTGGAAAGAGAGGCTTTGCGTCTGTTCAAGAAAAAAACCAGAAAAAACTGATGCCCAGAATTCTCGCGATTGACCTGGGAACCAAAAGAACCGGCCTAGCTGTTACCGATCCATTGAAAATGTTGGCCAATCCATTGGAAACCGTCGAGACCAGCACAGTGCTTGATTATCTGAAAAGCTACTGTGAAAAAGAAGAAGTGGATACACTTGTTCTAGGTTATCCGACTCGATTGAATGGTCAGGATAATGAGATGACGCCAAAAGTAATTACTATGAAGGACAGGCTTTCGAAAGCTTTTCCTGATAAAAAAATAGAACTCGTCGATGAGCGGTTCACTTCTAAGATGGCCATGCAAAGCATGATTTCCATGGGAAGTAAAAAGAAAGACAGAAAAGAAAAAGCTGGAAACCTAGATAAGGTGAGTGCGGCAATTATTCTACAATCGTATTTAGAGAGACAATGATTTACCCTATAGTGGCCTACGGTAGCCCGATTTTGAAGAGAGAAGCCGAGGAGATTACCGAAGGCACAGCACTCGATGAGCTGATCAAGAATATGTTTGATACCATGGACAATGCCAATGGCGTAGGCCTAGCAGCTCCACAAATCAACCAAGGACTTAGCCTTTTTGTCATTGATAGCAACCTAATGCTAGATGAGGAAGATGAAGAAGTTGGTATTCGACGTGTATTTATCAATCCTATTATTTTGGATGAATATGGTGATGATTACAGCTTTGAAGAAGGTTGCTTGAGTATTCCTGAAATCCGTGCAGAGATCACCCGTCCTGACACTTTGACGATAGAGTATTACGATGAGAACTGGAACCTGAAGGAGGAGGAATTCTCTGGAATGACCGCTCGTGTGATTCAGCATGAGTATGATCACTTGGAAGGGATTTTATTTGTAGACTATTTGAAAGGTCTCAAAAAGCGACTTGTAAAGTCCAAGCTAGTCGATGTCAGTAAGGGTAAAATTTCTACGGATTACCGAATGATCTATCCCCTGAAATGATCAAATCCCCACAACTTTCTATAGCACTTGTACAAACCAATCTTTATTGGAAAGATAAAGTGGCGAATCTGGCGATGCTGGAAGAGAAAATGTGGGAGATAGACAATAAGGTGGATCTGATCATTCTGCCAGAAATGTTCCCGACGGGATTTAGTATGGATGCAGCAGAATTGGCTGAGCCTATGAATCTCAATGTCTGCAAGTGGATGAAGCAGATGGCTGCGCAAAAGAATACCACTATTGCTGGTAGTGCGATTATCAAGGTTGATGGAAGTTATCACAATCGCTTGCTGTGGGTGAGTCCAGATGGAATGATTCAACATTATGACAAACGGCATCTTTTTCGAATGGCCGACGAGGATCGCACATTTTCCGCAGGAGAAAGCTTACCGATTTTCGAATTGCATGGCTGGAAAATCTGTCCACAAATTTGTTATGATCTGCGATTTCCCATCTGGTCTAGAAATAGAATGATCGATAGGAGCTTGGCTTATGATCTGATTTTTTATGTAGCCTCTTGGCCCGCAGCCCGAGTTTCTGCTTGGGATGCACTTTTGCCAGCTAGGGCTATAGAAAATCTCTCCTATAGTATAGGAGTAAATCGGGTAGAAGCCGATGGAAATGGAATAAAGTACAATGGACACTCTGCAGGCTATGACTTCAAAGGGAATCAGCTAGAGTTTTTGGGTGAAGGGGAGAAAATTACTGTTTTGACCTTAGATGCAAAGGCACTTGATTCCTATCGAGAGAAATTTCCGGCTTGGATGGATTCGGATAATTTTTTGATCCAATAATCCTTTTTTCAGACTCTCAGTACTTTACGCGAGCGGAATTTGAAACAAGGATATTTTCCGTATTTTAGCCCCAATATTTTAAGACTCTGTTGCCTCTTTTTCCAGTCCAAATAGAATAGTTTGACATGGAGATGACCTCATGTAGGTCAATTGATGTGGCAGGGTATCACATGTCTTTTTGAATTATTAAAACCATGAGTAACCAAACTCCAAAAATCCTCTATACGCTGACCGATGAAGCTCCGGCTTTGGCTACGTATTCCCTATTGCCAATAGTAGAGGCATTCACTAAATCTGCCGGTGTATCGGTAGAAACCCGTGATATTTCTCTTTCTGCCAGAATCATCGCTAATTTCTCTGAGTCGTTGACTCCAGAGCAGCAGCTGCCAGACACCTTGGCTGAGTTAGGAAATATTGCTAAAACTCCTGAAGCCAATATCGTAAAGCTTCCAAATATTTCTGCTTCTGTTCCACAGCTGAAGGCTGCGATCAAGGAACTTCAGTCTCAGGGCTATGCGGTTCCAGAATATCCAGAAGAGCCAAAAACTGAGGAAGAGAAGAGTATTAAAAGCAAATACGACAAAATCAAAGGCTCTGCTGTGAACCCAGTTCTTCGTGAAGGAAATTCGGATCGTAGAGCTCCACAGGCAGTGAAAGCCTACGCGAGAAAGCATCCACATTCCATGGGTAAGTGGTCTGCTGATTCTAATACACATGTAGATAGTATGTCTGAAGGAGATTTTTACGGAAGTGAGAAATCCCATACCATGGTAGATGCGGCTGTTATTTCTATAGAATTACATGGCGCGGATGGCCGAAAAGAGATACTTAAGTCTGGTTTGAATATTCTGGCTGGTGAAGTGATCGATGCTTCTACCATGAGTATCGCTGCTTTGACAGCATTTCTAAGAAAAGCAAAAGCAGAGGCAAAGCAGCAAGGTGTTCTTTTCTCAATTCACATGAAAGCAACCATGATGAAGGTGTCAGATCCTATCATCTTTGGGCATGCGGTGAAAGTGTTTTTTGAGCCAGTGTTTGCGAAGCATGCAGCTACATTTAATGAAATAGGAATAGATGTAAATAATGGTTTTGGGGATTTGATTTCCAACCTTGATAAGCTTTCTATTCCAAAAAGAACTGAAGTTGAAGCTGACATTGCGGCTTGTCTAGCAGATAGTCCAGACTTGGCTATGGTGAATTCGGATAAGGGAATCACCAACCTACATGTGCCAAGTGATGTGATTATCGATGCTTCTATGCCTGCGATGATCAGAACTTCTGGTCAGATGTGGAATAAGGCTGGCAAACTTCAAGATACCAAAGCGATTATTCCAGACAGATCTTATGCTGGAGTATATCAAGCTACTATTGAGTTCTGTAGAACTCATGGTGCATTTGATCCATCGACGATGGGTTCTGTACCAAATGTAGGATTGATGGCTCAAAAAGCTGAAGAATATGGTTCGCACGATAAAACCTTTGAAATTCCTTATGCTGGAACGGTCAAGGTTCTGGATCAAAATGGGGTTGAAATCTTCTCGCATCCCGTGGAAGCTGGAGATATCTGGAGAATGTGCCAGACTAAGGACGCTCCGATTCAAGACTGGGTCAAACTGGCTGTGACTAGAGCGAGACTTTCGGATACCCCAGCGATTTTCTGGCTAGACCCACATAGAGCTCATGATGCAGAACTGATCAAAAAAGTAAATAAATACTTGTTAGATCATGATCAGACTGGATTGGAGATTTCTATCCTTTCACCAGTGGAGGCTACAAACCTTTCTTTGGCTAGAATCAAAGAAGGAATGGATACGATCTCTGTCACGGGCAACGTGTTGAGAGATTACTTGACTGACTTGTTTCCTATTTTAGAATTGGGAACTTCTGCCAAAATGCTTTCTATCGTTCCATTGATGAATGGTGGCGGTCTGTTTGAAACGGGTGCTGGTGGGTCTGCACCTAAGCATGTGGAGCAGTTTGTTACGGAAGGTCACCTGCGTTGGGATTCCTTGGGTGAATTCCTTGCATTGGCAGTTTCCTTGGAGCATTTAGGGCAAACATTCCATAACGATAAAGCTTTGCTACTGGCTGAGACACTTGATCAGGCTACAGGCAAATGGTTGGAAAATGATAAGTCTCCAGCGAGAGTTGTAGGTAAATTAGATAACAGAGGTAGCCATTTCTACCTAGCACTATATTGGGCAGAAGCACTTGCAGCACAAAATAAGGATGCTGAGCTGAAGGCTAAGTTTACGCCACTAGCTAAAGCATTGGAAGCGCAAGAAGCTACAATAGTAGATGAACTGAATGGTTCACAAGGTGCTTCAATGAATATAGGGGGGTATTTCAGACCAGATGCAATATTGGCTTCTCAGGCAATGAGACCAAGCGCTACCTTGAATGAAGTGCTGACACAATTAGTATAATCAACTTATTTCATAACTATATAAGCCATCCTGAGCAATCGGGATGGCTTTTTGGCTTTATGGCTGATTTACTTTTAGTTGTGAAAGTTCTACCAAAGGTAAAGTCGAGCTGTTAAATGCTAAGAAGAGAAAATTTATAGTTGATTAATATAATTACTGCTAATTTCTATAAAATGCCAAACGAAATGTTGTAGAGTTTATTACTTTTCTATGAAAAAATAGGCTTTATGATAAAAAATGCTCTTGTTGTTTGATTTTATTCAATGTTATTATAGGTTTTATGATGGATGATTAATTAACTTGTTTGCTATTAAAAAACAACCAACTTAAAATTCAAATCATGAAAAAATTCTTATTGACCTTCGCGATTGCCGCAATTGTACTCGGCGCTAATACTTCTTGTAGTGACGATGATAAAGATGCAATTGATTGTACTATTGAAGCGGCTAAAGTAGATATTCATCATCAGGTGGATGCAACCGATACTAAGAAAGTTACATTCAGTGTAGAATATAAAGGAAGCCAAACAGTCTTGGATGAGATAAGCTGGGATTTTGGTGATGGAACACCTGTAGAAGCATTTAGTGGATTAACTGCCGAGCATACCTATGCTGATGCAGGTAATTATACTGTGAAGGCGACTGTAGTTATCCAAGATGGAGACAATCTTTGTTTTGTAGAGCCAAGAGAAGAGGTAACAGCTAAATAATTAGCTTAAGCAAATGCGTTTTGCATTTGACTAATGTTTCTTTTAAAAAAAAGTCAAGCGAGAGCCTGACTTTTTTATGTTTAGCTAGTTTAAGGGATGATACTACAGGGATCAATCTATTCTTCTTTCCATTGAATCATTCTTCCTCAAAATTCACCTTATTTGCCCGCATAAATTCCTTGATTACTGAAACGTGAATGCATTCGCCCAAATGGATAAAGGCGTAGTCATTTATTTTCTTTGCTTTGCCATGGGCTATGATGGCTTTGTCTTCTATATCAAAGCCCAAGTGTAAATGCTTCGTCCGGCTTTGCATTCCGCAGACTTTCCCGGTAGAATCAAATAGCGGCCCGCCACTTTGTCCTCGCAATCCTGGCGTACTCAATTCCATTCCATAGACCTTTCCTTTTTTGTCACCCAAAAAGCGAGTGAGCATTCCTTCTATAGGAAATCGCGGTGAGCGCATAGCCCCAGTACTGGTCCATTCTAAGGATTGCTTTTGGCTATTTAGCTGAAAATTTGAAAACTCAGGAAAAGGAAAGCCTAATCGACAAAGCATCGCGCCAGGATTAATAGCAGCATGGTCCTTCTTGAATTTGGGGATGTTAGTAAATAATGTTTTCTCAAAGCCTTCGAACTTGATCAACGCCAAGTCATATTCAGGGTGGATGAAAAATTTCATGTTCTTGATCTGATCCACGCAATCTACAAAAGTGACGCGCATCTCAGAAGTGACATCTGCTTTCAATCCTAATTTTTTGGCTAATGCTGAGCGCTGCCCGCCACTTAGGTCTTTGCCTTGCTGCAAAAACGTCTGGTATTTTTGATTGATTTGATCTGCTTGTGATAGCCATTGCGCCACATGCTTGCAAGTCAGTGCATAGCCTTCTTGATTGACAAAAAACAACGTAGCAGAGCCTTTTTGGATTTGGGTACTTCCAAAGTTTCTGGAGATAGAATGAATGGCTCGGGTGTAGCCGGCGGTTTCGAGGATTGCTTTTTCAAACATTAAAAATTGCTTAGATGAGGTCTCAAAATAGGCAAAAGCATTGTGAAATGAATTTTTTCAAAATATTTAAGAAACTATTTTTCCTCGGAATCGATTGTATGAAGGAAGAATTAATGTGGCGCATAGGATAGTTTTGGCTAGCCAAATAAATGTAATAACTTAGCCATCCCTCAGGGATTTTTCGCCAAAAGGGCATACCCTCCAAGGGGAATTTAGGAATCAAACCTATACTCAAATCAAAATAAATATGAGCAAGATTAAAGTTGGAATAAACGGATTCGGAAGAATCGGACGCTTGGCGTTCAGAGTTGCACAAGAAAGAGAAGATATCCAAGTAGTAGCGATCAATGATTTGATCGACGTGGACTACATGGCATATATGCTTAAGTATGACTCTACTCACGGTAACTTCAAAGGAACTGTAGAGGTGAAAGACGGCCATTTGGTAGTCAATGGAAACAGCATTCGTGTTACTGCTGAGAAAAGCCCAGCTAACCTTAAGTGGGGTGAAGTAGGAGCTGATTATGTAATCGAATCAACTGGTATTTTCTTGACTAAAGAAACTGCACAAGGTCATATCGATGCAGGTGCTAAGAAAGTAGTAATGTCTGCGCCATCTAAAGATGATACGCCGATGTTCGTAATGGGCGTGAACGAAGATTCTTATACTTCTGACATGGTATTCGTATCAAACGCTTCTTGTACTACAAACTGTTTGGCTCCAATCGCCAAAGTATTGAATGACAACTGGGGAATCGAGGAAGGCTTGATGACTACAGTGCATGCGACTACTGCAACTCAAAAAACTGTTGACGGACCTTCTGCGAAGGACTGGAGAGGTGGACGTGGCGCAGGTCAAAACATCATCCCTTCTTCTACGGGTGCTGCTAAAGCGGTAGGTAAAGTAATTCCTGAGCTTAACGGTAAATTGACTGGTATGGCATTTAGAGTTCCTACTCCTGATGTATCTGTTGTCGATTTGACAGTTAGATTGAAAAACCCTGCTACTTACGCTGAGGTTTGTGCTAAAATGAAAGAAGTTTCTGAGACTACTATGAAAGGTGTTCTTGGTTATACTGAAGATCAAGTTGTTTCTAATGATTTCGTTGGAGATCCTAGAACTTCTATCTTCGATGCTGGTGCAGGTATTCAGCTTTCTGACAAATTCTTGAAAGTAGTTTCTTGGTATGACAACGAGTGGGGCTACTCTAATAAGGTAATCGACTTGGTAAGCTTCATTGCTAGCAAATAAGTACTAAAAGTACAGATCATAATAAAGGTCGTTCACGTAAAGTGAGCGACCTTTTTGCATTAGTAACTATTTTGGCTGAACTGATTCTAGAACTGGAAGGTGATACTGGTTTAGTCAAATACTCAATGCCATTCGGGTGGGAGAGGATTTTTTGACAATTAATGATAGCTTTTGTCCTTTACATTGATTGACTATAGGTATTCTGTACTTGCCCTATGATGTGAGTGCCTGTCATCCCCTGGCTTTTTCTTATCGAAGCAGACTTATACAAGAGTCCGTATGTTATCCTTTTAGTTTAATTCTTAGGTACTCGAAAATCGGATATATATAATAGAGTTGTCTAAGCGTATATCTTAGGTATATGGGAAGTGCTTAGTTGTCACAGGGTATCAACTAAATTAGTAGCTAAAAATCTAAACTTGGACCTGAGGTTCTGGTAAATTTCTCGTGGCAAATGGATACATATTCAAAATCTATTGAGCAAATGGGATCAATTGGTAAAAATGAGCTATAGAATCTTTTACTTATCGAAAAAAATACATTAATATCTTCTGTTTTGTAAAAAAAATACATTTATATGTTTTGATAGAAACTTGTTTTTTATAGATTTATGACATCTTAACATATTGGGCATTGACATTTGCGAAAATGGCTTAACTGTTTTGATTAAAATTTTACAAGAAACCCCAAATCAAACTAACATGGAACAAACTCTACCAGCAATTCATCTCGAAAATCGAAGGATGGTGCAGGGCATTAAGATTTTATTATTGTTAAACTCAAATTACCAGCTATGAAAAAAATTTTATCAATTGCTTTCGCCCTGGTTATGATGTTGGGCCTTTCGGTCTCAGCACAAGCACAGCAGCGAATATTGAAAGGGGTAGTAACGTCTTCAGAGGACGGTCTCCCTATGCCTGGGGTCACGGTCTTAGATAAGACAAACCAAACCGGTACCACTACTAATGTAGATGGTGAGTATTCTATTTCTGTAGGATCAAGTTCAATAGTGATTTTCTCTTTTATTGGGTTTGCAACTCAGGAAATAACTGTAGGAAACCAAACGGAAGTTAATATTGTCCTAAGGCAGGATGCCAGTGAACTATCTGAATTTGTTGTAACAGCATTTGGTATGGAAAAATCTGAAAAGGCTTTGGGTTATGCTACAAGTACTATTAAGGCCGATGAACTGGTAAAGACTGCTACACCTAACCTAGGTTCTGCATTATATGGTAAGGCAGCTGGTGTGAGAATATCATCAGGTGCTGGTGGAGCTACTTCGCCTGTTAATATCCAGATTCGTGGTATTAACTCTATTAAAGGTAAAAGTCAGCCACTAATTGTATTGGATGGTGTGCCCATCCGAAATGAAGAAGTAACCAATAATAACTATTGGGGAGATCAGCGTTTGAGAGGTAATGGACTATTAGATATCAACCCTGCAGATGTTGAAAGTCTCTCTATCTTGAAAGGAGCGTCTGCGGCAGCACTTTATGGTTCAGAAGCTGTAAATGGTGTAGTGTTGATCACTACTAAAAAAGGTACTGCTGGCAAAGACGGCATGCAAGTAGATTTCAATACGAATGTCTCTATTGATGAGATCGCATACCTTCCAAGATATCAAAATGTAAGAGGTCCAGGAATGCCTTCGCATGTTCAGGATTTGAAGCAATCTGCGGACGGATTTTTATATAATGATGCAGGAGAGAGAATTGTTCCAAATACCACTACAAACTTTGGCCCTGCCTTTGATGGTCAGCCTATGTTAGCTTGGGACGGGGTTACTAGACCTTATGTTGCGCAGGAAGACAACTACGCCGCGCTTTTTAACAAACCTATCAGTTCTCAGGTAAACGTATCTATCTCTAACGCTACAGAGAAATCTAACTTCCGACTTTCCCTGACACGTCAGGACAATGAGGCTTTGAGTTTGAATTCCAAGAACTCTAAGAATATTGTAAATCTAAATACAAGCTATCAGGTAAGTAAAAGACTGAAAACTGATTTGATGATTAATTTTATCAATCAGAATACTGCAAATCGCCCTTACTCTATTGATCGAATGATCAATAACTTTGGTGGTATGATGACTCGTTTTGATAACGGTGAGTGGTATCTTGATAATTATAAGACGAGTAGAGGTTATCGCTTTGTAACTGGTACAGGTCAGAGTTTGACTCCAGATGAGAACATTACAGGTAGTGGCTTTTTGTCTGCTATAGCTGATTATGCTTGGAGAGTAAATGAGAATCAAGCATCTGAAAAAAGTAATCGTGTAATCGGTAGTTTGACTAACACGTTTATGATTACCCAAGATCTTAATATTAGAGCTCGTGTCTCTACTGATTTTACAGATAGATATTCTGAAAATAAAAATTCAACTGAAAGACCATTGGCATTTGGCCCTTCTGGTTCATTTGGAATGCAATCCGAGACATTTAATATACTCTACGGTGATGTGATGCTTAATTACAACAAAGCAATTACTGACGAAATTTCTTTTGGCTTAATGGCAGGATATACAGCTAGACAGGAAAGCATCACCAGTATAAGCAGAGGCACCAATGGAGGTTTAAGTACTGAGAATTTATTTGATGTAGTTGCTTCCGCAAATATTCCAAGCAACAACTCGAGTCGTGAATTTAGAACAATTGATGCTTTAATCGGAACAGCAAATTTTGATTACAAAGGGATTTGGTTTGTAGAAGGAACCATTCGTAGAGATAGAATCTCTACCATGAATCCTGATAATAATGCATTTGTATATCCTTCTGTTAATACAGCCTTTGCACTTTCAGAGGCATTCCAATTGCCTGAGTTTATCACATTCTCTAAGTTGAGAGGTTCTTGGGGTATAGTAGGTAACTACCCAGATATTTACGCTGCAAATATTGCTTATAGCCAAAATTCTCTAGGTGTTCAGCAACCAGGTGGTAATAATGTGCTTTATACCACTTTGCCTTCAGCATTTGGTAATGATGGTATAAAGCCGGAGCAAAAGCATGAATTTGAATTTGGATTGGATACTAGGTTCTTCAATAATAGATTTGGTATAGATATCTCTTATTACAATGCGCAGATTAGAGAGCAGATTCTTCCACTTACGCTACCTAATTCTGCTGGTGCTTCGTCAGTTCTTACAAACATCGGTACACTTAGAAATACAGGTGTCGAAGTTCAGTTGACTGGTGATATCATAGCTACTCCTAATTTCGGATGGAATGTTATTGTCAATTATGCGAAGAATGTTAACAAAGTTGAGAAATTGGCTAACAATGCTACTGAGTTACTTCATGCAGACTACGATGGCAATGCAGCTCAACTTAGGTCTGTTGTAGGTAGACCAATGGGGGATTTCTATGCTCACCCAGTTGAGACTGATGCTAATGGAAATCAAATTGTACAGGAAAATGGTCTTTACAAGATTGATCCGAACAACTGGGTTCAGGTAGGAAATGCAATGCCAGATGCAGTAGGTGGTATTATTAATCAGTTATACTATAAGAATTTCTCTTTAGAAGCGGTATTGGATTTCCAGATCGGTGGTTCTGTAATGCCTACTGGTATCAACTGGATGATTAGCCGTGGTCTGACTGAGGCCAGTTTGAATTATATGGATGAGGCTAGCGGAGGTTTGGCTTATTACCAAAATGCTGATGGTCAGGGTATACAGGTGGATCATACAACTGCTCAAGGACCAAATGGTGAAACAGTTTATCATGATGGAATGGTAATGGATGGCGTAGTAGCTGATGGTTCTACTAATACCAACGTGATTTCTCAGTCGTATTATTATTGGAATACCTATAACTGGGGTGGACCTCAGTACAGCCAGTCTAGATACGAATTGTTTATCCAGGATAACGATTACGTCAAATTGAGAGAGTTGTCTTTGGCTTACAATATCCCGAATCATATCACTTCCAAAATTGGAGCTTCTAATGTGAATCTTTCTGTATATGGTAGAAACTTGTTTTTCCTCTATAGAAATATTAAGGATCTTGATCCTGAAGTATTAACTGGAGGATCTAGATGGGAGCAAACCTTGACTAGTGCGGGTACTAACCCGGCTACTAGAACATGGGGTGTGAAGTTAAGTGCTAGATTCTAATAGTTGGTTTATTACTAAAATACAATTGACATGAATATTAAAAGACTAATTATATATACAGTGCTGACAGGCTTCTCAATGAGCTGTACCACGTCAGACTTTGAAGAAAATTATACTGATCCTTCCAAGCTCGCTGAGACTACAGTTGGAAAGCAGTTTACGGGGATGATGATGGCAAACCGGGGATTTGTACTTCCTGATTACACAAACTATTTTGTGGTTAGAAGAATTACCTCTAATCCGTATACTCAGGCGACGGGTTGGGTAAATGTTGAGAACCAATATGTGCCAGGATCGGCAGCTGTAGGGGCTAAATGGAATACATATTACAACTTTTTGGCGCAGTATCGTGAAATCCAAAAGGTTCATGATGGGCTATCAGAAGAAAAGAAGCTTGATAACCGTGTGTTTATGATCGCAGCGGCTACCTATTTCTATGACCAGACCCAGCAAATTGTAGATTTCTATGGCGATATTCCATGGAGTCAAGCAGGAATGCTAAGTATTAATGGTGGTGACTACCAGAATTCTTATCCTGCATATGATAAAGCGGAAGATATCTACACGACTATGCTGGATGAATTGGCTGGTTTCGCAGATGAAATGGGGCAGATAGCAATTAATCCTGCGACTGAGGTAGAATTCAAGACTCAAGACCTAGTTAACCGCGGGGATATTGACCTTTGGTTAAGATATATTAATTCCTTAAGGTTGAGAATGCTTACCCGAGTAGCAGGTACTAGTGAATTCAGTGCTAGAGCAAAAACGGAGATTGGTTCTATTCTGTCTAACTCTGGAAGTTACCCAGTAGTAGATACCAATGATCGTAATATCCTCTTTCAGATTTACTCCTTGGGTACTTTGATGTCAGCTACAGGTTTTCAATCTGGTTTGGAAGATTGGGATGGAAACATTGCAGGTAAGAAAATTTTGGATCACATGGTAGATAACAAGGATCCACGATTGACTTTTGTCTTTGAGAAAAATCCAAATCCAGAAGAGGTAGTTGAAGAATATTTGGGCTTGGATCCTTTGATGAATCCATCGGATCAGACTGAATTATTGTTAACTCAGACTTTGAGTATTTACAATCGCTCTACTTTGAGTAGAAACCAGTACTTCCCTGGTGTACTTATGACAGCAACTGAGGTTCATTTGTATGCTGCTGAATATTACTTGAGAGAAGGACAAGATGCTATGGCAAAATCGCATTATGAGGAGTCTATCAAGCAATCTATAGGTTACTATCAGTATTTGAGAAGTATCTCAAATAATGCTGAATCTCCAACTCCATTGGATCCTACCGATGGGTCTATCTCTGAATACTTGGGGATGGATGCAATCTCTTGGGATGCCGCTTCTGGAATGGATGAGAAACTGACCTTGATAGCTGAGCAAAAGTGGTTACACTTCAACGTTGTTCAGTCGAACGAAAGCTGGAATGAAATCAGAAGGTTGGATAAAATAGACTTTGAATTCTGGGTTGATAACTCAAACCAGCAAAGTCTTCCTCCTTCACGTTGGATGTATCCAGGATCAGAGCAGTCTTATAATATGGAGAATTACTCAGTAGTTCAGCCGGAAGATAATTTGACTAACAAAATATTTTGGGATGTGAATTAGGAATAGTATGGGTTTCAATAATTGATAAAAGCCTCTCGATTTTTTCGAGAGGCTTTTTTTGGGTGCGCCCAGCATGGGCAATAGCTATAGGGTGTAAGTCCCGAACACGCCTTGGCAGTTGGAAGTGTTAGCTTAAGGCAAGGGTGTCCATCGTGAGGTGGAATCTGAAGGAAGCCAGCGGCAAATTCTCGGCCTGACGAACAGAAACTACATATAAGGCCAAAGTTGTCTGGATGAGGTTGCCCAACAAACCAAAGTCCTATACTGCTCGGAGACAACATGGTAGATGTAGCGGGTATACGAGAAGAAAGTTATTGTTCTTACCTGGGGAGGTCTCATGGACGTGTGTCGGATTTCTTATCTGGCATACGGTGTAAAGCTAGCCATGAGAAGTCAGCAGAGGGCAAAGTACCGGATCACGGGTTGGTTTGGGAAGGCTCGAACCTTGCAGCTAGGCAGTAAATGTATGTTACCGAAAGAAGAGGATCAGATGCTCGGCAACGAGGCTCCTTATCAAAAGAATAGGACGGAATCCGAAGGATAGATAAGAGTGATTCCATAGGAGGATAACTGAAAACAACGCCAAACACGCCTTTCAAGGTGCAAAAGCAAGGAACCGCCGTATACCGAACGGTACGTACGGTGGTGTGGGAGGTCGAAACGGGAACTAATCCCGTTTCTCCTACCCGATTGTGCCGTGCATGGCAACTTACTAGGTGGTGAAAGTCCACTGTGGGGGTTTGTAATCGCCAACCACTAGCTAAAGGCAAGGGTGTCCACCGTGAGGTGGAATCTGAAGGAAGCCGGCGGCAAAACTCTGCCCCGAGGAACACGAACCTTATCAGGCATAACCGATGGGATGAGACTGCCAAACAAGTCAAAGTCCAAAGATTACACGGACATCGGGATGTAAATGAGGCGGGGACATGGAGTGAAAGTGAGTTGTCTTACCGCGGGAGGCCTCATGGACGTGTTGAAACGGAGTATGATACACGGAGTAAAGCTAACTATGAGGAGTCAGCCGATACCATAGTACCCAGTGACGACTCGATTGGGGAAGGGTTGAACTTTAAGGAGTGAGAAGTAAATGAATGTTACCGAGTGAAAAGGAACCTGCAGAAAATCTTTGAAGAAAAGACCTGGCCGCAGAAGAATAGGACGGAATCCGAAGGCTATGTGGGAGGGCAGACGTTCATGAGGATAACTGAAAATAACCTCACGGAGAATGACCAAGTAGGATATGGACTGTTGGAATTTATCCTATCACCTGCGAACCTGAATGCAGCTTTTCTACAGGTTAAGCGGAACAAGGGGGCTGGAGGTGTTGACAAGATGGAAGTCGAATCCCTGAAGGATTACCTTGTCGTCCACAAGGATGAACTGACAGCGTCGATATTGGCGGGGAAGTATCGCCCCAACCCCGTTCGTCGGGTAGAAATACCCAAGGACAATGGGCAAAAACGGCAGCTGGGGATCCCCACGGTAGTGGATAGGGTGATCCAGCAAGCGATATCCCAAGTACTCACACCGATCTATGAGCCCCAATTTAGCGAGCACAGCTATGGGTTCAGACCTAGACGGAATGCCCACCAAGCATTGCAGAAATGCAAAGACTACATCACAGGGGGTTATAGTTACGCAGTTGATCTGGACTTGGAAAAGTTTTTCGACAAAGTAAACCATAGCAAGCTGATAGAAGTAATCTTCCACACCATCAAAGACGGTCGAGTGGTATCGCTGATCCACAAGTATCTGAATGCTGGGGTGCAGGTTGGAGGGATTGTTGAATCCAGCGAGCGGGGAGTTCCTCAAGGAGGTCCTCTGAGTCCGCTATTGAGCAATATCCTGCTCGATGAATTGGACAAGGAACTGGAGGGTCGGGGACACAAGTTTGTGCGGTATGCAGATGACCTAGTCATCTTTTGCAAGAGCAAACGGGGTTCAGCTCGGGTGATGAGATCAATTATCCGCTTTATAGAGGATAAACTGTTCCTGAGAGTGAACAGGGACAAAAGTCAGGTAGTGCCGATCCGCCAAGTAAAATTCCTAGGCTACTCGTTTTATAAAGTAAAAGGAGAAGGTCGCCTGCGTGTACATCCGAAAAGTGCGTCGAAGATGAAAGCCAAGATCAAAGAGCTGACATCCCGAAGCAACGGATGGAGCAATGAACGCAGAAAGGAGAGCATGAGACAGTACATTACTGGCTGGGTGAATTACTTCAGGCTGGCAGACATGCAGAACCTGCTAAGGGAGATTGACAAGTGGTACAGGCGGAGGATCAGAATGGTGATCTGGAAACAATGGAAACGAACGAAAACCAAACTCCGCAATTTAACCAGGCTTGGGATATCAAAATCCAAGGCTTGGGAGTGGGCCAATACAAGGAAAGGCTATTGGCATATCGCTAAAAGTGCTATCCTTCAAACCACGATCACTAACGAAAACCTACGAAGGGCAGGGTATGTATTCTTTGGGAACTACTACCAAAAGGTCAGGCTCAAAACTTAAGGAATCGCCGTATACCGAACGGTACGTACGGTGGTGTGAGAGGACAGATAGGGAACTAATCCCTATCTTCCTACTCAATTGATCTTTTTTGTAGTTTTCCTTAGTTCTCAGGACTTTATTTTTAATAGGGCGTAGAGCCTAATTTAATGTTTATGAATAGTCTTTTTTTATTAAAAGAATCGGTTATTCGTATGGTCTTTTTTAAAAAAATAGCTTAATTATATAGGCTTTGCGTGAAAATATCTCTGAATTGTTTTGAATGGATATTGAATTTTCTAGCTTTACTCGGGTGAATTTTGTTATGGTGTAATTTGCAGTGTTTTATATTCCTGAGGACAATTGATAAAACTGGATCATGTGATGAGCATGCTTTCGGTTTATTCGTTATCCAAGAAATATAGCAAATAGGCCAAATGGGATTTTACTATTAATTATTTCACACTATAAATTACCAGCTATGAGAAAAATTTTATCAATTGCTTTTGCTCTGGGATTTATGCTATGCGCAGTGCAATTAGCACAAGGTCAGAGTAGAGTCTTGACTGGAGTAGTGAAGGCAGATGGTTTACCTATGCCTGGCGTCACTATCCTTGACAAGAGCACAAAAGCGGGAACTACCACCAATGTAGATGGAGAGTATTCGCTTTCAGTAAGTCCAAATTCAGTTTTGGTGTTTTCATTTATTGGCTATGCTTCCCAAGAGATTGCTGTAGGGAATCAGAGTGAATTAAATGTCTCTTTAGTAGAAGACGCAAGTGAACTTAGTGAAGTTGTCGTGACTGCACTGGGGATTAGTAAAGAAAAAGAGACCCTGGGGTACTCTGTGACTCAGGTGGGTGGTGAAGCATTAACTGCTGCTCGAGAAACTAACGTTGCTAATTCTTTAGCTGGTAGAGTTGCCGGTTTGGTAGTAAAAGGGACGAATAGTGGTCCAGGAGGTACTTCCAAAATTACACTAAGAGGTCTGCCAAGTATCAGTGGTACTGGTTCTCCTTTATATGTGATCAATGGTATTCCTATGGATAATACCCAAAGAGGATCTGCAGGTCAATGGGGTGGTGCAGATAGCGGAGACGGTATCGGTAACCTAAGTCCAGATGATATTGAATCCATGACCGTATTGAAAGGTCAGGCGGCATCAGCACTTTATGGTTCTAGAGCTTCGAATGGTGTGATTTTGATCACTACCAAAAAAGGAGCTAAGGGCGGTGATTGGTCTTTGAATTACACCATGAACTATATGGCAGACAATGCTATGGATTTCACGGATTTCCAAGATGAATATGGCCAAGGTACTGGAGGAATGAAACCAACGACAGCCGCAGATGCACAATCAACAGGTAGATTAGCTTGGGGGTCTAAAATGGACGGTAGTCAGGTTATTGGTTATGATGGTAATCAATATGCGTATTCACCTACTAATGATCGTTACATTGATTTCTATAGAACTGGATCAAACTTTACTAATACGGTTTCTATTTCCAAAGGATTGGGAGCTGATGGGTCTTTCAGAATGTCAGTTTCCAATTTGGATTCAAAGTCTATCGTTCCAAATAGTAGTGTAGATCGTTTGACTCTTAACTTAAATGTAGAGCAGAATATCACCGATAAGTTTACGGTAACTGCGATGGTCAATTACATTGATCAGAAATCAACTAACATTCCAAACCTAAGTGATGGCCCTAAGAACCCTAATAATTTCTTGTTATTAGCTCCGAATATTAGCCAAAGCATTTTTGCTCCTGGATATAATGAGGCGACGGGTGCTGAGACTGTTTTTAGTGATGATATCTACGTAACTAATCCTTATTTTATCGTGAATCAAGGGATTAATGATTTGGGAAGAAAACGTACTATTACAGCTATTTCAACAAAATATAACTTCACAAAGAATATTTATGCATTGGCTAGATTAGGTAATGATGCATCTAATGATGACTTCTTTAGTGTGGATCCAACAGGATTGGCTTATTCTGCTGATCTACAAGGAAATCTAAATGGTCGTGGTCAATCACAAAGATCAGAATTCAACATTGATGGCATTTTAGGAGGTAATTTTGATCTAACAGAGAAGCTCAACCTTGATGTCATCGCAGGGGCAAACATGAGAAATAACAAGTATGAATCTGTAGGAGTAGGCGGAAGCCGTTTTGTACTTCCTTACTTGTATTCACCATTCAACGTTGAGACCTTTTCTAGATCATATAGCTATAATGAGCGTGAAGTTCAGTCTGCATACTATTCTGTTGGCTTAGGGTATAATAATATTTTGACCTTGACGACTACTGGTAGATACGATGTGTACAGTACTTTGCCTACGGACAACAATAGCATTTTCTCACCATCTGTTGCTGCCGCGTTTGTATTTGATCAGTTGATCGATGTGCCTGCACTTGATTTTGGTAAATTGAGAGCATCTTATGCCGTGACTAGTGGAGAGCCTTTTGATGCATATCAAACTACATTCTACTATACTTCAGCAAATTCCTACAATGGGGTGCCAGCTGGATCTTCCCCTACTTCATTGCCGAATTTGAATCTTAAGCCATTCACCACAAGTGAAGTGGAGTTTGGATTGGATCTTAGTTTCTTCAACAACCGATTAGGTTTTGATATTGCTTATTATCAAAAAGAAACACACAATGAAATCATGAATGCTAATTATAGCATCACTTCAGGATTCAATAGTGCTGTTGTTGCAACAGGTTCTACTAGTAACAAGGGATTGGAAGTATTGGTGACTGGTACTCCTGTACAGACAGCAAACTTCACCTGGAATACTTCATTCAACCTGTCAAAAGTAAAAAATCAGGTTCTTAGCACAGACAACAATAATAATCCTGTCAACCTCGGACAGAACAGAGCTACGCTAGGAAATGCCGTGACTGCCTATGTGGTAGGAGAAGCAGGACCTCAGATCAGAGCTTATGACTATTCATACAATGAAGATGGTTCTATCGAAGTAGATGCTGCAGGTTTGCCTGTAAGAGGAGAATTGATCAATATGGGTACTGTGCTACCGACACTTTATGGTGGATGGAATAACGAATTCAATTATAAAGGGATTTCTTTCTCATTCTTGATAGATTACAACTATGGTAACAAGGTGCTTTCTGCAACTGAGTTCTACTCTACCTTCAGAGGTCTAAACCAGGTAACTCTTGAAGGTAGAGAAAGTGGCATTACCAACGGAGGCGTGACTGCACCAGCTGAAGAGTATTATAAAGCGCTAGCTCAAAATATAACGAGCACAAGTGTGGTTGACGGTGATTTTATTAAGCTTAGACAGTTGACCTTAGGTTATACTTTTCCTGATAAATGGTTTGGGAATGTTCCAGTCTTGAGAGGATTAAGTGCATCACTAGTAGGTAGAAACCTAGGGTTTTTGATGCGTAAAGCTAAAAACATCGATCCTGAAGCTAGTTTTGGTTCTAACATCAGCTACACAGGTATTGAAGGTGGCAACCTTCCTAGCACTAGATCTTTTGGGTTTAACCTTAATTTCAAATTGAATTAATATGAAAAAATATATAAGCATATTTCTAACCGGGATTTTGTTAGCAGTATCGAGCTGTGACGGTGATTTTGCAGAAATCAATACTGATCCCAATCGAGCAGATGGAAATGTATTCGACCCTAATTTGATTCTTCCTACGGTTCAAAGCAATTACAGTAACATGATGACAGGTTACACTGGAGCCATACTTTTTCAAAGTATGTGGGTTCAGGTGATGGCTTCTACTTCTACAGGTGGGGCAAACTACTATTCGAATGCTGATAAGTATGTAGCATCAGGAAGTACAAATAGTTATATACAAAGTGTATGGAATGATGGATATGCAGCTGCTTCGAGAGTTTATCAGATGCAGTCTCTAGCCGAGGAAAAAGGCTTTTCCAACTTAGTGGCCGTAGGTACTATTTGGAAAGTACTTACACTGTCTTTTGTGACGGATATCTATGGGGATATCCCTTATTCTGAAGCGTTACAGGCGGAGACAGGTATCACGCAGCCTAAATATGATCCTCAATCTGAGGTATACATGACAATGCTTTCTGAGCTAGAGACGGCTCTTTCATCAATCAGCGACTCAGGTGATGAGATCAAGAACGATGTAATGTATGGCGGTGATCTGGTAAAGTGGAAAAAACTAGGCTATTCGATCATGTTGCGGATAGCTATGAGATTGGTAGATGTGGATCCTTCTACGGCTCAGTCTTATGTGCAAAAGGCAATTTCAGGAGGAGTATTCTCTTCTGCTGATGATGAAGCTGTATTGGTTTCTGATCAAGGCAACGGTTATGCTAACTCTAGCGCAAATGCTCTCAATGTAACGGATGATATTTATGAAGTACGTTGGTCAGATAATCTGATTAATTTCCTTAAAGCAAACAATGATCCTCGTCTTTCAGTTATCTCTGAGATTCCTGTAGCTGGCTTAGCTGCAAATAAAGGTACTGCTGTAGGTGATAATGATCCCGCTCTGCAAATAGGCATGCCAAATGGTTTTGATCTTAAGGGTGGAGCAACAGATATTACGAATGCTCCTAATTATCCTGGTTCTACTGGTTCGGGTGATGATATCTCCCCAATAGGAAAATATTCTCGACCTACTGCTATTTACAGAGACAGAGATGCACCTGTTTTTATCTTAACCTATGCTGAGATTCAGTTTTTGCTAGCTGATGCTGCTGCCAGAGGTTATTCTGTCCCTGGAACTGCCTCTTTTTACTATGCAGCTGGCTTAGAAGGAGCGCTAGAATCTATAGGTAAATTCGGTGGTGCGACTATTTCCTCTTCTGTAGCATCTGCTTTTGCATCTGCAAATCCACTAGATACAAGTAGCTCTGAAGCTTCCTTGTCAATGATCAATGAGCAAATCTGGGCGACTACAGGTATTTTCGCAAATTTCGTGGAATCATGGAATAACTGGAAGCGTTCAGGTTATCCTGAGTTGACACCTGTGAATTACACTGGTAATTTCTCTTCAGGTCAAATTCCAAGAAGACAACTTTACCCAGCATCTGAAAGCACTACAAACCCAGACGGTTTGTCTAATGCTATTTCTAACATGGGTGGTGACACTTGGATAAATACTGTTTGGTGGGATAAGTAATTAAATCCCTTCCAGAAGATTTAAATTATACGATTAGGAATAGAGGTTTTGATTAAATTCAAAGCCTCTATTTTTTTGTTCTAATTCGAATAGCAGCAAAATTTGCTTCTCCTTTCTATCCGGAACTTGATATTATCTAGACAAGTTGTATTTCGTGTCGCTCCGGGAATTCTAGTCAATCATTATTGAATACACTGTAGAGCCAAATTCTACTTCAGACTCTGAGAATTGATTTGTAAGTTTGGTCTTCGATAAATCACCATTTTTATGAAACCTATTATTTCTACTGTTGCACTTTTATTGTGCATTCAATGGGGGCTTTTTGCCCAAAAGATCAGCGCTACAGAATCCCGTGAATTGGTGGACTATGCCTTACCTCTAGTGGGGACAGATTCTAGACCTGAGTTTTCTAATGGGAATACCTATCCTGCGATTGCCTTGCCTTGGGGTATGAATTTCTGGTCTCCCCAAACAGGCAAGATGGGCGATGGCTGGATGTACAAGTATGGAGCTGAGAAGATCCGTGGTTTCAAACAAACTCATCAGCCTTCACCTTGGATGAATGATTATGGGCAGTTTTCCATCATGCCGATGTCTGGCGAACCTGTTTTTGATCAAGACCAAAGAGCTTCCTGGTTTTCTCACAAGGCTGAAACGGTGGAGCCTAATTACTATCAGGTCTATCTTGCAGATCATAATATCAATGTAGAATTGACCCCTACAGAGCGAGCAGCACTTTTTCGAATCACTTATCCTGCTGGGCAGGATGCATCTTTTATTTTGGATGCTTTTGATAATGGGTCTGAAGTGACAATTGATCCAGCAAACAAGCGGGTTTCAGGATATTCAACCAAGAATTCTGGCGGAGTGCCAGACAATTTCAAAAACTATTTTGTTTTGGAGTTTGATCAGGAATTCACTCTTGCGCAAACTATCGCAGACTCTAATGTAAGTGAAACGCTAAGCGTCAATGCCAATCATGTAGGTGCTTTACTAGGTTTTGGGAGAAAAGAGAATTCTTTCCAGCTAAAGGTGAAAGTAGCCTCTTCATTTATTAGCCCTGAGCAAGCGCTGCTTAATTTGAAAGAATTAGGGAGTGCTGATTTTGAGGGGTTAAGAAGTAAAGGAAGAGAAGCTTGGAATGAGCAATTGGGTAAAATTGAAGTAGGTGGAGGTTCCGTCGCTCAATTGGAAATGTTTTACACCAGCTTATATAGATCCCTTCTTTTTCCAAGGAAATTTTATGAGATCAATGCTGCTGGCGAGACGGTTCACTATAGCCCATACAATGGGAAAGTTGAAACCGGGTATATGTACACCGATACTGGATTTTGGGATACGTTTCGAGCTTTATTCCCCTTGTTGAATTTGGTCTATCCTGAGGTCAATGCAGAAATTCAAGCTGGTTTGGCTAATGCTTACCAAGAAGGTGGCTGGCTACCAGAGTGGGGGAGCCCTGGGCTTAGAAATGTCATGGTTGGAAATAACTCTGCTTCCGTAGTAGCTGATGCCTATCTGAAAATAGGTGCTGATTACGATTATGATATTGAGACGCTGTATGAGGCATTAATCCATGGAGCTAACAATGCCGGGCCACTGACCGCCGTAGGAAGGGCGGGGGCGAAGTATTACAATGAATTGGGCTATGTTCCTTTTGATGTAAAAATCAATGAAAATGCAGCAAGGACCCTCGAGTACTCTTACGATGACTTCACCATTTATCAGTTGGCTAAGAAGCTAAATAAGCCTCAGGCAGACATTGAACTGTATAAGTCGAGAGCAATGAATTATAAGAAGTTGTATGACAAAGAATCTGGATGGATGCGAGGTAAAAATGAAGATGGTACTTTCCAGTCTCCATTTAACCCTTATAAGTGGGGAGGTGCATTTACCGAAGGAAATAGTATCCACTATACCTGGTCAGTATTTCAGGACGTACAAGGATTGGCAGACTTGATGGGGGGAGAAAAGGCGTTTGCAGCTAAATTGGACGAGGTTTTTACCAGCGCGCCCATATTCGAAGAAAGCTATTATGGCTTTGTTATCCATGAAATCCGTGAGATGCAAGTAGCTCAGATGGGCCAATATGCACATGGCAATCAGCCGATTCAGCATATGATCTATTTGTATAATTATGCTCAACAACCCTGGAAGGCGCAATATTGGGTTCGTGAGACAATGAATAGAATGTATCAACCTACGCCTGATGGCTACTGTGGAGATGAGGATAACGGACAGACCTCTGCTTGGTATGTATTTTCTGCCTTAGGATTTTATCCTGTGACGCCTGGCGCAAATGAATATGTGCTTGGTGCACCTCTGTTTAAGGAAGCCAAGATTCATCTTTCAAATGGTAAAACGGTAGAAATCTCTGCTCCTGCAAATTCGGATCAAAACCGCTATATCCAGCATATGACTTGGAATGGCACAAGCTATGACAAGAATTTCTTAGTCTATGAAGATCTGATGAAGGGAGCTAAGTTGAACTTTGAAATGACGGCAAATCCTAATACGAATCGAGGCATATTGGACACAGCCAAGCCTTTTTCACTTAGCAGAGACAATTAATCTATGAAACTGATCGGGGTAGATATCGGAGGTTCGCACATCTCTGCAGCACAGGTGCTTTTGGAGAACCGTAAGGCGAGCATCAGCAATTTCCATGAAGCAGATGTGGACACCTATGGAGGTGTAGCCGATATTATTTCATCTTGGTCAGCAGTCATTAAAAGGGCCACAGGAGATATGGGAAATGTCCATGTTGGCATAGCTATGCCAGGGCCTTACGATTACGAAAAAGGGATCTCTCTGATCAAAGATCAAGGAAAAATGGCTGCGCTTTATCAGCTTTCAGTCAAAAACCTACTGGCTGAAAGTCTGGAGATACCTCCAACTCAAATAGCCTTCACAAACGATGCGGAGGCATTTCTCTCTGGAGAAAGTTATGCTGGAGCTGGTAAAGAATTTCAAAACTCCATAGGGATTACACTGGGTACTGGCCTTGGTTCTGCCATCAAAGTGCATGATGTCGTGAAGGATGCAAAGCTCTGGACAGCTCCTTTTCGGGATGGAATTGCTGAGGATTATATTGGGACAGGCTGGTTTAGGAGGCACGCCTTAGAGCAATTCGGATGTGAAATCTCAGGAGTAAAGGATCTCCTAAGTGAGGATTTCGACTCTGCTATTTCCCGAAAGATTTTTGAGGCTTTTGGCAGATCATTTGGTGAATTTTTATTCCCTTATTTAATACGATTGAAGTCTGAAGGTGTCGTATTGGGTGGAAAGATAAGTTTGGCAGGAGATCATTATTTGCCTACTACTATCGCCTATTTGGAGATGATGGGCTACCCAGTTTCGATCAAGGTCTCTGAGCTAGGTGAGGAGTCCGCATTAATCGGTGCTTGCTTGCCTTTTTTAAAAGCAGTTTAAAGAGGAGACTATTCAGCAGTCAAAAGTGTATAATGGCCATGGATACAAAGCCAGCGGTCATTTTCTTTTACGAATATCCTGGTTGATTTTCCAGTAGACGCAAAAGCTTTCCCAGCAGTCTCTCCATGATCTTTCCAGTAGTAAGTTATCCAAGCCACATCTCCTTTGATCGTAATTTTTGGATCAAGCATTTCTGTATGTATATCCTTTGAGTCGGCCACCCAGGCAGCATTTGCTTCTACCTCAGCTTCTTTTCCCTCTCGCAAAACTGGATCATACTCTCCAAACTGCGTAAAATCAGGATGTATATGGGATGCATACCGATCCACATCAGCTTTCTCAACAGCATCCCACATATCTATTAGTGCGGCTTTGATAGCTTCTTCTTCAGAAGCAATGGATTTATTAGTAACTAATTCTTGAGCTTCCTTTTCAGAATTTGACTGACAAGAAGTAGCCATCACTGCAAAAATCATAATACTCCATACCGTAAATGAAATCTTAAAAGGAGTTTGCATTGGTGTGTTTTTGGCTTAGTTGGTTTCTGCTACCTTTCCGTGCTTTCTCAATCCTGGACCTTCTGATTTGGTCAGTGCATCACCTAAGTCAGCTCTAGCATCAGCTGCGAATTGACTCAGAGTTTCTAGCATCTCAGGATTACTGTTGGATAGGTCAGTAGTTTCATTTGGATCTACAGAGAGATCAAATAACTGTGCTGATTCAAGATCCAGCATTTGATACTTGACAGGAATACCGTCATTTCTCATAATTGTCCCCTCAGGGATACTTCTATAAGAATGTGGAAATACGAGTTTCCAATGCCCATAAATCACTGCCTGAAGCTCATTTTTGTTGTAGTAAGCGTAATAAGGTGTTGACTCCATCTCCTTGCCTTCCAGCATAGGTAAAATACTTCTCCCATCAATTTTTAATGCAGGCAAATCAGCGCCTGTGATTTCAGCCAATGTAGGCAAGATGTCAATAGTCATGGCTGTTTGGTCTATTACCTTTCCGGCAGGGAAATGATCAGGCCATACAAATATTCCCGGCTCTCGAATTCCTCCATCCCATGAGGTTCCCTTTCCCTCTCTCAATCCTGCGGTCAATCCAGCATGTCCTCCATAGGAAAGCCATGGGCCGTTGTCTGAAGTGAAAATAATGATAGTGTTCTCAGCCAAACCCAATTCCACCAATTTCTTCCTCACTTCCCCTACTGACCAATCTATTTCCATCATTACATCTCCATATAAGCCTTGCTCTGATTTCCCCTTGAACTTGTCAGATACAAATAGCGGCACATGGGGCATGCTATGCGCGAAGTAAAGGAAGAAAGGCTTGTCCTTGCTTTTTTCTATGAATTTCAAGGCTTCCTCAGTGTAATTTGTCGTCAACTGACTTTGCTCCTCAAGCGTATCGATTACAGTCTCATTTTGGTAAAGGGGAAGTGGAGGGTAATAGTCTTTTGACTGGGGATGATGAGGCCACATATCATTGGAATAAGGCAAACCGTAATATTGATCAAAGCCCTGCTTCGTAGGCAAAAACTCAGGTAAATGTCCCAGGTGCCATTTCCCAACCATTCCGGTAGCATAGCCATCAGATTTCAGCATCTCTGCAATCGTTGTTTCTTTTGGATTCAGCCCATGTTTGGCGGTATGATCCAAGGCTCCGAATATCTCTAATCTATTAGCATAGGTGCCAGTGAGTAAGGCTGCTCTTGAAGCTGAACAAACTGCATGAGGAACATAAAACTGCGTAAAACGAACGCCATCTGCAGCTAATTGATCGAGGTTAGGGGTTTTCCAGTCCGTAGCGCCATATACTCCCAAATCCCCATAGCCCATATCATCTGCAAAAATGATGACTACATTGGGTTTGCTGGGCTTTTCAACTTCTACAGCAGTTTGGCAAGAGGATAAAAAATACAGCAGAACAAGTATGCTATAAAGGTTAATGCTGCTTTGAGAAGTTTTCATTTCTTTCGTTTGGGTTTGTTATCGAGGGATAAGAAGTTATTTCTTTACTTTTTCCCAGATCATATTCCCGATCTTTTCTCCTTGTTTCACACCTTCTTCTATGGCATCCCGAAAGTGAATTCCTCCATAAAGTCTGGAGATAGCAGCTTCTTCAGAGGCGTTGAGAAATGATGGGAATGGTCTTTCTGGCAATCCAAAATAAGTCTCGGAGCTGTCGATAAACTCGAAATTGTCTCCAAAATATCCAGTCAGTATTTCAGCAGAAGCACGGCTGATGACCGAATGCCCAGAAGTGTATTCAGGAAATGGAGGAGTCTGTAGTAAAGGTTTCCAGCGCTGATCTATTTTCTGGTTGATTACAGTCTCAGGGCGGATCCTGTCGGTGTCATATTTTGCTTTCCAGCAAGAAATGAATGCATCATGAAGTGTCATTCCCACTAATGCATTAATAAAGGCAGTTTCCGAAAAAGAAAGTTTTGCTTTTTGTGCAGCTATTCCTGTTATGCCTATCCAGTGTCCGCCAGGAGATATTTTCTTAATTCCAATCGCCATATGACCTGTGAATTCCACTTTAAATGGATTGCAGTCCCAGAAGTTGGCAATCAACTTACGCTCGTCGTTCAATTCAATGGTCATATTATACACCTCCATCACTTGATTATGAAAAGAGCTTCCCTCTGTCATATCAAAGGGAGCCATTGGGGCTGGTGCGTAGTTAGCAAGTTCGTTGATGAAAAATGGTTGTATGGTCTTCCATTCAGGTTCCACTGCGGCAATGTATGCTGGCGGAGTAGGGTACCAAAAGCCTTCACCTTCTTGAGGGGAATAGCGAGTAAGTGTGGAGAGTTGCAAGTATCCATCTTTATTCGCCACATCCATTACTTTCGAGGCAATGGTCTCAGCATATGCTATATGTGCTTGAAGTTCTTTTTTGCTAATGATTTTTGCTTTGATTGCGGTCTTGGCCCAGTTCTGCTGCTTTTCCTTCAAAAGGTAGCCTGATGGCATGATAGATTCACCAACTTTCAGCATGGCATAAATTCCTGCAAATTCCGGAGAGCTAATCCCTGAATCAGAGATGTTCCAATTTTGTTCTGCCAAATAACTATGCTCTAAAATATCTTTGTTTTCAAAGCCATTCCCAGATTCTTTTGCAATCAAATAGGCGGCAAGATTTGAATATGCATAAATTCTCGCAGCCACAGGTGGACTGGCCACATCCGTGAGCATTACTTCAGTGATATAGAAAAGCTGCTCTGAGTAGAGTTTGGGCCAGTTGGCAGTCTTTGGCTTTGCCACAGAACCTTGCATTACTAAGAATATGATAAGCAGTAATGCAAAGGATGATTTTAAAGATAGACTCATCTGATAGTATAACTTTTCAGAGGTTGCTGATTGATCCCAAAAAGTAGTTGGATACCTGATTTTGTGTGGATAGGTAAAATCGATTTGATATCTCCTTTAATTGCCAAGCCTGATTCAGAAGGACTGAGAGGTCTGAAATCTCCCTTTCCATCTCCGAGTAGCACTATACCTAGCCCTGCATTCATTATTCCTATTCGTATTCGGGTATTCGTTTGATTACCACCCAGAATCAAATCCATATTTCCATCCTTATTGAGATCGATAGGTAAAATACTAAATATCGGGAAGGACTGGGCTAACCTTGGGAGAGATTTCGCTGTAAAGCCATTTTCAGTGTTTTCCAGCACTATTGATTCCAAAGTATTCGCTTCTAAAACCTGTGCTTTTTCCAACTCAGCGGCAGTGAAAAGGTCGCTCATGGTTGCTTTCGAATAGGAAGCATAATCTGTGAATCGACTTCTCATACTTGCCATCTGATCAAGTAGTTCGTCGCGACTTGGATAGGGATACTTATCGTCTCCGATGAAGCATTCCAGAATTGGGTCAATTGATCCATTTTGGTCAAAATCTGCCGCATAAAGACGGAGTTTTTTATTCTCATCGGCTTCAAATTGTGAGTTGAGGCCAAAGTTTCCGGCGATCAGGTCTAAGTCACCATCGCCATCTATGTCAACTTTTTCAAGTGTGTTCCACCAGCCTGAAAGGACTGAAGTAAAATATTCTGAAGTTTTGTTCTCTAAGGCTGAGCCAGTGTTAATCAATGCAGTAATCGGCATGTACTCACCTGCTAGAATTAAGTCCAACTTTCCGTCTGAATTCAAATCAATCAATTCGGAGGAAGTGATTAAACCTAATTTTCCATCATTTGGTAAATATTTTCTGCTTTGATCGCTGAAATTCCCCTTGCTATCATTAATCAATACTTTGCTTTCGGGGATTATTGGATATCGACCAGGTATCAACCTAGCTCCAACAAACAAATCTAGATATCCGTCTCCATTAACATCAAAAGCTTCGGCAGTTCCAGTGCTGAATTTATAATCAGGAAAAGTAGTTTGTCGCGTCAGTTTACCTGTGCCATCATTCAAATAAAGCCTATCCTGTAGTGCTTCATCAGAACCTAGATAATCGTGGTATCCACCGCTTCCAATAAATAAATCTTGCTTTCCGTCCCCATTGAAGTCCTCAAATATAGCGACTGCATCAGTAAATTCAGTTGTGGATCTAAAGCCTGAATAGTCCTTCCATCCTTCATTGTCCCAGGACATTACTCTCCCTGCTTTTCCCTTGGAACTGCCAATAAATACTTCAGGTTTTCCATCACCATTGATGTCTCCTTGTGCTAATATGGGACTAATGTAGCTAGGCATCGTAAGCATCAGTGGTTGACGCTTGAAATCATTAAATTGATTTGCTGCAGGAGAATAGTCAGGAGCGAAATTGCTTTCGTTAAGTATAGGGTTCGGTTTTGAAGTAGCAAAAGGTGCAGTGGTACTTTCTTTTTGAATCGTGATGTGCTGATTTGCAGGAATGTTTTCGAGGATCTGCATTGAGCCGTCTGGCCAGATAACTTGAATTGAAGGGACTGTCGCTGTATCGTCAAGCCCAAATTGAAGTCTAGGGCTTACCGAGGATTGAAAACCTCTGACAGGCTGGGCTTCTAAGGTTTGATTTTCCTGGCCTGTAAACACTTCCACTTTTGCTCCTATGGCGAAGGGGTTTTTAGAGTTTTCACGAAGGGAAATTTGTAACCAATTCTTTTTTGGGCTTAGGTTCTCATAGATTGAAGCCTGTTCATTTAGGTTGTTTATTATCAAATCTAGATCTCCATCATTATCCAAATCCGCATAGGCGGCACCACTAGAAAATCCCTTTTCATTAAATCCCCAATCATTTGACCTATCTGTGAAATCTAGGTTTCCTGTGTTTTCAAAAATATAATTATGAATAGGGGTAGAGGTCATTGTCGTCACCAGATGAAGGGTGTCCGCTTTTTCATTGGCGATCGCCTGCTTGAAATAATAATCCCCCTTATACTTCAAAAAATCCCGGTTGGTATAGTCGCGATAGTATCCGTTTGTAATAAACAGATCCTTTTTACCATTATTCGTTGCGTCAAAAAATAGCGCAGACCAGCTCCAGTCACTGGTTGAAATATTTGCGAGTTGGCCTATTTCTGAGAATAGTCCATCGCCTTGATTTATTTGGAGCATGTTTCTCATACTTTGATGATGAAAACCCTCCTTTATCATCAAGGCGTATTGCTCGTAATTCTCTGGTCCATAGAGCAGCTTCTGACGCTCATTGTCCTCTGGAAGCATATCCAAGGTATATATATCTGGCTTGCCGTCATTATTTACATCTGAAATATCAGCTCCCATAGAAAAATGGGAAATGTGCTGAAAATACTCTGTCAGGCGATCAGTAAATGTGCCATCGCCATTATTGATATATAGGTAATCTGGCTCGATGTAATCATTGGTTATCAAAATGTCTGGCCATCCATCCTGATTGACATCTGAAGAAACTACGCCTAAACCAAAACCTAAAGCTGAGCCTTTTATACCTGCTTGCTCGCTGATATCGGTGAATTTTCCATTATCATTTCTGAAAAGTTTATCACCAGCATAGGGGTTCCTGATTTTTTTTATTTCATCAAATTCAAACTCATTAATGGCTTGAATGTGATGATTAAGCAAGTACATGTCCAGGTCTCCATCCTTATCAAAATCAAAAAATAAGCCTTGAGTACTATTGGAAGGATCGGCTAAACCATACTCTTTTGCTTCATCCTTAAAGGTGAAATTTCCCTGATTGATCCAAAGTTCATTGACTCTGGATTCTGGCTTGCCCTTGCCAGAATAGCAAACATATATATCTAAAAAGCCATCACCATTAATATCTGCCATGCTAACGCCTGTGGTCCAGGCATCTTTTCCTCCAACTCCAGCCGATTTTGTTTTATCCTCAAACTTCCAGTTTCCCTCATTCCTGTAAACTTTATTGGAGCTCATGTTTCCGGTGAAAAACAAATCCTCCAAACCATCATTATCCAAGTCACCAACGGCTACACCGCCACCATTATAGAAGTACTCGTAACGTAAGATGTTGTTTTTCTCGTCTTCTTTTAATTGATTTTTGAAAGTAATTCCGGATTTTCTATTTGAGATTTTCTCAAAATTCCCTGAAGAAGATTGAGCTTGAAGACTATTGTTTTGCTGAAGAAATAGGAGAGACCCAATAGTTAATAATAAAACTGTTTTGGATTTAATATGGAAACACATGGGATTATATTATACTGAGGTTTATCCCAGTCGATTAATTAACTCTTCAAAGAGTTTTTCATTCACAACCGCGACTCCGCCTAATAGCCCAACATCCTCACCAAGTTGGTATAGGGCAAGCTGGGATTTTTCCCGTGATTTTGCCATGCTGTAAATATTCAAGGCTTGTTGAATTGGGGTGATTAAGTATTGATTTGCCTCAGCTACCGATCCACCGATGATAATCAACTCTGGATTTAATACTTGGATCAGCATAGAGATTCCACGTCCTAGGTCTAGACCAGCTTCAGAAAGAATGGTAATTGCTCTTTGGTCACCAGACAAGGCCGCTTCTACCACAAGGCTAGGTTCTATACTGCCTTCCTGATTTCGTGCCATTCGTGCTAATATGCTATCCTTATCAAGCTTGATTGCTTCTTCTGCCATTTTGACGATAGCTGTTCCAGATGCTACAGCTTCCAAACAGCCTTTTTTGCCACAAATACAGGTAACGTCTCTAGATTCGAAAATCGGAGAGTGGCTAAATTCGCCAGCAAATCCGGATGCTCCTTGGTATAATTTGCCGTCAATGATGATCCCTAAACCAATTCCCCAGCCTATAAAAAGGCCAAGAACATTCTTATTTGTATGATCAGTAGCGAATTTGAATTCGGCTAGAGTCATTGCTCGCGCATCATTTTCGAGGAATATTTTTTTAGAAAATCTAGACTCTAAATTTTCCAGCAGTGTATTTGATCCAAACCTCAGATAGGTGTAATTCACGCCGCCGATAGAATCTGTCAAGCCGGGCATAGAAAATCCTATCGCGATTACTTTATAGGCAGGTATTCCAGTTTTAACTAAGTATGACTCTATCAGTTGACAGATATGGTCAAATGTTTCTTTTTCGTTGTCTAAGCTGATTTTATGAGTTTCCTTTTCTGTGACCACGGTATGATCACATGAATAGAGAGCAAGGTTCATATTGAACTTGGAGAGATCTACAGACAGCACATAGAAGGCATCCGGTGCCAATCTGTACAAGTCAGGCTTTCTTCCGCCTTGAGACTCCGCACGCCCTTGTTTGATCACTTCTCCGCTTGTAATCAAGTCGCCAAGTAGTGAGTTGACTGTGGGTAAGGAGATGCCAACTTCAGCACAAATTTCACTTGCTGTGTTTGCTCCCTTTGTATATAAGTTCTTTATAATCTTAATTTTGTTGAGGTAGCTTTTGATTTCTACCACTCCATCCATTTTGTCGATTAACTCCTGAGGGTTTATTAGGTTCATAGGTCAAAGTTATGCTTGAATAACGGCAAAAAATAACTTTGATAAAAGTACTTCATTAAAAAAATAAGGTAACATGAGTTTATTTATTGGCTTAACTCAGAATTCTTAAACAGAGGGGGATGATTTTTCATAAAAGATTCTAAATGTGAGAATACCATAGTAAAATTCATTTTTCGAATGAATTACCTATTTTTGAGTAATTAATTTTTAACTACTTAGCATGAATTTGATAGACATTACAGCTAGTCATAGCAAGGAAGAAGTGTTTCAGAAAGTTGAAGACTTTTTGACTGAAAAAGGATTTAGAATCTCGAAAGTGGATCGGACGAGGCCATGGGGTGGTTTTTTTGTGTTGGATGAAAGTCAGATCCGTGAATTCAGAGCAATGTTTTTCGAAGATGTCGACCTTTCTGAAGAGCAATTGGAGCAAAAATTAAGTCCTAAGTTTTTATTGGTTGCACCTGGCGCTCGACTGTCTTGGCAATATCATTTCCGCAGAGCTGAGCTTTGGAAGCTTATCAACGGAGAATCTGGAATTGTTCGCAGCGAAACAGATCAACTTAGGACATTGGAGGAAATGATTCTTAATGAAACGATATCCTTGAAGCAAGGTGAAAGGCACAGATTGGTCGGCTTAGATACTTGGGGTATTGTAGCGGAAATATGGATGCATGTAGACCCTGACAACCCTTCCAATGAAGAAGACATTGTAAGAGTGGAAGACGATTATGCTAGGAAATGAAAAAAAGCTCGGGATTTGACTCCCGAGCTAAAAAGATTAAAATTTGTCGTCCGTAGCTCAATCACCCTTAATAAACTATTTAGTTAAAAAAATCCTACAGGACTAGCTGAAAGAGTGATTAAATATAGATGTAATTATTTGAAATTCAAAATAATGCGTTTGAAAAGTGTTTTACGTAGTGTGAAACAAAAATCAAAGTTTTTCAATCTCTTTAGCTATCTCCTCTGCCTCCGCAGCTAATCGATCTGCTTCTTTTCTGTTTACTTGAGATGCTTTATGAACTTCAGCCAGTTTCTTTGAATAGGCTTCCTGTAACTTTTGCTTCTCTGATTTTTTACTGAATAATCCGAACATATCAGGTTTTACTAATCAAACTGTGAACTTGAAGTATTGTTTCCGATTAATTGAAATTGAGCAAGTTGTTAAGTGATTCTTCCTGAATCTCATCGTTTTTATAATTGATCAAATCTTCCAAGCGTCCAGCAGGATTATAGTATCTCCAAGGGCCTTCTTTTCTACCATCTTTCATTTGACCTTCAGAGGCTTTTCTGCCATTTTCATGATAAAAAATCCAGGTGCCATCGGCTTTGCCTGAAACATAATTTCCCTCGGATTCTTTCTTTCCATCTACATAGTAAGTGATTCTAGTTCCATCACCATCTTTCAAGGTGCCTTTATCAAGGGTTTTGGTTCCGTCGTAGGTTTTGTATTCACTTAGGTTCATTAGACGTCCATTGTCCCAAAACTCTTCTTGGGTCAGCTGTTTGTTGTCATAGAAAAGCCCCCATATTCCATTCTCAAAGCCGAGATTATAGGCGCCGACTGATTTCAATTGGCCTCCATCATAATAGTAAACCCATTGGCCATTTTCAAGTCCCAGAGAGTATTCCCCTTCTGCAACAAGAATCCCGATTTTGTTGAAATACTTCCAAAGACCGGTTTTCAGATCATTTCTATATTCTCCGACTGAGTAGATTTCTCCATCAGGGAAAAAACTTTTCCAAATCCCTGTTTTCATTCCAGTTTGGTATTTCCCTGATACAGAGATTTCCCCTGTACTGTGATATTCTACATAGTCTCCTTCAGGAACTCCTAGCTCGTACGTTTTTCGCTTGGCTACAGACTTGTTGGGATAGTACTCCTCCCAGGTCCCTACTGCGATTCCATTCTCATAGTTTTCTATTCTCGCAAGTCTCTGATTTTCGTAGTAATACCTCCATTTGCCGATTCGTTTACCATTTTCATCGAAATACTCTTCTGATTCTTTTACTTTGGTGCCTGGGAAATACCGTATCCATTCACCTATTTTTTTACCTGCTTTATAATTTCCTGTTTCCACCAGCTGATTTGGATAAGCTGTTCTTACAAAGGGTCCATCCAGTTCTCCATTTTTGTATTGCCCTTCTGTGATTTGTGAACCATCTTGATCGTATTCAAAAAATGGACCTTCCCTTCGACCATTGGTATAATACTCTCTTATCGCTGGTTCTCCAAAGTCATAGTATTGAACCCATTGATCGGTCTTTTTGCCATTAAAATACTGACCCTCAACGGAAATCTGAGTAGCATCAATGTATTCTGGCACACCTGTCCTTCCAAAATATTCTATGTACTTCCCTACAAGAACTGAATCCTTAAAAACCATTTCTTTTTTCAATGCACCATCTGCATCATAGAGTTTAAAAGGGCCAAAAAGTATCCCGTCTCTATATGTTGCTACAGCTTTTCTCCTACCATCTTGATAGAAACTGCTCCATTCACCATCTCTAAGTCCGTTTTTAAATGACCCTTCTGTCAGGAGTGTATTTGTTTTAGGGTTGTAATATTTCCATAACCCTTCTCTTACTGCGTTTGTAAGGATTCCGGTAGCCATCAGTGTTGAATCTGAATTGAATTGGCTAACCATAGTGCTTTCTTGTGCAAACAGAGGGGTGCTAAAAAGAATTAAGGCAATAAGGATGTATTTCATATGATAATTATTTCTTGGCGGCAATCCCTATAGCTATCGGGATTTAGAAAAATCAATCATAACTGACTAGCATCTTGGTTTTAGATGTATAAGTCATGCTTGATTTCATATAACTTTAATTTTGACCTGATTCAGAGGGTTTTTCTGAATCTTTCAAAAGGATGATCTGAATAGTGTACGAATGAATGTGATTCCTGTTTAAAAATAAGGTAAATCCAGCTTTATCCCATTTTTTTAAGAAAGTAAGTGTATTAGTTTTTTTAGTTCATCTGAAATCTTGTCTTCAATACTTAGCTTATCTCCAGAAACCTGGATGGATTTATGCCACTGATGGAAGTTGGAATGTTCATAATCACTCGCTGTTGGAGAACTGCTGCACGAACCGTTTAGAAGTATTTCTGGATAATCCCAAGGGCTCGATGATGTGTCATACAACCAATTGTCATCAAGTAACGGGGCCAAAGGTGCTTTTGGATGACTTGTTCCAAGTTGGACAAATAGGAATAGTCCATGACCAAACCAATTTAATAAACGAATGTTCAGGCCATTATTGAAATCAAAATCCCTGATGATATCCAATACTTGGTAGGGGTATCCTAATAGGTCATTCCCTTTCGTAAGTTTTACTCCTCGACTTTCAGGGTGTACTTTTAATAATGACGTAGAATCGATTGAATTCGCTACTTCATTCAGTATTTCCCAGAATTTAGCTTTAAGTCTATTTTGCCGTGGAATGATCTGCTGGTCAAGCCAAAGTTCGAGATCCAAATAATTGGGTTCTTCAGCCATTTACCACTGAAGTAAAGCGGAAGCCCATGTGAAACCAGAGCCAAATGCAGCAAGGCAAATCAAATCACCTTCCTCTATTAGTCCTTGCTCCCAAGCTTCACTAAGGGCAATTGGAATCGTAGCAGCAGTAGTATTTCCTTTGTCCATGATATTGTTGAATACTTTTTCATCCGGAAGCCCGAGTTGCTTCTGAATATATTGGCTGATACGCAGGTTGGCTTGATGCGGAACAAGCAAATCTATGGCAGATTGATCGAGTTGATTAGCGTCAAGTGCTTCCTTGATTACTTCCATAAATCTCACAACCGCATGCTTGAAGACAGCATTTCCATTCATTTTCAAAAAGAAGTTTCCAGACTCAATAAGTTCTGGAGAAATCCGTACTTCTCGGCTACTACCCGGGTCTTTACAATACAATTCTTCTGCATGCTCGCCTTGAGAATGAAGATGGGTAGAAAGAATGCCTGGTTGATCGGATTCTACTGCTCCAAGAACCGCAGCTCCAGCACCATCTGCAAAAATCACAGAACTAGAGCGTCCTTCGTCACTTTTGTCCAAAGCAGAGGATTGAATCTCAGCTCCGACCACGAGTATTTTTTTGTACATACCAGTTTTGATAAACTGATCAGCAATAGAAAGTGCATAGATAAATCCTGAACAGGCATTTCGAATGTCAAGGGCACCTATGGTTCCCATACCTAGTTCGCGCTGAAGTAAAACGCCATTTCCTGGAATAAAATAATCAGGAGTGATGGTCGCAAACACGATAAAATCTATTTCGGAGGCCTTCACGCCAGCTCTGTCCATTGCCATTTCAGAGGCACCTTTGGACATACTTGTCACCGTATCAACTCCTGGAGTAAACCAGTGTCTTGACTCTATTCCAGTTCTTTCGACGATCCACTCATTATTGGTGTTCATCATTTCAGAAAGCTCATGGTTAGTCACAGTTCGAACGGGCACATAGTGACCAACGCCTAGAATCCTAGATTTCTTCATGTCAATTTGGGTTGTCTTATAATTGATTCTCAATATCGCTAGATCAATTTACTCTAGCAAAAGAGAGCGTGAATAGCGGTGAATTTATCCGAAGAGGGTGTAGTTTCCATGCTGATCCATGGGAGAGGTTTTGCGGATAATCGCAGGACTGTCATTTTGTACGGAATTCACTAGAGGTGAGACGGTATAGCCCAACATTGAATCTGCAGCACAAGGCTTCAGCAAGGCCAAAAGGTCTTCTTCTTCAGTGTAGGTATCCAGCCATTTTTTTTCTGCATTGCGATCTAGAATTACCGGCATTCTGTCATGAATAGCAGAAACCACTGAGTTGGGCGTGGTGGTAAGTATCAAAAAAGTGTGTTGAGTTTCTCCATTGGCAGCTTCATATTCTTCCCAAATTCCAGCGATGGAGAATAGCTCGTCTTCTCTTAAAGTAAACCTGTAGGGAACGGAGGTCTTTTTGCCTAGTCGTTTCCATTCATAAAAACCATCGGCAGGAATGATGCATCTCCTTTGTCTAAAGGCAGTTTTGAACGATATTTTCTCATGAACAGTCTCTGCTTTCGCATTGATGAGTTTTTGAGCAACAGGTCTGTTTTTGCCAAATTCTGGTGTAATCCCCCAGTAGAAGTAAGAAAATCCCTTAGGACTTTGAGAAGTAATCACAGGAACCAGCTGTGTAGGAGCAATATTGTATCGTGGCTTCAAATCAGTTAGCATTTCTGCCTGAAACCTCTCTTCGAGTTCTTCTTTACTTTTACTTAAGGAATATCGTCCACACATAATTTTATATCGCTGTAATTGGCAGGAAGTTAGATAACAGCGCTTATAAATTCAACTGCTCTTTGCTCCGAATAATAGGGTTTTTCGGAATTTGTAGGGCTGAACCCTACATGACCTCCATGTTTTGGGAATTCGAAATAGACCTGATCCAAGGATTTTGCAAGGGTCTTTGGGAAGCATTTTTCACTTAAAAACGGGTCATTCTCTGCATTTAAGACCAGTGTAGGTGCTTTTATCTGATCCAGAAAGTACAAGGAAGAATTGACTTCGTAGTATTCTTCAGCATCTGCAAAGCCATGAAGAGGTCCCGTGAAAAAATCATCGAAATCAGCCAAAGTTTTAATGTTTCTTAGCATATCTACTGGAATTTGTCCCGGATGTGCTTCGGATTTCTCTATTACTTTCTTTTTTAGGCTTCGCAAAAAGCGTTTGGAATACAAGGTGTTTTCAGTTTCAGATATTTTTTTGGAGGAACTTCCCAAGTGTAATGGGACTGAAATGCCGATTCCTCGATGAATTTTTGAAAGTGTATTTCCTTTTTCTCCCAAATACTTTAAAGTCAGATTTCCTCCTAAGCTAAAGCCAACCAGATTTATTTCTTCATAAGCATCATAGGAATGCTTCACCACCAGATCTAAGTCGTATGTAGCGCCAGAATGATAGAAAATAACCTGCTTGTTCATCTCATTACTACAACTGCGAAAGTTCCAGGTGAGGACATCGTAACCTTTTTTCAGAAAAGAATTTACCATGCCCAGCATATAAGCGCGAGTACTATTACCTTCTAAGCCATGACTGATTATGACCAATTTGGACTTGCCTTGATGATACCAATCCAGATCAAGAAAATCTCCGTCTGTTGTAGAAATTCTCTCTTTAACGGGAATAGGAGCAACAACTTTTCTAAAAAGTGAGGGATAAATTGTTTCTAAATGTCCGCTAAACAACCACTTGGGTCTAGCGTAGTTACTGTTGTCTAATAAAGGCATATCAGGGAGATATGGTTTGAAGGCTGAAATGCTTGGGGAAATTACTAGTTTTAAATTTGAATAAAGCCATTATAAAAACTATTTTTGGACACTTTAAAAACGAATTAGCGCGGAATAACCTATGGCCGAAATAATAAGAATGCCTAAAATGAGCGACACCATGGAAGAAGGTGTGATTGCTGCATGGTTGAAAAAAGTTGGAGACTCTGTAAAACCAGGTGATATCCTGGCGGAAGTAGAAACTGACAAAGCAACGATGGAGCTTGAATCCTACGATGAGGGTGTGCTGTTATATATTGGAGTGAAAGAAAAAGATGCTGTGCCAGTAAATGGTGTGATAGCGGTGATCGGAGAGAAAGGTGAGGAGTACCAGCACCTACTTGATGGCAGCGATTCTTCAGCAGCAAAGAAAGAAGAAGCTCCAAAAGCCGAAGAGAAAAAGGATGAACCTGCCAAATCCGAAGCTCCAGCTGAGAAAATTGATGTGTCAAACATCAATGCCACAGTAATCACGATGCCTAAGATGTCTGATACTATGCAAGAGGGAACGATTGCATCTTGGTTGAAGAAAGTAGGTGATGATGTGAAATCCGGTGAAATCATCGCTGAGGTAGAAACTGACAAAGCAACCATGGAACTGGAGTCTTATGACGATGGGACCTTGCTATATATAGGAGTGGAAGCTGGAGATTCTGTGCCAGTAGACGGTGTGATCGCTGTTATCGGTGAAAAAGGAGCTGATTTCGAGACACTTTTGAAAGCTCAAAAATCAGAATCTTCTGAAGCACCTGCTGAGGCTAAAGCCGAACCAGCTGCTGAAGCTAAAAAAGAAGAGGCTCCTAAAGCTTCCTCTACTCCAGCTGCAAGTAGCGCTCCTGCGACTACAGCTGATGGCGATAGATTGAAAGCATCTCCTTTGGCTAAGAAAATGGCTGAAGATAAGGGGATAGATATCCGTACCGTAAGCGGTTCTGGAGAAGGCGGAAGAGTCGTGAAAAGAGACGTAGAAAACTTTGTTCCTGCTGCTGCTCCACAAGGAGGCGAAGCTGTAGGTACTGCTGCTCCAGGTCTTGGAGTGGAAAGCTTCAAAGAAGAGAAGGTTTCTCAGATGAGAAAAGTGATTGCTAAGAGACTTGCAGAAAGCAAGTTTGGTGCACCGCACTTCTACGTGACCATGGAAATCAACATGGATAAAGCGATCGAAGCTAGAAAAAGCATGAATGAAATCGCTCCGGTAAAGATTTCCTTTAACGATATGGTGATCAAAGCTACAGCAGCTGCTTTGCGTCAGCATCCTAAAGTGAACTCTAGCTGGTTAGGCGACAAGATTAGATACAACGACCATATCCATATTGGAATGGCAGTAGCAGTGGATGAGGGGCTTTTGGTTCCAGTGATTAGATTCGCTGATAGCTTGTCACTTTCTCAAATTTCTACTCAGGCCAAAAGCTTAGGTGGAAGAGCTAAAAATAAAGAACTTCAGCCAAAGGATTGGGAAGGAAATACCTTCACGATCTCCAATTTGGGAATGTTCGGAGTAGATGAATTCACTGCGATCATCAATCCACCTGATGCCTGTATCCTAGCAGTAGGCGGTATCAAGGAAACTGTAGTCGTAAAAGATGGCCAGATGAAAATCGGCAATCTGATGAAGGTGACTTTGTCTTGTGATCACAGAGTGGTAGACGGTTCTATTGGAGCGGCCTTCTTGATTACCTTGAAAAGCTTACTCGAAGATCCAGTCAGAATACTGGTTTAAGAATATAATTAACTGCCAAAAAGTCCTGATTTCAGGACTTTTTGCTTTTTGTACGTTTATTGGTAAGTATCCAACACACAATAACCAAGCACATGACTAAGATAAAATCAACAACCGTAGTTGCGATCAGACATAATGGAGAAGTAGTAATAGGAGCAGATGGTCAGGCAACTTTAGGAAATACAGTAGCAAAAAGTAGCGTAAAGAAATTGAGAGTTTTGCAAGGCGGTAAGATCGTTACTGGTTTTGCAGGCTCTACCGCAGATGCTTTTACACTTTTGGAGAAATTCGAAGAGAAGCTTGGAGCTTTTGGCAATAATATGAAACGTTCTGCTGTGGAGTTGGCTAAAGAATGGAGAACGGATCGTATGCTTTCTAAGTTGGAAGCGATGATGATCGTAGCTGATATGGATGATATTTTGATTATCTCTGGCAATGGCGATGTGATCGAACCAGATTTACATATTGCATCTATTGGTTCGGGAAGTATGTATGCTCAATCTGCAGCACGTGCGATGAAGCAATTTGCTCCGCACATGACCGCAGAAGAAATGGTAAGAGAAAGCCTGAATATAGCAGCTGATATCTGTATCTATACCAACCACAATTTGGTGATTGAAAAGGTGTCTGGCTAAAGACATTAAAAAAGTTGAATATCAAACCGAGGCTAATCACTTCGGTTTTATTTTATTTTTTTAGCCACAGAGTGCACGGAGGACTACACAAAAGGGCACAGCTTTTAGTATTATTTAATTTTAGACTGGGCTGAATGCCCTATATACAATAGCCCAGCCTGTAGGGCTGGGGTCAATGAAATTGTTATGAGTGATTGAGCTCTGAAAGAGCGGAATAGCTATTAAGTTTTTTACCCTAGTATGTGTCGCACAGACCACCATATAGGTGGTGCCCTCACAAATGTTTTTCATCTTTTTCTAAACCTGTTGTGCCACTTGACTGTTAAGCAATTGTATAAAAGAGATACTATGGAAACTACCAGAGCTAAGAAAACTACCAAGAAGGATTACAGAAAGCTGATTTTGGAAGGCTTCAAAAATCATGTGCTTGAGCATGGAGAATTGCCAAAGTCGGTATTCAAGTTTGCCAAGGATTTGAAAATGAAAGAGGAGGAGTTTTATACCTACTTCAGCTCTTTCGAAGCGATCAAGTCCACCATATTAGTAGATATTTTTGATGAGACTCTTGCTGATATTGGTAAGCAGGGGGTATTTGAGGAATATTCAGCTAGAGAAAAATTCCTTAGCTTTTTGTTCACCTGGATAGAAGTATTGAAAAAGAATAGATCCTATCTACTGAGTTTATACGAAAGCAAAGCAAAATCTATTGTTACGCTACCAAAGGAATCTGCGGAATTCAAGGAGAAGTTTAAAGCCTTTGCCAACGAGATAATTTTGGAAGGGAAAGAGACAGAAGAAATCGCAACGCGTCCGGTGATTTCAGATCGGTACGATGAGGCGCTTTGGATACAAGTCGGATTTGTATTTAGGTATTGGCTAGATGATAGATCACCTAGATTTGAAAAAACAGATGCGGCTATAGAGAAGTCAGTGAATCTGGGATTTGACCTGATGGGAAAAAGTGCACTTGACTCATTTCTTGACTTCGCCAAATTCATGTATCAGTCTAAATAAACAATGACAGACAACTTAGATGAGCAACAGGCGATCCCTGTCTCAAAAGTGCAGCGAGCTGCCAAATTCATATCTACAGGAGCAAAAGTAGGAGGTAATTATGTGAAGCATTACGCCAAAAAAATGGTGAATCCGGGCATGGATAGGGAGGAGCTCCACCAGAATAATGCTACGGATATCTACTCTTCCCTGAGCCAGCTGAAAGGTTCTGCCCTAAAAGTGGCTCAGATGATGTCGATGGACAAAAATCTCTTGCCAAGAGCTTATCAGGATAAATTCACCATGGCGCAATACTCTGCGCCGCCATTATCCTATCCTTTGGTGGTAAAGACTTTCCAAAAATATTTTGGCAAAACACCAGATCAGGTTTTCGATACATTCACTAGATCAGCGGTGAATGCCGCTTCTATTGGTCAAGTTCACCAAGCTACTTTGGGTGAAAAGACTTTAGCGGTGAAAATCCAATATCCTGGAATTGCTGATTCTGTGAGCTCAGATTTGAAATTAGTAAGACCTTTTGCTTTACGGATTTTGAATATGAATGAGAAAGAGTTGGATCATTACATGGAGGAAGTGGAGGAGAAGCTCTTGGAGGAAACCGATTATGTCCTTGAGGTGAAGCGATCAAGGGAGATATCTGGTGAATGTAGTCATATTCCAAATTTGAAATTCCCGACTTATTACGATGAACTCAGTGCTGAGCGGATCATTACGATGGATTGGATAGAAGGAGCTCACATGAAGGAATGGCTGGAAACCAATCCGAGTCAGAAATCAAGAAATCAGATTGGGCAGGCACTTTGGGATTTTTACCATCATCAGGTTCATAATCTCAAGCAGGTTCATGCTGATCCACACCCCGGTAATTTCATTATTCAGGACAATGACCAACTGGGAATCATTGATTTCGGCTGTGTGAAAATAATTCCTGAGGACTTCTATCAGGGTTATTTTGCGCTGATTAAAAAAGACTTGTTGATCAATAGCAATGAACTGGATCAGGTGTTTTTTGATCTGGAATTTATCTCAGACAAAGATTCACCAGACGAGCAGGAGTACTTCAAATCCGTCTTTAAAGAGATGATCTCTCTGCTAGGTAAGCCTTTTCATGTAGAGAAGTTCGACTTTTCGGATGATAGCTTCTTTGAAAAAATCTTTGAATTAGGAGATCGAGTTTCCAATGATAAGCTATTCAAGAAATCTAATCAGGCTCGTGGTTCCAGACATGGTTTGTATGTAAACAGAACCTATTTTGGATTGTATAATCTACTGAATCAGCTTCAGGCTGAGGTGGTGACGACTAAGCCGGATTGGTTGGAATAATTTCAATATATTTTGTTCCAGTTTCCAAAAAGTGTAACTTTTGTATTGTTATTTCTGTTTCAAATTGAGAATCATATCTGAGAGAACATTAGTAGAATTTATTTCTAAGCACCCAGATGCCAAAGCTCCGCTTCAGCGTTGGGTGAAAATTGTCAAATCATTGAAGTTGAATAATCTTAACGAAATTAAATTATTCTTCGGTTCTGCAGATGTGCTCGCTAGCAATAGAGTGATTTTCAATATTGGAGGAAATAAATTTCGGTTAATTACAGGCATTCATGTTGCCAGCCAAGGTAAGCAAGATATTGTTTACACGATTTGGATAGGTACTCATTCTGCCTATGATAAAATTGATGCAAATAAAATTTAACTATTATGGAAACGATTGAAAAACCTTTACTAAAAGTCATTGAGAATGATTTGGAGTACCAAACTTCTCTTGAATTGATAAAAGGTTTAATAAATAGTGGAGTGGAGGCAAACTCAGATGAGGAGAATTATCTGGAAGTTCTTTCCATATTAATAGAGAAATATGAAGAGGAAAAAGGATATAAAGTAGATAACTCCACTGCTGATTCTATTGAAGTTTTAAGCTATTACCTTTCAGAAAATGGTATGCAGCAAAAGGACCTTGTACCTGTATTAGGGCCAGCAAGCAGAGTTTCTGAAATAATGAATCGAAAAAGGAGACTAAGTCTAAAGCAAATCAAAAAGCTGAATCAAGCTTATCATATTCCAGTAGCATTACTGCTAGATTAAAGCAAAAAAGGGAAGCAAAACGCTTCCCTTTTTTATTGATTTACTTTCCTGAGTAAGTGACCCGATAGATCACTCCAGCCATATCATCTGAGATCAATAAGCTACCGTCTTTCAGTTCCTGAACATCCACCGGGCGACCCCAGGCCTCCTGAGCTTCCTCATCCAGCCATCCAGTTGCGAAATCTTCTTCACCAGATGCAGTTGAGCCATCCACATTGATTGAAGTCAAAACATAGCCAGATTTCTTACTTCTATTCCATGAGCCGTGTTTGGCGATAATTATTTTACTTTTATATTCCGTAGGGAACATGTCGCCTTCATAGAACCTCATTCCTAAAGGAGCTACGTGAGCGCCCATTTTTGCTGCTGGAGCTACATAGTCACTCGCTGGTCCGCCTTTGTCGCCAAACTCAGGGTCTTTCACGGTTCCCTCGTGCCAGTAAGGATAACCGAAATGCTGCCCAGCTTCAGAGATATGGTTCAACTCACAATTTGGAATGTCATCTCCCATCATATCACGACCATTGTCAGTAAACCACATGTCTCCGGTTTTTGGATCCCAGTCGAAACCCACTGAGTTTCTCACGCCATGTGCTACGATTTCTGGTGTTGGATTTGGAGAACTCACATCCAATCGGGTGATGGATGCGAATATTTCATCCTCAGATTCACAAATATTACAAGGAGCGCCAACTGGCACATACAATTTTCCATCTGGGCCAAAAGCAATGAATTTCCATCCATGATGAGTTTCTGTAGGATAGCCGTCGTACAGGACTTCATAGCTTGGATTATTCAGGTTGTTCTTGATGTCTTTGAATCGAATGATTCTACTTACCTCGGCGACATAGAGATCACCATCTTTGTAAGCAACTCCATTGGGCATTTGCAGATCCTCGGCCAAAGTGAATTTCGTGTCAGCCTTACCATCACCATCTTCATCAATGACTGCGTAGACATCACCTTTCTGTCTGCTTCCTACGAAAACAATTCCATCTTCGGAGACTGTCATCTCACGGGCATTCGGAATATCCGCTGCCCATACGTCTATTTTGAAATTAGCAGGTAGTTTGATTTTGTCCAATTTCACATCCGCTTTTGCAGTGCTGATATTCCGCTTATTTGCAGAGTTTGGAGTTTTAAGATTTTGAGCCTCAGCTTTTTGATTTTGTTCACAACCGAAAGCGAAAAGGCAGATTCCTATTCCGAGTACGACTGAAATTTTGGATAGATTTTTCATAAGTAGTAGGTTCTTTACTATAGAAAGATAAGAAACATTCAGAATGTTTGGGATTGAAAAGGTTATGAGCGGGTTAATGATTAATTTTGCGCCATGTTATCGATTTCCAACCTTTCTTACTTCATCGGAGGGCGTCCACTCTACGAAAATGCCAATTTACATATCAAGCCTAAAGACAAGATTGGCCTTGTAGGTCAAAACGGTACGGGTAAGTCCACCTTATTGAAAATTATCAATGGAGATTTTCAGCCTAGTTCTGGAGAAGTCCAAAAGGCGAAGGATTGTACCATTGGATTTTTGAATCAGGATTTGCTTTCTTTTCAGTCTGACGATAGTATTTTGAATGTGGCTTTGGCGGCTTTCAAAGAGACTTTAGAGCTTCAAGATGAGATAGATGAAATCTTGAAAAAGATGGAAACTGATTACTCTGATGAGATTATTAATAGACTTGCGTTTCTTCAAGAGAGATTTGAAGCTAATGAGGGCTATACAATCAAAGCAAAGGCGGCAGAAGTATTAGAAGGTATAGGTTTCAAATCTGCAGATTTGGATAAGCCACTTCGGACTTTTTCCGGTGGATGGAGAATGCGTGTGATGCTAGCCAAGCTTTTGCTCGAAAAGCCATCCCTGCTGATGCTCGATGAGCCTACCAACCACTTGGATCTTCCTTCCATCGAATGGGTGGAGAATTATATGAAGAACTATGAGGGTGCAGTTATCGTAGTTTCCCACGATCAGACATTTTTGGATAATTGTATCAGCAGCACAGTAGAGGTCGCGAGTAATTCTCTGACCCTATATGCTGGAAATTACTCTTTTTATAAGGAAGAGAAGGTAGAGCGGATGGAAATCCAGCAAAATGCCTATGAGAATCAGCAGCAGATGATCAAGCAAACGGAGAAATTCATCGAGCGTTTCCGTGCTAAGGCAACCAAGTCCAATCAGGTTCAGTCAAGAATCAAAGCCTTGGATAGATTGGATCGTGTACATGAGGTAGTGAGTGACGAGGTTTCGGTCAATTTCAAATTCAAATTCTCCAAGCAATCAGGCCGTGATGTGATCACGCTTGACAATATTTCGAAGGCTTACGGGGATAATGTGATTCTGAAAAACACCACTGCCCGTATTGAGCGAGGTGATAAAATTGCCTTGATCGGAGCAAATGGAAAAGGTAAATCAACACTACTCAGAATCATCGATGGCTCTGAAAAGGATATAAAAGGAAGAACTGAAGGCTATAATGTTGTAAAATCTTTCTTTGCCCAACATCAGTTGGAAGCACTGACGCTAGATAATGAGATCCTTCAAGAAATGGCTCAGGCTGGCAGTGCCAAATCTGAAATGGAGCTTCGAGGTGTATTAGGATGCTTTCTGTTTACCAATGAAGAAGTTTTCAAAAAGATCAAGGTGCTTTCTGGAGGTGAAAAATCCAGAGTTGCACTAGCAAAAACTCTGATCTCTGAATCCAACTTTTTGCTACTCGATGAGCCTACCAACCACTTGGACTTTCAGTCAGTCAATATTTTGATTCAAGCGCTTCAGCAATATGAAGGGACATTTGTGACAGTATCTCACGATAGGCACTTCATCAGAGGTGTGGCAAATAAGATCTGGTACATAGAGAATCATGAGATCAAAGAGTACTTGGGTACTTATGCAGAGTATGAGGCTTGGAGAGAAAGGCAAGTGGAAGTAGCTCCAGTGCAAACGACTCAAAAGGCCGTGAAAAAGGAGCAGCCTAAAGCTAAGGCTCCTGTGAATAATCCAGAGGCACAGCAAGCCAAGAGAGATCTTCGTAAACTTGAGGAGGAATTGGAAAGAGTGGAGAAGGAAGTGGAAAAACTTGAAGAGAAGAAGTTGGGTTTGGAGCGAAAAATGGCTGATCCAGAATTGTATTCTCGCGAGGAAGAAGCTCAGGAAATTCAAGAAAACTATCAAGGTCTTCAGGCTAAGCTTGCGAGATCCAATGAGCAATGGGAGGCTTTGGTGGATAAAATTTCCAGTTTACAGGAAGTCCTTTCTTAGTATTTAATAGATTTGGTCTTCATTTTGCCTATTTTTCAGAATGAAGACCAAATTCCTTTTTTTAAGTTTTTTGCTGACTAGCTCAGCTGTTTTTTCTCTTTTTGCGCAGCAACTGGAGGATAGAGTATATAAAGATCACATCCAATCTGTGCGTTTATTTCCAGTGGGAGTGACTTTTGACGCCTCGCTGGATGCCCCAGTAGTTCCACTTTTATCTAGTAAAAAGTTGCTACTTATCTTCGATGATTTGGCTTTTGACCCCCAATTATACACCGCCAAATTGATTCATTGTGATGCAGATTGGCAACAGTCACAGCTGAAGAATAATGATTTTCTCCCCACTTTCAATGAGTTTAATATACAGGATTACGAGTATTCTGTCAATACTCGAATTCCTTATATTCATTATAAATTTGAAGTCCCATCAGTCACCAAATCAGGCAATTATATATTAAAAGTATATAGTCAGAGGGATGAGTCTGACGTGATTTTGACCAAGCGATTTATGGTGTATGAGGAGACATTTAAGGTAGGAGCTGCAGTGGTGCCTCCGACTCAAACAGCAAATAGGAAGCAGTCTCAGCAAATAAATGTGGTGGTGAATTATTCTGCAGGAGAGGTGACCAATCCCGACGGGCAGATCAAAGTGCTTATCCGTCAAAACCAACGTTGGGACAATGCGAAGTTTTTGGCTAAGCCAACCTTTATGAACGAGAGTTCGAAGATCCTTCGATATGAGTCTTTTGATGGCAGTAATGCCTTCGATGCAGGGAACGAATTTCGATTTGTTGACCTGAGGTTTATGCGCGCAAATGGAATAAATGTAGCGGATATGCGTGTGGAGCCAGATGTGATATTTGCAGATGGAAAAATAAACGAACCTAGGCCAGAGACAGCGTATTCGCAGTATTTAGATCTGAATGGACAATATTTGATAGAAACCAAAGATCGACCAGGAGGAGATCCAGAGATAGAAAGCGAATATATGCTGATGACTTTTAGATTAGCGGTGGAACAAACCTCAGATCCTATCTACTTGCTTGGTTCATTGACAAATTGGGGTAAAGCACCTGAGACAAAGATGGAGTGGGATCCCAAGATGGGTGTTTACACCACCTCACTTTTGTTGAAACAAGGCTGGTATGATTACCAATTTGCATTTTCCGAAAATGGTGTATTCGAACCTCAGTATTTTGAAGGAAGTTATTTTGAAACTGAGAATGAATATCAGGTCCTGGTTTATTTCAGGAATCTAGGCTCGCGTTATGATCAGCTAGTGGGATATATATACTTACAGCCAAATCGCCGGAGAATGTAGAGGAAGATGGTTGTTGATTGAGTTCTAAAGATGAAAAGTAAAAAGTGGTCAAGTTACTGAAAGGCTTGGGGCTAAAAAGCAAAAATCCCTTCCGAATAACGGAAGGGATTTTTTTATGATTCTTCGGTAGAAGGGGAAGAGTCTGAGTCTTCTTTTTTCTCCTCAGTTGCCGGTGGAGCTACATTCTCTCGAATACGCTCACTTGGCTTATAAGGAACAAAACCTTCTCTTTTGAATTTGTAAGTTGTCGTTCTTGGCCCAGTTGGGTGATTAGCCAAATCTAGCATGCCAAAACCCTTGTGAGTAAATGCACCCAAACCACATTTGAATACGAAGTCCTGAACTTCAGGAGCAGCATACAAGGTGATTGGAAGTGTATAGCCTCTCACTTCGTATTTCACATCCATGTCATACACGGCATAGATTCTAGCAAATTTCTTCTGAGCTTCCTTAAGTTTATTGACATAAACCATGTCTGGAACTACCTGGAACTTGTAGAATGTCTCCATTTGCTCTGGTGTGTACCAGCCTGAGCGTTCCATTCGAGTGAGCGTAGATTCATAAAGCAAATCGGAAAACTCATCGCTATCCGGGCTAATGAATCTCTTGCCCGCTTCTTCATTGAATGCAGGAGTGATCAATACCAATGGGGAAATACAAACGAATTTGTTTGAAGTTTCCAAAACAGGTTCTACTTCGATTTCAGTGTATTCAGGAACCATGATTAGGTTGCCTAGCTCGATTTTTGGGGTGGCAAAAACCTGCTCTAGCAGATAGTCCATGAAGTCTTCGCTTTGGGAAGATAACACTAGGGTAACCAAACTAGAATAGTAATGCAATCCACTTCTACTCACCTTTGTCTGACCTTTGAGGCCAGAAAAGTTGAAATAGTTATAGTTGTAAAACTCTTCTCTGCCACCTTTGACAATTAACCCTTTCAGGAATTGCGCCAGTATATACTGATGGTGGAAAGGTAAATAGGAGCCCTTGTTTTTAAGGGAAAATATTAGTCTAACTCTCACGGTAAATTAAAAATAAAATGAGACAATAAATAAGATAAAATTGTAACGTTTAGGGTGAATAATCAATTACAAAATTATCATTTTTTTTGAGAAATTGTTACACATTAAACCTAAAATGCATAATGTCACCATCTTGAACGATATATTCTTTTCCTTCAATGGCAATTTTTCCATTTTCTCGACACGCTGCTTCAGTTTTGAATTTCTGATATTCAGCTAGTTTTATTACTTCAGCTTTGATAAATCCTCTTTCAAAATCTGTGTGAATCACTCCAGCTGCTGCAGGTGCCTTCCATCCTTTTTTGATAGTCCAAGCTCTTACTTCCTGAACACCAGCGGTGAAATAGGTAATCAAGTCTAATAATGAATACGCACCACTGATTAATTTGTTCAAGCCACTTTCTTCGAGACCGTATTCTCCAAGAAACATTTCCTTCTCTTCTGGATCTTCGAATTCTGCGATTTGCTCTTCTATCGCTGCACAAAGGATGATTACCTCAGCATTCTCATCTTTGACTTCTTCTTTTAGCTTATCTACGTATTGATTACCAGCTTGTAGACTGCTTTCATCCACATTGGCTACATATATGACAGGCTTGATGGTCAATAGATGCAGGTCGCGTACAGCTTCCAGTTCCTCCTTGTCCACTTCCACAGATCGAGCATTTCTCCCTGCTTTCAAAGCGTCTCTGAATTGCAAAAGTACTTCCAGTTCTTTTCTTGCCTTGGCATCTCCAGATTTAGCAATCTTCTCCGACTTCTGGATTTTTTTCTCTACCGAGTCCAAATCTTTCAATTGGAGTTCGGTATCGATGACTTCCTTGTCGAAAATTGGATCTACACCTCCAGCTACGTGTACGATGTTTTCATCGTCAAAGCATCTGATCACATGGATCACAGCATCCACTTCACGGATATTGGCGAGAAATTTATTTCCAAGTCCTTCACCTTTACTAGCACCTTTGACAAGTCCGGCAATATCTACGAATTCAATCACTGTTGGAAGAACTCGATGCGGATTGACAAGATTTTCAAGAATCTGAAGACGTTTGTCTGGAACGGTAACTACACCCACATTAGGCTCAATGGTGCAAAAGGGGAAGTTAGCTGCTTCTGCTTTCGCACTAGATAGGGCGTTAAACAGAGTGGATTTCCCTACGTTTGGAAGTCCTACAATGCCACATTGTAATGCCATTAATTCGTTATTTTATTATTTTAAATATTCTGTAAGATTTATACCCCTTGTAGAACTCCAAAATGAAAACTCTAAAGATGGTATAAACCGGTATGGCAAATATCATCCCGACTACGCCAGCGATTTTTGCCCCGGCAAAGATAACAACAAATATTTCAAGGGGATGCGCTTTCACAGATTTAGAAAAAATCATAGGCTGTAGAAATATATTATCTGTAATCTGAACCAGACCAAAGACTGAAAGGATTTTAATAATAAGGTAATTCAATTCAGTATTTGTTTCAAAAGTTCCTGATGAAACGCCAACAATGATTCCGAAAGTTGCACCGAGAAGTGGACCTGCATAAGGGATTAAATTTGCTACCGCAGCAAACAATGCAATAGTTAACGCATAATCGACCCCTAAAACGGTGAGTCCAAAGCTAGCCAAAGAGAAGATCGCCAGCATCTGTAGCAAAAGTCCCGAAAGGTAATTTGATAATAGCTTTTCTACTTTGGTGAAAGTAGCTACCGAAAGCTCAAAATATGGGTTTGGGATCAGATTAAGCAGGTTTCTACGCAAGAGGCCATTTTCCAACAGCAGGAAAAAGCTAATAAAGGCAATAGCAATTAATCCTATAAAAAGGCTACTCGTGGTATTAATTACTCCTCCTATAAAGGAAGTGAAATCAAATTCTTTGATCGTTTCGATCATACTGGATTTCAAGCTGCCAAATAAATACCCTGGTTGGGTTTCTAATAACTCATGGCGGAATAGAAAGCCCTCAACTCTATTTACTGGAATTTGGATCTGTTCATAAATACCATTAAGATCCAATTCACTTAGGATAATGATTTGATTGTTGATCAGCGGAAAAAATAAAAAGCTAAGCAATACCAATAATAGGATAATTGCTGAGTAGGATAGGAGTATGGCTGACCATCTTGGGATATGATGACCCAGTAAATGGAAGTCATTTAGATGGTTGGTCAGTGGCCGTAAAACAGCCGCTAGAATTAAAGAAATAATTAGGTAAAGAGTGATATTGGAAAAATACCAGCCGAACAGCAGGAAAATTGTGATGGATAGAAAGAGGTAAATGAAAAAACGCTGCATATTCTGAAATAACAAAAGGAGACATCACTGTCTCCTCTAATATACTGTTTCTCTATGTTGAAACTAGAATTTTGATATATCTAAGTTTATTATTCCCACTTCAATTCGTTATCGGATTCTTCATTTTCGTATTGCTCAAAATCAACATCCGGCAGCAATTCATTTTTCACATGATCAACCGATTCATTAAGTGCTTCCACAAATTTGAAGAAATCTTCTTTGTAAAGGAAGATTTTGTGCTTTTCGTAAGTGAAGTTGTCTCCGTTTATTTTTCTCTTACTTTCAGTTATCGTCAGGTAGTAATCATTAGAACGAGTTGATTTCACATCGAAAAAATACGTTCTCTTTCCTGCTTTTACTTTTTTAGAGAAAATCTCCTCTCTGTCATAGCCTCTTTGATCGTCCACAATTCTAAATGTTATGAGTATAAGGTTGGTTAAAATACGACCCAAGATAAAACAATTCGCTCCTAGAATTCAAATCCAATCGCTAATTATTTAAAGACTTTCGTCATAATTATAACCGTAAAATAGAAAGTAGCTGTGAAAATCAAGCTGCTATCTGGTCAGAAAAGCTTATTCTCCGTGCATCATGGCTTTCTTAGCCAATAGCGCTTCCTCTGTTTCGCGGTGATCAGGATCGTCCACACAGCAATCTACAGGACAAACAGCCGCGCACTGAGGCTCCTCATGGAAACCATTGCATTCTGTACACTTATCTGTCACGATATAGTAGAATTCATCCGATACAGGATCTTGCTTTTCATTTCCGTCCACCACAGTACCGTCTGCTAACGTAACTTCCTTCAAACTAGTACCGCCACCCCAAGTCCACTCTACTCCACCTTCATAGATGGCGGTGTTTGGGCATTCTGGTTCGCATGCACCACAGTTGATGCATTCGTCAGTAATCATTATAGCCATAACTTCAATTATTTATAGATCAAAAGTAACAACCATAAAACTGTAAGGCAATAAAAAAGTTGTCATACTAACTAATTTAATTCGATTCTAAGGATGCTTCTTTTCAAAAAAGCTAAATTTGCCTCATTAATTCTATACCATGAAGCCAGCAGAACGTATCTCCGCATTTGTCAAGCTAGGAAAAGCTATCCAAAATCTAAATCCAGACGATAAAGATGAATTGTTGTGGAGAGCCGAGAACAATAATAATTGGTTTACCCAATCATCCATCGAGTCTGCTCTGGAAGGAATTGCATTTATGCTCACTGAAGAGAGAATGGATGCATGGCTAGCTATTTATGAGCTGCAAGAAGTTTCCAATCCCAAGTCAATTGGTCTGATGCTGGCAGGGAATATTCCTATGGTCGGATTTCATGATCTGATGTGTGTCCTTATATCTGGTCATCAGGCGGTGATCAAGTTGAGTTCTTCCGATGAGGTTTTGATGAAATGGATCATCAAAATGCTTATTGAAATAGATCCGCGAATAGCATCTCAGATTCGTGTAGAAGAAATGCTGAAAGGCATGGACGCCTACATAGCCACCGGCAGCGATAATTCATCTCGCTATTTCAATTACTATTTTGGCAAATACCCACATGTCATTCGTCAGAATAGGACTTCTGTGGCAGTATTGACTGGAGATGAATCTACTGAGGACTATGTCAATTTGGGAAAAGATATCTTCCAGTATTATGGGTTAGGATGTAGAAATGTGTCTAAAATTTATGTGAAATCGAAGGCTCAATTGCAAGATTTGCTCGGCGCCCTAGAAGTCTATTCAAACATTGCATCGCATCACAAATACCATAATAACTACGACTACAACAAGTCTATCTATCTGGTAAACTTGGAGGAGCATTTGGATAATGGCTTTTTACTTTTGAAAGAAAGCGAGGATTTAGTCTCTCCGATTTCTGTACTTTTCTATGAAGTATATGAAAATGAGGAGCAATTGAATGAAAAGCTAGAGGAGCTAGAGCCCAAGATCCAATGTGTAGTAGGAAATGCACCAGGAAGGGTTCCTTTCGGTACGGCTCAAAACCCTGAACCATGGGAATATGCTGATGGTCTGGACACGATGACTTTTCTATTAGAGCTATCTTAAGAATAGCTTGGCCTTGCAGCTACTGGTATTTTGATGAGGGATAGTATGTGATTTGAAGTCACATCAATTTCAATGTATTTGGGTTATTTTTTTAGTCTATAGCTCCATCCTTTTCAAAAATGGCCCTCAGGATTTTATCCAATGTATACAGATTGATTTTTTGGTCGATTACTGTCTGCAATCCCGTATTTCAGGAGCCAACTCAGCAAATGAAGCTAAAATGGTTTTAAATAAGGAAAAGCCTGCTTTACACTAGATGAATGGTTACTTATTATTGAGCTAACTTCCTATATTTGCAGTCCATAAAAATCGAAACTTTTACCACACAAAAATCCCAATACAATGGCTTTTGATATTGAAATGATCAAGAAAGTGTATGCCAGATACCCTGAGCGTATCGAAGCAGCTCGCAAGGCTGTGGGACGTCCACTTACTTTGACTGAAAAGATTCTTTACGCACACTTGAGCGAAGGCGCTGCATCACAGGCATATAGCCGAGGTGTTTCTTACGTTGATTTTCAACCAGATCGGGTTGCGATGCAAGATGCAACAGCTCAAATGGCTCTGCTTCAGTTTATGCAAGCAGGCAAGAATCAGGTGGCGGTACCTTCTACTGTACACTGTGATCACTTGATCCAAGCTGAAGTAGGAGCGGATAAGGATTTGATAAAAGCAAAAGATAAAAACAAAGAAGTTTATGATTTCTTAGCTTCTGTTTCTAATAAATATGGTCTTGGTTTCTGGAAACCAGGAGCTGGTATCATTCACCAGGTAGTATTGGAAAACTATGCTTTCCCTGGCGGAATGATGATCGGTACTGATTCTCATACACCAAATGCCGGTGGACTAGGAATGGTAGCGATCGGTGTAGGTGGAGCTGATGCCTGCGATGTAATGGCTGGCCTTCCATGGGAATTGAAATTTCCTAAACTGATTGGTATCAAACTAACTGGAAAACTTTCTGGCTGGACTTCTGCCAAAGATGTAATCCTGAAAGTAGCTGGTATTCTTACTGTAAAAGGTGGAACAGGTGCTATTGTTGAGTATTTCGGCGAAGGAGCGAGATCACTATCTGCTACAGGAAAAGGTACTATTTGTAACATGGGAGCTGAAATCGGAGCTACTACTTCGATCTTCGGTTATGATCAGAAATCTGCAGCTTACCTAGCCTCAACTGAAAGAGCTGATGTGGCTGAGTTGGCAAACGGAATCGCTGAGCACCTTACTGGTGATGATGAGGTTTATGCTAATCCTGCTACTTACTTCGATGAGGTAATCGAGATCAACCTTTCTGAATTGGAACCTCATGTAAATGGACCATTCACTCCGGATTTGGCTTGGCCTATCTCTAAGTTTGCTGCTGCTGTGAAAGAAAACGGCTGGCCAGCAAAATTGGAAGTTGGTTTGATCGGATCTTGTACTAACTCTTCATACGAAGATATCTCTAGAGCTGCTTCACTAGCTCAGCAGGCAGTTGATAAAAAACTGGTTGCAAAATCTGAATATACGATCACTCCAGGATCGGAGCAGGTGAGATTTACTGTCGATAGAGACGGTTTCTTGGATACCTTCGGTCAAATGGGCGGTGTAGTTCTTGCAAATGCTTGCGGACCTTGTATCGGTCAGTGGGCTCGTCATGGAGCTGAAAAGCAAGAGAAAAACTCAATCATCACTTCTTTCAACAGAAACTTTGCGAAGCGTGCCGATGGTAATCCAAACACGCACTCTTTCGTAGCTTCACCAGAAATCGTAACTGCCTTGGCAATTGCAGGTGATTTGACATTCAATCCAATGACGGATAGCCTAATCAACGAAGATGGTGTGTCTGTGAAATTGGATGAGCCGAATGGACTTGAGCTTCCTTCTAAAGGATTTGCAGTAGAGGATGCTGGATATCAGCAACCAGCGGAAGATGGATCTGGAGTTACTATTGCGGTAAGCCCTACATCTGATCGTCTTCAATTATTGGATTCATTTAAGCCTTGGGAAGGAACAGACCTCAAAGGTCTTAAGCTTTTGATCAAAGCAAAAGGAAAGTGTACTACAGATCATATCTCTATGGCTGGTCCATGGTTGAGATTCAGAGGACATTTGGATAATATCTCAAACAACATGCTTATTGGTGCTGTCAATGCTTACACAGATGCAACCAACTCTGTGAGGAATCAACTGACAGGTACCTACGGTGAAGTTCCAGCTACACAGCGAGATTATAAAGCCAATGGAATTGGTTCTATCGTTGTTGGTGATGAGAACTACGGAGAAGGATCTTCTAGAGAGCATGCTGCTATGGAGCCTCGCTTCTTAGGTGTTCGTGCTATTTTAGTGAAGTCTTTCGCTAGAATCCACGAAACAAACTTGAAGAAGCAAGGGATGCTAGGTCTGACCTTTGCCAATCCAACTGATTACGATTTGGTTCAGGAAGACGATTCAATTGATATCGTTGGCTTGACTACATTCGCACCAGGCAAGCAATTGCAAGTGGTATTGAATCACGCAGATGGTACTTCAGATACTATTCAAGTGAACCATACTTACAATGAAGGTCAGATCGAATGGTTCAAAGCTGGATCAGCATTGAACTTGATCAAGGCGAAAGCATAAAAAAGTACTATTTCAAATGAAAGCCGTAACGTTAAATGTTACGGCTTTTTTTATATCCAAGATTTTTTTTAGATCTGATTGCGAAAAGTTATCAGAGAGCCTGAGCCTTGGCCAAGTACTCTTTCACCAAATCCATGTCAGGATGGTTCTGATCGAGTTCCACTAAATACTGTAGAGCTGAAACCTTATCCCCTTGCATCACATAGTAAATGCCCTTGTTTCGAAGTGTAAAAGGATTGTTTGCATCCATTTTGATACTTTGATTGATCAACTCAAGACCTTCTTCCTTTTGGTCTAAAAACAGTAGATATAGACCTTTATTATTGTAAAAGTAAGCCTGACTCTTATTTAAGGAAATTGCTTTTTCAACTGAATTTAATGCTTCCTCATAATTCTGCTCATCAAAGTATATCATGGAGCGGAGGTTATGAAGATGTGGCTCCAAAGGATTGACGCGCATCGCCTCGGTTAAAATATTCTTAGCAGCCTCATAATCTTTCTGATAAAAGAGAATGGTAGCTTGGTTCACCAATAGATCTGAATTCTCAGGATTGAGTTCTGAGGCTTTTTTGAATGCAGCAATTGCTTCGGGGAAATTTTTTAATTTTTCCTCTACTAATCCCGAAAGAAAGTAGCTTTTCCAGTTCTGATCATCGAGTTGTACCAACTTTTCAGCATCTGAGCGGGCATTGTAAAATTCCCCATTGTCGAGGTAATTTAAGCCTCTCTGGAAAGTAGCATCGTAATAGCCCGGATTGTATTTGATCGCTAGGCTAAGATCTTGGATACTTTCGGTGAGTTGGTTTAGCTGTAGATGGGCGAGTGCTTTATTGTAATAAGCATCCGCGTAGGTAGAATCCAATTCGATGGCTTCTCCGTAGAATGCCATTGCACTTTTGGGGTCATTCTCCTCCATTTTTTCATTCCCTTTGAGTAGGAATCGTCCCTTCTTACTTTCATCAGAATCGCATGAAAATGATGCTCCTACGATAAGTACTGCTATCAGTGTTTTAATCCTACTTTTCATCGTTTACCTCTTCGGCTACTTCTGTCGTTTCTGTTTCTTTAACTGGTTCTTTTTCCTCACCCATCAAAAGTGCAAATGGCTGAGTGGCATCACTTAGATCAAATATTTCCCTGAGAATTGCCATTGCTGGAATGATTAATATCATCCCGGCTACTCCCCAAATAGTACCACCGACTATTAAGCCTAAAAATGTAATGAATGCATTGAGATTGACGTTTCCACCCACAATTTTTGGAGTAAGAAAATTTCCTTCAATCATTTGAATAACTTGATAACTCACGAGGACACCTGCAGGATAAAACAAACTGTCTTTGGTTAGGAAGGAATAGATCATCGGAAGCATAGCACCGAAAAAGGGACCTACGTAAGGGATGATATTCAGAATCGCTCCAAGTGTACCGAAGAAGACTGCGTGCTTAATCCCTAGTAAAGAAAATGCAGTAATATTCAAGATTGCTAGGATACCCATCACTTTCACAACCCCTACTATGTAACTTAGAATTACCTTGCGGAGACTAACGATACGCATTTTTACCAGTTCGGGATCCTTGTCTTTATAAATATGGATAATCACATTAGTGAGGTGATTTCTATACAAAAGAAAGAAAAACATAAAGACTGGAATAAGAATTAAACCAGTCAAAGAACCAACAGTTCTCATGGCGAAATCACCTATGCTTGAGCTATTTTCATTCAGCATATTTTTTAAGTAATCAGTATTTGTTTTATCACTCAATGCCGCATCATAAGAAAAGGTCTCTACTGTCCAATGATCTACCTGCTCAGCATAATCTGTGATCTTGCCAGAAATGTCATCGAAATCTTTTGTGAAATTCGCCACATTGCCAATGATAAAAGTCAAAAGACCTCCTACTAACGATGTCATCGCAAGCAAAGAAATGATACAGGAAAGTATTCTAGGTACTTTTTTTGACTCCAACCAGAGGGAAAGTGGCGTAAATAAAATCGCAAAGAAACCACCCATAAATAAGGGGACTAGTAAGCTTTTCCCTACAATCAGAAAAAACACGAGTACAATAATGAATATCATTACCGATAGAGCTCGTAAGTAAGAAGGAAGGTTAAAAGTTTTAGTTTCCATTTGACTTTAGGTCTTGATTTATAGGGGTGTTTACAAGATACAATTGAGTAAAGAAAGCAAATTATTCTGAAATCAATCCAGCTCGCTTTAATAATGCATCTTGTTTAGGATCTCTTCCTCGGAATCGCTTGTATAGAATTTCAGGATGTTCAGTTCCACCAGCTGATAGTATGTTTTTGACAAAAGAATCGGCAGTAGCTTTATCGAATACCCCTTTTTCTTGGAATAATTCGAAGGCATCTGCATCCAGCACTTCTGCCCACTTGTAACTGTAATACCCGGAAGAATAACCTCCTTGGAAAATGTGCGAAAATGACGTGCTCATCAAGGTTCCAGGAACTTTAGGGAGTAGATCAGTAGGCTTCATTACCGCTTCCTCAAAATCGAAAATATTTGAAATCTCTGATGGGTCTTTGCTATGATAGGCCATGTCCAAGAGGCCAAAGCTGATTTGTCTCACCGTCTGATAACCCTGCTGGAAATTTGAAGCCTTTTTGATTTTCTCAATTAGCTCTTCAGGAATTTTCTCCCCTGTTTCATAATGCTTCGCAAAGAGATCCAGGCATTCTTTTTCGTAGCACCAGTTCTCAAAAATCTGAGAAGGTAGTTCTACAAAATCCCAAAATACACTCGTGCCAGAAAGTGACTCATAGGTTCCTTGGGCCATCAACCCATGCAATGCATGTCCGAATTCATGGAAAAGTGTCGTGACCTCATTGAAGGTCAACAAACTTGGTTTGGACTTGGTCGGTTTGGTGAAGTTGCAGACTATGGAAACATGAGGTCGGATATCCTTACCATTTTTAAGGCTTTGACCTTTATAGCTTGTCATCCATGCACCGTTTCTTTTGCCAGGACGTGGGAAAAAGTCGGCATAGAATACAGAGAGGTACTTTCCGTTCTTGTCTTTGACTTCGTAGGCAGTTACATCCTTATGATAAACTGGGATGTCTGTCCTAGGCGAAAATGTGATTCCAAAAAGCTTTTGTGCAGTTTGGAATACGCCATCAATTACTTTTTCCAACTGGAAATAAGGTCTTAACAATTCATCGTCAAGCGCATATTTTTCCTTTTTCAGAAGTTCAGAATAATAGGCAAAATCCCATTTTTTCAAACTTTCAAGGCCATCGACTTGCTTGGCAAATCCCTCTAATTCTTTTATCTCAGCCACTCCTTTAGGCTTTGCTTTTTCGAGCAAAGTATCCAAAAAGGACATAACCTGTGCCGGGCTTTTGGCCATACGCTCTTCGAGTACAAAATCTGCGTGACTCTTGTAGCCAAGCAGGACGGCACGATCATGACGCAATCGCAAGATTTCTTTGATGATATCCTGATTGTCGAGCTCATCGCCCTTTGCACATTTGGTGCCGCTAGCCATGAAGAGTGTCTCGCGCAATGCTCTGTTTTTGGCATAAGTCATCGCGGGAATATAACTAGGGTAATCTAGGGTGAAAGCCCATTTCCCAGTCTCGCCTTTTTCTTCAGCGATCTGTGCAGCAGCTTCTTTGATTCCTTCAGGAAGACCTTCCAGATCAGATTCCTGCTCTACGAAATGCACAAATTTATTGGTCTCGGCCAGTACGTTCTCACCAAATTTCAAGGAGACTTGCGCTAGTTCCTGATCAATTTTTCTGAGCTGATCTGCTTTTTCGCCTTCGAGTTTTGCTCCGTTTCTTACGAATGATTTGTAAGTTTTCTCGAGCAAAGTTGTTTGCTCGGGAGACAAGTCTAACTGGTCTTTTTGATCAAAAACCTGAGATACTCTTTGGAATAGGGCTTGGTCAAGAAGTATATCGTTGCCATGTTCAGTGAGAAGAGGAGAGATCTCTCTAGCCAGAGATTGGATTTCTTCGTTTGTTTCTGCGGAATTTAGATTGAAAAATATCCCAGCTATAATTCCTAATCTCTTACCGGCTCCATCCAGCGCTTCAATCGTATTCTCAAAAGTAGGTAGCGCTTCGGCTTTTATCGCTTCAATATCGGCTTTGGCTTCGGTAATGGCCGTTGTTATAGCTGGGAGATAGTGGCTTGGGGAGATTTGATCAAAAGGGGCTGTTTCAAAAGGAGTGGCGAAATCTGCCAATAATGGGTTATTCATAAATCTAAAATCTTTTGGCTAATTAAACTGGGGATTTAAGGAAGGTTTCATCAAAAGAAAGGCTTCCTTCTTTCCAGTTGCTAATTTACCTATTTGCTTTGGAATGCTTAGCCGCTTGGATAATGATTATCTTTATTTAGGCTGAAGGAGATCATTATCATCTCTGAAATTACCGGATCTAAATGGATATTTTTTACAAAAAAAAATGCACTTCAAGCTCCGAGCCTGAAGTGCAATTAAGGAATTTAAGTTTTTCTTAGAAATCGAAATCGCAACTCATTTCAGACATTCCTATTGGCGAACCATCTGGCGATTTGATCTCTTCTTGAACTGTTAATTCTACTGGCAAGTCTAAGAATGCTTCGATTTTGTCTGATAAGTATTTCGAATGCATTTTCACCTCAGCTTTTGAACTTCTGTTACTTAGGCCTGAACTTTTCAAGCCATCCAAATGACCCCGCACTATCGCTCTTACTGAGTTAGATGTTCCAGTACTTTTGGCCAAGGCTATCATATGATCGACCATTTTGGCTTCAGTCATCAATTTGATTTCTGAATTTAATCCATCAGGGACATTGGAAGAAAAGACCTGCTTTTCGATCGTAGTTAGCATAGCGTCTAGGCTTGGTAATGAATTGTCCTGTAAGTTTTGAATGTAAATTCGATCTGCACGATCTTCATTGAAAATGAAATTAAATGTTAGATCCACAATACTTTCTGCTGGAGCAAAAGGGTCAAACATCAGTCCTGTACGCGATACGAATGTCTCTCTGTTTTTGCCATAACCAAAAGGGCGTGGAGGAATCAAGCTTAGTATATGGCTAGGTACTGCTAGTTGTTCCGGTGAAATAGCATAAAGCAAAGAATTCAAGGCATCGTTCTGATCCTTTGCACTTACCCACTTGTGATTTGGCTGGTTGTCACCTTTGATTTTGTAATTATAATCTAAACCTCCCAAAACCTTTGTAGTTGCTTCTATTTGATATCTATGCATCAAGTAAAGCGGTACAAATACTTCTTCCAATAAAGCTTCCGGCTGTCCAGTAGGAATAGCATTTAATCCAAAAGTTTTCATACGATTCCCTCTAAGCTCAAGCATTCTCATCAGTTCCGCAGAGGATGAAGCACCATTGTCCCAAAGGTGAGCTCTAGGATGAGCGCCACTTGGACTTCTTGAATCAGAATCAGTAATAAATTCATGTCCAGCCTCAAAGGTTTCCTCTAAGGTCTTTTCAAGAAAAGCTGCTTCACTTTCTCCTTTTGGCGTGACAGCGTAGCCGTATTTGATAGCCCACTTGTCCCAATCTCCAATTTTGTCATCATAGGCATTACTAAGGTCAAGCTCTCCACTTGAAGTCTCTGTAATTAGCGGATATGGATAATCCATCACAGATGAGCGATTGTTTGCGGAAGTAGCATAGCTATGTGCTAGCCCAATGGTATGTCCGATCTCATGGGCAGAAAGTTGCTTGAGTCTCGCCACAGCCATTTCTAGCATTTTTGGATTGGCTGGAGCCCCCTCTTCGAATGGCTGCAATAGACCTTGCGCAATCAAATAATCTTGTCTCACTCGTAATGAACCTAAAGACACATGACCTTTCAAAATCTCGCCAGTTCGTGGATCCCGTACACTAGCCCCATAAGACCAGCCTCGCGTAGATCGGTGCACCCATTGGATCACATTGTAACGCACATCCATCAAGTCCATGCCTTCTGGAGCGAGTTCTACTCGGAAAGCATCAATAAATCCTGCTGCTTCGAAAGCTTGATTCCACCAATTCCCCCCTTCGATCAAAGCTGAAGCTACAGGTTCTGGCGTACCACGATCAAGGTAGTATACGATAGGCTCCACTGCTTCTGACATTGCCGCACTTGGATCTTTCTTGACCAATCGGTGACGAGCTATGAATCTTTTTAGGATAGGTTCGGAGATTGGAGTGGTGAAGTCCATATAAGAAATACTTCCAAAACCTGCTCTAGGATCAAATTCACGTGGTTCATACTTATCGTCTGGAAGCTCAATAAACGAGTGTCGCTGACGTACAGTCACTGCCTCAGAGCTAGGAGTGACAGAGCGCAAATTTCCGCCTGTCGCCTGACCTGTTAAAGTGATCGTGGCTTCCACTTCGGTGTTTTGCGGGAAATTCTTAGTCATAGGATAATAGAGTCCAGACCGGCTGGCGTCTGTACGGAAAGTCCCTTGACGGCTCCTGGTCAATGTCTGTGCTACTCCATGAACATCCTGAAGATAGAAATTGGTAGCATCGACGACTAGTTTATTTCCGTCTTTTTGAGCGATTTCAAATCCCCACAGTATTGATTCCGCAAAGGCATCCTTGATAGATTGCACTTCAGCAGGATTATCTGAATAGGCTCTGAAATCATAGTTTTTCTGTACCAAGAAAAGCTTGTTTCCTGATTTTCTGAATTCTACTATTCTCGTGCCACCCAATTGGCCTCGATCCAAGCCAATGTCATTGGAACCAATCCCAGCAGTAAGGGAGCTGACATAGAGGAATTCCCATTCCAGCTTATCTACTTCGAGGTATATTTTGCCTTTTTCCTCATCGAGATAAAAAGGAACAAATCCTTCTTGCTTAGTCATTTTACTCAAATCTAGGTTTTGAGCAAAGCCGAGATTTAGAGAAAGCAGAAAGAAAATAGTTAATTGTAGTGTTCTTTTCATAAGGTTTTGTGGTTTGAGTACAAATTATCAAAAAAACAGGCTCTGGCTTATACCATTGATGGAAATTTAACGATGGAGCATGTATCGAAGTAACAAGGTTGTTTCGGTTTGTCTAGCACCATCAATCTCCTGTAAACCAGAACTGATGCTTTCTCGATCGGTATATGATGTTCTAGAAAGCCGAAAATAGCATGTGATTTGAGAGTTGATTTGGTATTGAGCGAGGAGGTAGTAGCGCATGCCTTGTCCAGAAAAAGCTGGGATTGAGAAGGTCCAGAGTACATTGTTTTCGAAAGCATAGATACGCGTGTCGTAGTCGTCTGTATCAAAAAGCGCAATTCTACCAGTTAACCTGAACTCGTTGAAACTATATCTAACATCCTGCAGAATCATAAATCCTGATGATTTCTGATCATTGTAGTTGACTCTGCTAAACAGAATTCGAGATCGAAAGAAAAAATCCTTGTTAACCTGATACTCTAGACTGAGCAGTCCATTTACTTTATTCAAGGGTTTGATTTGATAGGGTAGAGCAGGTTGGCCAGAGTCGGATAGGTTTCGGTCTTTTTGTTCTTCTCTGATTTGAAAGAATGCCGTAAGGTTTCGATTGGGCTGAAAGCTGATTCTTGTTAGCCATTCATAGCCTTTGGACGGAGCATAAACCCTGTAGCGGAACCAAGGGAATTTGAAGAAATCATAATATGCATTGATTTTCCATTTGGGAATAGGCTTGATTTGAATGCCAAGGTAAATGCCCTGTTCATTTGCAGGCTTAGTACTTTCTGAGAAGGCATTTGCATAGAAGCTGTGGAAATTGACATCGTATTTTCTCCATAAAACTGAGAAATCTACCTGTTTGCTTAGACTCGATACAAAACCCAGAATATTACCTTTTCCTCCTGATTGTGAAATAGCAGACTCTCCAAAAAGAAAGAAGTTTTTCCAATTGTAACTCATATAGATGCTACCTACAGCATTGCTCTTTCCTGTGAAATCAAATTGATTGTAAAGAGTTGCTTGTTTGATCCAAGGATGGTTAAATCTGGTGAACAAATAGTTAGTGCCAGCCTGAAGTTTGCCAGAAGCTGAAGAAAATTGAAGATTGCCACCGAGGCTTAATTCTCGAAATTGATTTTTGGTACTGAGTTCACTTTCGGTACGATGAAGCCCACTTTGATTGAATGAGTTGATCGTTAAGTCCTCTGTGCTCAGCGTGTCTAAACTGATAGAAGCTCGACCATCTCTCGGGGCATAAGATGCGATCAGGCTACTTTGCCAGTTTCCGCTCTGATAGGAAAGGCCAGCTCCCCGGAAAAAGCCAAATTCTAAAGCAGCCGTATAGGGCAGGATTCCCACACTAGATCTACGAACCGTTGGCACTGTTTCAGCTCCTTTGCCCAATGAATAACCCGCACCGAAAACCAAACCCTGTCCAAATTGAGCCTGAAAATCTCCCAAAGCAATGGTTTTCCATTTTCCAACATAATATTTGGTGAAGTGAAAAGAGAAAAAGTTGAACCCATACCTGGCCGTTTTTCCATCCCAAGTGAATTGCTCACCAGGATCTTTGTCTAGCGTAAATCCCAGACTAAAATCCCGAGCATGCTGAATCCTAAATCTGAGGTAAAATTCATTCGGGTCTCCTAAATATCTACTTGAAATCTTTCCGGTTGAACTGGTGTCTGCTGGTGTAAACCCTTTTCGTGTTTCCCATGTGCGACGATGTCTAAGCAAAAAATAGGCTTGCTCTTCAGCCACTACTCGTTTCCAAAAGGATTGGGTTTGTTTTGCAGAACCTGATCCTAAGGTTAGAAAGGGAAGGATTTGCTCGATAGTTTTCAGATCAAACTCGGGTACAGCTTGTAATTCATAGAGTGAAATCAAGGGACCAAACTTATTTCTATACGCAATCAAACTGCTAATTTGACTTGGATCGAGTAGATAGCTCGCTGCAAGTATTTCGGCATTAGCCTTGTTGACATCCATAGGGTTCAGATAGAGCTGAAGCAGAACTTCGTAGATAGATTCGTAATCCAAATCTTCATCCTGAACTGGGAAAAGCCGCTCCATAAATGCCTCTAAATCTATTTCTTTCTGAGGTGCTTGTTGTGCCTGGACGTAACTATTCAGATAAAGTAAAATCAACGATATGAGGATCAGAAACTTCATTAGTCCAAGAATGAAAAGCCTAAACTCACATGATTTGTACTTCCTATAGCTTGATTTTGTCCATAAGCGTAATCCAGGCTAAATCGGCCTGATTTTATGCCTATCCCAAAAAACAACCTACTCGGATTGCTGTTGATTCCAGCACGAAGGAACACCCAGTCTTTGATTCCATATTCAAGACCCGCTTTCACTATAGGCTTGATCTGAATATCTTTTTCTACTTCTACATGAAATTGAAGTTGAGAAATAGGCATATAGAAGATTCCGAGACTTACTCCAGTGGGGAGTCTGGTTTCTGAATCCATGGATATTTTGGCACGATTGAGATTGGATATACTCGCTCCGATAGAGAATTGAGGACTGAGTTCGGCTATGCCGCCCAGACTAAAAATTATGCTGTTTCCGGTTCCGAAGCCTTCAATCTGAGTTTGAAACCATTCCAGTTTTCCTCCGATACTGACTATCCCTAGCTGGTTTGCAAAGGCTACTCCGAGCGATTGTTGATTAAATAATTTACCTCCATAGCGTGAAACCCCAAATCCCAGGGTTCCGGCTTTCAGTTTCCATGCTCCTGCTAAATCTAATGTACTTAGATCCTTTAGACCAAAGCGAGAGTCGTATCCTACGGAAATGGCTGAAGATTCTAGCTTTGCGAGCCCACCTGGATTATTGAAATAGCTCCAGGTATCCATGCCATGCACTCGCAGATTTCCCATTCCCTGACTCCTAGCACCATGCACTTGAGTGAGTGGGTCTGTTTGTGCTTTGGCAGAAAAATACAAGCAAAGCACGAAGCACAAAAAAGTCAATTGCTTCATGATGGATTGATAAAAAGTCTTAACTAATTTAATTAAAACTTGATAATCAGCCCAATAAACTAATGATAATTCTAAATGGCGACTTTAGAAAGGTGCCGAAAAGTTGAAGAAAAACTTGCCTTCACTGCTATTATTCAACGAATACTCGAAACGAAATACAGAATCATAAAAGCCAACCAGATCTACACCCAAACCATAACCCATAAGGTATTTATTGCTCAAGCGGGCATTTTCAGGAATGTTGTTTCTATCCTTGACGTAGCCATGATCGAAGTTAGCACTCAAATAAAGTCGGATTGGTACGGTATTGAATTGCTCCAGTTTGATCAGATTAGAAATATCTATTTTCCAATCGACGAATTTCCACCTAAAGCTATTTTTATGCACATACAGCTGTTGACCTTCCACTACATACAACTCATACCCTCGAACAAAATTTGGACTATATCCGATGCCTCTTACTAAGGTGTAAGGTTGATTGGTACTTAAAAACCAATTAGCCGTGAGGCCAGTATTGAAGTGGAATTTATCGGAGATATGGAAATATTTATTTGCTGTAAGGTTTACTTCAACTTCATTAAGATCCTTGGTATAAACGATCCCATATTTCGTAATGGACACCTGAAGTAATTCTCCGCCAGTCGGATAGGATACATTGTCTCGGCGATCATGTCTAAAGGTGTACGTAGTATAGAGGTACCTCAGTTTGTTGCTGTCAGTCTCCAAATAATCTGGGTTTTCGATTAATACATCATCACTGACCCAAGTGCCACTGTACCCTACCGTGAGGAAGTGATAATTGTAATAACTTCTTCTGAAAGTGTATTTAAGAGCAGCGCTGAAACTTTTTTTAATGATCTCTTCATATTCATTTGTGTAGAAGACCTGCTTGTTGTACTCAGATTTTATTGGGATTGTCTTGTTTTCCTTATAGGTAATCTGTGCCGCTAATCCGTGTTTCTGGTTTTTGTCAATGTAAGGTTTACTATACTGCAGATCTAATGCCTTTGTAAAACCCAACTGTCCAGCAAATTTCATTTTTTCATTACGTCCCCCCACATTGCTATGACTCAATCGCAAACCATAATTTACTCTTGAAAAATCACGATTTTGATTTGTCCACCACTCTGCGAAATTTCTATCTGCTAGCTGAAAAATAATCTGCGGCACAATATACCAGCGTTCTTTTACCGTGATGAGTATTTCCGCTTCATTATCGCCAGTGATCAGCGGAGTGATTTCTACAGAAGTGAATAGCCTTAGGTTATAGATCTTTTTTTGATCTGCGATAAGTATCTCTAAAAATGTGTTCCAATCGTAATTGTAGTTAGTGATGAAATCCAGCTCTCTTAATATTACGCTCTTTTTAGTCTTCACATTTCCAACAATAAAAATGTTGTTGATTACCACACTATCAGGGGCATTGCTGATAGCTGGTGCTAAAGAATTATCATTTTGGGCATAGGAAATAGAATTTCCCGACTCTAGATAAAGAGCAAAGAATAATAGAGAGAAATAAAGAATATTTGGTTTCTTGATCAGCAAGAGGGAATTCTGAAAGTTTATTATTGGTTACTTACGGAGTCACCACAATTTTAGGACTAATCATGGTAAAATCCATACTTCGAAAGATAGCTATATTTCCAGTCTTGGTATATCAGTATACTATTTCTCCCTTGTTTCCATCAAGCTGTAGGTTCACACCGACCTGTAGTCAGTATATGAAAGAGGCTATCTTGAAACACGGGATTTTCAAAGGGGGATGGATGGGGCTTAAACGAATTGCCCAATGCCACCCTTGGGGAGGCAGTGGGCATGATCCAGTTCCTTAATTTTTAATTGGCTTCACGCCATTTTTCAAAGCACGAATTACTAATACAACTCCAGCGATTACCAGCGGGACACTGAGTAATTGCCCCATATTGAAGGCCATTCCATCTTCGAAGTCAACCTGGCTTTCTTTGAAGAACTCCCAAACGAAGCGCATTCCAAACACTGAAATTAGGAATATTCCAAGGAGAATGCCCTCCGGTAATCTTTCTTTGTATTTATTCCACAAGGTGAAAAGAATTAAGAAAATCACAAAATAGGAGATTGACTCATAAATCTGAGTTGGGTGCTTAGTTCTGCCAAAGGTCTTTACGGTTACTAAGTAATGATCTCCTTTGTCAGTTATTTGCATATCCAGAGGACTTTCTACGGGTTCGGCCAAGTAATCTTGACTAGAACTGAACTGAGTCAAGGCATACTTGATATCTCGTCTGAGTGTATTTTCCAAATCATCCAGAGAATAGGAGCCTTTATTGATGGCTAAGTCAATATTTACCGGAACAATACCATTTCCAACTAATTCACTTTGGCGATCATCAGGCTTATATGGATCAATGGATTCTATGGGCACATTGAGTGTAGAAAGCAATTTCTCACTGTCCCAAGCGTACACTATTCCATAGTCAGAACCAGTGTCTTTTCCTCCTATTTCTGAGTTCATTAGATTTCCAAAACGGATCAGCGCACCAGTCAAAGCCGTTACGATCACGATACGATCTACTACCCAGAGGTAACTCTGTCCTCGAGTCCTTTTAGCATAAAGCCATAGGGCAAATAAAATCGCGATAGCAGCTCCGTGACTAGCCAATCCACCTTCCCATACTTTCAAGATCTCAATTGGATTGCTTAGGTATTTGGCGGGCTCATAGAAAAGCACATGACCAAGTCTTGCGCCTACGATCGTCGCAACGACCATATAGATGGTAAGCTTGTCAACCAATTCGGGGTTTTGACCTTCCTTCTTGAAGAAGTGAACCATGAATTGCTGAGAAATCACGAAACCAGCTGCAAAAAGAATGCTATACCAAGGTGGTCTTTCCCAACCGTGAATTACAGAGGGGTTTGGATCCCAAACGATATAGTTCATTATTAATTCAAGCATAGTTTCAATATTATAGTTGATCTAATTGTGCGAGTTCTTCGGCATAACCACCTGAAAGAATCGGGAATCTGTACCAAGTTTTCGGGTCCACATTGAATTCATCCAAGTGAAAAGAAGGAGCAAGTCGTTCTCTTTTCCATTGATTGCGGGACCAAAGTTGGAAGAATTTTTTGATATAGCCTTTTAAAACAGTCGAGTTCAAATCGATTTCTTCAGAAAGTAGAAGATAAATATCCATAGGTGAACGACGGTCACGAATAGCAAGTTTTTCTATTTCTACAATTATCGCGTAAGGCATCAAATCTTTTTCGTCGGTCTGGGTTCTTTCCAGAGGCCGAAGTTCGGCAGTAGGCTGCAGCGAGTTTACCTTTGCGAGACCAGGACGATCTAGGTTTTTCTCCGCCCACCTAAGCCAATTCAGGATAAAGAATTTGTCTACCGCGGCTATCGGTGAAATACTGCCCGATGTGTCTCCATCCATAGTAGCATAGCCGACATCTCCTTCACTTCGATTGGAAGTAGAAAGGAGCAAAGCATTGTTGATATTTGCCAGCATCCAGATGATAGGCGAGCGGCTTCGGGCTTGGATATTTTGCAAGGTGATATCGTCTTGCTCCCAAGTTAATTTCCTACCGATTGCTTTTTCTATCTTGGTAGTGTAAGACTTTACTTCCTCATCGATTTCCCAGTGATAAAATGTAGCGCCAATACTATTAGCTAGAGATTCGGCAGAGGCAAAGGTGTCTTCAGAAGAGTTTTTGGTTCCTTGATAAGCAGTAGTCAGGATTTGCTTCATCAGTTCCTGTTCTGGATTTTCAGAAGTAGGAATGGTTTTGATCCCAGTTTTTTTGCAGAATCCATCTAAACCTAATTCACTAATTCCCCGCTTCACCATCTCCGCTACCAAGATTGCTATCGAAGATGAATCGGCCCCACCGGAAAGTGAAAGCACAAAACCTGTGCTTCGACTTTTTCTCATGTAATCGAAAAGTGCCAAGGCTGATGCTTGGACGAATTCCTCATTTTTTGAGTTGATTGGGGCGATATCTTGAGTTTTAGGTTCTAAGTAAAAACTCTTTACCTGGAAGTCTTCATAGGAAAGCAGCCTGTTTCTAGAAAGCAATTGTCCTGATTTCGCTAATAAGATTTCCCCATCGAAAATCATTCTACCTGTTTCGTTTCCTAGCAAATTGGCATAACAGTAAAAGCAGTCAAAGCTGGCTGAACTTTCCTTCACCAATTCTTTACGAAGGGCTGTCTTGCCCATTGCAAAGTGACTAGCGCTAGGGTTGAAAATCAAATCAACCTGACGATCACATAATCTGTATCCAGGTCTGAGTTTGCCTCTCCAGGCATCTTCACAGATCTCAAATCCGAAATGAATTTCTTTATGCTGAAAAGTTAAGTCGCCAAGAGGCACTTGCTTTCCCTGAAATTCTATATCAACGATTTCATTAGCAATCCAAGGCGTAAACCAGCGGAATTCATAATGAACTCCATCTATAGCCATAAATTGTTTAGCTACAAATCCTGTGACTTCGCTGTTTTCAATGACAGCGACACAATTGTAAACTTTGTCTTGAATTCGGATAGGTAAGCCAACTGCCACTGTGATTTCATGGCAATGGGGTAGGAGTAGCTCTAGTTGGGCAAGGGCTTTCTTGGGATACCAATAGCTTAAAAATAGATCTTCTGAACCGTATCCAGTGATCGCCAATTCTGGAAGGCAGAGTATTTCTACCTCTTGTCTTTTTGCTTCTTCAATAGCCAGAATGATTCTGTTCAGATTGCCTGACCAGTCTAGCGGTGTTTGATTGACGGTTGCTCCCGCGATTTTGATTGAAGACATGGATGGATAAGATTGATCCTAAAATTACTCAGCTAAGTGGCAATTTGTAGTGTTTCGCAAGCATTTTTGGAAGCTTCTTGCTCAGCTTTCTTTTTGGTACTCCCTTTTCCCTGCGCTACTTCATCTCCTTCTACTTGCAAAGCGACCTTGAATTCCTTGAATCTTTGATTTCCGCTTACGCTTAGGACGATGTATTCGACTTGTTTATTTTCCTTTTGAGACCACTCGATGATTTTACTTTTGTAATTGGTCGTGGTGGCGATCATGTTCTCTACGTCGAAATGTAGTAGGATGCGCTGGGTAATAAATTTCTTGGTGTAATGGTAGCCTTTGTCAAGGTAAACAGCACCAAGAAAAGCTTCCAGCATATCTCCATAGAGAGACTTATTTCCTGTGAAACTACGCTCTCCGATCTCCATTTCTAAAGCTTTTCGCAGTCCGATCTTAATACCAGTATCGTTGAGGGTTTCTCGGTTTACCAGTTTAGATCTAGTTTCAGTGAGAAAACCTTCGTCACGGAAAGGATATTTTTGGAACAGGAATTCAGCAATGACAGCTCCTAAAATTGCATCTCCAAGGAATTCCAGTCGTTCGTTTGAAAGACGAAAGCCTTGGGAAGTTTCTTCTCCAAGGCTGGAAGGAGTGAGTGCGAGTTTGTAGAGTGATAAATTAAAAGGCCTGCTCCCCGTCATCAATTTGATGGAGGCAGCAAGCCTTTTGTCTTTTTCACTAAAGAAGAGATTGTTAAATCCGAGCCTTTGAATCAATTTCAAAATTCAGATTAATTATGTTTTTTGAAAATTACTGAACAATTGTGTCCACCAAATCCAAACGTATTACTCAACGCATAATTTATTTCTCTCTTCTGCGCTTTGTTGAAAGTTAAATTTAGTCTTGGATCAAATACCTCATCATCTGTGAAGTGATTGATCGTAGGAGGCACGATGCCTTTGTTCATGGCAAAGATACAGGCAATGGCTTCAATAGCCCCAGCTGCCCCTAGTAAGTGCCCAGTCATAGACTTAGTACTACTAATGTTAAGCTTGTATGCATGCTCTCCAAAGACTTGTTGAATTGCTTTGGTCTCACCTACATCACCGAGTGGCGTAGATGTGCCGTGGACGTTGATATAATCAATGTCTTCTGGCTTAAGATTCGCGTCTTCCAATGCAATTTTCATCACACTGCTAGCCCCCAAACCTTCCGGATGAGGAGCTGTGATATGATGTGCATCAGCAGTCATTCCACCACCTACTAATTCTGCATAGATTTTGGCGCCTCGTGCTTTTGCGTGCTCGTACTCTTCTAGGATTAAAGCTCCAGCGCCTTCTCCCAATACAAAGCCATCACGATCCTTGTCAAAAGGACGAGAGGCAGTTTCAGGAGATTCGTTTCGTTGAGAAAGAGCTTTCATGGCATTGAATCCACCAACACCCGCTTCGGTAACCGCCGCTTCAGAACCACCACTGATAAAAATATCAGCTTTGCCCATTCTGATGTACGTAAATGCATCAATAAGGGCGTTGGTGCCTGAGGCGCAGGCAGAAACTGTTACAAAGTTTGGACCGCGAAAACCATATTTAATAGATAGAAAGCCGGCGCTGATATCAGCGATCATCTTAGGGATAAAGAAAGGATTGAATCGTGGCGTACCATCTCCAGAAGAGAAAGCAGTCACTTCATCTTGGAAGGTTTTCAAACCCCCAATTCCCGATCCCCAGATTACTCCAGCTCGTGATTTATCGATTTTTTCAAGATCCAGCCCAGAATCTGTCATGGCTTCCTCTACAGAAATCATGGCATACTGAGTGAAAGGATCCATTTTTCGAGCTTCTTTTCTATCAATGTACTGCTCTACGTCCAGGTTTTTGACCTCGCAAGCAAATTGAGTTTTGAAAAGGGAAGCATCGAATTTGGTGATCGGCGCAGCACCGCTCACACCATTAGACAGACCGTTCCAGAATTCTTCTGCGGTATTGCCTATTGGTGTGAGGGCACCAATACCTGTTACAACAACTCTTTTTAAATTCATAGAATGAATTTAGGAATTATTATTTTACGTTAGCTTCCAAGTAGGTAACTGCTTGACCAACAGTTCCGATTTGTTCAGCCTGATCATCAGGAATAGAGATGTTGAATTCCTTTTCGAATTCCATAATCAATTCCACCGTATCAAGAGAATCAGCACCAAGATCATTGGTGAAGCTCGCCTCCAAAGTTACTTCAGACTCTTCTACGCCAAGTTTGTCAACAATGATGGCTGTTACTTTTTCTGCAATATTTGACATTTTGTAATCAGTTTAGTTAATAACACTTCGCAAAGAAATATATTTAATGCCTAATTGACAAAGAAATGAACCAAGTAAATTTTAATACAAATATCTGTTCGTTGAAGTTGGATTATATTTTCTAACTTTGTTTTGATTCATTTTTTGACTGCATGAAGAAGGCCAAACTACTAATTGAACATACCTATGATTTCGAGCTTTTGGGGCTTGTATCGCCCGTTAAGGACTATAAAATGGCTTGGCTTATCAACCGAGACCTAGAGCTGAACCTAGTCAAATCTGATGATCTTTTGCTGGAATTTATGACCCTTCCAAGCCTAAAAATCGCACAATATTTCCTTTCTTTACCTCACGGATTTGTTCAACTTTTAAGAAATAAGGCCTTAAATTCAACAAATCAAGTCTCGTATTTGATTCCAGAATTGAAATCCATGGATTATTTCCTTTTGGTACAAGACGAGACCTTTCAAATAAGTATTAATACCTTTGCCAACCAGCTGGCAAAAAATCGCTACGTTCAGAATGTGATGAAGCTGGATGTAAGCAAACTTAAATCAAAAGAAAACCTATTAACTTATTAACACCCTAATGAGCCATTTTAATAAAACTAAGATTCTCGCCACCATAGGCCCAGCATCTAATAATTACGAAACAATCAAGAGCTTGGCAGCAGCAGGCGCTAATGTTTTTAGATTGAATTTTTCCCATGGTACTCATGAGATCCATGCTGAAGTAGCAAAAATCATCAGACAAATAAATAAGGATGAAGGACTGAATCTTGGGATTCTCCAGGATCTTCAAGGCCCTAAAATCCGTGTGGGTGAAGTAGAAAATAATGGAGTAGAGATCAAGCCTGGTGAAGTAATTACAATTACTAACGATCCTGTAGTTGGAAAAAGTCATTTGGTAAGTACTGTATATCAGAACCTTCCAAACGATGTGCAAACAGGTGATCGTATCTTGATTGACGATGGTAATCTAGAAGTAAGGGTGAATGATACGGATGGCAAAAATGTCAATTGTACCGTTATTCACGGTGGTATTTTGAAATCCAGAAAAGGAATCAACCTTCCTAATACCAAAGTATCTGCGCCTTCTCTGACGGAGAAAGATATTGAAGATTTAGCTTTTGGCTTGGAGCAGGAAGTAGATTGGATCGCATTATCTTTCGTACGTTCGGCTGAAGATATCATTGACCTTAGAGAAAGAATCGAGGCAAAAGGCAAGGTTTGTAAGATCGTTGCCAAAATAGAAAAGCCTGAAGCGCTTGACAATATTGATGCGATCATCGAAGCTACAGATGCTATCATGGTAGCTCGTGGTGACTTGGGAGTGGAAGTTCCAATGGAAATTGTTCCGCTTTGGCAAAAAAGAATTGTTGAGAAATGTAAGCTCGCTTGTAAGCCAGTGATCATCGCTACTCAGATGATGGAGAGTATGATCGTAAATCCTCGCCCTACTCGTGCGGAGACCAATGACGTGGCAAATGCTGTGCTTGATGGAGCTGATGCTGTAATGCTTTCTGCTGAAACAGCTTCAGGTAAATACCCTGTCAATGCGGTGAAAGCAATGAGTAGTATCATTAGCTATTTGGAAGAAAATGCGGATATCTATCATAACCTCTACAAAATCCCTGAGGATGACGATACATTCTTGAGCAACAACTTGATCTTGATGGCTTCTAGACTTTCTAGAAATGTGAAGGCAACAGCGATAGTGGGTATTACTTCTTCAGGTTTTACTGGATTTAGAATTGCCTCACACCGTCCGTCTGCAAGTATTTTTGTGTTCACCAGAAACAAGCCTTTGATTACTCAAATGAGCTTAGTTTGGGGCGTTAGAGCATATTTCTATGAGAATCAGGTGTCTACTGATGCTACTTTCAATGATATTGAAAATACGCTGAAGGAAGATGATCATGTGAATTCTGGTGACATTATTGTCAACACAGGTAGCATGCCGCTGAAATCAAATGGCAGAACTAATATGCTTAAGGTTCATATCGTAGGATAAGCCTTTAAAGAATTCATATAGAGAGTCCTAGAGCAATCTGGGACTCTTTTTTTATGGATTGATTGGTCTTCAGGGTTATTACAATTAAACTGACCACTGCGACTGTTCCCTGAAAACTAAATCTAATCCCCTTTTCCAAAAATCTCCTCCGGACCTCTGGGAGCGACCATTATCACTTTTTCTTTTTCTACCATTACTGAACCCGCTGCGGAGCCCTTTACTTTTCTCACATATTTTGCCTCAGTGTGGATCACCGGAGCCAAGGATTCATTTTTATTCTTGGAGTAAAAGGCTGCGAGTGAAGCGGCAGTCTCCAAGACCGATGCTGGGATGCTTTTAAGCCCCGAAGTCTTGATGAGCACATGTGATCCAGGAACCATTCGTGCGTGCAGCCAGATGTCGTCTTTCTTAGTGTAGCCACGAAGCATCTCATCGTTTGCCTGGGAGGACTTGCCAACCCAGATCGGGAAGCCTTCGAATTCAAAGGTTTTGAAAGGTAAGATCACTGCATCTTTCTGTAGTGCTTTATCTTCCCCATGAGATTTCTTGAAGGATTTCAAACCTCTGAAATCATCTATACTATTGAGTTCTTCAATTTTGGATTCTAGTATAACTGTCTGATTGATTTTTGCCTCAATAGTCTTTTCTAATTGATCCCATTCCAACTTCCGGTTCTTACTTTTTCGGTAAAGTGTAGCAGCATGATCCTGTGGTTTTTGGTTTGGCTTGAGTTGGACTTGGATGTTTTCTCCAGTGTAAAAATTCATCAATTCAGCTGCTAGATTTCCCGCTTGAAATTCATGAAGATTTGCCATGATCACATCAGCAAGTTGTGAAGGAGGGGGTGAATTTCTGAGTTCTTCCAGTTTTTGAGTGGACTTCTCAATGTATGAATAGGTACGCTTGAGTTGCTCCTGATATTTCTTGAGTAAGGTGTTTTTATCTTTTTCAAAATTCCCCCGTACCAAAGCCAGATAAAATAGCTCATTGATGGCCTGAAGAGGGTTGGAGTAAGTTTTGACAGGATTTGTTTCAGGCAAGAGGCTGAGATGAATTTCTCCATTCTTTTCAATTAGCGAAAAGAGCGGGGTTTCCAGCATGTCTAGCAATTCCTGCATAAGCTCCCACTTGGATTGGATGTCTGCTTCAGGATAGCCATGTGCTTTAAGCCAGTTTCTAGGAATAGCCCCTAAGGTCGGAAGGAATTTGGAGGCATTTCCCTCAAGTTCCTCGAAGCTTTCCCAACTCAAATCGTAGCTTTTGTACAGTGAGTGCCAGTCCAAATCACGGTCCTCAGCAATGCTATTTCGGAACAGTTTGATAGGCGTCTCAGTGTCTTGTTCATAGAGTAGAACATTGCTTCTTTTTGCATGAAGTTTGAATAAGAGGATTTTACCAGATGTGAGACTGAAGTAAAATGCTCGTTCAAAACTTAAGACTTTACAGCTGACGATCTCTTCCCCAATCAGCTCTTTGAATAGGTCAATACTATTTCGTTTGGCTCGTTGGAAAACCTGAGGAAAGGAAAGATAAATCTGAGGCGGAAGAAAATGTGCTCGGATAAACCGCGATTCCACAGCATCCTCGGTCTCTATGACCAACTCATCCTTATTCTGGGAAAAACAGGCAGTTATTTTTTTACCGAGAAAAGCTTTTTCTAACTCGGGACAGAGGTATTGTAGGAAGTGATAATTAAGATGCATTAGTCCAAAGTTAGCTGAAGCCCGTCGTAGGCCAAAGCTATTCCTTCAGGCAATTCCCGATCGATGCTGTCTTGAAGACCCAATCGGTGAGAAATATGAGTGAAATACGTTTCTTTTGCCCCTATCTTTTTAGCCATTGCTACTGCTTCATCTAGGGTAAAATGCGAAATATGAGGCTTCTTTTGCAGCGCATTTAATACCAAAACTTCCGTTCCTTCGATTAGTTTCAGGGATTCTTCAGAGATATAATTGGCATCCGTGATATAAGTGAAATCTCCGATTCGGAAACCTAAAATTGGAAGTTTGTAGTGCATTACAGGAATAGGTGTGATGGTGATTCCTTCTATTACAAACTGATTTTCATCGATTTCGATGGTCTCCACCATAGGAACTCCAGGGTATCTTTTTCCTGTGAAAATGTAAGAGAATTCACGCTTAATCTGCTCTATGACCTGATATTTTCCGAAAACAGGCATGTCTTTTTGTTGCATGAAATTGAACGGACGGATATCATCCAGTCCAGCAGTATGATCCTTGTGTTCGTGTGTAAAAAGTACCGCATCCAGGCTACTGATACCGGCTCTTAGGATTTGACTGCGGAAATCTGGTCCTGTGTCAATGACCAAGCTGAGTTTACCGATTTGAATATGAACCGAGGATCTAAATCGCTTGTCCCGGAAATCTAAGGACTTGCAAACTGAACAAGTGCAGCCGATCACGGGAACGCCTTGAGAGGTGCCTGTTCCTAAAAAAGTTACTTTCAAAATTTTAACTGGGTTTGCCTCAACTCGGTGAGGAAGTCATGATTTGCTTTGTCCTTGAAATCTGCGGGATCAAGATTCAACTCAATCAGAATATCTATGAGCGCGTTGATTTTGCCTTCCAAGGGGAAATATTTATTAACGATGACGATTTTGGCATCATTCAAAACACAATAGCCAGATTTGAAATTACCCTTTTCATAGCGCAACATGTATTCTGATGAGGCGAATAGATTTTCGAGTTTGTCCAAAAAGTGCTTGGTGTGTTTTATGGCCATTTTAGCTGAGGAATTTCTTTACCGTTGCGAGTAATTTATCATAATCCAGAGGTTTCTGGATAAAATCATCAAAACCTATTCTTCTGAATTCATCCATTGTCAGGTTGTTCATGTTACCCGAAATAGCGATGATAGGAAGTTTTGACTTGATCGGGTCATCCAGACTTCTAATCATTTTGGTGCAAGTAGAGCCATCCAACACTGGCATATTGAGATCCATTAGAATTAGGTCAAATTCTTCTTTTTCCAGCATTTCTAATACTTGTTTGCCATTACGGGCAGCCTTCATCTGATAGTTTTCAAACGAGAGGATACTTTTGGTCAGGTTGATGATGACAGAACTGTCTTCACCGACCAGGATTTTTTTGGTGTTACTCATGGGTTAAAAGTAGTTTCTTCTTGGAGATATTTCTCAAATAGTTCACGCTCATTTTTAAGTTTTTTTACAGCTATTTCCAAAGAATTCCATTCCTGAGACCTTGCCAATAGATCCGCAGCAGATGACAAGTTGTAAATTTCATTTACTCCCAAGGAGCCAGAGTTACCTTTCATAGTGTGCAGTTGTTCGATCAAAATTTGTTGATCTTTTTCCGTAAATGCCTCATCTATTTTATTGATTAATTGATCAAATTCTTCCAAGAAATCAGTGTAGATAGACTTTATGTTTTCTAAGGAATTGTATTTCATTAATTGCTGAAATACATCTTGGTCTAAGATAAGGCTTTCTTTTTCAGTAGTTTCTGGTTCTTCTCTTGGGTTGAGTGTAGAAGAGATTACTTCTAAGAATTCTTTGGGTAGGATAGGCTTGGAGATAAATCCATCAAATCCCATTTCTAAATAACTTTTGCAAGTAGCATCTGCTGAATAGGTAGAAACAGCGATGATTGGGCATTGGAATATTGACTGTCTCCATATTATTTTTGCAGCAGTAATACCGTCCATATTAGGCATTTGAATAGCCATAAGGATCAAATCAAACTTATCTTTCGATGCCTTTTCCACCGCTTCCACTCCATTTTTCACGGATTCGAAACTGTATAGCTGGCCGATTAGATTTTCGAATAACGTCCGGTTTAAGTCATTATTCTCGACAATCAAGACCTTTTTGCTTTTCATTACTTTACTTTGGACTTTCAGCTAACTAATAACTCATTTTGTCAAACCGATCCTATTTAATCCTGGTGGTAGGCCCCACGGCAGTCGGCAAGACCGATTTGTGTCTAAATTTAGCCAAAAATTTCAAGACTGAAATTGTGTCCTGTGACAGCAGACAGTTTTATCGTGAGATGAATATCGGTACTGCTAAGCCCAGTTCAGATGAATTAAAGCAGGTGCCTCATCATTTTATCAACAGTCTGTCTATTGACGAGGCGTATGATGTTCGCAAGTTTGAGCGAGAAGCAATGACTTTGCTGGATGAATTATTTGAACAACATCAACTGGTGATCATGACTGGTGGATCTGGCTTGTTTGCGGATGCAATTGTAAATGGCCTCGATGAAATGCCAGAAGTTAAGCCAGAGATTCGAGCGACGATCATCCAAGAATATGAGCAAAAAGGCTTAGCTTTTTTGCAGCAGGAAATTGCCGAAAATGATCCGGAGTATTTCGAAAAAGTAGATCAAAAGAATCCGCAGCGATTGATGCGAGCCTTGGAAATCTGGAGAGGGACGGGTAAGAAATTCAGTTCGTTTCGTGTGAAATCAAAAACAGAAAGAGCCTTTGAAGTGATCAAAATAGGTTTGGAACGAGATCGTGCGGAATTGTATGCTCGGATTGATTTAAGGATGGATCAGATGATTGGAGCGGGCTTGTTTGAAGAAGCAAAATCACTCTTTGAAAAGCGAGATCTGAATGCATTACAGACGGTGGGTTACTCTGAAATCTTCGGCTTTCTCGATGGTGATTATGATAAGGAAGAAGCGGTACGTTTACTTAAGAGAAATTCCAGACGTTATGCAAAGCGACAGATGACTTGGTTCAAAAAAGATGAATCAATCAAATGGTTTGCACCAGAAGATCAGCAGGAAATTTTAGAATACATAAAAAGTCAAATCACCTGAAAACTGGCGATAGTCCCCACCCAATTGTAAGGTGCTTTTTTTAGAAGTTCATTGTATTGAATACGATTGACTTTCATCTCACGAATGATTTCAAGCGCTTTTTCAGCGATGCTTTTTTCAATTTTCTTTTCCTTAAGTGCGGCGATTAGTAGATCTGGATCAGAAGAATCTTCTACCAAAATCCCAAGTGCTGGGTTTAAGGAATTAAGCTTATATAGTAACTCTTTTTGCTTATTGAGTTTGCTTTGTAAAACGTTTTTCACGGTAAAGAAAAACAGGAGGGCTCCGCCTCCCAGCATGATAAATAGTGGTATAAAACCCATCTTATATACTCAAGATTTTCATTAATTTAAGATGATCTTCGATCAGCGATTTTGTCTTGCCTATGCAGTCTGCAAAAGGAGTGAATACCACTTCTTGATTGACTACTCCAGCCATATGAAACTGATGACCAGCTAATAAACCTTCCACAGCTGACATTCCGCAACGGCTAGCTAAAACTCGGTCCCTAGCCGTAGGGTTTCCTCCTCGCTGAATATGACCAAGCGTAGTTACTTTGAAGTCCTTGGTAGGATCATTCAACTTCTGTTTCACTTTTTCCATGACGGTCTGAGCATTACCGGCATCATCACCTTCTGCTACAACTATGATACTGGAAGATTTGGATTTTCTCAGATTCTTCAAAGACTTGACGACATGATCTAAGTCGGTTTTGCTCTCTGGAACCATCACAAATTCGGCACCTCCGCCAATTCCAGATTCTACAGCGATGAATCCAGCATCTCTACCCATTACCTCGATAAAGAAAATTCTATCGTGAGCAGCTGCAGTATCACGGATTTTGTCAATTGCTTCCAAAGCAGTATTTACTGCCGTGTCAAAACCAATGGTATAATCAGTACCATAAAGGTCATTGTCAATTGTTCCTGGACAACCAATGGTAGGTATTCCATATTCTTCAAAAAACACTTTGGCACCAGTGAAAGTCCCGTCTCCACCTATTGCCACCAAGCCTTCTATGCCAAGAGCAGTAAGATTGTCATAGGCCTTCTTTCTACCCTCAGGAGTTTTGAATTCCATAGATCGGGCAGACTTAAGAACAGTTCCACCACGCTGCACGATATTACTTACAGAGTGAGATTGAAGTCGCTTGATCTCTCCATCGATCATTCCTTCATATCCGCGATATATTCCATATACTTCCAGTTCCTTGAAAATGGCAGTACGAACGACCGCTCTCACGCAAGCGTTCATGCCAGGGCTATCCCCTCCAGAAGTAAAAACAGCTATTTTTTTCATAGGTCTATAATTGTTTTTCAATTGTCAAATGGAATCTCGCATGGTTATTACCTCGATAAGTATCCAGGCATCCCACAGCTTGACAATTAAGTCATGCTTGTCTGCCTCAGGCAGGCTCGATTTCATTGCTCATAGGTTTAAGATTCCAAAAATAGCGATTAAAGAAAGAATGCTTTCATATGTTTATAATAGTTTTTCAGCGATCATATGGAATCTCGCATTCATTATGATTATTCCTAAGTTTGACTTTTGAGCCATGCTCGATTTCAGTTTCTGAAATTATTAAACTCTTAATAAAGATAGATTTTGAAAAGCGCTTGAATTCCAGTCCCAAAAATCTGACTTTGGGGGTATGGAAACTAGAAAAATACCAGCTTTATCATTTGAAATTAGCCCAATCGGCTTGGGATGCATGTCTCTGAAGGCTAATCAAAAACAAGCCCAACGAATTATTGATATGGCCTTAGCTGGCGGAATTAATTTTTTGGATACTGCGGATATGTATCAAAATGGACTGAATGAAGAAATGGTGGGGGCGGCGATTCGTGATCGGAGAAAAGATCTGGTGTTAGCCACCAAAGTAGGTAATCAAATGCGTGCAGATGGAAGTGGCTGGGATTGGAATCCTAGTAAAACTTACATTCTGAAAGCTGTAGAGGATAGTCTTAAGCGATTACAGACTGATTACATAGATATCTATCAGCTACACGGTGGCACCTTAGAAGATCCTTGGGAAGAAACGCTGGAAGCCTTTGAGATACTGAAAACTCAGGGAAAAATCCGGGCATTTGGGATTTCCTCCATTCGGCCAAATGTGATTCGAAAAGTGCTTTCGATGAGTCCTCCAGCTACCATTATGATGCAATACAATCCTTTGGATCGTAGGCCAGAGGAAGAAGCTTTCCCCTTGATCGCGGCATCTGATTCCAGAGTTTTAGTAAGAGGCACCTTTGCCAAAGGACTTTTGATCAGTAAATCTGCGGAGCCATTTTTGGATTTTACTGCTGCAGAAGTTATCGGAATCCGAAAATTGATTGCAGATTCTGGTTTGCTCCCTGAGGCGTTTTTGATTCGGTTTGGATTGATACAGCCAGCTGTAGGTTCACTGGTGATAGGAGCAAGTTCAGTAGAGCAAGTTGAAAAAATGATTTACGCATATCAGCAGCATGACATGATTTCTGATGATTTGATAAAAGAAATCTCCGCCAAAATACCACTGAACTTCTATAGCCAGCACCGGTAAAATTTCGATTGCCTAGACCTTACAAAAAGCCTATTTTGCTAGAATTATGTTCAACCTGCTTTTTAAAACACCCAAATATGAAATTTAGACTGCTATTATTTGTATTACCGGTTTTAATCTGGTCATGCGAACCCAAAGAACTCAGCGAAACAGAACGCTGGGAGGATACGGCAAGCAGAGTTGAGATTATTCGAGATAATTTTGGAGTCCCTCATATTTATGGAAAAAGTGATTCTGATGCAGTTTTCGGATTGCTTTATGCACAGTGCGAGGATGATTTCAGAAGGGTAGAACGAAATTATATCTGGGCCACAGGCCGTTTGGCAGAGCTGGAAGGACAAGAGGCTATCTACAGTGATCTTCGCGCAAATCTCTACATGACCGAGGCGGAGGCAAAGGCAGCTTATGACTCGGCTCCAGATTGGCTGAAGGAACTTTGTATGGCATTTGCCGATGGAGTAAATTATTATTTGGCTACGCATCCAGAAGTGAAACCACAGGTAATTACCAGATATGAGCCTTGGATGCCGATGTTTTTCAGCGAAGGATCTATCGGTGGAGATATAGAGCAGATTCCTACGAGAGGGATTCAGGCTTTTTATGCAGAGAAAGAGTCAGACGTAATGGCTTTGTACGAAGATGAATTTCATCGTGAGGAGTTGTTGGATGAGCCTAAAGGATCAAATGGAATAGCAGTAAATGGAAAAATGACTGCCTCTGGCAATGCCATTTTATTGATCAATCCACATACTTCATTCTATTTCAGACCAGAAGTTCATGTGGTGAGTGAAGAAGGATTAAACGCTTACGGAGCGGTGACTTGGGGGCAGTTTTTTGTCTATCAGGGATTCAATGAAAAAACCGGTTGGATGCATACTTCTACTAAAGTAGATTTCATAGATGAGTTTGTAGAGGAAGTATCAGAGAAAGACGGCAATTATGAATATCAATATGGAGACGAAACTCGTGCGGTGGAGGAGTTTCAAGTTTCTCTGAAATATAAGTCTGGCTCAGAATTGAAGGAGAAACCATTCACTTTTTACAGAACTCATCATGGTCCGATCACACATAAGATTGGTGATAAATGGGTAGCAACGAAGATCAATTGGGATCCTGTGAATGCATTGATCCAAAGTTTCACCAGGACAAAGCTGAGCAATCATGAGGAGTTTAAGAAGATGATGGATATCCGTACCAACTCCTCTAATAATACCGTATTCGCAGATGCAGATGGAAACATTGCTTATTTCCACGGTAATTTTATTCCCAAAAGGAATGAAGGTTTTGACTTCTCCGAACCAGTAGATGGCTCAGATCCCAAGTCTGATTGGCAGGGATTACACACTGTAGATGAAAGTATTATGATCTTAAATCCGGGTACTGGTTGGATTCAGAACTGTAACTCTACGCCTTACACGGCAGCTGCAGAATTTAGCCCGAAAAAGGAAGATTATCCTTTTTACATGGCGCCAGATCAGGAGAATTTCCGTGGAATTCATGCCGTCAAAGTGCTGAAAGAAGTTTCAGGCTTGACGATAGATAGCATGATTGAATTGGCTTATGATCCATATTTACCGGCAATGGAGTATTTAGTGCCTATGCTTTTGCAAGCCCATGAGCAGAGAGGAATAGCAGATCCTCAGTTCAATGAGGCTATCGAAATTTTGGGAGCTTGGGATTACCGAACTTCAAAGGAATCAGTAGCGATGTCCTTAGCGCACTTCTTTGGAATGAATTTCTTTAGAAATCATGGAAATATCAATAATCTGATTCCTTTCAATATTGATGAAAACACTAAGATCCCTAATCCATCTCCGACAGCTCTACTAGCCACCTTTAGTCAGACCTTGGAAGAGATGAATGCCGATTTTGGCACATGGAATACTCCTTGGTCTGAGATCAATAGATTTCAGCGTTTGACAGGTGAAATCGATGGGCCTTTCGATGATTCCAAGGAATATACTCCTGTGGGAATGGCTTCAGGAACTTGGGGAGCTTTGGCTGCCTTTGGTGCTAAAACCTACCCAGGAACGAAGAGATTATATGGCTACAGAGGAAATAGCTTTGTAGCTGTGGTTGAATTTGGTGAGAAAGTGAAAGCGAAATCTGTTCTCGCAGGAGGGCAGAATGCGGACTCAAATTCCCCACATTTCTATGATCAGGCCCAGAGATATGTTGATGGAAAGTTTAAGGATGTTGCTTTCTACCGTGAAGATGTGGAGGCTAGGATGGAAGAGCGGTATGTACCGGGGAAGAGAGAGTAGATTTTGTACAAAGTAAAAATTGTAAAAAGTAAAAAGTAAAAAGTGTCAAAAAATAGTGAGCATATCAATTCCATTTCCCATTCATACTCATTTTGTGAGCATAGAATTGGATTTTTAACTTAGTTTTCCAAATGAATAAAACCCACCTAAGCATATGAGAAAAATACTCTTTTTTCTGCTCCTTAGCTCTTCTGTAGCTTTTGCGCAGCAAAATACTACCAAACCGCTACGTACGTCCATCGAAACGGACTCGCGTGCAATACGGCAAGATGTGCCGATGACGAATTCTATTCGTAAGGCTTTCGAAGAAGGTTCAAGAAATTTCACTGGCAAACCAGGAGCTAACTATTGGCAGCTAGAAACCGATTTTACAATCAAGGCAACGTTGGATCCGTCCACCCAGACGATCACTGGATCTGAGAAAATCTTGGTGCATAATAACAGCAAGGAGGATATGAATTCCATCGTACTTCGATTGGATCATAATGTTTTCCGAGGAGATGTTCCGCGTGGAAGTTCCGTTCCTGCCGAAAATACTGAAGGAATGATTGTGACTTCTATAAAAGTAGCTGGCGAATCTGTAGACTTAAATGCTCCTCCTCAACGAAGACGAAATGATCCTGCAACAGCGCCGAAATTAAGTGTAAGAGGTTTGCAAAGCACTGTAGCAACCATCATGCTGGTGGATCCTATCAAAGCAGGAACAACTGCTGAAGTAGAAATTGACTGGCATACCAAATTGCCGGGGGGTGATTCTGGCAGAGGTCATAGAATGACGCAGCGTTTTGATAGCACTTTATTTCAACCAACGCAGTGGTTTCCAAGATTGGCAAAATATGATGATCTGAGAGGATGGGAAACCAGCCTTTATCTAGGTCCCGCGGAGTTTCATAATAATTTCGGGAAATTTGATGTGTCCCTTACTGTGCCTGCAGGATGGATCGTAACAGGAACAGGGGTTTTACAAAACCCGACGGAAGTTTTGACTCCGACAGTGGCTGAGAGATTCGCCAATGTCCTGAACTCTGATGGGGAAGTTACGCTAGTGGGTGAAGATGAAAAAGGTCCTGGAAAAGCAACGAAAGCTGGAGACCAACTTACCTGGCGTTTTGTGGCTGATAAGGTCAATGATTTTGCTTGGGCGACTTCAGATAGGTTTATCTGGAAAGCGACCAAAGCGGATATTCCTGGCAAAGGCCCTGTACCGATTTACATGGTTTTCATTCCTGAGAGAGCTCAGTTTTTTGAAAAAGCTGGAGAGTATACCAAACATGCATTGGAGTTTTATTCCAAGCTTTGGGCACCTTATCCTTTTCCTCAGCTAACCCTACAGGACGGTCCAAGTGCTGGTATGGAATATCCTATGGTGATCAATTCCAATCAAGGGGCAGCGGATCATGAGGTAGCACATCAGTGGTGGCCTATGATGGTTGGTACCAATGAAACCCGCTACGGCTGGATGGATGAGGGTTTCAACCAATACATGAATATTCTATCTGGAGCAGATAGCAAGGGAGTGGATTATAATTTGGATGGCCTAGGTCAAAGCTACGGACGAATCAGTGGAATGGAAGACGAAGCGCCACTAATGTGGAGTGCCAATGATGCTGGTAGCATGTATGGTTTTCAAACTTATGCCAAAACGCCACTTATGCTATCCATGCTTGGTGGGATCGTAGGCGATGAGGCGGTGATCAATGCCATGAAAAAATATACCGCCACTTGGGCATTTAAGCATCCGTCTCCATGGGATTATATGTTCTTTATGGATCATGCTTTGGGACAAAATCTGGAGTGGTTCTGGTATTACTGGTTGTTTACTACGGAATCTGTAGAAGGTTCTATCCAAAATGTAAGTACTGCAAATGGTAAAACAACGGTGACTGTACATCAAGCTGGAGAAATGCCATCTCCGATTGTATTGAAAGTAGAGTTTGAATCAGAAGGTACAGCGATCAAGAAAATGGCTAATGCAAAAATGATTGACGCTACTACCTATGAAGTGACCTGGCCAGTGACGGTTTGGTTTGATGGAAATAGAAATTTTGATGCGGTGATGGATTTTGGTGATCGAAAAATCAAAGCAATCACGCTTGATCCCCATGGGCGTTTTCCTGATAAGGACAAGGCTGACAATGTTTGGCCAAGATAAATTGAATGAAAATGAGGCTCGTAAGGGCCTCATTTTTTTGTCATTTTTTACCGCGAAGCTCACAGAGGATACGCAGAGGTTGCAACTTAGAGTTTTCCTGCTTATTCAGAAGCTGGAATTGATTGCGTAGATCAGATATAGAAAGCAAAGCTCTGAAGAGCCAAATAGTAGTTTGATGATTGAAAGAAATCGTTAATAGACGTGTAGGCTGTCTAGTTTATGGCTTTTCACTCATTTCCAACTTCAACTCTCCTCCGCCGGTAATCTGGCTATGCGAAAGCTCAAAGTTTCCTAGAGTTTGATTCTTCCAGCTGGCAGAATTCACATAGACATGAGAAGGGCTATTTGCTTCGGTCTTGATGATGAATTCCTTGCCAGAGTAGTATTTTGGATTCAGTTCGATGGTGATTTTGTCGAAAATAGGACTGCCAATCTGATAGGCTGGATCGGCTTCAGTACCACCGTTCATTTGGAACAAACCGATCTTCATTAACACCGCAAGACTTCCCATTAGTCCTTGGTCTTCATCTCCATTGTATCCATTTTCAGGACTTAAATCAGAATAAACTCTTTTCACTACAGCTCTAGACCAATATTGAGTTAGGTCAGGTCTTCCTAGTTTGTGAAAAACGAAAGCTGTCTGAATGGAAGGCTGATTTCCATAATTGATCGGGACCCTACGGTATTCTGGATGAGTTTCCTGAGAATGGGAAGTGCCTGAAGTGAAGCCAAGTTTCTCAGCTTCTTGGAAAGAGATGTTCAGTCGCTCAATTGCTTTTTCTTTTCCTCCCATTAATTCTGCCAATCCTTCTAAATCGTGCGGGACAAACCACGTATTTTGGCTTCCATTTGCTTCGTTGAAACCAGCGCCGTATTCGTAGGCATCAAAAGGGGTTTTCCAGATTCCTTCTACATTTCTTGGTCGCATCCACCCTGATTCTGTGTCAAAGGTGTTCCTGTAATTCCCTGATCTTTTCAAAAACTCCTGCTCTCCAGCTCCATCGCCTAGAGCTTTTGCTAATTGTGCCAGAGTCCAATCCTGATAGGCATAATCCATCGTCAAACTTGGGCCGCCCTGATGAAATCCAAACCTAGTTCCTTCTGGATTTGGTGAAGGAACGTAGCCATTTTTCAAATAATAGGATAGTCCTCCGCCTTTAGAAGTTTTGTGTTCATAGCCTGCTTTGTCCATGATTCCTCCAGGTCGGTGATTCTTTTTCAACCCCTCATAAGCCAACTCAATATCAAAACCTCGAATGCCTTTTTGGTATGCGCTGACTATAAATGGCGTGCTTGAAGCACCGGTCATCACATAGGTGTAGTTTCCGCCAGAAGGACCTCTAGGTATCAGGCCACCATCCACATAGTAACGTAGCATGGAATTCACAAACTCCTCGGTGATCTCTGGATATACCAAGTGCCAAAGCGTATTGATCGTCCATTGAGCTCCCCAGAAAGAATCTGAATTGAAGTGCCTAAATTTAGGTTTGCCGGAATCATCCAGAGGGATTTGCTTAGTCAGGTGAGTTCCGCTCGTAAGGTCAGCATATTTTCCATTTACATCTGAGATCGTTCTTCGCCCTTGTAGCGCATGAAACAGATCCGTATAGAATCTTCTTCTGTCCTTTTCCGTGGCTCCTTCTACTTTGATCCTTCCTAAGTAGCTATTCCACTCTTCGAAAGATTCTTTACGAATTTTCTCAAAATCCCAATGCGCCAATTCCGTATCCAGATTGAGCATGGCCTGTTCTGTACTTACATAGGAAATCCCAACTTTCATCAGCAGTTCCTCCTTAGATTTATCAAAAGTCAAAAGTGCTCCGGAGTCTTTTCCTCTTATCTCAGATAGCATAGAGGTGACTCCATCCTCTGACCAACCGCTAATCTCTGAGATCTCTCTATTGAGTTTGATTGCAAAAAAGATAGGGGTGTCATTTGGTCTTCTGATTGTACTTCCATTGATCACATAGCCTGTCAGCGTCGTGTTATTTACCTGACTTAGCTCCCCGTCGATGATATTGGAAGGGCCGAGCATTCCCCCCAATCGGATCATTACCTGCTGGTTGGCATCCGTAGGGAAAGTATATCTGTGAAATCCTGTGCGTAGGGTGGAGGTGAGTTCTACTTTGATGTCATAGCGATCTAGCATCAGCTGGTGGTAGCCAGGCTTTACGATTTCGGTGTCATGAGAAAATGGTGATGCGAAATTTCTTTCTCCTTCCAAGCTCACATCAGAAACGGGTAAAACCGAAATTCCAGAGAGTTGCCAAGCGTGGACATGACTCAGGCCTTTGATCGAATCGCTTTCATATCGGTATCCAGATCCCCAAGCGCCACCAGTGTCTGTGTCAGGACTGAGATTGACCATGCCGAAAGGTCTAGTAGCCGTGTTGAAAAAGAACCAGCGGGAATTTTTGCTGTCCACATAGGGATTTACCAAATCGGCTGGTGATTCGTTCGTTTGAGCGAAAGTGGCTAGAGATAGTTGGAAAACAAGAAAAGTTAGGCAGAGTCGGAGGTTCATGGAGAGGTCAATTGAATTGAAAGCTTAAGTAAGTTTCAAATTTTTTTAAAACAAACCTGAGCTGTCTGGTAATTACGCAATGGATTTCAGCGCGTTGGGCTAGTATGGTTATCGATAGTTGTGTTTAGTGTAAAAGTGATATAGAGGGAGAGTTGGAAAATGACTTTGGCACTTTGCGACTTATTTCATTTTTTTTACCCAGAATTTCATATTGGGTTTCTACTGAGCTTACCTTGGACAAGATGTTTAGAAACTACTATTCTAAGCTAGTGCCAACGGCACAAAAGGTAAAAACCCCGAATACAGCGAAGCGAAATTCGGGGTCAGGAAATAATTAGAACCATAGAGTGCCAAAGGCACGAGCAGTAATTAGTCTGTCAATATTATGAGTGATTCTGTGTATCGGCGGTATAAATCATGATATAGGCAGAGCTGTCTAAATCCTGCTATTGGAGTGTCAATAATAAAAGGTTAAATTAAAATTAAAATACAGAATATAATTATTTTCTAAAGTTCCCCTCTTTCAGAAGGTCAATAGAATTGTTTGTTCATATATGGATTATGTTCTATATTTTCAGTAATGTGACTTCGCAGAGCTATTTGATTTGAATGATCAGCTGGCTCAATAAGACTGCCTATGGAAATTCCCAAAGCCGTCATCCTCATCCATAACCCAAACCACTACATAATGAAAACTATGACTTGTATTCAATTAGGCGGAGCCTGTGATAAGGAGTTTACCGCAGATACCTTTGAGGAAATTGCAGAGATGAGCAAAAAGCATGGTATGGAAATGTACCAAAAGGGCGACAAGCCACATCTTGAGGCCATGAGCAAAATGCAAGAAATGATGAAGTCTCCTGATGCCATGAAAGATTGGTTTGATAAAAAAAGAGAGGTGTTTGACGCATTACCATCGAATTGAGAACCAAAAAAAAACACTCACCATAACTCAGCATTAGCACTGTTCATTGAAAGCTTGGTATCATGAGGCGAAAGCAGCTGAGTGGAAAAACTCAAATGAATTGAAGAAGCATTATAAAAATGCAAGTATTCTGAGAAGCTATTAAAGACTTTGGGATATTGTCTTAGGCAAGGTTTTGGCTATTTGCCAGATCGAAAGTTCCATACTTTCCTTGTTGGACGAGCAGCAGGCGAGAACTTATCATTCTAAACATTTTATTTTGCGATCATCGAAAATCAGGAATACCAACTTTAATTTTTTCTCTAATCTATCAGTAGTATTTCTTCTGATTTTGGGTGTTTCTTGCCAAAACCCAGAGAATCAATCCTCCCCTTCAAAAAGTCAATCGATTGGACCAAGCAATGGTGCCTTATTAGTTGGTGGAGGCGGGATGACGGATGAAATGTGGCAGGTGTTCTTTGAATTTGCCGGTGGAGATATTGCTAGGCTTGTTGTCATCCCGACGGCCTTCGATGAGAACTCGATTAATTACGATCCGGAATTCAAGATTTTGGAAAGGAATTTTAGAGCACGTGGATTCACTGATATCCAATTTATGCACACAAGAGATTCACTGCTTGCGGATACGGATGAATTTGTAAAACCTTTGAAATCCGCCACAGCCGTTTGGCTTGAAGGTGGGCGGCAATGGCGATTGGCAGATGCATATTTGAATACCAAAACATTCACTGAATTAAATGAGGTTTTGAATCGCGGTGGTATTATTGGCGGGCATTCAGCAGGAGCGTCCATCCAAGGTTCTTATTTGGTTAGAGGAGGCAGGGATGTGGAAGGAAATTACAAGATCATGGGAGATCCCGAGGTCGGTTTTGGCTTTGTGACCAATACGGCCTTTGATCAGCATCATCTCTACCGCAACAGGCAATATGATATGTTTGAGTTGCTGAAAAGTCGGCCAGAATTATTGGGGATTGGGATCGATGAGGATACTGGGATAATAGTACAAGGGGATGAATTTGAAGTTATTGGCAATAAGTATGTAGCTATTTATGATGGTACTTTTTGGTCACCTTATTATAATGAGATTGACACGATGGAAACTGGGAAGAACAAATTCTATGTTTTGAAAAATGGCGATAAATACAATCTAAAGGAGCGACGCGTACAGCGAAATAGGTTTATAGAACCCAATGCAATTTCAGCTGAAGAATTACAAGAGTACGTTGGAGATTTCTTGTATGAAAAAAGTAAAGTTTATTGGAATAATATGCTGGTTGAGAATGATACCTTGAAATTTCAAGGATACAGACGAGATTTAGTGCTGGACCGCATTCCGATTTACCCATATGAAAAGGATGTGTTTTTTGATACAGATGCAGAACTTTGGTTTCATTTTGTAAGAGATAGTTCCGGCAGAATTGTTGGCTTTGATAAAAAGACTCATCAAATTATTGACGGGCTAAACCAACGATTTAATAAGACTTCGGAATAGGAATCTCTGGTGGATTTTCGATCATCGAAATCTTCAGAGCTATCTGAGAAATTTCCTAAACTGCCGAGCACATGTTTTTTCCTGATTAGCTGATCTATAAAAAAAGGCTGGAAGTTCCGAACTCCCAGCCTTTCAATAATGGTGTTTCCGTTTCTCAAAAAGGAAGATCTGCTTCCGCGGATACTTTTGCTGTTTTTTCGCCCAAGACTAGAAATTCATTTACTACGATCTCTGTGATGTAGCGCTTCACACCATCTTTGTCGGTGTAGTCACGGTTGGAGATCTTGCCTTCGATGGCTACCTCAGAACCCTTGTCAGAGAACTTTTCGAGAAGCTCTGCATTCTTGCCCCAGAGCACTAGTCTGTGCCAGGTGGTTTCTGTGACACGCTCGCCTTTTTGATTCTTGTAGGACTCGTTTGTAGCGAGGTTTACATGTCCTAGGATCTTGCCTGATTCAAAATTTTTCAGTTCTACTTTGGCTCCTAGGTGACCGATTAGCTGTACTTTGTTTCTTAGCGCATTCATGATGTTTGTTGTTTTGGTTAGAAAATTTGTTTGTCGTTTTCGCTAGAGGAAAAACTTATGATCCAAAGGTGGGGGATCGTACTGCACTAAGTCGGTAGCTAGTCGTTTGTATTCGATAGTATTCGTTTGTTGTCGGATAAAGTGGCTTTTTTTTGGTCTGAGAGGGGGGTGTGGTGTTTAAAAAGTTTAGAGAAGGATGGCGGGATTTACGGATTTCAACTTTCGAATGTCAATTTATAATGCATCTAAAAAATCAAAGCTTCTATCAGAGTACTTAAAAAAAGAGACTAGAATATGATTGAGACTTTGATTTTGAAGGAAATAAAGGAGTGATTTATAAAATAAAAGCAGAAGGTGGCAAAGCATTGAATTTTACCTTTTACCCTAACTCTTAAAACAACCCAGTCTTGATCATAAAAATATTAGTCGGATTATTAATTGCCTTAATACTATTCTTACTTTTTCGCCCCAAGAAAATCAAAAGTGGCTTTGATGTGCCAGAAGTTTTTCCAGAAAAATGGAAACTTTATTTACTCAAGGAAGTGAATTTCTACGCTTCTCTAGATGAGGAGGATAAAGCGATATTTGAAGGGGATGTTCAGCGCTTTCTGAGGCGGGTGAGAATCACTGGAATCAAAACGAGCGTGGATGATGAAGACCGTCTGTTGGTGGCTTCTTCTGCCGTGATCCCTGTTTTTGCTTTTCCAGAATGGGAGTATAGTTCTTTGCATGAGGTGCTTTTGTATCCTGATTTGTTTACTGAGAAATATGATTTCAGCGAGCAAGACCGAAATATCTCAGGCATGGTGGGATCCGGTGGCGTGATGCATCATGTGGTACTTTTTTCCAAACCAGCCTTGCATCAGGGTTTTGATAATGCCAGCGACAAAATGAATGTGGGAATTCATGAGTTTGTGCATTTATTTGACAAGCAAGACGGTGAGATTGATGGGATTCCGCATCTAATTATGAAGAATCAGGCGGTGCTGCCTTGGCTGCATTTGATCTCTGAGAATACGAAGGAAATGCTCGCTGGAAAAAGTGATATCAATATCTATGGAGCGACGAATAAGCAGGAGTTTTTGGCGGTTACGAGTGAGTACTTTTTTGAGCGACCAAAGCTTTTCAAAGAAAAACATCCCGAATTATATAAGGTGTTCTCTCAGGTATTCAAAACTGATCTGGCCAATAGTCAGCTCGGCGATAATAAGCTAAAGCGAAGCATTGGGCGAAATGATCCTTGCCCCTGTGGTAGTGGAAAGAAATTCAAGGACTGCTGTATGGGTCATGATTGAGTTGGGTGAATTATCTATTTCTCATTATAATTTTTAATCCTGATATTGAATCTCCATTAACCAATAAGCCTCAATAAAACCATGAAAAACATATTCTTAATCCTCGCTCTTGCCATTAGCTTTGATTGCTTTTCGCAACAGGCTGAGGAGACAGATATAGCTGCGGTGAAGTCAGTGGTTAACCGGTTTTTCGAATCTTTGGAAAAGCAGGATACTGTATTGCTCAAGGAACTGGCTTTTATGGAAGGGCAGATCTGGACAGTGAACAATGCCGTAAGTCCAGCTATACAGCGTATGAGGTTTTTCAAAGACGATTTGAAGTCTTTTCCTTCCAAGAATTCCTATCTTGAAACAGCAAAAACCATGGATGTAAAAATCCATGCAGGAATGGCGATGGCTTGGGTTCCTTATGAATTTAGACTGAATGGAGAATTCTCACACTGTGGGGTGGATGTCTTTACTTTGGTCAAGAAGGATGAAGCTTGGAAGATCATCAATCTATCTTATACCATCGATAAGGAAGGCTGTGATGCCTTAAGTACCAAATAAATGACCTAGAGATGAAAGCTGAAATCAATCCAATAAACTGGAGGCAAAAGGCTGGTTTAGTGCTACTCAATGGAGGGCTATTTATGGTATTGCTTGTCCTGAGTCACTATGTGTGGAAAGGCGAATTTCATGACTGGTATGTCTTGATTTTTCAAGGCCTATTCTTTGGGGTTTTTATGGCATTTGGTTTTCCATATGTTTTTGGGAAAATAGCCAATAGCCTCGGAGTTAGACTTGGGAAAAGTATTCATCCAGCGCTAAATACTAGCGAGGAAATTGAAACAGAAGGGCCAGCCAACTTATTTCGTGGTGCGGAAGCCGTAGGAGGGAAGCTGTTTCTGACTAATGAGCGCTTGATTTTTAAGTCTCACAAAATCAATATTCGTACTGGTCAATCCAATTTTCCTTATGAGACCATTACAGATGTTCAAGCCAGAAAAACGGGAAAATTGATTGACAATGGCTTGAGAATTTTGACAACAGATGGTTCTGAATTTGATTTTGTAGTTGCCGAAAGAGCATCTTGGATGGAGAAATTGCAGGAAAAAATAAACAGAGCTAATTAATCTTTTAGCTCATACCAATCAATATTGCTAAGCGGTGCCCTACGGCCATGCGCTTCTTCTGGAGCGTAATGCTCAGCCAAGTAGTCCAGAATTTTTGATTCATTATCTCCAAGATCCCAAAGGCCTTGGGTTTCTTGCATCCAGACGATCTTGGAATGCCAACCCTCACGTGTAAATCTATTTTGTAGAATAAGCGCACTAGAGTGGCATGCGGTGCAACTTGCTTTGACCAATTCAAGGCCTTCTCCAGCAATTAATCCTGTCGCTACATCCTTCCCGTCAACAAGCTGATCTAGGGGTTCTTCTTGACTTGCTACAGATTCCCCTGCTTCAGTTGCATCTGCGCTTTGTAGAGCTGAGATTTCAGGTTGAAAAACTATGGCAAGTACCAATCCTACAAGTAGTACCACTAGCACCAATATGCCTATAGTGGATTTAATAAGGACATTGAAAAGCTGTAAGGTTTCCTTCTTGGGCCTTGTAGACTTGTTTTTAGCTGAGTTGTTCATAGGTATTAGCTTACTTTCACCGCGATTCTATGACAGGCATTGTTGAGGTAGCCTTTGGGATTCCATCCCGGCATTACCATAGGCTGAGAGATTCCCTGATCATCGGTCGCCTTCGCCCAGATTTCATAGTATCCTGCCTGCGGAAAATTTAAGTCAATGGACCACTGCTGCCAAGCGAGTCGATTGGCAGGTTTTTTTAGAGAGCATTTTTGCCAAGTTGCACCAAAATCGATAGTTACCTGCATCTCTCTTACTTCTTGCTCACCTGCCCAAGCCTGTCCTTGAACATGCAATGTTTTGGATTTGTCAAACATTGCACCTGATTTAGGATAGGTGATGAGTGATTTCACAGGCATGGATTCGATGATCTTCATATCCTCTTCAGGAACTTCCTGACCTGGAGCCACTGGATATTTGGGAACTCTATAGGCATCTCCCATCATCTTCGGACCATCATGAACTTGGTTTCTCACGACTAGTTTGTGTAGCCATTTGCCGGATACAGAAGCTGGCCAACCTCCACAAACCATCCGAAGAGGGTAGCCATGTTGCAATGGAATATCCTCTCCATTCAGCTTCCAAGCAAGTAAGGTTTCGTCCTGCATCGCTTTGGCAATTGGTGCGCCTCGAGAGATCACTACTTTAGTTGGGTCGCCATTTAGATGTTTGTCTTTGCCGTAGTATCCTATGTAAACCGCGTCAGATTTTATGCCCACATCCGCAAGTACATCTTTGAGTCTCACTCCAGTCCATTCAGAACAGTACACAGCACCTTCTTCCCACTGATTGCCAGAGGCTGGAGGATAGAAGCCCGCACGGCCATTTCCGCCGCATTCCAAGGTGAGTTGGTAGCTGTATGATTTGAATTTCTTTTTGAGCTCCTCGAGGGTATAGGTTTTCTCTTGAGTAACTGACTCTCCACCAATTGTTAGTGTCCAATCATTTACATCAACGTCTTCTGGGATAAGCCCATTGTTTCTAATAAAAATGCTGGCAAAAGGTGTGACTGCATCGTTCAATAAATCCGGTGTTGGCTCTACATTCCAGGGCTTTTCATTTCGGACAATCATCCCCTTACTTTTGCCTTTCATGGGATCAAAGTCAGCAGGTAAAGCCAGTGGGATATAGCCCTCAGGCATAGAAGAGGCATGAACAATATCCGCCCCCAACACAGTTGCCATTGCAGCAAGCACGCTTTTTTGTAAAAATTTGCGTCTATCCTGCGTGTTGATCGTTTTCTTATTGGAGTGGTTCAGGTCAGTTTTTGACATGTCATTTGGGATTGAAAAGTAAGATAAAGTAAAATTAAAAATCTTATGGACTAATCTGTTGAGAACTGATCATTTCTTCCGAAAGAAGGCTAGAGAGCATAGGTGCTAGTGATTGTGATTTTTTTGCACAATAGATTCCACTTAATAAATTTTGCCCACGAGCGGACAATAATGTCCGATGGGATTTTCTTTCTAAGATGAATACTATGCGATAGGTGGCATCTGAGCCCATTTTTAATGGCATGGAAGTGGAAAGCTTTTCTGAAAGAATCCTGATAGAACTATAGATCTGGGAAAAGCAATCATTTGAGTTGCATTCCTTTTTCGGTTCTAGATAGTATCAACACACACATACACACAGCAGTAATTACTATTTGAAACCATTTGAGTTATGTGGAAAAACTATCTAAAAATCGCCTTTCGTAATTTGGCCAAAAACAAATTACACACGAGTATTAACCTAATCGGTTTGACCTTAGGATTGGGAGTCAGTATTCTGATTTTCTTTTTTGTCCAGTTCGAGTTAAGCTTTGATAACTTTCATCAAGATAGCGAGCAGATTTTTCGTCTAGAACGACATCAGATCGAAGATGGGGAAGCCCAAACATCTTTTTCTACTCCGATAATAGCCGCACCAACCTTCGAAAATGAGTTTTCTCAAGTCGCCCATACTACTCGAATCATTGGTGGTTCGGCTCAGGCCTACCTAGATGAAGAGACTACACAAACTCAGCAGTTCCGAATAGTAGGCCCTGATTTCTTGGAGATTTTCAATTTCAAGTTGCTTCAGGGTACCAAAGACCAAGTGTTACAAGACAAGTTTGCTGTGGTGATTACAGAGGAAGTTGCCAAGAAATACTTTGGTGATGCCAATCCTGTCGGAAAATCTATCCGGATGAAGATGGGGGAGAACTATGAGGAATATCAGGTGTCAGGACTCTTGGAGGACCTTCCCGCCAATTCCAGTATACAGTTTGAAATGCTGATGAATGATCAAAACCTGGACTTTAATATTGCGGAGGAAGGTCAAAATAATTGGTTTCAAGTTTATGGCGACACTTATGTCAAATTGAATGATCCCTCCGAAAAGGCTACAATTGAAGCTGGAGTGGAAAATTTGATGAAAAAGGTGCTAGGAGAAGAATATACCGAGGGATCTTACTTGTTTACGCTTCAGCCAATCGCTGAGATGCACATTACAGATAAGACCAATACGGGAATGATAGAGTCTACCCGGCCTACCTTACTCTGGATTCTGGCTGGCATCGCCTTCTTGATACTGCTGATAGCTTGTATCAATTTTACAACCATGGCCATCGGTCGATCTACTACTAGAGCCAAAGAAGTGGGCGTAAGAAAAACCATGGGTGCAGACTTTGGCCAATTGGTATTTCAGTTTCTGACTGAGGCATTTTTAACTACCATCTCAGCCTTGGTTTTGGGATTACTTTTGGCAGAGCTACTTGTTCCTACCTTCAATAGCCTTTTTGAGAAGGAATTGACTTTGATTTATGGACCAGTTCAAATCCTAATGTTATTTGGATTAGTACTTTTGATTACAACTATGGCAGGTGCATACCCAGCCTTTTTCATGTCTAGTCTGAGACCAATCAAAGTCTTGAAAGGCAATCTTTCGATACGATTTGGCAAGCAAGCACTACGAAAAGGCTTGGTAGCTTTTCAGTTTTTTATCTCTTTCCTTCTGATAGCCTCCACCTTGATTATGGTCAATCAAATGAAAGCAGTTCGAAGCTTTGATTTGGGTTTTGATCAGGAAATGGTGGTAATCGTGGATGTACCGGATGTGCCCAGCACTAGCTTTGTCAAATCCATCACTGAGAGTTTTCAACAAGCTGAATTATATAGACAGGCTTTGCTTGCACGTTCTGAGGTGCAATCCGCTGGTATCAGCATTGCTACTTATGGGGATGATGCTTTTTGGGATGCAGGGTTTCCTACAGACGGGGATGTGCAATTCAATTTCCGGGTGAATTTCGTAGGTGGAGATTATATCAAAGCTATGGGGTTGGAGATGGCAGAGGGCAGAGATTTCAATCCGGACCCAGGATCAGATAGCAGTGCTTTTGTAATTAATGAGACCTTTGCCAAGGCGATGAAATGGGATGATCCTCTGGGGGAAATGATGCCAAACACTCGCTTCAATCCTCACCAAATAATAGGTGTGGTCAAAGATTTTCATCACAATTCCTTGTACAAAGAAATCGAGCCAGTAGTATTGGCAAAAAGTCCTGAAACCTTCTTCAGTGGGATTAATATGCTGATGATCAATTCGGCTACCAACCCCAAAGTGCTGGTAAAGGGCAATGGAAATGACTTTGAGGCTTTTAGAAATTTGCTTGAAAGCGAGTGGGAAAGGGTTTTTCCTTTGGAAGCCTTTAGCTTCAGTTTCATGGATGAGACGGTCGAAAATCAATACAAGGCGGATGAGCGCTTAGGAAAGATGGTATTTATGGCCGCAGGAATTGCGATTCTGATTGCTGCGATGGGCCTATTTGCGATGGCAGCTTTGAGCATCGCTGGCCGGACGAAAGAGATTGGGATACGCAAGGTTTTGGGAGCTTCCAGCTTCAGTATATCCTGGATGTTTAATAGAGAGTTTCTGATGATAACAGTCATCGGCGTTCTGGTTGGCTTACCCTTAAGTTTATATCTAATGCAAACTTGGATCGCACAGTTTGCTATAAAATCCTGGCCATCCTGGCTGAATTTCGCGATTTTAGGTTTGGCTGGAATAGCATTCACCTTACTGATTGTCACTGCTCAGGCTTATCGTGCTACGCAGATGAATCCGGTGAAAACCCTGAAGGATGAATGATGATGGGTGTAGGATGCCGGATGGCCGATGTAGCGTCATAGCGCGGAGGAGGAACGACGACAAAGCAATCTCTAGTTGATTTACAGAGATTGCTTCAGGGCAAAATTATCAGAGAATAGATTGATATATAGGTGCCCTTTGCAATGACGATATGATTTATTACAAGTAAAAATAATATTCCAATCCGCCACGGCGGACAAGTTTTTTCAATCTTATAAAAAAATGCTGAAAAACTACTTCAAAATCGCCTGGAGGAACCTCCGAAGAAATAAGCTTAGAACGAGCATTCATATACTTGGCTTGTCAATAGGCATAGCAATCTGCTTTTTGATATTCAATGTGGTGACACATTCCTATAGTTTTGACCAGTTTCATCCTGATAAGGAAAGAGTTTTTCGCATCAACACGCTGACAGATTGGGGTGATGGAGGAAGCTTTCCTAATTCTGGGACACCAGGACCCTTAGGTGAAGTAATCAAAGACGAGATTGCTGGGATCGAAGAGAAAGGCAAGCTCTATACTTTATATGACGCTTTAGTGGCATTGCCAAATACAGACAAGGTGTTTGGACGGTCTGATGATGTGACTTTTGCAGACCCTGGATTCTTTAAGATATTTCCAAGAGAATGGCTCGCCGGAAATCCTGAAACAGCCTTGGTTCAACCAGAATCTGTAGTGATCACCGAAGAAAGTCTGCATAAGTACTTTCCTGGTTCTGATGCATCAGATGTGCTTGGGCAGGAATTGATGTTTGTGGATTCGGATTCTATCTATGCCAAAGTCACGGGAGTAATAGCCAATTATACCGAAAACACAGACTTCGTGTTCACAGACTTTATTTCTTACAGCACAATCAGGACACCAGATCAAATAGAATGGTATGGTTTGCATGATTGGGGATCGGTAAATTCCAGTAGTCAGCTTTTTGTGAAACTTGCGCAGGGGGTAAGCCCTGAATCATTGGATGAAGCATTCATTCCCCTCATCGCTAAAAACATGGAAGCAGGAGATGATGGTGATTATAGTACGAGTTTCTTCACTGAGCCTCTCGCAGAGTTGCATTTTGGGCAAAATTACTCCAATGACAACGTTTCGAAAGTATTCTTAAAAGGCTTGATTTCCATAGGACTTATCATACTCGTATTGGCAGCATTGAATTTTGTTAATCTGGAAACAGCTCAAGCAATTAGTCGATCTAAAGAGGTAGGAATAAGAAAGACTATTGGCGGCACTCGACTTCAGCTGATTACTCAGTTCTTGGCTGAAACATTTTTGATCGTTCTATTCAGCACCATACTTGCCTTAGCACTTGTAGAAGGTATCAGAATGCTGTTTGCAAGCTATCTGCCAAACGATTTCAGCATAGATTATTTCTCCATGTACAATGTCCTTTTCTATGTAGGGTTCCCTGTTTTGATCTCCATGATTACTGGTATTTATCCTGCACTGATTCTTTCAAACTATGATCCTCAGCGGGCATTGAAAGGCGATATGGTCAGAAGCGGGAAGTTCTCTTTGGGTGTTTTTCTGAGAAAGAATCTCACCGTCATTCAATTGTCATCTTCCATTGCATTTATCATTCTGGTCTTGGTACTAAACTATCAACTCAAATATGTGACTAGCCAGCCTTTGGGTTTTGAGAAGGAAGCGGTGATGTATGCGCCGATGCCATTTATGTCAGATCCGGACAAAATGCTTCAACTTCAGGAACGTTTCAATCAGGAGTCTATGGTACAAAGTGCGAGTCTGAGCGGAAGTCTGGTATCGTCCACCAGCCTTTGGACTTCGGATGTCAAAATACCTATGGACACGACCGAAAAAGAGATGTATATACAGGTGATGAATGTGGATTCAGCATTTGTAAAGGTGAATGGTATCCCGCTGCTGGCAGGTACTGATGCGATAGATAGAGCTGATGAGATTCTGGTTAATGAGCAGTTTGTGAAGGAAGCCGGTTTCGCCACGCTAGAGGCAGCGGTAGGGTCAGAGCTGACTTACAGTGAGGAGCAGGTGAGGATTATTGGTGTGGTTGCAGATTTCCATTCCAGAACGTTACGGGAGAAAATCCGTCCATTACTGTTTACCTATAACCCTGCATATTTCCAGTCGATCAATGTGAAGTTGAGTTCTGATCAAAATCTGGCTGCAGCAAAGGAGCGATTGGAGCAAATTTATCTGACTATTTATCCTTATGAAACTGCCTCTTTCAATTTCTTGGATACACAGATTGACAGATTCTATCAAGAAGATGTGAAGATCAAAAACGTGCTGGGTTTTGCCTGTGCATTGGCAATTTTGATTTCCTGTTTGGGATTATTTGGACTGTCCAGTTTTACAATTGCCCAGCGTACCAAAGAGATTAGTATCCGAAAAGTGTTGGGAGCGACGCTGCAACAGATACTTTTCCTAATCTCTAGAGAGTATATGATTTTGGTGGGAATTTCCTTCCTAATCGCAGTTTTCCCCGCATATTACTTCCTCAATGACTGGCTAAATGGCTTCAATACCCGAGTGGAAATGCCTTACTTGATATTTGTAGCAGCAGGTTTGGGAGTGATGACGATATGTTTATTGATCGTCGGTGTTCATTCTTATGTCGCTTCGCAAACTAACCCTGCCAAAGTGCTGAAGAGTGAATGATACGATTTCGGATTGCAGTTTAAAATCCTCCTTACCCCCTTAAGAAGGGGAAATTGCCTCAATAATGCATCAAAGATTAAGAGGGAACTTGATCATTAAGAAATTTAATCTTGAGTTTCAGTTAATGAGACTCCCTCTTTTCAAAAGAGGGATGGGGGATTTACTTAAAAAAGCTTCTATCTACACCGTACTTATCCTCCCATTTATTTGAAATCACATACTAAATCATACTTTTAGCACATCATCTTTTCCGAAAAAATCAATAAATAACCCTAGAAGTAAATAAAATTTTTAATTAAGTTTTTTTATCCCAAAATTGACATGAAACGTTAAATTGCAAACTAGTTTTAAGAATTGAATGCATCAAACGCTTTAAATAACCTCCCATGTCCAAATCAAATTCTGTTTTTTTTCTAGCCCTTTTTGCTTTTGCAATGGGCTTATCCTCATGCAGTTCGCAGAAAGGCAATTCTAGTAAAGGCTTTGTTTCCCTTTTCAATGGGGAAAACCTTGATGGCTGGGTAGGCAATAAGACTTCCTATACCGCCGAAGATGGTATGATCGTCATTGATCCCAAAGGAACGGGTGGAGGTAATCTCTTTACTGAGAAGGAATATGGGGATTTCATTCTTCGATTTGAATTTCAACTCACATCTGGCGCCAACAATGGTCTTGGCATACATGCTCCATTAGAAGGAGATGCTGCCTATGTGGGTAAGGAACTTCAGATTTTGGATAATACCGCCGATAAATTCGCCGATTTGCAAGAGTATCAGTACCATGGTTCAGTATATGGCGTGATTCCTGCAAAGCGTGGTTACCTGAAGCCTGTAGGAGACTGGAATAGCCAGGAAGTGATCGTGAATCATCCACATATCAAAATCATCTTGAATGGAGAAACCATTGTAGATGGGGATTACCTAGAAGCGAGCAAAAACGGCACATTAGATCATAAGGAGCACCCAGGATTGCAGCGTAGTTCGGGCCATATCGGTTTTTTGGGTCACGGTGATGTAGTTCGTTTTAAGAATATCAGTATCAAAGAATTATAAAATAACTCAGAAATAAATTTACAGCAACATGAGTAAAAAAATAGAAAATATTGACCGTAGAGACTTTGTCAAAAAGTCCGGTTTAGGGATTTTGGGAGCTGCTTTGGCACCTTCTCTATTGGCTAGGTTAAATGCCGGCGAGCGCCTAAGAACAGCACATATCGGTCTTGGAAGTATGGGGATGGCAGATTTGGCTGCGATTTCATCTCATGCATTGGTAGATGTCACAGTCCTATGTGATGTGGATAGTGCGAATTTGGCGAAAGCCAAAGCATTGCATCCAAATGCAAAAACATACAGTGATTACCGTATTTTGCTTAAAGAAATGGGCGATCAAATCGATGCTGTAATCGTATCTACACCAGATCATACCCATGCGCCAGCATCGATGATGGCTATGGAAATGAACAAGCCAGTTTATTGCCAGAAGCCCTTGACACATCACGTGTCTGAAGCTAGAGCTATGAATGAGCTAGCTGCCAAAAAGAATTTGGTGACTCAGATGGGTATCCAGGTTCATTCGTTTTATGATTACAAATTGGCAACTCTATTGATTCAGTCTGGGATCATTGGTAAGGTACATACAGTACGTGCTTGGTCTCCAAAAGACTGGGGTTATGATGGGCCTGAGCCAGAAGGATCTGATCCGGTACCGGCAAGTCTGGACTGGAATCTATGGCAAGGAACTGCTCCAGAGCGTCCATACAAGGAAGGTTTTTATCACCCAGGCAATTGGAGAAAAGTAATGGATTACGGTTGCGGTACGCTAGGTGATATGGGGGTGCATATTTTTGATACTCCTTACAATGCACTGGAACTTGATGTGCCTCGTACGATCATCAACGAATGTCGTGAGCCTACTGGATTTGGCTTCCCTGCACATAATGTAGTGACTTATGAATTCCCAGGCACAAAGCACACAGCCGACTCGTTGAAGTGGGTATGGTATGATGGAATCGGAGCTCCTGCAGCACATGATGATTTGGTTCTTCCAAATGGAGACCAATTACCAGATCAAGGTGCCATGTTTATGGGCGAAAAAGGCAGATTATTGTTGCCACACTTCCAGCAATTACCACGCAAAATCGTGGATGGTAAATATGTTGAGATGGACATCGAATCGTTCAACTTGGGTAAGCCAGTGAAGGATTATGCAGCTGAAAGTAATAAGCATTACCACCAGTTTGTTGATGCTTGTTTAGGCAAAGATGAATGTAGTGCACCATTTTCTTATGCGTCTAGATTGACTGAGACTATTTTGCTTGGTGTGATCGCAGGTAGATTCCCTAACGAGACACTACACTGGGATAGCAAAAAAGCGAAGTTTGCTGAGAAGAAGGCTAATGAGTTCTTGGACGGAAAGTATCGTAAATTCTAGGATCTAGATTTAAGTATCAAGAGTCTGATTATTGACCCTTGATAATTGATCATTGAGTTTGTGAAGTGAAACTTGGACATTGATTAGTGTCTTTGTTCGCTGGCGAACAAAAATGTTCGAGATAGTAAATAGGAAATGCCTGTAAAAATGCCTCTGGAGTTAATTCAGGGGCATTTTTTTATGGCATAAAAGTGGAAAAGAATGAATAGAATTTAAAATGTAGAATTGAAAATTTGGATCAGGCACAGTTTTCAGTCACAGTCGCAGATGGTATTTGGGAATATCATAAAATGAGTTTTTAAAAATGATTTTCAAGGATAAACCACAATAACCAATCTTTCAATCGCAATAGTATGTGGAAAAACTATCTTAAAATATCCTTTCGAAATTTGCGGAAACGCAAGTTATATACTGGTATCAACCTTATTGGGTTGACGGTAGCTATTGTAAGTTTTTTGGCAATCTGCCTGTATATACAGCATGAGTGGAGCTACGATAAAATGTATGCAGACTACGATAGGATTTATAAATTCAATCAGGAATTCGTTTCACAAGGTGAAAGTCAATTAGTAGCCTCAACACCTTCTAGCTTGATCCCTACGCTGATAGAGGAGGTACCTGATGTTGAAACCGGAACCTTGATTTTTGACATTAGCATTTTTTCCTCTGTGCTAATAGATGCAGGTGAGGGGAATCAGGAGGAGCAATCCTTTGCTTACGCAGATGAAAACTATTTCAAAGTCTTTAATTTTGAGCTTTTGTCGGGAAATCCAGCCCAAGTTTTGGCGGAACCAAATCAAATAGTGCTGACTAAGAGTACTGCGGAACGCTATTTCGGAAATGCTGGATCTGCTACTGGCAAAATACTGAAGGTAGAAGGGACGGATTTTACCGTATCTGGGGTGATGGAAGATTTTCCGAGCAATAGCCACATGGAGTTTGACTTTTTGGCCTCCTTTAAATCCCACCGACATGGAAAAGAACCTGAGTGGTCTCCAAGTAATTATTATACCTATGTGAAGCTTAAGCAAGGAACGGATGTGGCAGCTTTTGAGTCAAAAGTAGAGCAAATCAAGGAAAAATACCTTGGCAAAGATTTGGCTGAGTATGGCTACAAAACCTCATTTCATCTTCAGCCTGTTAGTAATATTCACTTAGGCGATCAGTCTCTAAGCAGTATAAAGCCAGGCACGGATATCCGCTACTTGTATATTTTTGGTATAGTGGCCTTGCTGCTGATCGCAATAGGTATTATCAATTATGTGAATCTGGCAACTGCAGAAGCTACCGAACGCAATAAGGAAGTTGGGCTTCGCAAAGCAATGGGTGCCGGACGTGGGCAGTTGTTTGGACAGTTTGTCTCTGAATCCATGTTGCTCACCTTTGCAGCGACGGTCTTTAGTGTGCTATGTCTGTATTTGATTTTACCCAAATTCTCAGATATAGGCGGGGTGCCTCTGATTACTAATTCTTTGATGAATCCTGTTGGAATCGGCTTTATGGTCGGGTTGATCTTGATCGTTGGCTTACTAGCGGGGATGTATCCTTCTTTGATTTTGTCAGGTATGGAGCCGATCAAAGCCTTGGCAAATAAAACAAAAATGGGTGGAGGGGCATGGGTGCGAAAGTCCTTAGTGGTTTTCCAGTTTTTTGTGTCCATCGGTCTATTGATAGCTACTTTTGTTGTGAAAAGCCAATTGGATCATATGCAGAATGTGAGCTTGGGATACGATAGAGAGCAGGTAGTAGCATTGACCTATCACTACAACATGCGAAATGTGGCTGAGACTATGAAGTCTGAAATGCTAAGATCTGGAGCTGCTAACTCTATAGCACTGGCAGGAGATATGCCAGTACATATTCAGGCAGGATATACCATCTTTCCAGGAGGAGATAATCAGCGGGAATTTATGATTACGGGATACTCCACGGATAAGGATATTGTAAAAACACTTAACCTAGCAATTCTTGCTGGGACTGATTTCAATGAAAATGACATTTCTAGATCAGAAACACGAGAAAATGAAACCTTACTGCCAATCATTCTCAATGAATCAGCCATTAAAGAAATGGGCTGGGAACCTGAGGAAGCAATAGGGAAAACCGTGAACTTTGGCTTCTCAGATGCAAGAATCAAAGCGGTAGTAGGTGATTTCTATTTCAACTCCATGCATGAAAAAATTGGTCCGTTGGGGATATTTATTGATCCAGGAAATGCCAATGTTCTTTTGGTGAAAATACCCGAAGGAAATCCTAGTGCCAATCTGACTTCTTTGGAAGAGGTCTGGAAAAAATTTGTACCTGAGCGTCCCTTTAATTATCGATTTGTAGATCAGGAATATGCACAACTTTATCGCTCGGAAGAACGAGTTGGAGTAGTATTTACCTTATTTTCGGGCATAGCAGTATTCATCGCATGCATGGGGCTATTTGGCTTAGTGTCTTACGTGGCACTTCGTCGAACTCGGGAGATCAGCATTAGAAAAGTGCTTGGTGCTACCCAAAAAGACGTAGTCTCAGTGCTGGCCTCGGATTTCTTCAAGTTACTCTTGGTAGCCTCAATCCTGGCGATAGGATTTGGACTTTGGTTTGCTGATACCTGGCTACAATCTTTTGCCAATAAAGTAGCTTTCTCACCTATGCCTTATATTATGGCGATTTTGCTCGTCTTATTGCTAGCAGGATTGACAATAGGATATAGAAGTTGGAAAGTGTATAGAGTGAATCCCGCAAAGACCTTAAAGAGTGAATAGAATTTAAAATTTATAATGAAAAATTAGAAATGGATAGTTTTCCAATATTTCAATTTTACAATCTTCCAATACATTAATGATACAACTTAAAGACCTAGATAAATACATAGAATCAAGATTTCAACGTGTGTTTATACTTAAAGGAATAGATCTTACGATTAACGAAGGTGAATTTATTACTCTCATGGGGCCAAGTGGCGCAGGGAAATCCACGCTGTTGAATATCCTTGGTTTGCTGGATGAGGACTATGATGGGGAGTATCTTTTCGGTGATAGAAATATCAAATCCATGAAGGACCGGGAGCGTGCGGCGCTTCACAAAAGCGAATTTGGTTACATCTTTCAAGCGTATCATTTGATCGACGAATTGACTGTCTACGAAAATATAGAAACGCCTCTTTTGTATCGAAAAGTATCTTCCAATGAGCGTAAAAGTATTATTGCGGATCTCCTTGATCGATTTAATATGGTGGCAAAAAAGGATCTATTTCCAGCACAACTTTCTGGAGGTCAGCAACAGCTAGTCGGTATCGCTAGGGCAGTGGCTGGTAAACCACGCGTGTTGCTTGCCGATGAACCTACGGGGAATTTACATTCTGGACAGGCCAAAGAAATTATGGAAGTATTTCAGGAATTGCATCGTGAAGGAACTACCATTATTCAGGCTACCCATGCACGTGAAAATGCAGATTACGGCACACGATTGATTGATATGCTGGATGGTAAAATAGAAAAAGATGAAGCAATTATCCATGTATAAAAAGTATATAACACTAGGAGTAGCAATCCTAATAGCTGGGACTATTCAAGCACAGGATACGCTGAGAATTAACTTCCGACAAGCGGTGGATTTGGCACTGGCAGCAAATGTAGCCTACCAAACCCAAGCGAATAATATGGAAGTGCTAAAGGTACAAAAACAATCAGCTCTCCTTTCACATCTGCCAAACGCTAATGTCAGTAGCTCATTTTCCCAGCAATCTGGACAGCAATTTCAGCAGATAGAGGGGGAGATAGTCGTGACCAACGTGACCAATGAGGTGGTCAATGCTGGACTGAATATGAGTATGCCCATCTTCAATTCAGGTAGAAGAATTCTCGATACGCAGTCTGCTAAACTGGCGTATGAAGCTGGAGGAAAAGGCTTAGATAGAGCTTCTCAGCAGGTGATGTTTGATGTAGCTCGGCGATATCTTCAGGTATTGTTGGATGATGAATTGGTAAGGATTTCTAAGGAGAATCTGCAGAATCAGCAGGAGCTATTACGCCAAATCGAGGGTTTCTTAGAGGCAGGTCTGAGAACTATGTCGGATAAGTACAATCAACAATCCGAGGTAGCGAGACTAGAATCCGTCTTGGTGGATGCTGAATTGCAATACCAGAATGATGTTTGGGACCTTTCAGAATATTTGCAGTTGGAAGCAGGCGTGATCCCTGTTTTGGAGTCTGTTGACCCGAGGACAGGTGACTTGAGGTATGAAGGAATGAGTATGCCGGAATTGTATGATATAGCGCAGGCAAACCGTGCAGATGGTACGCAGCAGGAGCTTTTGGTAACTTCTTTCAAAAAGGATATGCAGGCGATCAAAGCGATGTACTATCCACGACTTGGTGCATTTTATAATTATAACACCTTCTTTACTTCCTTGGATGATAGAAATCTACAGGATCAGCTTCTTAAGGTTTATCCTCAAAACACCCTTGGAATAAGCCTAACGATACCGATTTTCAATAATTTCCAAACAAGACTAGACGTCAGTAGAAGTCGAGTGGCGTATAAAAACCAGATTTTGCAGAAGGAATCGGTGAATAGAAAAATTTACCAAGATGTGAAACTGGCTTATCTGAATTATATGGCTGCTGTGAAAAAAGAGGGGAATACCGGTATTCAGGTATTGGCAGCTACAGAAGCTCAAAATGCAATCAGCGAACGATTTAGATTAGGCGTTTCCAATTTTGTGGACTTGGCAACTGCCAACCAACAATTGGTGAGTGCTCAAGCAGATCAAGCTCAGGCTGTATACACCTTGTTCTTCCAAGAAGTCTTGATGCAGCATGCCTTGGGTACGCTGGAGGTCTTGGAGTAGGATTTTCTTTTAACCACATAGCCACATAGATTTCATAGTAAATGCTCAGATTTCCTGCAGCTATGTTTTCTATGTTTCTATGTGGTTTTTATTTTTCAGTTCCCTTAAGAGATTACTTTTGAAAAACAGTATGTTACTTTTCTTATAAGGCTATTCTCTATCAAGTATCTCATAGTGGTTATTGATGAATGTCTTCTGACCATGATGAAAAATATTTACAACGTTGAAATTTATAAGTACTCCTTTCGGTACTTTTAATAAATTGAGATAGTTAATGATCTGTGCATGGTGAATTGGAAGGACTTCAGATACAGATTTTATTTCTACTACTATCTGTTCTTCTACCAAAAAGTCGCATCTAAGTTGGGTGTCTAAAAAGTGACCTTTGTACTCGATAGGGATCACTAATTCATTTGTGAATTTTAAGTCTTTGTTTCCTAATTCTATTGCAAGGCATTTATGATAGATGCTTTCTAAAAGACCCGGACCCAAATGTTTATGGACCTCTATTGCTGCCCCAATGATTTGGTATGAGAGGTTGTCAATTGTTTTTTGGGTTAATCTCATCTTTTTACTAAAAGATAGGAATTTTCTAAAAGATATTTAGCTGCATCAAACTGCTGGTAAGTTGGGGGGAGTTATAATTCCTTTATTATGAGTTGGAATTGTACCATTCGAGTAATTCTTCCTTCCCTCATCAGTTATTAAAAAAACAAAAAAAGCAGGCTCTAGAGCCTGCTTTTGGGTTGTGGTGGTTAAAGCAACTTGGTGGTTTTTAGCTGTTAAAGCATCGCGAAGAACATGTCCAAATCTGGGATCAACACGATTTTTGTTCTTCTGTTGATTGCCATGTTTTCAGGAGTATCATTATCCACAAGTGGCATATAGCTAGCTCTACCCGCAGCGATCATTTTCTCAGGAGCTACATTATATTGCTCTTGAAGCTTTCTTACAATACTAGTTGCTCTTTTCACAGATAGATCCCAGTTGTCCTGAACTACTCCAGTGGAAATTGTTCTAGGATCGGTATGTCCTTCTATCATTACTTGTAAGCTTGGTTCGGCATTGATCACCTCAGCCAATTTCTGTAGTAAAGGATCAGCTTTTGAATTGATTCTATAGCTACCAGTATTAAAAAGCAATTTGTCAGACACAGAGATCATTACTACTGTCTGATCAATGCTAATATTGACATCATCTTCCTCGCCATCAACCGTGGTTTCGGTGATGTTTTTCTTCAAATTATATTCAACTGCCAAGTTCACAGAATCTTCTAGCGTTTGTGCTTGAGCTAGTTTATCCTGATCTACATTGGCTAGAGTTTGCTTCATTTTCTCTTTGGAGTTTTTAGACATGACAGTCGCTCCTTCTAGGCTAAGCATCCCATCATTTTGCATAGTCAGGGCATCATTGGTGTCTCGTAGAGAGTTGATCCTTGAGTTGTACTCCGCTACTCTATTTTCGATGATTTGCATCTTCTCTTCTAGCTCAGCTTTTTCTTGCTCGGTGCTTGCTAGTTCAGATTGAGTTCTAAACAGGTTGCCTTCCAGTTCAGTGTATTTTTTCTTAGAAACACAAGACACCATTATCGTGGCGCTCAAAAGTCCTGTTATTACAAGTGATTTTTTCATAGTTGATTTCTTTGTATTTCCATCAGCTATTTCAAAGCTATTGCCAGAACTGAGAATTGCTCACAAATTTGCTGAAGTCATCTCGTAAACTTCGATTGGAGTCCATAGGCTAGGTTTTAGCAAAAAAAAGAAGCCCCAAACAAATTTTGGGGCTTCTTCAAATAACTGTGGAAACTCTACACAAGTTGAACATTTCCATACTCACGAATCATGGCAATTATTCCATTTGCCGGTTCAAAACTTTGAATTCATTCATCACTCGATAAGCTGCCCTAGTGATATCAGATTGGAAATTTGGTGAATCGTAATCAAAATTAGCTGCCGTATATCCCTGCCAAATCGTGTTTCCACGCTTGCTATCGATCACATAGATCACGAGCATTCCTTGTTTTTGATGATATCTCACATGATTATAAGTTTCGTCTTTTTCCTGCTCTTTGTCGATTTCTCCATCTTCTTTCACGGGTACATTATTTACCCGTTTCAGCCAATAATTAAATTCGGGCTGTACATATCCTCGATACTTTATGGAGTCCATAAAGACCTTATAACTTACCAATAAATCAGGTTTTTCTTCCTGCTCTCGAAAGCCTTGAGACCCAAGTCTTGCTCCGATTGTAGCGCTTAGCACTGGGGAAATCATGCTAGTGTCTGCCTCGGAAGGAACCACGAAAGCAAAGGTTTTGTACCGTTTGAAGGAAGCATGATAGTTGTAGTCATACTCTGCAATGAAATCTTTGGATGAATAGCATCCTACACAGATAAAAATTATCAGAGTAAAAAGGCTGTAAGAATTTTTCATGGTATTTGAAGTATAGGTAGTGAAACGTTTTCCCAGTTACGCACAAACGGTAAACTTGGATTTAACTAAACTTAACATACTATTGTTTTGATTAATTATTTGGTATTCAACTTTATAGCCTAATAATTTACAATTATTTCGACATAAAAGCATCGTTGAGTAAAAATTCATTTCTCTTTTGTATACTAGTACTAGTGAAAAAGCAAGAATAGTCGCCCAATGGACAATTTTTACAATTTAATCAGGGAAGCAAAATCATGTCGTTTATGTGAGTCTCACCTTCCCTTAGGTCCCAATCCTGTTTTTTCTATACATCCGCAAAGTAAAATTCTACTTATAGGGCAGGCACCAGGCACGAAAGTGCACAAAACAGGAATTCCGTGGAATGACCCAAGTGGAGATGAATTGAGGCGCTGGCTAGATGTAGATAAAGCACAATTTTATGATCCGAAATTATTTGGGATAATGCCGATGGGTTTTTGCTATCCTGGCAGGGGGAAAGGTGGAGATCTGCCTCCAAGGCCTGAATGTGCACCGACTTGGCACCAGGAAATGCGAGATCATATGCCAGAAGTGAAGCTTACTATTCTCATTGGGCAATATGCCTTGAAATACTATTTGGGTAAGGACAAAAAGAAAACGCTGACTGAAACTGTAAAGAATTACGAGACCTATTTGCCAGAATTTTTACCTTTGGTTCATCCCTCTCCCCGCAATCTGATGTGGAGGAGAAGAAACCCTTGGTTTGAGGAAGAAGTGGTGCCGAGCCTTCGTGAGCGAGTTCATGATTTGATTAAGTAAATTGGAAACTGCTCAAACTTCAAAAGTTGTTAACTCTCTGCCTAAAATTTTTACACTTTATTTTATTGCATACTATTGTGCTAGAAATATGCTTTTAGCTGCGCTGAACATGAGATTAATTGGGGAATGTTTTTTTATAAAAACTTTAAATAAATGAGCGAAAAGCATCATTTATTGATTGAGAGGATTGGCTCTGGTGATCAAATAGCTTTTAAGGAGTTATATGATGCATTTAGCGCACGAGTATACAATACGCTCTTGAGTTATACTCAAAATGAAGAGGATGCGGAGGAATTGCTGCAGGATGTATTTGTGAAAGTGTTTCACGAATCAGCTAAATTTAGACAGGACTCATCTGTCAGCACATGGATATATAGAATTGCGGTCAATCGTGCCTTGGATTTTAAGCGTAGTCAGCAAGCCACTAAGCGAAAAGGTTTCTTTTATTCCCTCTACAAAAAAGATTCAGGAGATATTCAATACGATCAAACGGATTTTGTACATCCCGGAGTAAAGTTAGAAAACCAAGAAGATGCAAAGGCTCTTTTTCGAGTCATTGAGACATTGCCAGAAAATCAAAAAACTGCTTTCATCCTTACTCAGATAGAAGACCTCAACCAGACGGAAGCTGCAGAAATCATGCAACTGTCTCGTAAAGCAGTAGAGTCTCTAGTGAGGCGGGCGAAAGAAAATTTGAAAAAAACTTTAATTCATTTGTATCCTGAGCGAGGGGAAAAGCAAATAAAAACGTCATAAGATTATGGAGCATTGGACAGATAAGGCTGTGGATAGTGTAAAGGGGATGCAACGGGCAAGTCCACCTGAGGATGCATTTAGCAAAATTCAAGGTAGAATTTCTGCTACAGAGTTGAGGGCAGTGCCTGAGAAGAGGCCTAGCATGATGGCTATTGCAGCAGCGATAGCTTTGCTTATTAGTTGTAATCTTTATGTGGTAGTGGATTATTTCAGTAGCAATAATACACAGGCCGAAATGGAGCTTCAATACGAAGGATTGTTATCAGATTTTAATCTTTATTCTGAATGAAAAACCTATTGACAGTTAAAGTGAGTTTCGCAATACTGGTTCTCCTGAACCTGGTCTTGATTTTTTTGCTGGTAGTGAAACCTGCTGGGCCTCCCATGAGAGGGCAAAACAACGATTTGGTGGATATGATCTCAACTAAGCTGAAGCTTGATGAATCCCAGAAGTCTAGCTATGAAGCATTAGCCAAAGTTCATAGTGAGGAAATGATGAAACTGGACCATCGCCAAATGGAAGCCACCAACACCTATTTTCAGTTGCTTAAATCAGATCAACTTGATGAGCAGGAAAAATCAGTAGCCTTAGAGAAAATTAAGCAAATCCAGGGAGAGAAGATTCGCATTACCTTCGATCATTTTGAGGAATTGAAATTAATCTGTCATGCAGATCAGCTTTCTGATTTTAATGAGGTTGTCGACGAACTAATCCCAGCAATTCTGGGTGGAAGAAAAAATAACTCGCCACCTCCGAGGGATAAATAAAATGATCGCGTCTAATTAGTAAAAGACAATTACTATGAAGACAATCAGATTTAGCCTTTTAATGATTTTTGGGATATGCACTTGGATGGCTTGCGGCAGTACAAGTGAAGAAAATGTCCCAGGTAATCTTGTTACCGAATTGCCGGCAGCATTTTCCGATTTTGATGATGAGAATACTACCATCTACTTGGATGGGCAGGAGATCGTCATTGAATCTAATGGCATGCCCAATCACAAATCACCTTACTGGTCAAGTACCCACGAGCGCTCTATCGTCGGTCCGAATGGGGAAGGAACGATGGTAACAGAAGCAGCAGAAGTGGATCATCCATTGTTTGTGGAGCCAACAGTGACCTCATACGACCAGATGGCTCCAGGAAATATTGATAATTTCAACGGATCATATACCCTAAGAATCCCTGCTGCCCCCACAAAAGCTTCATCTACATCTTCTACTGGCTTGGGTCCAATTGGCATAGCCGTCAGTGGAGCGATGATTTATAATGATGAAGAAGGACCAAATATCCCACTTGACGGAGCGGTGTCCTCTTTGGATTTCAACGGCGCACATACTGGTCCTCAGAGTTATCATTACCACCTGGAGCCTAAGTCTTTTTCAGATGATGATGACAATCTGATCGGGGTAATCTCAGATGGCTTTTTATTGTATGGTAGAAAATGCGCTTCCTCTGATACTTATCCTGTAGATCTTGATGCATCAGGCGGGCATACCAGTGCTACCAAGCATTCTACTGAGGAGCTTTATCACTACCACACTCAGAATGAACTGTATCTAAACAAGTATTACATTTTGTTTCCAGGCAATTATCAAGGAAGTTCTAATGCCATCTATTAAGTTGCTTTTTACCCTGCTTGCCCTATTGCTGTTATCTGAAAATAGCTCTGTGCCCACTGCTTTACAGGATGATCAAGTTCAGGCCAGTATTTCCATCGCTGAAGAGGTAATCGTGGATCAACTCGTACTTCATCCCGATGAGGGCAAGCTCTATTACCAAGACTCGCCATTTACAGGTTATAGTATGGACTATTATGCAACTGGACAATTATCCGAAAAGTCTAGCTATGTGGCTGGCAAACGTGAAGGAATAAGTCAAAAATGGTTTGAAAATGGTCTACTGAGCTACGAAGCAGAGTATGTTTCAAACAAGTTGCATGGAACTGTCAAATCCTGGTGGGAAAATGGTCAGCAGAGATCTGAGTCCAACTATGTAGCTGGAAGAGTGGAGGGAGAGCAGATGCAATGGTACAGTAGTGGGAATCCCTTCAAGCGGATCAATTTAATAGATGGAAAAGAAGAGGGACTGCAGCAGGCGTGGAGAGAAAATGGAAAGCTTTACGCCAATTATGAAGCGAAAAACGGAAGGATTTTTGGCCTTAAACGAGCTAATCTTTGCTATGAACTTAACGATGAAAGTATTGAATATGCGAATTAGGATGATGCTCTTTTGCTCACTGCTACTGCTGATTGCTTGTGAATCTCCAAAGCAGGAGATAAGTAGTCGCGTAAACGAACTTCCGTATTACTCAGAAGCTTCTTTTACACCGCAGTGGTTTGATTCTAAGCTAGCTGTTCCTGCTGATTTTCATTCGATTCCAGCTTTTAGTCTTGTCAATCAAAATGGAAAAGAAATCACACAAGATACCTACAAGAATAAAATTCAGATAGTAAGTTTTTTCTTTACTACTTGCCCAGGGATCTGCCCCAAGATGGCGAGTAATATGTATTTGATTCAGGAAGAGTTTTCTGATGATTCAGAAGTAAGGCTGATTTCTTTCTCTGTCACACCTGACTACGATACCGAATCAGTCTTACGGGAATATGCCGATTCAAAAGGAGTGAAGGATGGGAAATGGGATCTGCTGACAGGAGATCGATCACAGATATACAGTCTTGGGCGAAATGCCTATTTCATTGAGGAGGATTTGGGCTTGGCAAAATCGGAAGATGATTTCATCCATACGGAGAATATTGTCCTGATCGATAAGGAGCAACATATTCGTGGGATATACAATGGTTTAAATAAGACTTCCATTGCTCAGTTGGTGGCCGATGTCAAGACTCTAGAGTCAAGTTGAAGAATTAGTTAAAAAACTTTAATTAGTTGCAGAGGTAAGTTTGATTTAGTTTTTTATATATGATTTTGAGAATCATGCAATTGACAATTGATTTTGCCACTATAAAATTTTTCTTATGCAACTTAATTTACCTCAACTAGCAGTCAGTACTATACTGCTAAGCCTTTTTTCCTGTGGAGAAAAAGCAGAAAACACTATTGAACCAAAGGCCTTTTCTCTGGAAATCATCGACTCTGTTCAGGTGGATTACCTTGGTGAAATGATGTTGTTGGATTACGATGCTAAAGCTGAAAAATACCTATTGGCTACGGATGCTTACTATGAATATCTGGAAGTAAATGAAGACGGTAAAATCCTCAATCAAAACAAATTCAGTGAAGATGGAATCGACGCAGTGGGCCAGGCATTGGGCTTAGGCTATTTCAATGGAGATGTCACCGTATTCAATCCACCAAAGGGTTACTATATATTTCGGGATTCTACCAAAGTTGCTGAGATAAGTATTTCCTATCCCTTTCAGGTTTTTATGATGTATCCGAAACTGGGAGTATTTGAATCTGGGGATAAAATCTATTACCCTAAACCTTGGCCTGAGACCTTGGCTATTAAAATGGAAGAGGGTGAGTTCTATCAGGAATTGTATAGACTGCCTATAATAGAGTCCCAAGATAAAATTTCAGGCGACACACTTGGAGCACTTAGTTTACCAGAATCTTCTGATTTATTAGGCGATCAGGTTCACGGATTCCCGATTCCAGTCTATACTTTGGATGAAGATAACCTGATGCTTAGCATGTGGTTTGAACCAAGATTCTATGTGTACAATAAAGTTGGGGATCAATTTATGTTTGAAAAGACTGTAGATGTGAACATCCCCGATTGGGTACCCTATACTCCGGTGGCTTTGGATAAGGCCGAACAATTTTTTGAAGTAAACAGGAAAAAGCGGGCCGGAATACTGACCAATATTTTAGTGTCAGGTGATTATTATATCGCTGTTTATAACAAAGGTCTTTCTGAAGAAGAAATGACCAAACTAGGCCCACCAACAGATGGGGGATTGGCTATACGAAAAAAGAACCCCAATTATGCAGCAATTTTCGATAAGGATTTTAATCAATTGGCTACAAATGTTCCTTTTCCAATAGCAAGCAATTATCCCAATGTGGTGAATAATTCGGGAGAATTAATTGTCTCTAAAGTAGCGGGTTTATCCGAAACGGAAGACGATGGGATTGTCCTTTATAAGCTGAAATTGAAATTCGACTAGTAATTATCGTTTCTCTAGGGAAAGATATTTCTTACATTCACTTTTAGCTTAATAACATATGTTTTCCCTCTGATTCTCAAATGAAGATTTCCCTCAGCCAGATCACCAGTCTTTGTTTATTATTTGCTGTTTTTTCCTGTGGAAGAAATTCTGAAAAAGTTGCCCATCCAGATAATTTCTCCTTTGAATTAGTTGACTCTATCCAAGTAGATTTTCTAGGTGAAATGAAGCTCATAGACTATGATGCCAAAGAGGATAAGTATCTGCTGACAACTGACTTTACTGAAAAATATTTGGAAATAGATAGCGAAGGCAATATCCTCAGGGAAAAGGATTTCACCACTGATGCAAAGGATGCGGTAGGTTTTGTTTTGGGATCTGGATACTTGGAGGGAGAGGTCATTATCCTATCCGAGACCAAGGGTTTTTTGCTGTATCAAGATGGCAATAGAATTGGAGAGATTACGGTGCCTTACAAATTCGTCCCGTACATGATTTATCCAAAGCTTGGGGCTTTTAAGTATGGGAATAGACTTTATTACCCTAAACCAATGCCTGAAAGCCTGTATTCGTTGGGTCAGGAAGGCGGTAAATTTTATTCAGAAATGTATCATAGACCCTTCATTGAAGGGCAAGATTTGACTTCTGGCGATACCCTTAGTGCATTGAGTCTTCCGCAGACTTCCGATATTTTGGATGGACAAATGCACGGCATGCTCTTTCCTGTGGTCAGTGATATGGAAAATCTGGTTTTGCTGGGAACTTGGGTAGAACCTAAGATATATGTGTATAAAAAGGTGAATGGAGATATTGTCTATGATAAAACTGTTCGCATAGCTATTCCTGACTGGGTTGCTTATACCCCTGCAGAACTAGAAGATCGAGAAGGTTTTTACACCCAAAACTATAAAAGGACAAACGGGGGCCTGGTAGATATTTTACAAGTGGAGGATTATTATGTCGCCATCTACAATAAGGGAATTGAGGAAAATAGAATGCCGGAGCCAGATGAAGATCGAGATAAGTACAATTTGGCAATCAAGATGAAAAATCCATTTTATGCTGCGATTTTCGACCAGGATTTTAAGCAATTAGCAGTCAATATTCCATTTCCAGCGACCAGCGCTGCGCCAAGAGTTGTGAATAGGAAGGGTGAAATAGTAGTATCAAAAGATGCTTCATTATCCGAAACTGAGGACGATTGGATCATTTTGTACAAGGTGAAATTGCAAGTCGAGTAGTGTGAGGCTTTCCAGGTCTCGCTCGATTATAAAATTACATTAACCAAAGGTGGATCAGTGAAGCTTAGTGTTTCGCTATTATCAGGAAAAGTCAAGGAAGAAACTTTCGATATCTCGACGATAGTAGATTAAATCATAGACAATCATTCGATGGTCTTAATAAATAGTGAAGCTCATCAGTAAATTAATAATTAGTAACAACCCAATATTATGGTAAGTAGTTTTTTTCAAAAGTCCTGTTTCATAGTCCTCTTTAGTATTCTGGGATATCAGTTTTGTCAGGCACAATCGACTGATAAGTCTTTGTATTTCAAAAAACCAGCAGTCAACCATCTGGAATCGTTGCCGATAGGTAATGGATATTTCTGACGGATTGGCTTCTGAGATTTTCCATATCTGCAAAGCTTCAGGAGTTGGAGCGACTATTTACGAAGATAAGTTGCCAATTGATAAGCAGACTTTCGATACTGCTGTAGAGTTGAATCTAGATCCGATTACCTGTGTGATGAATGGGGGAGAAGATTACGAGTTGCTATTTACGATTGATCAGAAGGACTTTGAGAAACTAGAAAAGCATCCGGATATCCACTTTATCGGTCATATCACGAAGTCTGAAGAAGGTAAATTCTTGGTTACAAAAAGTGGAACCGCAGTGCAGATTAAAGCTCAAGGCTGGAAACATTTTTGATGTGAATTTGTTTTGACCTAAATCTACCTTACATGAAGGTAGATTTTCAACTTTTATGTTTACCGATGTTCTGAATTAATTATTATTGTAAAGATAAACTTCAACTAAAATTAGGATTTTTGGTTTTTTTTAAAAATTAAAAAATATTTTAGTTATAACCTTAATTTCAATTTCTTTATGAAGACTCGCGTATTAACCAAAGCGGTTTGTTTAGCAGCAGTATTATTTTTGAATATTGGGCCTAGCTTTGATTTCAATGAAAATCAAATTATTCCTCTAATCAGTTTAGATCAAATTGTGCGGAATCAGGCTTTTGCTGAAAGAATGCCTCCAAGTTGCCCCATTCCTGAATTATCTTATTCACTTTACAACTCCACTGAAAAATATTGTGCAAATGAAAACGTTTGGGTTTCTTTTGAAGAGTGTGAGATGGATGAGATTTCATGCTGCCCAGGACTATCATTAGATCCAGAACCAAATTGTTATCGTCTAGAGTAGTCAATTATTTGGTAATAAAAATTGAATCAGATATTTAACCTAATAAATCAGAGGCTGTCCCTCATTTTGAGGCAGCCTCTCTTCTTTTTATGAAAAATTTATATTTTGTATTATTCTCAATTTTTATTCTTTCTTGTTCTGAAAACGAATTTAAGAATTCAAATCAAGTAATAGAGGTTAATGTTTCAAGTAAGTTGAAATTAGAGTTCACAGATATATTTGAATCTGTTGAAATTATACCTTTGGAAACAACTGATGATGTGTTAATTAGTGGTATTACCAAAACACTGATCGTTAAGGATCTGATCTTTGTCCTTAATAAAAGTGCAACGAATACGATCTTTTGTTTTGATAAATCCGGAAAATTAATTTTTAACCCGCATTATGCATTAGAATAATTGAATGGAGGGCTTATGTTTTGAATTTGGGCAAATATCCCATCCATCCAAGGCCTCTTTTTAGCA
>NZ_QKZT01000012.1 GCF_003254055.1 Algoriphagus chordae
GTAGAAAAAATTTTTCTCTCGAGAAATCCTTTAGCTGATCCTGATGTCCTGGAATTACTATGGGGTATTTGCTGAGACTTTCAGAAAAAAAAACCGGCATAAATGCCGGTCTTCCTATGTAGAATTGACTTGATCAATTAGTCTTCGCAAGGTTTTCTTTGGCCATGTCGAAATCAGGATTTAGTGCTAATGCTTCTTCAAAAGCAGCTTTAGCCTCTATCTTGGATCCTTGATCCAAGTAGATCATTCCTTTCATGTTCAAAGCAGCAGCTTTCATACTTACCTCTTGATTCTCGGTTTGTGACTTTGGAAAACCTACTTTTTCATCAGGTTTAGCATTCTTTACCAACATATTCATAGAATTCAAAGCCTCTGGGTATTTCTTCAAACTATATTGAATAAAACCAGATTTGTATAAGCTGAAATTATCGCCACTGAGTAAGTATAGACTTTCAAAATAGGGTAGAGATTTCTCCAAAGCCCCTACTTGCTCCAAGGAATAAGCAGCTATCTCCAAAGAGGTGATGCTTTTGTCATTGACCTTTAACACATCCATTGAGACCAAGGCGGCAGACATCGCCTGTCCTGCCTCATAATATACCGTACCAAGCATCTCCACGTAGCGGATATCTTCAGGATTTCTTGCTATCAAATTATACAAGGAAACCTTAGCCGAGTTTACATCATTGTAACGCATGGCCATTTGATATGCGGATTGATCAATCGCATTGAGAGACCTTTTAAGTTTGGGATCGAGTCTGGCTAAAGAATCGGCCGTCTGGGCAATAGTAGTGCTGGCGCAAAAGGCCATAAGCAGCATGAATAATACGCGCTTCATTTGAATTGATTTTTAATTTTAAATTATGATTTTGGGAGACCTGCCCCTGGAGACAATCCTTTGGATTTGGCAATCTCCAGCATTAATTCACGAGCCTGGGTCGGGTTGTTGTGAATTTTGCCCTCCAATATAGCTTCTTTAATTTCTTCTTTAATGTCTCCAACGATTTTTGAAGGCTCCAAGCCAAATATTTCCATTATTTCCTCTCCAGAAATGGGAGGTTGGAAGTTTCTAACCTGATCCTTCTCCTCTACTTCGATGAGCTTTTGGGCAACTTTATCGAAATTCTCCAAGTATCGCTTTACTTTCTTATTGTTCTTCGAAGTCACATCTGCACGACAAAGCTTCATCAGATCATCTATATCATCTCCTGCCTCAAAGAGCAATCTTCTCAAGGCCGAATCAGTCACCTCATCTTTGACCAAAGCAATAGGGCGAAGATGTAGCTTGACGAGTTTCTGCACATATTTCATACGCTCATCCATCGGGAGTTTCATCCTTCTGAAAATCCCAGGAGTCATACGAGCTCCTTTATCTTCATGGCCATGAAATGTCCAACCAACTTTTTTATTGAAACGCTTGGTGGCTGGCTTTGCTATATCGTGAAGGATAGCTGCCCAGCGTAGCCAGAGGTTATCAGTCATTAAGCAGACATTGTCAAGAACCTGCAGCGTGTGGTAGAAATTATCCTTATGTGATTTGTCATCCACTGAATCTACCCCTTGCAAATCTACCATTTCCGGAAAAAACTCATGGAGCAACTTTCCCGCAAATAGCAACTTGAAGCCATAGGAAGGTTTTTTGACTTCGATGATCTTATTCAACTCTACAATTATCCGCTCTCCTGAAATAATATTCAGGCGTTGTGCATTTTCACTTAGAGCATAAAAGGTATCACCATCAATGTCAAAATCTAATTGAGCCGCAAATCGTACAGCTCGAAGCATACGCAGTGGATCATCCGAAAAGGTGATGTTTGGCTCTAGAGGAGTGCGAATCAGCTTCTTTTTGATATCTGACAATCCATCAAATGGATCTAGCAAATCACCGTAGTTTGAGGCGTTCAGAGAAATTGCCATGGCATTGATCGTAAAATCTCTACGCTCCAAATCTTCCTGAAGCGTCCCTGTTTCTACGATAGGATTTCGCGAGTCTGCTCTATAGGATTCCTTCCTTGCTCCTACAAATTCCAATTCCCACTCATCCAATTTCAGCATGGCTGTACCAAAATTCTTGAAGACAGAGAGTGGCACGTGAGTATCGTATTGCTTAGCCACTTCCTTCGCCAGCTCAATCCCCGATCCTACGCAAGTAAAATCTATATCTTTGAGACCGCTTTTCTCCCTTTTCAAAATCAAATCTCTCACATAGCCACCCACCACATAGGTTTCTACGCCTAAATTGGCGGCAGCTTTAGCGACTTTGTTAAAGACTTCGAATTCGTCAAGATGTGCTTTGAAATTCATCCCTTAATAATTTTGACATCCCCATCTGGGCCTAAAAACATCTCTTTGGCACTTGGGCTCAGCAGCGGGAATAAGATTGGCGTCTGAAATGATGCGGCTTCTTTGCTGTCGATTTTGACAAGCACAGGTTGTGAAATCTGAAATAGTAACTTATTCCAAGTGGGTTCCAAGATCAGGCTGAACTTCAGAACGCCATCCACTATAGGACCATCTTTAATAATACCATTTGCAGGACTGTGATAGACCGTCGGTTTGTTGGCATATTCTACCACATCTAGCGAAACCTCCGAAAAAGGCTCACAAATCGCCCGAATTTGGAATAAATCAAAAAGAAGAAAAGTCCAATCCTCACTCATCTCAGGCTTCCACAGCGCTGGTTTCATGAGCGTGATTACTTTTCCATTTCCTTCTTTTAGGTGCAAAATGCCCTTTTCCCTAAAAGCAGATACTAGTTGTGCGTGATCCAAGGTGATTTATTTTTTCACAAAAATAATCAGAATTTCGAGAGCAGCCCATTTTGGCTAAAAGCAAAAAAAAACCTTCCCTGCAAAAGGAAGGCTTAAGTTCACTAGGATTGTCGGCTTAGTGATCCTCCTTATCTAGTTTTCTATTCAAGAAGAAACTAACCATCAAGCCAATTCCTCCAAAAATAAATATACATGAGCTAAATGCCACTCCTTCTTCTAGACCAGCATTTTCAAACATTGCTCCTACCAAAACACCTGTACCTACGCCTACAGCCAGTAGCGCAATATTCAGAATGAACTGGCCAAAGCTGTACTTTTTGCCTGAGTTGAAGAGTTTTGCGTCAGCCCCATTTTCTATGAGTGCGAGCCTTTCCTTATTTCGGGTAGTCAAGAAGGTAAAGATGATCCCGAAAATACTAGAGAAAATTATCAAGGTAACTAAGATGGTTTCTGCCATGGTATGTTTGTTTTTTCTTCTTTGATGTAGGTACTGCGAGAAAAGGTTACAAGTATGTAGAAAAAACTGTAACTTTTTTTCGGATACATGCATCCAATGTAAAAATGCGATTCCAGGAAGACGACTTCTATATAAAGAAAACACTTGAGGGTAATTTGAATGCTTATGGACAATTGATCCAAAAGCATGAAAAATATGCGTTTACTTTAGCTATGCGCATTTTGAAAAATAGAGAAGAGGCCGAAGAAGCTGCGCAAGATGCATTTATGAAAGCTTTCCATTCCTTGAAAACCTTTGAGGGCAATGCTAAGTTTACTACCTGGCTATACAAAATCGTATATAATGAGGCTTTGGGCAGATTGAGAAAATCAAAACATCATACAGTTCAACTGGAAGAAGTAGAAGAACTTGCTAAAGACGGTGTGGATTACTTGGATGGATTAAAGTCACTCCAACTTGCCGAGCGAAAAGAATTTATACAACAAGGACTGGATGCCATGAAGTCATCCGAGGCAGCAGCACTCACCTTATTTTATTTAGAAGAGCAAAGCATAAAAGAAATAGAAGATATTATGAGTTTGACAAACTCACATGTCAAAATACTTTTGCATCGAGGAAGAAAGAATCTTTTGGACTCATTGCGAACTATTACAAAAAGTGAATTAATCCATCTGCTATGAAAAATCTAAGCAAGGAAGAAGAATATATCCGGCAATACATCACTGAACTGGGGACAGAAGCTCCTACTACAGGCTTCCATAAGACTATATTAGCAAAGCTAAAACCTAAGCGATCAGTCTCAGTCTATAGCCCTGTAATATCTGCATTAGCTTGGAAAATAATAGGAGCTGTCATTGCAGTACTTGTCATTTCAGTTTTATTATTCCTGCCATCAGGACAAAACACCATTCCACTTATTGATCAATTATCTGCGATACCTATACCACAAGTAACAGTTTCATTACCACAAATCTCATTTCCTAAAATAAACTTATCCCTAATTACTATTCAAGCCCTAGTTGTTTTTAGTTTATTGGCAGCTGTTACGGTGATTACCACATTCAAAAAATGGAAGGTGTCTTAGCTTAAGCACCAAACAAAAAAAGACAGCTGCTTAGCTGTCTTTTTTTGTTTTGAGTGGAAAAAAAACTTATCCTCTCAACCAGTTGATAAACGTTTGGTAACCAACTCCAATTTCTCTAGCGAATGCTGCTTTTGTTTTCTTACCTGCAGCTTCTACTTTCTTCCACTCTTCTACGATTTTGCTTTTCTCTGCATCGCTGAATGTTCTTCTCTTAGTAACTTTAGGACCAGCGCTGTTGCCAGTTACCAATGAAATCAATTCATTTAGTTCGTTAAGGAATCTTGTATCATTCAATGGAAGTCCAGCTTCCTCCAATTTCTTAATTACTTGTGCTTTAGGATTAACTGGAGTAACAGAAATCCCTTGCTTTGCTGCATCATGCAAATCTATTTTGCTTCCATCAGCGGTAACATAAATAAAGCCATCACCTTTTTTTAGGTCAACAATAGCATCTTTGATTAAATCTCTCATATTTTTTTGACTTGTTAATAGATATTATTATCAATAATTTGACGCAATATAATAGAAAAACTAACTATATATAAAAATCTCCTCTAAAATTAAGATAATTTTACAACTCAAGCCTGAGTAGATAATTTTTTAATTTTGAGAATAGTTTTCTATCCAATGTTTAATTAGGTTATTAGAACTGTACTTTTTCAATAGGGAATTGAAGTATTTTTTTTCCATACCTCTATTTACAAAGGTGGTTTGATAATCCCCAAGATCTATTGTGTCTCTCAACTCTTCCATCAAACCCTCGAAATCAGCGAATAAAGGCATGTTATCAGATCCAAGCTTACGTTGAGATTCTAATGAAGGTTCAGATTCAATCATAGTTTCTTTAGACAAGAGGTAAGAATACCGTGATTCTCCATTTTCTATGATTTTAAATAACAGAATAGATTCATTCAAATTATTAAGGCAAGCGATTTCTTCAAACTCCTCATTAAGCTTAATATCTTCACATAGCGTCTCTATCATAAATAAGATAAAAGATTTCCATAGTCTTTGGAATTCTGGAAGCATCTCTCTTGCATTACCAAAATTATCATTTGTATAAGTTACCTGTACTTGAATACCAGCAGGTTTACATTGACTGAGTAATTCAAACCATTGCTCATCCGAGGAATTAAAAGTTGGCCAGTAGCATAACAGGGATTTATCATCAATTACCATTGCCTCAAATAAATCAGCATACACCATGTTTAATACTTCAACGCTATCCTCGAATTTAGTCCAATCAATTTTGGCAAATAAGTCAACTGGATCTAATACAAAAGTCTCTATTTCATTTAGTTCCAACTTCCTCATGTCTAGCTGGCCTTGATCAAACGTTTGATTTATTAGGATAATTCTTCTGTTTAGAGTTCTCATATTTCTTGTTTTTAGTAGTGATTAATGGAAAATTCATTATTTGATTAAATCAAAATAGTTGCCTTGAGTAATCACACAATTCATCTCCAAATAGCTTCCTGCAGCAGTGATCATTTCTCAAAACCCAACAATTAAAACTAGCTTATAATCCGACCCACGACAAGTAATTGACAGGTATTGTCAAAGTAAAGTTTTTAAGCCAAGGAGAAGAAAATCGAGAAACCTGATCTATTTAATGTTCAAAAAGCCATTAATCGGGAATTTTTCCATAATTTTGAGCCCCATAAGAATCCAAACAATTTTCAAATCTCCCCCATTCTTATGGCGTCAAGCACCAAATACATCTTTATTACCGGAGGAGTTACTTCCTCTCTCGGCAAGGGCATTATCGCCGCTTCATTAGGCAAGCTGCTCCAAGCCAGAGGCTTTAAAGTAACTATCCAAAAATTTGATCCTTATCTGAACATCGATCCTGGGACGCTAAATCCTTATGAGCACGGCGAGTGCTATGTGACTGATGATGGCGCTGAAACGGATTTGGACTTGGGACACTATGAGCGATTTTTGAATATCCCTACTTCTCAGGACAACAATATCACTACCGGTAGGATCTACAACAATGTGATCACTAAGGAGCGTAAAGGTGAATTCCTTGGAAAGACCGTTCAGGTCATCCCTCATATTACTGACGAAATCAAAGCTAATTTTTACAAATTAGGTGAAGACGGAAAATATGATGTAGTTATTACCGAAATCGGTGGATGCGTAGGTGACATCGAGTCACTACCCTTCATAGAAGCAGTAAGACAGGCGAAATGGGATCTTGGAGCCAACAACTTCTTGGTTATACATCTTACGTTAATCCCTTATTTAAGTGCTGCCAAAGAACTTAAAACTAAGCCTACGCAGCACTCGGTAAAACAATTGTTAGAAGCTGGTATTCAACCAGATATTTTGGTATGTCGTACCGAACATCACTTGCCTTCGGATGTTAAGAAGAAGTTGGCTCTTTTCTGCAACGTTCAACTGAATAGTGTGATCGAGGCAATGGATGCTGACTCTATCTACGATGTGCCTTTATTGATGAAAAAGGAGAAGCTCGACGAGCGAGTGATGACTAAGTTGAAGCTTACTTCCAAAGAAAACACAGATCTCGAAAACTGGAAAGATTTCCTAGGGAAACTCAAAAACCCAACTTCAGAAGTCACTATAGGACTAGTAGGAAAATACGTATCCCTTCCGGATTCTTATAAGTCCATCATCGAATCATTCACCCATGCAGGTGCCTCCATAGAATGCGATATAAATCTGCGCCTTATTTCCTCAGAAGAAATCAACCCTGACAACTTAGCTGCCAAATTCAAAGATTTGGATGGAATCGTTGTTGCGCCAGGATTCGGAGAGAGAGGGTTTGAAGGAAAAATAGAAACCGTGAAATATGCCCGGGAAAACAACATTCCTTTCCTAGGAATATGTCTTGGCATGCAGGTGGCAGTGATCGAATACGCCAGAAACGTACTCAAGTTGAAAAATGCAAACAGTACCGAGATGGATCCTAACACCGCCGATCCAGTGATAGGATTGATGGAAGAACAGAAAAATATCGACCAAATGGGCGGGACTATGCGTTTGGGTTCTTATGCCTGTGACCTCAAGAAAGGCAGTAAGGCATTCAACGCTTATGGGAAAGTTAAAATCAACGAGAGACACCGTCACAGATATGAGTTTAACAATGAATATCTGCAGACGATGGAAGAACATGGAATGATCGCTACTGGTAAAAATCCTGAAACAGGTTTGGTGGAAATCGTGGAAATCAAAAACCATCCTTGGTTTGTTGGTGTCCAATTCCACCCTGAATATAAAAGCACCGTACTCACCCCTCAGCCACTTTTCGTGAAATTCATACAAGCGGCAGTGGACAATAAACTAAAATAAAACTTCCCCGAAGCTTCATTATCGGGTTTACGATTAATCTTTATGGACAGAAATCAAGCAACTGGTTTGATTCTTTTTGCAGCGGTCATCCTAGTCTATTCGCTTTTCTTTGCGACTACTCCGGAGATACCTGAAGTGGAACCAGTAACTACTGAGCAAACAGAATCAACTCAAGCCAATACAGCAAGCCAAGCAGCAACTACAGATACTACTTCTGAAAACGATAGCACCCTAGACGCCAGTAGACGTGCAAAATATGGCGTATTAGCAACCATGACCGTAGGAGAAGAAGAAACTCTTACGCTTGAAAACGACCTAATACAGGTGACCATTTCCTCTAAAGGAGCGGAGGTCAAAAAAGTGATTCTTAAAGAATACAAAAGCTGGGACATGACTCCTTTGGAACTTTTCAATGAGGAAAGTTCCAAAATGGACTTCATCATCGAAAGCCAAAATGGCCCCCTAGATCTGAATGACCTTTATTTCACTCCTTCCATTAAAAGCACTGAAGACGAAGAAGGGGTAAAAACCCAAACGCTAACGCTAAGCGCTGGTACAGAAAGTGGTCAAATCATCCAATCTTTCAGCTTAGCTGATGGCAGCTACCAAGTAAAAAAATCTTTTGAGGTAGATCGTTATCAAGGAGTAATCACGGGGAATGCACTAGCGCTAAGCTGGGAAGATCAAGTGATAGCTCATGAAAGCAACTTGGCAGAATCCAGAAGACAAACTAGACTTAATTACTACACCACTGAAGGCTCTTTTGACAATTTGGGTGCTGGCGATGACTTGGAAGAAGAAACCATACCTGAACCTATCAAATGGGTAAGTTTTAGTCAGCGATTCTTCTCTGCAGCTATGATTGCAGATACGGATTTCCGAAATGTATCCATCACGCAAAGCACGCCGACAGATAGCTCCATCGTTCGTTCGATGGCAACTAGCCTATCGATTCCACTGCAGGACGGCAAAGCTGGATTCACCTATTACTTCGGTCCTGACAAGTACAAAACCTTGAAAAAGGTAACGGATGGCTTTGAGGACAATGTGGACATGGGTTATTTCTTTGTAAGCTGGGTCAACAAGTATATCATTGTCAATCTTTTCGCTTTCCTAGAGAAGTTCTTTACCAATTACGGTGTCATCATTATCATCATCGTATTCCTGATCAAACTCGCTCTTTTCCCATTGACTTATAAGTCCTATATAGGCATGGCCAAAATGCGAGTGATCAAGCCTGAAATCGATGAGCTAAAAGAGAAATACGGTGACGATGCTACCAAGATGCAGCAGGAGCAGATGAAGCTCTTCTCCAAACTGGGAGTAAGCCCTATCTCTGGTTGTTTGCCAATGGTGCTTCAGATGCCATTCTTGTTTGCGATGTTCTTTTTCTTTCCAAATGCAATAGAACTACGTCAGGAATCCTTCCTATGGGCAACTGATCTTTCTACCTACGACACCTTTTTCAATCTGCCATTTACGATCCCTTTCTATGGATCTCATGTGAGTATGTTTACACTTCTTATGACAGTGTCGCAGATTATTTACACCCATTTCAACAATCAACTGACTACTGCTACTGGCCCTATGAAAAACTTGGGTTACATCATGCCGGTCATGTTTATGTTTATTTTGAACTCCTATCCAGCTGGATTGAGTTTCTATTATTTCGTTTCCAATATGGTGACCTTTGGTCAGCAGGCGATGATCAAGTTATTTGTAGATGACGAGAAAATCAGAGCAAAAGTAGAAGAAAGCAAAGCGAAGAACGTAAATAAAAAGAAATCGAAATTCCAGCAAAAACTGGAAGATGCAATGAAGGCATCCGAGAACAGTCGCAAAAAATAATCCGAAAAGAGCCCACATCAAATGGGCTCTTTTTTTTGCCTAAAAATATAAGCTGCTATGCGATAGGGTAAAGGTGAAAGTCAGTTCTCAGCATTAGTCAACCCGATAATTCTGCGGGGATCTATTCTTTTAGCTCTAGCTGATTTTCTTCATATACCGTCCGAATGGCATGAAGGATAAAAACCCAATGAAACCCCACTCCGATTAAAACAGCCACATGAAATAGCTCATGAGGCCCAAACAATCCAGGGATCAGAATAGGATAATTGATCCAATCCAGCACTGCGCCAATAGTATAAGCTAGGCCTCCATACAGCAAATACTGGAATGAGATGTTTTTCTTCAATTTCCAAATACCAATCACCGAAACCATACCAAGCCATCCAAACGCCAGAAAAACGGTATGCGTCATATACTCGGGAAGCTCATTAAAATATATGGAGCCAATAGTGATCCCAAGAATGGCTATAACGGAGGTAATGATCACTATCCCCCATTTCATAAATCCCGTAAACAGCGTTACATGAATAGCGATCAAAGTCCCTGATATCAATAAAAATATTCCTGCATGATCGAGGATTCTCAGTACATAACGGGCTGTGGTCTCACGCTCCAGTAAATGATAGGTACCACTCATGGACAGCAGAAAAATGGATGCAAAACCATAGATCAAGATCGGAAGAGGATGCTTCCTGCCCAGCCCGTCCTTTCTGAAAAGATAGAAAAGCAGTATCGCCACTCCTAGTGCCCCTAATAAATGAGTCCATGAATCAATGGGGTCATCAAAACCAAGTATCGGGTCAGTATTCATCTGCGAAAGGTGATAAATGATCAGTAAAACTAGGGTATGAATTAGTATATATATTTTTCCCTAAGCTAGGTCTTGGGGAAAATTCCTCTAGAAGGAAAAATTCAAGCATCTTAGTTCGCTAATTCAATTGATATTCGTGCATCTTAAAGATAAGGGTATGATTAAAAATAATGCGTTCAATAGTATCCTTCTGGTTAAAGATTGAATGCAGCAGAGGTTCACAAGTCAATTGAGCAAGTTCTATAGGTTTAATGATCAACTTAAAATAGAGTAGCAAAGCAATTGTGATTCCAACAGCGAGGGATGGCTGGCACATCTGACTGCAAAGACGGATACTCCCAGCTTGTGAACTTGATAATCCCAGGATAGCGTCAGCTTCATAACACTCAGCCCTACCACTCGAGTGCTTTTTTCATCCGCTTGTGCTTTGCCTTTCCACTGAAACACCTATTTTTAGCCAAGCAAACACTTTTTCGAAGATGAACAGCTTTCTCACAAGCCTCATCCTGTCGAAAATCCTTTTTCAAGTACTAATAACTCAACCACTTCAATGTCTGAAGATCAAAAACGCCAGCTGGAAACACAGCTCTGGGGAATAGCAAATCTACTCCGAGGCAAAATTTCCGCTGATGATTACCGGGACTACATCCTGGGATTCATATTCTACAAGTACCTATCGGAAAAGCAATACATCTATGCCAACTCCCTCTTGCTGGGTGAAGCAACGACTGATTATAAAGACCTGACTGACCCTGATTTGCTGGAAGCCATCAAAGAAGAATCCCTACTTACGTTGGGTTACTTCCTACTGCCTACCGAACTCTTCTCTGCCATCGCTGCTCGTGGAAACGCTGACACAGAAACGGAAAGCAACTACATCCTTGAAGATCTGAAGGCTGTGCTGAATCACATCGAGCAAAGCACCATGGGCACTGACTCCGAGGAGGATTTCAATGCGCTCTTCGAAGATCTCGATCTGAACTCTACCAAGATCGGAAGAACTGTCGCTGCCAGAAATGCCGTGATCGTACAGATCCTAAATCACCTGAATAAGATCGATTTCAAACTCGGAGACCTAGAATCCGATGTACTCGGAGATGCTTACGAATACCTCATCGGTAAATTCGCCGCAGGTGCAGGTAAATCTGCAGGGGAATTCTATACCCCTCAACAGGTATCGAAGATCTTAGCTAAGCTAGTCACAACTGGCAAAACCAAAATCAAGTCAGTCTATGATCCAACCTGTGGTTCGGGTTCTCTCCTACTCCGGGTAGCAAAGGAAGCCGAAATCACAGAATTCTACGGACAGGAACTCAATCGCACCACCTACAATCTGGCGCGGATGAATATGATTCTCCATGATGTGCATTACCGTGACTTCAACATTCAGCAGGAGGACACGCTGGAGAATCCACAGCATGAAAACCTAAGATTCGAAGCCATTGTCGCCAATCCACCCTTCTCTGCACACTGGAAGGGAGATGACAACCCACTCAATAGCAACGATGCTAGATTCAGCCAATACGGAAGACTAGCACCGAAGACGAAGGCTGATTTTGCCTTTATGCAGCATATGCTTTTCCAGCTGGCAGACAACGGCATCATGGCCAGTGTCTTTCCACACGGCGTACTCTTCCGTGGAGGAGCTGAAGGTGTAATCCGAGAGTACCTGATCAAGGAAATGAATGTACTCGACGCGGTCATCGGACTTCCTGCGAATATCTTCTATGGTACTTCCATCCCTACCTGCATCGTGGTGCTGAAGAAATGCCGGGAGCAGGATGACAACATCGTATTTATCGATGCCAGCGGAGAAGATCACTTTATCAAAGTGGGAAATCAAAACGAACTCCGAGAGGAAGATGTGGAGCTGATCGTGGAAACCTACAGCAAAAGGGAAACACATGACAAATACAGCTATGTGGCAACTCTGGCTGAGATCGCCGAAAACGACTACAATCTCAATATCCCGCGCTATGTGGACACCTTCGAGGAAGAAGAATCCATAGAGCTGGATACCGTAGCCGAGGGACTGGTACAACTGGACTCCGAGCTGAAATCCAACGAGGTTTCACTAACCGGCTTCTGCAAGGAACTAGGAATCAAAACACCCTTTTGATGAGGAACGAAAAAAGAACTGCGCCTGGGTTGAGGTTTCCTGAGTTTACAACACCTTGGAACGTTAAAACCCTAAGCGAGGAAATTCAAATCTTCAACGGTTATGCATTTCAAAGTTCGAATTCACAGGATACCGGCTGTAGATGGATAAAAATTGCTGATGTTGGGATTAACAAAATCAGCAATACAAACATGTCGTACCTGCCGCCATCATTTTCTGCTAAATACAAAAAGTTTCTGCTGAAAGAAGGCGATGTCGTCATAGCATTAACCAGACCAATACTTTCTGGCAAGCTTAAAATTGCAAAGATTGATCAAGGCTCAAATAACTCGTTATTGAATCAAAGAGTAGGAAAATTGATTTCCTTGGGAAGCCTCGACTATGCGTATCAGTTATTCCAGCGAAGATCATTGATAGGACGAATTGAAAACAACATTGCTGGGACAGACCCTCCAAATCTAGCACCTTCTGATCTTTCTTCTTTTAAGATTCTTTTCCCCTCCCTCCCCGAGCAGCAAAGGATCGCCGAATTTCTGACAGCCGTGGACAAGCGGATTGAGTTGCTAGAGCAGAAAAAAGAGAAGCTTGAAGCCTACAAAAAAGGCGTGATGCAGCAGCTCTTTCCTTCGGCAGGCTCAGGACAAGTACCGAAAATCCGCTTCAAGCAAGACAACGGTTCGGATTTTCCGGATTGGGAAGAGAAGAAGTTGGGGGAGGTATATGAATTCCGAACCACGAACTCCTTTTCAAGAGACAAGCTGAATTATGAGTCCGGGAAATTCAGAAACATCCACTATGGTGACATCCATACCAAGTTCCATACACTTTTGGATTTGGAGAGGGTTGATCTCCCATTTGTGAACAATGATGTAGCAATTCGAAAAACAGTTTCGGAAAACTTGGTGGAGGCTGGGGACTTGGTGATTGCTGATGCATCCGAAGATTATGCCGACATCGGAAAGACCATAGAAATAGTCAATGTAAACGGACAGAAAGTACTGGCTGGACTGCACACCCTGCATGCAAAGCGAAAGCAGGAAACCACTGAGGTGGGTTTCGGTGGCTATATCATGAAGTCTGATGGACTTCGATCCCAAATTATGAAAATCGCACAGGGCACAAAAGTGTTGAGCATTTCAGTACCAAGAATGAGAGAGCTAGATGTAAAGCTTCCAACTCCAGGCGAGCAAAATAAAATCGTCAAATTTCTGACAAGCTTGGATAGCAGTATCGAGAATATGGATCAGCAGATCAACCAAACGCAGACTTGGAAGAAGGGGTTGCTGCAAAAGATGTTTTTTTAAAATTTGAATAACTATGACAACTAAATTGATAAAAACCCTGGAAAAGCTTAGAGAAGAAATCCCTACTCTGAGAGCGGGAAAGAGGACTGATCCCAAATTTGAAAACTGGGAGAATAAAACAATACGCACAATAAAAAACATCTTTGGAGATGACTCTATAGAATACGGTCAATTTTCACGAGTTCGCTATTGGTACGACTACGCCGGTATACAAATTGAGAAAATGCCAAGGATAGAATATGAAGAGAAACATTTCAAAAACGGACTTGAAAAAGCCTCTTTGCTCTTGGATGATCTAATTGAGGAGGCCAAAGAAAAACAAGAGAATCTTCAACAACCGAATTCGATCACCTTTAAGGAAAAAAAGATTTTCATCAGTCACTCCTCAAAAGACAAGGAAATCGGCAAAGAAGTAATAAACCTCTTAGAACTGATGGGTGTTAAGCCGACACAGATAATCTTTACTACAGCGGATGGCTATGGAATACCTCTTGGTTCAGATTGGGTAGAATTTCTCAGGAAAGAGGTAAGTGGGGAAGGGATGGTGATCTCTTTACTTTCTGAAGAGTATTTCAAAAGTGAAGTGTGCATGTTAGAAATGGGTGGTACTTGGGTACTATCCAAATTTCATATTCCAATTCTTATACCTCCTATGAGTTTCAGCAGATTAAACACCGTCCTTAAGATCACTCAAGGGCTGACCGTTACTGATAAGTTGAAATGGTCTACCTTAAAATCCCAGGTTGAAAGTTTTTTTGAGCTTGACCCTATACCTGGAGATGTTTGGGAAGGAAAAAGAGACGCAATTCTGAGTAGAATCGTCAAACTTTTATCAACAGAATAGCCATGGAAAAATACTCCGTCAACCAACAAACACCTCCTTGAAACCATTTTCTCCTGCCGAGTGGTTAGCAGTATTGTTCCCAGGCTTGAAAAGAAGAAGAACCTGATAAGACAGATGTTTGATAAAGCTCAACGAATATGAAAGACTGGAAAGATATAGATAGAAAAACAGGCGACTTTGAGGTGACACTAACAAGTGGTGAGAGGATTTGGGGCAGTTTTCCTTTGGAGCACGAGGAATCCCTTCTGGGAAATGGTGTTGTTGGTTTTTTACCGTGGGATAAAAAAGATGAATTATTTCAAGATCTCCCTAAAGGCTATGTTAAAATCCCAATTGATCGAGTGCGACAATCTATCAAAACAATCCCTTTCAGTGCGATCAAATCCCTCAAAGAAGCTGAAAAAGAATTAGGAGGTATCTGTTTGATGGGAAATAAACCAATTCCTACTGGTTTGGCTGTGAGCTTAGAAAATCACGGAAAACCTGGCTTTATAAAGGTAAACTATCAGATTCCCGGAAACCCAAAACAGTATGAGATTGGAGAACTAGAGATCATCAACAAAGAACTAATTCTACCTCTGAAATTAGCATTTGTTTCTTATGCAAGAGAGGATCAAAAAACTGTGGAGGATATCACCCGCAAACTCAATGATGCGGGGATCCTCACTTGGTTTGATGAGAATGAAATTTTACCAGGCGATCTCTGGGAAACCAAAATTGAAACCGCAATTGAAAAATCGGAATATGTTCTTGTCTTTTTCTCAAGTAAAACTCTCGAACGAACAGGTTACAAAAATAAAGAGATTCGGTACATCCTTGACCAAGCGAAATATCGACCATTAGGATCGCGATATATAATACCGATACTTTTGGATGACTGCAAACCTCCTCGAGAGTTTAAGGAATTACACTGGCTTTCACACGGAAAAGAAGGTTGGTTTAAAAAACTAGTTCAAGTTCTGAAATAAAAATCTCCAGCTTTCACAAAGCAGGCTAGAAGAACAGACTGCTACAAAAGATGTTTGTGTACAAAAACTTTAACCATTTGACCTGATGAAGACTTTTAACCTCTACTGTGACGAAAGCTGCCACTTAGAAAATGATCATAAGCCTTTCATGCTGATCGGGTACACCTGCGTGGCATACAACCAACTCCATAGACACAACGAGCGGATAAAATCACTAAAGGAGAAACACCATTTCTACGGAGAGATAAAATGGAGTAACGTTTCTGCTTCACAGTACGACTTCTACAAAGAACTCATCGACTATTTCTTCGACACTGACCTCAGCTTCAGAGCCATCATCGTCAAAAAGCCCAAAATTCAAAACGAGCTTTACCAACAGGACTTCGATGACTTTTACTACAAAATGTACTACCAGCTGCTCATACACAAGAAGGATACTAACTACATCTACAATGTATATCTAGACATCAAGGATACGCTAAGCGCTCATAAAGTAAATCGACTGAAAGACATCCTCAACACAAAGCTGGGTGTATTTCGAAACGTGCAGAATATCCATTCACATGAAAGTTTGATGATGCAGATTGCGGATTTGATCCTGGGAGCACTGAGCTACAACCTCAATGACACCGATAAAAAGGTCACTGCAAAGATTCAACTCATAGAGCGCATCAAGCATCACTCCGATCAACCTCTGGAAAAGTCCAGCAATTGGACTGAGGATAAAATGGATCTCTTTTTTATCTCACTGAAATAGGTATGCCTTTTAACTTGCTGAAAGTATATAACCAAATGTTAGATCTTATTGGGATGGATGGCCCCACAAAATCCAGATCTCTTCTCGGAGTTTTTAATCGCGATTTTGTTCACAGTTCCCAGCCTGTATTCATGGAAAAACCAGTCTTTCCTACCCCGAAGGGTGAGCAAAACAAGATGGATATTCTATTCACTCACCTAACTACAGTCATTGTTGACAAGAAGGAAAGAAGAAGAGACTTCGACATAAAGAGGTCAGAAAGACTCCACTGGGTGCGCTACCATTTGGATCAGAGAAAAACCGATGATTTGATGGTGTTCTCTGTGAAAGAACCAGAAGGAATTAGGACCTACATCTATGATAAGACAGAAAATTATGTGGTGATACTGGAACCTCTCAGAAAAACAGCCGGCTATTATCTACTAACGGCGTATTATGTGGAAGGAAGAGACGCTAAGCGTGATAAGTTTGAGAAAAAATATAAGCGCAGACTTAGAGAAGTCCTATAAATGCAGAAAACGCAAGACATCGAGGCTTTGCGTTTTCCGATTTCCTTCCTCCGAGCGGTAGGATGAACTCTCCGCAAATGTACGGATATTCTATTTAGAATCAATATAAACAACGTAAGTTTTTAAACAAAGTTTCACTTGACCCATGCAAAACACTCTCAATAACCGGAGCCTGATCGAAGCGACTAAAGCCCTCTGTATCAAACTTGGACAGGGAGGTGAATTTGTTGAGGAGAGCTTTACTAGTTATCCAAATACTGTGAAACTGGGCTACAGCACTGTCCCTCACGAGCCCTGCATCTCAGGTAATTGGACAGCAGTTCAGAAAGCACTCGAAAAAGAAGGTCACTCTACAGCTATTTCAAATAATCATGTCCGACAAATCCGATCCTTTTATGAAGAAGGGGAAGACACTGTCTGGCTGACATTCAATGACAACAAGCTATGGTGGTGCCAAGCGGAAATGGAGATCAAGGTCAACACAGAAAACATCAAATCAAGAAAAGTGAAAGGTGTTTGGTTAGATCAAGATATCGCTGGCAAAAAGCTCCTTTTTGGAAACCTATCTGGAAAAATTCTGACCACAAAGGCATACCGTGGTACAATCTGTACCGTTGATAGCGAGTATGTGCTTCGCAAGATTAACAGCCAACTTTCTGAGGATGCAGAGGAAATCAAGGCATTGACTTCAGTGCTTCAGACAAAAATCGCAGGATTGATTCAAAAGTTATTTTGGAATGACCTAGAGCTATTCGTTGATTTAGTGTTCCGTCAGTCTGGGTGGAGACGAGTTAGCTATCTAGGAAAACAGGAGAAAACCATCGATCTAGACATGGAATCAACCGTCACAGGTGAAAAGGGTGTGGTCCAGGTTAAAGCAACGTCCAACCTTACAGGGTTTATGGCTTTCGAAAAGGAAGTGAATGGTTTTAGGAGCGACTATCAAAAAATCTTTTATGTCTGCCCCCAACCAACCCCAGATTTATTGGGGCATAAACCGCAATCAGGAACCATTCTTTATTTTAGCGACAAACTAGCAGAACTAGCAATTTCCGCAGGTCTTGTGGATTGGTTAATCAAAAAGTGCGGTTAAGCTTTTCCATCGGCAATAGGAACATTATTAAAGACTTGTAAAACCCTGTCTCCTCTCTATATTTGCACAGACAGTACACGCCACGCTACCCACTTGAACAGCGTCCCAAGGCGTGTCTTTTTCTTTTTAGGGGACTAAAATCAAATAAACTTGCTGTAAAATAAAGGTGACCAGATAGCCTGTATCTAACCTGTCTTACTACTAAGTATACAGTATTTCCCAGACAGACCCGCTTTCATCAACAAGGGAAAAGGATCTAAAATTTGCATTGGAACTTTGATTCTGCCAGTCCGTTTGTTAGCTTAACAATACAAACATTTGCACTAACATTTAGCTATGTCAACTGTCGAACTAAAATCCAATATCATCAAGTTGGTGGAAGATATCCAAAATGATGAACTCTTAGAATCCTTATTGGAATTTCTTTCCAGAAGAAAGGATTCTGCTTCCGGAGATATGTGGAGCGATCTCACCTCGGCACAAAAACAAGAAGTTCTTGATTCCTATCAGGAATCTGAAGACGAGAAAAATCTAGTAGCGAAAGATCAGCTGTTTCGTCTGCTCTAATGAAGGTAGTAGTATCCAAGACTGCCCTTAAAAACTTCCATCAAAATGTAGATTACCTAGTGGAAACTTGGGGAGCAAGTGTAGGGATCCAATTTGAGAAGCGTACTAAAATTAGACTTATTAGCTGATTTCCCTGAAATAGGCATAACTGTGGATCCGGAAAAGAAAATCCGTGCATTCCAACTCACCAAGCAAAACAGAATTTATTACCGTATCATGAAGGATAGGGTTGTAATACTTACCTTTTTTGATGTTCGCCAAAATCCGGATATGTTGAATTACTGATTAGATTGTAAATCGATTAAGCCATCTTTGCCAGTCATAGTAGGAATATAAATTTCCGGCACTGGCATGAGAACTTTTCCGGCATTTGGTTCTTGTCAACTAAATCCACATCTTAGCAGTAACAGAACCTGAGTAACATACCATAAGACCTGCTCTCGGGTCATTTTTTTTTACCAGTTCATGACGATACAACCCGAGCAGGCATTAGAAAATAACTTGATCCTACAGCTTCAGGCTTTGGGATACAAGTCAGTTATCATCAAAGACGAAGAAGCCTTACTTCACAACCTCAAGTCCCAACTGGAAATCCACAATAAGGTGAAACTAAGTGAGGATGACTTTAGACAGATCCTTAATTTCATCAACAAGGGAAACGTTTTCGAACGAGCCAAGATCCTTCGAGATCGAGTGCCATATGTGGATGAAACTGGAGAGCACCGCACCATAGAACTGGTTAATCAGATACACTGGTGTCAAAATCAGTTTCAGGTGACCCAGCAGATCTCCGTCGAAGGGAAATATAAGAACCGATACGACGTCACGATCTTGATCAATGGACTTCCACTGGTACAGATAGAATTGAAGCGAAGAGGGCTTGAACTCAAAGAAGCTTTCAAGCAGACAGATCGCTATACGATCCATTCCTATGGAGCTGGGCAAGGGCTATTCCAGTTCATCCACATCTTCGTGATCAGCAATGGAGTCAACACGAAGTACTATGCAAATGCACCTCTGAAAGACAGATCTTTCAAACAGACTTTCTATTGGTCAGACATTAAAAATAAGTTGATCACACAGCTATCAGAGTTCTCCGACATTTTCTTGGAACCCTGCCACATTTCCAAAATGATCACGAAGTATGTCGTGCTGAATGAAACTCAGAAGACATTAATGGTTCTCCGCCCCTATCAGTTTTATGCGGTCGAGGCAATCATCGAGCGGGTGAAAACTACTCCGAAATATGGCTACATCTGGCATACTACGGGCTCGGGCAAGACATTAACTTCCTTCAAAACAGCTCAGATTCTTACCAACCTGCCACAGGTTCACAAAGTCGTCTTTGTAGTAGATAGAAAAGACCTGGATTACCAGACCACCAAGGAATTCAACTCCTTTTCTAAGGGAAGCATAGACGGTACCAATAACACCAACACCCTAGTAAAGCAGCTCGCTGGTGACAACAAATTGATCGTCACTACCATACAGAAGCTGAATACGGCCATCACCAAGACTAGGCACCTAAAGCAATTGGAGAAGCTCCGGGACAAACGGATCGTTTTCATTTTTGACGAATGTCATAGAAGCCAGTTTGGAAAGACCCACTCAGACATCAAAGAATTCTTCGGGGGTTCTCAGATGTTTGGCTTCACAGGGACACCGATCTTTGAAGAGAATGCCGGGACTAATGCCTTTGGCAAGCGGACGACTACGATGCTTTTTGGAGACTGCTTACATAAGTACGTTATCACTGATGCTATTCGAGATGAAAACGTATTGAAGTTCTCAGTAGAATACATCAGCACCTTCAAGAAAAAAGAAAATATATTAGACATCAATGTGGAGGCAATTGATGAGGAAGAAGTGATGAACGCCCCTCAACGTTTGAATAATGTTACTGACTATATCATCGCTAATCATGGTCGTAAAACTCACAGCCGATCTTTCACCTCGATTTTCTGTGTATCCAGCGTACCCTCACTAATTGAATACTACAAGCTATTTCACCAGAAAAAAGAAGCTGGAGAGCATCAGCTCAAGATCGCAACCATCTTCTCCTATGGTGCAAATGTAGATCTGATTGACAGCGGAGAAGAGTTTGAGCAGGAATGGGAGGAAGAGGAGTTGGGAATGGCTGCAGACACGGGGCGCGGAATTTATCAGACTCCTGACAAGAAGCACCCACGTGATTACTTGGACGAATTTATGGGCCACTACAACCTGACCAATTCAACAAACTATAACACCAAAGACAGTCGACTCTTCTACCAATACTACAACGATGTGGCAGATAGGGTGAAGAAAAAGCAGATTGATATACTCTTGGTGGTAAATATGTTCCTTACAGGCTTTGATAGCAAGTCTTTGAATACGCTTTACGTGGACAAGAACCTGAAATTTCACGGACTGATCCAGGCTTATTCCCGCACCAACCGAATTTTGGACGAGTTGAAATCCCAAGGCAACATCGTCAGCTTCCGAAACCTGAAGCAGGCTACAGATGACGCGATAACCCTCTTCTCCAATCTCGATGCGAAGGATGAGATCATCATGCAGCCTTATGAAGACTACATCGAGAAATTTCAAGAAGCCGTCACCAAGCTGCTTGATATCGTTCCCACAGTGGACAGTGTGAATGAGCTACCAAGCGAGGTAGAGAAACTGGAATTCATCAAGGCTTTCAGGGAATTGATGCGTCTGAAGAATGTGCTAGGCACTTTCACTGAGTTTGAATTTGATGACTTGGTCATGTCTGAGCAGGATTTTGAGGACTACAAGAGTAAGTACCTTGACATCTACGATTCCAGCAAGAAGCCCGGCAAAGAGAAGGTCTCCATCCTGAACGATGTGGATTTTGAACTGGAGCTAATCCATCGAGATGAAATCAATGTCAGCTACATTTTGAAGCTACTGGCTAACCTTAAGGATGCTGCACCGGAAGATCAGGAGAAGCAGAAAAAAGCAATTGTGGAGCTGATTGTAGGAGAATCCCAACTTAGAAGCAAACGTGAACAAATCGAGAAATTCATTAATCAGACGCTGCCTATAATCAAAGACTCAGAAGACATCCCTGAGGAGTTCCTCAACTTCTGGACTAAGGAGCGGATCGAAGCATTGAAAACTCTAAGTGTGGAAGAAGGACTGAATACAGAGAAACTGGAACAAGTCATAGGAGACTTCATCTACACAGAGAAAGAGCCTCTTCGGGATGACATCATCGGCATGCTCAATACCCGTCCTGGTCTGAAGGAACGCAAGACCATAGCCGAACGGGTCAAAGGTAAGATCATGGACTTCGTGGAGACATTTATAAACGGGATTTCAGCAGCGGCATAAGCCAGGCACTCGGATTTACAACTACACTCATCAGCTCTCTAATTATTTCCTTTTTGACCTATATTCCGAAAACCCAAAAGAATCAATAGAAAACTCCACACCTCCCTAAACCCTAGAAAAAGCCCAACTATCAAAAGTTGGGCTTTATGTACTCGTCAAGATTTATTCCGAGTTAGCATGGATTGAAACCATATTAGTTTGTAACTCACGAGAACAAATGACATCTATACGGCTTCCTATAAGCCATACTTCTCTCCCATTCCTCTGATCAAGTCATAGCCTTTCTCCGCCATATCCCATGGCTCTGAGAAATTTCTCCACACACCGATGGAATTGGCAAAAGCAGGATCATTTCTAGTAAAGCCCTCGATAGTCAACCAACCTTTGTACTGAATATCAGCCAAAGCTTTGAAGGTCTCGTCAAAGTTCACATGACCAGAACCTGGAGTGCCCCGGTCATTTTCAGAAATATGGAAATGGCCCAATTGAGGTGCAATAAACTTAATCGCATCCGCCAAATTCTTCTCCTCAATATTCGCATGATGCGTATCAAACATCGCCTTCACATTCGGATGATTGACTTTTTTCAACAAATAGGAAAGCTGCTCCATGGTATTGCAGAGATAGCATTCGAATCTATTCAACGCCTCTGGAGTCAATAACACACCTGCCTGCTGAGCATAATCACCCATCGCATGCAGGTATTCAGCGGACCAGTTATATTCCTCCTCTATAGGTTCTCGTGAGGCAAAGACAGTGAATCCTGAATGATATGGACCACAAAGCACCTGAGCATTCAAATCATGCGCTCTATCAATCACCCATTTAAGTTGCTCGCCGGCGGCAGCTCTTACCTTGGCATCTGTAGAGATTGGGTTTTGCTCTGGCCCCATTACAGTTACAGCTGTTACCTCCAAACCTATATCAGCACAGTGATTTCCAACCAATTTGAAGGATTCTTCTGGCGAACCTCCGATAAAAAACTCTGCTCCATCATATCCGATCTTCTTCAAGCGATCCAATACAGGCAGCAACTCCTCCGACATCTCGGCTGACCATGCCAGCACATTAAATCCTATTTTGTTCATCTATTTCTCATTCAACTAGTTACTTATTTCTTTCAGAACTTCATTATTTATTATTCGACATTCATCATTCGATATTAGTAGATAGAAAATTCCCAATTTTGAAAAATTGATCTTACTATACCTCATCCACTTGAAACCCTTCACGTCGAGCCAAATCTATAATTTCGGCAATATTATGTTTACCCCACTCCGTCGAAACGACAAATTTCACTCCATCAGTACTTTCCAAAATTTGATTTTCGGCTGTAAAGTGCCTTTTGTTTGATTTATTCGCATACTTGGTTTGAACATATTCAAATTCGTTAATAACCCCAGTCGAACCTTGAAATTCCTTTTTAAATGTGTTTTTCAAACTCGAAAAATTAGATGGTTTATTTCTAAAATACTGTCTTACAAACTCAAAAACGAACCTATTTTTAGCAAGTGGTTCACCATTCCCGTTTAGTATATATTTTGTTGTATCCCTTGAATTAGTGTTTTCAGGTTTTTGACCATTATTACTAGGGGGTTTGGGTTTTGAAACTTGAAAGCTTTGGTTTGCAGAAATGTTGATTGAAATATCATTCAGAACACTATCAATCAATTCCGCATCATATTCTTTTAAAAAATCTTGCTTTATTAAATCTAAAACCTTCGATTGATAATCTTGTGATAAAATTTTAAATGTTAATACTTTTTGATCGGCTTTACGATTAATCCTTTTAAGCGAATTTTCAGTGAAAGTATTCAACTTGTCAAAAGTGAAATCATCTTTTGAAAAAAGTTCTACAAATTTTTGACCTTTACTATCTCCTTTATCAATTTGAATTGTTTCAAGTAAAACTGGGTCATCGTGCTGTGCTAGGTCGCCATCATAAAACAGCTGAATTGCTTCTCCAATTAGAATTCCGTATTGAAGTCTCAACTGTCGCATGTAAGAAAACAACTGCTGTTGAAAACGGGTTGTCAATGGAATATTTGGTTGCTTAATTTCTATTACAAACAAATTTTTCTTGTTCGACGAATTTATTACAATGTCAGGCATTATTCTATTCGTGGCTCCAAATTGGAATGAAGGTCTAATTTGAATATCACCTGTGAATTCTTTCCAATTTAGAACTCTCAATGCTTGAATTACATTTTGCTCAAATTCACTTTCACTTATTTCTTGCTTTACATTTTCGGATAGCAAAAAGCATATTTCTTCCCATTTTTCATTCATACTCGATTTTTATAAAAAAAATTAGAACTTATTTAAAATCGCTCACTTTCATCCCCTTCCTAAAGCTATCAAAGCCAAACATCGTAGGCTCATAGTCTCCTACAATATCTACAGAAAGCTCAGGTGTAATCACCTCTGGCATGTCCAGCAGCCAAAATGAAGCATTCACAATTAAGCGACGCATATCTTCCGCCTGAAAGTCTATCGAAGAACCTAATGTACTTCCCAAGACTTTACCTGTTTTGCCACCATCTAGCGAGTAATCTTTTGTCCAAGCGATCGGCATAATTGATTTATCCCACATAAGTGGTGCTTCTGAAGTCATTCCAGCAGTAGATTGACCGAAAAGAAGTACGTTGGCTGCTGATGTTAAATTCTTAATAGAGTACACGTCCGTTGGAGCCCAGATATCATCTACGCCTCTTAGAATCGGGTGATCTGCATCGCGATCCACTCCATCTATCAATGCTCTTGTTCCTTCTGATTTGTGAATACCATGATGCGCTACCCAGGTTTCCCCTACGATCTGCTGACCGAAGCCACCTTCCCAACCCGGAACTTTACTATTCCAGGTCCATTTGGCATATGGAGAGCTTTTGTCCTTGATAGAAAATGGATGCGTGGAAGTACGTAGCGCTATCAAAGGCTTACCTGATTTGAAATAATCCTCCAAATGCTTCATCTGATCCAAAGGAAGATCCCGAAAACGGATCAGCATAATGACTAAATCTGCATTCTTCAAATGCTCCAAGCCGGGGATGTTATTTTGATAGCTAGGGACAACATTTCCTGTTTCAGGCTCAATCGGAAACAATACAGTGGTATTGAAACCATAATGCGTTGACAATATTTTAGCCATCATCGGCATAGATTCCTCAGACCTGTACTCATCGTCTCCGGAGATCAACACAACATTCTTGCCTTTGCCAGGACCATCTTTGCCTTCAAATTGTAAGAAAGTTTTGCCATTTTGAGCTGAAACATAAGGAATTGCAAGGATTGCTAGCAAGACCAGTAAAAATGTAGACTTGTTTAGAGATATACTATTCATAGTTATTTATAGAATGAATTGGGAAAATAGTAAAACTTTCAAGGGTTTTCATCCTGATCTTGGATTTCTATTTCGGTATCGATTCCGTTAATTCTTTCGCCTTCCAACATAAAAATGAAATGACAAGCGCCAAAAAATCCCTACTTTCTGGTCTGAAACACAATTTGAACTTCCCAAATACCCATAAAACATGAAATCTAGTCGGTCGTATCCGACACAGAGGGGATATCAGGATTGCTCCCGATAATCATCGAAAAAGGATACCATGCTAGATTTCTCCCGATACTTATCGGGGGGATGACCAATAAAAAATAACAATAAACACATGAAAACGGATAGAAGAAATTTTCTCAAAACTGGCTCACTAGCCGCATTCGGACTTAGTGGCATTTCCATTATTCCCTCCTCAGTATTAGGCAAAACCACAGGACACATTGCTCCAAGTGATAAAGTAAACCTTGCCTGCTGTGGCATTGGTAACAGAGGGGCTCAGATCATCAATGAACTCTATGAAACAGGCCTTTGTAATATCGTAGCCCTTTGTGACGTGGATATGGGAGCTCCCCATACCACCAAGATCATGAACAAGTTTCCTAAAGCGAAGCGATTTCAGGACTTCAGAAAGATGTTTGATGAATTTGGAGGTGGATTCGAAGCAATCACTGTAGGAACTCCTGATTTCTCCCACTTCCCGATTACCATGCTAGCCATGTCAGAAGGCAAGCATGTCTATACAGAAAAACCAATGGCTCGTACCTTCAACGAGGTAACCTTGATGATGGACGGCGCCAAAAGACATAATGTAGTTACCCAGATGGGTAATCAAGGACACTCAGAGGCCAACTACTTCCAATTCAAAGCCTGGAAAGAAGCAGGAATCATCAAGGATGTCACCGCTGTTACAGCACACATGAACAGCCCAAGAAGATGGCATGGTTGGGATATAAATATGCAAAGCTTCCCAAAAGCTGAGTCTATTCCTTCCACCTTGGATTGGGATACCTGGATGATGGCAAGATTCCCGCATGACTATAACAAGGACTTCATCAACGGTCAGTGGAGATGCTGGTACGATTTCGGCATGGGAGCTTTAGGAGACTGGGGTGCCCATACGATGGATACTGTACATGAATTCCTAGACCTTGGTTTACCATACGAGGTGGATCCGGTAATGCTGAAAGGTCATAACCCATTCTTCTTCCCGATGTCTTCTACCATCGCTTTCAAATTCCCAGAAAGAGGTGATATGCCTGCCCTTGATCTTACTTGGTATGATGGGGTGGATAATGTCCCTCCAGTACCTGAAGACTATGGAGTGTCTGAATTAGACGCAAATATTCCAGCGGCAAGTACTGGTCAAATCCAGCCTGCAAAGTTAAATCCAGGTAAAATCATTTATGGCAAAGACTTTACTTTCAAAGGCGGATCTCATGGTAGCACGCTTTCGATTATTGGTGAGGAAAAAGCCAAATCCATGGAAAGCAAGCTTCCTGAAGTACCAGACAGCCCATCCAATCACTTTGCTAACTTCTTAAAGGCTTGTAAAGGCGAGGAGCAAACACGTTCAAGATTTGAAGTTGCAGGCCCATTGAGTCAGGTGTTCTGCTTGGGAGTATTGGCTCAGCAGCTCAATACCACCTTGAAGTTCGATAGAGAAACTCAGCGAATCACGAATAACCCTCTTGCTAATCAATTGCTTGGAGGTGAAGTGCCGAGAAGAGGCTGGGAAGAGTTTTACACCCTATAGGAGAAAAAACACATTAAAGTCAAAAGCTGAAGCGAGAGATCGTTTCAGCTTTTTTATTTACGAACCCCTTAGTTTACGTAGGTTTTGAAAAGACCACAGCGCTAATCCCCAAATAGCTAGACCTCAATTTTCTCCTTTTTATTTAAGCAAAAGGATTGAATAATATGGAGTGTTTGAAAATTACAGTGACTCGTCAATCGTAATTCTAAAATCGTAGGTTAGAATTTAGGGCAAGGAAGCAGTGTATCTCTTCTTCTTGGCTGTCCTTGATGATTGTTTGGCAAAGTCCAAGAAAGACTCAATTCATGCGCACCACCTGACTGAATGCCCAGCTGTGAAACTGTGTAATCAAAGCTGTAGCCTACGTTTAGACCAGAAAGAAGATTGAGACCCACCATCATTACTATCGCATCGCGATTACTTTGCTCCTCCACTTTTTTGTAAGGAAGTCCTCTATACCAAAGTCCAAAAACAATAGGCTCTACATAAAAATAGGCACCAATATCGAGCTGCTCAAATGGTCCTTGTCTTTTATAATTAATCGTAGGAGTCAAATAACGTTCCTTTCGCATATGCGTAAAATCCCCACGCATAGAACCTTCCCCAAGTGAAATCCTGTAGCCTGCATGCGCAGAAAACTTAACTGGCAAGGGACTATCTCCATCAATAAAAGACTGGTTCGGCTGATTCACATGGTGAGCTGATCCACCTATCCAAAAGTCCTCTGTGAAGAACAATCCTCCAAATGAAAGGGAAAGCATATTAACAGGATCACCTAAACCAGGAATATCTGTTCCTGGAGTTATTGGACCAAAAGGATCGTTTGGATTGATTTGATTGGCAAAAACCAAATTTTCATAGAAACCAATTTCACGACGAATATAACTTGCCTGAAATCCAGGTCGGAAATACATCTTATCCCCCAATTTCAGCTCGTAAGAATACATAGCTGCAATGGTAGTGGATCTAAGTTTGGTGGCTCCTTCTGTATCCTGCATCACCATTACACCTATCCCTGAATTGTAATCGTTGAGGTAGGTATCGTAATAAGCAGAATAAGTGGTGAACTGCGCATCAATGCTAGGCCATTGATTTCTATAATTGAAACCTACGCGTCCTGTCAACTCCGATCCAGCAAAAGCAGGATTTAAGTAAAGGGGTGCCGCATAATATTGGCTATATTGCGGGTCCTGGGCAAAAGCATTGGTCCCGAGAAATAGTCCAACCACACAAAGAAAAACAACGTAAACCAGAGACCGTAACAAGTATTTGTTCGTTAATTTGAATATTCAGTAGGCTTCTTCAACGCTACAGATCGTATGTTGTTTTAGAAGCAGTTCGAAAATTATGAAAAGCAGCCCTAATTCCATAAGGTTACCCTACATTTTTACTCTCGCCCTCCTATTTACAACATTTGTATTTAATTCCGACGTCTATTCACAGGGATTTAATGACAATGAGTGGATTTTCGGCTTTTGCGGAGGAGCTACAGAGAATAATTACCTATCATTCGGAAAAGGTAATACCCCTACCGTTCAGACTATTCCTGGATCAATAGTCTTTACAAAAAAAAATTCGGCGCTGGCAATTGACCCAATTACCGGACAGCCCTTTTTCCTTACCAATGGCGAACTGGTCTATGACTATAGCGAAAAGCAAATACAAGGTGTAGGCTCAGGTCTAAATGGAAATATTGATGGAATACAGCAAGTAGCAACTGGATTTTTAGACTATGATCCAGATGGGAACAAACTCTTTTACATTTTCTACCTCTCATTAGGCGGGGAGCTACAGTATGCTGTGGCAGACATGAATGCTCCAGGACAAGCTACTGGAAATGATAGGCCTCTGGGTGAGATCACCTCTAAAGACAATGTAATAGGCAATGGATCTGGAGCACTTTTGGTTGTAAAAAGCTCAGCATCTCCTTCTTATTTAATAAGTTTTGATAATGGGAATCTTATCTCAAGGAGCTTGGATGATGGAGAAGGAAATTTCACGAATACAGGAAGCCAGGTGATTTCCTCCACTCCAAAAATGATCGTCTTCAATGAGGATACCAATCAATTAATCATAATCCCAGACTCAGGTACAGATCCGATTTTAGTCTTGGACTTTGATACCAGCTCGGGAACTTTTGGTGCGGCAAGCCCTATCAGTCAATCTGGAACAGGTGACGAATATGGAGGAGCTGAATTCTCCCCAGATGGTTCCTATATCTATTTCTCCCTAGGAAATGAATTGAAAAGAGTGCCTACCGCTGATCTTTCGTCCAGCCTAGAAGAGATTCCATTGCTGGGTTCGGGAACTCCTCCTACAGGCATTTTTGCGGTGCATGACATCAAGGTTGGGCCTGATGGGAGTCTGTACTACTTATATGAAGAAGAAGTCGGTGGTCCTCAGTTGATGGGAAAAGTTAACAACCCAAATGAGGTCGATTTGATGTTGCTTGAATTGGAAGAAGATCCATTTGCCGGAACAGATTTCTGCGGCACGGTATTCCCCACTTTTGCACCTAATGCAGACATCACATCTACAGTAGATTTCACCTGGTCACCAGACATGCCTTGTGCGAAAAACCCTGTACAACTCACCTCGGTCTTAACTCCAGAAAACTATAGACCAGTAAGTTTTAATTGGAAATTCAGCCCGGAACTCACTGATGAGAATGGAGATCCAATAGATGTGGATTATACGCAAGAGCATTTTCTGATTCCTGCGGATGCCACTCAAGAAACTAGTGTAAACGTCACCCTTACGGTAACTTTTGCCGACGGAGAGACTACCATTGTCAATCATACTATTCCTCTCACTGAAAATAACCTTGAAGCCAATTTCTCTCCTCAGGACACCACCCTTTGTGAATCCTGTATAGATATTGGCCCATTACTTATGGCTCAGTCAGGAGAAGATGATGGAGGCCAAGGTGGCGGAGGAGGTCAAGGCGGCGGCGGTCAAGGTGGCGGAGGCCAAGGTGGAGATGATAATTACGAATATTTCTGGTCTAACTATCGAGATGAAGGCTGGGGAACTAGAAAAGACAATGAAGTCTGTACCCCAGGTTTATACTGGGTGTTAGTTCGTGAGCCAGGCTCCTCTTGCTATGCTTATGCTGAAATCCGCATCAAAATGTGGGATGTACAAGATCAGACGAACAATATCTGGTACTTCGGTGATGGTGCAGGATTGGATTTCAATCCTGATCCCAATGACCCGGATGCTCCTACACCAAGACCAATTGCAACTGCGCACCCGCATGACATACCTGCTGGAACCACAACTATTTCCAGTCAGGATGGAGAAGTGCTTTTCTATACGGACGGGCAATCTGTATGGGATCTCAATGGAGATTTGATGGAGAACGGAGATGACATAGGAGGAGACAATTCAAGTAGCCAAGGAGTGCTCGCAGTGCCTGTGCCAGGAGAAGAAACACTATTCTACCTCTTCACTTCTCAGCTTTCTGCCAATGGGTCTAATGAGGCTAAATACTCTCTAGTTGATATCAAATCCGAAAATCCAACCGGTGTAGGCAATGTCGTAACGAAGGATAATTTCCTTTTCAGCCCGTCTACTGAGCACACGGCTGCATTAGATGCAGGTGATACGACTTGGGTTATGTACCATGAACTGGGCAATAATACCTATAGAGCTTATCCAGTTTCCGCAAATGGCATTGGACTACCTGTTCTCAGTTCTGTGGGTAGCAATCATGGATTCAATTCCGGCGTTGGTGCTATGAAATTCAATTCTGATGGCGACAAAGTGGCGATCACCATTACTGATGGTGGCTGTAATAAGCTGGAAATCTTTGATTTTGACAGCGATACTGGCGAAATGACAGAGTATGCTCGTCTAGACTTGGGATGCGATGGCGAAGTATATGGCTTGGAATTTTCTGAAGATGGAGAGCGTGTACTTGTTTCCTATTTGAGCGGTGGGCCTGGAATAGAGGAATTTATCATCAAGGCAAATGACAACGACGATCCTGACGCGGCAGTTTGTCCCACTTGCTTCGAAGGAGCAAGCACAAGAGCAGAAATAGAAGCCTGTATTCTCAGCACCAAAAATCAGATTTCTCAAACGGCTGGCTTGAACCTAGGAGCTCTGCAAATAGGTCCAAATGGTCAGATATATGTTGCTGTAGTTGGAGATAATAGAATTGGTCAAATCAATGTGGGTTCTGGCTGTAATTCTCAAAGCACCTTTACTCAGGATGGAGTAGATGCAATGCCAGGGAACTCTAATCTCGGTCTACCATCCTTTGTTCAAAACTCAGGAAGCTCCATCCCAGAACCTAGCCTCGCTGCTCCAGAAAGACTTTGTCTTGACCCCGAACTTGGAGCTGGTGCATTACTAGAAGGTGGTGGGGAACCTGATATCGACAGTTATTTCTGGACCATTACCAATCAGGATGATGGCACAGTCATCCGAAATAATTACGGTGGCCCTGGTGATGAATTCCAAAACTTAGATCAAATTTTCAATATAGCTGGCACTTACACAGTGGATCTTAGGGTGGACAGATGTGGAGACCCTACCTACTTTGAAGCGAGTACAGAGATATTGGTAGAAGCGCCACCTGAATTGACTTTAGCAGATGATGCAACTCTCTGCGCCGGCAACCCGGTCACATTAACGGCGATTGATGGCTATGATCCTGCTGAGGGCTTGTATAATTTCGAATGGACTAATGCCGCTGGACAAGTGTTTGGCGACGAAAACTCTAATACAATCACAGTTGATGAAGAAAGCATATATACTGTAAATGTAACTTATAGACTCCCAGATGGACTTTCTGATGATGAAGCACTGCTTTATGAGACTTGTCCTGCGACTGCAGAAATATTCGTGGGTCCAGCCTTCGAATTTGACCTAGATCAGACTACCACTGAAGTATGTTATGAAGAGACCACAGTCACTTTTGCGCCAAACACCCCTATCTCTGGAGAATGGTTCTATGAGCTCAATGGCGACCCTAATCGAGTTGCACTAGGTGAATTCTTTGAACTTGAACTGTATATCAATACACTTCCAGGCCCGGGAGATTATGAGATTATATTCGTCACTCAGGACCCGATTTTAGAGGGATGTGTTGTTGAAAAGAAATTGGATTTGTTGGTCAATGAATTACCGCTTTTCACTTTGGCACAAACTAGTCCAGCGACAGATTGTACCACTGCCGATGGAGCGTTTGAGATCAGCATGCAATCTCCAGCCAGTTTGGTCACTGTAGTAGGTGAAGGTATCACTTTCACAAATGTAAATCAAGGAGATGTACTTCAAGTACCCAATTTACTCCCTGGGAATTATAGTGTAGAAACAGAAAATGCCACAGGTTGTACATTCTCCCAGACTGTTACTATCGAAAATAGTAATCCGCCTGCAGGCTTTGCATATACAGTAGAGGTTGAAGATGAAACTTGTAATGCGACAGGTGTGGAAGATGGATACATTCGTTTTGTATTTGCAACGCCAGTTGATGGAGAGTATATCATCACGCGCCAAGAAGATGGAGCAGTATTCCAAGGAGCGCTCAATGCAACACCGCAAGCCACTATCCATCTAGGTTATGGAGATTATTCTGTAGAAGTACTGGATCCTTCAGGTTGCGCTATCCCAGATCCAAATATCTATTCAATAGCTCAGAAGTTTGAAGTAGTATTCTCTGTACCTTCAGATTTGACAGCTTGTGAAAGCTTCACTTTCATGCCTACTTCTCCGGATGTATTGGATTATACCGTAACGAGTTCAGCAGGAACAGTTATTTCTGCTGATGCGAATGGAGAATATACCCTTACGCTTTCCGACACCTATACAGTAAGAGGAGAAGATCCAACTGGAGTAAATTGCCCAAGAGAAGAGACAATTGTCGCAGATATTACGCAGCCAATTGACTTTGACCTATCTCCACCAATAGTAGATTGTCAAGTTGGTATTCAATACGAAGCGATATTGAACAATGCTGATCCTGCAGATGTGATTTTCCTTTGGAAAGACAATGGAGGAGTAATCGTGGGAAGAAGGCAGGTATTCGTCCCTAGTAGATCTGGAGACTATACGCTGGAAGTTCAGCCAGTAGCTGGCGGCTTATGCCCAACTGACAAAATCCCATTTACTGCCGAAATCATTTCCCAAAAGGTAGAAGTAAGCCTAGACGTAGAACCATTTTGTACTGGACAAACTAGTACCACGATCGCAGTAGTGGCGGATTTGACCAATGTTGATGATTTCGAATGGTACTCAGTGGTCAATGGGACTAGAACCAGAATACCTGCTTTTGATGGAATGCCGATCATCGAAGTATCTCAAGAAGGGACCTATGAAGTATTGCTAAGAAGCAGTGTGGGTTGCGACCTAGGAAGAGCTAATGATATAGTGGTCAAATCCACCATCCTTCCTCCTGTGGTACCAGCAGGATTCACCATCTGTGCAGTAGAAGGTGTCACCCAAACTATCGACCCAGGAGTCTATGACAATTACTCTTGGGAGCTAAATGGCGTGGTAGTTTCCACTGCCCCTACTTTTACCCCTACGGAAGGCGGAATATACGAACTGATAGTATCGGACAATTTAGGTTGTGAATACGTTTCTACCATTGATGTGGTAGAAGATTGTTCTCTGAAAATAATCTTTCCGAATGGCGTAATCCTAAATGACCCAAATAGAAACTTCATCCTCTATGCGAACGAGTACATCGATGATGTAGAAGTCTATATCTACAATCGCTGGGGAGAATTAATCTTCTACTGTACTCACGAAAACTTAGAGCCAAGTCAAGCCTTCTGCCCTTGGGACGGACAGGTCAGAGGGGAATTTGTGCCAAATGGAACATATGCCGTGGTAGTGAAGTTTACCAGCAGAGACCAGAACAAAACAGAAAAATTAACCAAGGCGATTACAGTAATTCAATAATATGCTTATCCTGATTTCACCAGCCAAAACGCTGGATTATAGTGCTCCAAATTTTAAAGAATCTACACAACCTGACTTTCAAACGGATACTCGCTCCTTAGTGAGAATCATGAAAAAGAAATCGGCAAAGGAAATCGCTGAACTGATGCATATCTCAGATAATCTGGCAGAACTCAACGATGAGCGATTCAAAACTTTTCAGAGAGATTTTACTTCAGAAAATTCTAAGCAAGCCATTCTAGCTTTCAAGGGTGATGTGTACACCAAAATCGATGTGGAGGAGTATTCAAAGTCGGATTTTGACTTTGCTCAAGAACACCTAAGAATACTTTCAGGATTATATGGTTTGTTGAAGCCTTTGGATTTGATCCAGCCCTATCGCTTGGAAATGGGAATCAAATTGGAGAATAAAAAAGGTAAAAACCTCTATGAGTTTTGGGACAAGAAGATCTCAAAAGCAATCAATGCAGCAGCTAAGGGACAAGCAATAGTCAATCTTGCCTCTCAGGAGTACTTCAAGGCAGTTCATAAGAAGAGCTTAAAAAGTCCGCTGATCAACATTGAATTCAAAGAGTATAAAGATGACAGCTACAAAATCATCGGCTTCTTTGCCAAACAAGCCCGAGGTATGATGAGTAATTTTGCGATCAAAAACAGAATCACCGAACCCGAGCAGCTGAAGACATTCAATGAGGACGGATATGAATATTCCGAGAAACTGAGCTCTGCGACTGACTGGGTTTTTGTACGTTAAGCCCTAAGATTTTGGGACAAGATGTGAGCAGCGGATTTACTTAAGCACTTTTTTTTCAGCACTATAAAAGCGTAGCTTAGAGTCTTAAAAAATCCGATCACCCTATTCTATTTTGTACTCAAGACTACTCAAATCTTCCGCATTAGCGATTTTATTTGCCCTGGTGTTTTTTATTTCCAAGGGAGAATTGCTTCGCTATTCCACAAATAATGCAACTAGCATTGTTGGAGAAATACATGCAAATGATCCGGAAATCATTGGGCCAGACAAGCTTTGTATCGTCTTTGGAAGTATCATCGGTGATTTTTTTGGAGCTGGAGAGGCGTCTACAGATGTGTACAGTTGGAAGATTTTTGACCCTGCTGATCAGCTTGTTTTCGAAGGAACTGGTGGGGCAGGTTTCCAGACTATTAGTTATACCTTCTCGACTATAGGAGTTCATCGGATAGAATTAGTTGTGCACCGGGCAGGAGTATTGATCAAAGAAGATCAAAAAGAGGTGGAGTTGATTCAGGGACCTACACCCCTCTTAAAGCCTGCGTATGCTATTTGTGCTGGGCAGGAATTAGAACTCCTTGCGATAGATCCAGCAAGCCCTGGATTTTCAGATTACATTTTCAACTGGACGGATGAACTGGGCAATACTATTTCTACTAGCAATAGCTTGAAGACTGGCACTACGGGCAATTATTCTGTGAGCTTTCATTTCTTGAATCAAAATGGAGATCCAGAATGTGAAACGCAGCTTATGACCAAACTATCTGCGTCCTCTACCTTTACCATATCAGCCTCTGAAAGTTCAACCTGCCCAAATCAACAGTTGTCTTTCACGTCTAGCCCTGAAGTTATTGGGGACTGGTCATATGAAAAATCTGGTGGCCCAAGGACATTTATCAAATCTGGATCATCCATCAATATTAGCTCAGATGAATTAGATGGTGCCGGAGATTATAAGATCTTCCTCACGCTGGGCAATGCTGAGAACCCACAATGTGTTCAGGAAAAATCCGTAGACCTCACCTTCACCCCACGACCTGACTTTGAATTTGTGGGCGCTATACCATCTTCAGGGTGCCTCAACCCCGACGGGGCGATCCAAATCCGGGCTTTAACCCAGATAGACCAGCTGCTGGTCGATGGGACTTCCGTGTCTGGCTCCGGGCTTGCTCCTGGAGACATCGTTGATCTAAGCGGATTGAAATCTGGCACCTATACTGTCATTGGCACGCTCGGAAGCTGTATCAACACACTCGCAACAGTGATTCCTCTGGATAACTCTCCTAATCAATTGGAATTTGAAGTCACAGACATCCAACCCGAAATCTGTACTGAAACAGGTAAACAAGATGGTTCTTTCACCATCAGAATAGTAAACGGGAGCCTGACAGGCTCATACAAAGTAATAAACGAGCGAGGTGGAATAATTCGCTCTAGTCCTGTCACCAACCAATCCGAAATCTTAATAGATATCCCTGGCGGACTCTACTTCTTCGAGCTCTTCGATGAAGACATTTGCAGCCTACCGAAAAATGACAAAATAGAAGTACCCTCGCTAGAGCAGGTGGAATTCTCTATCCCAACATCCCTCTCGGTTTGCCAATCTTATGAGCTTATTCCTGAGTCCAGCCAAGCTTTGGAATTCACCCTAATCTTCCCAGATCTAAGCGAACAAACTAAAGCACTCAATGAGCCCTTCACTTTAACTGAAGCTGGAGATTATAAGGTAAAGGGCTTTCTACCAAATCAATCTGCTATTTGTCCTACCCTTAAAGAATTTACGGTGACTCTAGTGGAGCCTGTCACATTTGAGCCTAAACTTATTTCAGAAGACTGTTTTGGAAACAGAACCTATCAAGCGGATATTTTTGGCATTGATCCCTCCACTGTCACCTTCACCTGGTACAATGACGATGATGAAATAGTAGGTAATGGAGAATTTCTTTTCCCTACTTCATTTGGTGAGTTTAAGCTAGACGTACAACCGGCAGGAAGTGCTGCCTGCCCCATTCCTCCAAAAACTATTATGATAGAGAAGCCTGTACTTAGTGTGGATCTAGACTTTACTTATTCCAAACTATGTGAACTTGGTCCTGGATCAATCATCACACTCACATCTGACAGACCAGACGTAATTACAGATATCATTTGGCGCAGATTTGATCAAGACGGAAATATCGAAAATCTGCCAGAATTCGACGATAAATACAAAATCACAGTTACAGAAGCGGGGATCTACGAGGCCTCAGCTTTCAGCATTATCCCTGCTATAGGCAAAGACTGCGAATTGGGTAGGAATTCCTTTGAAATCGAAGTCAGTCCTGATCGTGTAGTATTTGATGTCCCATCGGAATTAGCTATTTGTGAATCTTACGAACTCACTCCAAGCACTAATCAAAACCTTGTCTTTGACATTGCTCAGCCGAACGGAACCACGGTGTCAATTTCAGCAGGAGAGGCGATAACCCTAGATCAGCAGGGTACTTATAGCTTTTTTGGATACAATCCTGATTTCGATGCGCCGCTCTGTCCTGAAATCAAACTAGTGGAGGTTAATATTTTCCAAAAGATAACTTTCTCGCCTGTTTTAGTTGAAGAGAAATGCTCTGGAGAAAAAACATACATAGCAGAAATCGGAAATACTGACCCATCAGATGCGGTATTCACCTGGACAAATAATGCTGGAAATATCATTGGCACAGATCAATTCCTTACACTCAACAGCTATGGTTCATTTGCCTTAGACGTACAGCCTAAAGGCAGTTTTCCATGCGACCAAAAGGCTATCGAATTTGAAGTAGAGGTTCCGGTTTTGGCGGTAGTGACATCCCTTATTGCCGAGCCACTTTGCCCTGATGCCAGCTCTGCAGCTCTACGAGTTGAGGCTGATTTGGAAGAAGTCAGTACCATAGAATGGTGGTTTACTGACCCAAATGGGGTTGAAATCCTTCTTTCCAGCGAAAATGGCAAAGCAGAAATCTTAGCTATCAATGAAGGAACCTATGAGGTCCGCCTTTTAAATCAAGTACGCTGTCTTCTAGGTTACGATAAAGCGTTAATATTGAGAAGTTCAGACTCTGTGAGACCCGAAGTGGAGGAAAGCTATCAGGTATGTCCACAATTTGACATTTCCCCTAGCATAAACCCTGGACAATTTGCCAGCTATGAATGGTATTTTGGAGATAACCTTGAGTCGACTTCTCCTATATTCAAGCCCCTTTCCATAGGCGATTATCGGCTGATTGTTTACTCTGAAGAAGGCTGTGCTTATCAGACCAATTTCACTACTGAAGAAGAGTGTGAGCTAAAGGTCATATATCCAAATGCAGTACAACCAGGCAATCCTGACAAAGAATTCTTGTTGTATACGAATTACCTAATAGACGAATTAGACCTTGTTATCCTAAATAAATGGGGACAAGTGGTTTTCCAATGTTCCGAAACTAATCTAATCTCGGAGGCATCCACCTGTTTTTGGGATGGCACCTTTAATGGAAAAGCTATCCCAAACGGAACCTATGCACTTCGACTTAATTTTAAAAACCATGCCCAAAACATCTCTCAATCCGAATTTGGGTCGATACTTATTATAGAATAACATCCATTGTAATAGATCTAAAAGTATTGGAACATTTTTTGAACCAGAAAGCATAAGAATAATTCATTGATAGCAGGTATTGTTATCTTTGCATACACCCTAATTTGATTTCATTGAAGCCTTATTGCCAATTTCCATTACGGATGATTGGGATGATTTTGGTTTGGACCATCCTTATATTGTCTCCTCAGCTTACCCTGGGGAAGCAAGAAAAAAAACCAAGTAAACCCGAAACTAACTATTCGATAAATGCAGCGCTGGAACTCACCGGTGACAGTAACCTGTGTATTGTCAACAGTGGAGTCATCGGGAGCTATAGTGCTGGCGGTAGTCCTGGGGATGTTTATGAATGGAAAATCAACAAGTCTACAGGGGAAGAAATATTTAACAGGAGTGGCGGTGACCAATATGAGACTATTCAGTTTCTGTACACTGAGATAGGAGATTATGTAGTTTCTCTAAAAATAAGAAGAGGAACTGATGCCAATTTCCACGAAGAGACTTTGGATGTCGTAGTACAAAAGGGCCCTGAATTGGCGATGAAACCAGATTACCTGCTTTGCGCCGATACCCCTGTGCTGCTTATTGCCTTAGACCCTAGCACTCCTAACCTTTCTGACTACACCATTGTGTGGAAATCTCTAGATGAAAATGGTGAGGACGTAATTATAGGATCTGGAAACGAATTCCTAACCAACTCAACAGGATACCACTTTGTGGAGCTATTCCTTACAAATGCAGATGGCTCCCAAGGCTGCACCATCAAGGGATCTACTTATGTCGGTCCAGCGATTGATTATCAAATCACGAAATCCGCTGATCAAATTTGCGAAGGATCTAATCTAACACTGGGCACTGACACTCCATTGACAGGAGAATGGTTTATTCAAAAAAGCACTGCTTCTACTAAAACCAGCTTGGGAAATGCCTTTGAAGTAACGCTAAATTCCAGTGATCTGGATGGTCCTGGAGTATATGAAGTTTTCTTCAGAGCTATTGATGCTAACTATCCAGATTGCCCCTCTGAAAGGAAAATTGACTTTGAATTCTTAGAATCGCCCAAGCTTGACTTACAGATCCTAACCTCTCCAGACGATTGCATCACAGATAATGGTAGCTTTCAGCTTACTAGCGTCAGTGATTTGGATGCCCTCGAGATTCCTGAACTTGGAATATCTCTAGGCCCAATTGCGGCGGGACAAGTACTTACCTACACCAATCTCACACCTAGGGTATATTCTATTATAGCTACCCAAAATGGGTGTGAAATCACCAAATTAGTACAGCTAGACGCGGCAAACCCTCCTGTATCACCTAGCCCGCCAAATCAATTAACCCCACAAGTGAAAGTTTTACCAGAAACTTGTGCTGAAGACGGTGTCATAAAAGGAAAGGTCGAAGTAGATTTTGGACAAGCTATCGGTACAGGGACATATCGCTTATTTTCTACTACAAAAGGTGAAATAGACTCTGGTACTGTTCCCAGCAACGGAGTCTTGGATCTTGATATGTCCTCCGGAAAATACCTTCTAGAATTGATCATAGATGGATGCACCTACCCTACTAAATCTTTCACGATAGATGATCAGCCTGAGGTAGATTTCAGTATTCCAGAAGACTTTATTATTTGTGAAAGCTTTGATTTTATCCCTGAAACAGATGAGGATTTGCTTTTCACCTTGACATACCCAGATGGAAGTATGCAGTCATTGAATGCAGGAGAAGCTTTTTTGCTTACTGAAGGAGGTCAATATTCTTTAAAAGGAGAAGCAAACAGCTCATCTTCAACCCTGTGCGCATTATTTGAGGATTTCAATGTCACCGTTTCTCAAAAAATCACTTTCGCGCCTGAGAAGGTAGAAAGAGGTTGCTTTGACCCCATTCTATATGTTGCTGACATCCAAGGATTATTACCAGAAGAAACCAGCATACGCTGGCTCAATTCAGAGAATGAAATCGTAGGCCGAGGGCTTGAATTCTATCCTTCTACTATAGGTTATTACTCCCTGCTTGTTCAGCCTTTGGCGAGTGGCTTTTGTAACGTAACTCCATTCGAGTTTGAAGTAGTAGCTCCTATCACCGCTGTCCCGATGGTACTCGAAGCTACCAAGATCTGTCCAGAACCTGGGACATCTGTAATTACACTGACTACAGATGAGGATGAGGTTCTAAATACTGAGTGGATTTTTTACGATTCGAATGATCAGCGAAGTGAACTACCTGAATTCGATAATATGATGGAAATCACTGTGGATAAAGTAGGTACTTATGAGGCAGTAGCCTACAACAAGCTGCATTGTGAAATAGGAAGAAGTTTCATTGCAGTGGAAGAAAGCACAATGCTAACCTTACCCGATTTGGATGAGAGTTATCCAATATGCTCAAAGGACAACACACTTCCACCTATCGACCCAGGAGAGTATTCTTCCTATGAATGGTATTTCGAAGGACAACTTGTTTCGACACAGCCTTTATTCAAACCAACCGAAATTGGCAACTACCAATTGTTTGTGACTACCGAAGATGGTTGTGTGTTTGAAGATAGCTTCAGAACCTACGATGTCTGTGACTACCAACTCGTATATCCAAATGCGATGATCATTGGAAATCCTGATAAGGACTTCCGTGTCATTATAAGCGAAGGTATTACAGAGGCAGAACTATTTATTTTAAACCGCCAAGGAGAGCTTATTTACCATAGCGCTACCAATGATATTCCCCTAGAAGAACCCGTACTTTCTTGGGATGGCAGATCAGACGGAAAGTACGTACCTACAGGCACTTATGCAGTCGTTATTGTACTTCGCAACCCACTTTATGGGCTTGATGAAAAAGAAAGAGGATCATTACTCGTATTGTATTAATCTCAGATTTCAGAAGAATATTTTTTATTAGCGGGAAAGCGGAATGCAATATTTTTCCTATTTTTCAGTCTTTACAATCGATTGTTCTTATCCCAAAATTCTAAAACCTATCATATGAATCAAACCATCAACAAAAGCGCACTGTTCAACGGAAGTTGTTTTGCCCTGATTACCACAGGACTATCCTTCTCCATTCGTGCAGGCATCCTCTCTCAACTTGGCGCTGAATTCGACCTAACAGGAGAACAATTAGGTCACATCAACTCCATGTGGTTCTTTGGCTTTCCTATTTCAATGATCCTCGGTGGTTTATTCTACCACTCAGTGGGACCAAAAAACATTATGAAAATTGCTTTTGTAGCACACACACTAGGTGTTCTACTTACTATTTTCGCTGGCGGCTATATTGGACTTCTGATATCCATGCTATGTATAGGTCTTGGAACTGGCTGTACTGAAGCAGCCTGTAACCCGATGATTGCAGATATGTATTCTGGCAACACCATGAATAAGATGCTCAACAGATTCCATATGTGGTTCCCTGGTGGGATCGTGATGGGAGCATTGATCTCGAAGTTTATGACAATTTTTGACCTGGGATGGCAAGCTCAAATGGGAGTTATTATGATCCCAGCGATCACCTATTTTGTCCTATTCTACGGTAAAAAATTCCCTGAGCCAAAAGTGGACGAAGCTACTTCCCTCTCAAGCAATTTAAAATCTATGATGTCGCCATTGTACATTTTCTTGCTTGTATGTATGGCATTTACTGCTATTTCAGAATTTGGACCTGGGCAGTGGGTAGGTGTAATCCTAGGAAGCAGTGGAGCTGATCCAATGATTATTCTAGCACTTACTGCTGGTTTAGTGACAGTTCTTAGATTCTTTGCAGGGCCTGTAGTTTCATCACTGGGTCAAACTGGAGTTCTACTAGGAGGAGCTATTTTCACAGCATTAGGGATTTATTTATTTAGTGTTGTCACTGGGCCTGTAGCATATCTTGCTGCCATCATTTATGGATTAGGATATGCCTATTTCTGGCCTGTTATGGTCGGAGCAGTTGCTCAGAGAGTCCCTTTGAGTAGTGCATTAGGAATGTCTGTAATTGGTGCAATTGGAATGTTCTCTTCAGGATTTTTCCAACCAGTAATTGGTCATTGGATTGATAGTTCTACAGTTGAAAATACTGCAAAAGGACTTACAGGTAATGCATTAGAGCTTGCTACCGGACAGGATACACTTGAGAAAATGATGCTATTCCCTATCATTCTTATTGTACTATTTACCATATTATTCTTCTGGCAAAAAGGCAAGAAACCAGCTGTTTCCGCAGCTCACTAAATTCAAAAAAAGCAGCTTTCGAGCTGCTTTTTTTTTGATCCTTAACCACTTCTTTATCTCTGAATAATAGATCTAGAATTATATGAAAAGAGGAAGCCTAATTGGTTTCCGAAAAAATCACCTTCAGCTTTTTCGCATAGGCTGAAGCATACTTTGCCATTCCCAAGTCTGTAGGATGCGTTCCATCCACAAAGTCATCTGTTCCCATCCCTATCTCTTCTCTACTCAAAGTATAAAGACCGAATACACCCTGCGCTTTTAATTGCATATAACTTTCCTCAAGCCAAGTATTCAAGTTCTTATAAATCTCCGCTCTAGGCTCATACACCAAGCCATCTGAGTAGCCTGCATGCTCAGTCAATAAAATCGGGGTATCTGGATATTTAGCACGTAAGGTGGTAACAGCATACCTGATCTTTTCCTTAATCTCCTCTGATGAAAAACCTGCATTAGGCCCCAGATTAGGTAAGCAATCCAAAATAAAAATAGCTGGATCGATTTGAGAGATATATTCTATAACCTCAGTTTCCATTCTACCATTTCCTGAAAAAGCCAAGTTGATCGTCGGCATATTCATTTCCCTTTCCAAAATATTTGTCCAAGCCATGCCCGGTCGAGAAGCACAAGCCCCTTGCGCAATGGAAGTACCATATACCAGAATAGGCTTTTCAGTACGTTTCGCTTTGAAGGCAAAACTCTTTCCTTCAGGAACACCAATTTTTAAATCCGTCAATCCGTTGTATAGCGGCAAGAAAAGCTGGAAATCTTTGGCCGAGCCAGCCTCAGTATCAAGTCGAAAAACATAGCTCACCTCTTCTCCGAACTTATAATTTCCTCTAACCCAGTGCTGCTTTCCTGACTCATTTTCCACATACAAATCCACTCCTGACACGCCAGTGGCAGGCATATGAGGCATTTCCAGATTCTTTGACGTTGGAGTATAAGAAACTTGGATCTCAGGACTATCAGAGCTAAAGCTGATGGAAAGTCCAGCAGTTTGTCGGGACAAATTCCATACGGGAGTTCTAACTATATTTTCGGCAGAACTAGGAAGCCTGTTAAATCCTATATCATCCCAGCCCCTACCTTCCAGGGCTGCAATCATAGCTGGACTTTCGCCATGCCATTGGATTTCCTGCGCAATAGAATTATTCCAAAGCAGCAGTAGAATTAAAGTAACCAAAACCTTCATAGTATTTATCATACCTAAACATAAGATATTGAGAGGAAAAAACAGGTGAACCTTACCTTTTAGCATGTATTTCATCCGCTTTCATAACTTTTCACTAATTTGATTTTCTAATGATCAAACCCTATTAACCACCCTCCTATGTTTAAGAAATTAACGATTCTCAGTTTGCTGGGATTATCCCTTTTTTCCTGCGAAAAAAAACCTGAACTACTCAACGATGAGGCGTATTCCAAGCTTAGTGAGGAGGAAAAGAGAAGTCCAGAACATGCCTTAGATGGGATCATCCTAGCAGACGATCGGCTAGAGCTCACGCTTTTTGCATCTGAACCTATGATGTCAAACCCTACCAACATGGACATCGATGACCGTGGGCGGGTCTGGATAGCAGAGGCATATAATTACCGTACCACTTTGAACCCAAGAAATCCAACGAGAGCTGAAGGAGATCGGATCTTGATTCTAGAGGACACGGATGGCGATGGTGTAGCAGATGAATCCAAGGTTTTCTACCAAGGAAATGACATCAATGCGGCATTGGGAATTGCTGTACTTGGTGATAAAGTGTATGTATCTGTCAGCCCTTATGTATATGTATTCACTGATGCTGACGGAGATGATGTACCTGAGAAAAAAGAAATTTTATTTGAAGGTGTAGGTGGTGTGCAGCATGACCATGGTATGCATGCCTTTACTTTTGGGCCTGATGGCAAATTGTATTTCAACTATGGAAATGCCGGTGAAGGCTTACATAATGCGGACGGCACTCCGATTCTTGACCCACTTGGCAGACCTGTCAATAATCAAACTCAACCTTATAGAGAAGGAATGGTTTTCCGAATGGATCCCGATGGTTCAGATGTGGAAATACTAGGATGGAATTTCAGAAATAATTATGAAGTCGCCACAGACAGCTACGGCAGAATGTGGCAGTCTGATAATGATGATGATGGCAACAGAAGTACTCGGATCAACTATGTGATGGATTACGGCAACTATGGCTTCAAAGACGAGTTTACGGGAGCTGGCTGGAGATCTAGAAGAATCAACATGGAGGATTCCGTGTATCAACAGCACTGGCATTTGAATGATCCGGGGGTAGTTCCAAATCTCCTCCAAACTTATGCGGGTTCGCCTACAGGCATTTTGGTATATGAGGGAAAATTACTTCCTGAAGAATACCAAAATCAAGTAATCCACTCTGATGCTGGGCCAAATATCGTGAGAGCTTATCCAGCGGTTCCTTCAGGGGCTGGTTTCACTGCAAAAATCATCAATCTACTTGATGGGAATTCCAGAGACAATTGGTTTAGACCATCCGATGTGACTGTAGCACCAGATGGTTCCTTATTCATTTCAGACTGGTATGATCCAGGAGTAGGTGGTCATGCAATGGGAGATCTGGACAAAGGTCGAGTTTATAGGTTAGCGCCAAAAGAGATTGATTATAAAATCGGCAAGCCTGATTATACCAGCGTTTCTTCTTTGATCAATTTACTACAAAACCCTAACCGTGCGACACACTTCAAGGCTTTTATGGCGCTGGTCGCAAAAGGCGATGAAGCAAAAGATGCGCTTGAGAAATTATTTACCGATGGTGAAAGTCGAATGAGAGCCAGAGCCTTCTGGGTACTCACCAAACTTCCCAATGGAAATGATTACATCAAAACCGCAGCTTCAGACAATGATGAAAACATCCGAGTAGCAGCTATTCGAGCTTATAGAAATAATAAAATGAGCGATGTATCATTTTTGCTTGAAATGGCTGGAGACGAATCTGCGCAAGTTCGTAGAGAAGTCGCCCTGGCTATTCGATATAAGTCTGCTCCAGAAGTATGGCTAAAGCTTGTCGATGGATACGAAAGCGGAGATCGATGGTATTTGGAAGCTCTGGGAATTGCCGCAGAAGGATTCTGGGACGACTACCTACCTCTTTACCTAGACGCGACTGGTTCGGGATGGATGGAAAGTCAAGAAGCTAAGGATATTGTCTGGAGATCACGAGCTACCAACACAGCAAATTTGTTGGGAAAAATCATACTTACCCAGCCAGGCCGAGACAATCAGACTTATTATCGCGCATTGGATTTCCAATCACCCACTGCCAAAAGCGAGACCTTAAAATCACTACTGGCAAATGTAACTGAGGAAGATCAGTTGATCATTTTGAGACAGATCAATTTTGATTCTGAAAATCCCGATAGACAAATTCTTACACTCGCCAAACAAACCGCAGGAAGCATCGCTGATGACAGAGACTTTTTGGATGTGGTGAGCAAGTATGGCTTGACAGATCAAAAAGCTCGATTAGAAAAACTGGTATACCAGTCTGAGAACAATCAATATTCGCAAATGGCAGCAGGCATCTATGGCTCGCTATATGGAATAGCTGATATAGAAAAGTCTTTTGACAATACTGATCAAGCAAAGCGTATTTTGGCCATTCAAAAGTTTGGAACGATTGACAATGAGGCTATGGCAAAAGTACTTGCCAAAATCTATACAAACCAATCGGAGCCCCTGGAAGTAAGAACTGTAGCAATGGAAGCGGCGAAAGGTTTTAACTCAGAGCCGTATCTGTGGGAGCTAGCGAAATCAGACCAAATCCCAGCTGATATGTTACCAATCGCGCAGAAAATTCTTCTCTCATCTTGGAATGGAAATATTCGAGCCGAAGCGAATGCGTTCTTCGGCGACTCAGCTAAAAACGAGTACGATATTGCGAAAATGACAGCAGCGACAGGCTCTGTGGAAAATGGAAAAACCATAGCTTCCAATTATTGCCTAGCCTGTCACAAGGTTGGAAATGAGGGCATTGACTTTGGCCCAGGACTGACTGAAATCGGAGACAAACTATCCAAAGAGGGACTATTCAATTCCATCATCAATCCATCCGAAGGCATGGGTTTTGGATACGAGACTCAATTGGTAAAAATGAAGGATGGCACTGAGTTCACCTGTATTGTCAATTCGAAAACTGAGAATGATCTCGTTGTGAAATTGCTAGGATCGGGCGAACAGAAAATCTACAAACTTGTGGATGTGGAAAGCGTAACGCAGCTGGATGAATCTTTGATGCCTAAGTTTCCGCTTTCTGAAACTGAATTGGTGGATTTAGTTAGCTATCTGGAGACATTGAGGAAATAAGAAATCCACACTTTAAAATAATGAGCTCAAATCCCAGTTTATGGAAATAGGCTGGGATTACAAACATATCAGCGATGTAGAAAGTGCAGGCATTTAATCCCACAAAAGTTCGAACACATGGCTTGCACCCCTTTACAGTTGAATGCTAATAGACTTTATCGAATACGGTTGTCCAAGAGCGCTCCTCGCCGAACATGTCTGCTTTTGCCTTGGCCTGAATAGAAATAGACTGGCCATCATTGCTCAACTTCCAAACCTCTGTTACATAAACTAGCATTTGTTCCCGAGGATTTTCTTTATAAGGATTATGGATCATCAAATGCACAACTGAGTTAACTGTCATGGTTTCTCCATCAGCTGACCAGTTTGTGCTATATTTTTTCCCTCTTTCCGGACCATGATTAATTTGGATTTCTTTTCCATCGAAGGTTAGCGTTTCCTGGCCTGCAACCGGCGCTTTGCCAGGAAAGGAGCTTGAAACTTCTATGTTTAGAGTATTTTCCTGCTGTGATATTTTCATAAAATCAGCCAACATTCGATCACCCTCGTCATAGCTGCAAACAATATTTCCGTCCATACTTATCGACTCTTTGGATTTCCATTCACCGGAAAAGTCAGCACGCCGAATATCGGTTTTTTGTTGAGCTTGTAGGGTAAAAAAAAGTACTCCTATTAACAGAATAGTCAGGCAGGTCAAACCTTTTCTTTTATTATTCATTTGATTAATTTATAAGAATAAGAAGTTAGCATGTTAGCTTCATGCCCTGTCAAAATTGATGTAGTGAATTTACTTTAATATTTTGCAGCTTGAGAAATTTGGATTGTAAATAGAAATGTAAACTTTGTAAATAAACTTTTGACACGATGCATCTCAGGCAAAACACCCTTTCCAGAAAACCTAACTACCTGTATGCATCGGTACTGCTTATCTTTATCTCTTTGATTTGTGTGGGTTACAGCATAGTGAGCAGAGATGACTTTGATCTGGCCAGGCAGGAAATTCTACTTCGCAAAATCGGACATGAACTTCTTTTACAATCAGGTGACAGCACATCACGAGTGCTTCCGGTAAAAAAGATCGCCGTAAATGAATATCAGATCAGTTTTGAGAATGAGCTTACTTTTCAACCCGACTCCCTCGTAAATACCATCCAAAGTTTATTAGCCAATGGTCCGTTTGCACCTGATTATGTTGTTAACGTGGTTAACTCTGATGATGCCAGTGTAGTTTTTGGATATGCTATATCAAAAAACAAGAAGGATGATATTATAGCCTGCATAGGAAGAAGGCAACCTATTGGGAACTATATGATCCAAATTCAATTTGAACCAGCGGGCATATCCCTGGCAAAAAATGAGTATATAATTGGGTCTTTAATCGCATTAGCAATTGTCGGTTTTGTTTTTTTGAGAACAGTCAAACCGAGGAAGTCTCCGCCCGACAGTCGAAATGCTAATTTGCTCACTTTGGGATCCATGTCTTTTGACGCAGAAACCCGCAAACTTGTGATAAATGATAAGACCATCGATCTAACCAGAACCGAATCCCGTGTATTACACATTTTTGCTTTGTCACCTAACGAAGTTATAGAGCGGAGCCAGCTACAAAAAGAGATATGGGAGGACGAAGGTGTTATTGTGGGCCGCAGTCTTGATATGTTCATATCAAAGCTCAGAAAAAAACTGGAGTTTGATCCGAACATAAACATTGTTGTTAAACGAGGCAAAGGATATAAGCTTGAAATCAGCTCTTAGAGGATCTTCCCTCTCCAACCTGAAGTTATTAAAATTCACTTTGCCATTTACGAACTCTCTAGTGTCCGTGAATTTAGGCTGACGGCTCGTTTGCTAGGGTGTTGTGCTTCTCCGTCGACAGACAACCTTGCCGGGAATTTTCTGGTTGATAATGTCTGCCAGCTAGGAAGCTGATATATACCTTTGTACATATCAGCTTTCAAAATACAGACGATTTTGGTAAGGTAGCATGTAATGGAATGATCGTTAAAAATGAAGGCGAGGCATTAGTTTTGACGCACTGGCAAGTGATGAAGCGAGTTTAGAATTGGTCAACTGGCTGGAAAATGATCAGAAGACAGAAGTAAAAGGAGTTGTCGCGACGCACTTTCATTGGGCTTGTTTTATGTCAAGTATCTGCTAGACTAGTTAATGTAAAAATATTTTAACTTTGGAAAGCTATGAATCAACTCGTCAAAAAACATTTAGCTCAAATCGAAATTTTGTGCCAAGAGCATAAGGTGGATTCATTTGCTCTATTCGGATCAGCAGCCAATGGCGATTTTGACAATTCCAGTGATATTGACTTTCTGGTACGTTTTTCCAACTCAATAGAACTACTGGATTATGCGAACAATTATTTTAAATTATTAGAGAGTCTGGAAAAATTATTTAAAAGATCAATTGATCTTGTCTCTGAAAAATCATTAAAAAACCTCATACTAATTCAAGAGATAAATAAGTCAAAAACCCCACTTTATGAATGCTAAGGCATAAATATCGAGAGTATATTAAGTAGCAAATTAGTGAACAATACTAGCACCTAACTTTTCAAATGAAACACTATTTTTCAATCACAATCTTACTCATACTTTGTATTAGCACTTCCATTTTTGCGCAACAGAGTGAACAAATCTACAATTCAGAAACCCTCCAAATCGAACAAATCAGTCCAAATACCTTTGTACATATCAGCTACCTGAATACCAATGATTTTGGTAAGGTGGCATGCAACGGAATAATTATTATTAATGAAGGCGAGGCATTAGTTTTTGATACACCGGCGAACGATGAAGCGAGTGTAGAATTGATCAACTGGCTGGAAAATGATCAAAAGTCAGAAGTAAAAGGAGTCGTAGCCACTCACTTTCACTGGGATTGCCTTGGCGGACTGAATGAGTTTCATGCGAAGGGAATAGCCTCCTACGCTTCTGAAAAGACCATTTCCTTGGCGAAAGCTGCATCTTATCCAATTCCTGAAAATGGATTCAAGAAGAAGATGTCCCTAGAAGCAGGAAATATAAAGGTCATCAACCAGTTTTTCGGCGAAGGACATACCCAAGACAATTTCGTGGCTTATGTCCCTGCAGACAAAGTCATCTTTGGCGGTTGCATGATCAAGGCACTCGGTGCTGGAAATGGCAACCTCGAAGACGCTAATGTAGCAGCCTGGCCTCTGACGGTCTCAAAGGTAAAATTAGCATTTCCTGAAACTAATATAGTCATTCCTGGACATGGGAATATTGGCGGAACAGAGCTTTTGGACTATACGATTGAGATGTTTGAGAAGAAATAACTCGAACATTTTAAGATTGTAAAAAGAAATAATCATCCTGCTGAACTCAAATCCCTGCCAGCTGTTTTTGTATCTACTAACGATCAACACAAAACAATGGAATCACTACAAGGGAAAACCGCACTTATCACAGGTGCCGGAAAAGGATTAGGCAAAGCAATAGCCGTAGCATTGGCCAAGGAAGGCGTAAATCTGGCACTTTTGTCCAGAACAGAATCAGATCTACAGGCAGTCAAAGAAACCGTAGCGGGAATTGACGCTTCACTGAAAGTAAGTTATGCCGTAGCAGATCAGTCTGAATACGCTAGCATCAAAACTGCAATCGCTTCATTGATCTCTGAGGTCGGAGCCCCTGATATTTTGGTCAATAATGCCGGAGTTGGCAAGTTTGGCAAATTCCTAGATCTGGAAGTATCAGAATGGGAAAATATGATCAAAGTTAACCTACTTGGAGTGTATTATGTAATTCACGAAGTGCTGCCTGGCATGCTGGAGCGTAAATCAGGTGATATAGTAAATGTTTCCTCCACAGCAGGCCTAAAGGGAAATGCGATGACAAGTGCCTATAGCGCATCCAAGTTTGGACTGAACGGACTGACCGAATCACTTATGCAGGAAGTTCGTAAATCAGATATCCGCGTATTCAGCATGACTCCTAGCACAATTGCAACTGACTTGGCTATCGGAAATAACCTGACAGATGGAAATCCTGACACAGTGCTGCAACCGGAGGATTTTGCAGAATTACTCATCTCCCACTTGAAGCTTCCAAAAAGAGCTTTGGTGAAAAACGTAGAGTTTTGGTCTACTAATCCTTAATCATCACAGGATATAATTTACCTCTTACTTAGGAATCATTTATGCAACATTATTGCATAAATGATTCCTTTTTTTACCTTTGGGTATCTAACTACACTAGACATGGATTCAAGCAAATTTGAGGTAATCATTATCGGCGGAAGTTACGCTGGTCTTTCAGCAGCTATGGCTTTGGGCAGATCTTTGAGAAAAGTATTGGTCATAGACGGCGGGAAGCCTTGCAATAGACAAACTCCCCATTCTCATAATTTTTTGACGCAAGACGGAAAGACTCCTGCGGAGATTTCCACTATAGCTAGAAAGCAAGTGGAGCAATATGACACTGTAACTTTCTTTTCAGGATTCGCTGTGGAAGGGAAAAAGACCGATTCAGGCTTTGAAATCAAAACAGAAAAAGGAGAACTTTTTGAAGGTAAAAAGCTGATTTTGGCAACAGGAGTAACCGACATTATGCCGGAAATCCCAGGCTTTGCCGAATGCTGGGGAATATCTGTAATTCACTGCCCCTATTGCCATGGCTATGAGGTGAGAAATCAGAAAACAGGGATTATGGCAAATGGAGATTTCGGCTACGAATTTGGAAAACTGATCACCAATTGGACTGAAGATTTAACGATTTTCACCAATGGTAAATCAACTTTAACAGAAGAACAAACTGCTAAATTGATGGCAAAAGGAGTCCAAATCATCGATACTGAGATTGAACAAATTGAGCATACCAATGGAAAGATCGAGCAGCTAATTCTCAAAGACGGATCTAAACTCCCCTTGCAAGCCTTGTATGCAAAAGCTGACTTTGTGCAAAATGGGAACATCCCATCAAGTCTGGAAATTGAATTGACCGATCATGGCCATATTAAAGTTGACATGATGCAAAAAACAAGCATACCGGGAGTTTACGCCTGCGGAGATAATACTACGCAATTCCGTTCCGTTTCCTTTGCTGTATCAACAGGCACTATGGCAGGAGCTGCATGCAATAAGGAATTGGTGGATGCAGAATTCTAGATACACTTAAGATTGCTAAAATCTGTAAACTGCGACTGATCACTGAACACTGCTTATTGTTTAGATACCACTTTAAGCTTAGCAAAAACATCCTCTTTCAATTTCAGATCCCGATCAAAAAGTAAGGGGTAATTAGTACGTCCGCGTACTGGAAAGTTATTCAACCAACTTTTCCCATCATGCAATCCCCACAGCGTTACTCTTGTGATTTTGTCCTTATGCTTCTGGAACAGCTGAAAAAGATCTGCATATCGCTGTGCAAGCTTGGCTTCAGCTTCCGGAGAAATTCCATTTACAAAGGGATTATACTCTGGTGAATTTGCGAAATTGATATTCAAATCTGCTCCCTCTGAATTATTAGGTCTAGGAAGCACGTCCACGTCCAATTCTGTGATGACTACCTTAAATCCTGCTTCAGCAATTTCAATTATTCCTTTTTCAATTTCATCCAATGAAGGTCCTCCCAAGGTGTAATGTCCTTGCATCCCTATGGCATCGACACGAATCCCTTCCGCTTTCATTTCCTTCGCCAGTTTCAAAATCCCAGCTCGTTTTGAGGCTTTCCATACATTATAGTCATTGTAGTAAAGCTCGGCGGCTGGATCTACCTCATAAGCCTTTCGAAAAGCATTTTTGATAAAATCCTTTCCAGCAATCTGATACCACTTTGACTCGCGGAAAGTCCCATCTTCATTGAATACCTCGTTCACCACATCCCAACCGTCAATCTTGCCTTTATAGCGTCCAGCCACAGTTTGGATATGATCTTCCATTCTGGCAAGTAGTTTATCCTTGTCCAGTGGTTCTCCAGATTCATTTTCAAAAACCCAGTTGGGAACTTGCTGATGCCAAACCAAGCAATGACCAATCGTAAAGGCATCCATTTTCTCACCCAAAGCCACATAGGCATCTCCAAAATCAAAGGAATAAACCTCAGGCTTGGGATGTACCAAGCTCCATTTCAGCCCATTCTCAGGGCTTAAGCTATTGAAATGCTCCTCAATCAGCGGTAAAGCTCCTGCTTCCTTTCCCGAAACCTGCTGCCCATTTACGGCAACTCCTATGTAAAAGCTTTCTTTAAAAAGGTCTTTAACTCCATTCTTTTTCGGCTTTTGCGAAGAAAAAATTATAGTAAGAAGAATAAAGGTTAGGCTTGTTCTCAACATGGTTATCTTGGTTTAATAGGCATTGACAAATTAGCAAAAAGAATATTCATAACCTGATTAGCCTGAAATGAGGTTTCAGAACCAGAATTTACGAACATTAACAAAGCAAAATTCTATTATTTGACAAAAGTCAAGGTATAAAGTTTTGTATCTACCTAGCTTTGAAACGATTATTAACCCAGCAAATAAATCATGAAACAACTCAATTTCCTCGCTCTACTTCTAGTTTCTATTATTGGATTCAGCTGCAGCAGCTCTTCGAACGAACAAACTTTTGACAGTTCAGAACTGCCAAGAATGACTCAGGAGCAAACTGAAAAGGTTATTGAGGATTTCATCATGGCTGAAGATGGTGCCACCATCCAAATCCCTGCTGGTTTCTATGAGTTAAACACCCAATTGATACTCGACAACAAATCGAATATCACGATCCAAGGTGCAGGTATGGAGGAAACAGTGCTTTCTTTCAAAAACTTAAAGACAGGCGGCGAAGGAATCAAATTGGTGGGAAATAATCTAACCATCCAAGATTTAACCGTAGAAGATGCACCTGGGGATGGCGTGAAAGTGCAGCATACCGATGGGATTACCTTCCGTAGAATCAACGTCACCTGGACCAACGGCGACAAGTCCAAGAATGGTACTTACGCGATCTATCCAGTTCAGTGCAAGAATGTCATGATCGACGAAGTAATCGCTTCTCATTCTCGTGACGCAGGAATCTATGTTGGACAATCAGAAAACATCATTGTCAAGAATTCTCTTGCCTTCGGAAATGTAGCAGGAATCGAAATTGAGAACTCTGATAATGCAGAGGTTTTTGGAAATGTAGCCCGTAATAATTCGGCTGGAATCCTAGTTTTCAATCTCCCAGGTTTGCCGAAGGGTGATGGAGCAAAAACAAAAATTTACGATAACGAGATCATCGAAAACAACCATAAAAACTTTGCTACAGCAATGGGAGAAAGTGCAAATGGAAATACGATAACAATGGTACCCCCAGGAACTGGAATAGTTCTACTTGCGGCCAAAGAAGTGGAAATCTACAATAACCGCATCCTTCGCAACAAAACTACTGGTGTCGCCATTGCAAGCTATCAGATCACTGGTTTCCCAAGTGAGGCCCCTAACTGGTCTCCATTTACCAGCGACATTTATGTGCATGATAATGAATACGATCGTACCAAAGGCTTCCCGGATTTGAGCAGAGAACTGGGACAATTGATCAGCATTTACAATGCACATGGCAAAGCCAAAACGCAGGATATCATCTATGATGGTATATGGGATGAGGCTATCAGCGCAGATATCACCACTAATCCGATGAGAATCTGTCTTTCCGAAGAAGGCATAGAAGACCTATTCTTTACCCGTTTCGACCTGACTGAAGGCGAGGACAATATCAAGGCCTTTGCGGATGCTTCTCCCTTCCAAAACTGTAGCGTACCTGTAAATACAAACGTCAGCGCAATCGCTGAAATGTAATGTCAAAAAGTAGAATTTTCTGGGGGTTCAATCTAGTACTCGCTTTGGCGATAATCACCTTTGCCTGTCAAAACGAACCCGCTAAAACCGAATCCAAAGCCGTAGTCTTGAAAGAGGAAATAGCATCTGGAGTTTTTCCTTATGGAAGGCTGTCGACCTATGGATTCTTCTCGGGTGAATTGAATGAATTGACTCCTATCGAAGAGGTAATCCCATACAAGCCTGCATCCTCCTTATTCACAGATTATGCGCTGAAAAGCCGTTTTATTTTCTTTCCTGAGGGGCAAAAAGCGACACTTACTTCCAATGAACTGGATTTCCCGCAAGGCACAATTCTCATCAAAAACTTCTATTATCCAGAAGACTTCAGGCAGCCAGAAGATGCCCGTAGAATTATTGAAACTCGCTTGCTGATCAATGAGGAAAATGGATGGGTAGCCTATCCTTACATCTGGAATGAGAGCCAGACTGAAGCCATTCTAAAAGTAGTAGGTGGAGAAGTTGAGGTTTCTTTCACCGATTACGATGGAAAAGATCAGGTGATCAACTACCTCGTTCCCAACAAAAATCAGTGCAAAACCTGCCACAATAAATCCGAAACTTTGACGCCTATTGGAGTAAAAGTTCAGCACTTAAATAATGAGCTAGAATTCAACTCAGGCAAAGCCAATCAATTAGCACATTGGACTGAGTTGGGTAAGTTGGAAGGATTCGAAGGTGAAAATACACATCCAGCGATGATCAATTACGAGGACAAGAATCTTCCTCTGGACGATAGAGCGATGGCTTACTTAGACATCAATTGTTCTCATTGCCACAGCGCGGAAGGTCCTGCGAGTACTTCGGGGCTTTTTCTCACTTACGATCAAACAGATCCTAGAAAGCTTGGTGTAAACAAGATCCCTGTAGCCGCAGGAAATGGAGCTGGGACCTTTGACTTTGATATCGTGCCAGGCAAGGCTGATGAATCCATCATTACGCATCGTATGAACTCTACCGAAGTTGGTATCGCAATGCCGGAACTTGGCAGAACTACAGTCCACAAAGAGGGCGTTCAACTGATCAAGGATTGGATTAACAGTATGAATTAATAGCCTATTAAAAATTAGGAATACGAATCCATTACAAGTGAAAGCTTAATTTGAAGATACGGAAAGCGTGTCAGTCGGAGTATTAAATATTCTTTGAACATACAAAAATGAAATGACAGTAATTTAGTTTGGAACCATAACCATGGTCACCTTGAGCGAAGTCGAAAGGTTCTCGACTTCGCTCGAACTGACCAGCTTTTGATGTCCTCAAATCAATCTGTCATTGGTAGCGAAGTCGAGGACAATAACTTCACTTACTTATTTTAAGGCTCCTTCGATTTCGAGACTCTCGTCTCTCAAGTGCTCAGGCAGACACCGTCATCACTCTTTTGTAAATTTTAAATTTGACTCTCTGTGATTAAACAAAAATACCTCCGCCATGAAGACGGAGGTATTTTTTCTATATAACGCTTCCATTAGAAAGTATACCCAGCAGATAACTTGAATCCCCTGTTGTACACATCAGCATCGCTGTCTTTGAAGATCGGAGTGAAACCGTAATCATAAGAAGCCTGCACATTGAATCCTTTTGGGAGATTATAGCCTAGACCTAGCACCAAGCCTATATCAGTTTCTTTGATAGCATCTGAGTCGTAAGAAATCGTATTCCCAAAGAAATCCCCTTCAAATTTGGAGCCTGCCAAGAATGAAATCTGTGGACCAGCGAAGATGTTAATCCCATCTGTAGGATAGAATCTAAAAAGAACGGGAACATCCACATAATTCAAGATAGCACGGCTATCGGCAAAATCATCATTTTGGGTTCCCTTCACAGAGTAGTAAACTCCAGGCTCCAGTGCCAAGCGATCTGTCATAAAGAGCATAGTGTAGCCTCCCACATGAAATCCCACTCTATTACTGTAGTCATTTTCCGAGACATCACTACCACCAAAATTGAAGAAATTGGCTCCTCCTCGAAGACCAAAGCCCCCTAATTTTTCGGATGATTGTGCATGAGATAGCTGAACTGCGCAGAGTCCAATAGCAAGAAATAACAATACTTTTTTCATAGTCAAATACTAGTTGGTTTCCCGGAGTATTCCCATGACCATGCCAAAAGCGATTAGTTAATCCAAGTGGCCAATTACTTTTTTGTCGATATAGTTGGAGTTCAATAGACTCAATGCTCCCATATACTTCAGGTCAAAATTCAGCGTATCGCCTACCTTATAGTTATTAGGATTTTCTCCTAGGTTGATAATCACCATATCAGAGCTCGCTCCCAGTATATCATAAGAACCGTCCTTTGCGATAAGGTATTTGGTATCCACATCTAAGAGTCCGATATCAATAATCGCTCTAAATGAGCTCTTCCCATAGAGAGTTTCATCCAACTCCATCACATCTCCTTGAGGGTTAGCTGCCAGATTACCAACGGGTAACAGAGGTTTTTCCTGCATTTCTATAATCTCCGCATGCAGTTCAAACACATCATCGTGCATTCCTTCTATTATCTTTTCTTCAAACAAATTCACCCCAAAATATAGCGTCTCACCCACTCGGAAATGATTGATTCCTTTAGGCAATTGCTGCGTTAGCATGAGCGGAATTGTCACAGAGGTCCCAGCAGAAATCCATGGGATTTTCTTATTGAATTGGAGCTCAATGATCTGCTTATACAGCGAAAGCTGAATCAGTTTATCGGTGGAAGGCATGACTCCGTTGAGACAATTCAAATTCGTCCCAAGACCGATGATCTCAATGTTTGGAAGCTCAAAAATTTGGGAATAAAATTCCACTAATTGTTCTCCCATCACGCCCTCGCGAAGATCTCCAGTTTCGACCATAATAATGATCTTATGAGATTTCCCTTGGTCCTTAGCCTCCTCAGAGATCCATCTGATCGTCTCCAGTTCGGAATTCAAACTGACATCAGCAAACTGCACCATCTTGCCAATATTTCTCTTGGAAACAGGCTTGATATAGACCGTTTGGATTTCAGTCTTCAAGGATTTAACCATTGCAAGATTAGAAATTCTACTATCATGGATTTCCTCCACTCCTAGTTTGATCAGCTCTTGCAGAAAAAGTCTGTTGCCACAGAATAGCTTGGACACAACTCCCCAAGAGATTTCGTTACTGGAAAATTTCTCTTTCAGAAACTCGAAGTTATCCTTCAGTTTTGTGCTATTTAGTGTGATATAAGCCATTTTATTTAGTCAACCTCATTTCAAGGTATTTATTGGTAAAGCCGATTCTTTCATAAAGTTTCTTAGCAGGATTCTCTGGCTCTACATGCAGTGCAATAGATCCATTGGCCATTTTGATTGCCATTTCCATAATTTTCCCACCTATTCCCTTACCTCTTTGCTCGGCATCTACAGCAATATACACCAAGATATTTTCTGGTATATACCCAGACATACCGGTTTTGTTCATAATTAATGCACCAAGAAGTTTACCTTTCTCACGAGCCATCACGACAAAACCTCCTGCATGAAGGCTTTGATCAAGTGCATAATCGAGGCACTTCATAATATCATCCTTCGGGTCGCCATACTCGCCAAGGTGAAAGAAAAGGAAATCCGCAATCTCATTCTTTTGCAAATAAGTCGCGTTGTCAATAGTAGATAGAGTTTCTAGTTTGATCATATAGATTTTAACTTTGAACTGTAATTTTTTTCATAATAAATCACTGACAAAAAGGTCAGCAAAGAGAGCGTAAGCCCGAATAAATTGGCATCTAAGCCCAGTGGAAGGGAGACCTCTGAGATTATCAATCCGGCAGTCAAACTCCCGCCCGCGATCATAGATGAAGTAGCCGCTGTGGCGCTGGTCTGCCCAAAGAACAAACCTGCTATCACTGGCACAAATAACCCAGAAACCATAAAGGCATAGGAATATAGCATCAAACTCAAAACTTCCGTCATCTGCCAGGCAATTATAATTGCCACAATCCCAATCCCCAAGGTCAATATCTGGGAGATTTTCATCTCTTCTTTAAGAGACTTAGAAGTGTAATATTTCCCTAAAATATCCGTGGTCAAATTCCCAGAAGCCGCCATCAGGCAGGAATCTGCCGTAGAAAGAACTGCTGAGAAATAAGCTGACATCATCAAACCCAAAATACCCGCAGGTAAGATCTGACTTAGCAAAACAGGTAACCCCATTTCAGGATCCATTGCAGTAGTAAAACCCTCTAATGCTCCCTGCTCTACCGCCACTCTTGATAGTAAACCCAAAGAAACTCCTAAAAGTGCCATGATGGGCCATTCAAATAGCCCCGCGATAAACCAGGCCTTCTTGGCAGACTTCACATCTCGAGCTGCAAAAATTCGCTGATACAAGGTCATACCCACAAACCAAATAGGAATTATAGTAATGCCCCAGTTGGCGAGATCCTGCCAGCTGAGATTGGAAAAGGAGAAAAACTCCTGCGGCAAAGTGCTCTGAATGCCATTCCAACCACCTACATAATTATATGAAATCGGAATCCCGATAAACATCAATCCAGCCATCAACACGATCCACTGAATAGTGTCTGTATAAATCACAGCTTTCAATCCACCCATCACGGTATAAATCACCGCTACAGCTCCCATGATCAGAAGTGCATAGGAAAGGTCAAGCTCCTCAAAAGTCCCAGAAGCGAGCTTTGCACCTGCCAATAATTGTGAGGAAGTAAATCCTAAGTATCCTAGGAAGCAGATGACTGCTGCGACTTTGGCTGTGGTGGAATTGTACAGATGCCCGATGATCTGCGGAAAGGTAAAAAACTTAGCAAAAGCTGGGTCGGACTTTACTCGAGGAATCAAAACAACTGCGGCTAGCCAAGCCCCCAATAATCCTGTAAAAAGCATCCAGGAACCCGACATCCCCATCACAAAACCTAATCCTCCTAGACCAATAGAGAAACCTCCTCCTACATCAGTCGCTACTACCGAAAGACCGATATGCCAGTGACCGATATTCCGCCCCCCCACATAGTAATCCTCCTGACCTGAATTCTTTCTCATGTAAAAATACCCTACTCCCAGCATAGCCAGCATGTAGGCGACAAAGATCCCCAGATCTAAATAACTCATACCTATTTTCTATTTGTAACAAAACCTTCTTAAAATATAATTTTTCAAAGTTAAGCATAAAGGCTCGTATTCAAAATTTTATTGGGTTTAAAGGACTGATTTGGTCATTGAGTACAATGATGGATTGGAATAGTTCAATAACGAGAAGTGAAAGCAAGTCTGGCACAAGCATTATATCTTATACAAACCTAGTTTTCTTCTTCTATCTGTTTTTGAATCTCTGATATCCAACTTTTCTTGTAATCTAACAGGTAATCAGGTGTAACTCCCTTTGTTTCGTATTTGAGAAATTGACTATGGGCTTTGGATGGCAGGATAACTAAAAATCCAGAAGATGGAAGTGTATGGTAATCATTTGGTTTTATTTCATAAGAAAGTGCACCTCTTGTCTTATCTCCATAGGTAAGGACATTATCAAACTCCTTTAATTTCGCAGTGAATTGCTCTGCATTGCTACCCGTACTAGCATTAGTGATCACATATATTTTGTGGTCTTTCAGGTATTTCTTAAGCTGCTTCAATAAAATATCAGAATTCCTGTCTCCACCGCCTCCATTGTCTCGTAAATCTACTATGAGATGTGACTTGGTCAGTTTACCTTCTAATGATCTATAAAAATCTTCAGCCTCTGATAACAGCGGATAGAAAGAATCAAAACTGCCTACTTTTATATAATCCGTGTCAGCCGAAAGCTCCTTGAAGAGAAATACCTCATCAGGATAAGGGTTTTTTATAAAATAAGTTGACGCAGTATCTTTCTTTATACCAGCTCTTAGAATCACTCCCTCATTTATCCTCTCGTGATAACTGATTAACCTTTTAGAAGGAAACTGTGCACCAATAACCTTATAGAAATTATCTGAAATGGGTATGAATTTGTAAATAATATCTCCCCTACTCCACTGCTCCAAATTACTTTTCAAAACAACTCCAAGATACGCCTTAGCCTGTTCATCGTACACAACAGCTATTGAAAAGTCATCATTCATTGGATAGATACCCTCTACCTCGTTCAGAGACTTATCCTGAAGATTACCTAGCAACTGGTCAAGATCACCTTGATAAGTAGGGTAAGTTACATAGGAGACAGTTGTGCTATCCATTGCTTTTTCCAAAGCTCCCATATGCCAATCATTTAAGGGCAATAGCACACGATTAATAAGCTCTAAACAGTCATAATACGGCATTTGGGATGTAACAGATTTCTGCACAGTATTGAAAGTCGCCTCATAGGCTGACTTATTCTTCTTATAGGAAGGGAGCTTTTGTACTTTTTCGTTTAAAAAAGTTAAGTCAGCTTCACAATCACAAGTTTGCACTTGCGCCTGTGTAATCAGAGCCGATCCTAGAAACAGTAGTAAAACAATTAAATATTCTCTCATAAGTTAATTAATTATGGTAATCGTTAAAAGCCTGCAAATGGACTCCTTTGTAAACTATCCAGATAGCCTTGAGACTAAGAATCTCAAAAACCTAACTGTCTTTTCGAGTACCCATAATAAGAATTAATTGGACTAAAAACCCAAAAATAGCGCTTAATTGACAGGGAGATTTACCAAAACCCATTCCAGCATAAACTTGATCATACCGGTTTGGCTATGCGTCGTGCGACGTTAGGAGTATGGACTCCATAGCCTGTGTTCTCAGCTTTTATTTTATATTCAGTCTGGCAGTGCCAAAGCAATTAATTCTGCTGGTTTTGAGGCTCCCCCGATCGGAATTACAATGTATTGTTTTCCATCCAGCAAATATGAGATCATAGCCCCTCTTGCATTTGAGGGGATTGGAATTTCAGCTATTTGCTCGCCATTATCATAGTTAAAAGCACGAAGTGAAGGTTCAATATCAATACTACTTATAGCGATGTTATAGCCTCGCGATGCATAGGCCCGAGATGCCTCTCCCCCGTCTTGGGCTATCAATAGTAAAGTTTGGGTTCCAAGAACCTGCATTCTGAATGGCCAACCTAATTGAGGCAGGTTTAATTCTTTTAGCCTAGTATCATTAATCGGCCCTGAGCCTACTGGGGACATCCAAGAATGCTCTCCACTATTCATATCGATGGCAGTTATTCGTCCGTATGGTGGTTTTGTCAGCGGCAGGCCGTCAAGAGACGGAACCGATGGAGGTAGCTTGTAGTACTTGTTAAATTCCAAAGCACCCTCCGCTTTCTGCAGCTTTACTAAAAATGGCAGCGTAACTGAAGGAACATATAAATGGTTATTATTTGGGTTGAAAACACCACCAGCCCAGTTTGCACCGCCTGCAATTCCAGGAAATTGTAAAGTGCCTTTAAGTGAAGGTGGAGTAAATAACGGTCCGTAATCATATTGGTTGACGTAGTCAAGGGCAGCTTTTCTTAATTCTGGAGTAAAATCAATCAAATCTTCTTCTGAGAGTCCTTGTTGATCAAAAGGTTTGGGCTTTGTTGGGAATGGTTGAGTTGGTGATGTTTTTTCACCTGGCACGGTAGAGGCAGGGACAGCTCTTTCTTCGATTGGCCAAATGGGGACTCCTGTCTCCCTATTAAAAACAAAACAAAATCCTTGTTTTGTAAGCTGTGCCACAGCCTTCGTGTTTTTACCATCAATCAGCAAATCCATAAGAATAGGGGCCGCTGGTAGGTCATAATCCCATATGCCATGATGGGTTGTTTGAAAATGCCAAACCTTTTCGCCTGTTGCTGCATCTAGTGCAACTAAACTTTCGGCATACAAATTATCTCCATGTCTATTACCTCCATAGTAATCATTACTGGGAGTTCCAAAAGGCAAAAATACATATCCTAATTCTTCGTCAGCACTCATTATTGTCCAAACATTTGTATTGCCGATAGTCTTCCAGGATTCATTTTCCCATGTCTCAACACCCGGATCATTTTCTTGTGGAATGGACTCAAATATCCACTTTTGCTCACCAGTATTTATATCAAATCCTCGAATATCACCTGGCGGCATCGATTCATGAAGTGGATAATCAACAATTGATGATCCTATAATTAAAGTATTGCGACAAATAATCGGAGGGCTCGAAACGCCATAGGCTAGTCTGTCAATCGGTCTTCTCAATCCCTTGGTAAGATCAATTTTCCCATTATTTCCAAATTCGCTTACAAGCTCGCCGGATTTTGCATTAAGTGCAATGAGATAAGCATCACCAGTACCAATAAATACTCTGCTATTATTTCCATCTTCATAAAAAGCGACACCTCTATGAACAAATCCATGGTTTGGTGGAGAGCCTTTCAGGTACGATTCGGGGTTATATGACCAAATCGTTTGACCCGTTTTGGCATCAATGGCAGCAACCTGGCTCAATGAGGTACTGGTGTAAAGAATTCCATCAATCATTATAGGCGTAGATTCATTTGTCCAGGTCCAGAGTGTGCTATCCTGTTCAATAATGGATTCATCTACAGAAGTCCATCTCCACGCAACTTCCAATTTATTAAAATTCTCTTCATTAATCTGGTCTAGACTTACGAACTTATCATTTGCGAGACTTGCACCATACCAAGGAAAAGCTGAATTACGAATTCGTTCTTCTTGTTGACATGAGGAAAAAAGAAGTACAAGTAAAAATACTGAAAACGGTTTTAGCTTTTTCATGATTTGTTGTTATTGCTACTAACGGCTCCGCTAAGAAACGTGGGGCTTTCAGAGTTCTTGACTGTCTACCCGTGACGGACTAAACTACGAAGATTAGTGCTAGCTTTCAGTACGTGTCGCCCCATGTTTTCTTAGCGATTGTTGGCATGCGTTTTTTATTTCCATTTATAGATTAGGACATGTTTAATTATTCCTTCAATGTCCATAGAACTTTCAAATCTGTCGGTCTTTTCGTTCATCTCGAAGTCGATATTTTTTTCTTTAGAGTCCACATAAAATAAACACAGGATTTCAGGTTTGTCTTTGTTATAAACTTGTAAGTCTTCTGGTGCGAAATAGTATTCACCGTCCATTTCATCAAATAATAATTTCAATTCAGGATATATAGTTCTCACTTTATCCATCGAATCTCCAACTTTCAGACCTTTTGCAGTTTGATAATTGTCCGATAAAACTTTTACAAAACCAATCGTAGAATCTTGGTTTTTAGACCAAAAACTGATTATGGTTTTTCTATCCTTCTTGATTTGAAATCCATTTTTGTCATTAGGCGAGACTTCGTATACCGTTTCGTCAATTTTACTCAGCACTTCTGAATAAGTTTTGCCAAGTCTAATTTCCCCTGCTCCTTCAGCGTCTATTTGACCTTCAATTTTCTTCAAGTTCTTGTCGCTGCAACCGATATTGACAATCAGTAAAAGAGAGACGAGTATAATTTGATATCGATGTGTCATTTTTTTAGTGCAAGCCAACGGTTAATGTAAAATGCGTTTTAATGCATTTTTACATAGTGTTGTGCTTTCGTATTTTCATTGTTCAATTTTAAATATTGAGCCTTCTTTTCTGTATCCAAGTTTTTTATAATACTTATCAACATCAGACATTACAAAAACATCCTGACCTGGGTAGTCCGTTAGAAGGCATTCCATTAATTTTTTTCCAATTGAATTACCTCTAAACCTTTTGTCTACCAACAAGTCAATTACCCATATATATAAACCATAATCATTTATTGACCTTGAGTACCCACATAGTTCATTATCAACATAAGCCACATAAGTGATTGATTGCTTTAAGACCTCTTGATATTTTGAATCAAAATAATCCTTCCATTCTTCACCTTCTGATTTTATTATTTCCAGAAGCTTATGATATTCTTTCGAATGGTCATATTTTTTAATTTCAATTTTCATTATTCCTTTATGAAGCACAACGAGTCGCTATACGCAACTAGTTTCGTGTATTTTTCATATATCCTAATGGCACCACGATTAATCAAACCTTCGTGCTTAACCTATCATTTCTATCCCCAAAATAAGCTAATTATTACTCTTTAGCACACAAGTCAAGTCCGTTCAGCTAGTTCTGCTTCAATTTAAATAAAAACCTGTCTGATAACCCACTCATTTATTCCCATTCCAAAGAACAACGGCAGCTTCTTCAGCAACTCAGCAGTTGCGCATATATTTCTATACAGCAGATATACGAAATAGAAAACATTACCAAATGACACCAAAACCAAAAAAGCCGACTCTCGCCGGCTTTCTCTGTTCTATTTGTATCTGATCCTTCAATTAGACATTCTCGCTCTTCACAGAAGCAGAAAAATACTCTCTGTTCATTCGAGCGATATTCGTTAGGCTGATTCCCTTAGGACATTCTGCCTCGCAGGCACCTGTGTTGGTACAAGCTCCGAAACCTTCATCATCCATCTGAGCGACCATCTTCTCTGCTCTGGACATTCTTTCCACCTGTCCCTGTGGAAGCATTGCCAGCTGCGAGATTTTGGCAGAGGTGAAAAGCATCGCAGAAGCATTCTTACAGGCTGCCACACAAGCTCCACAACCAATACAAGTCGCAGAATCAAAGGCTTCATCAGCAACTCTCTTTGGAATAGGAATCTCATTTGCATCCGGCACGCCACCTGTATTCACATTCACGTATCCGCCCGCTTGGATGATTCTGTCAAATGAACCACGATCTACAACTAGGTCTTTTACCACTGGAAAAGCCGCAGCTCTCCATGGCTCGATCGTAATCGTTTCCCCATCGGAGAACGAACGCATGTGAAGCTGACAGGTAGTCGTCTGCTGAGGTCCGTGTGGATGACCATTGATATAAAGTGAGCACATACCACAGATACCTTCACGGCAATCGTGGTCGAAGTGCACAGGATCTTCTCCTTTGATAGCAAGTTCCTCATTCAAGACATCCATCATTTCTAGGAATGACATGTCAGTGGAAATTCCATCTATAGGATAGGTGACAAATGCGCCTTTATCGCTGGCGTTTTTCTGTCTCCATATTTTTAATGTCAGTTTCATACTATATAGTTATGAATTAAAGTCTTGAATTTATTTGTAGGATCTCTGAGTCAACTTCACGTTTTCAAACACGAGTGGCTCTTTGTGGAGAGTTTCAGGAGAATTCTCTGCCATAAACTCCCAGGCAGCCGCATAGGCGAAGTTCTCATCATCTCTCAATGCTTCTCCATCCGGAGTTTGAGACTCCAGTCTGAAGTGACCACCGCAAGACTCAGATCTGTTCAATGCATCGTCTACCATCAATTCGCCAAGTTCTAAGAAATCAGCTACTCGACTTGCTTTCTCCAGTGTCTGGTTCAGTTCTTCGTTTGCACCAAGCACTTTCACATCTCTCCAGAATTCTTTTCTAAGCTCCTGAATCATGCCTTTAGCTTTGGTCAAACCTTCTGCATTTCTGGCCATACCACAGTATTCCCACATGATATGTCCCAATGCCTTATGGAAGTGATCTACAGTTTTGGTACCGTTGATTGACAATAGCTTTTGGATGGCATCTTTCACGCCTTTTTCTGCTTTCGCAAATTCAGGATGATTGGTATCCACAGGTGCTGGGCCTATTTGTGCCAAATAATCGCCGATAGTGTAAGGAACTACGAAGTACCCATCTGCCAGACCTTGCATCAAAGCGGAAGCTCCCAATCTGTTTGCTCCGTGATCTGAGAAGTTCGCCTCTCCTAAGGAATAAAGGCCAGGAACGGTAGTAGATAAGTTATAATCAACCCAAAGTCCACCCATAGTATAGTGAACTGCTGGATAAATCTTCATTGGAGTCTGGTAAGGATTCTCACCGGTGATCTGCTGATACATGTCAAACAAGTTGCCATATCTCGCGCGGATAGCATCCTCGCTGTCACGATTGATCGCATCGCGGAAGTCAAGGAAAACAGCCTGGCCAGTTTCATTTACACCACGACCTTCATCACAAACGTCCTTGGCATTTCTGGAAGCCACATCACGAGGGACCAAGTTACCGAAGGAAGGATATTTCCGCTCCAAGTAATAATCTCTGTCCTCATCCTTGATATCTCTAGGCTTGATTTCTCCTTTGCGAAGCTTTTGCGCCAGCTCTACAGTCTTTGGCACCCACACACGACCGTCATTTCTCAGGGATTCAGACATCAAAGTCAACTTGGACTGATGATCTCCGGATACCGGGATACAAGTAGGGTGAATCTGTGTGTAGCAAGGATTGGCGAAGTAAGCACCTTTTTTATGAGCTCTCCAAGCTGCGGTCACATTTGATCCCATCGCATTGGTAGAAAGGAAAAATACGTTTCCATAACCACCCGTACACAATAGCACCGCGTGAGCAGCGTGAGTTTCAATCTTACCAGTGATCAAGTTTCTAGTCACAATACCTCTTGCATGTCCATCGATAGTCACGACGTCCATCATTTCAGTTCGTGGATAAAGTTTCACTTTACCATTCGCTACCTGACGACTCAAGGCTGAATAAGCGCCCAAAAGCAACTGCTGCCCCGTTTGGCCTCTTGCGTAGAAAGTCCTGGACACCTGCGCTCCACCGAAAGAACGGTTGGCAAGCAATCCGCCATATTCTCTGGCGAAAGGAACACCTTGCGCCACACACTGGTCAATGATATTTACAGAAACCTCTGCAAGACGATAGACATTGGATTCACGGGAACGATAATCTCCACCTTTGATGGTATCGTAGAAAAGTCTGTAAACCGAGTCACCGTCATTTTGGTAGTTTTTGGCAGCGTTGATCCCGCCTTGTGCAGCGATAGAGTGCGCACGACGAGGGCTATCCTGGAAGCAAAAAGCTTTCACTTTATAGCCCAATTCTGCCAAAGAAGCAGCAGCAGAGGCTCCGGCAAGACCGGTACCTACCACGATTACCTCGTATTTTCTTTTGTTTGCTGGGTTTACCAGCTTACTGTTAAACTTATGTTTAGTCCACTTTTCGGCTAAAGGTCCGATTGGGGATTTTGAATCTAGTATCATAGGGGACTATTGATTAGCTCTGTGTGAAATAGATATAAACTGGCATGCTGGCAAATAGGATCGGAACTACTATGCAGTAGATTTTTCCGATCAGCGCAATTGCTGGCGAGTATTTCGCGTGATTCAAACCTAAGGTCTGGAATGCGCTGGCAAATCCATGAGAAAGGTGAAATGCCAAGAAAGCCATCGCTACTACGTATCCGATTACCATCCATACATTCTGGAAAGCAAAAACTACAATGCTGTACAAATCCTTGTACTCAACCCCATCATATGTCACAAATGGAATATCTCCCCAGTGCATCTGATACCAGAAGCTCTGCATATGTACTACGATGAAAATTAAGATGATTGTGCCTAGAATACCCATATTTCTAGATGAAATCGTGGTGGAAGGAGGAGTAGAAACTCCATATCCTACAGGACGTGCAGCTCTATTTGTTTTGGAAAGCCAAATAGAAAAGATCACGTGACCAATTATCGAGATATAGGTCAAGTAAGAAAGCAACTTTACTGCTGGATTGGTGGTCATGAATTTGGCATAAATATTAAATGCCTCACCACCATCACTCTTTAACAACTGCAAGTTTCCTGCAACGTGACCTGTCAAAAATAGAATCAGGAAAAGTCCGGTCAATGCCATGATCAGTTTCCTGCCTATTGTGCTACTCAAGGTTTTTGTAACCCAGCTCATACAATTTTTGCGATTAGATTAGAACGAAATCTTTGATTATTACTGCCAAATTTACATGCCGAACAACTAGCAAACAATCCATTCAAAAACAGATGCCTTATTTTAATCGGTTCTAAATAAAAACCCGCATTAGACAGTTCTACTAGTACTTTATGCCTTTATACAGATTTAATGTTTGATTTTGCGGAGATTTTCTCCTTACTTCCCTTTATTTCGTATAGGAAAAGGATGTAATCGAAAATCTTAAAGCAGGATAAATTCGTACATTCTATTTCTCCTTATAAATGAACTTGACCAATATGAAGCTGAAAATCACCCTTGGACTTTTTTTAATCTTCCTAGTTGCTGGAATTTCTGAAGCTTGGGCAACACACATTAGAGCAGGTGAAATTATCGCTGAGCGGGTTTCTCCACAATCTTTGGAGTACAAAATCACTGTGGTTGGCTATACTGATACTCGATCAAGTGTGATTTTTGGCCCTGGGATCATCAACTTCGGCGATGGACGAGAATCAGAACTTCAGACAGATAGTGATTTCAAAGTAGTCGAAGACCTAGGAAATCAAATTGAGAAAAACACCTTTGTGATTTCACATGTTTTTCAAGGCCCAGGTACTTACACCATTAGGTTTCAAGAATTCAACAGGAATGACAAAACTCTGAACATGGACAATTCGGTGGATACTCCTTTTTATGTGGAAACAACCATTACCATCGATCCATTTATCGGGGTGAACAACTCTCCAGTACTGACTATCCCGCCTGTAGATAATGGTGCAGTAAACGTACGATACATTCACAATCCTGGCGCTTATGATCCTGATGGAGATAGCTTGGCTTATGTAATGGACATCCCTAAGCAAGCTTACCAAAGACCTGTTAATAACTACAGAAGCCCTGCTTCTCCAGAATTCAGTTTCAACCAAGAAGATGGTAGCACTCCTGCTTATATGACTTTGGATCCAGTCTATGGAGATTTGATATGGGATGCCCCTGGGACAGCGGGGCAGTTCAACGTAGCTTTTCGAATCAATGAATATCGAAAACTGGATGGGGAATGGGTGCTCATTGGCTATGTGGTCCGGGATATGCAGATCATTATCGAAAATTCTAACAATCGAAGACCTGAGCTGATTTTACCAGATGATCTCTGTGTGGAAGCAGGTACACTAATCCAAGATATCATTCAGGGAGAAGATCCTGATGGAGACCCTGTTAAAATTGAAGTATTCGGAGAACCTGTAGAAATAACAACATCCCCAGCTACTTATACTCCTGAAAGTGAATTTCAGCCAACGCCAGGGATCGTCAATTTCGAGTGGCAAACAGTCTGCAACCATGTTAGAGCTAGAGAATATGAGGTTCGCGTACGAATCACAGATGAACCGAGTTCGGGGCCATCCTTAGTTGATATTAAAACCTGGCGAATCAAAGTCGTGGGACCTCCACCAGCCTTTGATGAGATAGAACAAATGCCTGGCAGGACTGTAGAGTTGAAATGGGACCCTTATGTCTGCACCAACTCTGCTTCTGAAATGCAGGTATGGAGAAGGATCAACTCTGACCCATATTTGCCAGATAGCTGTGAGACAGGGATCCGAGCTGGCTATGAATTGGTAGGGACTACCAATATGCAAACACTGGATTTCCTAGACACGAATGGAGGCGATGGCTTAGCCCCTGGCAATACCTATTGCTACAGATTAGTGGCAGCCTATCCTGAACCTAGACTTGGAGAAAGCATCGTCTCTGAAGAAATATGCGTCACCATCGACGTAGACGTACCTATTATCACTAATGTGAGTGTAGAAGAAACTGACCCAACTACAGGAGAGATTTTCGTGAAATGGACTCCTCCTTATGACATTGACAAAACACTCTATCCAGGTCCATATAGTTATGAACTACTGCGAAGTATAGGCTTCACAGGAAGTGAGAACCTAATATCATTGGGAGTCACCTCAGATACATTATTTACTGACACCGGTTTGAACACAGAAGATGTAGTGTATAATTATGAAGTAGTCTTGCTAGACAGAAACACAAAAATTGACACCTCTTCTAAAGCTTCTTCGGTTTGGGCAGATCCTACCATTGTCAATGAAGCGATTGAACTGAACTGGGAGTTCACCGTTCCTTGGAACAATTCTGTCAGCCAATACAAACATGAAGTTTATAGAAACAGGACCGATGCTGCCGCTGCAGACGAGACTACTTTTGTGAAAATAGCCGAAGTCGACGTGACTACTAGTGGATTCAAATATTTGGATGATGGTAGTTTCAATGGTGTTCCCCTAGAGAAGGAACTTGAATACTGCTATTACGTGATTACAAAAGGCTCTTACAATGTAGCCGGACTAGTATATCCGCTGGAAAATAAATCTCAAATCATTTGCGCGAAGCCTGATGATGACCGATTCCCATGTCCTCCTGTCTTGACTTTCGAAGGCCCAGAATGTGCTACATACCTCGCTGATCTTCCTTGTAACAATACTAGCTATGAACACAAGCTAAGTTGGGTTCCAGATGTATCAGGTGAATGTGATGACGAGTTGAGTAGCTATAAAATATACTATACTTCCGATGGTGAGGATAGCCAGTTTGAGATGATTGCTGAAGTTTCTGCTCTGAATCTTTCTACCACCATCCGCAATCTGACTACTTACCGAGGCTGCTATTACATCACTGCCGTGGATAGATCTGGCAACGAATCTGAGCCGAGTAATGTCGTATGTGTGGAAAATTGCCCTAACTACAGTCTTCCAAATGCCTTCACTCCAAATAGTGATGGGCTAAATGAGACCTTCATGGCCTTTGACAATCCATTCTCACAGTGCCCTAGATTTGTGGAAGGCGTTAATATCTTTATCGTAAATCGCTGGGGAGTAGAAGTATTCTCTTACAATAGCCTCGACAATCTTGAAAATGATATTTTCATACGATGGGATGGAAAAGATAAAAATGGCAATGAGCTGCCTGCAGGCACCTATTTTTATTCAGGGACTGTAATGTTTGATGTGCTCGATCCTGCAGATCAGAGTCAGAGCCTCAAAGGAACGATTCAACTGCTTAGATGACGCAAGCCAAATCCATCATATTCTTTGATGGGGTTTGCAACCTCTGTAATGCTTCCATTGATTTTGTGATCCAAAGAGATACTAAGGATCATTTCTTAGTGGGAGCATTACAAGAGGATCTTAGCAAAGAAATACTTTCTCAATATGATGTAAGAGAGGATTACCTCGACTCCCTTGTCCTTTTGGAAAAAGGGAAAATTCATTACAAAAGCACAGCAGCACTGAAAATAGCCAGACAACTTTCTGGACTTTGGCCTCTGCTTTATCCACTGATTTTCATTCCAAAAATCCTTCGTGATCCTATTTACAATTGGATAGGAAGTAATCGCTACCGCTGGTTTGGAAAGAAAAGTACCTGCAGGCTTCCCACAGCTGCTGAAAAATCAAAATTCCTTTCCGAAGAAATCCTTATCCAAACAGGGATTAAGCTCCATTCCTGATTTCAACAGGTTAAGCTGAATTAGGAAAAGACCTATATTTGCAACGAACAAAAAACACTAGTTAATGAAGGCATTTGTTTTTCCGGGCCAAGGCGCCCAATTCCCAGGAATGGGAAAAGCACTTTATGAAGAAAATCCTCAAGCGAAGGAATTATTTGAGCGAGCTAACGAAATCTTGGGTTTCCGCATTACAGACATCATGTTTGAAGGGACTGCAGAAGAATTGAAGCAAACCAATGTAACGCAACCCGCTGTATTTCTTCATTCCGTGATTTTGGCGAAAACAACTCCAGACTTCGCTCCTGATATGGTAGCAGGTCACTCTTTGGGAGAACTTTCTGCATTGGTTGCCAATGGCACTCTTGCTTTCGAAGATGGACTAAAACTAGTCTATCAAAGAGCATTGGCCATGCAAGAAGCCTGTGAAATCAATCCTTCTACCATGGCAGCTATCTTAGGATTGGCAGATGAAAAGGTAGAAGAAATCTGCGCAAGTATTTCGGATGAGGTAGTCGTGCCAGCTAATTATAATTGCCCAGGTCAGTTGGTGATTTCCGGTTCGAACAAAGGAATCGAAATTGCCTGCGAAAAAATGAAAGAAGCTGGTGCAAAACGCGCTTTACCTCTTCCAGTGGGTGGAGCATTTCATTCTCCGCTGATGGAACCTGCACGTGAGAAATTACAAACAGCTATAGAAGCTACGACCTTTCACACCCCTAGCTGTCCTGTTTACCAAAACGTAAGCACCACGGCGGTTAGTGAGGTAGCTGAGATCAAAGCAAATCTAATTGCTCAGCTCACCGCTCCCGTGAAATGGACACAATCGGTCCAAAACATGGTGGCTGACGGCGCTACGGAATTTGTAGAATGTGGCCCTGGAAAAGTCCTCCAAGGTTTGGTCAAAAAAATCCATCCTGAAGCTGAAGTGTCAGGATTATAAAATACGAAACCCGCTCATAAGGCGGGTTTCTTTTAAAAGCATTTTTCACAACTATGGCCAAAAAGTCCCACTATCTATTTAGATGCACGGAAGCCACAGCTATTATTCAATATCTCTTTTTAAGGCAAAGGGTTGAAAGCCCTATATAAGGTTGCCTAGCTCGTTGGACTGAGTAATACATTATCCAGGTTATTACCAATACACCATATTAGCCAGAATGGTCTCGGCAAGCTCGACCACATCAGCCCTAATCAAGAGTCGGGTAATTTCGGATATTCATTTTAACTAAAATCGGAATTTTCAATAATTCAAGAATTGCTGCGGCTTCTGGAGAAGCAGCAGAACATAAGGTTGCCTAGCTCCTTAGGGCTGGGAAAAACGATTATCCAGGTTATTGCCAATACACCATCTTAGCCAGAATGGTCTCGGCAAGCTCGACCACCGCAGGTCTAATCAAGAATGGGGTAATCTCGGATAGTCATTTTAACCAAAATCGGAATTTACATTAATTCAAGAATTGCTGCGGCTTCTTCTGGAAAAGCAGCAGAACATAAATTGACTTACCACCTGTTACCTTTCACCTTTCACTTCTTACAACTTACAACTAACCACTAACAACCCTTACTACTTACAACCCTTACAACTAACCACTTACAATCTTCACTACTAAAACACCACCCTCACTTCAGACTCATCCTCACATTCTTCCAGCATCTGCAGACTACTTTTCCCCGAAATCGGATGAATAAACTCAGGCAGAATCTCAGCTAGCGGCGCCAATACAAATCTCCTTTCTCCAATAAATGGATGAGGAATCTTAAGTTCGGGAGTAACAATTACACGTTCTCCAAAATAAATAATATCAATATCCATGGTCCGATCCCCCCAGTGTTCGGCTCTCTTTCTACCCAAATCTGTTTCGATTTGCTGGGTACAAGCTAGAAGTTCGCTAGGCGAGCAACTAGTTTTGATTTCTAGCAGCTGATTCAAAAAAGGCCCTTTAGCCACTCCTCCCCACGCTTCGGTCTCGTAAATACCCGACTTGAGCGTCAATTCTCCAAGTCTAGAAAGAGCCTCCAGCGCTGACTTGAGCAGCGCATTTCTATCTCCCTTATTTCCTCCAACGATTAAAACTGCTTTCTCAAACATTTTCAGCTTATTATTGCTTTTGTAATCATGCCTCAAATTAGGTTATTTTGGGGCTTCAAATAATTTAGCTTATGAAATTCTTAGGAAATGTACTGGCGGTGATCGTCGGTCTTTTTGTTTTCAGCATACTGAGTGTGCTACTTATGTTTGGCTTGATAGGCATCGTAGCCTCATCCAGTGGCTCTGAAGAAGTATCTGTGAGTGAAAATTCAATTTTGCACCTCAACCTCAACGGTAGAACTATCGTGGAGCGAACTTCTGAGGACGATTTGGACCTTTCTATTTTTGGAAATCCATTTGGTCAGGAGTTCAATGCAGGCCTTATCAATCTCAAAAAAGCCATTGGGGAAGCAAAAACCAATGACAACATCAAGGGTATTTACCTCAATACTGGCCTAGTAATGGCTGGTCAGGCGAGCTTGCTGGAGCTTCGTGAAGCCCTCGTGGATTTCAAAACTTCTGGAAAGTTCATCGTCGCATACGATGAAGCCTACACCGAAGGTGGCTATTATGTAGCTTCTGTAGCAGATGAGATCTACCTGAATCCTTTGGGTGGAATCGACTTCAACGGTTTTTCTTCTGAAGGTATTTTCTTCAAAGGTCTTTTCGAAAAAGTGGGTGTGAAACCAGAGATTTTCCGCGTTGGAGAGTTTAAGTCTGCTGTGGAGCCCTTTATCCTAGAGAAAAGTAGTCCTGCAGCTAGATTGCAAACACAGTCATTCTTGAACGATATGAATCAGTTTGCACTGCATGCTGTCTCCGAATCAAGAGGAATTGCCTTCGATAGCTTGAAGAAAATCAATGATCTCATGCTAGTTCGCAAGCCTCAGGATGCTGTAAGCTATGGTTTGGCTACAGATCTCCTGTATTTTGACCAAGTTCTTTCTAAACTCAAAGACAAACTGGGAGTGGACGAGGATGATGACATTAAGACGATCAATGTCACCGACCTGAACAAAACAGCTAAATCCAAAAACATCACATCCTCTAATAGAATAGCCGTAATCATCGCAGAAGGGGAGATTGTAGGTGGAAAGGCAGATGGCGTGATAAGTTCAGATAAGTTTGCCAAAGAAATTCGCAAAGCACGAAAAGATGACAATATCAAAGCGATCATCCTTCGTGTAAATTCCCCTGGAGGCTCTGTGATAGCTTCTGAAGTGATCTGGAGAGAAATGGCAGAAGCTAAGAAGGTGAAGCCAGTTTATGTATCCATGGGCGAAGTAGCAGCTTCAGGCGGATATTACATTTCTGCACCAGCAGATACTATCGTGGCACAACCAAACACGATTACGGGCTCAATCGGTATTTTCGGCATGATGTTCAACGCACAGGAACTGCTAAATGATAAACTAGGTATTACTACAGATGTGGTGAAAACTGGTGAGCTTTCTGATTTTATGAATCCAACCAGACCGATGACCGATGTAGAAAGAAGCATCATCCAAGGATCAGTTGAAGACGGCTATGAGACGTTTGTGTCCAGAGTAGCTGAAGGCAGAGGAATGTCACCAGAAGCTGTAAAAGAAGTTGCTTCTGGTAGAGTATGGACGGGCAACCAAGCTAAAGAAAGAGGATTGGTAGATGTACTAGGAGGCTTGAACACCACCATCGAAATCGCTGCTGCGAGAATAGGTGCTGAGGATGATTACCGAGTAGTCTATTATCCTACCAAAAAACCTTGGTTCGAAACGATCATGGAGGACCTAGGAAATAATGTTCAAATCAAAATCCTTCAAAGTCAATTAGGGACAAACTACACGCTATATAAGGAAGTAGAAAAACTAAAATCTTACGAGGGTGTTCAGGTTAGAATGCCACAGGAAATCATCATAAAATAAGGAAAGCGGCTCAGGCCGCTTTTTTTTTTGTTCTTTTAGCACAGAGAAGTCTGAATATCACCTTGGTTCAACTCTTCTGAAGAATAGCCTTTCAAAAGGCACAAGCCTGCCTGCTGCAAGCAGGTCTGAAGATTTCCGCCAATCGGTAAACTACGACTGAGAACCAATCCTCTAAAAAGCCTCTCCGATTCTGAAGTAAATCCCCCAGTCATCTTTGCCTACAGCGGCATCTAAGCCAATGTTGAATTTGACTGTTTTGAAAGCTTTGTATCGATATCCTGCTCCAACTCCAGGATAAAGTCCCCAATTGAAACTTTCAGTATCAGAACCATAAATAGTGGCCAATCCAGCAAAACCAACCACTCCCATTTTTTCTCCGAAATTATAGCGGTATTCTCCTTGTATGGCCATCAATCCATCACCTCTGTATTTTCCTTCTGAGTATCCCCGAATATCAGTACCACCAATCGTCACTTGCTGCTGAAAGGCTATATCTCCCAAGCCAAATTTCCCGGAAAAACGCAGCGCTAGCACATCTGTCTCATTGCGCATAGGAAGATATTTGTTGTATTCCGACAAAATTTTGTTCGCAGTTTCATCGTTCCCAAACCATTCCGGATAACTGATCCAGCGTACTCTCGCTTTATTTCCTTTCATGGGATAGTAAACTGCATCACGGGTATCGTATAGCGCATTCAATTGCACCCCATTTGTTTGAACTGTTGATGACGGCTGCACATCATCCTCATAGTCCGTATCATAATGAGCATAGGTATAGGCTACACCAGCATAAAGTCCCTTGAAAATCTTTCGTTGTATCCCAGCACTTACTATGGTCGACTTGGTCCCATAATCATAAAAACCCGGCTCATAAACGTCATCCATATAGAATTGGGAATTATGATCTCCATTCATGGCAAAAAAATTAGCACGCCAGGAGTCTTCTTTGAAATATAACCTATTGAAAAAAGCAATAAAGTAGGACCCATTGGTCGTGTAAACTGCAGATAAGCCCGACAAGGACTTGGGAGAAATCTTGTCTTCCTTGTTAAACTTGTACATCATCATGGGAATTGCCCCAATCATCATCTCAAGATTCCTGTTGTAACTCAGAAAGGGCATGACACTGAAATCGATCTTCTTTTCCACCTTAGTAGAGTCACCGGATTTGCCTTCATTTTGGGCATTTGCCAAGAATGAACAGCATATCAAAGAAGCTATGAATAAGGTTTTTCTAATAAAAATCATTTCTAGGGAAGTCTTATCAAAGTTATGGGTACTGGCTTAGCAATAGCCCTTTTCTCAGAATAGTTTGTACTAATTTATTAATATATAAATTTTCACAAGCCATTATCCTGTAAAAGGATCAGCCAAGCCCTATCCACATCATCTTCGTCAAGTGCCTCCTTAGCCAATAAATGCAAATGGTCAATCAATGAATCCTGATCATGCTGAAATCGTACTCGCATTTCTTGTATTTCTGCACTTTGCCCAAAGGCAGCAATCTCAGCTTCACTTGGAAAGCTCTCTACATTACCCAGTCTCCCCAGATTATTTCCACTTAGAATTGCGCTATTTTTCACTTCCAATGGCATTTGATCTATCCCTAGCCCAAGCGTACGCAGAGGTTTAGGAATCTGAAAGAGTGATGCTCCACTGGCACGGCTATACCAATTGCCACCCAATCTAGCGACGGCATCCAATTTCCTAGGGTCAATCAGGCCCATCTCATCCAAAATAGCCTCATTCACATGCGCTACCAACACCTCACAAATCACCAAATTCCCAGCTCCGCCACTATCGCCCAGTGACTTCACCTCATTCACTTTGCATTCGAAGGCAACATGCGCCTCCTTGATTCTTGGAGGTTTTACTTCATTTGATTGCACCTGGGTAAAACCCGCTTTGTCAAATTCATTTACTCCCTTTGCATACTCAGAACTCGCCAGAGACATCTGCTCCACCATCCCAAAATGAACCACATGGATCACTACTTCTGGCACTTCCAGTACATTTTGAAGCGTATGCTTGGTGGTATTGTCCCGCACTCTTCTCGAAGGCGAGAAAATCAGTATCGCTGGATTGGTACTGAAAAGATTAAAAAAACTGAAAGGACTCAGGTTTACATTTCCGGCTTTGTCGATGGTGCTAGCAAAAGCAATCGGTCGTGGGGCTACTGCTCCTTGAAGCAGTCCGTGAAATTCCTGTGTTGTAAGATCTTTGGGATAAAAAGTTTTCATGTGATAGAGTTGTGGACTGTTTGATGCCTGATGTACGATGATAATGCTGAAATTTGAATTTCAAAGTCTTTACGCTTCATCTTGGTATTCCTAAAATTAAAGCTCAAATTCAATTAGATAAACCATTTTTCAAGAATAAGTTCTGAAATCATGAATTCAAGCCTCAAAAGTATTTTAAAAACATCTGTGTTTTTGCTTACTCTCTTACTGGGAAAAAGTACTCTTTCGATAGCACAAACACACAATTTCGCAACCTTCAACATCCGATACGCCAATCAAAATGACGTCGGCAACCTCTGGCCAGATCGTCTTCCACATGTGGCAAGCCTGATCGAGTTTCACCAAGTCGAGCTATTTGGCGCCCAGGAAGCTTTACACAATCAGCTGATGGACCTAAGCACCACATTGGGATATAAATTCATTGGTGTTGGACGAGATGACGGAACCGAAAAAGGTGAATATGCCGCGATTCTTTATGACCCTGAGAAATTTGAGATATTGGATCAAGGTACTTTCTGGCTTTCTCCTACTCCCGAGAAACCAAGTAAGGGTTGGGATGCTGCGCTAAACAGGGTTTGTACCTGGGGTAAATTCAAGGATGAATCAGGCAAAACTTTCTATGTATTCAACATCCATTATGATCATATTGGCCAGCAAGCGCGTGAAGAAAGCAGCAAACTAGTCATGGCTCAGGTGTCAAAGATCAACAAAGAAGATGCTCCAGCACTACTTATGGGCGACTTCAATGTCACTCCTGAAAATGGTGCATACACGACCATCACTAGCAATCCTGATTGGCAAGATGCCAGACTGATCTCTCAGATCCCATCTTACGGCCCGGCTGGTACTTTCACAGGTTTTGACTGGGAAAGAATGCCAGACGGCATCATAGATCATGTATTTGTAAAGGGAGATATTAAAGTAATTCGTCATGGAATCCTGACGGACAACTATGGCAAAAAGTATCCTTCGGATCACTTCCCTGTGTTAGTAGAGGTTGAATTCTAACTTCTCAAACACACTTCGAAATTCATTATTAGGCATTCATCATTCTTTATTAACCATTGAGGTACATCTCGAAATTTGCCGATGTTCGGGATGATACCTCAAAGGTTTTGATTCTTAGAGCTTGAATTCCTGTGGAAAAATTTAGACTATTCAGTACTGAATAGCTTAGAAGCTATGCTCTCTACAACCCTGACAACTTCCTTGGGGGCTAGGCTCACTTTTCGGTTAAAAAAAATCAAAAAAAAGACCTTTGGGGTTTTGGAAACCCCAAAGGTCTGAAATATTTAAGGCTCCAAGGCAGCAACGCCTGGAAGCACTTTGCCTTCCATATGCTCCAGTAATGCACCACCGCCAGTAGACACGAAGGACACATCTTCTCCAAAGCCAAACTTATTAACCGCAGCAGCAGAGTCACCTCCACCGATCAATGAATAGGCACCAGCTTTAGTCGCAGCTACCACCGCTTCCGCGACAGCCTTAGTTCCTTTGTCGAAAGAATCCATTTCGAACACTCCCATTGGGCCATTCCAAAGAATAGTTTTCGAATTTGCGATTACCTCAGCGAAAATCTCACGAGTTTTTGGCCCTATATCCAAGCCCATCCAACCATCAGGAATCTCACCTTTGTTTGCCATTCCTTGCTCAGCATCATTTGCAAATGCTTTGGAAATCACGGTATCTACCGGTAGTATCAGGTTTACACCTTTCGCCTTAGCCGTTTCCATAAGTTCAAGTACAAAATCCATTTTATCTGCCTCAAGCAATGAATCTCCGATTGTTCCGCCTTGTGCTTTTGCAAAAGTATAAGACATACCTCCACCGATAATCAGGTTATCTACTTTGTTGAGCAACTGCTCGATGATCAAAATCTTATCTGCGATTTTGGCACCGCCCATAATCGCTGTATATGGTCTTTCAGGATTACCCAAGACTTTATCTGCATTTTTCAATTCAGAAAGCATCAAGTAACCACAAACCTTATCGTTGAAAAACTGTGCAATCACAGCTGTAGAAGCATGCGCTCTATGTGCAGTACCGAAGGCATCATTCACATAGATATCACCAAGCTTGGACAGTTTCTTAGCAAAATCAACATCACCTTTTTCTTCTTCTTTGTGGAATCTAAGATTCTCCAAAAGTAACACTTCACCTGGCTTTAGGCCTTCAGAAAGCATTTCAGCCTCTCGTCCTATGCAGTCAGGAGCAAATTTCACTGGTCTGCCCAGTGCCTTCTCTAATGCCACTACAATATTCTTAAGAGAAAATTTATCTTCAGGTCCAGACTTAGGACGACCCAAGTGAGACATTAAGATCACTGATCCACCATCGGTCAATATCTTATTGATAGTTGGCAAAGCAGCCTGGATTCTGGTATCGTCCGACACCTTCAAATCACTGTCCAAAGGGACATTAAAATCCACTCTCACGAGTGCTTTTTTACCTTCAAAACTGAGGTTATCTACGTTTTTGATTCTAGAGTTCATAGTAAGGTTAATAGCTTTTGATTAATTAAATAGATAAAAATCAAGTGTGAATTTATCAAAGATTACGGCAAAAATCGACTTTCGTCTAGGATCAATTTATTAAGAGGTATTGGAAAGCAGTTTTAGCCTTTGGTTGCAGCACGCTTCAAACGGTCATTTATGGCTTTCCCGAGTCCTGCTTCAGGCATAAGTTCTACCAAAATCACCTTCGCATTTGATTCATCCAAAGTCCGCATCGCAGCAAAAAGATGAGTAGCCGCTTCTTTCAAATCAGCACTTGGACTTAAGGCAATTTGTCTTTCAGATGAAATAGCTGGAAATAATTTATCCAGAGAAAGCACAGCAAAGTCAATGCCTCGACTTTTATTTTCAGCAATCATCTCATTCAAATCTCCTAGTAAAAAAGGCTTGGTAGGCGCGTAATGGCTTTCCAATAAACCTGGAGCTTGAGGATTAGAAGAACTATGACTTTTCACAGACACTTTCCCTACAATACTCTCGATCTCTGTAATATCTAAACCTCCCAATCGATAAATCACGATTTCATCCTCCTCCATTCCTACGATGGTACTTTCCAAGCCTACTTTACATTTCCCTCCGTCCAGAATGTAAGAGATCTTCTCTCCCAATTGAGCATTGACATGCTGCGGAGAAGTGGGACTGATGTATCCAAAGGGATTGGCGCTCGGAGCTGCCAAAGGAAAATCTAACTGAGCGAGTAATGCTAATGTGAGTGGATGATCTGGAACACGTACTGCCACGCGATCTAAGCCAGAAGTAACAATATCAGGGATGTTGGTAGCCCGAGGGAGCAGCAAAGTAAGTGGCCCGGGCCAAAAGTGCTCTGCAAGCTTGCGGAGCGCTGCAGGAATGTCAGTCACATAGTTCTCTACTTCTGCTAGCGAAGGAACATGAACTATCAAGGGATCAAAACTTGGGCGGTTTTTAGTTTCAAAAATCGAAGCTACGGCCACAGGATTCAGCGCATTTCCTGCCAAACCATAAACGGTTTCGGTAGGAATAGCAACCAATTCCCCTGCATCCAGAACTTTTTTTGCTTGCGATATGTCCGGCCCTATCACTGCCATTTTACTCGCAGAAATCGTCTATCCAAGTTTTGGCTTCTGTGTATCCAAGCTGTAGCGCCATCTTCAGATCCGCACAGCCTTCTTCTTTTTCAGACTCGCCCAAGGCTGACATTCTTGTCACGCCAAGCAAGTAATAAGCGGCTCCATTTTTCCCATCCAAGTTGATTGCATCAGTTAATGCTTTCATCGCATTGCCGGGATCATTATTTCCCAAGAGCGCTTTTCCACGATTGAAATGAACGAGTGCTTGGTTTGGTTCTACTTGTAATGCCTTATCAAAGTCAAGCAAAGCATCTTCGTATTCTTCCATTCCTAGCAAAGCCAGTCCACGGTTGTAGTAAATATCAGTTTGCGCTGGATCTAGCCTACTTGCCATATTATAGTCAGAAACAGCACTTTTAAATTGCTCCAGTTTCAAATTGGCGTTGCCACGATTAAACCAGGCTTTGTAGCTAGCCGAATCTGCCGCGATAGCAGCGGTAAAAATAGGCACTGCCTCTTCAAATTTTTCTTCTTGAAATAGCGCTGCTCCCTTAGCGTTTAATGCCGTTCCATTTTGGGGATTGAGCACTAGTGCTCTATCAAAAAGCGTAATGGCCCCCTTCCAGTTTTGGGCATCCATTTGATTTATTCCCTCTTGCACCAATTCATCTTCACTTGGGCTACATGCCATCAATCCTGCCATCAGCAAGGTAATTATCCAAAGTTTTTTCACAGCTTAAATTTTGCGCAAAGATAAGGATTGCGTCTTTGTTATCAGGATTTGGGCTGAAGTTTTGCCCGATAGTTTTCTGGAAGTGAACTTGGCTTCTTTGTCTGAATATCCACAGACACCACCGTGCACTTGCATTTCGCATACACAGTCTGTTCTCCCTCCTTCGTTTTGCCTACTAAGTACTGCTCCAGATCGAAGGAGCTATTTCCTATTCTGCTGCATCTAAGCCAGGCATTCACCTCATCTTCCAAATGAATGGGGCGGATGTAATCCATTTCTACCCTAGCCACCACGGCACCAAACTCCATGATGTCCCAATCACATTTTTTCAACAAGAACTCCCCTCTTGCATGCTCGAAATAATTGAAATAAATCCCATTATTCACATGCAAATAGCCATCTATGTCCGAATACTTGACTTGAATGGGAATGCAAAAAGTCATCTCAGGCTTTAGCTGAGCAGGGTCAATCTTTTGCATCAAAGAAGAATTTCTGATTTACTGGTTTTCTCTAGCATCCGCAGAATGGAAGGATTATATCCTATCACATCCTGAACTGAATCAAAGGCTACCCAAGCCAAAGAAATGCTCTCGTCACTTTTGATCAGCGGCTCATAGAGATCAGCCTCCAAAATGTATCGAACGTCAAAATGAAAGTGTTCAGGCACATGTGGGCGCTCAGGAATAATATGCTTGTCCAAGTCAAAAATAGTCTTGTCCACAAATTCCAAGCTCTCCAAGCCACTTTCCTCTGTTGCTTCCTGCATCGCTACTTTGATCAAATCCTCATTACCATCCGCATGTCCGCCAAGCTGAAGCCATCTGCCAAGTTTGCGATGAAGCGTAAGTAAGGTATGTGTGCGCTTTCGATTCACTATCCATGCCGAAGCTGTGAAATGCCCTGCCAAACGCTCTCTTTTGTATGCCAGAGGATCTTCTGTCAAATCCAAAAAGCTCTGAATAAAGCTAGCCTCCTCCTCGTATGGTGTTCTGTATCTCCCTAGTTGCTCTCTTAAGTTAATTCTGTCCATCGTTGGTTGCTTCAAATAAGTGATCAAGAAATTGATCGAAAGGTTCTGGATCTTGGTATAGCCTATCCGAGTAAAACGTCGCTAGTACCTTGAGGTAATTGGGCTGGTTATCTATACTGATTTTCTCAATAGCAATCCTGCCATATAGCTGAGGAATCAGTTCATTCTTTGCAAGAGCTTTAACAGGTGGCTTGAAAAAAAACTTATCGCTGACTTTCACCTGCTCGTTTATTTCTTCCATTTTCCTATCCAAACTCACTTGCTGATATCCCAAAGCTAGAACTCGCTGCGCAAAAGCCAAGAAAAGCAGGGAAAATGTTTTTTCATCCAGTGGATCGTCATAGGTGATCGCAAAGCCTCTGGCATACTTCGAATCCAACACATGAATCTGCGGGCGCTCTTCGATCTGTACCGTTTTGAAATGATAAGATTTGGAGATCCGAGAAAATAGCTCTTTCCCTTCTGCAGAATTCATCCAGGCAGTTGCTTCGGCTATTTCCTGCTCTTTGAGCACAATATTTTCCTTGTGCGACATCGGCGTCTTTTCCGAAGACTTGAATACTTTATTGAATAAATCGTCTAGAAAATTACTCATGGGCTGAAATTGCGTAGCTACCGGATGCCAGTAATGTAATATATCCCTGATCTTGCAAAATCCGCAAAACTCGAAGGTTTTTCTCAGAAGATGGTAGCCGAATACTTTCGAAAATCTGCTTCTCTGTCAAGGCCTCGTTCTTCGTTAATGTTTCCATGATTTTATTTGTAAGCTTATCCTCAGCTATTTCTGGATGATTTGCTTTGCGCTGCGTGTTACATACATCGCAAACGCCACATAGCTCATCCGTCTTTTCCCCAAAATATTCCTGAATAAACTGCGTGCGACATAGCTCAGCTTGCTGCCCATACTTCACCATACTTTCAGCTTTTTCGAGCGTCAATGCTCTGCGAAGTTCTATACGCTTAAAGTTTAAGGGTAATTTGCCAGCATCATATCGTGGTGTCAAAAAGGTGATCTGCGGCTTATCTTTGCGCTGATCATAGACCATCACTTCCAATTGCTCCAGATGCTTGAGTGCTTTGATCACTTCATTTTCGTAAATATTCAGCGACTTGGCAAGCTTTGCTTCTTGGATCTTGATGTACTCCGAAAAGACATTTCCACCATAGGTTCTCATGATGATTTTCACCACTGGGTCCAGCTTTGCATAAGCGATCTGAACCTCATACAGTCTGGAAGGATCTACTGTAAAATGAATTTTGGATGGAGTATAATAACTTTCGCTCAGCCCTATAAAGCCTTCTTCCTCCAGCAGTTTGAGTGCATAAAAAGTCTCCAGCACACCCAAATCGTAGGTGTTTGCAAACTCATTCCATTCAAAATCAAAGCTGCTTAGCATATTACTCCCAACGGCGATGCGGTAGTAATTTGCCAAACATTGATACACCCGCCTCACAAAATCCAAGGGAGGATAAACCAATTCCGCACGTTTTAAAAGCGTTTCAAAATCTTGTTTATTCGCTAATAATACACCGTAAGCTTTCTCTCCGTCTCTTCCTGCACGACCAGCTTCCTGATAATAGTTCTCCACATTTTCCGGCAAATCATGATGAATCACCACACGCACATCTGGCTTGTCAATTCCCATCCCAAAGGCATTGGTACTCACCATCACACGAACCTCATTTTTCATCCAGGCGTCTTGACGCTGGGCTCGATCCAGCATAGACAAACCGGCGTGATAGGCCGAAGCCGAAATTCCCATTTGGCTTAGCGCTTTAGCGATTTGATGCGTGCCTTGCCGATTTCTTACATACCAAATTGCAGTCCCGTCGATTCTACTCAGTATTTCCAGCCCCTTTTCAAGTTTATTTTCTACAAGTCGAACCGAGTAACTGAGATTTTTTCTAGCAAAACTCTGATGGAATTCCGCTGGCTTTTTCATCTCCAACTTCTCCAAAATATCTGCACAGACCTGAGGAGTAGCCGAAGCCGTTAGCGCCAATACAGGGACTTCTGGGTGATAAGGTCGTATCAGCGCAATCTCCAAATATGGTGGCCGAAAATCATAACCCCATTGAGAAATGCAATGCGCTTCATCCACAGCGATCAGATTGATCTTCATCTGTCGAAATCGCTCAACAAAAAGCTCAGCTTTCAAACGCTCTGGAGACACGTACAAGAACTTGTAATCTCCATAGATACAATTGTCAAGTGTGCGGTCGATCTCTCGATAACTCATCCCAGAATAAATCGCAGCTGCTTTGATCCCTTTCGCCTTCAAAGCATCCACCTGATCTTTCATCAAGGCGATCAGAGGGCTCACCACTAGACATATCCCCTCCTGAGTCAGTGCTGGAATCTGATAGCAAAGTGATTTACCTCCACCTGTTGGCAAAAGCGCAAGGGTATCCTTTCCAGCCAGAACTGACTCGATAATTTCTTTCTGAACAGGCCGAAAATCCGCATGTCCAAATACCTGATGAAGGATCTCAGTAGCTCTAGTTAGCATTTACCAATCTGGCGTAGTTTTACTTAGGAAAGCAGCAATTCCTTTTTTGCAATCTGCATGTGCTCTGGCAGTTGCATTCGCTTCTGCTGCCAGCTGTAGAGATATATTTCTATGTTCTTGACTTAGCTCACGCAAAAGTGCTTTGGTTTTACCCATGGAAAAAGCAGAGTTTTGAGTAATAAGTTTCGAGGCAAAATCAAGAACAGATTTCTCGAGGAATTCTGAAGGTTCTACTCCAGTAATCAAACCCAACTCAGCCGCTTTGGCAGAAGAAATAAACTCTCCAGAAAGCAATAATTCCTGGGTTTTGGCAGCGCCTATTTGCTCCATCAAAAAGACTGAAACCAAGGCTGGTACAAAACCTATTCTAACTTCTGTATAGCCGAATAGCGCATCTGGAACCGCGAAAGCAAAATCACATACTGTCGCCAAGCCACATCCTCCGGCTAAGGCATGACCTTGAACCTCAGCAATCACTACTTTTGGTAGGCAATAAATCAAATCGAAAAGTGCCATCAGTTTGCGACTATCTTCCAGATTCTCCTCATACGAAAAATCCTGAAGCTGTTGCAAATAGGCCAAATCAGCCCCTGCACAAAAAGCCTTTCCGGTGGATTTGAGCACGATTACCTTCACCTTATCGCTGGAATTCATCTCCTCAAAAGCCTCCTGAAGCCCCGCAATCAACTCTGGGCTGAGAGCATTACGCTTTTCAGGTCTATTTAATGTGATGAATCCTATTCTATCTCTGATCTCGGTGAGTACTGCGCTCATTAGTTTGCAATTTGGGTTTGGGATCAAGTTAGTTTCAATAGCAGGCTTTGCAAAATCAAAGTCAGAAAAGTATTCGGTATGCTATAGAATCAATGGCTATAGAATCGATTACTGGTAACTCAACCCAGTCGCTTTCAGACCAATAATGAATTGATTTTGGACTAGCAGAAAACTTCAGTTTCTTATTCGCTGGATTAAAAGCAAAATCAGCACCCACAAACTCTAATTCTCCAGAATCATGCTGAAGACCCGTAAGAGATTCGGGAAATTGTGACCAATGATTTTGAAGACGATTGGGATATATGGAATAACTGATCTCCCCAGGCTCAAGACCCAAGTTCCAAGAGTACAATACCCCTGAACTTGAAAAGTCAAAGAGTTGAGATTTCTTCCCCTGATATACAATTAGTTCTTTGGAAGGAATCTGGTATTCTTTATAAAGCTGAAATCCAGCCCAGCAAAATACGAGACTCAAGGCCAACCAGCTCAGCTTTCTTTTGGAGCCAAATTCCCAAGAAGCAGCGATCAGAAGCATTCCCCAGACGAAAATCATCCCAGAGAAATCCATGGTCAACCGATCCAGCTTGCCACCAGGGATCAATTGTATAGCCTCAGCTATCCAGTTTTGAAGCCAAATCAACCAACTCAAAACCCAACCTAAAGCATCACTAACAATAGGAATCCATCCTAAAATCATCAGAGGAACACCTACTTGCATAATCAAAAATGCCAAAGGAATAATCAATAAATTCCCCAGTAAAAAGTATGTTGGGAAGATATGGAAATAATACAAGGACAAGGGAAAAGTAACCAGCTGAGCGGCTATACTCACAGAAGTCAATTGCCAGATATATTCTAGAATTTTATACCTCGGCAACCAGCAATTCAAAATCAGTGGCTGGATCATCACTATCCCTAATACTGCCAAATAGGATAGTTGAAAACCCACTTCGTATATCAGGTCTGGATTTATGGTAATCATCAGGATCGCTGAAAAAGCCAAAATGTTATAGATCGAGGGACGCCTCTCTCGCATCTGACCAAGCGTGAGCAAAGAGAACATCGTGGCCGCCCGAACTACGGATGGAGCAAGGCCAGTCAAAAGAGCATATAGCCATATTACTAAAATCACGAACAAAAGGTAAAGTCGCGCTTTCTCTTTTTTCAACTTGAGTGGCTTCAAGATCAGGATAAAAAAAGCATAGATGATCCCTACATGTAGACCAGAAACTGCCAAAATATGCATTACTCCAGCCTGAGCATAGGCTTCTCGGATGCTCGGATCGAGGGCTTTCTTTTGACCCAACAGCAAGGCTAAAGCAATTTGAGCAGACTTTTCGTTAGGGATTTTTGATTTGATCATCTCAGCTATTCTATGCCTCAGGTGTACCAAAAAGTAATCAAAACGGCTTCCTCCCTCTGAATCAATCACCTGAAAATCCTTACCTAGAAACTGGCGATATTGAATACCCTGCCTCTCCAAATACTGCATATAGTCGAATTCATAGGGATTAAGCGGACTAGCTATTGTCTCCGGCTTCTTCTTCACCAATACTACTTCACCTGGCTTGAGTGCTTGTGCACTTTGATGGTAAACTAAGACTTTACCATACGCATCAGACCAGACTCCCTCGATCAGGGCAGATTTCACCTCCAATAAGTTTTCGAAAGAATTCGGCTTCTGCTGATCGTACATCGTCACTTCTGCCAGATAATTATCAGCATGCAGCAAATCTGTCCTGAAATCTCTATGACGCTCCTTATTCTGAACCAGTAGCGCACCAAATACAAACAAGGCTAAATACGCAAGTGAATTCGGCGGAATCGGAGACTTTTGTTTTCTGTGACTTGAAATCAAAAGCAAATAGCACAGCCAAATGACAGCAAGAATTATTGCGAGAGTCAGCAAGTCAGGAGACCAGCTAGACTGACCACAAAAAATGCCCATCAAAATAAATGGCAAATACCGTAAAAATGGAAAGTCAGCAAATCTCATCTTCAAAAAATTATAGACTTAATTTACTTGATTTTATTATAAAATGCAGGTTTTGTACCCTGCAGGTGATTTTAAAGAAGACAACACCTGTAAATCAAAGTGGCTAAATACTGCTTTTTACATCAAAAAAAAAGAGCCCAAAATAGGGCTCTCTGTCATGTATTAGGCTTATATGAGTACTAGAATCTATAGCCTAGGTTAAATCCTGCATTCAACTCAACTGAGCTGAAACGATCTGAAACATCTTCAGAGAAGTTTCTAGAAACACTGGCAAATGGACCAAAAGCAAAGTTTTTGGACAATTCCCACTTATAGCCTGCCCCAGCTCCTAATATGAAAGCTGTCATATCAGTAGTCACTATATCGCTATTATCACCTGGCTCTTCGAAGTCTCCAAATCTAATTTTAGCTAAAGGGAATACGTAGAATCTGCCTTTGGAACCATCCCCAAAGTAAAAATTCATAGATGCTTGCAATGAGTTAGTCTTATACTTTTTCCCATTCTTTTCATTATTAAATCCAAATCTATCATTGATTAGACCTTTGAATTCTAATGAATAATCATCGCCTAAATATCGCTCATATCCCACTTCAAGGGATCCGAACCAGATCAAAGTGACGAAATTGACATGAATTTCATTGGAGAAACCTCCTTGATGTGGAGTTGACCCGCTACTGCTCGAGATCACATCTTGTGCATATCCAGTACCTACTAAGGCTAGAAGTAACGTAAGGGTAAAAATTGATTTTTTCATCTGTATATAATTAGTTGACAAATATGTCGCAATACTTAAGCCAATTGCATTTTGTAGTGCATGATATTACACTCTTCAAATATATCTCCTACTTTTTCAAATCCAAACTTTAAATAAAGCGGTACTGCTGATAATTGGGAATGCAGGTATATCACTTTTCCATTTGCCTTAGCATTAGACTTAATATCCTTCAGTACTTCTACGACCAAAGCTTGACCTACACCCTTCCCTCGGGCTTCCTCCAACACGGCAAAACGCTCTAATTTCACGCCTTTCGGAGTTAGTCTCCAACGTGCCGCTCCCGCCGGTTTATCGTCCAAACAAGCCAAGAAATGTACTGACTGACTCTCAAACTCATCGTACTCTGACTTCGGATCCACCTTCTGCTCTAGTACAAACACCTGCTCTCTTATCCAGAAAGCAGACTTCAATTGATCATCACGAGTTATTTTTTCTACTTGCAGACTCATCCCTTTGTTGTTCTTTTTGATACTGGTCTTTTTCGTAAGCTTCGATGATAGACTTTACCAGTTTATGCCTGATTACATCTTTCCCGCTAAGTTTCACCACCCCAATTCCTTTCACACCAGTGAGAATCTTCAGCGCCTCGGACAATCCACTTTTTTGTCTCACAGGTAAATCCACCTGAGTTTGATCACCGGTGATAATCACCTTAGAGTTTGGCCCCATTCGAGTCAAGAACATCTTGATCTGCTCATTAGTCGTGTTCTGCGCTTCATCCAGCAGCACAAAGGCATCGTGTAGCGTTCTTCCTCGCATATAGGCTAAAGGAGCTATTTCTATTACACGGGTTTCCTGATAATATTTTAGCTTTTCTGGTGGCACCATATCCTGAAGTGCATCGTAAATCGGCCTCAGGTATGGATCCAGCTTTTCCTGCAGATCGCCTGGCAAAAAGCCAAGATTTTCTCCAGCTTCTACAGCTGGTCTGGTGATTATGATGCGCTTGACTTCTCTATTTTTTAAAGCACGCACTGCCAAGGCGACGGCTATATAGGTTTTACCGGTACCGGCGGGTCCTAAAGCAAAGACCAAATCATTGTTCATGGCAGATTCAACGAGCTTTCTCTGATTAGCGGACTTAGGCTTGATGACTAATCCTTTGTTGCCAAAGACAATTACTTGATCCCGATTGGCTTCTTCGAATGGCACTCCTTCGACCTCAAGATAATCTTTGACGTTCTCTGGTGTGATATGACCAAATCGATCCACATGCTCCAATAAAAGATTCAGAACATCGTTTATCCTCAGAATTTCAGGTGCTCCACCTTGAATTCTGATTTCATTACCTCGGGAAATAATTTTACTTTGGGGAAAGGCAGCGGCAATTTGCCGGATATTCTCATTGGCTTCGCCTAAAAACTCAGCCAAGGGGACATTTTCTAAGGTGATTACTTTTTCGACCAAACTATTTCTTCTGATTAGATTTTCATTGAAGGTAAACGAATAAAATTTCTATTTTTGTTCGCAGCCCTCCTAAACAAAAGTACAAAAATTTTAATTGACTTGCTTCTATGGCATTGGTGACATTCCTTTCAGATTTTGGGGACAAAGATTACTACGTACCGGCAGTAAAAGCTAAAATGCTTGCCGTAAATCCGCAATTGAACATCATCGATATTTCTCATAATATCGACACATTTGATATTGCCCATGCTGCATTTGTGCTGCGCTCTACTTTTCGGGATTTTCCAAAAGGTACCGTGCATCTAGTTTCCATGAACACTACAGGCAGCATCACTCATGGCTATATCGGCGTAAAGCTGGAGGAACATATTTTTATCGGGCCAAATAATGGGATTTTAAGCTTGCTGGCAGATCATGAACCAGGCATCTTGGTGCAGTTTGCTGATATACATTTAAAAGACTCTACATTCCCCGCCAAAGATATTTTGGCTCCAATTGCCGCAAAAGTAGCCTCAGGAGCTGCTATTCATGATTTTGGAGGACCTCTGACAAACTTCCGCAAACTCATGTCCCGCCATCCCAAAGCTACCAGAGAGAATATCATCGGGCATGTGCTACGCGTGGACCGCTATGGTAATCTGATCACCAATATCAACAAGGAAGTTTTCAACAAATTGAATCCGGGCAAATTCACCATAGAATTCGGCAGAGAGTCTTTGGGCAAACTGTATAAAGGTTATGATCAGGTAGAGCCTGGAGATTGCTTTGCTTTCTTCAATAGCTTGGACTTACTGGAAATCGGAATTAATCATGGTCACGGAGGAGATTTGCTTGGTCTGAAATACGATAGTGTCATCTATATCACCTTCCATTCCTGATGCTGATCCGAATAGTCCGCATGACTTTCCAGCCCGAAAAGGTTAATGATTTCTTAGAAAATTTCAATACCCACAAGAAATCCATTCGAAATTCACCTGGATGTCATCACTTGGAACTGTGCCAGGATGAAAATGATAAAAATATTTTCCTGACTCACAGCCATTGGGAAAGCGAAGAGTACCTGAACCAATACCGTGACTCTGAGCTTTTTAAAAGCGTTTGGACCTTTACCAAAGCCCTATTTGCAGAGAAGCCTATAGCTTTCAGTTCAAAAAAACTGGAAGAAGTAGAAAAATGAGTTTGTAGAAAAAAGAATCTTTACTCATATTTGCATCCCGTTACGCAAGTGACGGAGCCAAGTCAGGTGTAAGACCAGACTTACCGAATGCCCAGATGGCGGAATCGGTAGACGCGTTGGTCTCAAACACCAATGCCGCAAGGCGTGCCGGTTCGACTCCGGCTCTGGGTACTAAAGCTCCTTCGAAAGTTGGAGCTTTTTTTTTGAAAAAATTTACTCAATCCTGAATCAAAGGAGGAGAAGTTTATCCCGATGACGCACAGCGGATATCGGGAAATCCGGCTCGGGGTACAAAAGCTCGCTGAAAAGCGGGCTTTTTCTTTTTATATTAGGCTTGGTTTTAGCGCATGTATATATGAATCCTGCTTTTTTCGTCTACGCTATCAAAAGCATTAATCGCAACTACATCTATGTAGGCCTTACAGACAATCCTGAACGAAGACTGGAACAGCACAATAAAGGCTTCAACAAGACCACCAAACCTTATGCTCCTTTTTCCAGAATTTATCTTGAAGAAGTTGGAACCAGAGAAAAGGCTAGAATGCGTGAAAAATATTTGAAAAGTGGGACGGGAAAAGAATTCCTTAGATCATTGATTTAGGAACTTCTCCTAATATATAGGAAATTCAAATGCCCAGATGGCGGAATCGGTAGACCTGCCTTTGCCGGCAGGCAGGCGCGTTGGTCTCAAACACCAATGCCGCAAGGCGTGCCGGTTCGACTCCGGCTCTGGGTACGAAAAGCTTTTTCTGAAAAGAAGGAGCTTTTTTTTATGTCAAAATTTACTCATTCCTGAATCAAAGGAGGAGAAGTTTATTCCGATGATGCACAGCGGATATCGGGAACTCCGGCTCTGGGTACGAAAGCTCCTTCGAAAGTTGGAGCTTTTTTAGATGGCAAGCTGGTGAAAATTTACTGATTAGATTAAAATTGATTATCCATTTGTCTTTAACAGGTAAAGAAGCGAAGACTAAGAATTCTCAAAGAAGCTTCTTCCTAAAGTAAAAAAACACGACAAGGAAACTAAGGCACCAAAGCTAAGATCGTGGAATCAAAACCTCCTAAAACTTTCAAATTGCATACAAATCAGTCTGAAACCATGCAATCTGAAAGTTTGACTTTCATATTGCATGGTTTTATCAATTATAAGCAAGGAGACGAGTTGCATTAATTAAGGATTATAAAACTCACTTTTCAAGCAAGGACAATATTCCCCCAATTCACATCCTTCTGGATTCCCAGTACAAAAGTCAAAGCAATAATATCCATGTTTGAAAATCATGACAGGTCCTACCAAAATCCCCATAAGTAATTCATACCGGCGTAGCTGAGGAAGATCATCTGGGAATGCCACTTCCAAATTCCACGATTTCATCATTGCAACAAAAGCCGTTGTCACCTGAGCCAATTGAGCTTCAGAAAGTTGATCTTTTGGAGGAAAACTTTCCCGCTTTAGGCCACAATAGCCTTCAAATCCAAAGCGTTTCTCCTGACTGACAAACTTTTCAGATTCTTTGAGTGCCTCTTCCAAATCTTCTTCTTGAGAATTCTTAGGGGACTTCGAAAAATAATCCTCTGGGCGATGTGCCGCCATGATATCTTCCACCAAATAATCAATGTATGCCTGCATATCAAGTTCAATTTAAGTGTTTAAAAACCATTTGACACCTGAAAATAATCAAACACTCTCACAAATTCTAAGTCCGAAAACGCAAACAACTTGTACAACATACTGTACAACTTATTGCATTTACAAAAAGCTTGAAAACCATGGAAATCACTACCTACTCTAAGTTTCGCGAGAACATGAAGTCATATTTAGTCGATGTGGTCAATGATCAAAGAGCACTACTACGTCGGTGAGGACGTGGTAGTCCTATCCAAATCTGACTTTGAAAGTATGTAGGAAACCTACTACTTAATGAGCAGCCCTAAAAATGCTGAACGATTGTTGCACGCAATTGACGAGGCGAATAAGGGATTAGGTGTTAAAAGGGATCTGATTGAACTCTAGGTCATTTCGCCATGAATACTATTTTTTTATCGAAAGGATGGGAAGACTATCAATATTGGATTGACGCATTAAGCTTTTCAGGAAAATCAACAAACTAATAAAAGAATGTCAGCGTACTCCATTCGAGGGCATTGGCAAGCCAGAGCCTCTTAAAAACGAATTATCAGGCTGGTGTTCTAGAAGAATTGACCGAGAACATAGGCTTGTTTATCGAGTTAAAAATGGGACGTTAGAGATCGCTCAGTGCAGACATCATTATTAGGCCACTGCTTATTCCGACTATTAATATTTCTGAATAATCACTGTAGATATCAAAAATGCGTTCACAAAAATCAATCCTCGAACCTGCATTTCAGACAGTTATTCTATTACTTCATTTTCTTGTTAACCTCTTCCTTCAGTGGATGTAAATGCCTGGTAATAATAGACCAAATAATAGCATCATCTACGTTGTCATACGAATGGATTATTCTATTTCTTAAACTGATTATTTGAGAAGCTTTTTCGAGACTGTTTCCTGTTGATTCTTTCAGGAATTTATTAACGGCTTCTCCAATAATGCCTAAATGTCTCTCAACCGCTCCTTTTGTCTTTAAATCCTTTTGGTATTCACCAAAGGTCTTTATGTCAATTGTAAAATCTCCAATTAGCTCAATTGAGTTGGATATGTCAGACAAAAACTTTTTCTCCTTCTCCGTCATAAATCAACTTTTTGGTCCGATTAATATTCGACTTAAGATAAGGATTACGAATTGAGTCATCAGTCAATAAGTCAACCTTTCTATTGAAAAGAACTTCCAAGCTATCCCAGAGTGAAAGTAAAGCCTCGCCTCTATCTGCAGGATCGTCTATACCAATCTTAACGACCAAGTCAATATCACTGGAATTCGGATCAAAGTGATCAGTAATAGATGAGCCAAATGCATAGATTTTTTCAACCTTATGTGACTGACATAAGCTAATAAAATCAGTGTACTTATCTTTTATCAAGCTACTTAGATCCATTACCAAATATACTCAATTTCAAATGCTAACATAAAAACACATATCTCCCCCTATCAAGTCCCCCTCAAGATCTCCATTGGAGGCTGATTGATGATCTTACGACCATTGAGCCATCCCAGCACTATCGTCAGCGCCGTGATCACCAAATAAAGCATCAAAGCCTCTGCCCATGCTCCACGGAACGGTAGGTTAAACACAAACTCACTCAGTAGCCAAGTCGCTCCGAAAGACAAGATAATCCCTGACAGCGACGCTAAACTCCCCAAGAAGAAGTATTCCAAAGTATTGATCTTGCTGACAATTGCTGAGCTCGCACCAAGTGTACGAAGCAAGATACTCTCTCGCATCCGCTGATACTTGCTGATGATAAGCGAACTGATCAGCACCAGTATCCCTGTAGCTATACTGAAAAATGCCATAAACTGGATCACAAAGCTGATTTTCCCCAGAATCTCTTCCAGCGTTGCCACGATAGTGCCCAGGTTGATAATGGAAATATTCGGAAACTCACGAACAATCTCAGCTTGCACATCTGCAGCCTGTCGGTCATTGGTGGTTTTGGTAACCAGCACATGGAACTTAGGAGCTTGATCCAAAACACCTTCTGGAAAAAGCACCAAGAAATTGGTGGAAACCTGATTGAATTTCACATCCCGGAAACTTCCGATATATGCTGTAATAGGCCTGCCTTGCACATTGAACTCAATCTCATCTCCGATTTTGAGGCCATTGCCTGTACCAAAGCCTTTTTCGAAGGAAACGAAAACACTATCTCCTCTAGCCCCCATAGGGATCAATTCTCCCTCAGTAAGTGTCTCCGAAGAAATAAGTGTATCCCGATAAGTCACACGAAACTCGCGATTATATAGCCTGCGAGAGAAGTTCTCCTCGTCTGACAAGTCCTCATTCTCCTTCTTATCTATGCCATTGATTTCATTGAGCTGCATAGTCACAATAGGAACTTCTTGCATGACAGGCAGATCTCTGGATTCGATTTTAGCTTTGACATCAGCCAACTGAGCCGTTTGAATATCAAACATCAGCATATTCGGCTGATCTTCTTTATCCGCAAATTTGGCTTCTTCCAGCAATTGATTTTGCAAGAAAAAGAGTGTGGAAATCATAGCCGTACCCAAACCGATAGTCGCTATCAAGGACACCGTCTGGTTATTTGGCCTATACAAATTAGCCAAGGATTGTCTTAAGGTGTAGGTAAAGGATATCGGAAGAAACTTTCTAACAGTCCAGATGATCGCTTGCGCCACTGCCCAAAGAATCCCAAAGGCAAAAACCACAAATCCTGTAAAGCCAAAGGCAAAATCAGCACGTCCTAATAAATAGTAACTAAAGCCCCAGATAAATGCGAGTATCCCCAAGATCACCAACCAACGCAAAGGATCTTTCAACAAGGTGGAATCTCCCGTCTCTGGTCTTAGCGTTGCCATAGGAGACACATTTCTCACTTTCAATAAAGGCAAAAGTGCAAACAAGATCGAAACGAAAATCCCGGTAACCACTCCAAAACCTACCGAAAGCCATGAGATCCCGAAGGAAACTTCCACCGGAAGAAAATCTGCAAATACTGCAGGCAACACAAACTGAAGCAAAGTTCCCAAAAAGGATCCAAGAACAGCCCCAACCAATCCCATGATCATAATTTCAAAAAGATAAATCAGCAAGACATCTCTGGATGAAACGCCAAGGCATCGCAATACTGCCACTGAAGACAATTTCTCTTTTACAAAGACATTCACCGCGCTGGCTACTCCCACACAACCAAGTAATAGGGCTATGAAAGCAACCAAACTCAGGAAGTTTGACATGTTGGCAAAAGAACGTCCAGTGGACCGCTTTCTGTCCTCCACGGTGTCTGCATCGACGCGATCCTCTTCCCATTGCTCATCGTATGGCTTGATCAGCTCATCCACATCCGTACCCTCAGCAAACTGAAAATACCGGCTGTAATTTACTCGGCTACCGTATTGCACCAAGCCTGTTTCCTCCAAGTAATCCATCGGAATATAAACAGCCGGTGCAACTGATGCAGTTATCCCTGTCTGTCCAGGCACACTTTGTAATTCCCCAACTACAGTAAAAAGCACCTCTCCTACTTTGATCTGATCACCCACCTCAGCGTTAAACTGAGCCATTAATGTCTTTTCTACCAAAGCTTTTTTTCCACCAGAGCGAAAATCATCATCCCCTGAAACCGGGATTGTTTCGAAAAAACCATAGAATGGAAATGCACCTTCCAGAGCACGAACTTGAGTCAACCGACTTGCTCCAGTCTCAGGGAATGCTACCATACTCGCAAAATTGACTTCGGAAGCCATTTGCGTAGCGGCACTATCAATCGCCTGCTCACCTATTTCTTTACTGTTTTCCAGAACCAAATCAGCACCTAAGAGTTCCTTGGCCTGATTATCAATATCTGCGGTGAGGTTTTCTCCAAAGGAACTGATCGCCACCAAAGCAGCAATGCCCACCACGATCGATGAAACAAAGAGTAAAAGTCTCGAGATGTTCTTTCTGAAATCCCGAAAAGCCATCTTAATAATCCATCCGAAATCAGGCATTTTCACCCTCCTGTATTTTTCCGCCCTTAATATGAATGATGCGCTGGGTTTTGGCTGCTAACTCCAAATCGTGCGTAACCAAAACCAGTGTAGTTCCCTCTTCCTTATTCAAGTCAAAAATCAATTTCTCAATCATTTCACCTGTTTCTGTATCCAGATTTCCAGTTGGTTCATCAGCGAAAAGAATTTTGGGCTCATTGGCAAAAGCTCTTGCGATAGAAACACGCTGCTGTTCTCCGCCAGAAAGCTGTGTAGGGTAATGCGTTCCACGATCACCCAAACCTACCTTATTGAGCAATTCCTGCGCTTTTTGACGCGCGTCTTTTCTCTTCTTCAGCTCCAGAGGAACCATCACATTCTCCAATGCTGTCAAAGTAGGCAGGAGTTGAAAATTCTGAAAAATAAAGCCTACACTTTGGTTTCTAACTGCTGCACGTTGATCCTCAGAAAGCTTCTCCAGGGAATTTCCATCCAGAATGACACTTCCTGTGGAGCCAGAATCTAGCCCCGCACAAAGCCCGAGTAAAGTGGTCTTTCCACTACCCGATGGGCCTACTATGGAGATGATCTCGCCTGCTTTGATGTCAAATGTAACCTCGTCTAGGACAGTCAGTTTTCTGCTGCCACTTTTATAAACCTTGCTCAGGTTGGATACCGATAAAATATTCATGTGTTGTACTTGGGTGGGAAAAGGGTTTAGTAACTGCTTAACGGCAAACCCTCGCGATTGTTGGTGGAAGATAGTAATCCCTCCACAAACCAGCAAACCGCATAGATAAAGACGGAATAATACAGCCATTTTCACAACCTTTACTGAACCTTTTGCCCAAAAATCCATTTGGGTATATAGTTTTACATTTCACAATTCCGATTTCTATGCAATTCAATTTAAGTCGATTATTCTTCTTCTCAACGATTCTGTTTCTTGGACTGGCTGTAGCCTCTTGCTCAGAGGAAAAAGCTGAAACTACCCAAACAGAAACCATCAGCGAAAAAGCTACAGAGACGAAATCTGATCAGAAAATCATCCTATTTTTCGGCAATAGTTTGACTGCTGCCTATGGAATCGATCAGGAAGATGGTTTTGCTGGGCTGACGCAAAAGCGAATCGATAGTCTTGGTATGGATTACAAAGTAATTAACGGAGGGCTTTCTGGAGAAACTACCGCTGGCGGATTGAGCAGATTGGATTGGTTTCTGGAGGACAAACCGGATGTTTTCGTCCTCGAGCTTGGTGGAAATGACGGACTTCGCGGAATCAAACTCACCGAAACAAAAAGCAACCTGCTGAAAATCATTGATAAAGTCAGATCAAAATTTCCTGACACTAAAATCATTTTGGCGGGTATGCAGATCCCCCCAAATATGGGACAGGAATATGCAGGTGAATTTACAGCCATGTATCCTGCTGTGGCAGAAGAAAAAGACGTATTACTAATTCCTTTTCTACTGGAAAATGTAGGCGGAATCCCAGAATTAAACCTCCCTGACGGTATACATCCTACCGAAGAAGGTCATCAGATCGTATTCAATACTATTTGGCCTTATATCAAAAGTACGATTGAATAATTCAGCACTAGCCTGTGGATAGCAAAGTAAAAAACATCAGCTAAAGTGAGTAGACCTCAACTTTAACAACAAATAACATAAAACTCAGTCATGCAGGCTGAGTTTTTTTTGGTCTAAAAAGTTTACCTATTATCTTAATAGCATCTCTATTTACCTTACAATCACATGAATACTATCTCTAAGACTTTCCTTTCCATTTCTCTAATCACAGTCATTTCTTGCTCTGAAAACAAAAAACAGGAAATCTCATCAGATGTAGAATACAGTCTGGAAATTATAGACTCCCTGGATTTGCAGATGCTGGGAGACCCTTTGATTACATCGGTGAGTGAATCAGGTGAATCATTCCTGTTCTACGATTTTGCCTCGACAGACATTGTGCTGACAGACAGTGATGGCAACATCCAAAGTCAGTTCAATAAATCTGAGGACACTCCGGATTCCTACGAGTTTATGGTGGAAGCGCCTGGCTTTGTAGACGAGGACAAAATCGCTGTTGTTGGAATGGCAGGGATTTTCCTTTACGATAAAGAAGGAAATATGATCAAAAAAATCGATCATCCTGAGACCCTTGGCGGAGGAGGTTTTATGGCTTTCCCCGGCAAGTCTGTAGAAACAGCCAAACTGAATGGACAAACTTACTTGGTAACTCGGTCTGTACGTACGAGAGACACCTACCCAGGAGAGCAGAAATATTACGATACCTATAAGCATTTGGAACTGGTGGATATAGCGCAGGAAAGCTCTATAGAAATCGTGCCTTTCGAGCAGAATAGTCGCTTTCTGGATGGGATGGGCTATTACGAAAGTGATTTTTGGCCAGCCGTGGAAACAAAAGACAACAAGCTTTATGTCAGTTTGGCAGGGGAGCCTACCCTCTACCGCTACAGCCTGAGCCCCGAAGGAGCGAGTTTAGACACGGTGATTCAGCTTACTATTCCTGGATTTGCGGGCATAGAAGGCACACCTAGAGCAGAGTTTGCAGAAGGAACTGTGATGCTCAACGGGAGTACTTCCTCCATTCAAAACATACATATCCTAGGCGATAAGCTTATTGTCAATTATTATGGAGGAATCTCTGCTGAAAACAATGCCGAACTATCGAAGCTTTATGCAGCCAACAAAATGGAAGAAGCAGATGAATTGTATTTCAAGTTGGATAGCCAAGTATCAAGAGGCGTATTGGTTTTTGACCTAAAAAGCATGGCTCTACTGGGAAATTTGCCACTTCCTAGCAATGCTAATCTAGAATCCTTTGCTTCCGGGGGCGGGTATTTATGGATGCAGAAAAATCGAAGTGATGAAGTAGAAGAGGATTTCTTGAGAGTTTATAAAGTGAAATTAACTGAGAAATGAAATATAGATACTTCTTAACCCTATGGGCATTTGCCAGTTTTTTTTCATGCTCATCTTCCGATAAAGTTGAACAAGACATTGATACCACGCTGTCTTACGAATGGCAATTAGTAGATTCTCTGGACTTGGAAATTCTTGGAAACCCTATGCTTACAGATGTCAATTCAGAAGGGTCCAAGTTGATGTTTTTTGACTCCCCCAGCAAAGAAATCATTACAACTGATGACCAAGGAGAGATAATCCACGCTTTTTCCAAAGAAGAGGACACTCCAGATGCCTATGGCTTCAAACTAGAATCCCCAGGATTTTATGGTGAAAATCAAATAACTGTCTATGGCATGAATGGCTTGTTTATTTATGATTTGGATGGGACTATGCAACATAAAATCTCTCATCCTGAGTCATTAGGTGGCGCAAGCTCGATGAACTTTATTGGGAAATCCACCGAAACAGTAAAGTTTGGAAACCAGGTATACCTTCTTCCAAAATCTGTCCGTCCACGCAATTCCTTCCCTGGGCAACAGGAATTCTATGACAGCTATCGAGCAGTGGAACTGGTGGATGTTCAAGCAGAATACATGACCGAAATGATTCCATTCGAAACAGGAAGTCACTTTCTAAATGGCAAAGGTTATATCGAGAGCGATTACAGTGCTGCCTACGAAGCCAAAGATGGAAAACTTTATTTTGTACACGGCGGAGATCCACAACTCTATGTGTACACTCTCTCTCCAGAGGAAGCAAAGCTTGATACTGTGATTCAGTTGGACATCCCCGGATTTATAATACCGGAAGGAAAAGATCGAGCCGAATTCCAGGAAGGACATGTAGAAATTAGAGGTGGCTCTGCGTCAATTAGAAATATTCACATCTTGGACAATCTGCTTTTACTGAATTATTATTCTGGCAGGGATCCTCAACAATCTAAAGAAGCCGAAGCTTTATGGCTAGCGGGCAAAGAAGATGAGGCAAGAGCTCTTTATCAAAAAATTGAGGAAGAGACCCCGAAAGGCAATTTAATCTATAACTTGACTGACCTAAGTTATTTGGGAAACGTCTCAGTTCCCGACAAAACCGGAGGAAGAACCTATGCCAGTGGAGGTGGATATGCATGGTTTCAAAAACTTCCCGATCCTGATGTAGAGGAAGATTTTTTAAGAATATATAAAATGAAACTAGCCTCAAAATGAAATTCAGATACATTTTAACCACCCTACTAAGCTCCTATTTCTTTTCCTGCGCTTCACCCAATAAAACGGAGGAGCTATCCACTCCTCAGGCTTCCAATGAATGGGAATTGCAAATCGTAGATTCTATTCAGGTAGATTATTTGGGTACGGTGGATGGAGCGGATTTCAAAAATAATGTTGGGGTTATATTCAACTTCAAAGAAAACAAACTGATCAAATTTGATGACTCAGGAAAAATTCTTAACGAACAATCCTATCCCAAGGAAGGACCGGGAAAAGTTCAGTATCCAACCCAAATCAAGATCCTTCAAGAAGGAGATATTTTGGCTGCAAGTTTCATGGGATGGCTCTATGAAATTAACTCTGACCTAAGCTTCAAAAAAGAGATTAAACTTGAATTCCCCACCGAAGCCAAAGATGGAGGAGGATTATTGAAAAACTTAGACGTTTGGAATGGGAAAATCATTTCTTATTACCCTGGCCGTGATGGAGCCAACCCATATGATCCACATTTTTTTAGAGACCATTTCTTACTTGAAAAAATCGACGCAGAATCTGAGACCTCCGAGCCGATCATCAGGATACCAAAATCCTCCCGTTATTCCACAGATAAATATTACGAACGTCCATTTCTCAATTTTGTGATTTTGGAAAACCACCTCTATCTAGCTTTAGACAATGAGCCATTGGTTCATGTGTATGATCTTTCTCAAAACAATGAATATTTACATACATATAACTTTGAGCCAACAAAATTTCTAGATAATGGTGAGCACTCCAAACCCTATGAATACATTTCTTTTAGTAAAATGAGAGATGCTAATATCCAACAATTTTTTCCTACCAAACAGGGGATTTTTGTGCTCTATACAGAAGGTATTTCTGAAGAAATCTACCAACAATATGAATTAAAAGAGCCTAAAAACTTTCCTCTTCACAAGGACCATCAAAGACAGATTATAAAAATTATAAATGCTGACTCCACACTTTCCAATGAAATCAATCTCTCCTACAGAATTGGAAGAATCCTAAACATAGAATCTCTTGACAAACCCTTTTACGCTTTGAGAGATGATGACTACATCGGTGAGGAGCAGGATTATTTGACTTTTTATAAACTTCGATTAGTTCAAAAATGAAATATATACTTTTACTAGCGCTTGCTGCAATTACATTATACTCTGCCTGCTCAGCACCGAAAAGTAACCCGGAGAACCAATCCATAAACTCCAATGAATGGGAGCTTCAGATCGTAGACTCTATTCAGGTGGACTATCTAGCAGATATTCGAGAAGGCATTTTTAACGATGGAGTAGGAATCATCAAGGACATCATGAGCACAACCTTGGTGAAGTTTGATTCGACTGGTAATATTTTAGCTAAAAAAACTTATCCTAAAGAAGGCCCAGGAACAGTGATGTGGTTATCAACTTTACATCGACACAATGAGGTTATTTATGGATCCTCTTCATTCAACAATATATATAAATTTGATTCTGACCTCAATTCGATAGGAAGTCTTGAGATGCCATTTCCCGGTGAAGCAAGAGGTGGAGCATATAATAGAAGAAATATAGTAGTATGGAATAATAAAATACTCTTGTGGTACCCGGGACGTGACGGGATCAGCCCATACATTGACCATTTCTACCGAGATTATCCCCTATTAGAATTGTATGACCTCAAAACCAATACTTCAAAAGCTGTAGTCCGTACTCCTCCTACATCCAAATACAATACAGATGACTTTTTTAACCGCCCGTATTTAAATTTTGTCATTGAAAATGACAGTCTGTACCTGACTTTCACCAATGAGCCCCAGGTACATATATACGCGATGGGAGATAGCATTCAGTGGATCCGAAGTATGGATTTCATACCAGAGGATTTTAAGCTTATCCCAGGCCAAAAATCACCAGTTACTTATTCACAATCCATGCAAATGAATGAGGCGAGAATATATGGGATTTACTCAGACCCAAACCATATTATGATAACCTACAATGGAGGGATCGATGGTAACACATTTGTTAATAATGAATTAAAGGAGAAAGAAAATTTCTATCGTTATCCAGAATTCAGGAAAGACTACCTCAAAATATATCAGTATGGGTTCGGCTGGTCAAATGAAATGATTATCCCTTCAAAAGTGAAGTTAATACTCAATATAGAATCAGTAGACAAACCTTTCTACGCCCTCCGAAACGATGAATACATCGGCGAAGAACAAGATTATCTTACTTTTTATAAACTACAATTGGTACAAAAATGAAAAAGAACTATCTACTATTTTCATGCTCAATCCTGCTAGCTTTTTCCTGCTCTGCACCGAAAAACAACGAGGAAAATCAATCCTTAAACTCCATCGTATGGGAACTTCAGATTCTAGACTCTATTCAGGTGGATTATTTGGGAAATATATCCACTGGAGATTTTAGTGAAGGAATAGGCTTGATCTATGACTACACTGCCAATACCATAGTCAAAATCGATTATGACGGGAAAGTGCTCACTACCCAAACTTTCCCTAAAGACGGCCCAAACTCAATTTCTTTTATTTCCACTATCAAAATTGATCCCGAAGGCAATCCTTTAATCAGTAACCACCATGGTCCTTTTTACAAATTAAACGGGGATCTTACGATTCAAAGAGAAATCGAAATGCCTTTCACATCCCCACCGATGGGAGGGTTGATGGATGATAAATCATTGGAATTCTGGCAGGAAAATATACTTCTCTACTATACAGGAAGAGATGATGTGGGACCTTTTACTGAAAATTATTTAAAAGAATATTTTTTACTCGAAAAGCTAAACCCTACTACAGGAGAAAGCAGCCCATTAATCAGAACGCCCGAAACTTCAAAATTCAGTACTGGCAAGTTTTATGAAAGACCATCAATTTCATTTACCATATCTGAAAATGATCTATTGCTCTACTTCAACAACGAACCCAAAATCCACAGATTTAACCTGCTTGATTCGGGGAGCTTTATAGAAACCATAGATCTTAAGCCCACGAAATTTATCGAAGCTCCTGAATTGAAGGACAAATACGAAAACTACAACTACGAAAAACTGGTGGAAGGCAATGTTTTTGGGGTTTTTGCAGAGGAGAATCAATTTGTAGTGCACTATTCCGAAGGAATCTCAGAAGAGATTTATAGCACCCAAGAATTTGACTTCCCTAAGGACTTTCCAAAATTGATTGACCTAAACCAATCTTATCTCAAAGTTTATAACTCAGAAAAAGGATGGTCAAACGAGATTCCAATTCCTAAAAAAGTTTATAAGATCTTTGCAATGGAAGGTCTTAACCAGCCCTTTTTCGCGCTTAGAAATGATGAATACTTGGGCGAAGAGCAGGATTACTTGACTTTTTATAAACTACAATTGGTACAGAAATGAAAAACCTCTACTACTTATACCTCCTCCCTTTTACACTCAGCATTTTTGCCTGCTCAGGCGAAAAAGAACAAACAGCATCATCCACTCCACTTTCAGAACAAGCGCTAGAATTTGAAATATATGATTCCCTAATAGTGGATTATCTAGGAAATCTCACGCTGATGGACATTAGTCCAGATGGGAAATCCAATTTGCTAATAGACGAAAACACGGACTCTATTATAGTAGCAAATGATAAGGGAGAACAGCTTTATCAGTACAAACTGAGGGGTGAAGGCCCGAACCAATATCAGGCGAATCGATACGGAAAAAGCAAGTTTCTAACCAATAATGAGTTTCTAATCCCTACTACTGGTGGCGTCTATAAGTATGATTTGGAAGGCAAATTGCAGAAAAAATACGAACCTGATTTTTCTGCTATGGCACAAATCATTATTGGTGGTGCCGATAATTTATTTATCAAAGGTGATCAACTTTACCTTAATCTACCTGGACGTGGCAGAGATGAATTTGGCAGTCAGGGAATTGATTATCAAAAAAAATCCAAGCATATAGAGATTCTAGACCTGCAGTCTGAGACCTATACGGCGGCTGTTCCATTTCCTGCCAGTTCCAAGTTTAGTAGTGAAGAAAATGCCTATAAATTCTTTTCTTTCTATCCCGCGATTTCTCTCGGAAAGGATAGTCTATATATAGCTTATAGACATGAACCTAAGATTTTTGCGTATCCACTCTCAGACCTGAATTCTTTAGGTTCTACCAAGTTCATTCCCTTCCCCGCTTTTGTTGAAAATGAGCCTAAAGGCAAGGAGGTCAATAATAACATAGTAATAAGTGAACTCTATGCTGGCACGATCAATAAAATCATTGCGATGGAAGATGGCCTGTTTATAGTGGATTATCTTGCTGGATTGACGAGTGAGGAGTATGAGGAAGCAGTGGCCAAAGCTGATGGAGATATGGACAAACAATGGGAGGTATTGGGAGAAAGTAACCAAGGAGGCATGGTCATTTTCAACGGCACAGAAATCAGTTCTCCCATCCAAAAACCTGAAATCCTGGGCAACTTAAACAAATACATCTCTAAGGATGAAATCTGGTTTTCACTTAATTTCTCTGAAGCCGAAAATGACTATTCGGTGATTTACAAGACACGATTAATCTCCAAATGAGCCAAAAAAAATACCGATTGATAATTTTCAATCGGTATTTTTGTTCCGGTTTCAAGCGACTAGAAAAGTTTAAATCCTACCGATAATATCCACTGATTTACTCGATGATCAGTCTCGAACCCTCCTATCTTACCAGATATATTCCCTAGAGAACTTTCATATTTGGCATCTACGATCAGATTCCCGATATCCAAGCCCAAACCAGCCTGATAGCCTATAGTCGTCTTTTTGTAATCCACATCTTGCACCGTATCTACAGCATCTTTCAGCTTTGAATCGATGTTAACACTAGCGATAGGGCCAGCTTGAATTCTAAGGAGCTTAAAGAATTTTAACCCAACCATCACAGGGATATCAAGTCTATTGAAGTTGGATTTATATTCCTTATCGCCAGAGACACCATCATTGAAGGAGAACTCCCCTTTAGTCTGGGCATACAGGAGCTCAGGCTGAAGATAAAGGGGACCCAAGCCTACTCTGGCAAACAAGCCCACATGGTATCCGAATTTGGCATCACCAGACTTGAAGTCCTCAGATTTTAGATCAAGTTTAGTTTGGCTGAGCCCTACTTTAGGGCCGAAAGAAAAGCCCTGAGAATAGCCTGTCAGCGCAAATGCCAACAAAGCCAGAGAAAGAATTAATTTTTTCATGATATAGTATTTATTGGTTTAGTAAGCTTAGTAACGATGGATTTTAAGAAAAATTAGCAATTCCCTTGCCAAGAAGGAAGATTAGATGGAAGGATTGATGTGAAAAGTGATCAGTGATCAGAGTTCAGTCCCAGTCTCAGTCTCAGTAATCAGCACGCGATCTGCTGGCCTTTCCTATATAGATGGGGTGAACGCTGAGGTCTAAGTGGACTAAATCCAGCTTCAGGAGAAGTAGGAAAACATGATATAGGTAAGTAGTTGGATATGGAAAGTAATCAGTGATCAGGGTTCAGTCCCAGTGATCAGTCTCAGTAATCAGCATGCATTCCGCTGGTCTTTTCTATATAGATGGGGAGAACGCTGAGGTCTAAGTGGACTAAATCCAGCTTCAGGAGGAGCAGGATAACATGATATAGGTAAGTAGTTGGATGTGAAAAGTGATCAATGATCAGGGTTCAGTCCCAGTGATCAGTCGACAAACTCCAGTACTAAATGAACATTCGACTAAATTAGAAAAAGTCAGTATTGCAGCCTCCGCCTGACCTACCTAGACTCTGTGGTTAGAAATGGGAAGGTGGTGAAAAATTAAAAAAAGGAAGCCCGAAGACTTCCTTTTCAACCATATAAGCAAATGCCTCTTATTATGCAGCCTGCGCTGTTCCGAATACACCTACCATATTAAGTATTAGTAAAATAATTACAATTGGACAAATCCACTTCACAAAGAACATCCATCCCAATCTGAAAGGACCCTTGAAACCTGGTGCTCCCAACTTCAATTCATCTGCATATTCCGAAATCTTAGAAGCCCAACCAGTGTATAAGGCAAGCATCAAGCAGATAACGATCACGGCGAAGGTACCGAAGACAAAGTCCATTATGCCGAAGAAACCTTCAAGTCTATTTCCAAAGAAGTTGATATGCAAATTGGCAAAGAATGTACCTGGAATCTGAGATAAAGCAGACGGAACAGAAAGCGCCATCGCAGCAACACCAATAGTCCAGGTAGCTCTTTTTCTACCCCACTTTTTGTCATCAATCAGATAAGACACCGGAACTTCCAACATCGAGATCGTAGAAGTCAAAGCAGCTACCATCAATAAGATAAAGAAAAGAGCTCCTACGATATGACCACCTGGCATGGCAGCAAATACCTTTGGCAATACGTCAAAAACCAAAGCTGGTCCTGCAGCAGGATCCTTACCTGGAAGTAAGGCAAATAAGGCTGGAAACACCATCAATCCACCCAACAAGGCAACTGAAGTATCCATCCCTGCGATCCATCCCGCAGATTGTACAATATTAGATTTCTTTGGTAGATAAGATCCAAAAGTGATCATCAAACCCCAGCCTACAGACATAGAGAAGAATGCTTGACCAAGCGCTTGAAGGATTACAGCTGGATTAATTTTGCTGAAATCAGGCTTCAAATAATATTCAATACCTGCTGATGCACCTTCTAAGGTTACTGCTCTTCCTGCAATGAAAATAATGATGATAAACAAAACCGGCATCAAAAATTTAGAAGCTTTCTCTATACCTCCAGACACACCACCCAAGACGATCAAGATAGTCGCCAGAATAAATATGAACGTAAGAGGAATCACATACAGCGGAGTCTGAACAAACTCCGCAAAATCTACCGGAACGTTGATGATTTCAGTGATAATATACCCTACTGTCCAACCTGCAATCACCGAATAGTAGCTAAAAACAAAGAAGCAAACCAGGACGCAAAGTACACCTGCAAGTTGCCAGAAGCCATTTCCACCTGTTTCACGGACAGCTCCGATTGGGTTTTTACCTGATTTTCTACCTAATGCTATTTCATTCAATAGTAATGGCAATGCTATAAATAGCACACAAATAATATATACAAATACGAAGGCTCCTCCTCCATTTTCACCGACCAAATACGGGAATCTCCAAATATTCCCAAGACCTACGGCAGATCCCGCTGCGGCCATGATGAATCCCAAACTAGAACCAAATTCGCCTCTTTCTTCGGTATCGTTTTTAAGTGCCATAAACTATTATAAAATTAAATTAAGGGTGTATAAACTGCTTTTAAGCGCGGGCTAAGATAATTTGTTTTGCCAAAATACCAATTGCCGTTCGGAAAGTTTTCGGCTCAAAACCAAGCTGTTCGCGAGCTTTGGTAATGACAAAACCTGTTTTTAAGGGTCTTTTTGCTGGCTGAGTAAAAGTGCTCGAATCAGCTCTTTTGATTAAGTCCTTATTCAGACCAAAGAAGTCGGCTGTTGTGTTTGCCATTTCATAGGGGGTCAAAAAGTCTGGGCCTGAAATATTAAAAACCCCTTCTGCTTCTTTCTCCGCGATCAAAATACAACCTGCCGCCAAGTCTTCGGCGAGCGTAGGAGTACGGAATTGATCATCCACTACTTGGATTTCTTTTCCAGCTTCTAGAGAAGACTTCACCCAAAGGACAATATTCGTACGACTCATATCATGGGCTATTCCGAATACTAATACAGTTCGAGCAATTGCCCACTTTGCTTTTGACTTCATAACCATCTCTTCGCCGATCAGCTTGGTCTCCCCATAATAATTTACCGGGGCAGGAATGGCATTTTCATCCAAAGGTCCCTCCTCACCAGAGAAAATAAAGTCCGTAGAAACGAATATAAAGTGAGCATTTGCAGCCTCGGCAGCTTTGATCAAATAGGCAGTGGCATTTACATTGGCATCGTAACAAGCCTCCTGATTCTGCTCACACTGATCCACATGTGTCATAGCTGCCCCATGGATAATGACATCTGGATTGATATCTCCCAAGGTTTGGGCTACCTGTGCAGCATCTGTGATTTCCAGTGAAACGTATTCGAAACCTTCGCCTGGTAATCTGCATTCACCTTTACCGCTAGCGATCACTTGGAATTCACCTTTTCCCACCAATTGTGAAACAAGCTTTTGTCCAAGCAAACCATTGGCTCCAGTGATAAATATTTTCTTCTTACTTGTCATCGGGGTAGCTGTAGCCATATTCTTTTTCGATTTTTTTGCGAGACATTTTATCCACTTTCACAGTCATATAAACAGGCTCATTTGGCCTATCTCGGTAGCCAGTAGGGACATTTGATATTTCGTCTGCTACTTCTAAGCCTTGGATCACTTCACCAAAAACCGTGTACTCCTTGTCCAAATGCGGAACTCCTCCCACAGTGGTGTAGGCTTCAATTTGCTCAGGGGTAAATTCCTTAGTCAAATTCACATTGAGGGATTCTTCCAACTCATCTCTTTTAGAAAGAATCAGATTTGTCAGGCTATCGTATTTCTCCTCATTATAAAGACGGATGTATTCATTCTTCAATTCTGCCTGACTTCCCAACTCCATATACTTCATCAGCGATTTCTGAAGTTCCTTCATATCAGTCGTGAGTTCAAGTTCATCGTAGACCTTTCCGATAGTGATGTAAAATTGAGATCCATTTGATCTTCGCTCTGGGTTGATACCATCTGGTTGTCGCGCAGCCGCGATCATACCTTTTTTGTGGTAATATTTGGGCCGGATTTCCGCAGGCAAAGTTGGCCATTCCTGAGGCGGAAGGTTCTCTTTGGTGAAGACGTCCCCGCCCTGGATCATAAAATTCTTCATCACCCGCTGGAACTCGGTAGAATCAAATCTTCCGGCTTCTGCCAATTTGATAAAATTGGATTTGTGCTCTGGCGTATCGTCAAAAAGTACCGCCACGATATTTCCATGACTAGTCTCTATGGTGATTACGTAATCTTTCTCTCCTCCACAGGCAGCGGTACTCGCTAGCAAGAAGACAATAAGTAGGTTTCTTAGATAACTCATTTATTCAAAGTACTTTTAATTTGATCCAATATTACTTTTCCGCCTGCGGCAAAAACTCGATCAGCTAATTCTTCTCCTATCTTTTCTGGCTGACCTGCATTTCCTTCTACTAGGATAGAAATCCGCTCTTTCCCATCCAAACTCACAATTCCACCTTTGAGTGTAAGCTGATCGCCGACAAGATTTGCTAGCGCAAAAACAGGGATACTACAACCTCCTTCAAGCACTCTCAAATATGCTCGCTCAGCACGCAACCTCAAGGAAGTCTCCAAATGATTACAAGCTGCAGCTATTTTAGTCTTCAATACAGGATCCAATTTCTCTGCCACTTCTATCGCGACAGAACCTTGCCCTACAGCAGGAGTGAATTCATCCAAATCCAATTCTGCGACTATCATATGATCGTATTCCATGCGATGTGCTCCAGCATATGCCAGCAACAAGGCATCGCAAAGCCCCTCTTCCATTTTGCGGATTCTGGTTTGCAGATTCCCGCGAACCTCCACTGTCTTCACATGGGGATAAAAATACTTCAGGGTAGAAACCCGACGTGTGGATGACGTTCCTAAAACGACGTTCTTCTTGAGCGAAACAGACTTGTCATGAGAGACCAGCACATCATTTTCTTTTTCACGCTCGGTAAAGGCAATAATCTCAAAGCCTTCTGGCAAATTGGACTGCATATCCTTTGCGCTATGAACAGCGATGTCAATTCGCCCGTCCAGCAACTGATCTTCCAATTCCTGTGTGAAAACACCCTTGCTGCCGATCTTGGCAATCGACACATCTAGGATCTGATCACCTTTGGTATCGATGATGACAATCTCAGCTTTCAAGCCTGCTTTTTGCAGAAGTTCCTCCACATGATAGGCCTGCCAAAGCGCTAATTTGCTTCCGCGTGTACCTATTTTTACTACCTGACTCATTGACTTGATATTTTCATGGGGCGCTTATTGACCCCCTCTTCTATAAATTTAATGATTGCGCCAGCGATATTTATCCCTGTTGCTTTCTCTATGCCTTCGAGTCCTGGTGAGCTGTTCACTTCCAATATCAATGGGCCTCTTGCAGACTGAAGCATATCCACTCCAGCCACATCCAAGCCTAATGCCTTCGCCGCACTTAATGCCGCTTGCTTCTCCGCTCGGCTCAATTTAATGATTGTCGCCCTTCCTCCTCGATGCAGGTTGGATCTGAATTCACCCTCTGCACCTTGACGCTTCATCGCTCCAACTACTTTGCCGTTTACAATAAATGCACGTATATCTGCCCCTTTGGCTTCCTTAATAAATTCCTGCACAATTATTCTCGCTTTCAAGCCGTGAAAGGCTTCAATCACTGACTGACTGGCTTTTCTAGTTTCTGCCAAAACGACTCCTAATCCTTGAGTTCCTTCAAGCAATTTGATGATCAGTGGTGCTCCGCCCACATGTTCAATAATATGCTTTTCTCCACCTTTGGAAAAATTGGTAAAGGCAGTCTTCGGCATACCCAATCCAGCACTGGAAAGGATCTGTAAACTTCTCAGCTTGTCTCTGCTCCGAACTATCGCTTGAGAATGAACTGCTGAAAATGCCCCCATCAACTCGAATTGACGAACTACCGCTGTGCCGTAAAAAGTAACTGATGCCCCAACTCTCGGGATGATTGCATCTATGTCCGTAAGTTTTTCGCCTTTGTAAATAATAGAAGGCCCATCTTGCTCGATAATCAGGTCACACACACTATGATTCACTATTAGTGCTTCGTGCCCAGCCTGCTGAATTGCTTCAAAAAGCCTTCTGGTAGAATACAAATTTGGGTTCCTGGATAGGATTGCAATCTTCATAAGAAAATTTTTAGAGTTTGAGTCTATTTCTTGACTCGTAAGATAAATCAGTATTTGCTTATTTCTTCCTGTATTGTCTGGCCAAATTGACCTTGGACACATCCACAAGAAAACGATTTTTCAGGATCTTTCGCCCGAGGAGAATCGCATTCTTCATCTTGGAGCGATCCGATAGGGTAAACTCGGCCGTGTAGGTCTCATCAGCAAGTTCAAAGCTAGTCTCAATCAAATAACGTAGCTCAGCCTGTCCGAAGGAGTTTTTTACTTTTTTCTCTCTGAAATGCTCAACCCTAATAAACTCGCCAGTATAGGATTTGTGCCCTGGAAGAAGAGCTTGAAATTGCAAGACTCGCTTGCCATTCACTTCTACTACTTCCAAATTCTCAGCATGAATGCTACTGGTGTAGGCACCCGTATCCACTTTGGCCCAGACTAAGTTCAGCCCCATATCGGGTAAAGAAATCTTTTCTTTTCGACCGATTATTTTATGTTCCATATCAGCTGATTTTAGCCATCAATCTGGTCACATTCATCGAGAGGTCAGTGAAGATAAACTTCGCATTCCCATTTCTTTCCAAATGATAATGTGCCATGTTGAAATCCCCATACAGCTTACCCACATGCTCTTCCTTCAATATATTCCCAGAGATTTTATTTACAAAATCACGATCCTCATCATGTGTACGTAGTAGATCATCCAAACCAGCATTTTTGAGAAGTATCTCTCGAAGGACATTCAAACCAGTCAGCACCAGTGACTTTTGGGCTTCCTTATCCGATTTGTGAAAATCATCTGCCAAGCCAAAAATACTTTTGAAATCTGCTTTGTAACAAGACAAAAACCATTCTCTGATTTTCTTCACCTGAAGATCTTCTACCTGATCCACTAGCCGGTAGGCTTCACGGAGATTTCCATCTGCCAACATCGCTATTTGCTCCGCAGATGCTTCAATACAAAGATCTTCGGCAACCAGATGGTTTTTAACCTCCTCATCAGAGAAGCCACGAATTGTCACTTTCTGCGTTCTGGAAAGAATCGTAGTCAGTAACTGATCCGCATGGCTAGTAACCAAAATAAACAGAGTTTTGGGCTGTGGCTCTTCGAGAATTTTCAGCAGGGCATTTGCCGCAGCTGGATGCAGGAATTCCGGTGCCCAAATCATCATTATTTTGTAGCCTCCTTCGAAAGACATCAAGGACAGTGATTGAATGATTCTGCGTGCCGCTCCCTTGGATATATTTAATTGCTTCTTTTCAAAATTATTGAAATAGATAAAATCATGAACGTTGCCATAAGGTTGTTCTATCACAAATTTCCTCCAGTTGGCCAATAGATCCGGCTTATCCTCCTCGTCGTCTTTGGTCGTTGTAATGGCAGGCATAGCGAAATTCAAATCCGGCATAAGCAATCGACTCATTCGTTGGCATGAGGAGCATACCCCACAGGAGTCAGTATCACTGGGTTTTTCGCAGTACAAATAGGTGCACAGCGCCAAGGCCATAGTTAGATTGGCTGAGCCTTCAGGCCCATGAAATAGCAATGCATGCGCCAAATGATTATGTTTGACAGCATTGATCAGGTTCTCTTTGGTTTCGGGAAGCCCCGGTATATCTGCGAATTGCATGTATTAATTGATCAGAATGAAGTTTCCCAAATTCTATAGTTTTTGGACATTTCGAAAATCGTGCGCAAGATCTCTTGATCCTCTGCATTCAATTCCAGTCCTCTTCTTGCTACCACGGCTTTTGCTGTCTCTAGAAACTTTGGAAACAAAAAGGTAGAGAATCCTTCCTCTCCACCCCAAGCAAAGGAAGGAATAAATTTACGAGGAAATCCAGGTCCAAAAACATTGGAGCCAATTCCTACTACAGTTCCGGTGTTGAACATGGTGTTGATACCGCATTTGGAGTGATCTCCCAGCATCAAGCCACAAAACTGCAAGCCTGTGTTGGCATAATTTCCTACGGTATAATCCCAAAGCTTCACTTGAGAATAATTGTTTTTCAGGTTACTGGTATTGGTATCAGCGCCCATATTACACCATTCGCCAATCACAGAATTGCCCAAGAAACCCTCATGGCCTTTATTGCTAAAGCCAAAGATCACGGAGTTGGACACCTCTCCACCTATTTTACAATGTGGACCCACAGTGGTATCGCCTTTTATTTTCGCTCCCATATTTAGCGTAGAGCTTTCGCAAAGTGCAAAGGGCCCACGAACTAATGTCCCTTCTTGGATCTCTGTGTTTTTCCCGATGTAGATAGGTCCACCGTCAGCATTCAAAACTGCTGCGCGGATTACTGCACCTTCTTCTATGAAAATGTTTTCGGGAGAATATAGCTTGGTATAAGGATCGTTGATTTCAGCAGATTTTCTTCCTTGGGTAATTAAATCAAAATCCTTTCTGATTTCTGCCCCATTGAACTGGAAGATATTCCAGGTCTTCAAGAGAAGCCTTGGCTCAGAACTCATCTGGATGATTTCTTTGTCCCTTACAGCACTTAGGTTTTTCTCAGTCTCCCCGATATAAGTAGCGATGAGTATTTTGCCGAAAAACACTGCCTGATTAGCAGTAAGGGACTTCAAAAGCTCAAGACTTTTGCTATCTGGTAGCCAGGCTCCGTTTATAGCAAGAGCATTTCCTGATTTGCGGGGAAATTTCTTTTGAAGGTAATCTTGGCTAAGAAAAGAAACTGAAGTACCTGTCAACTTCTCCCATTTTTCAGAAATCTTCAGGATTCCGACACGGAGATCCGCCACAGGTCTTGTAAAAGTAAAGGGGAGCAATGAGCCACGAATCGCGGGATCATCAAACAACAAAATAGAGTCCATGAGGCAAAAATAAAAAAGTCTCCCGGAATCCATGCTCCGGGAGACTTTTTAGCCTGAGATAAGGAAGAATTACTTCTTCTGAGCGTATCTTCTGTTGAATTTCTCAACACGACCCGCAGTATCAAGCATCATTTTCTTACCTGTGTAGAATGGGTGAGACTGAGAGCTCACTTCCACCTTGTACAATGGATAATCGTTGCCATCTTCCCAAGTGATTGTTTCGCTTGTTTCGATAGTTGACTTAGTAAGAAATTTAAACTCGCTAGAAGTGTCGTAGAAAACGACGTCTCTGTAGTTTGGATGGATATCAGCTTTCATATTATTGCTAGTTATATAGTACCTCTTTCAAATGAGGCACAAAGTTACTCTTTTTCAGAAAACCCACCAAATCTTTGTCAAGTATTTCTAAGTCAATTGATCAAAAGGATTTAAAAAGTGGTTTCCAGAACACAAAAGAAGCTTTATTAGCTCAAAAATAAAATAGGCACAGCCCAGTTTAGCCCTGAAAATTAATTGCTACTCATAGCATGGTAAGGAAATAACCTGATTTCAAACCAGTTTAATAGTATTCCATTTTCAGGAATGTTTTTTAGATTTAGCCAATGCTAAAACCATACAGTCACAACCCAAGCTCTCGGCTGCTTATTTTTATAGGCATATTTTTACTCCCTCTTTTTGCATTTGCGCAAGGAAGCTACATCCCATACGACCGGGATTACTACCACAAAATCGATCGATACGAGATCCTGCAAGGAAAAAACAACTCGGCTTTTCATTCTGGAGTGAAGCCTTACCGAAGAGACTTTGTAGCCAAATACCTGGATAGTCTGGCTGCTGATCCGGTCATCAAGTCAAGTGTAGATAAATTCAACCTTGCTTACTTGAGTCAGGATAACTGGGAATTTGTGAGTAGAGAAACGCCCTTATCCAAAAAGCCTTTTCTAAAAGCCCTGTATAAGCGCCCAGGAGATTTTGCCTATTATGATAGCGATGAGTTTGATATTCATGTGAGCCCAGTGTTTTACATAAATGGAGGCGTCGAGCCAGACGATGACCGAAATCCCAACCGCCTTTCAAGAGGTATAGTCTTGCGTGGCTCAATAGATGACAAAGTTGGGTTTTATACTTATTTCACCTCTTCAGAAGCATTTTTTCCATCATGGGTCAAAGGCTATGCAGCATATAATGGCGCTGTGCCTGGCGAAGGATTCTGGAAAGAATATAAGGGAGATGGTTACAGCTACTTCTCAGCATTGGGGCATGTAAGTTTTAATGTCAGCAAACACATTCAAGTGGAAGTCGGGCACGACCGCAACTTTATAGGAGAAGGCTACAGGTCTTTTATATTATCCGACTTTTCCAATCCCTACATGTTTGTCAAACTCAACACACAGGTATGGAAGTTTCAGCTGACCAATATCTGGAGCCAAATGACGGCAGACGTCTTTTATGATAGAGGAAGACCAACAGACGGAAAGTACCCCCAGAAATTTTTCGCCTTTAGCAGGCTGGGAATGAATATTGGCAAGAACTTGAATATTGGATGGTTTTCATCGGTGATGACAGATGAGGTAAACTTCAACTATTTCAACCCTATCATCTTTATGCGCTGGGTGGAGCAGCAGCAAGGAACTCCAGACAAGGTTATGCTGGGACTAGATGGCAAGTGGATTTTCACTCCAGGCATGGAATTGTACGGTCAGTTTGCGCTTGATGAATTCGTCTTCAACGAGTTCTTTGGTGTGGATGGGAAAAACTCCAAGAGGAATAAATACGGTGTCCAAATGGGTTATAAGTATATGGATGTATTTGGCCTTTCTAACCTGGACTTTCAATTTGAATGGAATCAAGCAAGACCTTATACATTTCAGGAAAAATTTGATTATCAATCCTACTCCAACTGGAGAACTCCTTTAACTCATCCTCGGGGTGCGAATTTCAGGGAATTCATTAGTATAATCCGGTACCAGCCTCTTCCGAAGTTAAGTCTTACACTCACTGGCATGTATCAACTCTATGGAGCAGATCCGGATGAGGAGACCAACTGGGGAGGGGATGTTTTGAAAAACAGGCTACAGGGAAGCCCTACAGGATTGTTTGATAATGTGATCGGCCAGGGAATAGAAAACAAGGTGATCCAGACCAATTTAAATGCGAGTTATATGCTGCGTCACAATTTCTTCATTGACGCATCACATTCTTTCAGAAGACGTACCGCTCAAGATCTAGATAGCCCAGAGACCAATCAATACCTGCAACTGGCCTTCCGCTGGAACTTTATCAGACCAGATTACAACTATTAACTAGAAACCTCCACTGTCATTTTTGCGTAACTTGCGAGATTATTCCACGAATATTAGTTTATGAAGACTTACCTACGAATTCTTTCCTATGCCAAGCCATATGGGAAATTCGTGCCTATTTATATCATTTACGCTTTTCTCTCCATCGTTTTTGGCTTGCTGAATTTCACGCTGCTGAAACCACTTTTCGATGTGATCTTCGAGCAAGTAGATCCTGAATCGCTGGCGCAATACGCAACAAAGCCTGAATTCAGCTTTTCAGTGGAATATTTCTCCCACCTCTTCAATTACAACTTCCTTCAAGTAGCTGAAGAATATGGGAAAATGGGTACGCTCTTTTATGTCTGTATTATCATCGTTGTATCCGTTTTTCTCTCCAATCTCTTCACTTATTTGTCAGGCGTAGTACTTGCCAAGGTGAGAGCAGTAGTCATCAAGCGAATGCGAATGGATATTTTCGGACAGGTCAGCAAGCTACATATAGGTTACTTTTCCAATGAGCGAAAAGGTGACTTGATGTCAAAGATGACCAATGATGTACAGGAAGTAGAAAACACCATCGTACAATCGCTTCGAGTCGTATTTCGCGAACCGGTTACTATTATTCTATATTTCTCAGTACTCTTCTTCATGTCCGCCAAGCTGACGCTATTCACCATTTTGATCATCCCAATCACCGGAGCGATCATAGGTGGAATCACTAGAAGACTGAAGAAAAAAGCTGTACAAAGTCAGCAGTCTTTGGGAAGAATTGTGAATATTCTAGATGAGACTTTAGGCGGTATGCGTGTAATCAAAGCCTTCAATGCAGAAGGTTTTATGAAAAATAAGTTTGATAGAGAAACGGATTTCTACGCCGATGTCAATGTAAACATGGCGCGCAAGAATGAACTCGCCTCTCCTATTTCCCAGTTTTTGGGTGTATTCGTAGTGGCTGGAATTTTAGTTTATGGAGGAAGTATGGTCCTCAGCGGCAGCTCAGATTTGGGCGCTTCGGACTTCATTACTTATATCATTATTTTCACCCAAGTGCTAAATCCCGCCAAAGAAATCTCCCGTGCGGTCAGTAGCATACAGCGCGGAATTGCCTCTGCGGAGCGAGTTTTTACCGTGGTGGATACCCCATCACAGATTACTTCTCCAGCTGCGCCATCAGTTTTAAAAAACTTCGATAAATCAGTTGAAGTCAAAAATGTAAGCTTTGCTTACGAAGATCAACTGGTTTTGAAGGATATCAACTTTACATTATCGCGAGGAAAAACCATTGCTTTGGTAGGACCTTCTGGTGGTGGAAAGTCCACTTTGGCTGATCTTGTGCCACGCTTTTATGATCCAACTGCAGGAGAAATTTTGCTTGACGGGAATAATTTGAAAGATTTCAGTCTGAAAGATTTGCGTAGCCTAATGGGAATTGTAACACAAGAATCCATACTCTTCAACGACACCGTTTTCAACAATATCGCATTCGGAGTAGAAGGTGCCACAGAGGCCCAAGTCTTGGAAGCAGCAAAAATTGCCAATGCTCATGAGTTTATCGAGAAAATGGAAGATGGTTATCAAACAAGTATAGGTGAGCGTGGCTCTAAGCTCTCTGGAGGCCAACGCCAACGCATAAGTATCGCAAGAGCAGTTTTGAAAAACCCTCCTATTTTGATCCTTGACGAGGCCACTTCCGCACTAGATTCCGAATCAGAGCATTTGGTACAAGAGGCTTTGACTAAGCTAATGAGCAATAGAACTACACTCGTGATCGCACATCGATTGAGCACGATTCAGCATGCCGATGAGATCTTGGTCATCGAGCGAGGAGAAATAGTCCAAAGAGGCACTCATTCCGATTTGAGCCAAATAGAAGGCTTGTATCAGAAACTTTCTAGTATTCAGTCGGTTTAGTATATTCGTTAAAATAAATTTTAAAACCCCTGAAATAGAGCCTGTGGAAGATGATAAAAACTAGGATCATTCACTCAGCTCTGGGATTCCATCCCGAAATATCAGGACAGGTAATGACCGCTAAAAAATAAATTATAAACACATGAAAAAACTTCACCAAATCCTCCAAATAGCCCTTTTGGTCTATTTTGGTGCTTTTCTAATTTTCTTCATTGCCTTTGATACTCTAGGAGGACTCTTTGGAATGGACGAAATCACATCAGATTCCATGGTGACAATCACCTTGATTGGCTTAATTATTTTCTTGGCCGCTTGGGGATCTAGCTACGCTGCTTACAATAGCCTAGCTTCCACGATCAAGAAAATGGAAATAGATGCCAATTCTTTGAAAGCTAAAATCTACGATTTTGAGCATCCAAGAAATCCTGCGACTCCGACTTCAAAACCTTCACAAGCCACTGATTTGGATCAAAGCAACCTTCCTCCAAGACAAAATATTACGGATAAGTAAGGCTTTAAATTCATCAAACTAGTATATTGAGGAGACTAATTAGGTCTCCTTTTTTTTATGTTATGGTAGCTAAAACTTTTGGAAGCGCGGTATCGGGCGTAGATGCGAACATCATCACGATAGAAGTGAATGTGGGACAAGGCACCAGTTTCTATATGGTGGGACTTCCAGATTCTGCTGTCAAAGAATCTCAGCAGCGCGTGGAAAGTGCTCTGAAATACTTTGGCTATAGAATGCCTCGGCAAAAAGTGGTAATCAATCTAGCTCCTGCAGATATCCGTAAGGAAGGTTCAGCCTATGATTTACCTATTGCTATGGGAATCTTACAGGCTTCTGAGCAAGTAGAATTTCCTGCTTTGGGCGATTATGTGATCATGGGAGAACTTTCGCTAGATGGCAATCTCAGACCGATCAAAGGTGTTTTGCCAATAGCAATTGAAGCCAGAAGAAAAGGATTCAAGGGTTTTATCCTTCCTATAGAAAATGCCAAAGAAGCCTCAATTGTCAACAACTTGGACATCATCCCGGTAGAAACTATCCAACAAGCCACAGATTTTTTAATGGGCGAATTGGACATTGTGCCGCTAGTGACGGATACTCGAGAGATTTTCTACCATTCCCTTGATGATATAGAATTTGATTTTGCAGATGTACAAGGGCAAGAAAACATCAAGCGTGCAATGGAAATCGCTGCTGCGGGTGGACATAATGTGATCATGATTGGCCCTCCAGGAGCAGGTAAAACTATGCTAGCCAAGCGACTTCCTTCGATATTGCCTCCTCTCAGTCTGGTGGAAGCATTGGAAACTACTAAGATTCATTCCGTCGCTGGTAAGCTCGGGAAAAACGGCTCTCTGCTAGCCAATCGGCCTTTTCGATCCCCACATCATACGATAAGCGATGTAGCCTTAGTAGGTGGAGGAGGTAATCCTCAGCCTGGAGAAATTTCGCTAGCACATAATGGCGTACTTTTTTTGGATGAATTACCGGAGTTCAAGCGCACGGTATTGGAAGTAATGCGTCAACCGCTGGAGGAGCGTAGAGTGACCATTTCCAGAGCGAAAGTTTCGGTGGATTTTCCAGCCAACTTTATGCTGATCGCCAGTATGAACCCATGTCCTTGTGGCTACTACAATCACCCAGAGAAGGAATGCGTCTGTGGACCAGGAATCGTGCAGCGCTATTTGAACAAAGTTTCCGGACCTCTTTTGGATCGTATTGATTTGCATGTGGAAGTAACGCCGGTGAAGTTTGACGAGATGACCTCCACCCGCAAAACAGAATCCAGCAAGGAAATCCGTGAGCGCGTGATCCATGGCAGAGAGCGTCAAAAGGAACGATTCAAGGACAATCCTGAGGTATTCTGTAATGCCATGATGCCCTCCCACATGGTCAAGCAAATCTGTCAAATCAATGAAGCTGGCAAGATGCTGCTGAAAACCGCCATGGAGCGATTGGGTTTATCTGCCAGAGCCTATGATCGAATTCTGAAAGTAGCGCGAACGATAGCTGACATCTCTGGGTCTGAAGATATCAAGGTCGAACATTTGGCGGAAGCCATTCAGTACAGGAGTTTAGACAGAGATGGCTGGGCGGGGTGAGAGTTTAAAATGATTGAATTGGAAATTGAGGATTAGATAATGTGGCAAATAGCGCTGTACCTGACGGCACAGCCAAGAATCATTTCTTAAACAATTTTTCTATCTATAGTTAGCCCCCAACGGGGCAACTCTAAGTATGAATAATTTTAGAAATTGCTCATAGGAAAATTCTTGAATCTGATTCGCACACATTCACCACCTATAATATACCTCCTCGAGAGGTAAAGCAATCTATAACTAACATAAAAGGGGTATGATCGAGAAAACATAAGATCAATTTAAAAACCTTCATTTTACACCACCCGAAACTTAGTCCCGCTAGGGACCTACTAGGGGTAGAATTATTAATAAACAGGGCACCAGCCGTGCCGTCAGGTACGGCACTAAATTTTTCAAGCATGGCAAATACCTACACACAGATTCATATTCAAGCAGTCTTTGCTGTTCAAAATAGAATCTCATTGATCCATCCGACATGGAAGAACGAATTGTATAAATACATTTCTTCTATAGTTTCAAAATATGATCACAAAGTCTTGCAGATAAACGGCATGCCAGATCATGTGCATTTATTGATGGGATTTCGACCTACACAGGCTCTTTCTGACTTAATGAAAGAATTGAAAGAAGATTCATCCAAATGGATTAATACTCGAGGGTTTGTGAAGAGAAAATTTGCTTGGCAAGCTGGATATGGAGCATTTTCATATAGTAAAAACCAAGTCCCAAGGTTAATTCGATATATCCAAAATCAAGAAGAACACCATAAAAGGCAGTGCTTTTTGGATGAATATGAAGAACTATTGAAAATCCATGAAATTGAATACGATCAACGCTACATTTTCAAAGCGATAGACTAGCGCTGTACCTAACGGCACAGCCAAGAATCATTTCTTAAACAATTATTCTACCAATAGTTAGCCCCTAACGGGGCAACTCTAAGTATGAATAATTTTAGAAATTGCTCAATGGAAAATTCTTGAATCTGATTCGCACACATTCACCACCTATAATATACCTCCTCGAGAGGTAAAGCAATAAAAATTACCATACAAGGAATATGATTGAGACAACATAAGATCAATTTCAAAACCTTTATTTTACACTACCCCAAACCTAGTCCCGCTAGGGACCAACTTTAGGTAGAATCATTAATAAATAGGATACCAGCCGTGCCGTTAGGTACGGCTCTATATAAATTCAGACCATTTATCTTTTGGCTAATGATCATCAAAGGTATTTTGGATAGTCTAACCAAATTTCCCTTTAAGCCTGTTATTCAGTATATTCCACAACTGAATTCAACAAACAAATCATTCGATGAAATATTTCACCCTACTGCTCTTATTCATCTCATTTGGAGCATTTTCCCAAGATATCATTACTGCAAAAAAAGGAGATATCACCATCTCTCCTATCACACACGGAACCTTGGTTCTGGAGCGAAACGATCAGGTCATCTATGTGGATCCCTATGGCGGAGCAGCACTTTTCGAAGGACACAAAAAGCCAACACTAGTTTTAATCACGGATATCCATGGAGACCATCTCAATCAGGAAACTTTGGATGGTTTGGACTTATCCGAAGCCACATTAGTAGTTCCTCAGGCTGTTGCTGATAAATTACCCGCCGGCACTGGAAAAGCGATAGAAATCCTTGGAAATGATCATTCTAAAACAATCAATCAGGTGAAAATCGAGGCAATCCCTATGTATAATCTCCCTGAAAGTGCTGATGCTCGACACAGCAAGGGCCGTGGAAATGGATACATTGTCCACCTCGGTGGAAAGCAATTTTACATCTCTGGAGACACGGAGGACATTCCCGAAATGCGAGCGCTTAAGAATATAGACGTGGCATTTGTCTGCATGAATTTGCCTTACACTATGGATGTGGATCAGGCAGCAAGTGCTGTTTCGGAATTCAAGCCTGCGATCGTTTATCCTTACCATTATAGAGGATCGAATGGTTTTAGCGATTTCGAAAAATTTAAAACTTTGGTAAATGAAGCCGCACCTGAGGTGGAAGTTCGGCTTCGTAGCTGGTATCAGTAAAATTTGAATAATAGAAAGTTGACGGGATGGATTAATTTCTTTTCCGCCATTTTTCATTTTGAGGCAAGTCTAGTTTCCTAGCAAAAAGACTGAGAGATTTTGGCTTCTATTTTTTATATTCCTCTACTATTCAAGCTAAATCCATAAATCATGAAATTAACTCTTCCCAAAATACTCAGCGCAGTTCTTTTTTTAGCAATTGGTTTGACAGCTGGAATCGCTGTGGGAACAAAACTACAAACTGAAGAAAAAGGAGAAATCTTAGGCATCAATCATATCGCTATCGTGACTGAGGATTTTGAGAAATCAGCTAGTTACTATAGAGATACATTGGGATTTCCTTTGGCGATTGAATTCAAAGACCAGGACGGAAACCCCGCTTGGTCCTATTTCCAAGTAAGTAAAAGCACCTTTATAGAACTTGTGCCAGCGTCAGCTTCTCGGCCAGCAGGACTTGAGCATTTTGGCTTGGAGACAAGTGGGACCGAATCTTTACTTGACCATCTTCGTGAAATGGGCCTAGACGTAAATGGGCCAAGAGTCAGCAGCTTGACAGGAATTCATATCGGAACTACCAAAGATCTAGATGGGGTGAATATTGAATTTATCGGAGCTGTTCCTGGCTCAGTTCATAGAAAAGCAATAGATGATTGGGATCTGAAATAGTTTATTTGAGAGCATTCTCCATATCATCTAGCAAATCATACAAGTGCTCTAAGCCCACCGAAACTCTAATTAAGTTTTGGGGTGTCAAGGTATCTGGTCCTTCAGATGCTGCTCTGCGCTCGATTAAGCTTTCCACTCCACCAAGGCTGGTAGCGTTGATATAGTATTTGAGTTTGGAGATCACTCGATCCGCAACATCAGCTCCACCATTCACTTGAAAAGAAACTACTCCTCCAAACGAAGACATTTGATTGGCCGCGATCATGTGCCCTGGATGAGATTTCAAGCCTGGATAATAGACTTTTTCAACGGCATCGTGAGTGGAAAGAAAATTAGCTAGCACCATGGCATGCTCTGCATGACCTTTCATTCTATAGGGTAACGTTTTGATGCTTCTGCATAGGTAATAGCAATCCATCGGTGATGGCACGGCTCCTCCGCTTATCTGTACATTTTTCACTTTCTCCCAGAACTCATCTAGCTCTTTTGTAATCAATGCCCCTCCCAAAATATCCGAGTGTCCACCAAAATACTTGGTACTTGAATGCATCACGATATCGGCACCAAGGCTGATAGGATTTTGGAAAACGGGTGTAGCAAAGGTATTATCACAAGCCAATATTGCGCCCATTACTTTTGCTAGATTCGCTACTGCAGTAATATCTGTAACCTTCAATAAGGGATTGGAAGGTGTCTCTACCCACACCAATTTGGTATTGGGCTGGAAAGCTTGTTCGACTTTGTCCAGATCAGTCATGTCTACAAAAGTGCATTCTAACACTCCTTTGAATATAGAAAGAATCGCATTTTTCAGACCATGATACATATCATCTGGAGCGATAATATGCGAACCTGGTTCTAAGGATTGAAATACGGAAACACCTGCTGCATTTCCAGAAGAGAATGCTGCAGCGTCTGCGCCTTTTTCCAAAGCCGCCAGCAATTTCTCCAAGGTATGGCGATTTGGATTATTGGCTCGAGCATAGATCATGGACTCTGGTTGATGCACAAAAGTAGTGCTCAGCGTGATGGGCTGAACCACTGGTTTTTCGGTATCAGAGACTATATTTCCTCCGTGTATGGCGAGAGTTTCGAGTTTCATATGATTGTAATTAGATTTTTTATTAGCCTCTTAGTCAGTCCCATCCCGATATATACCAAGGTCAAATTTTGAGAATCTAGCATGCTTGACGATCCAAACTGGTATCTGCCGTGCCATGCTTATCTACCTAAGGCAGATTCGATTTCATAAATAGACTGTTAATACTTACTAAAGCCTAAGCTTGAAATTACCAATATTTCTGTGAGTGAGAAAAGATTTTGTAAAATGCCCCATTGTCTGAAAAAAAAACATGACCATTCCAACCTTTTGCATTAGGATCGACTCTTTTAGATAGACGCACAATTTATGAACAACCAAAAGCTAGACACCAACCTAATATCAAAGGTCCTCAAGGGCGACAGGTCTGCGCAGTTTCAGCTTTTTGAATTGACGAAAGGAATGCTTTACTCTACTTGCTATCGGATAGTCAATGAGGAGGATGAGGCAAATGATGTGTTGCAAGATTCCTATGTGGAGATTTTCCAAAAGATCCACACACTAAAACATCCCGAAGCGCTGATTGGCTGGATGAAAACGATTACAGTTCGTAAGGCGATTTCGCATCAGAAAAAGAAAATCTATTTCGATCCGATCGAAGATGTGGAAATAGAATCCAGTGAGGCATTTGATTCTTGGTTTGATGCAGAGCTGCTAGATCAAGCTATCAAAAGTTTGCCTACAGGGGCTAGAGCAGTATTTCTGCTTTTATCCGTGGAAGGATATTCTCATCGGGAAGCGTCGAATATGCTGGGAATCTCAGAAAACACTTCTAAGTCTCAGTTGAATTATGCGAAAACGCTCTTGAAAAAGCGGATCACTAAACTACTTCAGGCATGAACGAATATAGCCCAAAACCAGATTTGTGGAGTAAGATTCAGCAGCGGAGAGATTTCGATTCGCAGGTAGCATCTCATGCTAGAAATCTACCTGAGAGAATGCCAAAAGCTGATCTCTGGAATTCCATTGAAAGTGAATTGGACAAAAAAACACCAGTTGTCCCGCTTTGGAAATATGGAATGGCCGCAGCTTCGATTGCTTTGATTCTAGCAATTTCAGGCATCGCCTACTTACAGTTTGGAGACAAAGACACAGAAGCTCAATTGATCACTGAGCGAAGCCCAGTCTCTACAGAACCAATCGCCACGGAAACAATACCGCCGATTCAAAAGGAATCGGAAGAGTCAAATGCAATAGAAATCAAAGTGGAACAACCGACTGCTCCTTTACGGAAAGAAGTCGTTAAAAACATACCGACTCCTATTGAGATCCCTACACTAGATTTACCAGACTTGAGCATTGAAAACACCTTAATTTCGGAGGTGATAATCCCTAAGACAGCTGAAGTAGAAGTACCACAAACGCTTCACAAGGTTCAAATCTCATGGGGATTTCAAGACAAAAGCAAACTCAGAACCACCTTCGGAGCGGCAGTACCGGAAGATATTTCCAATCAACAAATCGGCCGAGCAGATCAAACCCCTAACTCGATCAAAATCAGATTTAAAAAACAGTAACTACCAAAAACTTTTAAATAACACTATCATGAAAAGATACCTACTAGTTTCTTGCCTGGCATTGCTATGTTCAATTCAAGCGAGAGCACAGGAAATAGAAAACAAACCCTTTGGCAACAACTTGGATAAATTGAACGAAGACTTTCCTGTCACTGACACTCTGGCTTTTGACTTCCCTAATGACAGCAGGCTACTCCTTCTTTTTAATAACACTGAGTATGAGCTCAGCGATTTAGAACAAAAATTTACCGGGGTACTAAAGGAAACCACTGATTTCCCTGAGTTCAAAACCTTAGTTTATCGCCTCAGTGAGGACTATCCTCAAACTAAAACTGATGCGGTCATTTTAGATTTAGAAAGAAAATATCTCCCCTACATTGATCAATTGGAACTGAATGCAGTGATCGGAATGGATTTTACTGGCGGGGAATTCACACCAATAGTAGGAGGAAGAATGATGTTCAATTTCCGAAAATTCGATATCGGAGCATCTTTCACCAACAAAGTTTATTTCCCTGAAAGAATCGAGGGAAACATCAAAGTCAATAGTAATTGGTTTGCAAACCTTGAATATAGATGGGATCGAAGTGACCCAAAATCCAACACTGCCAACATGTTTGGTGTGGGAATATTAGTAAATGAAAGCAAAAGTCAACTATTCACAGGAACTACAGTTCAAGCTTTCTATAAGCGTAAAGTAAATAAGAATATTTCTATCCAAGTCGGGGTAATCGCTACCGAGAATTTCAAAACTTTCTACCCTACAGTAGGGATAAGGTTTTGGTAGAAAACAACCCCAATGAGATTGCTTCGTTCCTCGCAATGTCGTTGTATGAAGAAGCAGGTAAACAATTCAAAAGAGCCAGCGATTTGCTGGCTCTTTTGAATTGTTAGGAATACTAACGACTTGATACTTATATCTAAGATCTATCCTATCTGATTCTATCCACAGATTTCAGCAAGGCCACATCTTTTCTGATAAAGCGATTAGCTAGCATGTTACATACCATTGCAGCCAAAATCGCCCAAAAACCTATGCCATAAGTTCCATTATCAGCAGCGGCAACTTCTTCATTTACTCCGTTTGTGGTAAGGAAAACAATAGCTACCAAACCCACCATCAAAAGTGAATTGACCATATTGAGCATCATTTGTCTACCAAGGTTACGATATTGAAAGATCGAAATAATAGCCAAAAGACCTGCGAATGAAGCCAAAGCTGCAATATACCAGTTAGAAGAAGATTGAAGAATTTCGCCTGATGCATCTAGTTGGTTCATAAATAAAGCATTGAGTTTCCATACTTCTCCGGAATCTGCTACTTCTTGTACCCAAAGGTCTAGGCCCAAAGTCAATCCCATGGCAACCGCCACTAGGAAAAGGAAAATTGATTGTACGCGCTGGATCATTTGTTTCTGATTTTTTGGCAAAGAAAAGGTCTTATGACTTCATTAGCAAGGAATGCAGGTTTCTCGCCGTGATTTGATTGGGAATAGTATCTTTGCAGCCGTATGACTGAGAGCAAAAGATATTTTTTGGATTTAAGCTATAAAGGAACACAGTATCATGGCTGGCAAATCCAAGAAAATGCATTTACTGTTCAGGAAGCCCTAGAAGCTGGACTTTCTACCTATTTCAGAACCCCGATCTCGGTGATGGGATCTGGCCGTACGGACACGGGCGTGCATGCTTATATGCAGGTCTGCCACTTTGATACGGATCAGGAAATAGATAGAGAAAAGTTTATACGGGCGATCAACGGAATCTTGCCGAAAGACATTTCTATTAATTCGATTCGAGCTGTCAAGCCCGATGCACATGCTAGGTTCAGTGCCAAAAGCAGGTCCTACGTGTACAGAATGATCTTGCAAAAAAGTCCCTTTATAGAAGATTACGTCTGGCGTCATTATTTCAATCCCGATATAAATAGAATGAATGCCGCAGCCAAAATCCTCCTGGAATACAATGACTTTGAGTGCTTCAGCAAAATACATACGGCCGTCAAACATTTTCGCTGTGAAATAAAATCGGCACATTGGGAACAAAAAGACGGTGAATTGCAATTTCATATAACTGCCAACCGCTTTTTGCGTGGAATGGTAAGGGCAATCGTGGGAACGCTTGTTTCTATTGGACTAGGTAAAATGGAACCAGAGGAAATGCATCAGATCATCGCATCCCGAAATCGAGAAAATGCAGGGAAATCAGCTCCTGCATCTGGCTTGTTTTTCAGCCGAATTGAATATTCAGAAGACATATATATAGACTAGTTACCTTGAGCTTAGAACAAGAAAAAACATCATCTGGCGAAATCGTCGATTCGAAAGTCCTCAAGCAGCTATACGGTTTTGTAAAGCCTTACAAAGCTCAATTCTATTTTTTGGTCTTTCTTACCATCGCACTTGCCATTTTGGCACCTACTCGACCATATTTCATTCAGGTAGCGATAGATGATTATATCGCTGTGGGTGATGCGCCTGGCCTACTAAAAATCATATATCTCCTCATAGGACTGATGATTCTTCAGGCATTGGTTCAATGGGCACACACCTATTATTCGGGTTGGATCGGTCAGGTAATCATTCGTGACATACGGGTGAGGCTATTTAAGCACTTGCTCAAACTCCGGTTAAAATTCTTTGACACGACCCCAATCGGTAGATTAGTTACCCGAAATATTTCGGATATAGAAACACTAGCGGACGTATTCTCTGAAGGATTGGCCGCTATCATCGGGGATCTCTTACAACTGGTCACGATCCTAGGAGTCATGTTTTACATTGATTGGAAGCTCACCCTGGTAAGTTTATCCACTTTGCCTCTGATGATTATTTCTACTTATGTATTCAAGGAGAAAATCAAGGTCACCTTCAATGATGTAAGAAATGCTGTTTCTAACCTGAATTCTTTTCTTCAAGAGCATATCACGGGGATGAACATCGTACAGATTTTCAATCGGGAAGAACGTGAATTCGAAAAATTCAAAACCATAAACAAGGAGCACCGAAGAGCTCACATCCGTTCTGTGCTTTATTACTCTATTTATTTCCCAGTTGCAGAAATCATCCAAGCCATAGGAATTGGTTTGGTAGTATGGTACGGAGCAGTTGGGGTGCTGGGCATGGACATCGAGATTGGTGTTTTGATTTCCTTCATTATGTACCTACAGCTTTTCTTCCGACCTATTCGAATGATTGCGGATCGATTCAATACGCTGCAGATGGGTGTCGTAAGTTCTTCCCGTATTTTCAAATTGCTTGAAAGCAAAGAGCATATCGCAAACGAAGGAGATTATAAGCCAGAAAAAGTAAGTGGAAACATCAAGGTAGAAAAGGTATGGTTCGCCTATGTGGATGAAGATTACGTGTTGAAAAACATCAGCTTCGAGGTAGAATCAGGCCAAACTGTCGCCCTCGTAGGAGCCACTGGGGCTGGCAAATCTTCGATTATCAATTTGATTTCTAGATTCTATGAGATCAATAAAGGCCATATCACCATCGACGGACATGACATACGGGAATTTGAATTAAACACCTTGCGCAAGCATATTGGGGTTGTACTTCAGGATGTCTTCCTTTTTTCCAATACAATTTTCTACAATATCACCTTAGGCAATCCAGACATTACACGCGAACAGGTGATGTATGCTGCTGAGCTAGCTGGTGCAAAAAGATTTATAGAAAGACTTCCAGGTGGACTTGATTACAATGTGATGGAGCGTGGGGCTACACTTTCAGTAGGTCAGCGACAGTTGATTTCCTTCGTTAGGGCGATGGTCTACAATCCTGAAATCATTATTCTCGATGAAGCCACATCCTCCGTAGATACCGAAACAGAGGAATTAATCCAAGAATCCATAGAGACTATGATGACTGGCAGAACTTCTATCGTGATAGCTCACAGACTTTCCACCATCCAAAAAGCGGATAAAATCATTGTCCTTCACAAAGGAGAAATCGTTGAGACAGGTACCCATGATTCATTACTAGAATTAGGTGGAGCATATACACAATTGCACCAAATGCAACTCAAGACTATGGCGATCTAGCCTGGTTTTTGACAACTATTACAAAACCCCTATATCACGTAAAATACAGCACAGCAGGAGTGGCTGACTCCGAAATGATAATCCAATGAGGGATTTCTTGCAAGCCATCGGGATAACATTTTAAAAAATATAAATACATGAAATACAGATTAGTTACTTTATTGGTATTACTACCACTTATCAGTTTTGCGCAGGAAAGAGGAGTAGGTATTCGCCTTGGAGAGCCTCTTTCTTTTACTTATAAAGACTTCCTCACCGAATATATTTCCATCGAAGGAATGATAGGAATTGCTGGAGTAAACAGTGCAAGCTATTATCAAAAAGAATTTGAAAGCAATCTTCCTGAGTCCAATGCCTTCTATATTTCCCACTCTGCCAATAAAGGAGTTTCCTTCAATGTACGCTCCGCCTACCATGAGGATATTACAGATATTTTTGGCATCACAGAAGGTTATCTTCTTGCTTATGGAGGGGCAGGCATTCAACTTAGAACTACCAAAGTCACCTATTCCTACGCAGATGGGCAAGCCTCTTCTTTGATAAAGAATGACAGCCGTACTAATGTGGATTTTGGGCCAGAAGCATTTATCGGTGCAGAATACTATTTTGACAATGTCCCCATTTCCATATTTGGAGAAGCTGGTTTTTTCCTTGAATTAATTGACCGCATCGGGCATATCAAAGGCCAAGGTGGTGTTGGTGTGCGTTACTTGTTTTGATGGATTGATGAAAAAGAAGATAGTATTGATCGTCCCAGTGCTGGCGATTCTTGCAATAGTAGGGTATTGGGGTTTTGAAAAATTAGGCGGAAACACCCCTATTGAGATTACGCTAATAGAAAACTCTCCTGAGAGTCTGGCTGGAATCACGTATCGTGGCACACCAGGCAATGAGGCATTAGGCGAAGTATTCAAAAAGATGGAAGCTAAAAAAGGGCTGCATCCAGGCAGCCAGCTGCACACCATCTATGAGGTCGAACCAGCAGGGAAACTTGACACCATGCTTGTCTTTGTGGGGATCAATCAAATGCATCCAATAGCCGATTTAGAATACCGTTCTTTCGAAAACAGCAGCTACCTACTCGCCAAAATCCAAAGCAATAAATGGGTAATGGCTAGTCCTAAAACTGTCAAAGAAAAACTCCAAACCTATGCCTTGGAAAATAATCTGGAACTGACTGGCGTTTATATAGACAAAATCGTCTCAGATGAAGAAGTTCAAGTCATCGCTCCAATCAAGTAAAAAGTTGTTAAGGATTTTTGGCCAACCATTTAATGGCACAATTCGTGAAAGCAAGTAGTTAACCATAAAAAACTATCATGAGAAATATCAATACATTACTATTGGCTCTATTCGGGCTTGTCATATTTCAATCTTGCGAAGGACCTGAGGGACCTCAAGGAATTCCTGGTGAACCAGGGATTAATATCGTGGGAACCACTTTTGAGGTAACCGCTAACTTTACCAATGAAAATAATTACGCAGAGGTTTTTGATTTCACAGAGCCGTTAGTTGATGGAGATGCGTTATTGGTGTATATGCTTGAAGAATCTCCAGCTTTCCCAGGAACTTTTGCTTGGAGACTTACACCTCAAACTTTCTATTTAGAAGAAGGAATTCTAGTATATAACTATGACTACACTGTTGATGATTTCAGCATCTTTTTAGACAATTCCCCGATCAACTTCTCAACATTAGATCCATATTATACAACTGGCTTAGAGTTTAGAGCAGTAGTAATCCCTTCTGATCTTGCGACAAATGCTCGTGTAGATTATTCCGATTATGAAGCAACCATGAAACTTCTAAACATTTCAGAAAATGACTTCGTTAGAATAGAACCCAAGAAATAAAAAACAGTATGCTAAACCAACTGATTACCACAAGCTGGATCGATGTCTCACATAGATCCAGCTTTTTTATGTGGCTCATTTACCTGCCAAGAATAATTTGGCTCTTATCTTTACAGCATGCATTTAAAGAATGACCTCCTACTTCGAGCCGCTAAAGGCGAAACCATAGAACGAACTCCCGTATGGCTAATGCGCCAAGCAGGAAGAATATTACCTGAGTACAGGAAAGTGAGAGAAAGTGTGAGCGGATTTATTGAACTAGCACAGACTCCAGATCTTGCTGCTGAGGTCACTATCCAGCCAGTAGATTTACTTGGGGTGGATGCTGCTATTATTTTTTCAGACATCTTGGTGATTCCTGAAGCGATGGGGTTGCCTTATGAGATGATAGAGAAGAGGGGACCTCTTTTTCCAAATACAGTAAGATCAGAAGCAGATCTAAAAAAACTTCACGTTGCGGATGGATCAGAACTACGCTACGTTACCGATGCCATTAGCATCACGAGAAAAGCATTGAATGGCCGTGTACCACTAATCGGTTTTGCAGGTGCTCCATGGACTATCTTCGCATATATGGTGGAAGGACATGGCAGCAAAACTTTCTCCGCTGCCAGAGAGATGCTCTATACTCAACCGGCATTTTCTCACACCCTGCTTCAGATGATCACTGATAGTACTATTAACTATCTAAAAGCGCAGATAGTAGCCGGCGCACAATTGGTTCAACTATTTGACAGCTGGGCGGGAATTCTAGGACCAAAACAATACGCAGAATTCTCAATGCCTTATATCTCTCAGATCTGTGATGCGATCACAACAGTGCCAAAAACTGTTTTTGCAAAAGGGGCATTCTTCGTACGAGAAGAAATGGCAAAATTGAACTGTGAAACTATCGGTTTGGACTGGAATATGGGAATAGCTGAGTCAAGAAAATTAATCGGCTCTGAGAAAACACTGCAAGGGAATCTAGATCCTGCGGCACTTTATGGTACTGCCGAACAGGTTCGAGAAGCGACCATCACGATGATGGAGCAATTCAAAGGCACGCGACATATTGCCAATCTCGGTCATGGCGTTTATCCTGACATTAATCCAGAAATGGTGAAAGTCTTTATTCAGACAGTGAAAGAATTTAAATAAGAAAAAGGAGCCTCAGAGCTCCTTTTTACTTTTATATAGGCTTTAGTTCGTCACCAACTTTTAGAACGCCTGTTGACAAAGCAACCATGTTTTGTCCAAAAAGAATTTTTTTATCCACCTGCCTATAGGTAGCAAGAGTTTTCAGAGGCTCGGTCCCTTTGAAACCCGTATCCTGATCCACAGTAGTCATCACACAGCGAGCGCAGGGTTTTACAACCTGAAAATCTAATTCACCAATTTGAATTTTTTTCCAAGAATCCTCCACAAAAGCTTCCCCACCTGAAAAGACAATATTTGGGCGAAATCGATTCATAGGTAGCGGATCTTCCAACCTAGTATTCAGATCTGAAAGGGATTTTTGACCAATCAGTAAATAGGGCATCCCATCTGCAAAACTCAGTGATTCCCCATTCACTGCATACTTTGGATCCACTTTACGTTCTGTTGACAAAGGCATTTTCACCAGGCGGACATTCATATTTAGGATAGCACTAAACCAATCATCAATCTCAGTACTGACCAGACGTGCTGGCATCTTATCATCCCATACTTTTACCTCAGAAATCTCATGTCCCTCGTCCTCGATTGGAATTTGGATTAACTCTGCTGGTTTGGAAATGTGATAGACCGAAAGTGAATCAGCCCCGATTTCCACATGTAGCATCGCCATAAGTGGAAAAGCTCGCTGAGAGATAAATTTCCCACTTTCATCAATTAGCATCCATCGACGATCCAATTCAAATCCCCTTTCCTCCACCTTGGCTTCAGTGACACGAATGCCTCCCAGGGATTTAATAGGATAAATATATAGATCTTGGATAAGTAGCGGAGAATCTGACATGGCCTAAAAATAACTGCCTGTATTCGAAATTCTTGTCTCAAAGAAAAAAATTTATGACTGCTGGTACGATTCTTTTCAAATATTCCCAGGTCGAGGGCAGTATTTCCAAAGTTCTATTGGCAGTCAATATCCCCATCCCAAGGATAATCGCCAGGCCCCATCGGCAGCGTTCTTTCATATTTCCCTTCAAAAAAAGTTTCATTCTACTTAATAGATGCAATAGCTAGCCAAATGGTTGCAATGACATGAAGATTTTTCTAAAAAGCTGTCAGTTTGGAGATTTCAATTGCAGGGATAAATGACAATACAGTAGTTCTTTGGTCCTATCTATGTCAAGTTTTCTGCCAATGTGACACAAAAGTCTGTGAATTACTGGATGGCACATCCATTGAAGAAAGGGAGTAGAATCAATTTGAAATAACTTAAAAACATATAATCATGGGAAAAATCATAGGCATTGACTTAGGAACAACCAACTCTTGCGTAGCAGTGATGGAAGGTAACGAACCTGTAGTCATTCAAAACAGTGAGGGAAGAAGAACCACACCTTCTATTGTGGCTTTCCTTGACAACGGAAACGGTGAGCGCAAAGTAGGTGATCCTGCTAAGCGTCAAGCGATAACCAACCCGCAAAACACTATTTCTTCAGTTAAAAGATTTATGGGCAAAAAATTCTCTGAGGTTACTGCAGAGAAAAAACATGCTTCATACAAAGTAGAAAAAGGACCTAACGACACTATTGCTGTGAAAATTGGGGACAGATCATATACTCCTCAGGAGCTTTCAGCAATGATCCTTCAGAAAATGAAGACTACTGCTGAGGATTTCTTGGGACAGACAGTTACTGAAGCAGTTATTACTGTGCCTGCTTATTTCAACGACTCAGAGCGTCAAGCTACTAAAGAAGCTGGACAGATCGCTGGTCTTGAAGTGAAGCGTATCATCAACGAACCAACAGCAGCTGCCTTGGCCTACGGGATGGACAAAAAGCATCAGGACATGAAGATCGCAGTGTATGACCTTGGTGGTGGTACATTTGATATCTCTGTTCTAGAACTTGGTGATGGCGTATTCGAAGTAAAATCTACCAATGGTGATGTACACTTAGGTGGTGATGACTTTGATCAGGTGATCATGAACTGGTTGGCTGAAGAATTCAAATCTGAAGAGCAAATCGATCTTAGACAAGATCCAATGGCACTTCAGAGATTGAAAGAAGCTTCTGAGAAAGCTAAAATTGAGCTTTCTAGCTCTAATTCAACTGAAATCAATTTACCATATATCACTGCAACTCAAACAGGTCCTAAGCACTTGGTGAGAACATTGAGCCGTGCGAAATTCGAGCAACTTTCTGAAGATCTAGTAAGAAGATCTATGGAGCCTTGTAAGAAAGCTCTGGCTGATGCAGGTATGAGCCCTTCTGATATCGACGAGGTAATCTTGGTAGGTGGTTCTACTAGAATCCCTAAAATCCAGGAAGAAGTTGAGAAGTTCTTCGGCAAAAAGCCTTCTAAAGGTGTAAACCCTGATGAGGTAGTAGCAATTGGTGCTGCGATCCAAGGTGGAGTATTGACAGGTGAAGTGAAAGACGTGCTTCTTTTGGATGTAACGCCACTTTCTCTAGGTATCGAAACAATGGGTGGAGTATTGACCAAATTGATCGAATCTAACACTACAATCCCTACTAAGAAATCTGAAACATTCTCTACAGCTTCGGACAATCAGCCTGCGGTGGACATCCACGTGTTGCAAGGTGAGCGCCCAATGGCAAAGGATAACAGAAGCATCGGTAGATTCCAGCTTTCTGACATTCCACCAGCACAAAGAGGAGTTCCTCAGATCGAAGTAACTTTCGACATCGATGCTAACGGTATCCTAAATGTATCTGCTAAGGACAAAGGAACTGGTAAAGAGCAGAAGATCAAGATCGAAGCTTCTTCAGGACTTTCTCAGGAAGAAATCGACAGAATGAAATCAGAAGCTGAAGCAAATGCAGCCACTGATAAAGCTGAAAAAGAGAAAATTGACAAATTGAATCAAGCTGACAGTTTAGTATTCCAAACTGAGAAGCAGTTGACTGAATACGGAGATAAACTTTCCGAAGGCAACAAAACTGCAATCTCTGGAGCACTAGAAACTCTGAAAGCAGCACATCAATCTCAAAACATAGAAGGAATTGATTCTGCTATGGAAGGATTGAATAAAGCTTGGGAAGCAGCTTCTACAGAAATGTACAACGCAGCCGGAGCCGAAGGTGCACCTGGTGCTGAGCCTAATGCTGATACAGGTTCTGCTGATGCTGGTGACGGAGTATCTGATGTCGATTACGAAGAAGTAAGCGAAGAAGAGAAAAAATAATAGCAACATTAGCTATACAATTCAAAACGGCACCTGTGTAAAAGCAGGTGCTTTTTTTAGTTAAACTCAAGAGTACCATCATTTAAGCCTAACTCTTGGCACATTTTCACCTAATCTCTAGAAATATATAGCCATGCAATTGACCTCTGACAATAAACTGAAGAAAATTATCGTAGTCGGTGATCGCGTTCTTATACGCTTGAAAAAACCGAATGAAAAGACTGGTTCAGGCTTATACTTACCTCCGGGAGTTCAGGAGAAGGAAAAAGTCCAGCAGGGCTATATCATCAAAGTAGGACCAGGATATCCTATCCCAGTAGCTGCCGATGATCATGAGCCATGGATGGATACAGAAGAAAAAGTAAAGTATGTACCTCTTCAAGCTAGAGAAGGAGATCTGGCAATTTTCATACTTTCTGGAGCTCATGAAGTAGTCTATGAAGGAGAAAAATATTACATCGTCTCACAGTCAGCGATATTGATGCTCGAAAGAGAACAGGATTTATAAAAAAGTAAAAGCTCGGAACATTCCGAGCTTTTCTTGTAATCATATCTATTATTAATTGAATCTTCCTTAAGGATAAGATTAATCCTCCCAAACTTTTTTATTCTTAGCTTTTGGCCCTTTAGGCAAATCCTTTTCCTCTCGTATATAAACAGTTTTTGTACTGATTTCTGATTTCGTCCAAACCTTTTGATTTTTAGCTTCTGGACCTTTTACCTCAGTAGGTACTGAGTAGAATTTCAGCGCTGAGGCATGAGCTACTCTTTCAGTTGGAGTTGCATTCTTAGCTTTTGGACCTTTCAAGGTAGATTGTGAAAATCCCACTGCCGATACCATCATAATTGCGAGTAATAATACCGATCTTTTCATAACACATATAGTTTTAATTGACTGTTAATAAACTATACTTTGTTTGATGAAAAAGGTTACGCAAATTCAGTACTTTCTATATATTTTTTGACAAATGATAAAATTATATTTTACAAATTTTCAATAAACTTGTTTTTTATGGTTTAAAAATAAACCTAAAATCAAATGAAACACAGTAATTTTGATGGAAAACGATTTCAAAACAAACTACTTTTAGACCAAAAAGCCTAATAAATGAGAAAACCGAGATGAAATTCATCTCGGCTTTAACAATTAACAATAGACCCTGTTTATTTTTAGAATGCAAACACCGCCGCCAACATAAATGAGGATAAGCTCTTGCTTGGATTCATATCATTATTAATAAAGTAGTCTTGCCCCATTGAATCTAATCTTAATTCAGGAATCAACGTAAGGTTTTTGTGAACTCTGGCATTTCCTGAAAGAGTCAAAGCAAACACATTACCATCGCCATTATCATCCAATCCAACCACGCCATCAAGTCCGTTGTTGAAAACAGAAAAATATTCTCCTCGAAGACCAAAAGAAATTTTCTCAGAGGCAGTAGCCTGAAGATACCCCGCAAAACCATAGAAGCCCGCGCCGTCTCCATCAGAATCATTCACTGAAGACCCATTGTACATTTCACCAGCAGACGTAGTATTATAAGTGGTATTTACACCCAGATACAAAGCTTCAGTCAAGTTGAAACCAGCTGTCAAATCCACCTGAAAAGTATTTCCCATAGAAGTTTGGCCTGGCACTAATGAACTATTTTCCATGTCCAACTTTCCATCCTGATCTCCATATACGAAGTTCAGGTAAGTACTTGCCGCGTCAGTTGAATAACCCAATTGAGCACCTAAAGTATACGTGCCAGCCAAGTTGAATTCTGTCATATCTGTAGGGTTCATCACGGCAGCCATTAAGGACCATTTGTCAGTAAGGGCAAAATCAGCCTTCAGACCTGTGTGAGAAAACGGTCCATAGGAAAACATGTAAGAAGTAGAATAGTTGAAGTTTCCTGTTGGGGAGATCACTTCATAACCTAAGAATGTGTTGAAATTACCCATGGTCAAGGTCACCACATCCGACACATTCCAGTACACGAACAACTGGTTTACCATTTGTGAACTACCTGCCATTCCACCAGCATATAGTGGAGATCCAAATACAGCATCTTCACCTCTTGGCCCAAATACTAAATCTGCGACAGCTCCAACTTTTTCACCTTGGTAGGTTGCTATGATATTTGCCATACCTAGTGAGAATCCCGGCAGATTTCCAAACGAAGTAGCAGGAGCTTGGAAATCATCTCCCTTGTTTGGCCCATTGAAGTTCGTACGGAAATAAGCATCCACTGAACCAGAGAAGGTTAATTTGGACGGTTCTTCCTCTTCTTCTATGATAATAACCTCTTGAGCAAAAGTATCTGTAGCCGCATAGAGGAAAAAGACTAATATAAGTAGTTGAAATTTTTTCATGTTTTTAATAGGTATAGGTTTGAAAATAGTTTGATAAGATTAAGCACTGCCGAAGCATAAGATCAGCTCATTCTTCGGCAGCTTTTTGCTTGACTATTCGTCGTAAACAATGGTATATCCACGGATCCCATGTTCGTGTGAATCCAAGCCACTACGCTCATGTTCTTCAGACACACGAATTCCCATGGTCTTTTTCAAGAGAAAGAAAATGAGGAAAGCAGCAGAGAAGGCAGCGATGCCGCAGATCGCAACACCCGTCAATTGAGTTAAGAAAGTATGCTCAGGGTTGGTGGAAAAAATACCTACAGCCAAAGTACCCCATACACCACAAGTCAAGTGGACAGATACTGCACCCACCACGTCATCAAGCTTAAGCTTATCTAGTAATACAGCTGAATACACAACTAATATCCCTGCGACAAAACCTACCAAGACTGCTGATGCAGGATTAATAACATCTGCCCCTGCCGTGATACCAACAAGTCCTGCAAGGATGCCATTGAGAATCATGCCGAGATCAAGGCGCTTGAAAACTATATTTCCAGCGAGAAACCCGCCTATCCCACCTGCACAGGCAGCAAGACTAGTAGTAACTAAAACAAAGGATACGATGGCTGGATCTGCCGATAGCACCGAGCCTCCATTGAAACCAAACCAGCCTAACCAAAGCAAGAAGACACCGATTACAGCAAGCGGCACACTTGATCCCGGCTTATCCACTGTCTTACCATTTACATATTTACCAATCCTTGGACCTACCAAAATCACTCCCGCTAAAGCTCCCCATCCTCCTACTGAATGCACCAAGGTACTTCCTGCAAAATCATAGAATCCCATTGCATCCAGAGCACCTCCACCCCATTTCCAGCTTCCAATGATTGGGTAAACGATGCCTACATATAGTAAGGTAAAAACTAAGTAAGCCCACAATTTCACACGTTCAGCAATAGCACCAGAAACAATGGTAGCTGCAGTCGCTGCAAACATGGCCTGAAAAAGAAAATCAGTCCAATAGGTGTATCCTCCATCTGCATAGCCCACAGTCACGTCAGCATCTGCAGGTGAAAACCAAAACATATTCCAGCCGGCAAAATCAAAATTCAACCAGCCTGGAGTTTCAAAACCTGGATACATCAGGAAAAAGCCAACAAAGGCATAGGACAAAATGCCAAGAATAGGAGTAATCGTATTCTTGAATAAGATATTCACTGTGTTTTTGGCTTGGCCAAATCCAGCTTCTACTCCTGCAAAGCCTAAGTGCATAATAAACACCAAGGCTGTGGAGAGCATCATCCAAACATTGTTTGTGGTAAAGAGATTCTGAGAAATCTCAGCTGAGAGATCCATTGTAGCTGGTATGTCTTGAGCCAATAGGGGAACGAAATACTTCATAGATTAAATCTGGTTTTTAAAGGTTTTACAGAATTTACAATAGGTTTGACACTTCAATATTTTCCACAATGTAATTATAATATTGACATTAAAATAAATCTATTATTACAGTTTTGGCACTAAAAAGTAGTTTTTAGAATGATTTTTAGACCATTTTTTGCCATTTTTTCAAAAACCCTTCAAAAATCAGATAAAATTAAAACTATACTTAATAAAAAATAATATTTGGAATAGCTCTATAAAATTTCATAAAACCGCTTACCGAACCACCCATTCAGAACATCATCAAAAAAATCACCTCGTAATTGATATAATATTTGTAAAAAATAGAAAAAACAGGTTTTTTAAAAAAAGCCACGATTTTACGAAAACCATAAATTTCAAAAAATTAGAATATTTTTTCAACCAACTTTTAGAAACTTGACAATAATCAGAACAATAATGACCAAAAAATAATCTATAGACATAAAAAAAGCCGGATAAACCCGGCTTAACTAATTAAATTCAAATCCAAGCCCCTTATCGGAGCAGACTTGCATATTCTTTGGCAAAATAGGTGAGAATCACCTTAGCCCCTGCTCGCTTAATACTCAGTAAGACCTCGAGCATAGCCCGGTCATTATCAATCCAACCTTTTTCTGCTGACGCCTTTATCATACTGTATTCTCCCGAAACATTATAAGCCGCAATTGGCAAAGGGAAATTATCATTTAACAGCTTAATAATGTCGAGGTATGACAGCGCTGGCTTAACCATCAAAAAATCCGCTCCTTCTTCTGTATCCAAATCTCCTTCTACCAATGCCTCCTGAGAATTAGCAGGATTCATCTGATAGGTCTTTTTGTCACCAAACTTAGGTGCTGAATCCAGCGCATCTCTGAAAGGCCCATAAAATGCACTGGCATACTTTGCTGTATAAGACATGATAGATGTGTCAGTAAACCCACTTTCATCCAGCAACTCACGGATATAGCCCACTCGACCATCCATCATATCTGACGGACCTATGATATCCACACCTGCATCCGCCTGAGCTAATGACATCCTTGCCAAAATCTCCAGGGTCTCATCATTCAATATCTTCCCATCTTTCACCAATCCATCGTGCCCATCGCTACTGTATGGATCCATTGCAACATCAGACATCAAACAAAGCTCAGGGAACTCCTTTTTGATTTCGCGTAGCGCCTTCAAGTAAAAGGTCTCAGGATTATAGCTTTCTGAAGCAATTGTATCTTTCAAACTATCTGGATAAGCTGGAAACACATCAAATGCCTGAATCCCCAACTTCATACAAGATTCAATTTCTCGAAGCATAGTATCTATGGAGTATCTATAAATCCCAGGCATGGAATCAATAGCCACCTTCTTCTTTGCTCCATCCACTAGAAACATTGGAAATATCAGGTCCTTGACAGAGAGACTAGTCTCTTCTACAAGGTTTCGTACCGCTTCGGATTTTCGATTTCTTCTAGGCCTTCTTAGCATGATTTAATTGAAAAGTTGTTGAATCTGGACAAGATCTAAGTTCTTATAATCGTCTATATATAGGTCGCACTTTGGTAATTCCTCAATTGTATGGCTGGAAAGCACTCCAACCACCTTCATTCCCGCATTGATTCCTGCACTTGCTCCTGAGAAGGAATCTTCAAAAACCAAGCAGTTTTCAGGTTTCACATCAAGATTTGCTGCGGACTTTAAATAAACTTCTGGATCCGGCTTATGCTTCGATACATCTTCGGATGCAAGTTGTGACTGCATCTGCCCTCCTATCCCAAGCGTACCGATGATCAAATCTAGATTTGCCTGAGGCGCGGAAGTAGCTACAGCAGTAAGTAAATCTGCTGATTTTAACTGCGTAAAGAACTCCATAAACCCTGCAATTGGATTTACTTCAGATTTATAAATCTCTCTGAAAAGCCCTTCCTTTTCGTCTTCAAGCAAGGCCAATTCCTCGCCTGCTATCTTCCTTCCTAGAAAATGACTCAGAATGTACCCGTTATTTTTCCCATACATATGCTCCGCGTATTCCGCTTCAGAGGGATTGAGATCTCGCTTTGCAAAAAATTGCTGGAAGGCAATGGAATGAAATGGATTGGTATGACAAATCACCCCATCCATATCAAAAATGACAGCTTTTAACATGTGTTGGATTAGTATTTTATAGTTGCAAAATTAAGCATAAGACAATAAAAAACCCTCCCAAGTTCCAAAAACGCGGGAGGGTTAATTCAGACAAACAGATACTGCCCTTTACTTTTCAAAAGCAGCTATTGTCTTCTCTATAATATCACAGCACTCATGGATCTGCTCTTCGGTCATCACAAGAGGAGGCGCAAAACGTATAATATTACCATGAGTTGGCTTTGCCAAAAGACCATTATCTTTCAGAGCCACACAAATATCCCAAGCTGTACTGCTTTCTTCAGAATCATTGATCACGACTGCATTTAGCAATCCTTTTCCTCTAACAAGCTTCACGAGATCTGATTTCTCCACCAGATTTTGCATTCTTAGCCTAAATAGCTCACCAAGCTTCTCAGCGTTTTCAGCCAATTTCTCATCTTTCACTACCTCCAAAGCTGTCATTGCTACCCGAGCTCCAAGTGGATTCCCCCCAAAAGTAGAACCGTGCTGACCTGGCTTGATTACATTCATCACTGCATCATCTGCCAGAACAAGTGACACCGGATAGAACCCTCCTGAAACTGCTTTCCCTAAAATCAGAATATCAGGACGTACATTTTCATGATCTACAGCAAGTAATTTCCCTGTTCGAGCGATTCCAGTTTGGATCTCATCTGCTATGAATAACACATTCTTTTCCTCGCAGGCAGCTTTCGCATCCTTTAGATAATCTGGTCCTGGTACATATACACCAGCTTCACCTTGAATTGGCTCTACTAAGAATGCCACCACGTCTGGATCATCCAAGACTGCTTTTAGCGCACATATATCATCGTAAGGAATCTTCACAAACCCGGCGGTATAGGGCCCAAAATTCTTACGGGCATTTTCATCGTTAGAGAACGAGATGATTGTCGTAGTCCTGCCATGAAAGTTGTTTTCTGCGACTACGATCTTAGCACGATTTTCATCAACTCCCTTTCTTTCGTAGCCCCACTTCCTAGCAATTTTAATAGCAGTCTCCACTCCTTCGGCTCCAGTGTTCATCGGAAGCACTTTGTCAAAACCGAAATAGTCTGAGATATATTTCTCGAATGGACCCAACACGTCATTATGAAAAGCCCTGGAAGTCAAAGTCAAGGTACTCGCCTGCTCTATTAAAGCATCCTTGATTCGCGGGTGGCAATGCCCTTGGTTCACGGCAGAGTAGGCTGACAAAAAATCATAATATCGCTTACCTTCTACATCCCAGAGAAAAACTCCTTCGCCTTTCGCCAGCACCACAGGTAATGGATGATAATTATGTGCGCCGTATTTATCTTCTAATTCTATTGCTTGCTTACTCGAAGTGATAGTCTGCATGTTTTTCGTAATTTTGTGTACTATATAATAAGGACTCGTCAAGTTCAAATATAGCAAATGCCATTACCCTAACCATGAAAGACAGCAAGAAGCCTCTCCCAACAGCAGCAATAAGTTCGGAAGACTTTTATTTCAACGAACAAGGACTGATGGTTTTTACAGAAAAATATCATCTAAAACGTGGTTATTGCTGCGGGAATGGCTGTAAACACTGCCCCTACGCAAAACCCTGAGATAAAAGGGAATATTTTTGAAATGCATTGTTGCATATCCCCGAAAAGTTCCGATATTTGCAGACTCATTACAGAAACGGATACAATTTACTATACATTACCATGGCAAAAGTTTGTGACATTACCGGAAAAAGACCTCGAGTAGGTAACAACGTCTCCCATGCAAACAACAAAACTAAGCGTAGGTTCTACCCTAATCTTCACAAGAAGACGTTCTACGTTCCAGAAGAAGATGCATGGATCACATTGAAAGTTTGTACTAAGGCATTGAAGACAATCAATAAGAAAGGTATCACTGCAGTTTTGAAAGAAGCGCAGGATAACGGGATGATTGTAATCAGATAATCAAGGTCACGACCTTAAAATCAATACAAAGATGGCTAAGAAAGGCAATAGAGTACAAGTGATTATGGAATGCACGGAGCATAAAGCTTCTGGCTTGCCAGGTACTTCAAGATACATCACTACCAAGAATAGAAAAAATACTACTGAGAGATTGGAATTGAAAAAATTCAACCCAATCATGAAGAAAGTAACTGTTCATAAAGAAATTAAGTAATTTAGCTCGGAAGCAATTCCGTTAAAACGACAAGAATATGGCTAAGAAAGTAGTAGCAACCCTTAAAAAAGAAGGTGGCGTATCTTACGCCAAAGTGATCAAAGCGGTAAGATCTGAGAAGACTGGCGCTTACACCTTCAGAGAAGAAATGGTTCCTTCCCCACTGGTACAGGAAACCTTGAAAAAATAAGTTGCCATTCGCAACATAAGGAATTCTAGTCCCTCTGTCCATCGGTCAGCAGGGACTTTTTCGTTATATTCCACTTTTAAAACGCATAAGTATGGGAATCTTTGGTTTCTTTTCAAAAGATAAGAAAGAAAGCCTCGACCAGGGCCTTCAGAAATCAAGCGAAAATATATTCACAAAACTCAGTAAGGCCGTTGTTGGCAAGTCCAAAGTGGACGATGAGGTTTTGGATGAATTGGAAGAAATACTAATCACCTCAGATGTAGGTGTGGATACCACTATCAAGGTAATCCAAAGAATAGAAGAGCGAGTAGCCAGAGACAAATATGTCAATACAGCAGAGCTAGATATAATTCTAAAGGAAGAAATCGAAAACCTTCTCAAGGAAAACAACTCACAAGATCTGCTAGATTTTGATCTCCCTGAAGGCAAAAAGCCTTACGTGATCATGGTGGTTGGTGTAAATGGAGTAGGTAAAACTACCACCATCGGAAAACTTGCAAATCTTTTCCAATCGGCTGGGAAATCTGTAATTCTAGGCGCAGCAGATACATTTAGAGCTGCAGCTGTGGATCAATTGATTCTATGGGGCGAAAGAGTTGGAGTACCTGTAGTTTCTCATGGCATGAACACAGATCCTGCTTCCGTAGCATTCGATGCAGTAAAACAAGGAGTGGACACAAATGCCGACGTGGTCATCATCGATACCGCTGGACGACTTCATACGAAAGTCAACCTCATGAATGAGCTCGGAAAAATCAAACGCGTAATGCAGAAATTTATCCCAGATGCTCCTCACGAAATCCTACTTGTGCTAGATGGTTCCACTGGACAAAATGCATTTATCCAAGCCAAGGAATTCACGAAAGTAACTGAGATCACAGCTCTAGCCATTACCAAACTTGATGGCACAGCCAAAGGCGGAGTAGTAATCGGTATTTCAGATCAATTCAAAATCCCTGTCAAATACATAGGCGTAGGGGAAAAAATGACCGACTTACAGATTTTCAATCGAAAGGAATTTGTAGATTCTCTCTTTACGAAGAAGTAACCAAAAAACACAGTTAATCAGATACCCCGACACTCTTGGGGTATTTTTTTTGTGAAAATTTGAACTTTAATCAAATTTTACCGTAATTCAATATGATATCATTTTAACATCATAATAATATGGAAAAGACAACTAAACCTATGTCAGGGTATTTCATGATCCTGTTCGTTCTTGGACTTATCATTTTTGCGGTAGCACTTTTCATTCAGCAAATCATGATAGTAGTCGGCATTATATCCGTAGTGACAGCTTTGATCTGTCTTGGTGGGTTCTTCATCGTAGAACCAAACAAATCTATGGTTCTGCTACTTTTTGGCAAATACAAAGGAAGCGTGAAAGCTAATGGCTTTTACTGGGTCAATCCCTTTATGACAAAGAAGAAAATATCACTTCGAGTGAGGAACTTTGAAAACAAACCAGTGAAGGTGAATGACAAAATCGGTAATCCTGTAATGATCGGCACTATCGTCGTCTGGCAAGTAGAGGACACCTTTAAGGCCACATTCGATGTGGATGATTATGAAAACTTTGTACATCTACAATCTGACGCCGCGATTCGTAAAATGGCAGGACTATATCCTTATGATAATTTCGAGGCGGAAGAGGCAGAAATCACCTTGAGATCGGGGGTAGAAGAAGTCAATCATTCGTTGGAAAAAGAAATCTCAGACCGACTATATCACGCTGGAATCAAAGTGATCGAAGCGAGGATATCACATCTGGCCTATTCCTCAGAAATAGCATCGGCTATGCTCCAAAGACAGCAAGCAACAGCCATTGTAGCTGCGCGACAGAAGATTGTAGAAGGAGCTGTTGGGATGGTCGAGATGGCTTTAGCAGACCTTAAGCTTAAAGAAATTGTAGATTTTGACAATGAAAAAAAAGCCGTCATGGTCTCTAATCTAATGGTAGTACTATGCTCCGACAAGAGTGCTAGCCCAGTGCTGAACGTCGGCACATTAAATCAATAGCTATGGCTAATAGGATATTCAAAGAAAGCCAAACTTATTTCGGTACCTGGGTGATGTATGCTATCATCCTGGTGGAGATGCCCATACTGATCCTATTGATCGTATTATATGCCACTTCTGATGATAAGCAAGAAATGGCCATAGCACTAGGGCTTGTACTTGGTACGATGGTCTTGATCCTAACGCTCATCTTCAATTTGAAACTGGAAACGAGAATCGATGGCAATAGCGTCTCCTTCAGATATCTACCCTTCATTCGAAAATGGCGACAGTACCCAAAACAAGCAATAAAAACCGCTGAGGTAATCAAGTACAGTCCGATCACAGATTATGGCGGTTGGGGATTTAAAGGCAATAAAACAACCAAAGCCTATTCCGTACTGGGAGATGAGGGACTTCTTCTGGATGTGGGTGATAAGAAAAAAATAATGATAGGAACCATGAAGTCTAAAGAGCTAACAATCTTCATGGAAAACTGGATGGAGGAATAATTATGCCTAAAAAGAAAGCATTTGCACTACGACTGGATGAGAACATGATGAAAGCGCTCGAAAAATGGGCAGCAGATGAGTTTCGTAGTACCAATGGCCAAGTAGAATGGATCATCCGTGAAGCGCTAAAAAAAGCAAGCCGCTTACCTAAAGGTGATTCAACTAATAAAGATGTGGACCAAAATCAATAACTGGACTCAGTAATAAAATTTTGTATATTCATAGAATATATCCCTATAAATTATGAAAAAACTGATCTTCGTATTCATGCTATTAGGGGGAATGATGTATCTATCCTCGTCGCAAGTAATAGCACAAACAGTAACAACGGCCACTAAAGCCGAACTGAAAACTCAAGAAAAATTATTGGATTCTAAAGTTAAACTCGAAAAATATGAACAGGATCACGAGAAAGCTATTGAAAAACGGCAAGATCTAAGAGCTGATTTTGAGAAGAAAAACTCCTCCGGCAAACTTTCTCCAAATGACGTGGAAAAGATGACTAAGAAAATGGACAAACAATCCAAATCAATTGAAAAGCTGGAGAAAAAGATGGACAAGCTCAAAAAATATATAGCTGAGAATTCATAAGATTCTTAATTAGTTTCTGGTGTATATAGCAATACCTCATTTTCGAAATCATACAAGGTGAGTGCTCTTAACTCATAGTATGCTAACCAAAAATCCCTTAAGGATGTGTAAAAGGCTCTTTTATTAGAGTCTTTTTCATTTTGAGCAATATTGAGATTGGTTATAGTTACATTCCCCGTCTGATACCTCCTAAGGGCAATATCGTATCTGCGCTGCGCAACATCATCCGACACCTTACTAACATTCAATCTCTCCTTGATCATCAAAAAGTTTTTCACCTTAGTGAAAATTTCTTGCTGAAAATTGATCAGCTCCTGAGCTACTGTATTGTCAACAAGCTCCTGATTAGCCATTGCCATAGACATTCTAGCCTTATTTCTACCCCAGTCTAATATTGGGACAGAAAGTCCAAGGCTGACAAGTGCCTGAGTGTTGGGATTTTGATAAATATCAGGAAAAGTAAGCGCGGCATTATTATATCCATACCTAGCATTTAGCAGAACTTGAAATCGATCTCCTTTTGCTTGGGCTACCTGAGATTCAGCTACCGTTTTTTGTCGGTCAAACCCAATGGCCTCCGCTCTATTTTGAAACGCGAGCTCAATTGCCCTTTCCACATTCACATCAAAATCCGGGATATCAATAGGAGAAATTAGATTTAACTCAGAAGACTGATTGAGGCCTATAAAGGAATTCATTGCAAATGATGCGCTTTCTAGAGCAAGTTGTGCCTCGGCCTTGTCCTGCTGGGCATTCAGCACTTGCAATTCTATTTGCAATAGCTCATCCTCAGGAGTTACTCCCATTTCATTTCTTTTCCTTTCTATCGAAAAAATATCTTCCGTATTCTTAAGGTTGGTAGTGGCTATCTCCGAATTAACCTGTGCAATCAAATAATCAAAATACAATTCAGTCACATAGACCGAGACGCCTTCCATCTCAGCCACATATTCACGCTTGCTCTCTTCATACAATAATGGCTCAATCTTTTTATCCCATTTAAATCTATTATAAGCAAATATTGGCTGCTGTAAGGCCACACTAATTGGCACACCAGAATAACGTGTCTGTGGTTCACTCGGATTTGAAAGGAAATTATCAAACCTATTAGTAGAAGTATTGACAGAAACAGTCCCTCCTGTAGCTCCTATCACCTGCTCCAAACTCAAGCCCAAATCCATCAAATTTTGCTTCACTTCAATAAATTCAATGGAGCCATCAGGCTGTGTAATGTTATTATATTCCTGATAATATTGAGGAATTGTACCGTTCAGACGTAACTGAGGATTATAATTTGACTTAAACAACCTGTATTGCCAGTAGCTATTCTCTCGTATAGTTTTAATTCGAAGAGCATAGGGAGAATTATCCTTAGCATGTTGCACTAGTTCTTTTAAAGTGAAGGTGGGCGTATCTTGGGCTTGCGCAAATTGAAATGTAGAGGCAAGAGTAAATAGGACTAAAAAAGACTTGAAAAAAAGTAATCTTCTGATCTTCATAAAGGCATTTTTTTGAATTAAATAAGAAAAACCATTCCTATCAACTAAAATACTGATTGATTCCTCACAAACAAGATACTTATTGCACCTGAATTCCTAAAAAATCTAAAAAAGGTAAAACATTCACTTTAATTACAGTCTTTTTGCCCCTTTGAGTAACTTGCACCCTGATTCAAATCAACCATGAAGTCCATTATTAGTTTTGTCATTCGCTACGTTCCAAGATCCTTGTTGCAGCGTGTAAGTCCCTTAGTGATGAAAATATTTGCTCAGATGAATTCTGGCAAGGACGTCACTTGCCCAGTATGCGATCACAGTTATAAAAAATTCCTTCCATACGGACGCATCGCCAGAGCCAATGCCCTTTGTCCAAATTGCCTTTCACTGGAGCGGCATCGCTTGATGTGGCTTTTTCTACAAGAAAAAACTGATTTTTTCACCGCTCCACTTCGTGTACTGCATGTGGCGCCAGAACATTGTTTCATTGAGCGTTTTGAAGGGTTAAAAAATTTGGACTATATCACTGCAGATATAGAATCCCCGCTTGCTAAAGTGAAAATGGATGTTCACGATATACCTTTCCCAGAAAATAGCTTCGACGTCGTCTTTTGCAACCATGTACTAGAACATGTGGAAGATGACTTAAGAGCCTGTGCGGAGTTCAATCGTGTACTGAAGCCAAACGGATGGGGAATACTCCAATCGCCGGTTTACCCTATCAAAAAGACCCTAGAGGACAAGAATATCACTGACCCTGCAGAGCGAGAACGCATGTTCGGCCAGAGAGATCATGTGCGCAAGTTTGGAAAAGACTATGCAGAGCGTTTGAGAAAATCAGGATTACAAATCGAAGAAAATACTTTTGTAAAGGAAATATCCGCTGAAACAGTCAAGCAAAACGCACTTCCTTCCGAAGAAGTAATTTTCGTCTGCAGCAAAGGAAATTAACTCTTGATGTTTTTCCTTAAAAGCTCCAAAGGCAATCCAAGACCATAGGACCAAAGCTGAGCAACTGATGTAATCCAACTTAAGAACCCCACTTTAGCTGAATTATTCTGAATGGAAGATGAAAGAATCACCCCCAATGTCCAGATCAAAAAAACACCCATACTGAGTTGGAATAAGGGATGACTGAGGAAATAGAATAAGGGAATTGATAGGCTGAATAGCAAAAAAGCTGTTGGTAGCCAATGAACCAGCTTGATCGCGCCTGGATGATATCTTGATACATTTACTCTATTCCTGCCAAAGGAAAAGGCTTGCTTGGCAAATGAGCTAAGCGTGTTTTTACGTTTGTGGTACACAAATGCCTCCTGCACCAATTCAAGCTTGAATCCAGCCTTCTTTATTCGAATACTCCACTCAATATCCTCCCCCTGATTTGGGTCTACAAAGCCGCCAGTAATTTCAAAAACAGAACGAGACACTCCCATATTGAAACCACGGGCTTGATATTTTGAGGGATCCTTCATTTTTCCACGAATCCCCCCTGTAGTCCAAAAGGAGGTCATTGCAAAATCCATCGCTTTTTGCATAGACGAGAAATCTTTGTCTGAAGCATCTGGCCCTCCAAAAGCATCAAGATTTCTACTTTCAATAGCATCTGACAGCCTTAGCAAATAGTCTTGCGGCAAAATCACATCCGAATCCAGAATAACAAAAAAATCTGCTTGGGCGATTTTCATTCCATTATTTCTGGCGAATCCTTGGCCAGTGTTGGATTGCACCAAATATTGAATCGGGAATTTGTCCCTAAATTCTTCTACTACAGAAGACGAATCAAGAGTGGAACCATCCTCGATCACTACGACCTCAAAATCCGTGAAACGCTGTGTTGTAAGACTTTGAAGTAATTCGCCTAACTCCTCAGGCCGATCAAAAACCGGTATGATTACCGAAAACTTCATCAGAAATGAAAGTTTACCTCTTCATCAATTTTGTATTCGGTCTCTTTGGACTGATTAGAAGTCATCAATTCTGCAATGAATCCTGTAACAAATAACTGCACGCCGATAATCAAAGCCACTAAAGCCAAAAAGAATAGTGGCTGATCAGTAATCTCTCTTACCTTAAGCCCTTTACTTAGGCCATATACTTTTTCAAAAATCAACCAGCAGGTGATAATAAAACCTGTCAGGAAGGAAAAGCTTCCCAGTAGACCGAAAAAGTGCATAGGCTTCTTCTTGTACCGATGCACAAAAGACACCGAAATCAAATCTAGAAAACCATTCAAAAACCGCTCTATCCCAAACTTGGAATAACCGTATTTTCTAGCTTGATGCTGCACTACTTTCTCTCCTATTTTACCAAATCCATTCCACTTGGCAAGCAAAGGGATGTATCGGTGCATCTCACCATAGATCTGAATATTCTTTACGACTTTTAGTCGATAAGCCTTCAAACCACAGTTAAAGTCATGCAGTTTGATTCCGGAAATCCAGCGCGTCACTCCATTGAAAAATCTGGAAGGGATAGTCTTACCTATCGGGTCATGTCGCTCTTTTTTCCAGCCAGACACCACATCAAACTTCCCTTCAGTGATCATCACATATAAACTAGGGATTTCTTCTGGGCTATCCTGAAGGTCTGCATCCATAGTGATTACCACATCACCAGACACTTTTTTGAAGCCTGCATCCAGTGCAGCCGACTTCCCGTAGTTTCTGGTAAAATTGATTCCTTTCACTTGACTATAGTCACGAGAAAGGGAGCTAATGATTTCCCAGGAATTGTCAGAGCTTCCGTCATTCACAAAAACCAACTCATAAGAAAAGCCGTGATCAAGCATGACCCGGCTAATCCATTGCGTTAATTCAGGCAGTGACTCCTCTTCGTTAAATACAGGAACTACAACTGAAATTTGAGGCATATTTTAATAATCGAGAGACTTGTCTCTCTTCTTTAGGATTGCCCCCAAAATTAAGGCAATTATCGCATATACAATCAAGCTAAAACCAAATCCCATAAGCTGACCAGATAAAGTAAAGCCTTTAGAAGAACTAGCTCTCATTTCTTCAAGCATAGCGGGGTCTAAGGCATCTGGGTCTTGCCCAATTTTTTCCATAAAGGACAATTGCGTCTCAAAGGCCTGATCTGCCAAAACCCCTGGTAATGCGGGGTCAACGACATGGAACAGCAACAATTGACCTATCACGCCTACTAAGCCAGAAATAACCATTGTAACAAAGCTGAAATTGAAAGCGGTTCCAAAAGTCATGAAGCCACCTAGTTCAGATCTATATTGCTTTCCAAAATAGATGATCAATACAAAGAACAGCACTATAGCCACTAGTCCAAACCAAGCTGAACCAAGCAAACTAGAATCGATAAAATAGGCAATAAAAGTAAGTGCTAAAGACACTAATCCGATCGTGAGTCCAGGTTTAATTGCCGCCTGAAAAGGAGATTGTTGCTCTTCCATAAATTTGTTAGTTAGGATTTTTCCTTAAAATAATAGATATAATAATAGTAAAAAACAGACCTGGGATTATTTTCCAGAGCGCATCATTCAATGCAATGTCAAAGGGAATCATATTTTTGATACTTTCTAACGTCAAATCAAAAGAATCCCCGCCTACTTGAGAGACGATAGAATCCTTGCTGCTTGCCAGGACATCAAGTTTTGAAAGCTTAATTTGTTCAAATAGATCTGGATGAATCAGCAAAACAAGCCATATCCCTCCTAAAGAAATAATGGACTCGAGCATGTAAGCTACAAAACCTACTGACATACCTTCAGCAAAAGACAAATATCCACTATTGCCATATTCTTTGAAAAATTTGATTGCAAGAAATATCGCGACGGGAGTAATCACATAACCAAAAACCAGATTTAGATTGGTTGGGTCTGGGTACAAAAACGAAAGTGTGATAAATGCGATAATACTTAAGGCTCCTGCGATGCTACCAAACTTGTATGATGAATTAAAGTACCTATACATTCACTTCTATTAATTGCTCCTTTTGAATCACATACTTCACCTGCCCTTTCAACTCATTCCCAAACCAAGGTGAATTGGAAGAAAGTGATTTATTTGATTTCTCATCATAAATCCATTCTGCTGCTGGATCAAAAATTGTCCATGACTTACTTAAGGTATGTGGCAAAATGGCCTTAGGACCAGAAGTGATTTTTTCAAGTAAAAGGCTCCATCCTAATTCCTTTTCTAGTAAAACCATAGCAGGAAGGAATGTCTGCAAGCCAGCCATACCGAAATTAGCCAAGTCAAACTCCATAAACTTAGCATCACGATCTTCTGGCTGATGATTACTTACTAAAGCATCAATTGTTCCATCTTTTAAGCCCTCTATCAACGCGTCTCTGTCAGAATCTCCTCTGAAAGGTGGTAAGACTTTAAGATTAGGCTCAAAATCCATCAAATCTCCATCGGAGAATAATAATTGATAAATAGATACATCAGCCGTCACATTGAGCCCCTCAGCTTTTGCCTGCCGAATTAGTGCAACACCTTTTGCTGTGTTGATAGTTTGGAAATGTACTCGCCCTCCAGCGTAGCGTATAATTTCCAAATTCCGCTGGATTGCAACATCCTCAGCAAGATTTGGAATTCCTTTTACACCTAGCATCGTAGAGTTTTCACCTTCATGCATATGCCCAAATATCGCCAATAAAGGATCATAGGCATGATCAAAGAGCACTCCATTAAACTTCTGGAGATACTGAAGGATTTTCATGTAACGATCTCCATTTGCTAGAGGCTTTATACCTTCTCCGAAAACAGACACGCCAGATTGATGATGCATATCCAAAATTTCAGTGAGATCCTCCCCATCAGTATTCTTCGTAACCGCTCCCTGGATTAAAAACTCTGGAGTATATCGTTTTGCTCGATTAACTACAAAATCAACATCTCCTTTAGATTGGATTACTGGTTCCGTATTTGGCAGAATCACGGCAGTGGAAAACCCACTAGCCACTAAGGACTCAGCAAGACTCTCAATGGACTCCTTGTATTCATGACCTGGTTCTCCCATGCCACATCGAAGATCTACCCAGCCAGCTGATAATAGCCACCCGGTTGCGTTGATTTCTTTATCAATTTGCGATGAATTGCTGTTAGTAATAACTGTGAATTCCCCTTTATCAAAAATGTAATCCTTAGGCTGTTGTAAACCTTCAGGATTAACAATACGGAGACCTTTAAATAGAATGGACATTCAAATTTGGCTTTGATGCAAAACTGCAACAATATTCTAAAAATGAAAAGTGTAAAATCAAATAGTATTGAAAAAGCATAAATATAAAATCCGGCCAGAACACAAACGCATTTGGAAAAACGAGAGAACCGCCGATCGCTATCCTGAGCTACTCGATTGGGGGTGATAAGCAAACAAACTGTCTAAAACCAAAAAAGCCCATTAGAATTAACCAACCAGCTTGAATCTATGTTTTGGCTCCCGATTCCTATCGGTGGCTGCTCTACCGGGTGATGGGTAGAATTTCAAAAAGTCTCTAAAACCAAAAAGCCCTATGGAATGAATGAACCAACCGGCTTTGAATAAATGAGGCGGCTCCCGATTCCTATCGGTGGCTGCTCTCCCGGCTGTCGTGCTGAGTGAATAAGAAAGGCTTGAACGCAAAAAAGCCAGCTGTTAAAGCTGGCTTTTGAATAAATGAGGCGGCGACCTACTCTCCCGGGTGTAACCCCAGTACCATCGGCGCTGCAGGGCTTAACTTCTCTGTTCGGGATGGGAAGAGGTGGGACCCCTGCGCTAGGCCGCCTAAATCTTGATGTCCGATGACCGGTGTCCGTTGCCGGATG
>NZ_QKZT01000013.1 GCF_003254055.1 Algoriphagus chordae
CTTAGCGCCTATTTTGCTTATACCAAAAGCATCCGCAAGATGATCTATACCACTAATGCAGTCGAAGGGTATCACAGGCAGGTTAGAAAGGTCACCAAAACCAAAGGCGCATTTACCAGTGATATGGCATTGTTGAAACTCGTCTATCTGGCGACAAGAAGGATCGAGAAAAAATGGAGTTCCCCTTTACACAATTGGGGCTTGACTGTCCAACAATTAGCCATTAAGTTTGAAGGAAGGCTAAAGTTGGATATAAATTAATAAATTAGTTCCCTTCCCTTGGGGTACCCCAAGGGAAGGGAAGGACAGAGTTTAGCTAACACTCCCAGAAAATTTGAAAAATTCCTTTAGAGTCTTTTAGTAATTCAATTGATTCAACAGACACAAAATCCTTTATAAAATAAGTAGTACTTCCTGTAATTCCATTTTTCACTTCTTCTCCAATTAAGGGTAATAATTTGTGCTTTGGAATTTCATATGTTGCGAAGTACTTCATTAAAATTAGCTTGATCTAGCAATTCTTTTTAGATGATAAAATAACAACCCACCTACCAATTTTTTGACTCTTTTTCTAAGTCTTCATGAGAAATAAAATTTCCATTACTTACATCATCTGATCGCTTTTTCATTTTATCATATAGTCGTGATTTTATTTCCTCTAGACTCATCAATCTTCCGTTTATGATATCGTTTTCTCCTGCCTGTGCAGCAAATACTAACCTTTCTTGATAGGCAGCTTTATTGGCTAAAAAAGTTTTGATTTCCTCTAGCCATTCTTCACTTTCCACATCAGCGATCATGGAAAATATATCCGATTTCAATTTATCCTTTTTCATAACCATTTGATTTAAAACATTCTAATATACGATAAACCAATTTCAGTATTGCTTCGATTAGCGATTTCGCAACATCGGACACCCGACATCCGACATCAAACATAAAAATCAAATCTCCTCAATAACACTTTCCCCGCTAGACCGATCACCAGAGGTCCATTCCCATGTTTCGTGAAGGCGGATTTTACCGTTTTCTAAGATTTCAGGTTTGGATTGGCAGATGCCAGTCATCAGTTCTCCAAGCGAATTGACTTGGTGATATCTCATGTTGATATTTCCCGCTTCATCTACCAATCCGATCAGATGACCTTGGACGATTTTCCCTCCAGAATATTCGCAAGTCAGTATGTTGCCGTTTTGCTGATAATGGAAAATAGTTTCTGCAGAAGTCTCTCCATTTTCAGTATTGCTGACTGGACGAAAGGTTTTGTTATTGTAATTCATATTTGAGGTTTTTATGGTTTTCACCAAATATTCATAAAAGCCAAAGCAATGGGAATAAAGCTAAAAACTCTCGATAAGGTCCGCATCGGGCATCCGTCATCGGTCTTCTGACCACTTGAGCAAAGAGATTAGGTTTGGCTACCAAATTGAGAATCATGATTAACGATCGCCTCTTTTCACTAAAATAAAGTCCTTTCGTGGAAATGTATCACTTTTCAATAAATCCTTCCAAGTATCTTGTGGATTCAAATCCCAAATTTTGACTTCAATATGAGATTACTACTCCTTTGTTTTTCCCTACTTCTTTGTCTTAGTGCTCAAGCACAGATGTTTCCTCACGGAGAGGAATTTACCAGACAGGATACCCTTCGCGGCACCATCACTCCTGAGCGAGCCTGGTGGGATTTGCAATATTATCATTTGGAAGTAGCAGTACATCCTGAAACCAAGTCACTTTCTGGTAAAAATACTGTGCGATACAAGGTGCTGGAAGAAGGAAAACGTATGCAAATTGACTTGCAAGCACCTATGGAGCTTACCAAAGCTGAGCAAGATGGAATATCATTAGAAATTGAGCATGAGGGAAACGCACACTTTATTACCATGAAATCTGATCAGCCTTTGGGTGAAGACAAAGAACTCATACTTACTTTTTCAGGAACTCCAGTTGAAGCGGTTCGCCCGCCATGGGATGGAGGTTTGACCTGGGAGAAAGATAGTAAAGGCTTGCCTTTTATCGCAAATTCCAATCAGGGGCTTGGGGCTAGCATCTGGTGGCCAAATAAGGACCATAGCTATGATGAACCCGATCAAGGGGTGGTGATGAGTGTGACTGTGCCGGAGAATCTGATGGATGTTTCCAATGGGCGGTTGATCAAAACGGATCATGATAAAACTGCTAACACCAAGACCTACCATTGGGAAGTGAAAAACCCAATTAATAACTACGGTATCAATATCAACGTGGGCGATTATGTCCATTTCGGAGATAAGTACAAAGGCGAAAAAGGTGAGCTGGACATGGATTATTATGTGCTGCGAGAGAACCTAAAGAAAGCCAAGAAGCAGTTTAAAGATGCTCTTCGGATGATGGAAGCATTTGAGTATTGGTTTGGACCTTATCCTTTCTATGAAGACAGTTATAAATTGGTAGAAACGCCTTATTTGGGCATGGAGCATCAGAGTTCAGTGACCTATGGCAATAACTATGAAAATGGATATTTGGGAAGAGATCTAAGCGGAACAGGTTGGGGATTGAAGTTTGATTTTATCATCATCCACGAGTCAGGGCATGAGTGGTTTGCCAATAATATTACCTATCGAGATATCGCTGATATGTGGGTACATGAAGGATTCACTTCGTATTCGGAGAATCTATTTTTAGATTATTTCTATGGGGAAGAAGCAGGATCAGCCTATACCTTGGGTCTGAGAAAAGGCATCAAAAATGACATCCCTATAATTGGTACATATGGCGTAAATCAGGAAGGTTCTGGCGACATGTATAATAAAGGTCACAATATGCTGCATATGATCCGCCAGATTGTGAATGATGATGAGAAATGGAGGTCAATCTTGAGAGGTCTTAATTCTGAGTTTTACCATAAAACAGTCACTACACGCCAAATTGAGAATTACATCTCACAAAAAGCTGGAATCGATCTAAGCCCTGTTTTTGATCAGTACTTAAGGGATATTCGAATTCCTATTTTCAGCTATTACCTAGAAGAAGGAGAGTTATTTTATCGATGGGAAAATGTAATAGATGGCTTCGATATGCCAGTGGAAATCTATGTGGATGGTAAGGAAATGAAATTAAAGCCAACTCAGCAATGGAAATCTGAAAGCGTACCTCAGAAGAACACCAAAATTGTTGTGGATAAGGACTACTATGTAACCACGATGAATCTTACTGGGAATTAATTTAAAAACGGGATCAGTACTTCCTTGGCTTTTTCCTCGGTGAATAAAACTAGGCCAGTCATGGAGTCACCTGGATATTTGAATACGATCATCTGATTTCCCAGGCATTTAACCTCAAATTGAAGTGGAGGATCAAGGTCATCTATGAATTCCAGAACTCCTTCCGGTGTTAGTATCCAATCTAATTCATACTCTTCCCCATTCTCTGATTTGATGGAAGTCCCATTTTCGAAGAAGTTGTAAAAGCAGTCAATCTTGCGGGTTTCTTTGAGACAATGCCAAGGGTTAGCGATTAAAAGCTCACGAGTTATAGGCTTTCCAAAAAATATGATATCAATGGATAGGAGATTGATAAAGTCGAACATAGCAATTAAAAATACGGAATTTTTGAATTTCTATTTCATTGTGGAATTAAGAAAAATTTGTATCCGTTTAAATAGCAAGATCTAATTTGAGTTTGGTTTAAACTTTTGAAAATCCCCCTTGCCCCCTTTAAAGGGGGAATTGCCAAAGTTTAACCTCAGTCCTGAATTCAAAGAAAATAGTCCATTTAAAATGGTAATAAAAAAGACTGGCTTTTTGAAGGCCAGTCTTTTTGTTAAACTAAGAATCGACTCTACTTAAGAGAATAGCAATCCTCCGTTAATATCGATGTTTGTTCCGGTAAGGAAAGAAGATTCATCAGAAGCTAAGTAAGCGACCAAATCAGCAACTTCATTTGCTTTACCTTCTCTTCTCAATGGAGTGCTGCCAGCTACTTTTTCACGTACTTCGTCTTTAGTAAAAGTGTCGTGGAAAGTAGTCGCGATCATACCTGGACAAAGTGAATTCACTCGGATATTTTTTGGTCCTAGTTCCTTAGCCATAGATCTAGTGAAGGTGATCACGCCACCTTTTGCCGTGGAATAAGCTGAAGCACCTGGTCCACCACCGTCACGACCTGCCTGTGAAGCAAAGTTCACGATAGACGCACCGCTTTTCATGTGAGGAACAACTGCTTTTGTTACTAGGAAGTTAGAAGTCAAGTTCAGTTTCAATAAGAAGCTGAAGAAATCTAGATCCATTTCTTCTAGAGTTTTTCTTGCTACTAGTCCGCCCGCTACATTGACAAGAATGTTAACTTCTTCACCGAATGCTTTTGTAGTTTCTGCGACTAGATTAGCCACTGCAGCCTCATCTGTCATATCGCCCTGCACTAGGATCGCCTCACCGCCTGCTGCTTTCACTTCAGCTAGAGTCGCCTCAGCCTGCTCGTCGTTATCAAAATAGTTGATTACAACTTTTGCACCTAGAGCTGCCAACTTTAGTGATACTTCTTTTCCAATGTCTCTGCCACCGCCTGTTACGATCGCTACTTTTCCTGATAGGTTCATATGATTTGAATTTAAATTATTTAGAAATTAGAGTTAGTTACTGGTTTGATTTTGCCACCTAGCAATCCTAGAGAAAGCAATGCTAAGGGTACTAGAGATGCGCCTAAAATGAAGAAAGGCACGTAGGATGTGGTCGTGATGACCGGTACTAGCCAAGTTGTAATTAATACACCTATTACCGCAGCAGAGCCACTTACTCCAGCTAAAGATCCCACAGATTTGCCTGAGAAATAATCACTAGGGAGTGTCTGAATATTCCCGATTGCGATTTGGAAGCCGAAAAGGATCACTGCGATCAGCAACACAGCCATCAAAGGCGTAGCTGCATAAGCAGTCAAAATCAATGGAGGAATCATGATCAGGCATCCTAGGTAAATGATAGTTTTTCTGGCTTTGTTTACTGTCCAGCCTTTGCGCAGCCAAACTCCGACTAGCCATCCACCGAACAAACTTCCGACAGCTGCACCTACATAAGGAACCCAAGCGAATAGTCCGATTTGCTTCACATCAAAGCCAAATTGATCGGCTAAATAGATAGGAAGCCAAGAAACGAATAGCCACCACACTGGATCGATGAAAAAGCGCATCAAGATCACTGCCCAGCTTTGCTTTAGTTTCAAGAGCTCACGTAAACTTGGAGCGTAATCTTCCTGAACCTCTTCGTTTGCTTCAGGTTCTGGCTTTTGTCCTTTGATGATGAAATTTCGCTCTTCCTCAGTGATCCAAGGATGCTTGTCTGGTGAAGCTTTGTACACGATCAGCCAAGGAATGATCCAAAGCAGACCTAATGCAGCTATGCACATGAATGTATATTGCCAGCCAATGGTGACATAGAGCCAAGCGATAATCGGTGCCGAAATCACCGCGCCTAAGGATGCACCAGAGTTGAAAATCCCCTGCGCCAAAGCTCTTTCCTTGACAGGAAACCATTCTGCATTCGCTTTTGTCGCACCCGGCCAGTTACCAGCCTCACCGAAACCTAGTGTAAATCTGAAAATCCCGAAGGAAAAAACCGACTTTGCTACGGCGTGAAGCGCAATAGAAATCGACCAAATAGAGATGGAAAGTAAGAATCCAAAGCGTGTTCCGATCTGATCAAAGATCTTTCCGAAGGCTGTCTGACCTAAAGCATAGGCTACCATAAAGAACGACAGGATCAAGGCATATTCTTCCTTTCCCATATCGAGATCTTCGGCGATTCCTGGCCACATGACGGCCAGTGCGTTTCTATCGATGTAATTGATGACTGTCGCCAAGGCAACAAGGCTCACCACTAACCATCTTAATCCTTTTACCTTCTTCATTACTTATATTTTTCTCCTGTGAAGAAATCCTCTCTGATAGGGCTAAACACATCAATCAATACCCCGGCAGCTAGGCAGACAGCCCCATGTGGTGAGTGAGGAGGGATATAAAAACCATCTCCGCCTTTCAATACTTTTTTAACGCCATTGATTGAGACTTCAAACTCTCCTGACTCCACGTAAGTGGATTGACTATGAAAATGATCGTGGATGGGGCCGATACTGCCTTTTTCAAAAGCTACTTTCACGACCAAAATATGATCATCGTGGCCCATGATTTGACGTTTCACGCCATTACCCACCACTTCCCATTCTAGTTCTTCTTCGACTTGAAATACATCACTTTGAAATTTCATGTTTTCTATGTTTTAGGTTATTATTCTATTTTTTGAGTTCAAATTCTTTGGTGCCTGCATCCTTGGTACTGACGCTGATGATTCTTTTTCCATCTCGTATAATCAGCTCCAATCGTGTGATCTGGTTGGAAGCATTCATCGTGATTTCATTTTTCGAGTCGAAAGAGCCGTGAGTTTCCAGTGCAGATAGGAAATAATGATTGCCTTCACTGTTTGCTCTGAGGATAAGCGCACGTTCATTTCTTAGATTGAAATCCGGATCATTGGCACCGAGCTCAGTGACGATCAACTGATCATCGCTGCTGGTTTTGGTGCTCCAGGTGTAGAATCTGTCTTTGAGAAGCCAAGTGAATTGGCTTAAACTTTCATGAGCTTTTCCCTCAGCTAAATTCCACAAGTGCTCATAACCATTCTCTTTACCCAAAGGACTTAATTGAGCGGTATGGGCTTGTAAAGGAGTATTTAGGTAAATGAACTGGCCGTTGAAATGTATAGGCAAATCGTACTGATGCGCAGTGGTCGATTCGATTTCAAACAAGTCAAGTACTACTGGATATTCGAAAGCTTCATCCTGTAGGTAAACCATCGTCCGGATGAATTTCACACCAGCATAGACTTCAGCTATTTCAGCGCTAGCGACCTGGAAATTTGGATTAGAAACGTCGAAAATCAATTCGGTAGGGTAGGCCGCATTTGCAACTTTGTAAACTCCATCAAAATGGCTTTTCTCATCCATCACTATGGTATTATGTGCTATGGATTGCTTAGCCCAGGTATTATTTTCCGCTAGATAATGTCCGCCATACTTCGCCTCTATATTCAAAAAGCGAGCTGCACCGTAGTCACGTATGATCTCTTCACCATTGTCGTAATACAACCAGGTCAACTTATCGTAGTGCCCGTGCCCCATTCCTTGAGCCGTATATTTATAGATCAAAGCAGCTGAATTGGATGGAGTTTCTGATCTGAAAATCGCCATTCCGCCTTCTTCGCCCTGATTTCCATCTCTTACCCGAAGTGATTTGAATTCAAAGGGTTTTGTCAACCCCTTACCTATTGCATTGGCAACTTCAAATCCCGCATCTATAGGCGCAAAACCTTCCTGGTACTGTGCAATGGACAAGAGCATGGGATCCTTGGTGATGCTGTATGCGATATCCGCTCCGAAAAGCATCTCCGAAGTCTGTAGATTTTTCTCTTTTAATGCATCGTTAATAGGGAAGAAATGTCCAGCATAGGTGAGATCAATGGCAGTATAGATCGCTTTGATCAAGATTGAATCCCTGTATTTGAAGATGTCTAGATCTGGATTATTGTTGGAGATAGCTTGCGCAAAAACCACAAATGGAAGCAATGCATATCGCTGATAATATGGGCCTTCGGTGTAGTATCCATCTGGGGAAAAGAGTTGATCCAACTGAGCCATAAAACCACCTGAACCATCAGTAGCGGTTCCTTTCAGAGACATTTGCACCCATTCATTTACTTCTAGACTGTAGCCTGTCATACCTACAGCAGCAAGTGCCCAAGTCCCGTGATTGTGGATTTTGTTGAAAGTTTCTTCTCCATCTACGGCCAGGAAATTTACATATGGCTCGAATAATTCTGTCTTAAGATAGGCACGTTCTTCAGGAGTCAAATAAGACTTGATCGCATCAAAACCTTGTACCGAATACACCAGCCAGACAGCATCGTTCAAGCTTTGCCAAAATAATTTGCCAGGCGTTTGCTCCTTTTTCTCCGGATGCAGCGGCAGAGTCTTGTACATTTTCGCATAGGCATTCAGCAAAGCTTTGGAGTGAGCGGCATATTTTTCCTCTCCTGTCAATTTATAGAGTACTCCTGACTGGAATATTGAAAGCTGATTGGCTTTGTGCTGCTCGTGGGTGAAGCCTCCACCTGCATCTTTTGGAATAGGGACATTCAGTGGCTCGGCCATTTCTGCTTCAACCTTGGCTTTCATCGCTTCCACCTGCTTTACCGCATCCGGATTTTTTTCTGCCAAGAGCCTATAATCTTCCACTCCTTGGGAAGTAAGCAAGAGCTTGCTTTCTCCAGATGGTGTGGATTGCTGCGCAAAACAAACCGTGCTGAAGAGCATCAAAATCAAGAAAATAGATTTTTTAAGACTCATTTTAGGTTTAGTTTTTTGCATGATTAATCGGAGCGGTCTTCTCTAATTCATTTTCAGAAAGTATAGTCACTGGTGTACCTACAGTTTCGGTGATTTGAATCGGAGCAGATGAGGAGAATTTATTGTTGGAAAAATCCACCCACTGAGCACCAAGTAAGTTGAAGGAAGCTTTTTCCAGATTGCGACTGTTTTTGCCTACTTCTGTGACCTGATTATTGTGGACTAAAACGTAGGGTCCAAAAGTGCTTTCGTCTGTACCGCCACGATACACATCTGCAACTTTTCCACCGATGTTGCTGAACTGATTTCCCTCTACAATCACATACTCTGCATTGTATTTTCCGAGGTCGTCGGTTTCCTTGTCAAGTGTTAATATTGAGCCAGTGAAGTTCTCAAAGCTAGAGTTGCTGATGGAAACCGTGTCAGCAAAACTTCCTTTAGAAGCTTCCAGGAAATTAAATGAGTGATTGACTGTCATGTCAGAAAACTGACTGTTGCTTACTTTCAACTTGTAGTTTTTCAAGGTGCCAGATCTATTGATGCGGATCACTGCATTTCCTGCAGCATCGGCAGCATTTGCTCCAGACACATTTATTCCCTCCAGATTCAAAGCCCCTCCATCATAGATTTCAAACAGATGAGTGCCTTCGAAGCTGATTATTGCATCCCCATCTGACTTAACAGTCAGAGGAAAAAGTACATCCAGCACTTTGTTTTGCTGGTAGCTACCCGCCTGCAAGAGCAAAACATCTCCTGATTTTGCATTTGCCAAAGCATCCGAAATACTGTTCAATCCTGGAGAAACAGGGATTTGCTCGCCTGTGCTGAAGACCATCTCCTTAGAAACTTTTGGATACCAGGTAACTCCTGTATCTGATTTGTCGATCACCTTCAGATCATGTGGCGCTCCTGCATTGATTCCGGCAGGGTATTGCAGACCGTTTGCAGCTTTTTCAAGTGTTAGTTTTTGGACATTCAATCCATTTCCGATGAGCGTAGAATTGATGTTTGAAATGTTGTCAGAGAATGCGATTCCACTGATGTCATCGTATGCTTTGAAAATATCTGCTTGTTTCTCATTGTAGATCAGGTTGTCTTTGAATACACTTCCCTCTGGAATCGCTGATCTTTCTTGGTCACTACCTACAGCCAATTCTATATGCGCCACATTCACAAAAGTGTTATTGGCAATAGTTATATTTTTTACTTGATGGTAGCGATTGATTGAGGAATTTGGGACCCCATTCATGATTGAAATTCCAGCGCGGAACTTGTCTCCATCGAGACCTTGTAGGTAGTTGTTGATGATTTTGTGATCCGCATTGATGACACGGATACCGCCAGTTTCAGGCTTACCGTTTCCCAGGAAAATATTTTCCTCAACAGTATTTCCATTGCCATGACGCAGCGTCAAAGAGCCTTTAGACTCGAAGAAAACATTGCCTCGAATGATATTCCCACCAGATTTGATGGAGATGATTTCAGTCTCACCATTACAGTTGTCGAAGTAGTTATTTTCAATGACCGTATTGGAATTGGTCAGGGAGTATTGGCTAGTGCCTACCCGTAAAGTTTCTCCACCGTTAGAACCTAAAACTGGCCTTGGACCGAAGTAATTATGATCGATACTGTGGTGGTTGGTTTGGCTGTCTTCAGAATTCAATCTAACGGCCATGGTTACCCCTTGATTTCTCTTGCCTTCCAAATGATTATGATCGAAGCGGTTATTTTGGCCATACATCATCACCCAGGAATCCTGGGCGTTGCGATCAGGATTATTGAAATTGTCGATGACACAGGCAGTCACTCTGGAATGAAAAGCAAGGTTTTTAGAATCTGTTCGGAAGGAGATCACTTCACCTGACGGAGTGAAGCCATTTCTGAAAACCAATCCATTGACCACCAGGTATTCTCCTGCGATGCTTAGATTTGATTTGCCTTCCAGAAATACTTCTCCGGGAGTTTCGGCCATCAATACAATCAGCGAATCTGCAGTTCCTTTTCCTTCGAAAATCAATTCCGCATCTTTCCAGACACCATTGGCCAGAAGAAGTGTATCACCAGCTTTCAGCGTACTTATTGTCGAATTGTACTCGTCGATGTTTTTTACAATCTTATGATTTGGCTGACTTTGGCATGCCATGGGAAGGAGGCAAACCAATGCAATTCCATAAAAATGTTTTAATGTTTGTACTAGCTTAGTCATTAGTTGGGTTTAGTGTTAAAGTTTGAAGGGATTCGATTGTAATCACTTCATCCTTAGTCGTAAGTAGCGCATCTTCGTCGCTAAATGATTTGATTTCTATGCCGTCAGCTACTTTTTTTAGAAGTAGATCCACAGGCTGGCTGGAGGTATAGGTATGAGATCCTAACGTCATCTCAGTCATCCCAATCAAGAATGTCAAATCCTCCTTGACAAAGATGTAATCAGAACTGTATTTGTTATTTTTCACAGTATGTTGAGTCAAGTTAATCTGCCAGTCCGCAAGCTGAAATTCTCCATTTGATAGAGGAAGTGCAGTGCGATCTTCATACCTCTCGTATGGCCGAATGATGGTGGCGAAAGAGTGAGAAAGGTTGGACTCCGATTGATATGTAATTCTGTTTTTCCCTTTATCTCCGGCAGTTTGTGTGGTTAGACTCTGACCTCCTAATTGAATTATGTCTATTCCTGAAGCATCTGCCTGATTGGATCTGGCGATAGTGGGAGCATCTTCAAGGGAGTAGTTTCCCTGAAAATTCTGATAATAGGTATGCGCTGATTTGCCGGTAAATTCATCCTTTACAAACCAGAATTCTCCAGGGAAGTAGTATATGGTTCTGTGATAATCCACATTCAAATTCTCATAACCGTCATGAGAAGCTCGGAAAGCTTGAATTTCTCCTTTTGGCTCCCACAGTGTGACGCTGGCTTTTGGTAAAGTTTGGAACTTGCCAAAGCCAGATCCCCCTTGATTCCCAGTCCAATTCTGACCTTGAGGAATGGAGTCCACCAAAACGACATTTTTCACCCAGGAATTTTTGAAGAATTGAAACTCAGGAAGAGGGTATCTTACCTGATAGTTCGGCATAAGCATTTCACCATTTGCGAATAGCTGAAAGCCAAGTACATCTCCATGCTGATGATCTGGTTTCTGCTCAGACACGCCTGTGCTGATCAGCATGTATTGGTCATTTTCCTTCCAGCCTTCTCGGAACACGTAGTACCCCGTCGTCTCCAAGGCGGTGGATTTCATGCTTGGTTGTTTTGATTTTCTTGTGGAAAGAAGTTCCAGGTCTTTCTGACCGAGAAGCCAATAATATTCCTCTGAAGGATGCTCGGCAGAGAAATAGCCGAATTCCGGTTCTTGGAAGAGCGCATAACCCAAAGCCATAATCTCATCCATTTGATTTTGGGTTGCCATCGGTTGATCGGTATCATCCTGGATGACAGGCGCATTTTTATTTGGAAGGGCAATGCTTTTCATTGCCGAAAACATACCTTTCAACTGAGCCGCCCAGGAGTCTGGGATCTCATTTTGGGTGATTTGCGCCAATTTATACACTCTGAAATAATTGTCAATGTCACCTACATGGTAGTGGAATGAGCGCTCAAACTGGAACCCGTCCGCATTCACTTCTTTCTCTAAATGTTCGCCTAGGTTGGCTATGGCGAAATCGTAGTATTTTTTTCCTGGATCAAACTCAGGATACATCATTGCAATGACAGCAAGGGCTACCATTCCTTTGGTTTGGTGATTGCCGTAGCTAAAGTTTTGATTGGTCTGATAAAGTACTTCTGCTGTATGCAGAAAATTACGCATGGTCCTGATCTGATCCTGCGGTAAATAATCTTCAGACGCTAAAAATAAATGATGTGCAAGCACCCAATTTTCGATTCTATTACCTCCTCGGAAAGCTTCATATGCTCCGTTTCCATCTGAAATTAACTCGACTTGACCGTTTTGGTAGGCAGCCATCAAGCTAGCTACATGAGCAGTAAAGTAGGGTAAGAATTCTTTTTGATCTGAAAGAAAGTAGCTGAAAGCCAGGTCACCAGCTTTGTGCTGACGAAATAAATGTCTTATGGCATAGGCGTTCATTTGTTCGCCCGCCTTGTTTACAAAAGGTAATTTCCAGGGAGTATCCGCATTGAAATCCCCTGTGTGATCTTGGGCATCTTTGAGGTGACTTTTTGCTGCAGAAGGATAAGTTTCGTTGTACTCCTTCATTCGCTGGGGTACATTATGCCAGTTGAAAAAGAATCGTTGGGTAGCTTTTTCTTTGAAATAAGCACTCAACATGCCGTAGGCAGCAATTTTATCTCCATTGGCATACACCTGCTTGATCTTAGCTGCATCTTCAAATGAATCAGGGAGACTAGCAAAGAAGTCTTCCTCCGAAGGAATCGGGTACTCTTTCACCTCCGACTGAGCAGCCGCTTTGGCTACAATCAAGAAGAGGAAAATGAAAATGTACTTTTTGAAATGATTCATTAATGAAAAGGCAGGATTTGGGTGTATTGGTATTTTGGTAAAGGCATAGCTATCGCTAGCTTAAGTATATTCTTAAGTAAGAATGGCCGATCTGGGAACCCCTCAGTAAACCAGACCGACCAAATCTATCTACACAGGATTACTGATTAAATATGTCTACTTCACGCTGCGGAAGTGGAAGAAGTAGTTTGTCTGATTGGACAGGACTGATCCCGAATGTATATTCTGAGTAGAATACTTCGTTTTCGAACTGGGTATCCAAAGTCTGTTCTACCAGGTTGAAATGAACCAAGTCGTACCATCTTTGATTTTCGAAGGCAAATTCCAATCTTCTTTCCAGAAGTAATTTGGTAGTGAAATCCTCACTGGAAGCGATATCCGAAGCCTCATAAGTCTCAAGGCCAGCGCGCTCACGAATTCTATTTAGATATTCCAATGCCATAGAAGTTTTACCGTTTTCATTCAATGCTTCGGCATATAAAAGAAGTACGTCTGCAAATCGAATAATTGGAAAATCGTTTTCAGCATCTTGACTGATAGCGACATCTGAGTAGAATTTGGATACATAAGGATCCGGCACAAATGCACCCTCTGCACCAGTGTAGCCGAGTTGTAGACTACTATTCATTCTAAGGTCATTCTCTGAGAATTGGCTGATTAGATCATCAGATGGGCGATTGAAGTGATTTCCATCTCCATTGATAACATAAGATCCACTGTTTTGTGGAGCAAAGTAATTGGCAAATGGTCCGCCTATACCCAGTCCACCAGCTTTGTAACGCACTGCGAAAAGGATCTCAGCGTTCATCTCATTGTCTGTCGCGAATACATTGCTATAGCCGGAATTACCTGGCAGCAGAATGTTAGGACTGTTGTTGACAACGTCAGCTAAAACAAGTTCGGCTTCTGGATATCTGTTAAGGTTACGATATACTTTGCCTAGCAATGCTTTTGCCGCCCAAGATGTGGCTCTACCATTGTATGACTCAGGATAGGATCCTGGGAGATTGGCGGTCGCTATAGCAAGGTCATCCAAAATAAATTGGAATATTTCCTCTGTACTAGCCACCTGCATTTCCGTGGCTTGCTGTGCACTGATACGCGTATCCACTAAAAACACTTCACCGAATAGTCTCACCAAATTGAAGTAATGGTAGGCTCTCAGGAAAGAAGCTTCAGCCTGAAGTAGATCTTTCAAAGCGGGGTCTTGCACATTTTCCAGTTTATCTAAGATTGTATTTATTCTGGAAATGTTCTGGTAGGTGTCAGACCAGTAATTGTAGATATACAAATGCTCTGAGGTGAACGTCATCAAATCAAGTTCTCTAAGAGGGATATAGATATTACTTGATGTTTGTGAATTGTGAAGTCTGGAGTTGTCAGAACGTAATTCTGTCAATGCCCATTCATTTGCCAAAGGAGCCTGTAAGCCATTGTAACAAGCCACCATGGCAGTTACAAAATCAGAGTCAGTTTGGTAAAATGAGCCTTCACCGATTTCGGAGATTGGCTGTAGATCTAAGGATAGATCGCAACTGGTAAGCAGTCCAAGTGAGATAAGGAATGCTGCTATATGTTTATTGAATTTTTTCATTTTTGGTAGGATTAAAAGGCAACATTTACACCGAATACAAATGCTCTTGGCACAGGGAATGCACCTCGCTGGTACCCACTGACAAGTGGTGATTCATAAGCACCGCTAGTAGATCTGGCTTCAGGATTAATGCCTCTGTAATTTTTAGAAGTAAAATACAGTGCGTTCTGAGCTGATCCATACACTCTCAAACTTGTTAGTTTGATTTTGTCAGTCAGAGATTTAGGCAAAGTATAGCCAAGGATAATGTCCCGTACAGAGACATAAGATCCATCCTCAATCATATAGTCAGTGAATTGCCATCCGATACCGTTTGTGCTATAAGGAGTCATGCCATCACCAGGATGCTCTGGAGAAAGCCATCTGTTTTCCACATAGGCTTTGTTCATTCTCTTGGATTCGTTGTAGTGACCATCTCCATTAAATACATCTACACCTTGAACACCTTGAATCAAAAAGCTCAGATCGAAGTTGCCGATATTGAAATTATTGGTGATACCCCAAGTGAAATCCGGGAATGGATTGCCAAGTACTGTTCTATCCTCGTCGTCAATCACTCCATCTTCATTGACATCCATTAATCTAAGTCCACCTGGTCTGTCAAGACTGTTTGATGCATTTGCATCTATTTCTTCCTGAGTATTCCAAACACCAATTGTTTTGTATCCATAGAATTGGATATATGGTTGTCCTACTTGCGCCAAGTATACTTCGTTACGCTCACCATAACTCAATAGTCTATCTTCACCAGAGAATTGGATCAATTCATTTTTCACAGTTGCGAAATTGATCGAAGTCTGCCAGGTAAAATTTTTCTGGGTGATATTATTCAGACGAAGTTCTAGTTCGAAACCGTTGTTTTGAATCTTACCGATGTTATTCCAGAATTCAGAATAGCCGGTGAAAGCAAGAGTAGGCTGCTTCAAAAGCAACTGATCAGTGACAGATTTGTATACTTCTGCAGTCAGACTAAATCTATTGCTTAGGAATGCCAGGTCTACACCAAAGTTGTAAGAGAAGGTTCTTTCCCATGTGATTGCTTTATTTGCCAGAGTAGCTCCAGACTGAGCAAGTCCAGCTGTAAGTGAACCTGTGCCAGCACCGAAACTGTAGTTGTTAGGATAAAGTCTATTGACAGAAGCGTAGTTTTCGATGTCATTATTGCCAGTGACACCGTAGCTACCACGAAGCTTCAGCATATCTAGGAAGGAAGAGTTGTTCAGGAAGTCTTCCTCTGTCAATACCCAACCTGCAGATACAGACGGGAACCATCCCCATCTATTTTCTGGACCAAATACTGAACTACCATCAGCTCTTGCGCTGGCTGAGAACAGATACTTGTTTTTATAGGAGTAAGTAACTCTACCTAAATAAGACAATAGCAAGCTTTCGTCTTTAAGCGTATAAGTGTCTTCTAAACTAATTACAGTAGCACCATTCAACGTAGGGATGTAGTCAGTAGGGAAATTAGTACCCACTATGCTACTATAGTCGTTTGTTACTTTTTGAGCCGTGAAACCCGCTAAAGCAGAAAATTGATGATCTCCAAGTGTTTTGGAATAGTTCAGGATATTTTCTGATAATAGATCTATTCGCAATCTATTCTCATAAAGCCCTCTGTTGGCATCACCTGCTCTGTTTGTTCCTTCGTTTCTATATTCTTCTTGGGTAGTGCTCGTAATATAAGCGCCTTGTGAAGCTTTGAAAAACAGGTTTTTGCCTAGATTTATTTGAATGTAGGTAGATCCCATTAATCTATAGAGCTTTTTGGTTCGCTCATCGTTATCGCTGATAAACAGCGGGTTATTATTGGAAGTATTCCAAGGCCTAGCTACTTCAGAAACTGCAGTTCCATCCGGTAAAGTATAGTTGTAAGTAAGGTTATTGAAATGTCTGCCATGTGCCCAATCACCTACTGGAATTCCAGTTATAGCTGAAGTTTCTTCAGTATGCCTCACAGGCATGAAAGATGGAGTACGGAAATAATCAGTGAAATTGGAAGCTGGAAGGACGTTTTTAGTGAAAGATGGATTGATATTCACCCCAACTTTTACAACATTATTAAGTTTAGCGTCCATTTTCATGCGAAGGTTAAAGCGCTGAAAATCATTATTTACAAGCATGCCTTTTTCGTCATTGTACCCTCCGGAGATCAGGTAGGTAATGTCTTTTTTACCACCCGAAACACCTAATTGATAACTGCTGATCATTCCTTGCTGTAGACCTTCTTGTTGCCAGTCGGCATTATCTCCAAGAGACCAAGCTGCCTGCTCATGTGCGGTAGGACCCGGTGCACCTAGAGCTTCTTCTTCCCAAAGCATCTCTACATATTCTGTGGAGGTAAGCATGTCATGTACTTTATAAGGGTTTTTTACCCCTGCGTACATTTGGAAATTAAATGCAGGCTTGTCTACAACTCCGCTTTTGGTAGTTACGATGATGACACCATTTGCACCTCTGGATCCATATATCGCAGCAGAAGCAGCATCTTTCAAGACTTCGATGGATTCGATATCATTTGGATTGATAAAAGAAAGTCCATCTGAAGTAGGATAGCCATCTACTACTACCAAAGGCTCGTTACTTGCGCCGATGGAGGCATTCCCTCTGATTCGGATGGATGGAGAGACACCTGCTTCTGAGGTAGTATTCTGAATCTGTACACCAGCTATTTTGCCTTGCAAAAGTTGATCAGCTTGTAGAATAGGAATATCTCCAAAGTTTTCGTTCTGCAGTTTGGAGACTGCCCCTGTCATATGGGACTTCTTTTGGGTACCATATCCGACTACGATTACTTCATCTAGCTGCTTTAAATCTTCAGACAGTGTAATGTCCAATATACTTTGGGATCCCACTGCTACCTCTTGAGTGGTATAGCCTATAAATGAAAAAACTAAGGTGTCTGAAGAGCTAGCAGATATACGGTATTTCCCGTCAATATCGGAAACAGTAGCGGTGGTACTTCCTTTTACCAGGATATTTACTCCTGGGACATTAAGACCTTGGTCATCAATAATTTGACCGGTAATTAGTTTAGCCGATTCATTTTGAAAGGCCAGAACTTGAGCGGTATTGCCGAGAAATAGGCAAATACATAATGATAGTATTCGTAAATAAATCACCTGCCCATTCCAAACTTTATTGGGTAATGGTTGTCTCATTTTTGGGTTTTGTTTTTGGGTATTGAAAGATTCTTAATAGAAGGACAGGTATATTAAGAGGTTTTATGGTAGCGATTTATTTGTAAATTTGGCTACACTTAAGGTGGACTACGGTTAGGGACCTCGACAATCTTTAGACAGTAGTACTTAATATACCTGATGTGAAATTTGGTGGATTATGTCCACCATTTTTTTTTATCATAGGCAGTTCATTTTTTATTTATGATATCTGATAAGTGGTTATTCATTGCTTTTTCAGCTAAAGCGCCGTCTTGCTCAATAATGTGTGCAAGTATTTCCTTGTGCTCTTGCAGTGCCCCAAATGGCTTTCCTCCTCCACACACATTGTGCTTAGTGAAATGGTTTAGAATGTCTGGAGTGACTACTAGCATCAATGACTTCAGTACATTGTTTTTGCTAGCTTCAGCGATTTTTATGTGAAAAAGTAAATCTTCATCTATGGCTTGTTCGCCAGATTTCACCTTGGCTTCATATAAGTTCAGTGCTTCTTGGAGTGCTACTATATCTTCTTCTGTTCGACGCTTAGCTGCAAGTTTTACCGTTTGAGATTCTAGAATAAGCCTAGTTTCGATCAAAGAATGAAAGTCACTTCCTTCCATTTTCAGTACATCAGTGATCAAACCTTCTAGAGCAGTGACTCCCAGCCCTGCTATGATAGTCCCACTTTGCGGATGAGTTTTTACAATGCCATAGAACTCTAGCTTTTTTATAGCATCTCTTACGTAAGTCCTACTGATTCCGAATTTTTCGGAAAGTTTGCGCTCGGGTGGTAATTTATCTCCGGCATTAAGCTCGCCCGTGATAATCAAGTCTCTTATTTGACTAATTATTATATCTACAGGATGATCAAGCTTTATTTCTTTAAAATTACTTAAGGTTTCCATGGGTTTAAATTGGTTGACCAATAATTGGTTGACCAATTTTAGGCAAAAAAATGTTAACACCAAAAAAATGTTGATTTTTTTTTCAGATTTCTGAAATAATAACTTGTCTAATGCAAGTCATTGAAAACTAGTAATTTGTAATAAGAGGAATATGATCCTCTTTGCTAAGTGTGAAAGGAGGTGGCTAAATAATTCAGAAAATTGTCAGGTTGAAATTATTGGTAAACCAATTTCATTAGCTCAATTCATCGATAATTTGAATATTTTCCCCTCCGTTTTGCTCATTATATATACCTGACCACTGGCATCCTGACCAAACTTCAGATCCACACGTTTTCCTCCACAGAGTTCAAGAAGGCTGATCTCTTTGCCTTCATAAATTACTCCCCAAGTCTGTACTCCTGAATTTTCTAAATCATCTAAGTCAGCAAAAAACAATCTGCCTGAGAGGATATCTCCAAAGATAAATTTACCCTGAAGTGGGCCAGATGGCATGATATAACCAGCGAATATTGCTGCCAGCTCATCATGATCTAATTGGATGATGGGGTAAGTCACCCCAAATTTTTCGTCGTCTTCCTGAAGCGGAAAGATCTCTCTAAACTTACCGAATGGGTTCATGATAAATCGCCCTTCTCTGATCGGCCAACCGTAGAACTTACCCTTCTCTATTTTATTCAGTTCCTCTACGCTATGCTGACCTATGTCGGTGGCAAACATGTTTCCTTTATTGTCCCAAAATATTCTGTTGGGATTACGAAAACCATAAGCATACACTTCCCCAGCTTTTCCAGCAACAGTAGCATAGGGATTAGTAGGAGGTATTCCATATTTTCCATTAGGGCTATTATTGCCTTTAGGGTCTATTCTCAGAATACTGCTATAGACTTTGGTGCCTTTGTTGTCCGATAGGTAGGCTGCTCGCTTTTCAGTAAGTCCTCCATCTCCGAAGCCAATGAAAAGCAAGCCATAATCCTCATCTCCAGACTTAGCGCTAGGATTAAAGGCCAACTCTTGCATCCCGTGGGCCTGCGAAGGAATATCTATTCTGACTAATTCTCTATTGCTTCCAGCAAAAACTGCTGCCTTGGGATCATCAGCTTTCCACTCTGTCACGATCCATTGCATGAAGACCCGAATGGTATCAGAATAGCCATAATCAGATAGCTGCGTGCCGCCGGGCTCTGTGTGAGCAGTGTAGAAAAGACCATTTTTGGTGAATTCAGGGTGAAAAGTAAAACTGGCCATGCCAGTTGCCCAGCCCGGTTTGCTGACTAGTTCTGGCTTTAAATCTGTAATAGGTAAGTACAAGTTTGGCTTCTTACCTATGAGTTCATAGAGACCTACTCGCTGGTCGTTGATGAATACTCTATCTGTTCCTGGAGCTACGTCCATTTTGGTCATTTTTGCCATGGGATGCTCCGCGTCGGAGGCTGGTAGCTGCGAAAACAACTCCAGTTCAACACGGATTCCTGAATCGGGAACAGTATCAGGAATAGGGTCTTCTAAGCCAATCTGAGGTAAGCTATCAGGCAAATGCTCATAGGTATGCAAATAGGAAAGGATAGCATCAAGATCCTTTTCAGCCAAAGAAGGAAAGGCTGGCATGTAGATTTTATAATCTTCAAAAAGTTGGACCGCCCTCGGGTCATTAGTTTCGATGACAGCAGCAGGGTTTTTTATAAAATCTTTGATCCAGGAAGACTCCACTGTATGACTCAGACCACTTAAATTCGGCCCAATTCCTTTCTGTTCAAAATTGTGACAGGTGCTGCAATTGTTCTCAAAAAGAACTTTTCCAGCCTTAATTTGCTCTGAGTCTTTACTGATGTCAGATCCAATTTCACTTTTCTGATTACAAGAGAAAAAGATAAAAAGAGAAATCAAACCAAGAAATATTGGATTTTTCATGGATGCTTGTTTGTGGTTTTGCTTGTCCATAGCAAGCAAATTGTTTTTTTTGGAATAGCTGTCCTGCCTTATCTTGAGCAGATCAAAAATATTTTCTCTAAACTACCTATTCCTTCGTATTTAAGGTAATACGAAATGTGGTGCCTTCGCCAAGTTGGCTATCCACTTCTATACTTCCACCCAAGCTTTGGACGTGGTTGTAAACCAAATAAAGGCCAATGCCGCGACTATCGCGATGACTGTGGAAAGTCTGCTGAAAACCAAAAAGTTTTCCTTTCACCTTTTCCAAATCGATACCAAGGCCATTGTCTGTAAATGTTAATTCAACTTTACTGTCCACAACTCGTGACGCAATACTGATCACAGGACTTGTTCCTGGCTTACTATACTTGATGGAATTGGTAATTAGATTGAGAAAAATACTCTCTAGATAAGCAGCGTTGGATTTGATTTTTGGCAAATCTTCAAAGTCGGATATCACTTTAGCTTCAGAGTTTTTGATAAGCGTACTAATTGATTTGGAAACGTCTTTTACTATTTTGTTGAGCTCAATTTCTTCAATAGGAACATAAAGTGATTTTTTTTCCTGTAGCTCTTTGGAATAAACATTGAGTTTCTGTCTCAAACTTTCGCAGCTGATTTTAAACAACTTTAGGAGCTCCAGGGTCTCTCTATCCGAAATTTTCGAATAATCTATCAGTTCATAAATGGACAAGAGGTTATTTACCGGAGACCTGAGATCATGCGATGTCATATGACCAATGTGCCGCAGATCTTTGTTTATTTCTGTGAGGTTGGTTAATAAGGTGTTCCGCTCTGCCTCAAGTTCTTTCTGCTGTGTGATATTCTTTGCGATAGCGAATATTACCTTGGATTGCTCGATGGGTTGTGCCGTCCAAGATAGCCATACAATCACTCCAGATTTAGTGACATATCTATTTTCGAAATTAACCAGCGGCGTATCCTTGAGCAATTCAGTTCTTACTCTTGCAGTCATTTCTTTATCATCCTCGTATAAAAATTCGTGAATTGGACTGGCGTACAATTCCTCATAGGAATATCCCAAAACACGCTGAACTGCGGGGTTTATCTTTTTCAAGTAGCCATCAAACCCAGCTATACATACCAGTGCTGGAGTTAATTCAAAAAATTTATCGTACTGTGAAAACTCCGTATTCATACTACTAATAAGTTCTGGTGGCCTACTCTCCGAAATTTAAATGAGATTAGACAAAAGTGCATAATTATGGAAGGAAAACTAACATTTATTGCAATTTAAAATGAATGGATATCCGCGGGAGTGGCCTATTCATCCAAGCTAAATGTCTCGTCCTCTAAATAGTGAGGATATATTTTGCGATGTTGTTTTTTGACCTCTGCAATCAATGCTTCACGAAAGCCGTTTACATTCTGCCCACTTACTGCGGCCATAAATACTGGAGGAATTCCAGTCTTTTTTCCATAAGCCTCAGCCAAAGCATCGAAGTCGTGGAAGTTTGCTTCTTCTAATTCTAGCTCCGTCATTTTCATGCTTTCTTCTTCGCTAGGCATAGTTTCTACCAGATCGATTTTGTTGAATACAAGCAGGATCGGCTTGTCTCCCGCATTGATTTCATTCAATGTCTGCGTGACTACTGCGATGTGATCTTCGAAATGAGGATGAGATATATCCACCACGTGAACTAATAAGTCCGCTTCACGAATTTCATCCAAAGTAGACTTGAAAGCTGCTATAAGGTGTGTTGGGAGTTTTCTGATGAAACCAACAGTATCTGAAAGTAAGAATGGAACATTTTCCAGCACTACTTTTCTCACTGTGGAATCCACCGTGGCAAAAAGCTTGTTTTCGGCCAGAATATTGGTCTTCGTGATAAGATTCATCAGGGTACTTTTACCGACGTTGGTATAGCCGACTACAGCTACGCGGACAATTCCCTTTCTGCCTTTGCGCTGTGTTTCTCCTTGTTTTTCTATTTCTCGAAGTTTCTCTTTCAGCAGCGTGATTCTATTACGGATATCTCGCTTATCTGTTTCGATCTCTTTTTCACCTGCTCCACCACGGGTGGTGGTACCACCTCGCTGCCGCTCTAAGTGAGTCCAGAGATTGGTCAATCGTGGAAGAAGGTATTGGAAGCGGGCAAGTTCTACCTGCGTTTTGGCTTGGGCAGTTTGTGCTCTATTCAGGAAAATATCAAGTATCAATAGAGATCGATCGTAGATAGTCACCTTCAATTCATTTTCTAGATTTCTCATCTGAGAAGGAGAGAGATCATCATCGAAGATGACCATATCGACTTCAAAATGCTTGATGTAGGCCTGAATCTCCTCTAGTTTACCTGAACCTACAAAAGTCTTGATATCAGGCTTATCCATTTTCTGGGTAAAGCGATAAACGGTCTTCGCTCCTAAGGTCTCTGTCAAAAATGCTAGTTCATCCAAGTATTCTTCTGTCTGCTGTTCGGTTTGGTACTGACGAACCACAGATACTAAAATGGCAGTTTCTTCTTTAGGAGAAGTTTCGTGAAGTTTTTGAAGTTTGCGGGAATGTTTACTCATAAGTGAAAGTCTAAGTCCAAACAATGCAAAAGGCTAGCATTTAGTTTCCTATTTCCATTGAAATGGCTAATTGAAGCACAGTTTTTTCGAATTGTCTAGAGAGATGTGGTAAAGTTCGTCATATTTCCTTAGAATTGATTAGGATAGTGTTTGCTCTGGTGGTTATTTTGCCTTTTAAAGCCGAAACTTATAGACGCTTATGGCCCAAATAAAAAAAGCAACCTTAGCGGGTGTTTTAGAGGTATTTCCAAGAATTTTTGAAGATCAAAGAGGGTATTTCTTTGAATCCTACCGCGAGGATTGGTTACAATCTGAAGGAGTAACTCATGGCTGGGTGCAGGACAATCAGAGTTTTTCTCAGAAAGGAACTGTTCGTGGACTTCATTTTCAGCGAGGCGAATTTGCTCAGGCAAAGTTGGTGCGCGTGATTCAGGGGAAAGTATTGGATGTGATAGTGGACTTGCGAAAAGGTTCTCCTACGTTCGGAGAAAAATACGCTACTATACTAGATTCCGATAGAAATAACCTAATGTATGTGCCTGCAGGATTTGCACACGGTTTTTCTGTGTTGGAAGATTCGATTTTCGCGTACAAGTGCTCTAATTATTACAATAAAGAAAGTGAAGGAGGAATTCGTTGGAATGACCCTGCACTTACTATAGACTGGCAAGTAGACCAGCCAATAACTTCTGATAAAGACGCCATTTGGCCTACATTAGAAGAGTTTAAACTGACTGAGGGAGGATTGTAATGGGATTTTTGGATCTATTTAAGAAAAAGCCGGAAGTATATGAAGACTTTGACCTGAGTTGGTTAGAGGTGGATATGCATTCGCATCTGATCCCTGGGATCGACGATGGTTCAAAGACCATGGAGGAATCTCTAGATCTGATCAAGAGGCTTTCTGGCTATGGTTTGCGCAAAATTATTACTACTCCACACATTATGTCGGAGTACTATCGCAATACCCCCGAAATCATCAACATGGGTCTTGAGGACCTTCGAAGAGCGGTAAAAAATGAAGGTATTTCCATAGAAATTGAAGCTGCGGCAGAGTATTATATGGATGAGATTTTCCTGGAGAAAATCAAAAATGGTGAAGAGGTTTTGACTTTTGGTGATAATTATATCTTGGTAGAAACCGGCTTTATCAATAGACCTCAAATGCTTCTGGAGATAATCTTCCAATTGGAGATGGCAGGTTACAAGCCGATTTTGGCTCACCCAGAACGCTATCAATACCTGATAGCAGACAAGGGATTATTGCAGGATTTGACTGATAGAAAAATTCTCTTCCAGTTGAATTTATTGTCATTGACAGGCTTTTATTCCAAACCAGTAAAGGATTTTGGTGAGAAGCTGGTAGAATCTGGACTAGTTCGTTTTTTTGGGACAGATTGTCATAATCCACGCTATTTAGACATGATGGAGACTTTGCCAAAGTCAAAAATGTACAGCAAAATCAAGGAACTCCATGTGCTTAATTCTTCTCTTTGATTTGCGGCCAGTCCAATGAAGATTCTCATTACAGGTATTACAGGAATGTTTGGAAGCTATTTGGCCAAAGAACTTGCTAGGCTTGGGGAAATTCATGGATTTCGCAGGACTAGTTCCTCACTGAGTTTACTTGAGGGAATTGATTTCCCAATTAGCTGGCATGAGGGCGAGCTTTCTGATATTGAATCTCTGGAATCTGCACTCGCAGGAATAGACCTAGTGGTGCATGCCGCTGGGAAAGTGTCTTTTGATGCTTCTGATGAAGATAGTTTGCATCGGATCAATGTGGATGGCACCACGAATCTGGTCAATGCTATGCTAAATACTGGAGTGAAAAAACTGGTGCATGTAAGCTCCGTCGCGGCCATAGGCAGGTCTGCCGAGTTGACACGGCTAGATGAAAAATTCAAATGGGTGGAATCTCCGCTGAATACTGATTATGGTATTTCTAAATACCTAGCGGAATTGGAAGCTTGGCGAGGAGAGCAAGAAGGCTTGGATTTGATTGTGGTGAACCCTTCCATTTTGCTAGGCAAAGTCAGTGATGATCGCAGTTCAACCGACATTTATCATTATGTGATAGAAGAAAACTCTTATTACCCCAAAGGAGACCTTAATTATATTGATGTGCGTGATGCGGCTAAGCAGGTGAGGCAATTGGTAGAAAAGGAGGTATGGGGAGAGCGATTTATTCTAAATAGAGAGCAGATCCCATACAAAGACTTCTTTGAGAAAATAGCAAATGCCTACGGGAAAAAGGCACCGACAAAGGCTGTAAGCCCATTTATGCTCACAATCGCGGTGTTTTTCAATACTGTAGCTAGGAAAATAGGTTTGAGCAAAAGCCCGTTGAATAAAAAGACAGCGATGATTTCACAACAAAAAGTATTCTTCGATAATGCCAAGGTGAATGAGTTGCTCCAATGCAGTTATTATAGTTTGGAAGAAACCTTAGACTGGTCAAAGTAAACTTATTTATGATCACAAGCGTTTGTTCCTCAAGCCGACTGAAGAGAGAGCAGTATTTCTCTGAAGAAGGAAAATAAAATTTAACAAATCGAGAGTTTGAGAGACCGAAATTATTGGTAACTTAAATAAACCATAACACATCCTAATGACTGGAGATCACGATCACGATTGGGAAAATGACAAGAAGCTGGTAGAGCGATTTGAAAACTCCCTCCAATCCAATCTAGACCTTTACTTTGAAGAGGAAGAATTGGAAGATATCATCCGATTTTACTTTGATCAACAGAAGTTTCTCAAAGCGCTACGTGCTGCTGAGTTTTCGTTGGAGCGATTTCCTTTTTCTGTGGAAATCAAACTCCTTCAGGCTCAGTGTTTGATTTTCAATGATGAGTTGGAAGAAGGACTGGGTATTCTGGAAAACATCAATAATATTTCTCCCAATAACGAAGAGATTATTCTTGCCTTGGCAAATGCCCATATTTTGGGAGGAACGCCTAAGGAAGGTATAGAATTGCTGGAAAATTTCTTGCCATTAGCTGAGGACAAAGCCGAAGTATTCTATTGCTTAGGAAACCTGTTCCGTGTGCAAAACAACAATGAAAAAGCAAGCTACTATTTCAAAGAAGCTGTAAAGAACCGTATCAATCACGAAGATGCACTATTTCAGTTGGCTATGATCACTGAGGAAGAAGGTTCCTTCGATGAGATTCTGGATTTCTATCAGGAGTTTATCGATCAGGATCCATATAGTGCTGGTGCCTGGTACAATCTAGGTGTGGTGTACAACCGACTTGGCAGATTTGAAGATTCGATCAAGGCATATGATTATGCCATCTTGATTGATGATACTTTTGCCTCAGCCTATTTCAACCTTGGCAATGCGCTGATGAATACGCAGCAATACGAGCTCGCTTTGGAAGCCTATCAAAACACGATTAATTGTGAAGGGGCAAATGCTGAGAACTGCTGCTACATGGGAGCTGCTAATGAGAAGCTAGACAGAATCGATGAAGCGTTCAAATACTTTAAGAAGTCAGCCAAGTTTGATGAGGAGTACGATGATGCTTGGTTTGGACTAGGAATGTGCATGCTTAAGAAGGAAAAATTCTTTGAAGCCATACATTATTTCAAGAAAGCCATAAATCTTACAAAAGAAAATTCTAATTATTGGGTAGGTCTTGCAGATGCTGAATTTAATTTGGGAAACATGCAGGCTAGCTCCGAAGCATACGAAGAAGCTATCAATTTGGAGCCAGGGATTCTGGAAACCTATGTAAATCTGGCACTTATATATTTTGAGCAAAACCGATTCGAAGAGGCAATTGATGTGACTCGTGAGGCAATAGAGGAAATGCCAGAGGAGGCAGAGCTTTATTATCGCTTGGTTGTATACCTTATCAAAATGGGCAATTACAAAGAGGCATTTTCATTTTTGGAAAATGGGTTAACTTTGGACTTTGAAAAGCATACTATAATGTATGATTTGATGCCAGAGCTTAAACAGCAGAAGGCATTGTACAAGATTATTGCCCAATACCGGGAAGAAAGTCCTGAGTCTTAACTTTAAAACCTCGCTAATGAATTATGAGCTAAATAATATCCCTGTTCGGACTGAAAAGCCACGAACAAAAGGATTTACCATGGCCATGGACAAAGGCCTAAGCCTACGAGCCACCGAAGATTTTGTTGAAAGTTGTTCCGATTTTGTAGATATAGTGAAACTTGGATGGGCGACATCTTATGTGACCAAAAATCTAAACGAAAAACTTGCCATATATAAGGAAGCTGGAATTCCTGTTTATTTGGGAGGTACACTTTTCGAAGCCTTTATTGTAAGAGGTCAGTTTGACGATTACAGAAAAGTATTAGATAAATATGACCTGACTTTCGCTGAAGTGTCGGATGGATCTATTTCCCTCAATCACGACAAGAAGTGTGAATACATTGCGACGCTAGCCAAGCAAGTGACTGTATTGTCTGAAGTAGGTTCTAAGGATGCTGCAAAAATTATCCCTCCATATAAATGGATCGAGCAGATGCGCACAGAATTGGATGCGGGTGCGTGGAAGGTAATCGGAGAAGCTAGAGAAGGCGGTAACGTCGGTCTTTTCAGAGATTCTGGAGAAGTAAGACAAGGCCTAGTGGAGGAAATTTTAACTCAAATCCCTGAAGAGAGAATTATCTGGGAAGCTCCAATCAAGTCACAGCAAGTTTGGTTTATCAAGCTGATCGGTGCAAATGTGAATCTTGGAAATATCAGTCCATCTGAAGTAATTCCTTTGGAAACTATCAGGCTGGGATTGAGAGGAGATACCTTCGATCACTTTCTGGGAGAAATCAAATTGTAATACAACTCAACTCATTACAGGCTGATTGGTGTATTCCGATCAGCCTTTATTTTTGACCATGGATTTTATCAGGAAATATGTGCTCACTTACCTCAAAGGTATGGGCATGGGCGCAGCAGACATAGTACCGGGGGTTTCTGGTGGCTCGATAGCGCTGATCACCGGAATCTACGAGGAGCTACTTCGTAGTATCAATTCCTTCAATGGCGAGAATCTGAAATTACTGCTCAAGTTTGAATTCAAAGCATTCTTCCAAGCAGTGAACGGAGCCTTTTTGCTTAGTCTATTCCTCGGGATAATGACGAGTATTTTCTCGCTTTCGAAGCTGATCACCTATTTGATGGCTGAACATCCCATTCCACTTTGGTCATTTTTCTGTGGATTGATCTTGATCAGTGCTTTTCTGATTCTGAAAGATATCAAAGAATGGAGCATAGGAGTGATTATCGCCCTGATCATCGGCACGATTTCAGCCTATTTCATCACAGAATTACCCCCTACAAGCAGTCCAGATGCGCTTTGGTTTACCTTTGTAGCTGGAGCTATTGCTATTTGTGCGATGATTCTGCCTGGGATTAGCGGAAGCTTTATTTTGCTGATTTTAGGAAAATACGAACCGGTTTTACACGCAGTTTCGGAGCGTGATTTTGCTACGTTGGGTGTTTTTGCTTTAGGTTGCATTGTAGGTCTTCTATCTTTCAGTCGTGTGATTTCCTGGTTGCTGAAGCGATTTTATTCCATTACCATTGGTTTACTTTCCGGCTTTATGCTTGGCTCGATCAACAAGCTTTGGCCTTGGAAAATCGTCACAGCCTACCGCACTTCTTCGAGTGGGGAAGAGAAACCATTTCTGACGAAGAATTTATTTCCAAGTGAATATTTAGAGCAAACAGGTTTTGAGCCAAAATTAATGGTGGCTGTTGCCGCATTCTTATTTGGAATTATTTTGGTATTTGGGATTGATCGCCTAGCGGCATACTTTAAGAAATCATGAGAAAATTTGGACTGATAGGACATCCACTTACGCATTCATTTTCTAAGAAATATTTCGCAGAGAAGTTTGAAAAGGAAGGAATTGAGGGCTGTTCCTATGAATTGTTTGATATCCCTAATGCATTTGACCTGGAGGTGATTCTTAGTGATGATCCGGAGATAGAAGGCATCAATGTCACGATTCCGCACAAGGAAGATGTGATCGCACTGATGGACGATCTAGAGGAGGCTTGTGAAGAAATCGGTGCGGTAAACTGCATTCATATTCAGGATGGAATTCGCACAGGTTACAATACCGATTACATTGGATTCAAAAATTCACTTTCTCCTTGGTTGGGGGGCGTAAAGCCAAAAGCCTTGATTTTGGGCACAGGCGGAGCATCAAAAGCAATCAAGCAGGCCTTGATAGATTTGGATATTGACTTTCTGAATGTATCCCGATCAGAAGATGAGGATCAAATTACTTACGGTGACCTGGCTTCAGACCCTGAGATCATGAAAACTCATCACCTGATTATCAATACGACTCCACTTGGCACTTTTCCAAATGAGGAAGGTATTCCTGCTATTCCTTTGGAGCAGTTTACAGCTGCGCATTTTGTGTATGATTTGGTCTATAATCCTCCGGTGACTACGCTGATGAAAGCTTGTTTGGATGCTGGAGGCAAAGCAAAAAATGGGCATGAGATGCTAATTCTACAGGCTGAGGCTTCTTGGGAGATATGGAATTCTTAAAAGCTGGAAGACGGGAGACCGAAGTAGCGTCAATACATGTGTTCTAAAGCATTTATAACTAAATGAAAAATTTGGACATATTTCAAATCAAAGCCCAACTTAATAGAGGGAAAAGCATTGAACAGTTTTTAGGAACTGGCAATAGTGGCGAGCGTGAAATACTAAAATGGATAGAAATTAGACCTGAAAAATATTCATTCACTCTTGTCTATCACGAAGTTTACAATGACTCTGACGAAGGAATTGAAAGCGTTTATAACTATTCGTATGTTATGCCTGATGACCTTTATGGAAAGAACATAACTGAATCAAAAAGCGTTGAGGAAATTCTTAACAAGGCTCAATCTATATTTGGGAACGGCAATTTCTATAATGAAGGATTTTTAGACGAAATCATAAAATAAAATGTAATATAAACTGCATAAAAGCAGTTAAACCAAGCTGTAAAAATTCCTGAATTAAGAATTGGTCGCAATTTTGTAAATTTGAAATGCTATGACTTATCAAGTAGAAATTCTGAATCCTAAAGCTGAAAAATTGCTGCGAGAACTCGCGGACTTGAACCTCATTTCTATAGCTGATTCATCGAAGGACCCTTTTATGGCTGTAGTGAAAAGACTTAGGAAAAATGCAGCAATTAATCCACCGACTTTAGAAGAGATAACCAAGGAGGTAGAATTAGTGAGATCTAAGCGCTATGCCAAGGGAAAAGCATAGAGTTATTTTAGACACCAATATTTTGGTGAGTTTTCTTTTATCCAAAGATTTGTCCAAAGTTGATCAACTGTTAAAAGATGGCAAACTCGCTTTGCTTTTTAGCCAAGAACTTCTGGATGAATTCTTAGAAGTAGCTCAAAGGCCTAAATTCAAAAAATACTTTTCCACAAAAGATCTTCAGAGCCTAATTTCAAAAATCAGAACAAAAGGTGAATTTGTATTGGTAACATCCTCTTTTGAATTATGTCGCGACCACAAAGATAATTTTCTTTTAGCCTTGGCAAATGACGGGAGAGCATCACATTTAATAACAGGGGACAAAGATTTATTGGTTTTAGAAAAACTGAATCAGACAGAAATCTTAACTATTAGCGATTATTTAGCTCAAAAATGATCACAGAAGTGTTTTCATTGGTCTAGGAAAGATCGAAGTACTTTGAAACTTCAATGCAATAGTTAACTTTTGAATATAAAAACCCAAATCATAATAGCGTGGCCTTTACCACATATAGTCCCTCCAATCTTTTACAGGTAACCAAACTATTCAAACATGAAAAAAGCCATACTCATCATTCAGTGTCCCGATCAAAAGGGAATCGTCGCCGAAGTCTCCAGGTTTCTTTATTCGTATGAAGGAAATATTCTGGAAGTGGATCAGTACGTAGATGAGGAAATGGGCATGTTTTTCATGAGAGCGGCGTGGGAGTTGGATTCTTTTTCTCTGGAGAAAGATGAAATCGCTGCCCGCTTTAGGGAAGAAGTTGGAGATCGGTTTAAGATGGATTTCAAGCTTCATTTCAATTTTCCCAAGCCAAGAATGGCGATTTTCGTCAGCAAGCTTTCCCATTGTTTGTTTGATATTTTGGGAAGACATCATGCGGGACAGCTAGACGTGGATATTCCATTGGTTGTTTCCAATCATCAAAGTTTGAAGGAAATTGTGGAGGCTTTTGGCATTCCGTTCCATCATATTCCTATTACAGCAGATACCAAGGCATCAGCAGAAGCAAACCAACTGGAGCTGATGAAAGCCAATAAGATTGACTTCGTAGTTCTTGGCCGATACATGCAGATTCTTTCTGCTGAGTTTATCAAGCATTTCCCTAATCGCATCATCAACATTCACCATTCATTTTTACCTGCTTTTGTGGGAGCGAGACCTTACCATGCCGCTTACGAAAGAGGTGTGAAAATCATAGGCGCGACGGCTCATTACGTCACCGAAGAGTTGGACGCAGGCCCGATCATCGAACAGGAAGTGGCGCGGGTGCGACATCACAATTCCGTCTCCGAATTAGTCCAAATCGGTCAAGACGTGGAAAAAGTAGTGCTATCCAAGGCTATTAAATATCACATAGATCGTAAGGTGATGCCGATCAAAAACAAGACGGTGATTTTCTACTAAGGAATGATTTTCCTCGGGATATCTTTCGGAAGCCGAGTCAGCATTTCATAGTTCACCATTTGAGTGGATTCAGAGAAAGACGCAACGGTGATTTCTTTTCCCCCTTGCTTACCGATGAGAATCACTTCATCACCGACTTTTAGATCTTTGATCTTGTTCACATTCACGGCGATGGCATTCATGGTGACCGTTCCCACCACCATACAGTATTGTCCTTTGATCAACACCATGCCTTGATTACTCAGCAAGCGTGAATAGCCATGTCCATAGCCCACGGGCACGATCGCCAGCCGGATATTTTCCAAAGCCATATAGCTATTTCCATAGCCTACAAACTCTCCTATTTTCACTGGCTTCAAACTCATCACAGAGCTTTTCCAGGTGATCAATCTCTTGAGTGGATTTTTATTTCCTTTGGGTAGGGAGTTTAGCTTCGCAAAAAAGGTCTCTTTGGTAGGCCAAAAACCATATCCAGCTATCCCTATCCTAACCATGTCCAAGATGGTTTCGGGGAAAATAAGTGTGGCGGCCGAGCAGGCGGTGTGATAGGTTTTGAATGTAATCCCTTGGTTGTTGAAGTAGTCTTTGAATTCGTGGTATCTGGCAATTTGGTTTTTTACTCTCACAAAATTGCTCACAGATTCTGCACCGGCATAATGGGTGCATAGTCCTTCAATCGAAATAAAGGTGAAATTATCCAACAGGATTTCAGCAAGTTTTTCACGCTGATTCCAATCAAATCCAGTACGGTGAAAACCTGTCTCTACTTCGATATGGATTTTTGCCGGAATACCGATTTCCTTTGAAATCAAAATTGCGTTTGCTAGCCTTTCGAAATCAAAAACATAGAAATTGATTCCGTTTCGAATCAACTCCTCCATTTCTTCCATATGGAGCATCCCTAAGATCATGATCTCTGATCCTTTTTTAGAATTCGCCAAAACTTCCCAAGCTTCATCCGAACTAAAGGTGCTAAAGTGTCGGATTCCGGCTTTTTCAGCAATTTCTACCATTTGGGAGATACCATGGCCGTAAGCATTACCTTTCACCACAGCAGATATTATCGGTTTCGGGCCGATTTCTGAACGTATGTAGCGGATGTTTTGACGATAAGCCTTGGCGCTGATTTCAAGGGTGGAGGTGGCAATCATATTTATAATCTAATTGAATGGAGAAAGTAATGCACTCTGATTCCTTATCCCAATACTTGATTAATTTTATTCCTTAAATCTATTTTTATGAAAAATGCCTTTCAAGTTTCTGATCAAAAAAGCCGTTGTCCCTGGTGTCTTGGTTTCGAAGAATATGTCCGCTACCACGATACTGAGTGGGGAGTACCAGTCTGGGATGATCGTATTCATTTCGAATTTTTGATCTTAGAATCTGCTCAGGCTGGCTTGAGTTGGGCGACTATTTTGAAGAAGAGAGAAGGCTATCGCAAAGCTTTTGCAGACTTTGACTACAAAGTTGTTGCGGAATTTCCAGAAAGCTATGTGCAGGAATTACTACTAGACCCAAGCATCATCAGGAACGTACTGAAAATCCGAGCTGCGATCAATAATGCCAAATGCTTTATGGAAGTTCAAAATGAGTTTGGCTCTTTTTCTAACTACATCTGGGGATTTGTAGGCGGAAAGCCAATTCAGAATCGCCTGTCCTCCATGAGCGAAGTACAAGCAACTACTAAAGAATCCGATTTGCTTGCCAAAGACATGAAGAAGCGTGGATTCAAATTTCTTGGAAGTACCACCCTGTATGCACACATGCAGGCAACTGGTCTATTCAATGACCATTTGGAATCCTGTTTCCGATTTACTGAAGTTTAAACCTCAACGAAAGCAAAGAATACCAACCAAACTAGGATTAATAGTGGCAAGAGAATTGGCAGGGAGAATCGGATGATATAGCCAAAGAAGGAAGGCATTTTGACACCATTCTGCTCTGCAATGGACTTCACCATGAAGTTTGGTCCATTTCCAATATAAGTCATCGCTCCGAAGAATACGGATGCAATTGCTATAGCCATCAATTCAAATGCTGAGTCGTGATATCCATCTGCAGCAAACTGGCGAACCTCCTCGATGTTACCGATGGAAGCGCCTTTGGAAGCCATGGCAGCGGCTAGAAAGTTGAGGTAGGTTGGCGCGTTGTCCAAGAATCCTGATAAGATGCCAGTGCCCCAATACAGCGTATTATGTGTGATCATTGCTGCTCCTTCTGGAGATTTGGCAAATGCTCCCACAAGCTCTAAAGCTGGCATCATCGTACCAAATATGCCTACAAATATAAATGCTACTTCTCGTATAGGCTCGAAGTTGAATTCATTGCCTTTAATGGCTCGCTGATCGGCAAATCGATATGAAAGGAAAGCTACAGATAGCATGATGATTTCTCGAATGTAGGAGAATTTCTGTCCATCATAAACGATCGCTGGTACACCCTCTATTACATTTGGATCCAAGAATACTGAACAAATAATAATAAATAACCAACCAAAATTCTTAACCCCGATTAAGGAAAACTTGTTGGTATAATTCGTCTCTTCTAGTTCAGAGTCATCATTTGCTCTTCCTATTTTCTTATCAATGAAATAGAAAGCAATCGCTAAGGCTGTTAGGGCAAAAATCCATGCTGGCCAGTTATGCTCTAAAGTCCAGAAGAATGGGATGCCTTTCAAGAAACCCAAGAATAGTGGGGGATCACCAATTGGTGTCAATGAACCTCCAACATTACTCACCATGAAGATGAAGAATATGATATGGTAAGCTTGGACATTTCCCTTGTTCAGTCTGATAAAAGGACGAATCAAAAGCATGGAAGCTCCTGTAGTACCGATCAGGTTAGAGATCAAAGCGCCTATGATAAGCAAAGTAACATTTGCCAGTGGTGTGGCTTTCTTATCTATGTCGATAAGAATTCCCCCTGAAGCAATGTAAAGTGAGGCCAGCAGTGCTATGAACTGAATATATTCCGCCATGGCATGGACGGGCGCGTGGACATTCCCAAGGATAAATAAATAATAGAAAACGACCAGCAATGCGAATCCAACGGCGATTTTGGGGTAGTTCTTGTGCCAAAAATGCTCATAAAACAAGGGGCCAGTGGCAATCATAAGCAATAATGCTACAAATGGAATCACGAGCCAGAGCGGTGCAGTATGATGATCTTCCTCTCCTGCTTCAGTTACTGTCTCACCATGTGCGGCAGCTTGATCAACAGCCCCATGATCTGCTTGGGCAAGATAAGTCTGCTCAGTATCAGTATTTTGGGCAACGGCATATTGGGTTTCAAGTCCACCCAAAAATAAGATTCCGAAAAGTATGGAGAAACTAAAGATAAAATTCTTCATTAGGCTGATAGGGTATGCTGGGTGTTCTTTTCGGTTAATTTAAACAAATTATTGATTGGCTGTATTCATAACGGGCTTCTGCTAAACTACAGATTTTGCGCGATACAGCACAATCAAAATTTGTCATCCTGATGTATTTATTCAAAAAATAACTCCATCAGTTCAAAGGCAAACTATACTTTTACACGAGTTGTTCTAGAGCTATACTAAAGGAGTTTTCAGCTAGTTTAGTTTTTTCGGGATTTTTGGAATGAACATTTTTTAATGCTTTTTTTATCGTCCGACTTACATCTGAGAATAACGCTTTATCTGTGACTTCGGCGTTATCGCTCATCAGATAAGCAAAGACGCGTGCCATACCGCAATTGGCAATAAAATCAGGGATAACAGAGACCTGCTGATCTGTCCAAACGCCTATCGGCCCAAAGAAAATCTCAGGATCAGCAAATGGCACATTGGCACCACAGGAGATAACTTCCAATCCAGACTTCACCATTCGCTCTGCTTGATCTTTTTGTATTAATCTCGAAGAAGCTGCCGGAATAAATATTTCACGCTCAAGATCCCATATTTTCTGATTGATCTCTTCGAAAGGAAGTTGATTTTCGGCTACTAGTTTGTTTCCATTTCTATTGAGGAAAAGCTCACGAACCTCATCTATTGAAAAACCTTCTTCATTAATAAGTCCTCCATCTCGGTCGATGATTCCTACTATTTTCACGCCTTCTACTGCTAGAAAACAGGCTGCAGCAGCTCCTACATTTCCCCATCCTTGGATGACGGCACGCTTGCCTTTGATATTTCCGCCCCAGATTTTATAGTAATGTTTCACTGCTTCTGCCACGCCAAATCCGGTAATCATATCAGCTACCGTATATTTTTTAATACCATTTGGTGTGAAGTGTGGGTCTTCAAGCACCTTGGAAACCCCTTGTCTGAGTTGTCCTATTTTTCTGATTTTCTCGGGTTCGGTAGCATGGAAATGTCCATTGACTACACCTTCCTGTGGATGCCACAGGCCGTAGGATTCGGTGATTGGAATTACTTCATGGATTTCGTCCACGTTCAGATCGCCACCTGTACCATAGTAATTTTTAAGGAGTGGCATCACGGCTTTATACCAGCGTCTGAGCACCTCGTCTTTGCGTGGATCCGCAGGATCAAAGTTGATTCCTGATTTAGCTCCGCCAATTGCAGGGCCTGAGACGGTAAACTTTACCTCCATGGTTTTGGCAAGGGACTCTACTTCTCGCTTGTCCAGTCCTTTTCTCATGCGGGTTCCACCACCTGCAGCCCCACCTCGGAGAGAATTTATCACTACCCAGCCCTCAGCTTCTGACTCGCTGTCACTCCATTCAAAGATGATTTCTGGCTGTTTGTTTTCAAACTTTTTAAGTAATTCTTGCATTATATCTGGGTTAATAGTTGAGCAAAAATAGAAAAATATAGCTCGCTTATTGCATGAATTCTGAGAGCTGTCTAGCCAAAAATCATTCCTCCAGAGGAGTCAGAAGATGCTCCCGTGACTGAGGCTAGGCAATTATTTTCATTTCGAAGACGCAATACGCCCAAAAACCCAAAAACCAAAGCTTCTTTGAATTCTATTAATTCCGGAGTAGCCAGCGTATGAATCCATTTGTCGTCGAGTAAATTACCCAGTCGCTCTATAAAAAAGGAATTGTATGCTCCGCCTCCCGTAATCAATACGCTAGGCTGATTTGTAGTTTGGTATTGCTTAATCACTCTGCTGATCTGAAAAGCAAAATGCTCCACTAGAGTTCGCAAAATATCTCGTTCTGAAAGACCAGAATCGAGCAGCAGTGGGCTGAATGCCTCTTCCATATCTTCGCGACCAAGGGATTTGGAATCTGATTTAGTATAATAGCTCAGCGCATTCAACTTATTATATAAGGTCTGATTGAGTTTGCCTTCTTTTGCCCAAGCCCCATCTTTATCGTATTCAGCACCTAGCACATTTGCCTGAGCATTTAGCAACAGATTGAAAGGACAGGTATCAAATGCAATGCGCTGTCCAGCCGATTCCATACTAATATTAGCAATGCCTCCGAGGTTGATGCAGAAATCGATTGTCGGAAAGAGCAATTTGTCTCCAATAGGCACCAGGGGCGCTCCTTGGCCGCCTAGTTGCACATCCTTCATACGGAAATCATTGATTACTTTCTGCCCAGAAGCCTGATGTAATGCCCAGCCATTGCCTATCTGAAGACTAAGGCCTTTGGCTGGCTGGTGAAAAACGGTGTGTCCATGAGAGCAGACAGCCATAGGCTTGATTTGCTTCTCACTGCAATAATCCCTGACTTGCTCCCCCATCCATTTACCAAAACTCACATCCAAAAGCGCCAATTCTAATGCAGATAGTAAATGGCAATTCATGAGATTTTGTCCTAAATCCTTGGGAAATGGGATCGTAATCGCATCTAAAATCTCATAAGACCACTGATCTTGAAGCTCGTAGCCACAATAGGCGATGTCTAATCCATCTCCAGAGGTGCCTGACATCAATCCGATCATAGTGTAGTTTGGACTGCTCATGGGTTAAAGTATGTTAAGTAAAGGCTTTGCAAAAGATATTTTAACAAGGATAGAAGGTACTACTTTTTTTGAATGGCTAGTTTGCAACCTATTAATTAAACTGGATGACAAATCTGATTATAGATATCGGTAATACCAGAATCAAGTCGGCTCTTTTTGAAGGAAAAAAGCTACTTGAGGAGGAAGTATTTGATGAGCTCGAATATGCATTAAGCTATTGGAATTCAGTGTCCTTTGATCATTGTTTGGTAAGTTCTGTGAAATGGAGCCAAGCTGAGTTAGGAGATATTTTATCCTTTCCATTTAACTATCTCAGTCCGACGACAAAATTACCTATTTATAATGCATACGGTACACCGGCCAGCTTGGGTTTGGATCGAGTGGCTGGAGCCATTGGAGCTTGGGCCATGCGCGGAAAAGGTCCAGTTCTCGCAATAGACTTGGGAACTTGTATTACTTTTGATCTGATCGATGAGAGTGATACTTACTTAGGTGGAGCTATCAGCCCTGGTCTGGGAATGCGAGCTAAGGCCATGCATGAACAGACGGCTAGATTGCCTCTAGTAGATCTAACAGTGAAGCAAGCCGAACTGATTGGCAACAATACAATCACCTGTATGCAAATCGGAATTTGGCATGGAGTTGAGTTCGAATTGCGCGGGCAAATCGAAGCATACACTAAAAAATTTCCAGAAATCGAGGTCTTTCTTAGCGGAGGAGATGCCAAATCTTTTGATTCATTGGCAAAAGACCTCATATTTGTAGTCCCAAATTTGGTCCTTTACGGATTGAATTCTATTCTAAACCACAATGTTGAGTAAAATCAAATTGCAATTACTGGGTGTACTATGCACCCTTTTCTTATTTACAGAAGCCCAGGCTCAGTCCTCTGCTTCTACTTACAGTGCTCTCGGTATCGGAGAATTTAATTATTCTGGGCTTACCAATAATCAAGCAATGGGGGGGCAAGGCATTAGCTTCGGTTCTGCATGGAACCCTAATGTGGTTAATCCAGCGCTATCTACTAAAAACTCTATCTTTAGTTTTGAAGCGGCGCTGAATTATAAAATGATTGGTGTGGACAATGGCAGGGAGACCGCAGATGTTGATGGTGGCGGATTGTCCTATATCGCATTTTCACTACCAGTAAAAGTAAACAAAGCGACACTTGGCATGGGTTTGAGTCAAATTACAAGTGTGAATTATAGCTTGCTTATTGAGAGTACCGTAGAAAATACAGATTTACAGGCAGTGAATGCTATCGAAGGTGATGGAGGTATTTCAGAAGCTTATTTAAGCTACGGGATGGTTATAGCTAAGAACCTGAGTCTTGGTATTCATGGATCTTATTTATTTGGTTCAACTATTCGTTCAGATCAGTTGGCACTTTTTGATGATGAAGGTAATCAAGTTGGTATTACCACCGAGTATTATGAAAGATTAGCAGTAAGTGATGTGGGTATCAAGGCGGGTGCCTATTACTTTATGCCTGTTGGTACCAAAGGTAAAATACATTTAGGAGCCATTTATCAGCATTTAGGGAATGTTAATGGAAAAGCTTTTGCGAAGCTGTCATCTTTTGGCCAAGCTAGCGACCCGGATTCAGATGGTGACTTGATTGCTAATAATGAGCCTGGTAGTATTTACATCCCCGATCGCTATGGATTTGGGATTTCTTATGAAAAAAACAACAAGTATGTCATAGGTCTAGAAGGCCAATATCAAGACTTTAGAGAGTATAGGTCGTTATTGGATGATCCTTTACGATTGCATCAGGCTATTAAGGTAGGCTTGGGATTCCAGATTGTCCCCGACTACACTGCTATTGACAACCCATTGAAGAGAGGTACTTATCGCTTCGGATTGGAATACCAGCAGACACCATACTACTTGAACGCAACCAATATTAATGATCTTGGCATAACCTTTGGAGCTTCACTTCCTGTAAATCAACTTTCGCTAGTAAACTTCGCAGTGAAGGCAGGACAGAGAGGAACTACCGATAATGGACTTATACGTGAGAGTTATGTTAACTTTACCCTGGGCCTATCTCTGAATGACAACAGTTGGTTCTACAAACGAGTATTTGAATAATAATTAACCAAACCATACGATCAAAATGGTTAAACCCAAGTCTCATATAACTTGGATTTAGACATGAAGATTAAATTGTGCCAAATTAAACCATTTATGAAAATGAAAATTAAATCTACAATCTTAGGACTAGCTGCCCTGCTTCTTGCTGGAATGGTCCAAGCTCAAGAATTTAAATTCCCTACTGATGCAGCTCTAGAAAATAAAGCAAGGGAGCTAAATGCCGCCTATACAGATTACATGGATTCTGAGCAGTATATCGAGGCTATTAATCCACTTTATTGGCTACTTGTCAATGTGCCTGATTTGAATGAATCTCTATACCAGAATGGTGTAATCATTTATGACGCTGCTTCAAAAGCTACTACTGATGAGGCACAGAAAAGAGTTTACCAAGATTCTGTGATTGCACTTTATAATAAAAGAGGTGAGATCTATGATAATGAGAAAAATTGGATAGAAAATAAAGCATACTACGGCTATCAGTATTACAAAGGTGATAAAGACAAACTAGCAGGACCTATTGCTGATTTTGAAAGAGCAATGGAATTGAATGGTACTATTAATTACCAATTGACAGCTGCATATTTTGACCTTGTCTATAGAAATTATGCTTATCACCAAGCTTATACTGGCGAGGAAATCTTGGCTATTCATGACAAAATCAATAAAATGCTTGATGAAGCGGCAGCAGAAGGTGAAGATGTATCAAGTCAAAAAGGTACGCTTGAGCAATTGCTGGTTGCAATGGAGCTAATCGATTGTGATTTTATCGAAAACACTATGGGACCAAAATTGGCTGCAGATCCTAACAACGAGGTTCTAGCTGATCAGATCTTCAAATACTCTGTTCAATACAAGTGTTTTTCTTCCAATGCATTTTTGCAAGCACTGGAGATAAAGGATGCAAAAGAGCCATCGTTCTCTACAAAGCAAGTAATTGCAATGAGGTATATGCAAGAAGATAAGACAGAACAAGCTGAAGAAATGTGGAGCCAAGCATTGACACTTGCCGAAAACGATGCACAAAAAGCAGATGCTCAGATGGAGCTTTCTAAGATCTATGCAAAGCAAGGAAAGAAATCAGCTGCTAGAACTGCTGCTAAGCAAGCTGCTAGCCTAGATCCTTCTAGAACTTCAGATATCTACTCTATGATTGCAGGTATGTACATGAACTCTTTCAATGATTGTAAAGGTGGACAAAGTGTGATCAAGGATAGAGCTGTTTTCATAGCAGCATATAATGCTTACCAGAAAGCAGGAGATTCTGCTGGTATGGCGAATGCAAGAGCTCAATTCCCTTCCAAGGAAGAAGTCTTTACTGAAGGCAAGCAAGTAGGTGAGACACTTAGCACTGGCTGCTGGATCGGTGAAACGGTAACTTTGGCAACAAGAGATTAATCATCTTTAAGATAAAAGAGGCAGTCTTCGGGCTGCCTTTTTTCATTTATAGACTGAAGTAATTTTCAAGTATCTTTGAGCCGTGAAGACTAGCATAATTTCATTTCTATTCTTGGGTATACTTTCTTTTAACAGTTCCTGTAGGGAAGATGTGGATACATCGTTGCTGGAAATGTATGAAGGCCCCACGAATATGAGTACCAATTTTCACCTGATACAGAGTGATTCTGCTATAGTCCGTTCAGAAATCAAAGCACCCAAGCAGTTGGAATTCGCCAATGGAAACATTGAGTTTCCTGAGGGAATAGAAATTCAGATTTTTGAAAAGGATGGCAAGCTGAGTACCACACTGAAAGCGGATAAAGGGTACTTATTGAAACAAGAAAACACCTATAAAGGCATAGGTAATGTTCAAGTTCATAATTTGATTAAAGACCAGAAACTACAGTCAGAGGAGCTGTTTTGGGAGCCTAATAAGAAAAAAATATACACTGAGAAATTTGTGAGAGTACAAAATGGGGGCACATTTTCTTATGGGTCCGGATTCGAGGCAGATGAAACTTTTACTAATTATACCCTTAAAAATCCAAGAGATGGTCAAATTGAGATTAAAGATAATGGGATTTAAGAGACAGAGCTCAGTTGACTTTCCATCTAAAAAAATTAAAAAGGGGATCTTGTTTATAAAAATTAGTTATTAGAAGTCAGATTTTCAATTGGATAGAACATTTTTAAATTTTCTAAAAAAATAAGAAAGTCTTTCATTTAAAGATTTTAGTTTTTAAATTGACCGTACAAAGCAGTTCAACTGCAAATTTTTAACATTTAACCTAAACAATTTAATCATGAAAAAAGCAGCAAAATTCAATTTGTTCTCTCCTTTGCATTAGCATTGGGTTTTGGGATCTTTTTAGGCCTTTCTCCGCAGAATGCCCATGCAGAAGAGGAATTACCAACACCAAGTTGTCTTCATAATGTCAGTGGTACTGAAGGGGCTACTAACTTTTGCGTTGTAGATACTTGTAAAGTATTGACAGGAGTAGGTAGTTTGTTTGGACTATGCGGAGGAGTTTAAATTCTAGTAATTCCTGATCGATTTAAACTATAATTTAATGCTCTCACTTTATTTTGAATCCATGCTGGATTTTAAGTGAGAGTATACTTCTAATTAAGAAATGCTTTTAACCTGAAATCTTAAAATTAAATCAATTTCAGTCAATAGCATATTAATTTAATCTATTGTTTTTCTACAACTTTTTTTATGTTTTAAAATTCAAGACCAGTTTTTATTGGTATAGTATAATCTAGGAAAATAATAAAGCATAATATACTGTTGAAAAAATCTAAATAAATTATAAATACTCATATTTAAAATAGTTTAAACATGAAAAATAGCAAAAAAATTCAAATGATCTTTTCTCTTGCAATTGCTATGGGATTTGGTATCCTTTTAGGATTTACTCCTTTATCTGCTCAAGCTGAAGAAGAAAATCCAGCCTTAACTTGTGCCCACAATAGAATAGGTACAGATGGCCTAACAAATTTCTGTTCTGGAACTGTATGCGGGTTGAAAAGTGGCAATGGAAGCTTTCTAGGTCCATGCGGCGGAGTATGATTCTAATCAAATCATAATTCAATCAATCATTTTGTCTATTAAAATTATTATTCCTGGCATTTAAAATCTAAAAATGTCGGGCATATCATTTATATGAAAAATTTCATAAAATATACCATACTGTATAGCTTAAATATTATTTTTATTTTTGCTTGCTCACAAAAAGATAACGTTGAATCTACATTAACAACTATTGAAAAAAGTGACTTTCCACAAACAATCAAATTGGAAAACCCAGATAAAATTCTAGATGATGATGCATTTCACCATTTTAAAATTTTTGTAATTGACACAGTATTGCTTACAACTTCTCTGGTTGGTGATTATCATTACAATGCATTCCAAATAAATACTTTAGACTTTTTAGGATCTTTTGGAGTGCGGGGTGAGGCACCTGAAGAATGGACTATGCCAGTAACAATGTCGGGACAATATGAAACTTCAAAGGATGGTCTCAACTTGTGGTTTTATGATTATTTAAAAGGCCACTTTTCCAAAATAAATTTGACTAAAACTCTAAATTCTAATAGTTTAAATCCAATAATAGATGAAACAGTTTCATTGGACACTAAAAAATTCCCTTTTACAAACTTATTCTACGTTTCGGAAGAAAAGATCATTGGAGATTCTTGGATAAGTGAAAGTGATAGAAGACGCATTAAATCTTTTAATCCTAAAACAGAGGAAGTAAAGAAATCCGAGTTATTTCCTACAATGAAAAATACCAATAAATTGCCTGCAGAAGTCTTAAATAGTTTTTATACAAGCTCCTTTAGAAAACATCCGACAAAGCCCCTCTTCGTTCAAGCAATGTTTGTATTCAATAGAATTGATATTTTTAATGAGAATTTACAAGTGGTAAAAACAATAGTAGGTGGTGATAATGGGCTAGATGATTATTATGATGGGGCAGAAGTAGATCTTAAGTCAGATTTCCTATTAGGGAAGATACAAGGGTATGATGGAGTAACAACTACTAGCGATTACATTTTTGCTTTAGAAATGAATGTGAAAACAAAAGATCAAATTAAACCGAAGGACTCTTATGTGCGGGTTTATGATTGGAGTGGAAAACCTTTATGTTTATTACAATTTGAACATCCAATAGTAGGACTAGCGGTAGATGAAAAAAGAGGTATGTTTTATATAACAGATTATGAAAACGAATCAGTATTAAGATATAACATTAAAAACTTAATGGACGAATGGAATAATTAAAGTACTTCTTAATTTTATTGGCAGTAGTGCTTGTTGCAACTGGTGCTACATATTTTGGTAAATCATTATACAACAAGATTTATGTACCTGAAATTAGCTTCGAAAACAATAAGCATGAATTGACACTTTATTTACTCAAAAAGACGCTGAAATTTATTTCAAGTATAAAAATGTCGGGACAAAAGATTTGAAAATACTAAATATTCAGACTACCTGCGGGTGTACAATTCCAGAGTGGAACAGTAAACTATTAGCACCTGACGAAGCTGATAGTTTTAAAGTAAGCTATAATATTGAAAATAAGGGAAATTTCCTTAAAGAAATTATGGTTTACTCCAATAGTAAAACAAGCCCAGATCACTTAATAATTTCAGGTTTTGTGCCCATTGAATAAAGGGTATAATAATGAAGCGCTAGCTAACCAGATCTTTATTATTCTGTACAGTACAAATGCTTTAATACTGATGCATTTCTACAAGCACTAGAGATAAAAGATGCAAAAGAGCCATCTTTCTCTACAAAACAAGTGATTGCAATGCGATACATGCAGGAAGAGAACACTGCCAAAGCTGAAGAAATGCGGAGCCAAGCATTGACTCTTGCTGAGAACAATACACAAAAAGCAGATGCTCAGATGGAGCTTTCTAAGATCTATGCGAAGCAAGGAAAGAAATCAGCTGCTAGAACTGCTGCTAAGGAAGCTGCTAACCTAGATCCTTCTAGAACTTCAGATATCTACTCTATGATTGCAGGTATGTACATGAACTCTTTCAATGATTGTAAAGGTGGACAAAGTGTGATCAAGGATAGAGCTATCTATATTGCAGCATACAATGCCTACCAAAGAGCAGGAGATTCTGCTGGTATGGCTAAAGCAAGAGCTCAATTCCCTTCCAAAGAGGAAGTCTTTACTGAAGGCAAGCAAGTAGGTGAGACACTAAATACAGGCTGCTGGATCGGTGAAACGGTAACTTTGGCAACAAGAGATTAATCATCTTTAAGATAAAAAGAGGCAGTCTTCGGGCTGCCTTTTTTCATTTATAGACGTAAAACAATTTTCAAGTATCTTTGAACTGTGAAGACTAGTTTATTTTCAATCGTATTGATAGGTATCATTGCCTTGTGCAGTTCCTGTAGAGAGGATGTGGATGCCTCAGCGCTGGAAGTGTATGATGGCCCTATGAATATGGCTATCAATATCCATCTGGTCCAATCAGACTCCGCTATCGTGCGATCTGATATTCGTGCTCCCAAGCAACTTGAGTTTGCCAATGGAAACATTGAGTTTCCTGAGGGAATAGAAATTCAATTTTTCGAAAAAGATGGCACATTGAGCACCACCTTGAGAGCAGATAGAGGTTATTTGCTGAAGCAAGAAAACACCTACAAAGGCGAGGGAAACGTACAAGTTCGCAATCTCATTAAGGATCAAAAGCTACAATCAGAGGAGCTTTTCTGGGAACCGAATAAGAAAAGAATTTACACAGAGAAATTTGTTACGGTACAAGATGGAGAGACACTTTTCAATGGCACTGGCCTAGAAGCAGATGAAACATTCACAAACTATTCGCTCAAAAACCCGCGAGATAGCCGTATTTTGGTGCCTGGAGAAGGTAATTGATGATGTCTGTAGAAATAAATCTCCCAGGAATTGAACTAGAACCTTGTTCCTGCTATTCCCCCCCATATTATTTAGAATGAAATTAGTAGACGCATTATTATTATCACTTTCTCTTGCACTGATGATTGTAGGCATTCATCAGACAGTCACCCAAGGAGTGGAAGCTTCCTATGCGATTTTTATGTTTGCTGTAGCCTTGTTATTTTGGTTTCAGTATCGCAGAATGCAAAAACCCGAAGAACCACCGACACCTAAGAAAAAGACTAAATCCCGCAAAAAGCGTTAAGCATGGAAATAAGTTATGATTTGATTTATGTGCTCATCACGCTGGTGTTATCTGCCTTTTTTTCGGGGATGGAGATTGCATTTATATCTGCAAATAAGCTTCAGATAGAGCTTCAAAATAAACAAGGAGATTTGACAGGCAGGATACTCTCTGTATTTGTACAACGCCCTGGTCAATTCATCGGTACCACACTTTTAGGCAATACCATCTCGCTGGTGCTTTATGGCATTTTCATGGCTTACCTTATGGAAGGGCCGCTGAAACTGTGGCTGCCAGATGGCTTCAATAATGATGCGATTGTCTTGGTTTTGCAGACCTTGATCTCCACGATTGTTGTTTTGGTCACAGCAGAGTTTTTGCCAAAAAGCCTTTTTATGCTGAACCCCAACAGCATGTTGAATTTCTTTGCACTGCCTTTCTGGATTATTTATGTTCTTTTCTACCCAGTAGTCTGGGCAGTGGTAGGTCTTTCGAGATTTTTCATCACCAAAATCCTCCGCTTAGAATATAGTGAGGACAAGGCGGTATTCACGGTAACAGATCTCAACAGCTTTGTTCAAAACCACATTCACAAGGGGAAGGAAGAAGGTCACGTGGAAATAGACACCAAGATTTTTGACAATGCAGTCGAGTTCAAAACTGTGCGGGTACGTGAATGCATGGTGCCGCGTACAGATATAGTATCAGTGGAAGTGAATGATGCGATTGAAGAATTGAAGCAAGTATTCGAAGAAAGTGGGCATTCTAAAGTGATCGTATATCGGGAATCTATCGATGATGTGATCGGCTATTGCCACCAGTTAGAGCTGTTTAAAAAGCCAAAAACCATTGAAGAAATCCTTACTCCTATCATCATTGCGCCAGAATCTGCCTTGGCAAATGAGTTGCTGATCGAATTTATTCAGGAGCGAAAAAGCCTTGCTTTGGTAGTAGATGAGTTCGGAGGGACCTCTGGGATAGTTTCTATGGAAGATATTATTGAAGAGATTTTTGGAGAAATTGAGGATGAATATGACTCAGATGATTTGATCGAGCAGAAAATTTCCGATCAAGAATTCTTGCTGAGTGCACGCCATGAAATTGACTACCTCAACGATAAATATGGCTGGGAATTGCCGATTGGGGACTTTGAGACCCTATCTGGGCTGATTCTTTCATTGACCGAAAACCTCCCGAAGAAAGGAGAATCGGTTACTTTTGAGTCCTATACCTTCACGGTAATGACCAAACAAGACCATAGAATTGAGACTGTTCGTGTAAAAATCAATACCTCTGGAATTTTCTAGTTAAGCCTTTGATCCAGAATAATTTTGAATTTCCCTAGTAATGCTCTTATTTTGCGACACTCTAAAAAAGCGTAGTAACAATAATGGCGTTAATTAAACAAATTAGACAAAGGACAGGTCTTATGATCGGCGTAATTGCCGGCGGATTAATTTTATTCCTCCTAGGGGGAGATTTACTAAGTCCAAATTCCTCTCTTCTAGGCGCAAGTCAGAACATAGTAGGCGAGATTGCAGGTGAAGATATTACTTATGAAGAGTATATCGCTCGTGTAGAAGAATACAAAGTTGCTAATCAGCAACGTACGGGAAGAGTACCTTCTGAAGCGGAAATGTATTCTATCAGAGAGCAGGCATGGCAGTCTATGATTGTGGAACGTGTATTCAGTGAAGAATATGAGAAATTAGGATTGACGATTTCAGATGCTGAATTAGTTGATATGGTTCAAGGCAAAAACATTGTTCCAGAATTACGTCAGCAATTGGTAAATCCACAGACTGGTCAGTTTGACAAAAGTCAGTTGGTTTCTTTCCTTCAATCTCTTGAGACAGCAGATCCTGCTCAGCAAGCGTATTGGAATCAGCAAGAGCAGCTTTTCGCTGAGTCTAGACTGAGAATCAAATATGACAATATGCTAGCTACTTCTGAGTTTGCTACAGAAGCAGAAGCGAAGGAAGAATACAAAGCAGCAAATACGATCGCAGATGCGTCAATTCTATTTGTTCCTTTCTATGCTGTGCCGGATGCAGACGTAACCGTGTCAGATAGCGAAATGCAAACGTATTTGACCAAGAACAAAAGCAAATTCAAATCTGGTAATGCAGTTAGCTTGGAATATCTAAGCTTTAGCATTCAGCCAAGCGGAATAGATTCAGCAGAAGTTATTTCTCAAATCAAAAGTTTGACTGAAGAATTGAAAACTGTTGAGAATGATTCTCTTTTTGTTTTGAGAAACTCTGACGGACAAGCTCCATATTTGACTATCAGACCAGGTGATGAACTTCCTGCTGATTTGGCAAGTAACGTGGCAGAGATTGAAGCAGGCCAGACTTATGGTCCTTTCATTACAGCTAACTCTACTTATGTATCCTATAAGATCTCTGATCAATACGAGGGTACTCCAAGATTGAGAGCTTCTCATATCCTATTCAGTACTGAAGGCATGGACGACGCGGCTAAGGCTGCAGTAGAAGCTCAGGCTGAAACAGTTCTTGCTCAAGTGAAAGCTGACGGCAACTTCGAGGTAGCTGCTAGACAATACGGTCAAGATGGTACTGCGCAGACTGGTGGAGATCTAGGTTGGTTTGCTAAAGCTGATTTTGTGACTGAATTTGCAGATGCTGCTTACGCTGCAAAAGCTCCAGGTATCTTACCTAGCTTAGTAGAAACTGAATATGGTTACCATATCATTAAAGTAACTGAAATGCCTAAGAGCACTTACACTAAAGTTGCTTCTTTGGAATTGGAATTGGTAGCAAGTGATGCCACTAGAAATGAAGCATTCAGAAATGCAGATTCATTCGCAGCAAATGCTGGTAACAGAAATGAGTTTACCGAAAATGCTACAACTGACAATTATAGAATTCTACAGGCGAACAATGTAGACGCTAGTGCTAGAAACATCAACAATCTTCAAAATGCGAGAGAAGTGATTCGCTGGGCATTCGCAGATGGAACTTCCACTGGTGAGGTTTCCGATGTTTTTGAATTAGACAATGCCTATGTCATAGCTACACTAGTAAGCAGAAGAGACGAGGGTGAAGTGAAATTGGCAGATGTAAAAGAGCAAGTAGAAGCTCAGGTTAGAAATGAGAAAAAAGCTGAGGTGATCAAATCAAAGCTTGCTGGAAAGACTTCTTTGGAAGATATGAAGGCTGTATTCCCTGAGGAAGCTTCTATCAACGAAATCCCTGATATGAAATTAAGCGCTAATGTAATTCCAGGTGTTGGTTTTGCTCCACGTGCAATCGGTGCGATTTTCGGAGTGAAGCAAGGCGAACTTACCCAGCCAATACGTGAGGACGTAGGTGTGGTAGTAGGTAAATTGAATGCATTGACTCCAGCGGCTGAAATAGGCGACTATTCAGCCTACCAAGGTCAATTGACTCAAAATGCTTCTCAACGGACAACATACTCAGTCATGATGGCTCTGCAAGATCTGGCAGGCGTCAAGGACTATCGATATAAATTCTTTTAATAGAAGCTAGATTCGGAACCCATGCCATACGGCATGGGTTCTTTGTTTATATTCAATATCTAACTTGTAGATCATTACCTGCTATGGACAAAAAGAAATTCGACAAGGAGAACTTTAAGGAAAAACTGGAAGCGAGTGGAGAATTCCCTCAGCTCTATATGTTTAAGTTTATAGTTCCTAATGGAAAGGAAAAAGAAGTAGCTGCGTTATTTCCAAAAAATGAATTGACTACCAAAGAAAGTTCTGGTGGAAAATACGTGAGTACTACCATCCAAGCAATGATGCAAAATGCGGATCAGATTATAGACCTGTATGAGCAAGCTGCCGAAATAGAAGGATTAATATCACTTTAAACTCATTTACTTATGTGGATCGAAGAGGATAACAAGCTAAAGCAAACATTCAAATTCAAAGATTTTCAGGAAGCTTTTGCATTTATGTGCCGAGTAGCATTTTTGGCTGAAGCTCAGAACCATCATCCCAACTGGAGTAATGTGTATAACACCGTAGAAATCGAATTGACTACGCATGATGCTGGAAATACAGTTACCAAGAAGGATCATGCGCTCGCAAAAGCAATTGACGCCATTTCTGCATGAGTGAAACTTCTGTCAACTTATACCTAGTACCTACTCCCATCGGTAATCTGAAGGATATTACCCTTCGGGCCATTGAGGTATTGAAAACTGCTGATGTGATCCTCGCTGAGGATACGCGCACCAGTGGGCAATTGCTCAAACATCTGGAAATTTCCCGCCCTTTGCAGAGCTACCATATTTTCAATGAGCATAAGACCGTAGAAAAACTGGTAGAGCGGATGAACAGAGGAGAAGTCTTTGCCTTAATCTCTGATGCTGGTACCCCAGCTATTTCCGATCCAGGTTTTCTATTAGTGAGAGAAGTACTAGCAGCTGGACTGGATGTGCAGTGCCTTCCAGGGGCTACAGCCTTTGTCCCAGCCTTGGTCAATAGTGGCCTGCCAAATGATCGATTTGTATTCGAAGGCTTTTTGCCTCACAAAAAAGGTAGAAAGACAAGAATAGAAGGTTTGGTAGAAGAAGTGAGGACCATCATCTTCTACGAATCTCCGCATCGTCTGCTGAAAACGCTAGGACAACTTGCTGAGGCCTTTGGTGCTGACAGGCAAGCTTGCGTATCCCGAGAGCTCACGAAGCTCCACGAGGAGAACGTTAGAGGCAGCCTAGCCGAGTTAATAGAATATTATGAGGCCAATACCCTAAAAGGTGAAATCGTCCTTACTGTGGCTGGTAAGAATCCGAAAGCCTAATTTAACTTCCCTAGTTTTATGATTTCGACTGAAAGACTTAGCCTACTGCTAGAAAAAACGCAAGAAATTGCCAAAGATGCAGGAGCATTTATCCGCAGAGAAAGACAGCACTTTAAGCTGGATCGTGTTGAGCACAAGGGTCTCAATGATCTGGTGTCCTATGTGGATAAAGAAGCGGAAAAACTCATTGTAACTAAACTGTCTCAAATACTACCTGAGGCGGGATTCATCACAGAAGAAGGTACAAATACCACGCAAGCAGAAGAATTCAACTGGGTGATTGATCCATTGGATGGAACGACTAATTTCATTCATGGGGTGCCTATTTTTTCTGTAAGTATAGCTTTGATGGAGCGAGACGAGGTTGTTTTAGGAGTTGTCTATGAAGTCAATCTTCATGAATGCTTCTATGCGATGAAAGGTGGAGGAGCTTTTTGCAATGACACTCGGATCAGGGTGAGTGCGGCCAAGACGCTTTCAGAGTCGCTTATTGCCACTGGATTTCCGTACAGTAATTTCGATATGATAGACAAGTACCTAGCTGCTTTGAAATCGATAATGAGGTCCTCCCATGGTGCTCGCAGATTTGGAAGTGCGGCTGTAGATTTATGTTATGTGGCAGCTGGTCGAGTGGAGGGCTTTTTTGAATCCAATCTTAATTCTTATGATGTGGCAGCCGGTACTTTGATCGTAGAGGAAGCTGGCGGGAAAGTGACTGATTTTTCTGGTGGAAGAGATTTTGTTTTTGGCAGGCAGATTTTGGCTACTAATAAAAGAATCCATGAGGAAACTAGATTAGATCTTGAAAGGCATTTGGCCTAATCAGCCAAGGAAGTAATACCAAAGCATAATAGTCAAAATCGAGATCGGTATGCCGAGTCCTGCTAGCAGAGTAGCTAGCTTGGGCTTGAGATCGTATTGGATCGCTAGGATAGAGCCGGTGATCATTGGAGCCATGCCAGATTCGAGGACGGTCACTTTGAATTCAAGGCTGTTTTCGGGTATGAAATTTCTATAGATCAACCAAACCATCAAGGGAGCAAGCAAGATTCGATAACCCATTCCAAACCAATAATACTTGGAGCTGAGTGATTCGAAGTCTAATGAAAACTTGAGTCCGATGGCAAAGATCGCAACTGGAGCCATTGTTTTTCCTACCAGAGCAACTAGTGGAATGAGAAATTCAGGGGTTTTCCATCCCATAATACTCATGGTGATCGTGAGCAATAAAAATCCGAAAGGTGGAAATCGAAGAATTTTTAGCGGAATAGCACGTAGATTGCCTTCCTTATGTGAATAGATGGAGCCCACCAAAATGGCAAGGGAGGAAACTAGCAAAAAGGAGCCGCCTTGATCTATCAACAGTGCTGTGGGCAATGCCTCCTTCCCGTACAAACCTTCCACTACTGGGAAACCCATGAAAGAAGTGTTGGCTAGTCCTGCGACGATTACGAGGCAGCCAGTGGTCTGATTGTCCCATTTCAATACTTTGCCCAGCAAACCAAAAATCAACCAGGACAAAAGGAAGGTAAACCAAGCCGAAGAAATAGGTAGCAACAAGTCCCAGCCAGGATTTATTTGTGGAATATATAGTAAGGCCAGAGCCGGAAGAACAATATTGAGTAAATAGGCATTGACCCACTTGGTGATTTTTTCTAGCGGCAGATTGGATTGTTTCTGTAGAAAAAGACCCAGCAAAAGGCATAAAAATGCAATAAGAGCTCCTGTCATGCTGCTTTTTTGTAAAACGTACTTTTTATTAACATAAAAATAACTTCAGATTCTTGTACAATGCTGATAATCAGCATACTTTTGAGGAAATAATCCTATGTCTATGACTAAACTTATACCAATTTTTATCAACGGGAGAAAATGGATTCAGCTTTCACAGCTCTCAAAAGAGCAATCCTCAAATTTGAAATCCTGGCTCCCGGTAAGCTGTTTGAAGAAAATCATGTTTCAAGGAAATGAATTTTCCGATTGTTTAGATTTCGAAACTTACGAGTATTGGTTTAGAACAAATCAAGTTTCAGCTCAAAAGCAGGCCTTGCTAGATTTTTAATCCAAACCGAAATTTTTTCTTTTTTCCTCAAAATACTTTCCCAACTCAGGGTAGAAGTCACTTTCGACTTCCGGAATTCCATCCAAGTTTAATTCCATATTTCCTTCCATCGCATCTGTGTTGACCTGCATTCCCTCTACTAGATAGACCATATCTTCCATAGATAAGGCTTCAAAGCTCGAAGAGGGGTAAAGCATGTAGTCATTTCCGTAGAAATCAACTGCTTCAAACTGGATCTTTCGCTCCAGCCAATGCGCATATATGCTAATTTGCTCTCCCCATTGACTCTCTGGGTAGTGCATTTTCACTAATAAAACGGAGGTAGTCTCCTCCGTAAAATAGCTTTCAGGCTGAAATTTAAAATCAATCATCAGTCAAAAATAGCAATTCCATAGAATAGAAAATCCCAATCCTATTTTTGGATTGGATAATCGGGAGTTTCAGACTATTTTTGGGCACATTTACGGGTAGGCCTTTTGGCTACCGTTCCATAAAAATTGGCTTTCAAACCCCTGATTATGAAAAGAGATTCGCTTGTATTCGACCTGATCAATGAAGAAGAGGACAGACAAAAGAGAGGCATCGAACTGATTGCTTCCGAAAACTTCACCAGTAAGCAAGTAATGGAAGCCGCAGGAAGCGTGCTGACAAATAAATATGCAGAAGGTCTTCCAGGCAAGCGCTATTATGGTGGTTGTGAAGTAGTGGATAAGATCGAGCAACTAGCAATTGACCGTGCAAAGGAGCTTTTCGGAGCTACCTGGGCCAATGTGCAGCCTCACTCAGGAGCACAGGCAAATGCCGCAGTGATGTTGGCTTGTCTGAAAGCTGGTGATGCTATTTTAGGTTTTGACCTTTCTCATGGCGGTCACTTGACGCATGGTTCTCCTGTGAATTTCTCAGGAAAATTGTACGACCCACATTTTTACGGAGTAGAGGAATCAACTGGAAGAATCGACTACGATAAATTGGAAGAAAAAGCACTAGAGGTTTCTCCTAAAATGATCATTTGTGGTGCTTCTGCTTATTCTAGAGATTGGGATTACGCTAGATTGAGAGAAATCGCCGACGAAGTTGGAGCGATTCTTTTGGCAGATATTTCTCATCCATCCGGATTGATCGCTAAAGGACTTTTGAATGATCCGCTTGATCACTGTCATATCGTGACTACTACCACGCATAAGACCCTGAGAGGTCCAAGAGGTGGTTTGATCATGATGAGAGAAGATTTTGACAATCCTTGGGGTCTAACTACTCCAAAGGGAGAGATCAAAAAGATGTCTGCCTTGCTAGATATGGGTGTATTCCCAGGTACTCAGGGTGGTCCATTGGAGCATGTGATTGCTGCCAAAGCTGTTGCTTTCCAGGAATGTCTTTCTGACGAATACATGCATTATGTGCTTCAAGTGAAAAAGAATGCATCCGTAATGGCTGAAAAGTTCGTAAGTCTTGGATATCAAATCATCTCAGGAGGAACTGACAATCACATGATGCTTATTGATCTTAGAAATAAGGAGCTTACCGGTAAAATAGCGGAAGGGACACTTGGCAAAGTGGATATTACCATCAATAAAAACATGGTTCCTTTTGATACCAAATCTCCGTTTGTTACTTCTGGAATGAGAATAGGGACAGCCGCTGTCACTACTCGTGGTTTGAAAGAAGATGACATGGTGAAAATTGTCACTTTGATAGACAGAGCTTTGACAAACCATGAGAATGAAGCCGAATTGGCGAGCATCCGTAGCGAAGTCAATGCTTGGATGAATGAGTTTCCATTATACTAGATTATAGACACTACCCGTGGCATTAGATCAATACCAAGAAGAAGAGGAAGAAGAAGGAGGAATGTCCTTTTTGGACCATTTAGAGTCATTACGCTGGCACCTGCTGCGTTCAGTTGCAGCTATTCTGATTTTATCCGTTGCGGCCTTTTTAGCCAAAAGCTTCGTATTTGGAGTCGTAATCTTAGGACCATCCAAGGTGGACTTTGTGACTTACAGGTGGCTCTGTGAGATTAGCGACTATGTGGGTATGCCGGCACTTTGTATAGATGAATTACCATTCACTATCCAAAGTAGGCAAATGACAGGTCAGTTTACCATGCACATGACCTCGAGTTTTGTGGTTGGATTTATTGCTGCCTTTCCTTTTGTATTCTGGGAAGTATGGCGTTTTATTAGCCCGGGGCTTTATGATCAGGAGAAAAACGCTGCAAGAGGCGCCGTTTTCTTTGTAAGTATGTTGTTCTTCATGGGAGCTGCATTTGGATATTATATTCTATCTCCACTTTCGATCAATTTCCTCTCAAACTATCAGTTGGATCCGTCGATTCTCAATGAATTTGACATTACTTCCTATATTTCTACGCTGACCATGTTGGTACTTGCTTCGGCGATTATGTTCCAGCTGCCCGTAGTGGTTTACTTCTTGGCAATGTCAGGCTTGGTCACTTCAGGTATGCTTAGATCATACAGAAGGCATGCGATCGTAGTGATTTTGGTGTTGTCAGCGATTATTACGCCTCCAGATGTGATCTCTCAGATTTTGATCTCAATGCCAATTTTGGTTTTGTATGAAGCCGGAATTCAGATAGCAAAGAGACTTGAAAAGAAACGAGCTAAGAGAAAAGCTGAGGAAGATATAGATGATGCGCTTTAATTATAGACATAAGTATTAAATACCTAGACCAAAGTATTAAGAGTCAAGATTTTAGAATCAAGATATCCTTCGACTTCGCTCTGGATGACGATCATGTCAGGCTGAGCGGAGTCGAAGCCTTAGGGATAAAAGAGTTAATAGAATACAACATAAAATTTAAAGACAAGATAGAAGGCATTACTAATGTCTTCTAGCTTCGGTCTTTTAAAGAAAAAATTATGGCAAAGAAAATAGCAATAGGAGGAGATCACGCAGGCTTTGAGTACAAGGCCAAATTGGTCACCAAACTCGAGTCGCAAGGCTATGAGGTAAAGGATTTTGGTCCTTTCTCAGATGCTTCGGTAGATTATCCTGATTACGTTCATCCCTTGAGTTCAGCTATTGAAAATGGTGAATATGACTTGGGAATTGTGATTTGTGGCTCTGGAAATGGCGTTGCCATCACTGCTAATAAGCACCAGGGAATCCGAGCGGCACTTTGCTGGAACGATGAACTGGCAGCACTTTCCCGTCAGCACAACAATGCAAATGTATTGGCACTTCCTGCACGATTTATCTCTTACGAACTAGCTGAAAAGCTGGCAGAGACTTTCCTTACTACTGAGTTCGAAGGTGGTAGACACCAGAATCGTGTGAGTAAGATAGCGTGTAGTTAAAAAATGTCAGATGCCGGATGTCCGGTGTTAGATGTAAAGGCCCAAACTTGAGAATTCAGGTTTGGGCTTTTTTGTGCTGGTAATTTTAATCTTTAATCGGAATTTGGAATTCTGCCATCATCGGGAAATGGTCCGAAAGCTTTTCTGTGGCACCCTGATTGAAAATTTTCACTTGTGAACATGTCTGAGCGAGTGCAGGACTGGCCAAAATGTAATCTATTCTTACCCTGTTTTGTAGGATAGTTTCTGGCGTTTGATCATATAGGCCTATGAGCGCAGGACTGGGGAAAGTAAAACTTTCTTCCAGATTTGCTTTACCTAAGCTCAGATCTATGGCAGGGATACCAAGAAACTCTGCCATAGGTGCATAGTCAAATTCCCCCAGCCTAAGATTGGAATATTTCTCATTGGCACTACTCAGCATTTTTGATTTTAATTCCTTTTTGGATTCCAACCAATAGGCATCAAATGGGGACTCAGAATTGAAATCACCTAGAATGATGTAAGAATCACTTTGCAGTTCTTGAATTCGAGACTTGACTTGCTGTGCTTCTCTCAATCGGGTATCACTGTCCGAAGGGGAAAGATGTACGACAAAAAAGTCAATCCCGAAAGTCTTGACATGGAGTAAGCCATGCCAGAAGTTATCCACATTTTTCTCAATCAATTCTATGGGCTCTTTGGACGTCAGTGCAGTTGGGTAGCCTTTTTCTTTTAAGATCTGAACATAGGGATGTCCCCATTTTGCCGCATCTTGACGTAACTTTTCCTCTGTGTATCCGCAAAGTTCCTGTAAAGCCAAGACATCGGGATTCTGTCCCTTCAGCCATTGAATTAGGCTTTCATGTCGCGTTGTATCCTTTCCCCAGTCAAAGCCATTCCAAATATTATAGGTCATGACTTTGAGTGGTTTTACCTTCTCCTCAGCAAATGCAGTAAGGCTATAGCCAAGAATGAAAAGGGTGAGAAATAAAGTTCGGCAAAAGAGACGCATTAATGTGGAGATTTTGGAGTAGTGATGTATTCCCAAGATTGGCAATACATTTCAGTATGAAAAGGATAGTTTGGGAAAAATTAGAATTCCAAACGATATGTGGGATAGAAATTTTTTAAGACACAATCAATGTTACTGAACTATTCTAGTCGTAGGGTTAAGCATTTCAAGCCTCTTTTTAGTTATTCCAATCTGATTTAAATAGTTGGTAATTCTCTGATTGTTATTCACACGCTCGACGATTTTTCCAGCAATTACAGGACCTACTCCATTTAAAACACGAAGTGCTGAAATTGCGGCTGAGTCATTCCCTGCATTTACCACTGTAGAAGTTAAGTTAAAATCTGTTTTTGCTATCCCATCTGTTCTATAGTGCGCTAACTGTCCATAGGATATGTCATTTGGAATTGGAGTCCTTTCATTTCTAATCGTTCCATCCTCTTGTACCAAATCAATAGAGCATTCTAGTCTCGTTGGAACCATCATTTCTGCTTCCAGAATATTTGCAATTTGATTTAGGTCTTCATTGGCATGCAATCCTGTGGGTTGAGTGTCATCATTTGGGTCTCTTATTTGATCCACCCAAGGAGAAATTGTTCTACCGTAGATAGCCCTAACTGAAAAGTTTGACGCTTGCTCCTTGTCATCATTAACGTGAGTTTTCACCAAATTTTCAAAATTTCTTTCATGATCAGCATTTGCATTCTGAAATAATGGAGTAAGATTTTGCCAATCATTTCCAGGTCCCCCCACATGCCAGCTTAAGAGGTGCCCTCTAATATAGAAAGATCTGCTTCCTTGCTTTCTAGCATTTATGATTCTATAGTTTGTAGTAAACATTCCGCTATTTGCTTCAGAGCCATCATCATGCCCATCTGCCAATGCATCAACTCTCGCAAGTGAACCGAATTCTCCATATATCGGCCCGTATATAGCTGGTGTATTATTGCCATCTGAAGGGATTGGTGCATTTTGAGTTAATAGAACTAATTCGTTGAATAAGGTCGAAATTCTATCATTTTTTGCTGACTCCTCATCAGGTCCTACTGCTCTAGCTTGCTCAGTAGATATTTCTTGAGCCTTGGCTCTTAGTGTAGCAATTGATGAATCTGGGAAATTAGGATTTGCTTCAAGTTCAGTTATCCAAACAAGATAATCAACCGGAGTGGATGCAATTTTTAGCGTAGCATTTGCACCTTCTCCTTCAAAATACATCTCATGTCTATGCCCATCTCTGGTGGTAAGTTCACGTCTACTACCCCACCAGTTCATTACCGCATCAACAGCATTCCTTCCTGCTTGCAATATTGCTCCGCCCACACTTATTGCCCGATCGATCAACCAATCAATTGCGGCATTCACACGATCACGTAGCCCGCCTATCATTTCGGCTATTCTAGTTCCTAATCCACGTAAGCCCACCTGATTTGCCAAGAAACCGATTGCTATTGGAATAGCTCTTGCCAGGGCATTTTCTAGGTAGTTGGCGGCATCTGCTATATTTCCTCGGGCAATATTGGCCACCCCAGCAACGAAGGAATTGACGATTTCCAGCATTTCTCGAAGCTTCTCGATAAAGGATTGTATAGCTCGGTAGAAAGCAATAAAACTATTCACCACGGCCATAATGCCTGTCGGGTCGAGTAAGGAAAGTAAACGGGTAGTTACTTGGGTGATGATCTGAGTGACCACCCAACTCTGAACTTGCTCCAGCACCATGGTCCAGAGGTTACTCAATTGGTCCTGCACATATTCCCAGATTGCAATTGGCCCTCGTTCCCATACATCCTTAATGAATGTCCAAATACCTGACAAGGTATCAATCGCTCCACGTATTTGGGCAACTCGTTCGGCTCCCAGCTTCATTTCCAAACGCTCCCAGACATTGTCCATTGTAAGACCTAATACATCTAACACAAAGCCTAAGATGCTTTCGAAGGTCAAATCTGCAGGAGGATTAATCCCTGCTGAGGCAAGTTCCCCGAATAGCCAATCACGTAATCCACCAAGTAGGTGAGTCAGTATATTTTCAAAGAACTGTACAAAGCCCTGTTTGACTGCGCCTAGGAGATTTCGGAGGAAGCCTATAGGATCCCGCTTGATATCTGCAAAAGCACTCTGAGCATTTGCAATGATCTGCTGAACTGTCTCGATAGGGAAATTCATCACCACCAGCAGCACCTCAATCAGAATTTGTACTATGGTCACTACAAAGGCAAAAAGTCTTTGAACTGGGGCTGCAAGTGTCTCTACAATTCGGAGGAAAGCATCAATCGGGTGAAAGACATCTTGGATCGAAAAGCTGTTCCAAAGTCCAAGGAATAGTCCCGTGATATAGCCCCAAGAAAAGTTTAGCGTGGCTACTGCAGCATCAATTCTAGAAACAGTTTGCTCTATGGCTCCAGTTTCTTGCATTTGCTGGAACTGCGCCTCACCGCCTGGCATCAAGCCCATAAAGCCTCTAATGAGATTGACGGTAGTTCTCGGTACAACCTCCTCGGTAAATGGATCCTTGTTGAGTATGACTGTCAGTAGGTGGAAACCTTGCTGTTCTCTAGCATAAGCTGAAAGCTGAGCAAGAAGCGCGGTTTTGATAAATTCCAGTACCTTGATTGCAACATTTGCCGCAAAGGTGAAAACCCGGGTAGTAAAGGGAGTGAAAATGGCAACTGTTCGTTGGAAAGCTCCAATTGGATCCCGAATATCTTCCAGCGAGAACGCGTTCCAAGCAGTTTCAAAAAGTGCTCGAACCTCAGTAAAACTGAAGTTGAGTGCCGCTAATTCTCCATCTATCCAATCGGCTGTGTCTTGAATTGTTCCTTCAGCACGCATTCGCTCTAGCTCATCTTCCTTGCCAATCAAAATCAAGAAATCCTCAATTTTCTCAGCTGTAGTGGAGATCACTTCTTCGCCGGTCAAAGGGTCATGTCCCAGGAGTTTGGTAAGCAGTGGATAACCAGGGAAAGCATCTGCCAATGCTTTAAGTCCAGCCATCAGAGCATCCTTAATCAGCGTAAAGATTTGATCTTTTACGCGACCTGCAAATGTCTCTATGTCCCGATAGAGCTGTCCAAAAGTTTCGTCTAGTATTCTAATATTCCCATCCCAGCCTTCGGTGAGCCCCATTCTATCCCAAGCTTCCTCCAAGGTATCACCTAGTCGACTTGAGGTAAGATTGAGTGATCTCATCTCGTCTTGAACCCAGGTAAAAGCATCGTTGATGATACCTAGTTCCGTTAGCTTATTGAAAAGGAGCATCCCAAAAACAGGGATCAGGCCGAGTAGTCCACCAAGAAGGTTTGGCCCATTTCGTTCGACAGATCTGCCTGCTATTGGATCATATCCGATGATTACTGTCAAAAGTGAATACCCTGGGATGTAGCTGGCAAATCTTGCCAATCCCTCTCGGGCAGCCCAAGGAAGTCGCTGTACTTGTGGTTCAGCTTTGCTGATCGTGGAAATAGGCATCCTTCTCACAGCCGCTCCTTGCTGTACCGTATGCGTCAACTCATGTGCTAAGAGATGTTTTCCATTGGACGTTTCAGGCTGATATTTTCCTTCATTGAAATAAATATCCTTGCCGTGCGTAAATGCTTGAGCTCCTAGGGCATTGCTCATTCCAGCCGCTTGCGAGCCTGTATGAATATTTACTCCACTAAAATCGGCCCCAATTTTTTGGCCCATTTCAGCTAGAACAGGAGCAGGCAGTGACTGGCCAGAACCTTTGCTCTGGCTGATCTGAGTTGAGATTTGGGGAGAAGCTGTTGGAGCACCATCTGCTGAAAGTTGGATTGCTTCCTCCTCCTCTTCTTGTCGCTGAATAGTTTGGGACAAATCTGGACTGAGCTGCACAGTTTCCTCCTCCTCTTCCATGGAACTCAGCTGGAGAATAGAGCTGCTTTCAGGGAAAGGCATCATTTGCAGAGTTTCTTCTTCCTCCTCTGTCTGCATTTGAAAAGCTGATTCTGAGCTGGATGCTGGACTCATAGCCAGTGCTGGTGCAGCATTCGAAGGAGACATCACTACATGATTGGCGACGGAATCCGCTTCCTGCTCATATTTATCCCCGGGCCTTCCGATTTTGAGACTAGGCTGAACCACAAGCCTACTACTACCATTTCTTGATGGCATTGGTAAAGGCTTACGTTCAGCTACTGCGCTCATTTCATTTTTTCTTTTCAGTTTTCATAGGAGAGGCTGCTGCCAACGGAGTCATAGGTTCCTGTTCCTCTTCTACAGGAGTCATTTTCACTTCTTGCTTTTCCTCTTTGGCAGTTTCTTTATCTTCTACCAAGACTACTACAGGCTCATTTTCATTGTCCTGTTCTTGTTGTTTTCTAACTTTCTTCTTCATATCGTCCTTCCCATTTTATGATATTCTCTTCGAATTCCCTCACGAATGTCTGCAAGGTGGATGGTGGCACTTTCCTTATCCAAAGCCATCAGCAGGCTATGTTGGATCACCTGAATGATAGATCCACCCGATAGCTCATAACTCCTCGCCAACTCATGTAGATCAACTCGATCTTCAAGTTTCACATTGGAAGGAAAACCTTTACTCCAAAGCATTTTACGCTGTTCAGGCTGTGGCATAGGGAAAAATACAGAAGCCTGAAATCGTCTCATAAAAGCTTCATCTAAGTTATTTTTGAGGTTGGTTGCCAAAATCACTAAACCGTCATAATCTTCTATTCGCTGTAACAAATAGGACACTTCCTGATTTGCGTAGCGATCATGAGCATCGGATACAGACGTTCTTTTTCCAAAAAGGGCATCAGCTTCATCAAAAAACAGAATCCATCCTTTTCGCTCCGCTCGGTCAAATATCTTTGCTAGGTTCTTTTCCGTCTCCCCAATATATTTTGACACCATACGAGAGAGATCGATTCGATAGACATCTAAACCTAGTTTTTGTCCTAGCAGTGTTGTTGTCAAGGTTTTCCCAGTTCCAGGTGGCCCATAGAATAGCGCCTTGAAGCCTGGCTTAAGCTTTCGATGCATACCCCATTCTTGCAGCAACTTGTCTTTATGCTTGAGCCAGATTTCTATCTCCCGCAGTTCATCAGATGTATGTGGATTAAGCACCAAATCATCCCAGCTCATTTCTGTTTCTAAAAGTTGAGCGGGAAAATCTGCACTGAAATCAGGCTTTCTTACTTTTCCACTTGTTATCTCCTGAAGGGTATCTCGCGAGATATTCAGCATTCCATTGAGATATGGCTCGTCAGAATCTGTTTCGCTGAATTTGAGATAAGCCTCTTTGAAAAGGGTGTTCTCTGAGCTAAGTAGATTAAGGTATTTGAATCGCTTTTCTAGATCACTTCCGGCAAGGATAAAAAGTACGGTTTCTCCGGTGGGAATAAATCCGTTGTGATTTTTGCCTTTTCGTCCTCCAAATTCCGTGAAAATCTGCTGGGTTAATTGATTCTTTCCCATGAACATATCCAGCATCTGTGGCTTGATATGAGGAACTGTAGCCAAAATCAATAGGAATCTCTCTGCTTCATTTAGCCCTAGTTTTTGGACAAGATTGGCATAAGAGCTAGCTTTTTCTAGCATGGGAGGAGCGGGTATTTCCAATACTTCCCGAATGCTATTCCCGGAATTTGAATTCATCGCCGAACGAGCCTTAAGCAAGCTTTGCAGCCAGTCTAATTCCGCTTGAATTACTCTTGCGTTATGTTGGTTTTGATTTACCATTCTACATAGATTAAATCCTCCATCCAGGGAAGTTTGATCATTCCAATTGTCCAAGGTAATCTATCCAGAAGCATGTCAAAAGGTAGTCTTTGGACCTGAAGTTGGTAGCCTTTTTGGACTTTGCGCAAAGAGCCCTCACGTCGGAAAAAGCCCTCCGATAGCATCTTGCCCGAATTGCTCTTTAAAGCCGTCCATTGACTTGCCATGCTTTCTAATAGTAATGCTATCTCCTTTTGCTCAGAAGCTAGGATTTTCGGGGTACAGCCCAAAGCTGATGCTGGAGCTATTCCACAAAGGAGTTTATTCAGTAGTAAATCTGTCTCGTCATAGTCCTGTTCCGATCCTAGCATCTCTTGGAGAATAAATACGGCTTTTATTTGGGCTTGCTCTGATATGAATTTCCCGGCTTTCACTAAGCGGAGATTTTCGAAAAATCTGGGTAGAAATGCTGCTACTAGCACCAGTCCGGCATTGTTGATAACTTCCAACTCGTCCAGAACTGGGGATTTTGATTCTATTGCCCGCTTTTCTTTCCGCTGTAAGTGAATGAGCTCTTTTGATAATGTGGATAACTCTGCAATGGTCGTAGTTCCTTCTTTCATGTTTTCCACAACTTTCTTCCAAAAATTGTTGGTACTACCCACGGTTTTCCCTTTTCTCGGAGGTACAATTCCACTTTTCAGCTGTTGTTGGATGAAGTCCGAACTAGCAATTTTCATGGGCGACTCGGATGCTTGCTCAGAAATTTTTATAATGAAAAAGCTAAGGAAAAACAGGAATTGACTTGTGTCTAAAGCCTTATTCCCATCAGCTGATTTGATGGATTTAAAACCTGCCACAAGGATGGGACTAAGCTCATTGTCTTTTCCAAAAACGCAAAACAGTAAGCTTGTATTCAGCCAAAACCGAATGCTTGATTTTTCCAGGCTTGTTTTTGAAAGAAGTACTTGGAGTAAGTTAGTTACTGGTTGAGTATCCTTAAATGATAGCTGCAAGCTGTCTTTTAATAAATAATCCAACTGTTTTTGAGATAACAATAGGCTTAGTCTTTTTGCTGTCGCCAATGAAATTGGGTTTTCCTTGAGCCAAGATCTTAAGACCGAAACATTCGAAACCGTAAGCCGATTGAAAAGCGATTGTATTGGTTCTTTCTCTTTTGACAAAACCCACCAGGGCATTCTCCCATAGACTAAATAGTAGCTGATTTTCTCCCAATCGCTGTGCTTTGCTGTACTGGTAAGATTGTCCTTAATTCCAATAGGGTTAGTTGTAGCAGGAGAGAGAATGCCTTGTTCCAAATAGATTTTTTTCAACTGATCTTCTAAAACATCCCGGAATCGATCACGCATGAGATCTTCAGGTAAATCTGCTGAAAACCTGCCTAGGTCCAATTCCAATTTGTCTATTCTTAAAGATCTGCCGCTAGGGTCATACTCATCAAAAACTTGCTCCATGATTGGAAGTAAAACTTTTTGATACCTCTCCTGTAGCAGTTTCTGACCTGCTAAGGCAGATTCCTTGCTCTGGAAGCTTGCTTCAAAAAGCTGGGTATGTATCAAATGCGAACTCATCTTTTACCGAGTATTTTTTCAATGAGAATAGCCTTCGTATCCTGTGATCCTACCGATATTGATTTTTCTTCGGAGATTTTCAAGAGTGTATCTTTTTTGAATAGCTCTAAGTCTTTTTTGAGAATGGAAGATTCAGGTGTTGTCGCTTTGAATGTTTCTACCAATAGTGTTTTATCGGCTGTAGGGAGGTAACTGATATTCTTTGAATCTAAATATTTCCTTATTTCCTCCACAGGAAGATTTTCTGCTGTGACAATGATGGCATCCTCTGTTCTAAATCCACAATTACTATTTTGGTAGGACTCAATAGCCGCTGGATATTGCGATTCTCGCATAGAAGAAGGGTTGAGGCCTACCGTTTCCAAAATGATTTTCTGGATTTCTGGATCCTTGACCAAAGTTTCTCTTAGTTCAGAAGAACTGAATCCTTTCGTCTCTCGAAGACTTATAAGTACAGCACTTATTACAGCAGAAAGATTATCTGAAGGGTTTTCTAGTTGTCTTAATTTGGCGATTGCCCGAATGAAATTTTCTGGCCATAGGGTAATAATTCTAATAGAATAGCACTCTGTGGCAGCTTGAACAGCTGGGACCATAGTGACATTTGCCTCAGGTTGACTACAGATTTCTATTTCTTGATTTTCATATCCCTCCAATTCAAATAGCAGTGTTTGTCCTGGAGTTTCGAATTGAATTTCGTAGAATCCTACCCCATTGGTGTGAGTCGTAATATCAGAATCTACTACTGTCACTTTTAACTTGGAAAGGGCTCTTCCTGCTGCATCTCTCACTGTACCACTTACGAATAAGGAGGTACATTCTGGGGTCAGTATAGCGCCACAATTTTTAGCTTGATGATCAAGAATTGCTTGCTCTTGCTGTTCATAAGACAACTGATTTGTTGAGATTCCTAAGCAACTTAACAGTTTCAATCTGGACTCCTGATCCTCCAATTCACCACCTCTAATTTCGTCTGTGGAGAAACCATGGGTTCCCTTGAGACTTTCTAACAATAGTTCTAAAGCCTTTTCATCGGTTTCGTTTGCAACCTCTATTTTTCTTCGCGCCAAAGTATTACGCACACTTTCTATTCCCCAGCAACTGAGTACTTCTATAGAATAGCAGCCTTGAGCGCCTTTTACAAGAATACTGACCTTACCCTGATCGGATTGGTTGGTTTCTTTATCTCGCAAGATGTATTGGAAGCTGTCAACTCCCGTAAAACCAGGAGCTGATGTGTATCTGAAAATATTGGTTTCAGAATCCTTTTCTACCTTCCCATTCTGTGCCGAGGATGAGCCAACAGCCAAGACTTCGTAGGTTCTTCCAGATACTAATGCATCATTTAGAGTGATCTCCAACCTGATCGGCTTTTCCGTATAGGCAACAGCATAATCAGGTCTGGCAAAAGGAGGTAAGGAGAAACTTTGTTCACCACATGCTTCTACGCATGGAGTACAATCGCAGCAATAATATGGCAAACTAAAATCACCTATTATGCGCTCTTGTTTTGGGTCATGCAGCAGAAAAAATGTCCCTGCTCTCAGCACTCCCGCTTCATGGCTAATGCCATTGTGATTTTTTAGGTAGTTGGCAAATTGGTTTGATTGTGAAAGAAGTTGAATTCTATTTTCATAGCTGGTATAAATTCGCTGAAGCTTGGTGAAGAAAAACAAATCTAAAATCCTGTATAGAATTGGCGAAAGTCTCATCAGAATTCCGTTGTAGAAATCCAGTTCTTTTTCCTTTTCAGGATCTGCTTTTACTTCTTGTAAAAGTCCTGATTCTAGAAGTGCAAAATCAATTAAATACTGTAGTAACCTCTTGTAGGTATTTTGAAAAATAGTCCAGTTCAGATCTTTAATACATTCGGGTAAGGCATTTGCCATTTCCAAAAGCAATTTTAAAACCTCCGAAGCCTTAATGTAAAACTCATTTGAAGTGAAATCCTCCTCTTCAGTTTCCTGCGCATATTTGGTTACATAGTCAAAAAGCTGATTCAACTCCATGATCATTCCAAGCATGAAATAGCGCTGGAACGCATATTCCTCCTGAAGATCATTCCAACCGCATTCATCAATAGCCTCAGAACCATCCACTTCCCCGAGATGGAGCACATCCACATGAATGGGAAGGTTAAACTGCAGAATTAACTTCCTGAGATTGCTCAAGGCGTTGGCCAGAGGCATATCCAAATGCCCTTCTATCCTGAAAAATGGATAGTCTTCTAGATCATAGAATAAGGGTGTTTCTAATATGCTTTTAGCCTCGGGAGAAGGTTCATCTGGCTGATTATCATATCCTTGTACTCCTTTGTGAGTAGCGCTGTTCAGTTGTAAATTTCCAGGGTCAGTCCAGCTTTCTTCCAGTGAAAACCAACTTGAAATGGCACTTTTTGATTTGATGTCGTAATAATAGGGCAGCGCTCTATTGCCAAGAAGTCCTTGTTTTTCTATTGATGGCGTGATTTTAATCGGGAATTTTTCTGATTCAGGTTCCGCCAAAATCCCTATTTCCAGCTTCTCGATTTGCAAAATCATTCTTCTGTGTCGTTGGATACAGGTTTCCGCCAAGAGTTTTTGTTGGTTGAAGATCGGAGGCTGAATAAAGCCATGACGGTATTTTAAAAACTGAGCTTGGGTTTCTGAATCGCTTTTTGCCCTCCCCAGCATCAGATGAAGTGGGAAAAGAGAACTATCAGCTGGGCAAGTGTACCATAACTCCAGGGCTGATGCTCTGAACTCCATATATGCTTTCACGAGTTCTTTGGCGAAATCCCATAGGTATTGGACGCCTTGAATTTCCGCAGGATCAGCTTCTAGCAATGATTTTATTTCTGATATTTTGGAGCTGATAGCTGCGTTTGCAATAGGATTTTCGAAACCATAGCTTTTGCTTAGAATAGGTTCGAATAGGTCATAGGAATTCTCTAGTTCTTTGAAAAACTCATCATTCAGAGTCTCTGCTGTCGTTTTTTGATAGTGTGCTACAAATGCACTGAATTCATTTGATTCAGGATTGTGTGGGTAGAAAAGAGGTTTTTTCACAAAGAACTCCTTCAGCTCTATTTCAGCAGGAAATGGAGTTCGGACGTTGGAAGATTTAGTGAGAATTTTATCCAAATCAGTTTCATTGACTACCAATCTTCGGATAGTCAACAGTCGATCTTGGCCACGATCGTCACAGGCATTTCCTAGGCAAGATTTGAGATCTTTATCAAAAATCTCCAAGAATATCAGGACATACTTATTGTTTAAAAAGTTAGCTGGACTGTTGAGTTTTTTGACCCCAGTACTTTCTGAAGGGATCTCAGTCAGTAGTTCAAATAATGAAACTTCATGATCCACATCTTTGAATGGCTTGTAGTCTACACCTTCTGGCAAAGCGTATGGCCGATAATGCGTGGCATCAAAATTACCCGACTGGATCAAAAAACCCTCGGAAGTGATACCTAGTCCTTTGGTGATTCTAAGCCCTTGAGGGAATGGCTGAATCTGCATGCCACAGACGATTCCAATGCCAATGAGCTTTGATCGAGTGAGCCTGCCTTGCTGATCTAAGTAGGCGGAGAGCTGGTTGAGCTGAGTACTGGTAAGTACCTGGCTACCTTCAAAAATCGGATAAGTTGAAATGATCTGGCTCATAATCGTTGTGGTTAAAATTCTCCTAATGATGAGGAGTTGAGAATGATGGAATTTTCCAAATTTTCGTCTCCATCACAGTCGTGTAGTGTGCCGACTGGATAGACGTTTCGGATTTGCGCCAAGGCATCAATCAGCCCCGCGAGTGTCTCAGCAAGTTTTTTAGGCTCCTGAGTTGTTTTCAGCGTTTCTAGTAGCCAAAGTTTCCAGGCCAATTCTAACGCATGCATATGACTGGGACTGATCCAGCAAATTGTCAAAAAGACATGTGCCGGAGTCTCCCTTTTTATCTTTTTCTCTAGAAATCTCCTGAAGTCTGTATTGGTAAATCGACCTGACCAATAAGGTAAAATCACATGTGCCATGCAGGTATATGGATCATCCAGCGTGCATACACATTCGTCCTCAGAATGTGGATCTAGTAGTTTGTCTTCTAAAATTTCAGTGATAGTACCACCCAATCCATCTGGGACTTTGTATTTTCCTTTCACTTTTGGACGGAGTAAAATATGCTCGATCAGATGGGTACCTTCATGTGAGAAAAATTCCCGAACGAAGAACTGCTGCACCTTTTGAATTGCTTTAAGATCTGCTCCACCTAGGATTCTGAAAGAATCACCAGAGGTAGAAACTACATCAAATTGTCTGCTGAGTATGACAAATCCGCCAGGCTGTTCATCCAAGTTTTCTGGATCTTCGACCAAATTTGGTCTCGGTGTTTTTTTAGTCACCAAAATCGTATTGCCATCTTCTTCTCTGACTTGGTGGATTGTGTAGTATATCAAATGCTCATTTTCGCCAAGCATAAATTGTACTTCGAAATCCTCAAATTCTTCGAATAATGAAGCGTGCAAGCCTTCGATGGTGATTTGATGAGAAAACAAATCAAGCCCGATAATTTCAAATGCCCGTTCAAAATGAATCTGATCACCTTTTTGAGGAGCTGGATTTGCTTTGCTTTGGATAAATGGCCCGATGGCAGTGGCCTCAGTTATATTCAGTGCTATAGGCTCGAAACCAACCTGAACTAGCCAGGAATCTCCCCATTCTTCATTCAAAATGGCTGTAGCCAGCGGAACATTAAAATCCGAGTCTGAGCTTTTCGCGAGTATTCCCCCGCGAATCGGATCCGTCACTGAGAATCTGTACGGTGAAGCGTATGGAGCAGGGTCTGTGACATACGCAGGTTCCATTACTCCAGCAGTACAAATCTGCCAGATAAGCTCTTCCAGTCTTTCCTCTGCTAGTTCTTGGAGCTCAGGTTCTGAGGTAGCAGCTGGAACTTCCACTTCCAATGTTCCTTCAATGATTTTAGTCCCAGCTCCGAATGGAGCATCAAAAAGGGAATATTCTAAGGTGTATTTGGGAGGGGCAGGTGCTAGGCTAACTGTGATATCAGCTTCCCAAAATGTATCCAATCCAAGACTTAAATTCTTACGATTTGCGAGTGGATTGTTGAGAAATTCAGAGCGCATAATCTCCCAAACTTCCGTAAGAGCTAGATCTGCATCGCCTCCTTCTGTGTCATCCCCAAAATCAACTTTCAGGCTAGTTCCCACAGTTTTTCCTTCCCAAAGCAGTTCAAAATAGAAACCTGCATCACCAGTAGAAACCTGATAGTTTTCCTTACTTGCTCCAATCAATAATGCGATTTCAAAGGCTAATGCAGCCTCTTCTTGACTAGGAAAAATACCAGTGAGTTCAAAGACGGGCACATCAGAGGAGTCTTTCATCTGAACCTTCCAGCTTCCGGTATTTTCCACAAATTCAAAAGCTGGGGAGAAACGAAGCCAAGTCGCAGGCTTTTCCCGGATTCCCATCAACCCTTGGATTCGATTTTCTAAGCCTGATAAGTTTTCTCGGTGCCAGAAATGATCTCCGATTTTATAATCAAAGCCCTTTCCTCGTTCGGAAGAAATCTTTGGATAGGCATTTAGAAAAGCCATTTTATCCTCGATCAATCTAGCCTGACCTTCAGCTGGATTAAGTCGTAAAGCAAGCAAGCCGTAGTCGGTAAATTGCTCAGCAAATCTTGCAAGTAGATGGTCTAGGAAGCGATTTCTTCTGATTTGAAAATCTTCCACAGACTCTGTGATTTCCTTAACGCTTGGCTCTAGCGCTACCAAATCCTTCCAAAGCACAGCGCCGTCTGGCGTTAGATTTTCTAGGCTTTTGGAAAAGTATGTGGAGTCTATGATGGGATTTCCAAATTCATCTGTGCTGTTGTCTATTGAAAACAGATGTTTTACATTCTCAAGCTGGCTTAGATAGTTCACTAAAAGTTGCTCGAAAACCATCAAATATGCTTTCAACTGCTGCACCTGAGGAAGATTTGGTCGACCTTGAGATTTTGGAAGCATTCCTGCTTCAGTGATTCCATAGACTAGCGGAAAATCATTTTGGATGGATTCGTAGTCTCCAGGGTTTCTGTAGGTTCCCTGAGGTAAGTCAAAATCCAGTTTTGGATAGTAGAGCTTCTGTTTACGTTCGCCAGCTTTATAGGCTTGCAATAAATCTTCAACCTTCTCTCGATTTGCTCTGAATGGTAATTCCTCTTTGAAATAAGTGATTTTAGAAAGCTCAGTATTCAATCGAGGCACGTAAAAATCATCCACAGCAAGTTCAAGACACCATTTTACGCTTTTTGTTGGAATAGATCCACTGGCATTGTCCTGAGGTTTGTTGGCGATCTGTATGCTTTTCACAGCGCGCACTCCTGGGATATCCATAATAATATGGATCAAATCTGTGACGTGAATACTAGATCTTCTGTCGGCCTTGCTTAGGTCTTCTTCATCTATAAAACCATGTTTTAGTAGTGGTCCTTCGAAAAGTTTTTCTGTAGGAACACACTGCGATTCTTCCCAGTTGCCAAGAAATACCTGATCGTCATCCATCAAGACTGGCGAGGGGAAATTAGGAGTCAATAGGATTTCGCAGAGCTTGGAGTTTTTTGGGTCTGTCTTTACTTCAAGTGCTTCATAGATTCCTACATTTCCTCCAGAACCAATAATACTCAACTTGGATTTTGGTTTTGGATAGTCTGAAGTTGGGATTTCAATCCAGATTTTCGCTGGGTTTTGTTGAATCTTGGCTATCGGTAGCGCTTCATCCTTACAGCGATTGAGCATTTCTTCCAAACTGAAGAAATTCACCTGAGGAGAAAGAAATGCACTGATGGCCTGAAAAATCAATGCCTCAGTTTCATTAATCGGAGCATTCGGTGAAAGCTCAATGTCTGCACAAACGAGTATTTCCTCTACGCGCAAGGCATGAAAATCTACAAAATCCTCACAGAGATTTCGTTGTGCATGTAAACTGCTTTTTGCCTGCTCAAGAATCTGTTTGATTTTGGTGACTTTTTTCAGGTAAAAAGCTAGAATCCCTTCTGGACTGTTGAAAGTAAAATTATTCACCTGATTGCTCAAAGCGCCTAAGCCATCAAGAGGATCAAGCCCTTCAGCAACCAATTTACTCCCTTTTAATTCGATGAGATTGCTGGGACTCAGATCAAAATCCAATGTAATTCCATCCGGTAGGTTCTGGAATTGAATGGAAATGGAATGCACATTTTTGCGAATGCTAGCGGGATCTTCCCAATCTACATTTGCGGCATCCCATCTCGGGAATTCAATCTGAATATCAATGACCACTCCTTCCAAATCTGGATGCTCGTCCACCTCGATTTCCATGCTGATCTTGTTCTCATTCAGATCGCCTAGATTTTCGCAGAAATCAAATTCCAGTAAAACATCATATAAAATGCCTAACTGCAGAGCCTTTTCGCTTGTCGGGAATGGCTTGTAGGCTAATTCTTTCTCTTTTCTATCTGGATAAATGGCTATTTCGTTGCTGTCACGGATAATAATCCAGGCATTTTTAATTCCAGCCCTAGGACAGTCCAGATCTTCCTCATCGACTAGCTCCACATCCATGAGGAATTTCCGGTAGTCGTTTAAAGTAACAGGGGTGGAGGGAAGTATTTCGGAAGCACGGAAAAACTGATCTTTCAAACTGCCAGCTTCATCAGCTAGTAGATCTTGGACAGGGAAATTACTTCTATATCCCAAGTCAGTTATCGCATAGCAAAGCACTTCTAGAATAGTAATCCCAGGGTCGTGACTGTTGTAATCAGTCCATATTTTTCCGCCTATCCGCTGGATATAGCTGATGGCTTCTGTGCGCAGCAGCTCATAATCCATGCTTTTGATGGTTGGTTTTGCTTTCGATATGGTAATTGACTTTTCCATTATTTCAAGTATCAAAATGCCTCGTCCAAGTCTTCATTTTCTACCGATGCAATGCTTGCCGCGGGCTTTATTTCATTGTCTTCACAAAGACAATCATCAGTTTCCAAGACTTCTATGAGATGATCACCAAAAGAGCTTTGTGTACCAATCGAACCGAGTACAGACACGCCACGACTTCCTTTGGCGGCTTCCACCCGAGTTCTGGAAAGTAGTTCTCCAGAAACTGGATTTTTGACAAGATGATAGAGTTCAAAGCAGGTTAGGTAGTCCACATACGCCAGTTTTTCCACAAAATGAAGCACCACAGAACTGTGTAATGATTCGCTGAAAGTCCAATCAAAATCAGTTTCAAAAGCCCAAGGAGACAGAAAAGCTTTAAGATCATCTTCTAGTTTTTTTGCGAAAAAGCTTTTGTCTGCCCAAGAGTGAAATTTCACTTTGGTCTTAACCTGTATCTCTTCAAAAACTGGATTTACCACATGGAGAAAAACTCCTGGAGGATAAATTCTTGTAATGAATTCTCTTATTGCCGCAAGCTGAGCTACACTGGCTTTTGGACGAAGTGGATCAATAGCATTTTTGTTTTGCACATTTGAGATTATCACCAAAGTCACATTCCTAGGCGCTAAGGCAAGGTATTTAGTCAAGTCTCCATCGTAGGAAGTATGGTTCAGGCATTTTACCTGATATACTTCAGGGAATTCCTCCAATACCAAATGTTCGTAATCCCAACTTGTGATCGCCCGTTGCTTATGGCGTAATCGTTCGGAAATTCGCTGGTAAAAATCAGTGGAGGCTTCGGTTGTTTTCCCGCCAAAAGAGGAAAAAGGTTGCTGAATTTTATTGATAGCACTATCTCCGATTTTTAATTTGCTTATGGCTTCTTTCGAAATTGCCTTGCCCACTCGCAGGGGATCATTCTCATTGGATTCAAATCTAGTCTTGATGGCTTGTGCCAATACGGAGATAAAATCTGGGATAGCATCAGAATCTGAACTGACTGAAGCTTTCAACCAGGTAAGATTATCTGTGAGAATAGTATGCGAATTGTCGGCTTCTCTAGGCATTGCAAAAGCCAACAGACCACTCTGTATTAGACCGTTTGTTTCATCAGTAAGCAGGGCATATTTATCAAACTCCTTCCATTTATTTCCAGCTAAGTAGCTCCATTTTACCTGTGGGACAGGTTTTTCAGGATTTGCTGAGCCATCTAGAATCTGGATCAGAAGCTGAATATTTTGTGATTTTTGATGCTCGCTTAGCCCGATCAGTAATTCACCCTCGTCTGAATATTCAGGTAAAAGTGATAATGAATCATCTTGCCCTGAGACTTTGGCTTCACCAAATGCCCCAATGTGGAAAAAGCCATCCCACTTACTATTCTGCAGGTTTAGAGTCTCCTCAGCAGTATAGTCTAGACTTACAGACTGGAGCTCTGGAGTGTAAGGTTCTTTGGGTAGTACTGGTGTTGTTGCGAGTGCCTGAGTAGCGAAAATCAATGGATACTCCTTATGTCCGAAGTCAGGGGAGTTAAGTTTTAATCTTAGAAATCCACGATTGGAAGCTGGAGACCAGCCTGTAAAATTATCAAGTTCTGGATCTTTGTTAATTGATTCCCAGGCAGGTTCTGTTAGGTCAATAGTTTTGTTAGGATTTAGAAAATGGTTATCGGCTCCCTCGAAAAGTGACATAGAAGTACTTAGAGGTTTCCAGGTTTTCTGATCTAGAAAATCTACTGCTGCTTTAAAACTCTGATTATTTCGAACTGGAACATAGCCGGTATATTGATCGGTAAAACCTTTACTGTCTTCTGGTAATCCGTGCCATTTGAAGTTCAACGCTACTTTTTTAGGAGATTTCCCAAAAACCTCCTTGCTTCCAATATAAAAATTGGAACCTTTTACCGGTCTGAATCCAAAGGGCTGGATGTTTTTACCAATTGGTAATACGGTTTGATCATTTTGAAGAATAAGGTTTTCTACACCTTTCACATCGATAGAAATCGTCGCTTTCGATACTTCGCATTCTTTCAGAATTTCATAGCCATAGCTTTGAATAGTATTAGCCAGATTCACTTTCATCACAGGTGAAATGGTATCAATTCTTTGGATCAACACTTCCTCATTATAATTTACAACTGCTGGATCTTCGGGTAAAAGCATGCAGTTGAGGATCAAATCAATGCTATCTGCTGTAGAAAGTAGTTGGTGTTTATTGCGGAAGGAGTATAGTAAATCAATTGTTTTGTCATCACCAATACCTCGAACTGCTGTCAGTTGCTCAAATTCAGTGAATAGTTTTCCTGGGTAAGAATCTCGCTTACTAAGGATGTTTTTAGCTGTTACCTCTCCAATATCATATCCACGAAAAGGTCGGTGTTTTCCGCTTTCTGGATCATCAAATATTGGCCCCGCTTGAGGTTCTACTCCAGCGATATCCTGCCATATTTTCGCCTTATTTATAAAATCAAGTACTTTGGATTTGACATTTTCTTTGTTTTCCTCCCAATCTAAGGTTGCTCGTATCCATTCTTCTTCTCCACTAAACCATATTTCAAAAGCTTGATCTAGAGGTAGTGATTTTAATTTGCCGAGTAAGCCATCAGTACGTTTGAAACTGATTTTTAAGGAAATTGAGCGACTTCCTTCTCCCATCAATAAAATTGGAGATGCAAAGGCAAAGCCTATTGTTGCGACTTCCCGATCCTGATTTGGAAATAGTGTCGAGGGAGATCCAAAAGTTTTCCATTGCATTTCTTCGCTTAGGATTTCAGCTCCCAGTCCGTCAGCTGAATTGGCTATAGGAGATTTGTAGAGCCTTCCATCTTCATCTTTGTACAAGCTCATCAGCGAAGTGACCTCCGCTTTATTGATGACATTTTGATCTGTAGTTTGAAAAAGTATTTCTTTCCCTAGATCGTCTTTTCCTGCTTTGAATGCGGTGTTAGTGGCTAAGAAATGTTCTTGGATATGCTTAGCCAGTTTGAGAATCAAATAAACCTGATCTGACTCAGCAGGCTTTTCCTTCAGTCTAAGTACATCACGGTAATAGAAATCTAAATGACGCTGCGTAAGCGTATTGATGTCTTGCTGCGCAAAATTGAAAAGCTTTAGGAAAGCGAGGAAGAGAGAGAAATGTGGGTTGGTTAACTGATTTTCTTGAATCTTTTGGTCAAAAAAGCCAGACCAATCTTCGCCTGACCAAGGGTTCTCATCTTTTATGAATTTTAATTCTCCAGCAATCTTTACTGCGAATGACTGCAAGTCTTCCATTTTCCGCTCATCTACCAGGACATAGTCTGGCATGAGACTTTTGATAAGTCTCTGTGCACGGCTAGTTCCATTGCCGGGAAGGGTAAGATCGTTGCAGTCTTTACTCATAATTTCAGATCAGTTGCTTCGGTGAATAAATATGGATACACCAAGTTTCTTCGGTTGTTCGTGGCTATAATTAGGTATTCGACCAGTACTTCTATTCTACCTTCATTGTAATCTGGTCTTAGGTCTATATCCTCAGTTTTTACTCTTGGTTCATGAAAGAGAATTGCTTTTTTTATGCGGTTGGCGATCATATTTGCCGTGGTCACATTCAATGCTTCGAATAATAAATCCTCCATGTTTGCACCGTAATCTGGACGCATGATCCGCTCTCCCAGCGTCGTGTTGAGAAGTATGATCAGACTTTGCTGAATATCCTCCTCATCTTCTGCCATCTGAACTTGATGGCTTTCGGAGCTGAAAGCAACTGGAAATGCCCAGCCTCTACCTAGAAATGAATTGTTGTCTTCCATGCTATCCTATGATTACAGTTGGTTCTCCTACTGCTGCAGAGGCTCCGCAGACGCAGGCATCTCCCACTCTCAAAGCAGGTTTTCCTCCTATTAGTACTGTTCCACTGCCAGCGATAAATGGGCTAACGGTGGGTTGATGGGTATTTGGAGGAAGCGAACAGACATGATTATCTCCCAATACGGCCGCAGGCATTCCGCCTATCAGCACAGTAGGTTCTCCAGGTCCTATGATGGTTCCTCCATGAGTTGTCGTGTCTGTTAATCTTGCTGCTGCTGGCATATCTAGTTTAATTGAACAAGTGAACCTGAAATAGTTGTCATGCCTCCAGAGGAGACTTCAGCTCCTGCTGAGCCTTCAGCCTTAAACTCAGCGTTTGCTTTGATTTCTATGTTTGTTCCTTCTAGAGACACATCCCCAGAAGCTTTCAAAATGAGGTCGGCGCTACTTTCAATGGTAATTCCATCTGAATTCATGCTGATCTTATTCCCATTTTCATCTTCCAGCATAATTGCTCCTTCGTCATCTGTGAGCTGTATTTTATTACCATTAGGGGTTTCTATGGAAATCGACTTTTTATCGTCATCGAATAGGAGCTTCAACTTGTCTCGTGTGATAATTCCTTTTTCATGATTGTCATCTTTTTCTTCAATCGGAGAAGGTTTACTGCTACTATGCAGCATCCCCAGAATCACTGGATCACGTGGGTCCTCGTTGATAAATGCTACGATCACCTCGTCTTCTATCTCAGGTCTGAAATAGAATCCACGCTCATTTCCTGCATCTGGTGAAGCAAACCTTGCCCAGATCCCTTCCTCATCTTTGCTTACCAGAGGGAGTTTTACTTTTATTCGATTTTCCCCATCAGGATCCCCTTCGAGAACTGTAACAATCCCAATGTGAAGTCCTTTGATAGCAGGAACTAAGCCTGAGGCAGGTTCATCGATGATGTCATCATATTGCTGTGCAAACCATTTGGGGTCGAGCCCGAGTCCGAGGTGTGTAAACCATTTTTGATTGGGAGAAATCTCATGATAGACCCCGGAAACGAAGGCTTTTCCATTGAAACGATTGCCAAAGCCTTTCAACTCAACCATGTCTCCTGGTTTTACCTTGTTGTCACCGAGGATTTTTACTCTTCCCTGGATTTTCGATAGACGACTTCTCATCAGTCCAGCATCGGTCCAAGCTTGGAGCTCCTCGTCTGCCAAAAGTCCTCCGTGTTGCATTTGAAAGGCTTCCAGTCCTATCACTCCTGCCAGATCGTCTCCACTTATATCGCCCTGAAAGTCCATCGAAGGATTGGCTCCCTCTTTTTCGGTAACTTCTTGCTTGATAAAATCCCAGCTAAATCCTTTAGTCGCTGAGTACTGCTGTCTGGCATCCATTTCTGCCTCAAATTCCACCACATTGTCTCCATATTGAAGTTCGATGACAGGATCTGCTGTTGTCTGTGGTTTTTGAATGGTGACTTTACCAGCTTCTGTCGTAGCTATTCTACCATTTGCGTCAGCTCGACTGAGGACAAAATCCCAATCAGTGGAATGATATTGGACAATCTCAGCATGGGATAAATCTGTACCCTCTACCTCTGCTTCTAGGCCTGAATATTTACCAATGAGCTCTTCCATCACATCACTATCGGCACTGTCAAAAAAGTACTTGTTCTTCCTTCCGACGGTCATTTTGATAACAGGATCTCGTAATTCAATAACTAGCCTTGATGCCTTTTCAGGATTTATTTCCAGTCCATGTTTGATAATAATTCCTTCGAAGATGGACTCCTCTAGATTGTGATATCCTGCATCAATGCGCAGACTTACTCCAGGTTTGAACAAGTCGCCTTCACTCCATTGAAATTCTCCTGTCGCTATATCACCATCGAAAAGTACCAGCTTCGCCATGGGGATTTTATTCACAGATTTGCGCACAGCTATCATCGCCACTCCCACAGAAGGTGGTAGCTCTTGCCCATCAGAATAGACTTTGAAGGTGGCGAGATCGAGTTGCGTTTGCGCAGATGTAGAGGTTTCAGGCATTTGAAGATTTGGCTAAAGGTGGAAAAATGAGTTTCTGGCCAGGAATGAGTTTTCTGAAATTGCCCAGTTTATTGGCTTTGGCTACTTCCAAGTAATATTCCTGAGTACCATAAATTCTTTTACACATTAAGAGCAAGGTGTCCCCAGCTTTGACTATTCGCTCGTGAGTCAAGTCTGGAGAGGTTCTCGCAGTGGTAGCAGCTTGCTCTTGACGAGAAAGAGACTGGTCAAAATTGGCAGAAACAGTAGCCCTAATTGGGAGACCAGAACTGTTGAAGAGTTTGTAATTGATGGTAGCTGTGGCCAATACTCCTCGGAATTGGTATGCTCCCCAGTTGATTTGTAAATAGTTTGGCTTGTGCGTGTCTGACTGAATATTTTGTGTGATGTCTAGAAATTTCCGAATTGCCCGATCCACATGTCTATCCTGATTGATTAGCTCAATCGCCGAGACTTTGTTACCGCTGATACTTTCCAGATTTGGTTTATCATCTCCTAAGTAATCGAGGTTAGTATCTCCAGATTTGTCTTCGCTCGGCGGAGAAGCAGCACTTGCATCAAACAGAAATTCGAAAGAAACAGAGTCTGATTCCAGTGTTCTGAATTGATATTGTTTGCCATCTGCAGGACCTTCTTCGGGAATCCATTTGGATTTGAATTCCTGGCTAAAAGTTGTAGGATTATACATGACTACATAAGTCGCAGTTGACTCATTGTATTCTTCATCCTTGAAAGCCGTGATTTTCAGCTTTTCCAAGCCTCCTTTTTGCGAAAAAATATCTGAAAGTGCCATTTTGCTAGTTTTAGCGTTCGTTTTTTTCTTTAATTAATTGGCTTAATTCTCTGATCCCATCCATGACAGCTCCCGCGTCTGGGACTTTTTTGCCTTTCCCTGTCGGTTTACTTTCTGCAGTATCGACCGTAGTGCGAATAATGAGTTCCTTGATTACTATTGGCATAACTTTATATTGAAATGTCATCAGGACTGATCCGTCTATAGTATTGATAGGCGAATTCGATGTTTTCGATCATAATGGAGTTTTCCATGGCGTTGAAACCTTCCACGGACCATTTTACCGGCCAAGCATTGATGAAATTCCAAGCTTGAAGCGGCACCTTCTCGGGGCTTAGCAAAATGACTGTGATGTCTTGCGTTTCAAATTGAAATCCTTCGACACTATCCTTGAACCATTTTGCGATCTGAGAACTGATAGCCATCCCCCTTTTCAATACCAGATTGGGGTAGGAAATAGGATTTGGCATTCTATGTTTGAATCGATTCTCACCGCCCTCAGCATATTCTTCCACTCCTATTTCCACGCTAAGTCCTGATACCTCTTGAAATCCGATATCTGGCATAGCTGGGTATTTGAGCAAAAGCCCTTCAAATCTTACCAGAAAATGAAAACCGGTGGGCGGATAAAATAGCGCCATGGCTTAAGGTGTTTCTATTGCCAACCCTTCATGGCAAAGCTCGATTGTCTCAATCGCCACTTCATTTCCTGTAGAGTTCAAGGAAGGGCCTTCCACTTTGCATGGCCAAGCTTCTTTGACTTTCCATACCATTACTGGCTCATGCTCCTCATTGAGCAAGCTGATAGTGAGGTCACGACGCTCTATGTTGTTCATTTTTACAGTATTGAGCCATTGGAAAAATTCATTGTCAGCTCTGAAAACACCTCTTTTCAGCGTGATATTGGAATACTGTGGGATGCCAGGCATTTTGCTTACGTGGTATTCGAGCGAGCTACCTTCACGATAGTCGATGCTTTGTAACTCCACAGTAAGGCCTGATACTTCTGTGAAACCTATGCGAGATCCGCCCCATTCTACCTGGAAATGAAATACGGAAACTGGATATGCTACTGCCATAATATTTTGATTTTAAGTTTGCTGTAGATGAAATGTTAGGTTAAGATTCCTGAAGCTTATGAGAGAATTTCAGGATGATAAATTCGGCAGGTCTTACTGCTGCCAATCCGATTTCTATGATAAGTCGGCCTTCGAGAATATCCTGTGAAGACATCGTCTGTCCCAGACCCACTCGTACAAAAAATGCTTCTTCTGGTTTGGCTCCTGCCAGTGCTCCATCTCGCCAGAGTTTGGAGAGGAAGTTCTCAATCATAGTTTTCGTGCGTAGCCAAGTGTTGGCATCATTGGGTTCGAAGACCACGAATTCGGTTGCTTTTTTGACTGATTCCTCCACGAATATGTATAGTCTTCGCACGGGAATGTATCGCCATTCATTGTCATTTCCAGCCAATGTTCTTGCACCCCAAACCAGTGTTCCTTTACCTGTAAAAGTGCGTATCGCATTGATTGATTTTCCTGAAGTAGCATCCACGTTGAGATCGGCTTGCTGATCATGGGAAACTTTTCGAGATGGACCAATTACTGTTCGTACATCCACATTTGCGGGAGCTTTCCACACGCCGCGCTGACGATCAACTCGTGCATAGATACCCGCCACTGCTCCTGATGGAGGCAATGTGATGTACTGTTTCTTGATTTCGGCAAGTATGCTTCGCGAAAGACTTGGGTCAGAAGTTTCCAAGGTTGTCAAATTCAAGGTGTCCGATGCTCCAGGCTCCGAAAGTGGAGCTCCTGAAGGATAGGTCCTAGTATGTGTGATTGTTTGGTCTAAAGATGAGTACGCGTAGTTTAAAGAAGTACTCAGATTCGGGTAATAGGCAGCGCCATATTTTAGGTTGGACATTCCTATGCCGTTATTGCGAAAATTCTGAGCATCTGCAAATGGATCGGCGGTGACATCCTTGACGTCAACAATTACAAAACGATCTTTCAAAATATCGCATTGAGAAAGAGCAGCGTCATAGATGTCTTTGTACACAGATCCTACTGTTTCGGGTAGCACTGCTGGAATTACATCAGGAAACACCAGCAAAGTAGGTTCGTCTATGGCTTTGATAGCTTCCAAACCACCCAAAATGCTAGCTGGAGTTGCAGAATCACCTTTGATAGGCACATTATCATAGTCATTTACTGAGACGATGTAGCAGGGGCCACCTCCATTTGAAAAGTAAATCTGCAAGCTGTAGTAAAGCTTATAGGGGCTTGCTGTAGCAGGAGGCATTGCTGTGATTTTTCGGTTAGCTAGTTTTTCTCCTGCTCCTTTTGCAGCATCATAGCTATCTTCCACTGTGATCGTGAACGTTTCCGGGTTTCCCTTGCCGAAAATACTTTCAAACTCAAGCATATTCGTAATTCTTGTAGGGACTCCTCGGACGTCTTCCCCATCTTTTATGGCAAGATCTGTATGGCCTATAAATGCTGGAATCGCTGTTTCCACAGAAGCAACAGATGCTGGTAGGGTGGAGATTTCTTCGATATATACGCCTGGTGTAGATTGAATTGACATGGCTAAATGTGTTTAAAATGAAATGGATTAAGATTCCTGAAGTTTATGAGAGAATTTCAGGATGATAAATTCTGCCGGTCTCACTGCCGCCATACCGATTTCTACTATTAGGCGACCTTCCAGTATATCCAGAGGTGTCATGGTCTTGCCTAAGCCAATTCTCACAAAAAATGCTTCTTCCGCTTTGGATCCTGCCAGAGCACCATCCCTCCATAGATTACTGAGGAAGTTTTCTATCATGGTTTTCACGCGAAGCCAGGTATTGGCATCATTTGGCTCAAAGACGACGAATTCAGTAGCTTTTTTGACAGATTCTTCGACAAAAATGTAAAGTCTACGAACTGGGATATACCGCCATTCATTGTCATTTCCGGCGAGTGTTCTAGCTCCCCAGACCAGATTTCCTTTTCCTTGGAAAAAACGAATAGCATTGATTGATTTGCCAGAAGTAGGATCTACGTTGAGCAAGCCCTGATCTTCTGCGCTCACAGCCACTACAGGCTTGATTACTCCGCGTACATCTACATTTGCCGGAGCTTTCCATACGCCTCGCTGACGATCTACTCTTGCGCAGATTCCTGCCATAGATGCAGCTGGGTAGAGCTCCATTTTTTTGGATTGTAGCTGTGCAACTATAGTGTTGTAAAGGGTTTTGTCTGGGGCCTGCCATGAGAAAGTGCCTGATCCGGAAATTACCGCACCTCCATTTCCATTGTCAGTATAGCTTAATGGAATTTGTCCTCCAGCTTCACCTGGAATTCTTGAGGTTAAGGTGATAAGGTTACCAGCTCGCAGTACCGAGAAATCAGGATCAGCGTTTATAACAGCTTCTAGCGCGCCTGCTGTAGTTATATCAGATGTAGATTTATCAAATTCTGCTCCCTCTGTATAAGTCCCTGATCCTATTGTGAATACATCTCCATCTATGTTGTCATAGTCGTTTACCCTTATTGTAGCACTGGCAAAGGCATCACCTGCCCCTATGGACAAAAGAGAGTTTCCATGAAATGGCCCTGATCCAGCTCCACCACGATTATCCGTGATTATCAAGGAGGCCTCTGAATAGTACTTGTAAAGAGATGTTTTCAGAGATGGATAGTAGGCTGCTGCATATTTCAAATCACTACTTCCTACTTCTTCGCGAAAAGAATCACCATCATCTTTCACACTTTGGTTACCATAATGCAATGCATCCATCAGCGCAAAGCGATCTTGCAGCTTTGAGCATTGTGCTATCAATGTGTCATGAATAGTTTTTCGATCAGTAGGGCTTAGAATTACAGCCTCTGGCACTACCAAAAGTGTTGGTTCGTCTTCTTCCTCTAATGCGTTAATTCCTGCTATCAGCTCTCCTGGATCAATTGATGCTGGAGCTGGATTTGGCCCAGCTACGAAATTCCCAACGGGAACTATATAACAAGGTCCTCCGCCATTATTGAAATACATATAGACTTGGTAAGTCATTCGGTAAGGCGAAAAATTGGTAGGGTCCGTGATTTCTACTACGGTTGATCCATCTACCTCCGTTAAGGTTACGCCATAGTCTTCTGGATAAGATTCTCCAAAAATCTCCTTGTATTCTAGGTAGGAGCTGACTCGTACGGGCTTATTGACGGGTAAAGTCTCTGCATTTTTTTCGCGTTTTGCGGTATAGCCTACGAATGCCGGGATCGCTGTGGCGACTGGCGCAATGGAGGCGGGAAGGGTTGATATTTCCTGAACATAAACCCCAGGGGTTTTAAAGTCTGCCATATTCGGATTGTTTGCTAGATGAATACATATATTTCTGAGTTAACCTCTCCGCCACTTTGCTTGGTTGGGGCAGATCGGGAAGGATTAGGAAGGTTGGGAATCAACACCTGATTTTCAGGTGTTTTGCGAAGCTGAAAGTTGAGCTTTGGGACTTCGAAATAAGGAATCTTGACCTGGGACTGGAAAATCACCGTTTCCAGATTGTTTATTTTAATATCAGCATTTGGACTGTCACCAATCTGATCAAAAGCATAGCTTCCATAAGGCACTGTGCCCTCATTTCCCTGATCTTGAATTTGTAGTTGGCTCGATATCAGATCTACCTTGTTATTACCATTGACCACGTAATAGGTCCACAGACTTTCCTTTCTATTGAAGGAGAGTTGGTAATATTCCTTGTTGCCATAAAGATGATTTGGAGCTGCTTCGTATCGTAGTTCTACAATGCCAAAAGGCTGATCAGTTTGAGTTTCCCCTAGCCAGTATTTTTTGGACCAGAGATCTTCAGTGTCAGCAGTATTGCGAAGAGTGAAGGTGTAAACTCCTTCCTTTTTCCCATTGAAATTAAATATGAATTTAAATTTCCCATGGTCATCTGGATTCACTTCATAGCCATCGGGTAATGGTGTGCCAGCACTATCTTTTCCTGGAGAGACTACTTCTCCAGGAGCATTACGAACCTTGATCCGAACTGAAGATGGTATAGGATTTAGACTTAATTCCAGCGAGAAAGTTTTTGGCCGTAGTCCATCAAGTAATTGATAGCTAAGCTCCTCAGGATTCTCACTATCCGTGGAGGCAGCTGCTGGACTGTTTTGGAAAAATGGAACTTTGCCAGCTTGAAACTCCTCAGACCCTGTATCTAAATCAGTGATTTGAAGAAACGATGCGGCATTTTCTGGTTTGAAAAAGAAGAAAAATGACTGAGGTAAAGCAAGTGGTGTAAGAGGAGTAAGCTCATCTTCTTCTGCTCGATAAAGTAACACGATTCCACCCGGAGTTTCCCTAAATAGGATTTTGCCATTTTTCATCAAATGAGCAGTTTCCTGAGTGGGCATTAATAGTATGTCCTTGGCTAAACCGTCACGGTAGAAATCATGGCGAAGTGCTACTTCGCCTAGGCGTGTGTAGATGATGCTCATGACTTATGTACTGTATCGAGGTGAATTTTTTCAATTGGATCCCCACTTTCTTGGATCGCATTTTCCTGGATTTTAAGCGTCTTTACTTTATATAGTACTGAAGGCAGGTATTTGGCACCTACCACAGTCCAGAAATTGTAGAGTTGTTCGAAAGAATAGCTATAGAGTTCCACCACAATTTTTGCTAACTCTGGGTCAAATCCCGCTAATCCAGGACTATTTTCGGTGGTGAATACGTTTTTGGACTGGAAAAAAGATATGGCATAGCCCAATTGCTTGAGTCCTTCTACATAATCGTCAGAAGAGTCGTTTAGATTTTTATTCTGGAAATTGGCTGTGATCAGCACATAAAGATTCAATCGTATCTCTGGATTGCGTTTTTCTACTTTTCCAACTGGATTGATATAAGTACTTCGTTGTTCCTTTATGGTACGCTCCTCTTCTATATTGATTAATGACAGTCCTAGACTTTGGTCAGGTATGGCGATACCGGCTTCATTGGTGACACTGGAGAGGTATATTCGATTCCCCATAGTATCCCCTACCTTCAATTTGATAAAGGCATTCAATTCAGCTGTTAAAAATTCCAAGGCGGAATGGATCATATCGCTAGTAAAAAAGATTAAAAATAAACGGTTAAAAACCTGACTCAAGGTATCTAACTTGGTTAGCAAATGACAGGAAATAATATTGGTCTTTTATGCGATAATTAAGAATTAAAAAATTACAATTGGCTGAAAATCATTAGAATAATCAAATAATGTATGCTACAGTTGACATAGCCCTTTCTCAGAAAGTAAGAATGTAGGCATCAAAGTGGAGCTTAGGTAGATTGACTCTTGAGTCTTTAAGAGTTTTGTCTTTTGAGTAAAGAAAGGATCCAACTATCATAGCGGATCAACTCGAAAGAATGGGGATGCCAGGCCAAATCACCCTTTTCATTTTGTAATTTAATAAAGAGAGGGTCGAGAGTCAGATCAATGCATTCTGGTTTGTGCATAGATTTCTGAAGCTTTGAGAAAAGCTGAAAAGCATAATCAATTCTTGTATTTATTTTGCCCTTTTTCCTAGAGACCAATTTTCTGAAGTTCTCAATTTTGTATTCCAGCCAGTCCTGATCATTTTGATCAAAAAGTATCATCAGTTCCAGCATTTTTGAGCCTAGGTAATAGTCTAGTTTATTTTTGAGATCTTTCTGACAGCTGTGGATTTGCTTCAACGCAGCCTTGAAACTCTGCTGCTTGAAGTCAACGTAGGCCATTAAATAGGCGCAGGAGGGACATTGCTGAGAACCCAGATTCATCAATTTTCTCTTAAGAATTAGCTGAGCATCGTCCAGTTTATTCTGATGGAATAAGGAATGCCAGTGAATCAGTGAGTGTTTGAGTGCATTCTCTGGCGAAAAATCAGAGGTGTTTTGAGACTCATTACACACGGCTAGTACTTTGGGGAATTTCCGTTGAGCAAGGAGAATAGACATTTTTGCAATGAGTAATTCATCCTTTGTCTTGGATTCTGTATTCTGATCCCATTCTGATTCGGCTTGTGTTACTTGAGCCATAGCAGTTTTGTACTTTCCATCTCGAATAGATTTATTAATTAGATCCAGCTTGGACCAGGAATTCCGACTAAAGCTGAGTTGGCGAATCATAGTCTTGAGGTGATGGTTTTTAGCCTGTGGCGGATCGTCTTCCTTTACTTGATTTTTGGTAATCAACAAGCGCAAATGGCTTCGAATGGCAATCTCAAGTTCTGGCAAGTCATTATTGCTGAGAACTTCATAAAGCCCAAATCTCTTTGCCGTACTATAGATAGTCAAGACTAAGTCATGAAAACCATGCTTAATTGCCATTTTCAGTCCGCGCTCTAACAACTTGGAACCTTCCGCTCGAATTCCTCTGGCGAGGATGTGCTGGCTTTTGAGCAGCAATTCAGAACATTCGATATGTAGCTGAGTCTCCTTCTTTAAACAGTTCGGCTTTAGGAGCATAAAAAGCTCTTCAAATTCATCCTTAACTCTTTTCTTCAACTGGAAGTAGGCAGCGGTTTCTGGCTTTTTGTAGATTTTTTGGGCGTATTCAGAATCGGAAAGTTCAGGTTGGTTCACGAAGAGTTTCATGAGCATCAACTTTTTGGTGCCGGCCGAGTTTTTAACTTTCGCATATTCCAGCAACTGCATTTTTTCGGGCAAAGAACATGTATCCAGCATTTGACTTATCGATTCCATGAAACAGTTGAATTAGGGTAAGCAAACACAAAGTGGTTTCTTAAAATAGTATTTATTTACCTGATAATCAAATGATTAAAATGTAAGTTTAACTATTAATTCTTTTGGGAAATGCTGCCTTTATTACTTTTTCAAAGAATAAACGCCAGTCGAGGTTTTACGATATTGTTCTTCCAAGGCTGGAAATTGCTTGAGTAATTTCTCAAAGTCTCCATTTGGATCGAGCACAGTACTTGGTTTTTGCTTTTGAAGCATCTGAAAAAGTCTTGCCTTTTCTCTTAAGCCACGATCCTGCTCCAGATAGAGCTTGCTTAGGCGATAATTTAGGAATGGACCGCCTAGACTAGCATTCAGGTAAGGAGACAAATCGTCCCCCAACACCATGATATCTTCTGAATATTCTGCTTCTGTTTTAGCAACAAAATAGTCAGACTCCGCTATTTTTTGTTGCCAAAACCAAAAACTAACCGCCGGAAGACCTAAAACCAAAAGGTAAAATGCAGTCTTGGCAACAACCTCTTTTTTGGTGTTCAAGAAAAACTGAGTGATCAGATAGGTAAGCCCAGGTATGAGAATTACCAATTGATAGGCAGCCTGTTTTTTGATGATGAATAGTTGTGCTGCAGAAAAAAGTAGCCAAATGACGATAAGTTGTCGCTGCTTTTGCTGGTTTATCGTAGAACCTCTAAGTACAGTGGCCATGAAATAACCCGCCACAGCAAGTAAGAGTGGGAATAGTCCAATTATTAACCAATTCACCAGCGACTGGTATTCATATTTTTGGGTTAAGAAGGTGAGTGGCCAAATTTGTATAGCTTCTTCTAGTCCGTCGTTCCAGAAATAGAAAACAGATATCAATAATAGCGGGAGGAAATATCCTACTAGAGAGAGCATCAGCTGTCGAAAGGAAAAGCTAGAGATGGCGATCCCAGTGAAAATCATATAGGGTAAAAAGAGGATGTAATTTGGATTAAAACCCGTCGCAAGACCAGCATAAATCCCTATTAGTAAGGTGGACTCACTGGTGTCTTTCTGAAGTACCGTCTGAGAGAAAAGCTGACCTAGGGCTAATATCAGGAAGGTAGATCCTAATAATGCTGGGCTCAAACTGAGTAGGTCAAAGGAAAAATGAAATAGAGCTGCCATGATAATGGCTGGCAAATAAGTGTTGATGTCAAAAGCTTTGAACTTGATCAACATGGAATTCCAATAAAGTATCTGAAAGGATATAAGAATCCTACCCACTACCTCGTAGGCAAATAGACTACGACCAAATAGAAAATCCATGAAGGTAAAGAAGCCTGCTGATAGCGGGCCGTTGTCATCGATGATATCTTGATACAAATAGAATCCTTGGCCCAAGCGCTCTCCCAATAGCATCCACATCAATTGTGGATTGGTAATTGGGAAAGGATTAAGTACCAAATAGACGATTGTCAGCAGGAGGACGTATATTCCTATGCCGATAAGCCTGAAGGGGTCATTTAATTTAAAAAAACTGAACAAGGTATATTGGAGAAGAGTGTTTGGTTTTGCCCGAAATTAAAGCTTGCCAAACTATTTCGCTAAATTTGTACCACAAATACTTCATATGGAAAGTAAAAGACAACAAAAATATTCGAAGCTGATCCAAAAAGAGCTTGGAGACATATTTCAAAAGGAATCAAAACACCTCGTCGGTCGCGCTATGGTGACGATCACTCGCGTTTTGATGAGTCCAGATTTGGGTTTGGCAAAAGTTTACCTAAGCTTTTTATTAGCTGACCCAGAAGCGACTTACAAGCTGATCAATGCACACAAAAAAGAAATCAGGCACCAATTAGCCAAGAGAATTGGCAAGTCCGTGCGTGTCATTCCTGAAATAGCCTTCTTCCCAGATGATTCGGCAGCCTATGCGCAACATATGGACAAGGTGATTTCTGATCTAGCGATCCCACCAGCTCCAGCTGAGGAAGAAGATCAAGAAGAAGAGGATTAATCAAACTATCCTTGAATCTTAGCTTTTTCATAGCCTCCAGATATTTCCGCAGCAAAAAGAAGCGGAACTTCATTACCATTTTGTCCAGGATTTCTATGATAGGAGTTGCTGTGGGCACGATGGCTCTAGTGATAGTGATGTCTGTATTCAATGGTTTGGAGGATTTGATACGAGGACTATTTGCGAGCTTCGATGCTGAGCTGAAGATTGAAGCTACGGTAGGTAAAAGCTTTATGACGAATGAAGAGTGGCTGGATAGCATCAAAAACATCGAAGGCATAGCGATTCTCACCGAAGTCATCGAGGACAATGCCCTGCTGGATTATAATGGCAATCAGATGATAGGCAGGCTCAAAGGTGTCTCTGATAATTTTCTAGATCAGGGACGATTCTCCAGAGGTTATTTCTGGGGAGACACCACCTTGGGAACAGCAATTAATCCCGCTGCAATTTTGGGTAGGGGTGTTGGGTTTTTTCTTTCGGTAAATCTCGACAACGTCAATGTTCCGCTGAAAATATTTTATCCCAAAGCACCGAAAAGTGCCGCCTCGATCGATCCTTCCCAGTTCTATGAATCAGCCGTGCTGGATCCCGTGGCTTATTTCAGTATCGGGGAGCGTCAGTTTGATGATGAGTATGTGATTGCACCATTGTTCTTTGTTCGAGACTTGTTGAAATATGGAGATAAAAGAACTTCACTAGAAGTGAAAGTTGCCGAAGGTCATTCTATTGCCGAGGTTCACAAAAGACTGAAGGCACATCTGGGGGATGATTTTTCGGTGAAAAATGCAGATGAGCAGCACGCAGACTTGATTCGTACTGTTCAGATGGAAAAGTTTTTCGTCTTCCTCACCTTGACATTTATTTTGGCGATAGCCTCTTTCAATATTTTCTTTTCGCTGAGCATGCTAGCGATTGAAAAGAAGAAAGATATAGCGGTGCTCAAGGCTATGGGTGCGCCGGAGAAATTAATCAGAATGATTTTCTTAAAACAAGGAGCTTTGATAGCGTTTAGTGGTGCAGCGATTGGTTTAATTCTTGGCTATTTGGTGTGCTGGGCACAGCAGACTTTTGGATTAGTTTCGCTTGGGATTTCCTCTGCCGTGGTAGATGCTTATCCCGTGAAAATGATTTGGTCTGACTTCATCTGGATCAGTCTGGCTATGATCGTAATTACTTTTTTTGCCTCTTCCCGCCCAGCTTGGATTGCTTCACAAGTAGATACCGTCAAGGAAATTTAATTCCTGCCCTAGGATTTAGGCAGGCGTTTCACTTTTCCCAAATTTGAATCCTGAGAATCCACGAATCAATATGGCATATAAACTTCCCAGTAGACCTAGCGTTCCGGTGAGGTAGGCATAAATCTCGTTTAAAAATGATTTGTCAAAAATGCTGATCAAGGCAAAACATATCAGTACAAAACTCACCGCAGAAACTTGGATCATCTTGGAGTTTCCATTTTTACTCTCAAAATCCTGGAAGCTTTTGATCTCCTGCTTACTCACATGCGTCAAGATATAAGTCTGGAATAATCTACTGAAAAACTCATATTTCTGCCATTCCAGGGTGTTATCTACTTCCTCGTCCTTAGTTGGATTGATAGCTGGGCTTGTGTCTTCCAGTTCATTGCTGGCTTTTGCCTTGATGAGGATACCTTTTCGAATCAGTTCATTGATGGCTTTTTTGCGTGATTTATTGAGAAAGCGTTCCATTGAAAAGGAGTAACAGACAAGTTTTTCCTGGAAATTCAACTCAGACCAGATGTCTGCGAATTGGGCAATTCCCAGTTGCATTTTTTCTTCATTTTCTGCTTGGTGAAGCAGGACATGCTTTTTGACATTTGGCTCTGCTTTAAAACTTTGCAGGTTGATGGGAAGTATGTGGAATTCAAACTCCGTGAAGGTCTCCGAATACATCACCTGATCGTCTATTTCCTTTATTCTATTAAATAGCTCATCCCAACTCTTGCCTGAACTGATGATGATAGATTTTTTTTCATCAATAAGCCTATTCATTAGAGGTACGATATCTAGTTGGTTTTTCAGACAATGAATATTCTGAACATGGACATGAGTTTTGTCTGATTCTATAAGCCCCTCCTTAGCAAGATCCGTGTCCAACAGGTTAATGGTCTGGAGTTTTTCATCTTTTATTTTCTTTTGGATCATTTCCGCAGGAATACCCGTCTGTGGAGAGCATAGAAATAGTTTGGGCTTGGAGAAGTTTATTCCCTTTCTTTTCAAACTGAAAAAAGGATAGAAAATAATATTTTGGATGATGTTTACAAAAAGAATGAACAGCGCTAGCATCGTGAGCACTACCATTAGATTATAGATGAGTCTTGAGAAACTCGGGAAATCAAGGCTCCTTTTCTCCATTGCCTTTTTGAAAACAAACTGATTTGGAGCGATGAAATTTTTGATTTTTTGGTCAAAAGGATCTGCTATCCAGCTAAGAATTTTTCTCCTATCTAGTTCATACTGTATTTGAAATGTGTTTAGTGAATCACCTAGTGAGCCGGGATCAGTCATTTGTTGAGAGCTGGAAGCATTCCAGATGGTTTGCTCGTACATCTGAGTTTTTGATTGCAGAAAATAGCCTGGTAAAAAGCCAATGATCAAGAACCACATGCCAAGAAACGCTGGTATTGTTATGCTTTTGTGATGTTTGGTGAAACTTGCCTTTGGCTTGATAATCAAGAACCAGATTGCAATAATAGCACAGGCAAGCAAGGTCAGAAATAGCGCTGTTAATAGGATTTGGAAATTATATATAGCGATAAAAAGCAGGAGCACTAGGTTGATGCCTACGAGAATAATAGTGCGCATGGAATAGCGTCGAATTTTGAATTCGGTGAAATCATCAAAAGTCAAGGAACTGATGGAAGTTGACAGGTTCACTAGTGAGATCAAAAAACTAGAGTATATCAGTATCAGCAGCATTTCTATATGAGAGGTGTCTGCTATATAATAGGTGCCAATCAGACCGATAGCATAGAAGATATAGGCGATAATCAGATAATTAAGTCGGGGAAGGTTGTTGGCATTGGGTTCCAGCCAAGAGTAAAGAAATGCCTTGGTTCCCTGCTTATCCAGTGATCGTCTTGAATATTTTTGAATCAATAGACTCAGTAATAAGCCTAAAAAATATACTCCGAGTAGAGATATGGACTCTGCAGAACTGAGAGAAGCAAAAGCATGATTGATGTTTTCATTTACCAAAAATAGTAACCATACATTTTCATCGAAATCAGTGGTATTTACTCTTTTAAGTATTCCCGTATAGAAATTCCCATTTAAGTATAGGGAGGTTTGGATTTGGGCATCAGAGTTTGAATTATTTTTCATCAGAGACTCTATCTCTCCCCACTTTGCTTGATTGATTCCTTCTTGGATTTTGGCGATAGGAGAGGAGATTTTATTACTCTTCATCAGTATTTTCCCATTCTCTTTCAGTGCCAAAAACCGGTAATTCTTGCTTAAATCTGGATTTACGTTGAATTTAAATGTGATTGCATTGATGCCAGAGATAGTTGGTCTTAGCTTGGAAGGTGCAAAATCCTTGGAGATGACAGTCTCCAGCTGTCCGTCTGAGCGACTGTAATGTGAATTTAGAAAGGTGACTTTTTCTTTTCCTTTTTCTTTGAAAATGGTGAAATACTCTCGTTGACTCAGATCTATTGCCGAGCTGATATTCGAAAAATCCACGAGCTTTGACTCGGTATTTGTATGCTTGAAATAGATTTTCTCTGCATAGCCATCTGCCTTAAAGGAGATTACCTCATTGAAATTGGTAGGTTCATCAGCGAGCTGCTCATACTCAGTGAAAGATTCTAAAAAGCTTCTATATATATTTAAAGAGTTCTCTAATTCGCATTTTATCTCATTTGCCAAGCCAACTTGCTGTTTCACGGGATCGGGTTCATTTCGAAACTGAGAAATAGAATAGCCTATAATAATAGTCAAACATACTAGAGAAATGCCCACTTGAGTCACTTTGTTTTGCGTGAGATTGTCTCCTGGAGATAGGTTCATCACACCTAGAATAGGAACCAAAGCGATCAGAATCAACAGAAAGAGTATCAACATGCTCAACTTGCCAAAATCTAAACGCATCCCTACTTTTTGGTAAGTATCTTCTGAGATCAAGCCTACGGCATAGAGCTGTTGGTTTTCCATGGCAATAGGCGATACATAGGCCCTGGACTGATTTCCAGAATAATTGAGTCGTATAATATCTGTGCCCGAATTGGTCACTCCTAACGTGTCTATTTCTATATCCTTAGGAAGGAATAACTTGATGCCCGTATCCTCTGGTGGATAGAGAATCGTCCCGTCATTGTAGGTGATAAAGAAGTGTTCAAATATTTTATTGGTTTCCTGCTTTCTCAAAAGCTCTGCTATCGGGATTTCCAAATCGATAATCAGTTTGCTGTCGGAATGGATTGATTGCTTTTGGGAAATTTTGAAAGCTGCTATGAGAGAATCTAAATCGTAGTTTCTATGCAGATTATCAATATTCACAACTAATCCGTTTTTGATCACAAGGCCATTTCTGAAGCCAAGTGAATCGTCAAATTCTGAGCTTGACCTAATTAGTCTTGGATTGGAATATTTGAAATTAAATTTGATGATATTGGCGAGTATCGCTGCTTCGGATTTGCTGCTGTCGGTATAGCTGAAAGCATGCGCAGCAGCTTCTCGCATAAAGTGAGCATCTACTCGTGTATAATAATCTGAAAGCGCCCGGACAATATCATTTTTGGAAGCTTCTACACTTCGAGTAAGTTGGTTTTCCAGCTCCTTCTGGTTGTTGAAGGATTGCATATAGAGTGTCACCCCAATAATTAGGATTACCGGTAGTAGGACGAGCCATATTTTTACTGTTTTTGCCATAGGAAAAAATTTATCTTAAAAAATCTTAATCAATGTAAGTTATAATGTGCTGAAAATCAATGTTTAGTGCTAGTGACCTTTATTGTTATAGAAATTCATTAGAAAAATTGGCCTTAAATTGCTCTGAGGCATGTTTCTTGGAGACTGAAGCCTTTCACCCTAGTTTGTAAATTAATTACCCAATGAAGCGCGTATTGCCCCTATTCCTTATTTTGATTACGTTTATTTCCCTTCCTTCTTTCACTTTTGCGCAAGCTAACTCTGAGGACAAAGGTTCTCTGCAATCAGGAACGATCGATAGCCAGTTTGACTACATCTATAGTGAGTCAAATGATTACCAAGAATATAAAGTCGTCAAGCGAACCAACTTGGATAAGCTGAAGTCCAATATTCTAGATTCTATGCGCACGATGAGAAAAGAGGTGGGAGATCTCAAGCTTTTGATAGTGAGTGAAAAAGACTCCATCAATACCCTTATTACCACCTTGGCTACTGCTGAAGTGGAGAAGCAAGATGCTATCGCACAAAAGGACAATTTTTCTTTTCTTGGAATGGGAATTCACAAGGCAGTTTATTCCTCTTTTATGTGGATTTTAGTAGCTGTACTTGCTGGAGCACTTGCCGTTTTCTCATTCCAATATTTCAGTAGCTTCAGGAAAATCAAAAAAGCTCAGAAAGATTTGGCTGAGGTGCAGGAAGAATTTGACAATCACCGTAAGAATATGGTGGATCGAGAGCGCAAACTCAAGCGAGAATTGGTTGATGCGCAATTGGGCAGATAGTAGCTGTTTTCCTCATGTTGATAGTATGTTTTGCAAAAATTCTTCACGCTCTTTTTTCGAAGTTTTCTTCATTTTCCAAATAAAAAAGCCACATACACAGGCTACTATTAAGCTTATTATATGCAACTGAATAAGGGTAGAAATCCCCAAGAAAATTAGTCCGTAGAAGTAAAGTGGATTAAGAAACATTTTTTTTGTCTCTTTTTGGTCAATGTAATTTTGATCAGTGGAATGATTAATAACGCCAAAGTAGGAGCCCTGGCTTTTACCTTCCCGAATGTACCAGTAAACTGTTACGTTATTCCCTTTCCTACAGGCGAGATTGAAATCTTGAAGTTGAAAAGAACGTTCTTTTCCCTCAGAATTTATTAAAAATAGCTGATCATGAATTACAGTCTGCGATGTGATACTGACTGGAGCCGAATACCCGGACCCTTGGTAGGTAGACCCTCCTCCGCCACCTCCAGAGACACGTGTTTCTAAATTTTTTCCTGACTCAGCTACCTCTCCTGAAAATTGATAGATATTAAAAGCTTTTTGGTAAGATGGATTAATAGTATTCATAAGCAAATAGATATAGTTAATAAAAATATTTGACCTTAAACAGTAAGGACTAAGATCATGAATTTTAAGAAATTAAGCAATACATAGGTCAAAGTGCATGCTTTTTTTTACCCCTTTTATTTCCTTGAGAAATTAGGTGTTTGTGAGAATTCATATTCATTTATTTTAAAGAATGTATGGTTCATGCTTTGCGAAAAAAAGAGACTTAGCTATATGATAATTTATCCTGAATGTTGAATTCTTAATTGGACAAGGTGTTTTTCCAGATAATTTTTTGACATAGGTTTTAGTAGTACCTGTAGAGTATCAATCCTTTCACTTTTACAAAGAGAATCCTTGCGAAAAAACCTTAAGTTTGTCCACTTAATACGAAAATCAACGGATGGCTAAGAAAAGAGGAACTGCTTTGGACGAGAGTGAGAAAAGGAAGTTGAATAAGCAGAATTTGAGTAAACTGGCAGGCATTTTTCAGTTTTTGATGCCTTATAAATCACATTTTTTTTTAGGACTAGTATTCCTAGTGTTTTCATCACTTACCCTGCTGACTTTTCCTTTCGTCGCTGGTAAGCTGATCGATACTGCTCAGGGGACGGATTGGATCGTATCTGATATTAATTCTATTGCGCTGATGTTGGTAGGAATACTGGCAGTGCAGAGCGTATTCTCTTTTTTCAGGGTCTGGCTTTTTGCCTTGGTCTCGGAGCGATCCATGCGTGACATCCGAATGGCATTGTATTCTAGAATGGTGCGTCTGCCTATGACGTTTTTTGATAAACGCAGAACGGGTGAATTGATCAGTAGAATTACCTCAGATGTAAGCATGCTTCAGGATACCTTTTCGGTTACGCTAGCAGAGCTTTTTCGACAGATCGTTACGCTTGTAGCTGGTGTGATATTCTTGATGGTCAATACGCCTAAATTGACCTTATTTATGCTTGCTACATTTCCTGTCTTGGTGGTGATAGCCATGGTCTTTGGGAAATTTATCCGGAAACTTTCCAAAAGCACCCAGGATGAATTGGCTTCTGCCAATGTGATTGTGGAGGAGACGCTTCAGTCCATCAGTACTGTCAAATCTTTTGTGGGTGAAGCTTTTGAATCTGCACGGTATGGAGCTGGCTTGAATAGAGTAGTGGGCGTAGCCTTACGAGCGGCCAAGTATAGAGGAGCATTTATTTCATTTATCATTTTTGCCTTGTTTGGAGGCATCGTGGCAGTGATGTGGTACGGCGCGAGTTTGGTTAGTTCAGGCGAAATGAGTGTGGGAGAGCTAGTTTCCTTTGTGCTTTACACCACCTTCATAGGAGGATCGATAGCAGGGCTAGGAGATATTTATGGACAGGTACAGAAGGCTATTGGCTCTTCGGAGCGAGTAATGGAGATTTTGGACGAAGAACCAGAGCCAGTTTTGGGTACACAGACACCTACCTTCCAAGGAAAAATATCTTTCGATCATGTTGGTTTTCATTATCCTACACGACTAGAGATGGAAGTCTTGAAGGATCTGACCTTCCATGTCAATCCAGGTGAAAAAGTAGCTTTGGCAGGTCACTCTGGTGCCGGTAAATCTACGATTATACAATTGCTGATGCGATTCTATGATGTGCAAAAGGGCTCCATTATGGTGGATGATCGTCAGTTGAGTGATTGGAACTTACAAAACTTGCGTTCTCATGTAGGGATGGTGCCTCAGGAGGTCTTGCTATTCGGCGGATCCATTCGTGAGAATATAGCTTACGCTAAACCAAGTGCCTCTGAGGAGGAGATTGTATTAGCTTCTAAAAAAGCCAATGCTTGGCAGTTTATTTCTCAATTCCCTGAAGGCTTAGACACCTTAGTTGGGGAGCGAGGAGTAAAGCTTTCGGGAGGACAAAGGCAGCGAGTGGCTATAGCCCGAGCTATTTTGAAAGATCCATCTATATTGATTTTGGATGAGGCTACCTCTTCCTTGGATGCGGAATCTGAATCCTTAGTGCAAGAGGCTCTGGATGAGCTGATGAAAGGCAGAACCACCATCATTATCGCACACCGACTAGCAACCATCCGCAAGGTGGATAGAATATATGTTCTCAGTGATGGGGAAATAGTAGAGCAAGGAACTCACCAAGACCTGCTCGATAGAGCCGATGGCTTTTATGCCAACTTGGTTCGATTACAATTTGCTGATTAGGAGAGGTTGTGTGCCGAGATTGATTTGATCATTCCCATAAACTTTTCTAGATATAGGGTTGAATTAGGGAAAAGCTGCTGCATTTCTTTTTGATCAAGTAGTCGGATTTCATCTAGGTACTGCTGGGCATCTTTGGGATCCCATTTTTGCAGCCTGCTCAGCTTAGTTTTGGTCAGGAAAAAGTAAAGTAAGCTGTGAGGCATGTACTGGGCAAAGGGGAGTGCATAGTGTGCTTCCACTGGGAAAATCCTGTTTGGAGTTTGGATAAAATGCTTTTTGCCTACACGAATAATCTCGTTTGCCATTTTTTGCTGATTCTCCCAAGTGTACAAATGCTCGATCACCGAATTTGAAAACACAAGATCAAAGCTGTTTTCTTCAAATTCCGTCATATTAGTAGCATCTCCCACCACTGATTTGATCTTAGGATGGTTGGTTTTTTCCTCACTCAGATTGAGGAGCACGATTTCAATGTTGGGGAGAGTAGGAAGGCTAGAAGTATTCCAGAAATAGGAAGCTCCGCCTACGTCCAGTACACGAATAGGATCATTTTTAGAGAAATTCTGAAAGAATAAATCCTCGAAATCTTTTTGCCTTTGGTTTCTAAACTTGGCTCCCAAAGATTCGGGATTATCGGAAGGTGAAAATAAATTCGAAATAAAACTCATGGGTTGCCCTTGAGGCGTTTCTGCTAACAAATAATTGCAAAAGTAATCAGCCTTGGTGATTCTTTTCTTAATTTTGAACTTGAAATGATTCACCTTTCGCTTCCAACTCTGCTAATTCGGTTTTAGGAGGAAAATAGGCCTGATTCTGGCTGATTAAATATTTTCAATTGTGGTTCGGATGAAATGTGAAAGTAACAAAATAGTCGCCCAAACGAGCTGATTTTTACTCGTGAAAATGCCAAGTGATTTGTATAAAACCTGTAAATTTTGTGGAGGCTCGAGCCTTATTTCTTTTGAGGCGAGTGAGCGCATGTTGGGTATGGGAGGCACCTTTGACTACTCAGAATGCAGGGATTGTAAGTCTGTTCAGTTGGACCAGATTCCCCAAAATCTCGCAGACTACTATTCCCGATCCGGGTATTATTCATTTTTGCCCTTAGTACAGTCCGGATTTGCCAGAAGAGTATTCAAGCAGATTCGCATGAACCTGCTGTTCGCGACTAATGCCAAAGCTTTTGAGCCAAGCTTTGGCTATTGGTTGAAGAAGTTGGCGCCGGGATTTCATTCCAAGATCGCTGACGTAGGATGTGGAAATGGACAATTGCTGTATGAATTGTATGCCTCGGGGTATACAGACTTGCATGGCTTTGATCCCTTTATGGAAAAGGATCAGGTGATCAATGCTAATCTTCATCTCCGGAAGCAGCGGATAGAAGAGAGTGAAAGCACTTTTGATCTGATTATGATGCATCATGCTTTTGAGCATATGGAAAGTCCGATGGAGACACTTCAGGCCTGTTTTGATAAACTCAATCCTGGAGGTAAGTTATTAATCAGAACTCCAGTGACAGATGCTGAAATTTGGAAGGAAAAGAGAGAATTGTGGGTGCAGCTAGATGCCCCGAGACATTTGGTTATTCCTTCGGTTGTTGGATTTGAGCGACTTTCCAAAGCAATAGGTTTTGATTTGTATGAGGTGCTTTTTGATTCCAGTGCATTTCAATTTTGGGGTACAGCCTTGTACGAGCAGGGTTTCACCTTGAGGCCGAATCTGGTGGATGAGCTTTATTCGAAGGAGGAATTAGTGTCTTTAGACGAAAAAGCCCTCCTTTATAATAAGGAGGGCATTGGAGATCAAGTTTGTTTTTTTCTGACGAAGCCGATCTAGACCTTAAATAGTGCTTCAAAGAATCCCATGGTTTCACCTTTCTTCTTGAAGATCAGCATGGGTAGAATATTGTTAACCACCACTAATTTTTCAGCTACAGACCCAAGGAGGATGGCCGCAGATTTTGTTTTGCCTCGAGAGCCAAGTAGGATCATATCAGCTCCGATTTTCCCTGCTTCTTCGAGCAAAGCTTTGCCTTGGCCTTCGCCATCATTCAAGACAAATCGGCAGCTTAAACCTGGATGATTAAACTTATCAATAAATCGATTGAAGTCCTCTTGAGCATTCTCCTTCATGATTTCGGCAAATTCCTCAAAGGTCTTGCCTGTCTTAGAGTAGCCATGAGGCACCTGATAAAGATGGACTGGAACAAGGTCAGCACCCAATTCTTCCGAGATTCTTTCCCCAAAATCATAGATCAAATCCGTGTGATTAGAGAAATCTGAAGGGATCATTATTTTATGAGGAAGTCCTGGAGGTCTTCTTTCTTGCAAGAGCAGCACAGAGCAAGGAGCTTTTTTGGCGACTCCTTTGGCAAGTGATCCATTTCCTTCTAGGACTTCTTTTCTTCCCATGATGATGAGATCAACGTCTTTGATTTTGGCCCAGCGAAGCAGTGTGTCCAAAGGATGAGCTCCTTCCTCTGCAAAAACTTCAATCTCCATACTTTCTGGAAAATCAAATTCTTCCAACTTTTCCTTGATTAAAGCTTCTATGGATTCATCTCCAGGAGCGAGCAATTCAGGATGGTTTTTGAGAATTTCATCCGGCACCGCAAGATTTTTGGCTACATGAACAAAGTAGCACTTATCTATTCCTAGGAACTTCAGATACACAATAGTTTTTTTGATCAGGATATCGTCCATCTCAGTCAAATCAAGACCTATCATGGCCTTATAAAAATACTTCATAGCTGTTTGGTGTTTATTCCCTTAATTTAAAGCTTTGATTGAGTTTATCGAATAGTTTTTTTGTTTTTACGCAAGGAATTCGTTTTCAAGGTAGTTTTGTGGGATAAATCACATGCGAAGATCAAAATCAGGAGCATAATTATTACATCCTCAATTTTGCCCAATAGGTTTCGGGATGGCCATAGAAAGAAAATCATGTACAAATGAGAGTGATGCAAAAGTATTTTTTGGCAATTGTGCCTGAAGGAGTTTTTCAGGAGCGGGTGACCAATCTAAAGTTAGAAATCAAGGATCGATACCAGGCTAAATACGCGCTCAAGTCCCCAGCACATATTACTGTGAAAATGCCTTTTATATTTAATGAGGCAAAAGAGGATAAGTTACTTGAGAAACTTAGGAGTTTTGTTGCAGGGTATCAGCCAATGGAGATTGCTATCAAAGGAGTGAAGACTTTTGGTGAACGGGTGATTTACTTAGGGGTAAAAGCGGATCAAAATCTGTTTGATTTCCAAAATGAATTGAAAACCTATTGTAAAAGGGAATTGAACTTAGTAGACGAGTTGAGCGATCGAAACTATCACCCACATATGACGATAGCTTTCAAAGACCTAAAGAAATCTCAGTTTCAGAATATTCTCAGGTTAGCGGTGGAAACTGAAATAGCTGCAGAATTGCAGGTGTCTCATATAGTCCTGTTGAAAAGAGTAAACGGCACTTGGTCCAGCTACAAAAAATTAGACTTAGGGTGAAATTGCCCGTTCAATCACCATTTTTTTTGATATTGAGTAAAAAAATGGGTTTGTGAAAAAAAATATTAAAAAATAGTTAATTCTTCAAAATAGGAAAAATTCGAAATTTTCTCTTTTTTATATATTTGTTTATACGATTTTGGTCCAAAATAAATCTATCATTTTTAACAAAAACTAATTGATTAAAAGAATTTTGTTTGGCAAAACTCACTAAATGATTAAAAGGAGGTGAAAGCAAGTTATAGCGACTTAGCTTAAACTTGCCTTAAAAGGATTGTTTTTCATTAAAAAGCAGATTTAATGATATGTTAATCATTAAATAATAAAATAAAAATCTGAAATTTTTGAAATCTTACATTCCATAAATTGTGATTTATATTTTTTAACAATTTTTCAAAACATAATTTTTTACCCACTTGATTCCCTGTGAGTTGTGGTCTTTTGTATATCAAACTTTCGGTTAATATTCGTAGCAAAAATATATAAACTTAAATGTATAACCTATGAAGAAAGTTTTATTAGGCTTTGCGTTAACCATACTGACAGTGATGTCAGTACTTGCGCAAACCAAAACAATCACTGGTAGGGTCACTTCAGCAGAAGAGCCTGACGGTGTACCCGGAGTAAGCGTAGTGCTAAAAGGTACTACTCAAGGAACAATCACGGATCTTGACGGAACCTATGCACTCAATGTGCCTGGGGATGCGACCACTCTCGTATTTAGTTTTGTAGGATATCTTACTAAGGAGATGCCTATCGGAACAAGAAGTGTAATCGACGTTGACCTGGCCCCCGATGTGAAAACACTTAATGAAGTGGTAGTCGTGGGTTATGGTACTCAGGAAAGAAGAGAAATTACCGGTTCTGTAGCTTCTATAGATGCAACCGCAATAGAAAATCTGGTTGCTCCTTCTTTTGAGTCACAGCTTGCTGGTAGAGCTCCTGGTGTACAGGTAACTACTCCAAGTGGAATATTGGGAGCTGCTCCTATTATTCGTATTAGGGGTGTAAACTCAATTACCTCAAGTGCTAGTCCTCTTATCGTAATCGACGGTGTACCAGTAGTGGATTCTGACAGATCTGCAGTCAATGCGGCTAACCCCTTGGCGAATATAAACCCTGCAGATATTGCTTCTTTTGAAGTATTGAAAGATGGTTCTGCCTCTGCAATCTATGGTTCGAGAGCTGCTAACGGTGTGATTTTGATTACCACAAAGAGAGGTATGGATGGTAAAGCTAAAGTTTCTTATAGCACATCCATGGGTATCAATGAGGAGGTGTCTAGATTTGATCTTCTGACTGGTGATGAGTTCGTAGAGATAGCTAATGAGAAGAGAACGAATGCAAATGCAGGTACATTAGCAAATCCTGGTGAAAATACTGATTGGCAGGATCTAATTTTCAGAAAAGGTTTTACGCAACAACATAACCTGTCCATTGCGGGTGGATCTCAAGCTACAAAGTATTTTTTCTCTGTGGGTTTCACTGATCAGGAATCACCTATCAAACCAAATGAATTGAGTAGATATTCTTTCCGTGGAAATGTGGATCATAGTATCTCCAAGGCGGTAAGAATAGGAAGTTCTATGTCTTATACCTATACCAAGATTTTAGGATTAAACAATGGTGCCAATTCCCTGTCAGGAGCTATCTACAATGCTACAAGATCGCTTCCAAATGTTGCTATCTACGATGCTGAAAATACTGCCTTTGATGGCTTCAACGTGACAGCTAATGGTGCTACTACGGGATTTGGCAACAACCTTGCTGGCCCAGATAACAACATTCCTAACATAGGATTTGTAATTCAAAATAATACCTTCCGAAGTAGTGCACACAGGGTAATAGGTAGTGCTTACGGTGAAGTGGATATCGTGACTGGCTTGACAGCAAGATCTCAAATCGGTATTGATTTGACTATGTCAGATGATTTCCAGTCATTGGACCCTCGTCATGGAGATGGTAGAAGCTCTAATGGTTCTGTTTATCAGTCATACCGACCTGCTTATCGATGGAACTGGCAAAACACATTGAATTACCAAACTGTCTTTGCCGAGGATCATAGCTTAAACGTAACTGCGGGTTTGGAATATCAATTTTCTAAATTCTACAATTTCACTGCCCAAGGAACGGATCTTTCTGATAATTTTTACCGGTTGAATAACTTGATTTCTGGTTCTTATAACAACCAATTCTCTGGCGGTGGATATGCTGAGCGTGGTTTTGACTCATACTTCGGTAGATTCAACTATAGCTACAAAGGCAAATACCTATTGTCTTTCACTGTAAGAAATGATGGAATTTCCGATCTAGCTCCAGAAAACCAAAGAGGTACATTCTTCGGTGGATCTGCTGGTTGGAGAGTTTCTGATGAGGCATTCTTCAACTCTGACTTAATCTCTGATTTCAAATTGAGAGTGTCTTATGCAGAAGTAGGAAATACTGAAATCGGTACATTCGCTGCTTATGGTGGATATAGCCCAGTATTGGGTGGTGCAGGTGCAGGTATTGGTTATGCTGCTATCGCAAACAATAATCTACAGTGGGAAACTTCTCAGAAGTTCAACATCGGTTTGGATTTGAGCATTGGCAAAGTGACTTTCACTGCTGATTACTTCAAAAACAATATCAACGGGTTGATCCTTGAAGCTCCTACTGCTCCTTCATTAGGTGTTCCGGGCAACTCAATCAACCAAAACGTTGGATCTATGAGCAACTCTGGTTTGGAATTGAGAGCTTTTGCTAACGTGATCAACAGAGGTAAATTCTCTTGGAATACTGACTTCAACATTACTTTTATTAGCAATGAAGTGACTGAGTTGGTTAGTCCACTGACTGGAACATACAACAGAACTGAAGTAGGCAATCCAATTGCTCAGCTTTATGGATACAAATGGGCGGGTGTAAACGCTGCTAATGGTAACCCAATGTATTATTCAGGAGACGATATTGTACAGTACAACTTGACTAGTGGTGCCTTAGGATATAAAGCCTATGATCCTGCCAATCCAGCTGATGTATCCGTTACAGGGGCTGCTCCCACTCAGGATTATCTTGGAAATACACTTCCAAAATGGCAAGGAGGATGGTCTAACAGCTTTACTTTCGGTGGATTTGACGCTGAGATCTTCACAAGATTCTCTGGAGGAAACTACATCATGAACGAATCTGTAAGAGGTCTAATGGGGCAAGGTTTCTCAAACAACCATGCTAGTATCTTAGACAGATGGACTGAAAGTGGTCAAGTAACTGATGTTCCTAAGCTTTATTCTGGACAAGATCAAAACATGTGGCAAAGTTCTGCTTCGAACAGCAGATTTGTTGAGAAAGGTGATTTTGTGAGAATTCAGAATATCGTTGTAGGCTATACTCTGCCAACAGCTGTGCTTTCAAGTGCTTTCAATGGTGCTATCACCAATGCAAGATTCTTTGCGCAGGTTCAGAATCCATTCACTTTCACTAGCTATTCGGGACTTGATCCTGAGTCAAACCAGTATTCTGGTCAATTGAGCTTCGGGGTGGATTGGAACGTAGCTCCAATTATCCGTACATACACGCTTGGCCTGAACGTAGGTTTCTAATCCTTAAAACCTAAAAGAAGAATTAAAATGAAAAAAATAACTATAAAAAATATCAAACTAGCGCTTGTTGCTGCTGCCTTGGTAGGCTTTTCCAGCTCTTGCGATGTGACTGATTTGACTCCAGCTAACTTGATTCCAGACGATGAAGCCTTCACAACAGCTGCGCGAATCGAATCGACAGTGCTTGGAGTATATGAATCTGCGCAGCGAGGTTATTATGGTGGAGCTGTACAAAGAGGTTATCCTTTTGGTGCTGCTAACGTAGAGCAGGGTGATTTGAGAGGTGAAGACATGTACAACGATCAGTTGTTCTATGAAATCACTTATGTAGGCTCTTATAATCCAAACTCCGCAAATAACAACGGAATGTGGATTTCCCTTTACAGAATGATCAACAGATTGAACATTATTCTGGGCAATTTGGATGAGGCTGTATCTTCCGGTGTTTTGACCACAGAACAAGGAAATGGCTACAAAGGAGAACTTCTATTCTTGAGAGCTTTAGCACATCATGAATTATTGGTTCATTTTGCAAGACCATACTCTGATGATCCTAATGCGCTTGGGGTACCTTACCGTACTTTTGGCGTGGATGATGTAACTAAGGTGCCTGAGGCGGAAGCTGTAGGTAGAGGTACAGTGGGAGCAGATTACACGCAATTGCTAACTGATCTAGATCAAGCAGAAGGATTAATAGCTGCTGGGGGTGCATTCCGAGCAAACAAAGGTGCAGTAATCGCATTGAAATCCAGAATCAAACTTCATATGGAAGATTGGACTGGTGTTTTGGCGGAATATGAGAAGTTGAAGGCAATGACTTATGCTTTGACACCAAATCCTGTGACTCCGTTCAGAGGAGGTACAAGCTCTGACAACATTTTCTCTTTTGTAAACTCTGCTGAAGCTAACCCAGGTGTAAACGGTGCTTTGCCTTCTATGTATGGCAACCCAGATCTTGGAGCAAGAGGCTTGGTGAAAATCAGCCCAGTAATATGGACTGCTGCTTTTTGGAAAGAGACTGATGCTAGAAGAGTAGCTATGACTACTAAATCTGCGACAGGCGTTTTCACAGATAAATATACTGACGCTACGACCTATACAGATCCTAACGTGATCTTAAGATATGCTGAAGTAGTATTGAATGCATCTGAAGCTTATGCTAGAACAGGCAAAATGGCTGAAGCAGTGGTATTGCTAAACTCAGTAAGAAGTCGTGCACTTCCAGCTTCAGAAGCTGAATACACCGTGTCAGGTCTTGGTGATGGTATTCTAGAAGCTATCTGGAATGAAAGAAGAATTGAATTCCTAGCAGAAGGCAGAAGATGGCCAGATATCCATAGGCTTTCTGGTTCTGGTGAAATGGAGGGTGTACCTTCAAAAGCCTCTTCCAGATCGATTACGAGCATCGATTTCTACACTGGTGCTAAGCCTATCCCAATGGATCATTCCATTGCGTATTCTTCAACTACCTTCATCTGGCCAATTCCATTGACAGAACTTCAGACCAACTCCACTGCTCCTATCGAGCAGAATCCAGGTTATTAATCTGATCATACCTTAAAATCAAAGTCCGGCCATTTGGTCGGACTTTTTTCGTTGGGACTCTGCAAATTTGAAAATGCACTACCTAATCCCTTATAAAGGAAAAGCTGGAATTATAGTGCTTTGGGCTAAAATCACTCAGGTCTAGTCTGAGCTGGACAAAACTCCCATTTCCTTATCCTTGCCTAGGATGATACTTTTGGGAGAATTGTCTTCAAAATAGAATTGGACCACATTCTTTTGATCTGAAAAATCAGCTATTAGTAAGTTGTTTTTGATTTTTATTGTAGTTGGTTCCTTCACTTTTTCAGATTCGAGATAGAACCAAGCAGCATCTTCCTCTACCTCATATCCGATAAAACTTACCGCTATCAATTTGTCATCAATCCAGATTTTATTATGCTCCCTTAAATAGGATTCTATCTGCTTATCAAGCTTTTCTTTATTAGCTGGATTTAAGAAATCTATCGATTCGTTATGAAATCCGCTCAAGGCGATTTCCAAATCATCCCAGAAAATCTTCTGAGAGATCTCCAGATGTTCTGTTTGCTCATTCCACTTGATTTCAGTCAAACTGAGGTGGAATGGATGGTATATCACCAGCCATCCCAAACTGATCATGTATAAGTAAAACTGTTGCATTTGGTAATCTGTGGTCTGTCTTTTGTCCTAATTATGACGTATAATTGCGCAATTTACTTCTTTAGAGGTATTTCGCCCTTTCTATGAGTTCATTTCAACTTTATTTCCGTCTCGGTCTTCAGCATATTCTTGATATTCAGGGATACGACCATATACTTTTTGTTTTGGCACTTTGTGCAGTCTTTATTCCAAGAGATTGGCGAAAAGTCGTGATTCTCGTGACCGCATTTACCATTGGTCATTCCCTAACGCTCGCATTGGCCACGTTTAGATTGATTAATGTGAATTCAGAATTAATAGAATTCCTGATCCCGGTTACTATTGCCATCACTGCATTTATAACTATTCTCCGTCCAAAACCTGCCTCAGGAAAAGGGCTGTCAATAAATTATCTCTTCGCACTTTTCTTCGGTCTTATTCATGGTTTAGGGTTCTCGACTTACCTACGTAGCCTTTTAGGCAAAGAAGCTAGTATCTGGCAGCCTTTGTTAGCATTCAATCTAGGATTGGAATTAGGCCAATTGATTATCGTAGGAGTGTTTCTCCTGGTTACCTCCATTCTAGTAGGGATAGCCGGAGTTAGCAGAAAGGAGTGGACATTGATCGTTGCCTCCATGGTATTTGGAGTTGCGCTGATGCTGATGTTGGAAGCGAAATTTTGGTAGATGAATAATGTTTGGTGCGGGTTGACCGATGTCCGATGCAGATGGGAAAACCTTGATTTGAGAAAAAATTTATACAGATAATGAGAAAATTACTTGCACTTACAGCACTGGCAATCTTGGGGTTTCCCCCTGTTTTTGCGCAGCAATCAGCCCAGAATCATGCGGAGCGATTTGAGCAACTCGGCACGATGCTTCGCTCGCCGAATGTTTATCGGACGGCTTCTGGAGCTCCGGGCCACATGTATTGGCAACAACAAGCCAACTATGTGATCAATGTGGAACTGGACGATGAAAATCAGTCTATTAAAGGATCTGAAAAAGTCACCTATATCAACAACTCTCCGGATCAACTCACATATCTATGGGTGCAGCTGGAAGAAAATCAGCGTGGAGCAGAATCTGCTACTCCTAAAGCCGCCGAGAGCTCCATCAATTCCCGAATGACACTTCGTACGCTTGAAGGTCTTATCTGGGCAAATGAGGATTTTGGTTACAAAGTATTGGAGGTAAAAGATGCCAAAGGCAATCCGCTTCCTGTAACTGTGAATCATACCATGATGCGGATTGATCTACCTACGCCTCTGAAAGCTGGGGAAAGCTTCACTTTCGGCGTAGAATGGACTTTCAACATCACCAATAGAGTAGGCTATATCGGAGGCCGTCCTGGCTATGAGTACTTCGAAGGAGATGACAATTACTTGTACACTATGGCTGAATGGTTCCCTAGAATGGCAGTTTACTCAGATTTCGAAGGATGGCAAAATAAGCAATTCATGGGTTCAGGTGAGTTTGCGCTGGTTTTTGGTAATTATGAAGTGAATATCACTGTGCCAGCTGATCATATGGTTGGAGCTACTGGTGAGTTGCAAAATGCAAATCAGGTACTTTCGTCCACAGAATTGAATAGATGGAATACTGCCAAAAAAACTTATGATAACCCAGTCGTAATCCGTACTCAGGAAGAAGCGACTGAATTGGAGAAAAGTAAGTCATCTGAGAAAAAAACCTGGAAATTCAAGGCTGAAAATGTGCGTGACTTTGCATGGACTTCTTCCCGCAAATTCATCTGGGATGCGATGGCTGTAAAACAAGGTAGCAAAGATGTGATGGCGATGTCTTATTATGCCAAAGAAGCCAATCCTCTCTATGGGCAATACTCTACCAGAGTCGTGGCTCATACGATCAAATCTTATTCAGCTCATACATTTGACTATCCTTATCCTACTGCCATCTCTGTAGAAGCGGCTAACGGTATGGAATATCCGATGATCTGCTTCAACTATGGACGCCCTGATCCTGACGGAACTTATTCTGAAGCTGTGAAAAATGGAATGATCGGCGTGATTATTCATGAAGTGGGACACAACTTCTTCCCAATGATCGTCAACTCTGACGAGCGTCAGTGGACTTGGATGGATGAGGGTTTAAACACCTTTATGCAGTTTATGGCTGAGCAAGAGTGGGATAGAAACTTCCCTTCTCGTCGTGGTCCTGCGCATAAGATTGTTCCTTATATGAGAAGTACTGCGAATACCTTGGAGCCGATCATGACCAACTCGGAGAATATCATTCAGTTTGGCCCAAATGCCTATGCTAAACCAGCAACTGCCCTAAACATCCTTCGCGAGACGGTGATGGGTCGCGAGCTGTTTGACTATGCATTTAAAGAATACGCACGAAGATGGAAGTTTAAGCATCCGACACCAGAGGATTTATTCCGTACGATGGAAGATGCTTCTGCAGTGGATTTGGATTGGTTCTGGAGAGGATGGTTCTATGGCACAGAGCCAGTGGATATTGCTATAGAGAATGTATCTCTATACAAAATGGACAATCGTACTCCTGCTGAGAAGAAGGCAGCGATGAAGGAAGAAGCTGAACGTGATGAAGATTATGTTTCCAAGGAATATAATAGAACAGCTATCAAAGAGACTGTAATCGAAGGCAATCCTGAGACTCATGATTTCTATACGAGTTATGATCCTTTCACGGTCACTCCAGAGGATGAGGAGAGCTATAAGAAGTTTATGGCTAGTCTTAGTCCAAAGGAAAAAGAACTAATGGAAAGTAATTTGAATTTCTATGAAATCACTTTCAAGAACGTGGGTGGATTGGTTATGCCGATCATTTTGGAGTTCCAATATGCTGACGGAACTTCTGAGATAGACCGCATACCTGTTGAGATCTGGAGAAAAAATGAGACTCAGGTTACTAAAGTTTTTGTGACTAAGAAGGAAATCACTCAAATCATCCTTGATCCTAAAAGAGAAACTGCAGATATAGACGAATCCAGTAATTACTGGCCTCCTCAGTATCAGCCTTCCAGATTTGAGCTGTTCAAAGGCTCTGGAGCTGCAAGGGGGACCTCTACTGGTAGTAATCCAATGAAGAAAGCAAATAGCAACCAATAAGAGTTAAAGCCGGCGAGAGTCGGCTTTTCATTTTTAACCACAGAGTACACTGAGTTTACGCAGAGTACGCGGTGCTTCCTAAAATCTCGAGTTGTCCTGCTTCTCCAGAAGTTGGACTTGGCAGGTAGTTGTTAATTTCCGTTCGTGGCGACACGAACGGAGGCGGGTGAGTTTATAAAGTCGGTTTTTCTTTTTATAGAGTTGTCCTGCTTCTCCAGAAGCTGGACTTGGTAGGTAGATGTTAATTTCCGTTCGTGATGACACGAACGGAGGCGAAGTTTTATTGGTTCTCTCTTGACTCCTTTTTCCAGTAGCTGAACATGGATGGTTTAGGTATAAGTTTGATGTTTAGATTTTCAGGGTTGACTTAGTTAATAAGTGCATTTTATTGAACTCTGAAGAAGCGAAATACCAATATTATTTTCCAAATCCACAATTGGCTTTTTAGGATTATCATAGAAACACTACTTTAGGCAATGAGATTGATTTTACCTTAATAATGAAACCTAAAACAAACCTAAAATGAAAGTAAGAAACCTGATTCCACTTGGCTTTATTGCCCTGTGTTTTTTCATCAGTTCAAATCTGTTTGCTCAAAAAAGAGATTATTACGAACTGAGAACTTATCACATAGAAACAGCAGCGCAAGAAGCAATGATAGATAGTTATTTAGAGAAAGCTTTTATTCCGGCTGCTCATAAAAATGGAATTTCCAAAGTAGGCGTTTTTAAGCCTATTGCTTCACAGCCTGATGCAGGGACCAAAGTGTATGTATTTATCCCTTTCAAATCCATGGATGAGTACCTAGGACTAGAAGGAAAACTGGCAAAAGATCAAACCTATCAGAAAGCTGGAAGTGCATATATTAATGCTACTCATGACAATCCGCCTTACAAGAGAATAGAGACATCTATTATGCAGGCGATGACAGGCCAGCCGAAGTTTGCTGAGTCAAAATTGACCAACTCAAAGAAGGATAGAGTCTATGAATTGCGGAGCTATGAAGCGGCTACGGAGCGTCTTTATAAGCAGAAAGTGAAAATGTTCAACTCAGGGGAAATGGACATTTTCAAGAAGCTGAATTGCAGCCCGATTTTCTATGGTGAAACAATTGCTGGAGCCAATATGCCGAACCTGATGTACATGACTACGCATGAAAATATGGAAACCAGGAATCAGCATTGGGATGAATTTAGAGCAGATCCTGATTGGGCAGGGATGAAAGATCTTCCAGAATATCAGAATACCGTTTCTCGCAACGATACGAGATTGCTTTATCCGGCAGAGTATTCAGATTTGTAAGAAATTTAAAAGCCGGCGAGAGTCGGTTTTTTTATGAGAAAGCTATATAATTTGTCTTCAATATGCCAAAAATACCCTGCATAGGGTATTTTTTTGAGGTTTTTTAAAATTAAGTTTGAAGAAATAAAAACTTAATTATATGAAAACACAACAACACAACAACACAACAACACAACAACACAACAACTTAATTTTTTGAAAGGATTCGTATTCCGCTATCTTATTTTTTCTTTCGCCATTTTTGGGATCTGGGGATGCGAATTGGAGACTTTTGAGGAGATCGGATCCGAGGAAATTTCAGAGCAAGTTCAAAGCCCTTTTCAAGTCCAGTCTGTAGATAAAAACTCACTCAATTTACTAGGTAAAAAAATAGGGAAACGGACAGGATTCAATGTGATAGAATCCGCCCAACAACGGGCATTTTCTGATTTTACATTTGATCTTGACGCATCCCTGCTTACCACTGATACCTTAAAACGCCGTACGTACACCGTTCCATTTCTTGAAATGGTAGATAGATACAGCACCTTTAACTTAGTAATGGTAGCGGACAGTACGGACAACGTCCTGGATCAATACGTGCTGCAATACGAATTTGATAGTATTCAATACCATACTTTTCTGGAGACTGAGAATCTACTTTCCTCAGGAGTCACCATCAAACGATTTCCTTTTTCCAGTTTTTTTAATGATTCCAATCCAGCTTTTTTGGAAAGATGTCAAGGGATATCTGATGCCAATGGAGATCCTGTCGTGTGTGATCAGATTACCATTAATTCAGGTTCTGGGACTGGAGGTGGAGGATCTGGATCCGGAAGTGGAGGAAGTATAACTATATCTCCAGGATCTGGCGGGGGCGGATCAAGTTGTGGTGCGTCAGTCTCCTATATAAGAATTGTGAATTGTCCAGCATACGATCATCCAGGGAATGCATGTACAAGCCCAGATTCTTATGCTTGGGTAATTACAATTTCTTGTAATGTCGCCAATCAAAGAAAAGCGCCTTCACATTCAATGATGGAATGCATGAATTGTGATATAGACGATTTTGGATCACCAGCATTTACACCGACGAAAACTTCCAACGCAATCGATCGGGACTTGGGTGGAATTTTAACTGATTACCACCTTCAATACCTAAGCAATAATCCCACGTTTGCAAATAACCTTCGAGCAGCAATTTTAGCGGATTCCGAAATTGATGAAAGTGCAGCCTTGTTTACTATCGCTGCTGGGATGAATGGATCGTTTACCGGCAACTTTAATTCCAATTTTGGTTTAGCTATTGAAGGGTTGATGACAGAATCAACGGCTGACTTTTCAAATGATATTATTATAAGACTGTTCCAATCCTACTTTGATCTAAAGTATGCTATGCTAAAGCAAGCAAATCCGAGTTGGACGCCAGCGAAACTGTATTATGAAACTGCCAAAGAGGCTATTCATCTTGCGCTGGATGGTATTGGATTGATTGAAGGATTTGGCACTCCTGCTGACCTCCTCAATGCTGGCTTATATTACTTGGAGGGAGACCGATTAAACGGGAATTTAAGTTTGGTCGCAGCTACACCTGTTATTGGATTGTTTTCGACTACTGTAAAAGGAGCTCTACGATTAAAAGGTATAATACCTGGGACTACCAGACGGATAACCCAAGTTTGGGCAAAGAATGGAAACATCATCCTATTTGGTGGAACAAGACTAAGAAAAGCAATGGGCTTGACAGATCCCACAAAACATGCTCATCATATCTTACCTTTAGAGCATGTAAAACATCCAGTAATTCAAAAAGCAGCAAAATCAACTAACAACCCTTTTCATATTAATGAGTTAAATAATGGCATTGAAGTTCTGGCTTCGCAAAATACCACTCATCCGGCGTACAATGCTTGGTTTTTAGCAAAATTAGAAAGCTTCAATAGGATAAATCCGAATGCCACGCCAGAACAGGCCTATAATTATATAAATCAACAGATTTCTAAGGCACGAACTGCTATTCAAAACTTACCAGCTAACGGAAAAATAAATGATGTAAAATGGGATTAAAATATTATCAACTTCAAATCATGAATGTAGCTAGAAGAGAATATGTTCAAGGAGAGCAAAACGTCTTGGGCTACATGGAATATGACGGAAATCCAAGTATTGGGAGTGCACCAGTCCAAAAAATCACAGCAAGTTCTCGTGTTAAAGATTTTTACACAGCATCATCCGATTTAGGAAGTAGAAAAATCATATCCACAAGAGTCAAAGAATTATTGGATAATTTTAGAAATGATAATGTTATTTATTTGAGATGTCCTTTGACTAGAGGATCTGTAATACTAAACGACTTTTGGATTACTGATGTGATAAAATTTGATGATCAAGAGGTTGATTTTGAGCGATCTATATTTAAGCTTTGCGAGGGTTGGGTAGAAAAAGAGGTAAATGGTATAGCTACAGAATTTGGACAAAAAATAACTGATATATCCTTTCAGAATTTGGAAGAGATGAAAAATTTTGAAGAAAACAAACTCAATTATCTTAGTTATATAATTACCAAGAAATTGGTAATAAAGGAGGGGTTTTCTTCGCCCTTATTCTTTCTTAAAATTTTTGGGGTTTTTGATTTCATAGTTTGTGAGGAAATTAAAGATGAAATACTAAAACAAAAAATGGACTTGGGAGTCGAATTCAAACCCTTAGAAATCCCCGATGAAGAATGGTTTGGCTCAAATGGCCTTAGAAAACAATTTTATAAATAACGTTGAATCCAACCTAGAAATAACTCTGGGTTGGTTTTTTTAATCAAGAAATATGAAAAGTAAACCTTGGCCTACTCTAGAAGAATGGATACAGTCAGATGAGACTCTGTTGGATAAACTTGCTGAAATCGAGCAATCCGAATTGTCCGTCGAGGAGCAAGCCAGAGAAGCCCTGGACTTTCTCTGCAAGACTTACCACCTGCCCAAAACCTCACTTGATGTGGAAAATCGAGACTGGGAAGACGCAGGAGATTCGTTTTATTTACCAATTTCTATGTTTGAGCAGATTGCCCAGCTTCTCTTCGTTGAGCCTGAAAATAATGACCCAAGATATTTGGTGATTAATTCGGCTTATCTAATCAAACACAAACTGGTCATCGATATGTCACAAGAGCTGAGTGAGTATCTTGGTGATGATGAACTGCAGGGCTTAGGGTACAGGGGAGAGGATATTCTGACAGCTGAATTGGTTCCGGTACGAAAGGGAGAAAGCTGGTCTGAATTGGGATGTAGATTCTTTATCAAAGAGGTAGGATGAATTATCCCAGAAGACCTTCCAGGTTTTAAAAACCTGGAAGGTCTTCTTTTTTAACCATTCACCTTCCTTACAATCCCCTCAAATACCTTGACCCCAGTATCAATTATTTCATCTGGGAAATCATAGGTAGGTTCGTGGAGTTGAGGACAGTTTTCTCCAGCACCTAGTCCGAAAAGATAGGATGGACAAGATTGGCTGAAGAGCCCAAAATCCTCCGACCAGCGGAATGGTTCTGGTTTTTCTATTTGCGCCAAACCAAGCTCCTTCATTACTCCTTCAGCGATTTCGGCAGCTTTAGGATCGTTTTTGGAAACAGCGAAGGATTCTACGAAGCTGATTTCGCAACCAAGCTTCTCTGCTGAAGCAACCCTTTTGACTTCCTCTATTATCATTTCGATCAAGCTTTCCAGATCAACTTGATCAAAAGCTCGGATGGTTAAGCTTAGACTTCCTTTACCTGCGCTAGTTCCAAACGCCATGCTACCAATCTCAGCATGAATCACGGTGACCAAAGCAAAGGTTTTGAGTTTCTCAGTAAGATTGGGAAGCGTTTGAAGCATTTGAGCAATAGCTTGGGCAGGATTGATTCCAGCATCAGGATGGGCTGCATGCGAAGTTTTTCCAGTTAGGGAAATAGTCAATCCAGTGCTTCCAGCTGCAAATGTTCCTTTTCTGATCACTACTCGATGAAGGGGAAACCCAGGGAGATTGTGAAGAGCAAATGCATAATCTGGTTTGATCTGCTCAAATTGCGGATCATCGAGAATTCTCTTTGCACCTTCACCCGTTTCTTCCGCTGGCTGGAGGAGTAAAACGACTTCTCCAGTTTCAGGTCTTTGCGCAGCAAGTTTCTCTCCCAGTCCGCAGATGATCGTCATATGCCCATCGTGACCGCAGAGATGAGCCTTGCCAGTAGTTTGGCTTTTATAACTTGGTTCTCCTGTTTCCTGAATTGGCAGAGCATCGAGTTCTGCCCGAAACAAACTTCTTTTGCCCGGCTTTTGCCCCTTGAATACGAATGCAAGTCCATTCCCACCAAGATTTTCTATGATGTGATCCGGTTTAAGATTGGCAAAAAAAGCTAAAATCTTCTCCGCTGTAGTAGTTTCCTCGCCAGCAATTTCGGGGTGTTGATGTAAAAATTGGCGAAGATTGATGAGTTCTGAAATCGGCATTTTTATTAATTATTTTCTGAAGGTAAGTTTCTACTGCTCAGTTGGAATCATTTTTGACGAAAAAAATGAGACGTAGATCAGGAACTTTCCAAGATCACTGGCTATTTTAGGATATCATTTCAACCCTTCAACCATAACTTTTATGAGCGACGTACAAATTCAAAACTACAACGAGCAAATCCAAGCCTTGGAGTCACAAATCACTGGTGACATGTTTGCAGATATGGAGATTCGCGACAAAATCCACAATTTGAAGATGGAGCGTGATGGGGTGAAACCAACAGATTCCAGCATAGACTGTGTTGGCTGCGGAAGTTAATTAACTGACCTTGGCTAGATACTTTATTATTTATAAGCCCTTTGGGGTTTTATGTCAATTTTCGGGAGAGGGGCAGACGCTTGCCTCTCTTTTTGATTTTCCGAAGGAAGTATATCCCGTCGGCAGACTGGATAAGGACTCGGAAGGACTTCTGATCATCACAGATGATAAATCTTTAAATCACCACTTACTAAATCCTCGCTTTGGACACCAGCGCACCTATTACGCTCAGGTGGAAGGAATTCCAGAACCAGCTTCTTTGAAAGGCTTGATGCAGGGCGTGATGATCAATGTGGAGGGTAGAGATTACAAAACAAAGCCTGCCATCGCCAAAACCTTGGATCCCCTTCCATCACTTCCAGATCGTGATCCACCGATTCGCTATAGAGCTTCGATTCCCGATACCTGGATTTCACTGACTTTGATAGAGGGGAAAAATCGACAGGTACGGAAGATGACTGCGGCAATCGGACATCCTACGCTGAGGCTGGTGCGCTGGTCTATGGAAAAATTGACCATTGCTAATTTCAAAGTAGGAGAAGTACAGGAGCTCGATGAACAAACGATTTACCATAAGTTAGGCTTGACTGATTTTAAGAAAACGGAAGGAAATAGGAAATAGAATAAATGATTTTCTCGCGGCGACGCAGCGACGCGGTGTTCTATAACCTTTGAGGTCTTTTTTTTGACCTCGAAGGTTTAATTGGTTTCTTGGGAAAAGCTAGAGTAAGGAGAGAAGCGAAGAGCTAATTCTAAAGGAAGAAATGCAGCCTGATTTCTTTATTACAACTTACGAATGTTGCGCCTTAGCGGGAGACCTCACAGGCAAAACCTTCGAGGTTTCGAAAACCTCAAAGGTTACCTAACGCCGCGCCGCCGCGAGAGACAAATTGCAGCCACGAGAAATAACCTTCTTAAAAAATCATAAAATCCCTTTAATCGTGAGGCATTACCGCTTCTAAGATTTAAGATTGTCCTTTGGGACAAAAACCTCTATTTTAGTCTCCAGAAAATAGCACTCAAAGATTCAAATTCCATGCATCAGGAAAAAATAGCAGACGTAATACAGGAAGTTAAGAAAGTAGTAGTGGGCCAGGACAGAATGGTCAACAGGCTTTTGATTGGACTTTTCACCAATGGACACATTCTTTTGGAAGGTGTACCGGGCTTGGCGAAGACCTTGACGGTAAATACCCTTGCCAAAGTGCTTCATCTTGATTTCAATAGAATCCAGTTTACGCCAGATTTGCTTCCAGCGGATTTGATCGGAACGATGATCTACAATCAGCAGGCAGCAAGTTTCGAAGTGAAGAAGGGTCCGATTTTCTCCAATGTGATTTTGGCGGATGAGGTCAACCGTTCTCCGGCGAAGGTTCAGTCGGCGCTTTTGGAAGCTATGCAGGAAAAGCAGGTGACTATCGGTGATACTACCTATATGCTAGACAGACCTTTCTTGGTACTTGCTACGCAAAACCCAGTAGATCAGGAAGGAACATATCCACTTCCAGAAGCACAGGTGGATAGATTCATGATGAAAGTCCATATCGACTACCCGAGCAAGGCGGACGAAATGGAAGTAATGCGAAGAATGGCGAATATGTCATTTAGTTCGGATGTGAATGCTATACTTTCCAAAGACGAAATTTTTGATATCCGTAATCAGATCAATGCAGTGAAAATGGCTGAGCCATTGGAGCACTATATTATAGAGTTGGTTTTTGCGACTAGATTCCCAGCGCAGTACGGTCTGAAAGATGAGGCGAAGTACATTCAGTTTGGGGTTTCTCCTCGTGCCAGTATCAACCTGAACCTTGCAGCCAAGGCTGTTGCTTTCATGGACGGAAGAGATTATGTCCTACCAGAAGACATCAAGGAAATAGCTGAAGACGTACTAAATCACCGGATCATTCTAAATTATGAGGCAGAAGCAGATGGAATTAACACGAGAGATTTGGTAAAAATATTCTTAGAGAAAGTTCCGATTAACAAAACGGTAACATTGAAATAGTAGCTAATACAGCACAAAAAGGCTTTTCGAAAGAGAAGCCTTTTTTTATGCCGCTTTTATTATTCCAATATTAAATTCGGCGCGCTTTAGTAAAAAAAGGATAATTCAGATAATTCTTTTGAGGTAAAAAATTGAGACAGATTTGCATCGTCAAATGAGGCAAAATCATAATCAATTATAAATCTCAATGAAAAAGTTTAACAACCTATTTATCTTGTTTGCAGCCCTAGTGATAGGATTCACTAGCTGTATTGATGGTAACGACAAACCTGTAGATCCAGTTGATCCGGATACTGATGATGTCTTGCTTATAGATTCAAACATTTCTTCTAATACTACTTGGGAGACTGGTAAAACATATGTTCTCGCAGGTAGAATCGCAGTAACTGCTGGTAATACACTCACTATTCAGCCTGGTGTAATCGTGAAAGGTGAAGTTGGATCTGGATCAAATGCTACTGCATTGATCATCGCTAGAGGAGCTAAGATCGATGCGCAAGGAACTGCTTCTTCTCCGATCATTTTTACTACTGTAGCGGATGAAATCATGCCAGGAGAAATCGCTTCTCCAAATATTGAAGCAAATCTTACTGGTCTTTGGGGTGGTCTGATCATCCTAGGTAATGCTAAGGGTTCTTTCGCAGGCGATGTAACTGAAACTCAAATAGAAGGTATCCCACCTTCCGATACTAATGGACTTTACGGTGGAACTGATGATGCTGATAACTCTGGTATCCTTAAATACATTTCCATCCGTCACGGTGGTGCTAACATCGGTGAAGGCAACGAAATCAACGGACTTACACTAGGTGCTGTTGGATCAGGAACAGTAATCGAAAACATTGAAGTAGTAGGTAACCAAGATGATGGAATCGAATGGTTTGGTGGTACTGTGAATGTGAAAAACGCAATCGTTTGGAATCCAGGTGATGACGGAATGGACACTGACCAAGCTTGGGCTGGTACACTAGATAACTTCATCGTAGTTGCTGGCGATGAGACTGATCATACCTTGGAAATCGACGGACCTGAAGGTTCTTACTTAGCTGGCCACACCATGAAAAATGGTTCTATAAAAGGAAACAATGTCGCTGAATTAGGTGATTTCAGAGATGGAGCTAGAGGCATGTTCGAAAACATTTACTTCTACAACTTCGCTGATCCGGCTACTACTGAGGGTCGAGGAGATCTATCACTAAGTGGTGACAAAACCTTGGCAACCTTCGCTGATGGCACATTGAAGTTCATGAACCTAGAAGCTACTCTTGCTGAAGGAGTATCATTATCACAAGTATTCAAGAACGGTACAGACGAATATGCAACTGCAGTATCTGCCGGAGCTAACACTGTTGGAGCTGATGCTTCAGTATTCGCTGGCTGGTCTTGGACCTACATTTCTGGAGTAATCTCCGACCTATAATCACAAACTAATTTGACAGAAGGGAGAAAGAGCTTGCAAGGCAACTTTCTTCCTTCTTTCAGATTTTACATTCAATTGCTGTATGAAAACTCAATCTTCAAACCCACTCATGAAGAGACTTTCCATTTTGATTCTATTGGTCCTTTCCCAGTTATTAGCGGGATTTGCATTTGCTCAAAAAGGAACCATCCGTGGAGCAATCTTCGACGAAAAAACAGGTGAACCGCTTTTTGGGGTCTCTGTTTTGGTCAAAGAAACTTCCACTGGAGCAGTCACTGATTTCGACGGGAAATTCGAAATCCAAGTTGCACCAGGAGCTTACACGCTTCAGGTATCTTATATTTCTTACTCATCAATCGAACTCACCGGAGTAACGGTGAAGGATGGAGATGTGGAAGTGATTAATGACCTGATGATGGCGGAAGAGGCTTCAGAATTGGAGACAGTGACCATTGCTGCTTCTGCAATCAGAACTACCGAATCAGCATTGATGTCGGTAAAAAGGAATGCTGCCAATCTTATTGACGGTATCTCTGCAAGTACTTTTAGACAAATCGGTGACGGTGATGCAGCCTCAGCTGTAAAGCGTGTGACCGGAGTCTCTATCGAAGGAGGCAAATACATTTATGTACGTGGATTGGGTGACCGATACACAAAGACCGTCTTGAACGGTGTAGATATTCCAGGACTTGATCCTGACAGAAATACGATCCAAATGGATATTTTTCCTACCAATGTGATCGACAATATTATCGTTTCTAAATCTTTTACTGCTGAACTTCCTGCTGACTTTACAGGTGGGGTGGTAGATATTGAGACCAAAGATTTTCCTGAAGAAAAAACCATGCGTTTGAGCCTGAGTGGTGGGATTAATCCTTCTATGCACTTCAATTCAAACTACCTGAAATATGACGGTGGTAAAACCGACTGGTTAGGTTTTGACGACGGAACAAGAGCCATCCCAACTGAAGGCTATGCCGTTATCCCGCAGTACGGCGATGTGGTGGGAAATCCAAATGGTCCTTTGGGCTTACAATACCAAGATATCTTGGGGAGCTTCAATAAAACACTTGGAGGCTATAGATCAAACAGTCTGATGGATATGGGTGTTAGCTTTTCCCTAGGCAACCAGATTGCAAGATCAAAAGCAACTTGGGGTTATAATTTTGCGGTGACCTATAAGAATGAGACGGAGTTTTTCCAAGATGCAGAATACAATCTGTATGCAAAGCCTAGAGATGTCAAAGAAAATGAACTTGAGGCATTGGAAAGACAGCGAGGTGACTACGGCGTCAATAATGTGCTATTGGGTGGACTTGCAGGTATCGCATTGAAAACAGATAATTCTAAGTTCAAATTGAATTTGATGCATCTTCAAAATGGAGAATCCAAAGCTGGTCAGTTTAACTTTATCAACACCAATCTGGGTGCAAACTTTGAAGCGACACAATACAACTTGGAATATAGCCAGAGAGGCCTAACAAGTATTCTTTTGGGAGGTACGCACTACCTTAATGGGAGAGATTGGGAAGTCAATTGGAAAATTGCACCTACAAGATCTACCATTTCTGATCCAGATATTAGATTCACTAGATTCAGAGAACCGACCAATACGGTTTCCACAGAAGTAGGTCTGCCAGCCAGAATCTGGAGAGACTTGAAGGAATACAGTATAGTAGGTAAACTGGATGTGACGCGTGGTATTTCGTTATTCTCCAGAGAAGGAAAAGTGAGGTTTGGTGGAAACTATGTGTTCAAACAACGTGATTTCAATATCCAAAGCTTCCAGTTTGCGACGGGAAACACCGTGTTCACAGGAGATCCCAATGAAATTTTGGATGATGAAAACTTATTCGCTGCTGACAATAGAAATGGCGTACGATACAATGCCGATTTCATCCCTATCAATGCAAATGAATACCAATCCATCGCGACTAATTTCGCTGGATACGGATCTATAGAAGCTAACCCTGCTCATAACCTAAAAGCAATTGTAGGTTTGCGTGTAGAGAAATTCAATCAATACTATACTGGAACAAACCAGACAGGTACGATCGATTATGATTTGGTGGAAATGCTGGATGACTTAGACTTCTTCCCTACAATCAACCTGATCTATAATCTTCACGAAAAGCAGAATCTTAGATTCTCAGCGTCACGAACTATCGCGAGACCTTCCTTTAAAGAGCTTTCCTACGCGGAGATACTTGATCCGATCACAGGCAGAACATTCATTGGAGGACTTTATCCTGAGACTACCAATGGGGGAACTGAAGTCCTTTGGGACGGAAATTTAGTATCCACTCGGGTAAATAACTTTGACTTGAGATGGGAAGCCTTCCAGGATAGAGGACAGATGTTTTCAGTAAGTGCATTCTACAAAACTTTTGAAAAGCCTATCGAAATGGTTCAGTTCCTTTCGGATCCAGGGACTTTCCAGCCAAGAAATGTGGGTGATGGAACTGTGGCCGGTTTGGAATTTGAGTTCAGAAAATCATTGAAATTCATCGCGCCAGCATTTGAGAATTTCAACTGGAACACCAATGTGACTATCACGAGATCTCAGATTGAAATGTCTGAGTCTGAGTATAGATCAAGACAATTGACAGCTAGAGAAGGTCAGGAGATTAAGGATACACGAGATATGGCAGGACAAGCTCCTTACTTAATCAATACTGGTTTGAGTTATAATAACTATGCGACAGGTTGGGAAGTAGGCATGTTCTACAACGTACAAGGTTCATCCTTGCAGTATGTAGGCTTTGGCAACAGAACGGATACTTATTCTGTACCATTCAATAGCTTAAACTTCAATTTGAACAAAACATTTGGTGCTGATGAGCGCTTGCAGGCTGGTTTTGGTGTACAAAACATCCTGAATTCTAAGAAAGAATATGTGTATAAGTCGTATGAAGCAGAAGACCAGATCTTCAGCAGTCTTTCGCCAGGTACTAAAATCAACTTTAAATTAGCTTTCTCTTTCTAAGGGAATGATCTAAGCTTTCCCCGCTGATTTTCGCTGCAAGATTATAGTGCTTATTTGATGATAGAAATTTAAAGATCTTCATCAGGTATGGCAGCTTGTCAGCAGAAATCAGCGGGTAATGCAATTCTTCTTTAGCTCGCTGGGTAAGAATCAATTAAGATATCCACAATTCGCTCAGCCGTTTTTCCATCCCAAAGTGGAATTCCTTGGTATTGTTTCCAGTCTCCTGTCATTATTTTTTTGAGGTACGGCTTTAGTTTGGCAGGATCAGTACCTACCAGTTCATTGGTTCCTAGGTGAATGGTTTCTGCTCGCTCGGTATTGTCACGAAGCGTGATACAAGGCACATTCATCACCGAAGCTTCCTCAGTAATCCCTCCAGAGTCGGTAATGACTCCTTTCGCATTTTTCACGAGGTAATTGAACTCTAAATAGCCCAAAGGGTCGCTCATCAGTAGATTGGGAGCATCAATACCTAGTGATTGCAGGTTTTTGGCAGTCCTAGGATGTACGGGAAAAATAATCGGTAGACCTTCTGTGCCCTCTAGGATAGCGTCGATCATGGCTTTGAGTTTATGCTCTTGATCTACATTCGCTGGGCGATGCATAGTCATGACGAAGTATTTCCCTTTTTCCAAGTTCTCGAATATCGCTCCTTCAGGTTTTTTGAACCTAGGCATTTGAGCCTTCAGGGTGTCGATCATGGTATTGCCAACGAAATGTATTTTTTCCTCAGCAAAACCACTTTTCCGAAGGTTGGTATTCGCGATTTCTGAAGTGGTGAAAAAATGATCTGTGATGCTGTCGGTTACCATTCGGTTGATTTCTTCAGGCATGGAAAGATCGCCAGAGCGAATTCCCCCCTCTACATGGGCAACGTCGATCTGTAGTTTTTTGGCAGCAATGGAGCAGGAAAGTGTACTGGTGACATCACCTACAACCAATACAAGGTCGGGACGATTTTCCATTAGCTCCTTTTCAAAAGCAACCATGATCGCAGCCGTTTGCTCAGCCTGGGTGCCACCACCACCACCTAAGTTGGCATTTGGTTCAGGGATATTCAGTTGCTCAAAAAAGTCACCTGACATCTTTTTATCATAATGCTGACCAGTATGAACTAGCCTGAATTTAACCGGAACTCCTTCCTGCTGCTTTTTGATAAATTGATGAATGATCGGTGCGATTTTCATGAAATTTGGTCGTGCACCTGCGACAATAGTAAAAGTAGCCATAGCTTGTTTTTATATTCAGCCCAAAAATAGCAAATCCTTTTGGAGGCATTGGTTAAAAATAGCGTTCTTTTGGTAAGTCTGGTTTGGCTCCTTTTTTGTTTCTTTGCAGGGTTATATTTTCTTAACTAACTGAATTTGATGGATTGCAATATTTGGTCAAAGGGAGTGAAAGCCCTTTTACTGCTAATGACCGCAGCTTCACTTTTCTCTTGCACAGATACGCTGGAGTCAGATGTGGTAGTCTACTCCAATGATTTTTCTGATTTAGATCTACAAGGATTTGAAAATGGGAGATTTCTGGTTTTTGAGAATGATACTGTAGTAGGTTATTATCATAATGAAGAATTAGCAGTCAATCTATCGGATATGCCTGCTCATAACCTATTGAAGGTGACTTTAGAAATTTTGATTCACGATACTTGGGATGGAAATACCTCGGATGGAGTGTCTGGTCCAGACCAGTGGTTTTTTGGAATAGATAATGAAGAGGTCTTTAGGACTTCTTTCTCAAACTCTCCTTGTGAATCTACCTATTGTCTTTATCAGTCCTATCCTGATTCTTTCTCCCAAACAAATAAGCCTAAAACCGGAGCGATACAAACCAATATGCCAGGTCTCTGCATATTTGGCACCGTACCTAATTATACCACACGATACAGTATCTCCAAAATAGTGGAGCATAGTAAGTCTAGCACAAGAATTTACATGAATTCAGATTTGGTCGCTACCAATTCTCCTGATCCCAAATGTGATGAATCATGGTCTCTAGCTAAAATAACTGTTGAAGCCCTTATCTTGAAATGAGCATGATGAAGAAAAGGAAATTTTTGAATAGCTGTATTGGTGCTTCGTTGCTATTCCTTCTAGTGGGTCATCTTTCGTTGGCGCAGACAGTGCCCGTGGGAACTCCAGTATTGGATGATTACCTGCGACGAGCGCAATTGATCGGGGATGTGGATTCTTCTTCATCTTTTATGATCCGACCACTTTATCCAGCTCAGGCCTTCGGAATCAAATATGGTTTTGACCTAGATAGCTCTGTGGTGGATATGGATCGCTCAAAATTCAACAGAGTTTTTGGCAAGGATAATAAAGGGGAGTTTTTGCTGATGCCGGCGGTAGCTAAGTTTCAATACAATTCCACCTATGCTTTTGGTGTCAACGATGGGGCTTTTATTCCCAATCGAGGTATCCAGACCATCATCAGTCCAGGAGCATTTTTGAATTATGGGTCGTTTAGTGTACAATTTCAGCCAGAACTGTTGATCGCTCAAAACCAAGATTACTTGGGATATCCGATAGAGCATCAGTTGAGTATTCTGTACTATTATGATTACATGAATAGAATTGATATGCCAGAGAGATTTGGTAGCAGTTCCTATTCACAATTTTATTTGGGGCAATCTAGTATTCGTTACAATTTCAAGGAGTACTCCTTTGGAATTTCTTCCGAAAACTTGTGGTGGGGCCCTGGAAGAAGGAATTCTCTTTTGCTTGGAAACAATGCACCGGGATTTATTCACCTGACGGCAAATACCCGCAAGCCTGTGGAAACCAAAATTGGTTCTTTTGAGGGACAGGTAATTGGTGGTTTCTTGAAATCTTCGGGGTTCTTACCTCCTTGGCCTGATTACCGAATTCAAGAAAACAATGTGCTTATCCCAAAGCCAGAAGATAATAAGCGCTTTTTGTCAGGATTGATTTTGACTTATCAGCCTAAATGGGTGCCAGGACTTTTTCTAGGATATGGATCTACCAGTCAGATTTACCAGCATGATATTTCTGGACTGGGTGATATACTCCCTATTTTCAATGGAAGGAAAAAAGCACAGAATATTGTAGATCCAACTCAAGAAAAAAGACAGCAGTTTAGCTCTGGATTTTTCAGATGGATGAGTCCCAAAGGTCGCTTTGAATTCTATGGAGAATATGGAACTCGTGACAATGACCGTACGCTCAATGATTTTATGATTACGCCAGAGTCAGGAAGAGCCTTTACTTTTGGGTTTTCGCACCTGATGAGCTTGAAAAAACCAGGTCATTTCTTACAGATCAGCTCGGAAATGACTCAAACGGGTCAAACTATACGGGATGATATTCGAGCACTTAAGACATGGTACATTCACGAGCATGTAGTGGACGGTTATACACACAATGGTCAGGTACTTGGAGCAGGCAATGGCCCAGCCAGTAACGTGATCTTTTTGGAATTTGCCTGGGTGCATGACATGAATAGAATTGGCTTCCAAATGGAGCGAATAGTCTACAACAATGATTACTATTACTATAGATATGAGGCGTCCAAGGACTGGAGAAATAAGTATGTGGATCTTGTGCCTTCATTGATAGGTGATTGGAAATTTGGGAATATTTTGCTGAATGCTCGTTTGCAATACGTGAATACCTTGAATTACAAATGGTACTTGGAAAATAATCCAGATCAGTATTTCGTGCCTGGCTACGATCGCAAGAACTTCGTAGGACAAGTTGGCGTAGCGTATATTTTCCAATAGAGATTAGAACATAGATATATGAAAGTAGATAAGAATACTGTGGTAGCAGTTTGCTATGACCTGAAGGTAGATGATGGTGAGACAGGAATGGTTGCTTATGAAACTGTCCCTGAGGATAAACCATTTTACTTTCTATTTAATGCTGGAGAGGTGTTTCCAAAGTTTGAAGCTGCCTTGTTAGGTAAGTCTGCCGGTGATGCATTTACGGCGGATCTTGGTTTTGACGAGGCCTATGGGGATTATATGGAGGAGAAAAAGACCGTTATTCCAAAAGCTAATTTCAAGGAGAACGGGAAGATAAATAAAGATATCCTTCGTGTGGGAAATGTGATTCCAATGCAAGACAATAAGGGGGGACAGATTCGGGGAGAGATTACCAAAATTGATTATACGGGAGTTCATATGGACTTCAATCCACCACTAGCTGGCTATGATTTGTCATTTGAGGGCAAAATCATTGCAGTGCGAGAAGCTCTGCCCGAAGAACTTGAACATGGTCATGCACATGGTCCAGATGGACATCACCACCACTAATTGACTTTTATGCCCTGTTCTTAGAATAGGGCATTTTTCGTTTAGTAATTAGCATAGTATTGAGTTTGCAATTCTTTTTGGCAATGAGGAAGAATATTGTTCTGCTTTTAGTTTGAGCTGGCTAGCAAAGATGCCTGCTCCTCTGCCAATTCCTTTAATCCTTCTATACGCTCAGACTGGTAAAGCTTTAATGCTTTATTGAGCTGTACAGCTGCTTTATCGAAGCTTTGCTCATTAAAAAGTGAGATCGCATCGTTGTAGTATTGTAAGCCAGCTAATTGTTTCAGATTGACTTTTCTAAAAATAGCATTGTCTGACAAATCTACTTTGGGGGCTCCTAAGCGCTGTGATACTGACTTTAGCTGAACCGATTCATCTGCTTTATATCCTTCCAAGTAAGCAGCCACTTCCGATGGAGCTGTGATCATACCGCCTATAGGAAGCGTACTTTCCAAAATAATATCTTTTCCTTCAAGATTGACCAGGACAAATACGTGATAATCAGTTTCTACAACCTTGTAATCAAATTCATAGCGATCCAGAAGCAAGGCTAATGCAGCAGATCCACTTACACAATCAAACTTGCCTTCATCAAGCATCGCATTGAATGTGGAATGTTGCTCATAGGTTTTGAATAACTGCTGATGAGACTTTTGAAAAATCTGCCGAAGTACATTGAGATGTGTACCTTTTTTATCGAATTTCTTATCCAAGTCCGAGACAAGGCCATTCCATTTATCGCCAGAAGGGATTTGCTCAGCTTGGACTGCTCTGAATAGCAAGTAAGGATTCTCTTGTCCAACCTCCCAAAGTTCCTTCTCTGTATTAGTATCAAAGTGCAAATCACTCACCTTCACAGTCGATTCCTGTGCTAGAGCAAGGAAAGCAACTGCTGAAATCAGGATATATGTGAGGACTACTTTTTTCAACTTGGATGAAGTTAATGTTACTAGACTTAAAGCCAATGTGACGGTAAGTTAACAATTTGGTAACATTAAAACATATAGGAATCCAAAACTTAACATTGGAAAGGTGTTAGTGGTCAGTTTTCAGTCACAGTCTCAGAGCTCTGAATACTGATTACTGCGACTGATTACTTTCTATTCATGATGATAAGGCTCGTTTCGCAGAATGGTAAATCCACGATAAACTTGCTCGATAAAAAATGGGCGGATCATCTGATGTGAAAAAGTCATTTTGGAGATGGAAAGCTTACCATTGGCTCTAGCATAAACTTCATCCGAAAAACCATAAGGCCCTCCAATAACGAAAATGAGTTGTTTTAGACCTGCATTCATCTTCTTTTGAAGGAAAGCAGAGAAATCCATAGAACTATAGCTTTTGCCGCGTTCATCCAACAGGATCAAATCATCAGATGGGATTAGCTTTTTCAAAATCAACTCTCCTTCTTTTTCCTTTTGCAAAATTTCGGAAAGTGATTTGGTGTTTTTCAGGTCTGGAATGACTTCAAATTCAAACTTGATGTAAAAATTCAGACGCTTGCTATATTCCTCAATAAGTGAAATGATAGCCTTGTTATCTGTTTTGCCTATGGCGATCAGTTTGATTTGCATGGTCAAATATCAAAAATTCAAGATTACCCGCAATGATTCCGATATTCCTTTTTGCTTCGTATGAGCAAAACGCAATGTTCGTGTTAATCTTCAAACCAAGGTAAGGATGAGTAGAAAACAGCCTCCTTTAATCAGATAGACTTTTTTATTGGGGCTGGTTTTTTAACTTTAGTGGACTATTCCTTAAAATCCCACTTTATGAGAAAGATATACTTCGCACTAATTTTTATCATTAGTATCTCCACGGCAAAAGCACAAAATTCAAATTCCCCCTATTTCGTATCAGACCCTACTCTTAGTCCTGATGCGAAGGATATTATTTTTAGTTTCGAAGGGGATCTTTGGAAAGTACCTGTGACTGGTGGTTCGGCCTTGCGCTTGACGGCCATGGAAGGGATAGAGACTAAGCCGTCGGTTTCTCCTGACGGAAAGTGGCTGGCCTTCACAGCTGAGCAATATGGCAACAAGGATATTTTTCTGATGCCTATGGCAGGAGGCGAAATCCGCCAACTGACTTATCATGAAGGAGCTGATGAACTTGAGTCCTGGAGCTGGGAAAGCGATAAGGTTTATTTTACCTCTGATCGATATAATAGGTTTTCCACTTATGAAATTGACCTTTCTGGTTCTACACCTACCCGACTTTTTCCACATTATTTTAATACCATTCACGGAGCGGTAGTTCAACCGAAAACTGGAGAAATCTACTTTAATGAAACCTGGGAAAGCAAGAACTTTGCGCACCGAAAGCGCTATAAAGGCGAGTATAATCCTGATATCAAGTCCTACAATCCTAGCACAGAGAAATTCTCGCAATACACTGATTATGAAGGAAAGGACTTCGGCACGACCATCGATGCTGAGGGTAATGTGTTTTTCCAGTCAGATGAAGCCAATGGGGAATACAACTTATACACATTCAAAGGAGCGACTAAAACTCAGTTGACAGAATTCACTTCTTCTATTATGTGGCCGAAAGTATCTGCCAATGGAGAGAAAGTAGTCTTTAGAAAAGACTATCAGCTATTCGTCTATGACGTAGCTACTGGCAAAACCTCTCAGCCGAATATCTCCATCTTCCAAAATCAAACCCTGCAGAAAGAGCAAAGCCGACAGGTAGCAGGAAATATCTCCAATTTTGATGTGTCGCCTGATGGGAATAAAATGGCTTTTGTATCTCGTGGCGTTCTGTTTATTTCTGATGTAAAAGGGAAATTTGCGAAGCAAATACAAACCGATCCCAAAGAAGCTGTGGAGGAAGTGAAGTGGCTAGCGGACAACAAAACCCTGATTTATACCCGCACGGTCAAGGGCTATGCGAATCTCTTTAGTATCTCAGCTCAGGATCCAGGGGAGGAAAAACAGCTTACGGACGACAAATTCAAAAACCGACAATTGACCCTGAATTCAGCACGCACATTGGGCATTTATATTGGAGGAAGAAATGAAGTTCGCGAGATCGATCTCAAGACACTAGAAAGCAAAACATTGGTAGAGGACGAATTATGGGGATTCTATACTCCGAATGCCTACCTATCTCCAGACGATGAATATGTGGTGTATAGCCCAATTAGGAATTTTGAGCGTGAAGTGATGGTCTATCACAGAGCTACTAAGAAAACCATCAATTTGACTGAGACATTTGTGACAGAGACCAATCCCTATTGGTCCCCAGATGGCAAATACATCTATTTCACCTCTGATAGGACTCATGCGAGCTTTCCTTTTGGGACCAGTGAAGCACATCTATATCGCATGAAGTTGGAGAAGTTTGCTGGGTTATTTGAGTCCGATAAGGTTGCTGCGCTGTTTAAGGAAGAGGATAAAACTGATAAGGAAGACAAAGATGACAAGGATAAAAAGGAGGCTACGCCGGATAAGTCTTCAGCAAAGGTAAAGATCAGTTCAGGAGATTTGATGGAGCGATTGGAACGTATTGGGCCTGCTTTTGGGCAGCAATCCAATCCAGTAGTTCTTCAGAAAGATGATAAAACTTGGGTTTTCTATACTTCAAATCATGATGAGGGTAATCCCAAATTATGGAAAACAACCCTGGAAGATTTCGAAAAAACCAAAACCGAGAAAGTAAGTGATGAAAGAATCGGAGGATATGACTTAGTTGAGGCAAAGGGCAAAGTGTACCTGTTGGCAGGAGGTAAAGTTCATACGCTTGATCCGGCTAGCAATAAGACTGAAGAGATCAAGATAGGACAGACTTTTACCAAGAAACTTCGGGATGAGTTTGAGCAGATGTACTATGAAGCTTGGGCTGGGATGGAGCAGAATTTCTATGATGGGGATTTCCATGGGGAGAACTGGCAGGAGCTTAGGGATCGCTATGCTGAGTTTTTACCTTATGTGAGTAGCCGAGATAATTTGCGAATTATTTTCAATGATATGCTGGGCGAGTTGAACACTTCTCATTTTGGCTTTAGCTCTAGTGGGGATGAGGAAAAAGGCTATTTCGGTACTCGCTCGATGAATGCCGGAATTGTATTTGACGAGGAGAATCCTTATGCTGTCGATCGTATTTTGAAACATAGTCCTGCAGATCTGGATCCAGTGCCTCTGATGCCTGGCGACAAGTTGGTTGCAGTGGATGGTGTAAAGGTCGCGCCAAGCCAAAATCGAGAGTTTTATTTTGCTGGGCCTGCGATGGCAGAGGAATTGACACTCACTTTTGACAGAAAGGGTACAGAACTAAGTCTGAAAGTTCATCCAGCTTCGGCAGGACAAATGAAAACATGGCTATATGATGAGTGGATGGATGATAATGAAGCCTATGTAGACGAGAAGTCTGGAGACAAAATCTCCTATGTTCACATGAAAAATATGGGTGGAGGCGAGTTGCAGCACTTTATGGAAGAGATGGTTTCTGTGAAGGGAAATCGGGATGGACTTATTCTGGATCTACGCTACAATACAGGCGGAAATGTCCATGATGAGGTTCTGAAATTCCTAGCTCAGAAGAGCTATTTGCAATGGAAATATCGTGATGGAGCGCTTACTAATCAGCCCAATTTCTCTCCAGCTGATAAGCCAATTGTGCTTCTTATCAATGAGCAATCACTCTCAGATGCGGAGATGACAGCGGCAGGGTTTAAGGAATTGGGCCTAGGAACTATCATTGGGACGGAAACTTATCGTTGGATTATCTTCACCTCTGGTCAGGGCTTAGTGGATGGTTCTTTTTATAGACTTCCCGCTTGGGGTTGCTACACGCTTGATGGCAGGAATTTGGAGAAAGATGGGGTGGAGCCAGATATCCGGGTGGAAGAAGGTTTTGTTGACCGACTACAGGGAAACCAAAAGCAACTGGACAAGGCGATAGAGGTGATTCTGGAGCAGTTGAACTAACTCAAATAGATAATTTGCTGTTTGACATAAATTTTGAATTGAATGCGTATAGCAGGTAGACCATCTATGAAGCCCTATTTACTTCAAGTCGTTGCAATAGTGATGTTGTTATGTTCTTGTGCTACAAAAGAGCCTATTTTGAAAATTGGTCTGGTGGCTGATCCTCAGTATGCGAATAAAGCAACAGCGGGGAAAAGGTATTATAGAGAATCCTTATGGAAACTGGAGGAGGCAATTGATGTATTCAATAATAACAAGGTTGATTTTGTTCAGAACCTCGGAGATATTATAGATGATGACTGGGGTAGTTACGATTCTATCTTGCCTGTATATCAAAAGTTAGATCCTCAGATTGAAAATCACCAACTGTTAGGAAACCATGAATTCTCAATAGACTCCAGTCAAATGGGAAACTTGCTGGAAAAACTATCCATGCCGAATTATTATTATTCGTACTTGAAAAATGGTTGGCGGTTTATCGTGTTGGACGCTACAGATTATTCCTTCTTTTCAAATTCACTTCATAAGCATGATATCGATCAGGTGAATTCATATTTTGAATTGACTTCTGAGAAAGCGAATAATTATCGCTGGAATAGTGCAATAGGTAGTGAACAACAACAATGGCTTAAGGAGCAATTGGATGCTGCAGAAAAGTCCAATGAAAAAGTGATCCTTTTTTCACATATGCCTTTAAGGCCTGCCGAGAATGCGCATAATCTATGGAATGATAATGAAATCATTAAATTGATCGAGGGTAGTTCTACGGTAGTGGCCTTTATCAATGGTCATAATCATGCGGGTGAATATGTCCTAAAGAACGGCATACATTACTTGACGATGTTTGGGATGGTGGATACGGAGATTAGCTCGTATGGGGTTTTGGAGATATATACCGATAGCTTAGTGTTGAAAGGATATGGGAATCAAGAAAACCTGGTAATGCAAATCAATAAGGCGCCACATTAGTCTAAAACCAAGATGTGATGAACAAGGTGATTTATTATGTAGCGAGTTCTCTGGACGGTTTTATTGCTGGTGAGAATGACGATGGAATGCAAAAAGCCCCCCAATCTGGGAGGCTTTTGCTGAATATTGGGGCGAAGCCTATTTTATAAGCTCCTTACGCTTCAGGATTGTTTCCATAAATTTCCGCTCATTGTCTGAGTTGAAAATACGGAAAGGAAGATGGATGAATTGTGCTTTGGACATGTATAGTACAAAGGCATCTTTTCTTACTTCAGCATTTTTGATCATGTTCCATTGTACTGGCATGCCCTGCTTGCTGTTGATTTTCATCAATATCTGACGGCTGTCAATCTCATAGGCCATCTTATCAAAAATCACCTTATTTTGCTCCATCTGAGTCACTCCAGTAAACTGAATCGCCCAGAATAGTACGTAAAGGCCGTATGCTATCAAAGCAGCAATGATCCACCAAATCGATGGAATCCAGAAATAGCCACACATTATCGCCAATGCGATAGGGATTACCCACCACTGTTCTTTGAGAACATTGACGAGGGCCATTTTGATATAGGTGCCAGTTGGGAGTTGATATTTTTTTGTTTTTACTATCATCACTTATCTTTTTCAGAGCGCAAATATCCACCTATCCAAGGGAATTAGCAAGTCCGCTTAAATCATAAAAAACTTCTTTATTGAAAAACAAATCGGCATTAGCATTGATTTACTTCTTGTATTCAATTATCTTATCTCAAATTTTTAACAATGAGTAGTCTTGTAATCGATTTGATTCTGTGTGGGTTGGCTTATGTCATCTTGATATATGTCATGGCGACTATGACCAAAAATTCCTTGAAAAAAGGTGGTAGTAGCGAAGATGATGGAGATGGTGGCGTAGAAGATCTTACACCTCCCAAAATCGATCTGCCTCCTGGGGTGCAGTGGCCAAGTGATTCTCCAAAATCAAGAATGCCTGAACCGGTGGAGTATTAGTGACACTTATTGCAGACTCCCTGCACTAATAAGCTCATTTCTTTCTTTTTAAAACCCTTGGGTAGTTTGATGCTTGGTAAGGTGATAGATTCCAAACAAGTGGTTTCTCCACAGACCTCACATTTGAAATGAACATGTTCATGATTGTGCTCCTCCTCTTCGTGTGAGCAAAGCGCGTATTTGGTAGCGCCGCTATCATCGAGAACCTTGTGTACCACATCCTTATCCACAAAAGTCTTGAGTGTACGATAAATCGTCACTCTATCAAACTGACTGTCTAGTGCTTCTTCTAAGTCGGAATGCGCTAAGGCTACTTGCTTATCCAAAAATTCGCGGATAATTTCCTGACGACAATCTGTGATTCTGAGCTTGTGACTTTGAAGAATAGAAAGTGGTGATGACATGTTCATGAGTTTGAAACAAAACTAATCAAAAAATGATTTCAAGACATTTTTTCTCGCAGTAGCTCGGCAGAGCAAGGATTTTTCGCAATAAGAATCTCAGTATTTTTCAATAATCTACCTTTATAAACTCCGGGTCTTGAATTATACTAATCAAATAGATAGCGCCGTACCATTGTGTGGCTGCGAGAGTCTATAAAACAAAAAAATGGGCACCGATCTGGTGCCCATTTAAATTATGCGGATAAACTCGTGTTCTTACTTTGGATCAAGAATAGCATTTACTCTTTCTAGTGCGTCTTCCAAGTGAAGTTTAGACATTCTATCTGATGTTCTAGAGATCGCAGATTTTATATCTTTTTGAAGTGTTTTCAATTCACCTCTAGCCATCGGTCTGATGTCTGACTGTGAAGCGTCGATCTGAGTACCGTAGTATCTTCTTGCTGCAGCAGGGATATTCGGCTCATCAGCAGTCATCAAATCTCCAACACGCTCGATGTAGGCTCTTTGCAATGCTCTTCTATGCACGTCGATCGTCTTGCCAGCAGGAAGCTCAGACCAGATACCTTTTCTCAGGTCATCAAATAATTCAGTGATTTTATACGCTTCATCACCGTTAAGTGCTTCATTTTCGATCACTCTTCCTAGTCTTCCCAAGTCAAATAGGTTGGATAAGGTGCTTGACTGCATACCTCTGATTTTCTCCAATGCTCCAAAATCTTCTGTTCTAGCTAAGATATCATCTTGCATCATCCATTCTGGCGTCGTGAATAACTCCTTATTCAAGAAAGCTACAGCAGACTTCTGAATGTCTTTTGCAGTATGTGTATACACAGGAAGATCCTGACCTGCCGCTCTGTAAACCTCAGCCACACCGCCGACATTAGTTCTCACATGACCCATATAACGGTTGAATTGTGTGAATACTTGTCCATACATTTCTCCCAAATCATCGAAATCTTTGTAAGGCTTGCTTGGATCAGCAGTCCATTCCATCAGGTTTGGCATGATACGCTTCAAGTTGGCAATACCATACTCAGAAGCTTTCATAGAGTTATCTCCCAAATCTTCGCTTTGTGCAGTAGGGTCATATCTATTTCCCTGACGACCATATCTGTAGACTGGATCACCTTGTTTTTCTAGTATCCACTGATTTAGCGTCATCAACTCATCTTCTGGAGTAGCTGCATCAGGAATCGGTCTGTAACCCCATGCTACTGCATATTTGTCATACGGACCTACGTTTGGCATAAGGCTTACTCCTTCATCACCTGGCTGGGCGATGTAGTTAAATCGAGCATAATCCATGATGGATGGAGCAGTTCCATTTGCTTTGGTAAAGGCTGCATCTCTCAGCATCTCTACTGGATAAGCATGCGAAGAAGCAAAGTTGTGAGGAAGTCCAAGGGTGTGTCCTACTTCGTGAGAAGAAACAAATTGCACCAATCTACCCATTACTTCATCTTTAAATTGGATGCTTTGTGCTTCTGGGTTGATTGCAGCTGTTTGGATGAAGAACCAGTTTCTCAATAGGTTCATCACATTGTGGTACCATCCGATATCAGACTCCAAGATTTCACCTGATCGTGGATCAGATACGTGTGGTCCGTATGCATTTTGAATGTCAGAAGCGAAGTATCTGATTACAGAATATCTAGCATCTTCAGGACTCCAATCTGGATCCTCTTCTTTGGTAGGCGCTAGCTTAGCAACGATCGCATTTTTGAAACCAGCAGCTTCAAAGGCAACTTGCCAATCTTCCACACCAGCGATGAGATAAGGTATCCATTGCTTTGGAGTAGCAGGATCGATGTAATAAACGATTTGTTTTTTAGGCTCTACTAATTCTCCAGCCTTGAATTTGGCCATGTCCTCATCCTTCACTTCCAGTCTCCATCTGTCAAGGAAAGTACGACGTTGCGCTTTTTGAGCATCAGAACCGTAATCCACAATTGATCTGCTAAACCAGCCTACTCGCTGATCTCCTAAACGTTGCTTCATCGGCTCCTTTGGAAGTAGCAACATAGAAGAGTTCATCTCCAAGGTGATAGATCCTGTTGAGCTATTAGAAGGAGGGGAATTGGCAATGTAAGTCATTACATATCTCGACTCGATATTGATCGGATAAGAATGGATATGCTCGATATAAGATCTATCCGAGTCAAGTCTAGTTACTTTATACTGCGTGCGTTGACCTTTAGTAAGTCCCAATGCTTGAATATCCTTAGTCCACAGATCTGTCGCCTCGATCACTATTCCAGTAGAATCAGTACCGAGGGATTTGATTGCAAACTTATGTAGTAGCGGCTCCAAATTGGAATTCTTTACCGCCAATGCGATAGGAAGAGAATCTGCAGCGAAATTGTTTACTGAGATAACCTTTAGGTGGATATCGTTGTTGTTCTTTTCCCAACGAAGCATCAGTGTGTTGGTTCGTTCACCGCCATAACCTAGGCCATCTGCAGTTTTGGCAATGGTGGTGACCATAAGCATGTCCTGACCAAGAAGGGTGTCAGGAATCTCATAATAATATTTGTCTTCGATCTGGTGAACTTTGAAAAGGCCATCTTTAGATATAGCTTTATCGGTGATCACCTCACTATAAGGTTTAGGATCAGAATCCTTTGCTTTTGGTTTGGCTGGTGTAGCCGGTGCAGCTGCTTCTTTTTTGGCATTCTTTTTCTTCTTTTTCTGAGCAAAAGAATCCGTAGAATAAAGCATCACACCCATTACGCCGATTATCAGTGTTAATCTTCTAAGTAATTTGGGTAGGGTATTTCTCATAATAATAGTATGGTTAAGAAATTTGTAAACCGTGAATTTCCTGAATGCATTTTGAAAGATGCGCCATTTTTGATAAGCGGTATATTTATGAAGCAAAAGGTATATCTGTGAAGCAAAAGTACAATACGATAGTAATTGGAGGAGGCTTAGCTGGCCTGATAGCTGCTTATTTACTGACTAAAAATGGGCATGATGTGCTCCTGATCGAAAAGAAGAGCTATCCATTTCATAGAGTGTGCGGAGAATATGTTTCCAATGAAGTGCTTGATTTTTTGAATAGGGAAAATCTGATGCCTTCGCAAAATGAGTTGCCTCAAATTGAAACATTCCTGTTTTCTGATACTTCTGGGGAAAGTGTTTCTACGCCTTTGGGTTTGGGAGGATTTGGTATTAGTCGCTATGTGTTGGATGAGCATCTTTATCAAAAAGTATTGGAAAAGGGAGGAGCTGTAAAAACGGGCGAACAAGTAGCCTCAGTTTTATTTGAAGATAAGAAGAATTGTTTTCAATTAGAATTGTCAGGAGGAGAGCTTTTGACGGCGGATTATGTGATAGGAGCCTTTGGAAAAAGGTCCAGACTAGACAAAACTTTGAAGCGATCTTTTATAGAAAAAAGAAGTCCTTACATCGGAGTGAAATACCATATTAGGACTGAGTTTGATCGTGGTTCAGTTGCGCTTTACAATTTCGATGGAGGCTACTGCGGGCTGAATGCAATAGAGGAAGGCAAAGCCAACCTCTGTTATCTAGGCAATCGGGAGCAGCTCAGAACCTATGGCTCAATTGATAAGATGGAGCAAGCAGTCCTTTGGAAAAATCCAGCACTTAAAAGGATTTTCAGGGATGGTGAGTTTCTCTTCGAAAAGCCTGAAGTAATCAATGAGATAAATTTTGAGCCTAAGAAGCCTGTGGAAGATCATATCCTGATGGCGGGAGATTCGGCAGGATTAATTACCCCACTGTGTGGCAATGGAATGGCGATGGCGATACAATCTGGGAAATTGGCAGCGGAGTCAATATTGGCGGGAAGGTCAAGAAAAGAAATTGAGTCTAGCTATGAATCTTCTTGGAAATCATTGTTTGAAGGTAGGCTGTGGCTAGGTCGAAATGTTCAGCGACTTTTTGGAGGAAAACAGGCTTCTGTTTTCACGAGGAAGTTAATTCAGAATGTGCCTTTCATTGCCAGGCAAATAATTAAAAATACCCATGGCAAGCCTTTTTAGTACCCTAAGGCCTGAAGAATTTGTGTGTTTTCTAGGAAGTAGTAAATGAAGAAAGCATTGAGGGCTAGCGCAGAGAAATAGTTCATTCCCATTGCCCAATTGTAATTCGCATATTTTATAGGATTGAGTCGGATAAAGTTGAACCAAGTAAGAAAGTAGAGCATTATCGGAGTCATCGCAGCCAGGTAAACCCATAGAATTTGGGTTTGATTTCGATCCAAGAAAAACCAGGCGAAAGCAGCTCCAGTTATCATAAAAATCGAAGACGAAAAGAGAAATGTTCCTTTGATTCCTAAGGCTAAACTCAAGGTTCGATCACCTCGTCGACTATCTTCTTTATGCTGGTAAACCTGCGTAAGTGGATAGTTTCCCCAAAGCATCAAGCTTGTCAAAAGCCCAGGGATAAATACATGAGGCTTGTATAGAACTTCCCAGCTCAATTTACTCAGGCCAGCATAAGCCATTGCAAAGGTGAAATATCCTTGAAATAAACCGGCAATAAACCAGCTGAGCCAAGGGTATTTTTTGATGCGGATCCAGGGATGAGAATAGGCCATGCTCACCAGTCCATAAATCAGCAGCATCAATGCAAAACTGAAATTGATAGTTGCTCCAATACCAATCGCGATCAGAAAGAAAACCAGCGAAATCCAATAGAGATCCTTGGTCACTTTTGGAGGATGCTTCAGTCCACCTATACTTTCTTCATCCTTATCGAAATAACTATTGTAGCCATTACTCGAAGGGTATAGGAAAAGATGCAGCGCTACAAAAACCCACAATATCCTGGACTCATTGTGATTGGGAGTAAGTGCCAGTGCAAAGAAAAACACCGGCATCAAGAAGAGCGAAAAAGGAATTCGAAGATGCTTAAGACTGGAAATGGAAATCATATCGTAAATCAAGTTGGCTATATAACTATTTCCTCTGCGGCTAGTTACACTGCAAGCTCCCAATTTAGAAATATTCAAGTAACTTGATCTAATGAACTTAGTAATGGAAGAAACATTTCGGCATCCTTTTAGAATGAATAATCCTATGACCCTACATCAAAACAGAATGGTAGAGAATTCATTGAACCCAAATTTCTTTCTATGAGCACCAGTATAGTAAGTATTGGCTTAGCAAATCCTGGAAAAGCTATTGATCAGTCTGCGATAGCCAGTTTTATGCATAAAGCACATCAATTGGATGAGTTGGATGCGCGAAAGTTGGGGTTTTTGTATAGGAAATCTGGGATTTCTACACGCTATTCTGTGTTGGATGATTTTGAGAAGACTGATCCAGAAGACTTTACTTTTTTTCCGAAGACAAAAGATTTTGAGCCATTTCCTGGTACTAAGGCTAGAATGGAGGTTTTTCGACAAACAGCTCCTCAACTCTGCGAAGACGCCGTAACTAATTGCCTCTCTAAAACTTCCATAAATCCATCAGAAATTACTCATTTGATTTTGGTTTCCTGTACAGGAATGGTGGCCCCTGGAGTTGAATTGGACTTAATGAAGAGACTAGGCTTGGATGATAGCATAGAGCGTTATTGTGTTCATTTCATGGGATGCTATGCAGCATTTACAGGATTGAAATTGGCGGATAAAATTGTCAGAGCTGAGCCTGAAGCCAAAGTTATGCTAGTATCGGTGGAATTGTGCACCCTGCATTTTCAGAAGTCATATGTGGAGGATAACATTCTCGCCAATTCGCTTTTTGGCGATGGCGCCGCTGCAGCGCTTGTGATGAATTCGGAATCTGGGCTGAAAATCAAATCCTATCTCAGTCAGGTTCTTCGAGAAGGAGAGGGGGATATGGCTTGGGGAATAGGAGATTTTGGGTTTGAAATGCGGCTGAGTAAATACATTCCTACACTTTTGGATCAGGGAATACAGCAATTGAAAGCTGTTTTTGAGCAAGAATTTAAGTTATCCACAGTCGATAACTTCGCAATTCATCCTGGGGGAAAGCAGATTCTTCAAAAGGTACAGGAGGCTTTTGGCCTGCCCGAATCAGTAAATGAGCATGCCAAGGAAGTCCTAAGTCAATTTGGGAATATGTCTTCTGCGACTATACTTTTTGTGCTAGAGAGAATGATGCGTGATAAGGAGATTCAGGGTGAAATTATTTCCATGGGTTTTGGACCAGGATTGACCTTGGAAACTATATTACTCGAAAAACAATGAGCATTTTTGCACAGCGAAGTGAAGAGAAAGAGCTGATGGATGATCTCAATTGCTCTGGCGAGGAATTGAATCAAACGCTGCGCGAGCTAAAAACCATCAATCGCTGGCTCGGTGGGAATTATGTAACGACCTCTGGCTTAGCCAAAATCTTCAGCAAATTTCCACAAGCCGAGTATACTATTGCGGACATAGGCTGTGGCGGTGGTGATATGATCAGAGTTATGGCTGACTGGGCAAAAAGTCAGGAAAAACATCTTAACTTTGTAGGAATAGATGCCAACAGGAACATTATTGACCTAGCGGCAATTAGATTGGCTGACCTAGCCAAGGTCAGCTGGAGAGTTCAGAATGTTTTTGAAGCAGAATTCTCCGAAGAAAAAGTAGATATTTCTACTTGCACGCTCTTTACACATCATTTTACAGACAGCGAATTAGTCGGGCTATTGAAGTCGCTCAAAGCCAAATCCCGACTGGGAATTGTGATCAACGATCTCCATCGGCATTGGATTGCATACTATAGCATCAAATTACTTACTCGTCTTTTTAGTAAATCAGAAATGGTGCAAAACGATGCGCCTCTGTCAGTACTAAGGAGTTTTTCTAGAACTGATTGGGAGAGGATTTTGAACAAAGCAGGAATAAAAGATTTTACAATTTCTTGGAACTGGGCTTTTCGCTGGCAAGTGAATATTTTAATTTAGCAAATCATCAACCAAAAAAATAAGTTAATATGGAAGACTTTGGATTATCTCAGGAGACAACGGACGCACTTTATGCTCAAGGAATAGGCATAGGAGTAGAGATTGTTCTCAGACTCATCGGTGCTGTAATTTTTTACTTTATAGCGAAGTTTATCGTTAAGAAGCTTCTGAAAGGGTTAAAGAATTTTTTGGAGCGCAGGGATGACACTCCTTCGCTTAATGAATTTCTATTTGGCTTCGCCAAATTAGCACTTTACGCTGTACTGTTTGTAGGCGTTCTTATGATTCTAGGTGTACCAGGTAGTTCTTTCTTAGCGGTCTTTGGAGCTGCAGGTTTGGCTATTGGTTTGGCCTTGCAAGGTTCACTTTCCAATTTTGCAGGAGGTCTGTTGATATTAGCCTTTAAGCCTTTCAAAGTAGGTCATGTGGTAGTGGCTCAAGGCCATACAGGCGTGGTTTCCAAGGTGAAAATTCTTTACACTCACTTGATGACCTTTGATAATCAGGAAGTAATTATCCCGAATGGTAATTTGGCCAACTCGGATGTGATCAATATGAGTACCCAAGAAACCAGAAGAGCTGAGCTTAAAGTTGGTGTAGCATATGGTACTAATATTAAAGAAGCTAAAGAGATCATCTTGAATATCTTTAATAATGACGCTAGAGTATTAAAAGATCCAGCACCATTTGTTGCCTTGCAAAATTTCGGAGATAGTTCTCTTGATATTGTAGTAAGAGTTTGGGCAAAATCAGCTGATATGTGGCCGGTGTATTTTGATGGAATGGAAGCGATTAACTCCGAGTTTGAGAAGCATGACATTGAAATTCCTTTCCCACAACGCGTTGTTCATCAGATCAAAGAAAAAGCAGCGGAAGAACAAGAAGATTCAAAATCTTAAGGAAGATTCTTACCCAAAAAAGGCGATCAATTTTGATCGCCTTTTTGCATTTAGAACTTTTTGATAATCTCGTCCAGGGATTTTCTGTGTATATCTGGCACATAAGTTTCAGCCTTGGGATAACCTACAGGTATCAATAGATAGGGTTTCTCATTAAATGGCCTAGCCAATATTTCACTTAGAAAATTCATTGGGCTTGGGGTATGTGTGACGGCTGTCAAACCAGCTTGATGAATCGCTGCTATAAGAAATCCACAGGCAATACCCACAGATTCATTGACATAATAATGCTGGATTTTTTCGCCATTTTCCATGCCATAGGATTGCTTGAAAACTACAATCAAATAAGGAGCTTCTTCCAAAAATGGTTTTTCCCAAGTAGTACCAAGAGGCTTCAGATCTGCTTTCCAATGTTCAGGCATACGCGTAGCATAGCTGATTTTCTCCTCTTCCTCGGCTGCATCTCTGATTTTTTTTTTGATGCTGGGATCTGAAATCAGACAAAAAGTCCAAGGTTGCTTGTGCGCTCCAGAAGGCGCGGTACTCGCTGTAAGGATGATATTTTCCAGTACTTCTAAGGGGACAGACCTAGTGTCAAATTCCCGTACGGTACGTCTTTGATCCAATTCCTGATAAAACTGCTCAGAGCGAAGGATCATTTCTTCAGGGCTAAGTTGTGGTCGTTCGTAACGAACATGTTCAAAACCCTCAATTTTTTTCTTTTCCATAAACAAAAACGGCTACCTCGAAAGATAGCCGTTTTGATGTTAGAATTGAAAAGGAATTAGTCTAGTGTGACTTCTTTTGATCCGGTTGGATAGTTGATGGTTGCCATTTTATCACATGCACCGTCACCGTAGTCCACAGTCAATTCAATTCCTCCATAAAGAAATTTTAAAATTCCTGAGGTAGGAACCGTTACTCCAGATTCCAAGCAGCTTTTTGTGTAATGTAAAGCTTCAGAAACTGAGGTAGTGTATTCAGTACCGATTCTACTTGTGCCTTCAGCAGTTCCTGTAATAGAAGCTTCATATTCTCCTTGAGTTCCTAGTTTGATTACACGTAGCTGGTCACTAGTTATTGTAACGAATGTATCGTCAGACCAAGTGATTTTTCCGTTTTGGATTTGGACTTCCAGATTGATCGTGTTGGACGAGATATCGACTCCCTTGTTAGTAAGTACTCTGGCCCCTTCTACTTTCATTCCGTTGACCTCATAGCCATCAAAAGTGGTAGTGATCATAGCTCCAGTGAGCAGGAGGTTGCCAGTGTATTGCAACATGACGATCCCTTTTCTAGTTACGCCACCTGTACTCGTGCAGCCATCTCCAAAATCAACTCTGATCATTTTTTCAGCTTCATCAATAGATATCAAAGCGCCATCGCAAAGATTTCCACCTGGGAGATCTACAGAGGTTCTTGCACTGAGACCGGCATTGCTAAGTACGGAAAGTGTAAGATTATCCAAATCTTCAAATGCTATGTTGACTTGAGTGTCATCTTCTATTACTGAGAGATTTGGAACAGGAGGCGCATCATCCATACTATCGCAGCTAAAGAAAATCATGCTGCCGATGACCAAAAGAAATAAGACTGAGGGGTTAAATGTGTTTTTCATGTGGGTAAGAATTGGTAAAAAGGTAATTTTATTTAGTAGTTGGTTTAATCGTCTGTTTAGATTTTTTGGCTTTTCCACCGACACAGCCAATATTTTGAGTAAGTGATACATCAGAAGGAAGTATTCCCATACCAGCTGAGAGATCCCATTCTTCTGCTTCTATTTCGACTTCCTTTTCAGGTTGCTTTTTGCTTTTATTAGTTTTCATATGGATAGTCTGCTTAATGATTAACGTCAAACACAGGCTTAAAATTTGAATTAGTGGCAAGGATTGCGCCAAATTGAATACTTAGCTTAGTTCAATTCATATCTTTGGGCATGAAAGGATTTGATTTTGAAAATTCTGGGCTATCAGAGAAGTTGAAAACAGTAAAAAATAAGGCAGGTAGCCTGTCTTTTCTGCGGTTACTTGTCTTTGTAGCAATGGGAGGATTTTTTGTGTTATCTGTATCAGATAGCCCAATTTGGTTTTTGTTTTTTGGAGCTTCCGTAGTTGCCTTTATTTCTTTGATCAAAAAATACAATGATCAGAAAGATCAGGAGGCTATTTATATAGCCTTGGAAAAAATGAATCTCGATAGAGAAATGAGAGTCAGCAGGAAGCTGAAAGGCTTAGATGCTGGAATTGAATTTCAAGAGAAAACACATCCTTTTTCCAATGACCTAGACCTGTTTGGAGATCATTCTCTTTTTCAGCTACTGAATCATACCGTTTCCAAGAAGGGAAAGGAGAGACTTGCTGCACAGATTAAATCGGAATTTGATTTGGACAAAGCTGCTACTGTACGGGAAGCTTCATCCGAGTTATCCACTAAATCGGATTTCCTTCGAGCGATGGAAAGCATAGGGAATGCCTTCTATAATGAAGAGAAAACTAATTCTGGCTGGGTCAACTGGCTGAATGAAGAGGATAAAAGCAGCATTTTAATATCAATTTTTGCCTTTGTAGGGCCGATCGGAGGTCTGGCACTTTCGGTATTGATTTATTTGGGAATTGTACCTGGAGCACTGTTAGGGGTTTGGATTTTGATAGGAATGGTATTTTTGGGTTTGGTTTTCAAGTCATTGAAAAAGGCCTCTGAATCTATACCAAGCCGAAATCAGCTAAAGACCTATAGATATTGGTTGGCTGTGTTGGAGGAGGAGAACTTTGATTCCCCGGTTTTGAAAAAGATGCAGGCGCCATTCCTAACCAAAGAGGTCAAAGCTTCTACACTTTTTGATCAGTTGGATAGTTTGGGACTGTGGATTCAGAACAGAATCAATATACTTTATATTCCTCTCAATTTACTTTTTTGGACAGACCTGTTTTTATACATCAGGTTGGTTTCTTGGAAGAAAAAGCATGGACACTTAGTTGCTAATTTCCCTGCTCAGCTCGTGGAATGGGAAATTATAATTTCCTTGGGAGCATTTGAAAATGAAGTTGGAGGGAAAGGCAAGGTCATATCGGTAACTCGGGGAATGACAGGTAAAGTCGTCGCTCATCCTTTACTAGAGCCGGGAGTAGCCGTGCCAAATGATTTCGTAATTGACGAAAGTCAGCGTATCATTTTGCTAACAGGAGCAAATATGAGTGGGAAAACAACTTTCATGCGAACGCTGGGGATCAATTGTGTGTTGGTGAACCTAGGTTTGAGTCCTTTTGCCGAGGAGTTTGGTTTCTCAGGATTTCAGCTTTATACCAGTATGAGAAATACTGACAACTTGGGTGAGAGTGTAAGTTCATTCTATGCCGAACTTAGTCGGATCAAGCAATTGATAGACAGGATAGAAAAAAGAGAGCAGATTTTCTTCTTATTAGACGAGATTCTGAAAGGTACCAATACTGAAGACCGCATAGCAGGATCGGAAGCGCTGATCAGACAGGTGGACAATACCAATGCAATGGGTATTATCAGTACCCATGATATTGAGTTAGCAGAACTGGAAGAACGAATGGCCTCTGTGCAGAATTACAGTTTCCATTCTGAAATCCACGATCAAAATATAGACTTTGATTATAAAATTAAACGGGGTGCATGCCCGAGTTTCAATGCGCATAAACTTATGGAATTGATGGGTATTCGCTTTCAGCAAGAAAAGTAAATACCAATTCCTGAGATTTGTGACTATATAAAAAAACTATGACTACACCATCGCAATCACCCGTACTGGGAGTCCTCGGAGGAGGTCAATTGGGCCGGATGCTTATTCAATCGGCAATCAATTACAATCAAGATATCCACATTTTGGATCCAGATCCTAATGCGCCCTGCAAAGATCTTTCACAGCGATTTACGGTGGGATCACTCAAGGATTTTGATACAGTTTATGCCTTTGGTCATAGCTGTGATGTGATTACAGTGGAGATTGAATCTGTTAATACAGAGGCTCTTGAGAAATTACAGCGCGAAGGGAAGAAGGTTTATCCACAACCTGATATATTGAGTTTGATCAAGGATAAGCGTAAGCAAAAGCAGTTTTATCAATTGCATGGAATCCCTACTGCAGAGTTTATTTTGACAGCAGACAAAGCTGACGTTATCCACAATGCTAGTTTTCTGCCAGCAGTGAATAAGATGGGTAAGGAAGGGTATGATGGAAGAGGTGTTCAGGTGCTCAGAACTGAAGCGGATTTGGAAAATGCCTTTGACGCGCCTGGTCTTTTAGAAAAATTGATTGACTTCGATAAGGAAATTGCAGTCACTGTCGCTAGAAATGAAGCAGGTGATTTGATCGCTTATCCTGCAGTGGAATGTGCTTTTCATCCGACCGCTAATTTGGTTGAGTTTCTTTTTGCGCCAGCAGAAATCAACAAGGAAGTCGCTGAAAAAGCTGAGCAAATCGCCAAGGATGTGATTCTGAAATTGGGGATGGTGGGGATTCTAGCTGTTGAGATGTTTGTGACCAAAGAGGGAGATGTCCTGGTAAACGAGGTAGCCCCAAGACCACATAATAGTGGACACCATACGATTGAAGCTAATTTTACTTCTCAATTTGAACAACATCTACGCTCCGTGATGAACTGGCCGCTAGGCAATCCGAATCTGAGATGTCCCGCAGCTATGATTAATTTGCTAGGAGAAGATGGTTTTACCGGTCCGGTTTTGGTAGAGGGACAAGCCGAAGCACTAGCTGAGCAGGGAGTTTATATCCATATGTATGGCAAGAAGATCACCAAACCATTTAGGAAAATGGGGCATGTGACTATCTTATCAGATACAGTAGAAGGATTGAAGGAGAAAGCACAACGAATCAAAGACTTAATCAAAATCAAATCTATATAATGAATCCACAGGTAGGTATTATTATGGGAAGCCAGTCGGATCTGCCGATTATGGCTGAGGCTGCACAGATGCTGGAAGAATTGGGTGTACAGTATGAATTGACGGTAGTTTCTGCGCATCGCACTCCGCAGCGAATGATTGATTATGCGCATTCTGCACGCGAGCGTGGGATCAAAGTGATCGTAGCAGGTGCTGGTGGTGCAGCGCATTTGCCAGGTATGGTAGCATCTATGACAAGTTTGCCAGTAATAGGCGTGCCAATCAAAAGCTCAAATTCAATTGATGGCTGGGATAGTATATTGTCCATTTTGCAGATGCCAGGAGGTATTCCTGTTGCAACAGTTGCGCTCAATGGAGGGAAAAATGCAGGTATTCTAGCAGCATCTATTGTTGGTTCATTTGATGCCCAAGTGGGTGAAAGTCTAGACGCTTACAAAAAGACACTCAAAGAAAAAGTGGAGGAGTCTGCGGCCCTGATAGAAGCTAAAGGCTGGAAAGAAATCCTTAAGAAATAACTGAACGAGGGAGGAGGACCGATACTTCGACTGCGCTATGTATAAGTGAATGATGAGCGCAGTAAACTCAATTAGCTTATGTAATCCGTGGATGGATTGCAATAAACAAAGTGAAGGGTTTTTTGATCCATTGTATAAATAGCGACCTCTGTGACACCTCTGTGCTCACTGCGGTTAAAAATAAGATAAATAAAAAATGCGGCTGAAAAGCCGCATTTTAATCGATTACCATGAATTGGAAAAAGATTGTTCGATTTAAGATAGGGGATGTGCCCTGGGAAGTTCCTCTAGATGTGCTTCTCCTTGTAGGAGGAATTACGCTAGTACTGATGGGAGTTGGTGCTTATTTTGGCTTCCAGTTTGGAAGTAGTTAATCTGTAAAGATTCCCCAGCCATCATCATTTTTTTCATTAGGATCAAATCCCTTTTGCCAGTCAATAAAGAGCAAGCGATATTCCTCAATAGCTTCTCTGAGTAAATCTAAGTGCTCTTCTGCATGAGTTTCTTCGATGCCCAATTGATAGGTCATCGTGTTTAGACTCTTGGCATGAACTTTCATGATGACTGCTTTTTCCATTTTCAGCACGTAATCCGATATGCTTTCCGCACCAGCAAATTTGGCGCTCATAACCATCGCATCTTCCATCATGATATTGCCATAAAGCTCCTTGCGAGCCTCATCCAGACTACCCACTAGGGCGCGAGTCAGGCGAAATATATCCTTGGACTTTTTCATCAAGGGGTGTTTATAAATCTTTTCGTGCTCCTTGCGAGCATCGAATTCATCATCCTCATCCCAATCATCCTCATCGTCATCTTCCCACATGACAATAGTAATTTAGAATGGTAGTTTATCTTCTTCTCCTTCGGAATGGAAGGTGTCCACCTCAGGCATGGATGTAGGTGCAGCAGATGCTCCACCGCTTTTTTCTACTCTGAAAGCTTTCACTTCAGTGTACCATCGGCTATTATATTCTCTACTTTCCACGTCTATGCTAAATGTCACATTCTCGCCAGCATTAATAGAAAACTGGTCGATTTTGTCGCCCCAGACTGCTACACATACCTTTTTAGGATACTGTCCTCCAGTTTCAAGGATGAATTCCTGCTTTCTCCAGGCGTTGCCACTTTTTGAATTTCCACCTACTTCGGGTAGTATTTGGATTATTTTTCCACTCAATTCCATTATCGTATTATTTAATTTCTATCTCTGCGAAGGTACACAATGTGCTTGAAATCTTCTGCGTGGATCTGCCCAAATTACTTTAATTCTAAAAGGAGGTTTTAACATTTTTTGGCATAAACATTGGTTAATAAATAGTCAGGATTTTGGTAGTTTAAAATATTATTCCGCTTATCAGTAATTTTGTAGAATATAATTCCGATTGCCTGTCTGATAAACTTTGTTAGGCAAAATCATCGGTTTTTCTTTGCAGAGTTGTTTTCGAAATCATACTTTTAGAACCAATTCTTTTTCTTTCACACTTAACAGATACTATGGCCTAGACCTTTACGTTTATAATAAACCAACTAAAAATGAGTAAACGAATTGGTCCTAAGGACAGCGAATTGATAGCACAGTATCGAAATGGTAGTGATGCTGCCTTTGATTTATTAGTAGATCGATACCAAAGTAAGATGTTCACCACAATTTTTCTGATCGTTAAGGATCAGAAGGTAGCTGAGGATTTGCTTCAAGATGTATTTGTGAAGGTGGTCAAAACACTTAATTCAGATAAATACAACGAAGAGGGGAAGTTTCAGCCTTGGGTGATGCGGATAGCTCACAATCTGGCCATTGATTATTTCAGGAAGGCCAAAAGGTATCCGACTATACTGATGGAGGATGGCTCCAATATTTTCAATTCGCTGAGATTTGCGGAGGAAAATCAGGAAGATCGTCAGGTGAGGGAAGAGAATATTGAGTTAGTGAAGCGCCTTATAGAGGAGCTTCCCGAGGCTCAAAAGCAGGTTTTGGTGATGCGACATTACTTGGATATGAGTTTCCAAGAGATAGCAGATCAGACAGGCGTAAGTATAAATACTGCTCTTGGAAGAATGCGATACGCGCTAATCCACCTGCGGAAGAAGATGAAACAACTAAATTTTGCATATGACAAAACCATTTACCCCAAATGACTTGGTAAGATATATTTACCAAGAAATGTCGGAGGTAGAGCAAGAACTCTTAGTGCAAGCCTTGCATAGTGATGATTCACTGATGCAAGAATATGTGGAAATGCTGAGCACAATAGAGCAAATGGATCAAATCCAGCTTCAACCTTCGGAAAAAGTAGTACTAGCGATCAAGTCGAGAGCTCAATCTACGGGACTCGAGCGAGTCTGAAAATCATGGTAATCCCGCATTTTGCGGGATTTTTTATTTTAGCACTTTTTCCAAAAAACTTGCCGCCTGCTCAAATATGAAGGGATAGGTTTCATCTGTGAATCCATGTCCTTGATTAGGTACTCGAGTGAATTCATGATCCACTCCAACTTTTATCAAGGCAGCTTCCAATAACTCGCTTTGTGAAATTGGGACAACCTGATCCTGGGTACCATGAAAAAACACGGTTGGCACTGATTGCTTATCTACAAAGGTAATTGGACTAGAAGCCGCATAGGCCTCAGGACGTTCTGAAGGCGTGCCTTCCAACATTCCACTTAGGCCAAGCTCTGTGAAAACACTAAAGTCATAAAGAGCTGCGAGATCTGTAGGAGGGAAAAATGCAATTACCGCAGAGATATCGCCTATTGATTGATGTTTATAAGCGTGTAGTAGCGCTAAATGCCCACCTGCACTTGCGCCGGCCAGAACTATTTTATCAGAAATATTCCATTCATCAGTTTTGCTTTGTATGAATTGGAGAGCTTCTATTACATCGTTTTCTTGTGTAGGGAATTTATTGATACCAGAATTTAAATCATAAAGGCTATAGTTGATGGCTACGAAGGCATAGCCGGGCAATGCGGAGGAAAGAATTGTTCTGAATTCAGCAAATTCCTCCTTGCTTCCCTGCACCCAGGCACCACCATGAATATATATCAGGAGTGGGGTTTCTGCTATAGATCTTCCAGCAGGCAAAAAGACATCTAGAATCTGACTTTGTTCAGCACCGTAGGATTGGTCAAACAAGTCTATTGCCGCAAGACCTCCATTTGGTTTTTCATCTCCATCTGAACTACAGCTCCAAGAGGCGAAAACAATTAGAAGAACAAAAACGAGTTTAGGATATGGGAGGCAGTCATTTTTGAACATGCTTAAAACCATTTGATTAGGGAGGCGATGATTTGCTTGGCTCTGATGCCGTATGGAGGACGGAGAAGAGTTACATTATTAAGGCCGACGCGCTGCTTGAGCACACCCTTTTCATTGCTGAAAGCCATAAATCCATGATAGCCATGTGCTTTTCCGATTCCGCTATTATTCACTCCGCCAAAAGGTAATTCCGTATGGATGTAATGTATAACACAATCATTGATTACGGCATTTCCAGAACTAGTCTCTTGGAGGGCTTTAGAAGATTGCTCAGTACTCCCACCAAAATAATAAAGCGCCAGTGGCTTTGGCTTAGAATTGACATAAGCTATCGCTTCATCTAAGTTGCTAAAAGGCACTATAGGGAGGATAGGGCCGAAAATCTCCTCTTGCATCACCTGCATTTCATCGCTGACATGAGTTAAAATAGTGGGTTCTATATAACGTGTTTGGTGGTCGAATTTGCCGCCAAAAGCTATTTTCGCACCCTTTGTAACTGCCTCTTCGATACTGTTTCTGAGTCGATCAAAATGTTTATCGTTTACTATTCGAGCCATATCAGGAGAAGTTTCAATTCCTTTAAAATCAGGATCGTACATCTTCTGAAGCGCTACTTTCAACTCACTGATAAGGTTGTCTAGCTGAGAATTGTGTACCAGTAGGTAATCTGGAGCAATGCAGGTTTGTCCACAGTTGACAAATTTCCCCCATATCAGTTTCTCCGCGGCATCCTTACAATCAGCATCCTGGTTCACAATCACGGGAGATTTTCCGCCCAATTCCAAGGTAACTGAGCTCAAATGCTCTGCTGCTGCCTTCATGACGATTTTACCAACTGCTGGACTCCCGGTAAAAAATATATGATCGAAGGGTAGCTGAAGTAAGGCTTGCGACACAGTTACTTCACCCAGGGCCACCGATACTTCTGTAGGAGGAAAAAGCTCAGAAATCATCTTTGAAATCAGCTCAGAGGTATGCGGAGTCAATTCCGATGGCTTTATGATCGCTGTGCATCCTGCTGAAAGCGCAGAAATCAATGGGCCAATGGTAAGATTGAAGGGGTAATTCCATGGAGATATAATCAAAGACCTTCCTTTGGGTTCCAAGTATATCTTAGCTGATGTGCCCAGCATTGGAAGTGGTGTTGAAACGGAGATTGGCCTCATCCATTTTTTTAGGAGTTTGATGGAATGGTTGATTTCAGCGGTGACAGGATAAATTTCGCTGAGATCCGTTTCGGGTTCGGGTTTACCAAAATCATTTTTTATAGCATCACGGATATCCTGCTGATGTTCTTTTATCCAGTTTCTGATTTTTTTTAACCTTCCTATTCTTTCGTCTGCAGTGGAAGTTCTCCAGGATAGGGATGTTGGCAGTTGCGAATGAAAGACAAGTTCAGGTGCAGAGTTTACGGGTGTTGAGGGAGATAAGAGCATAGATTTTTTTAAGCTACCTATTTTAAGCAAAAGTAGCAATTTCAATGGGATCGACTTGATTGAAGGAGTGTTTTATGATGGGTTTAGTTGAAAGGCTGAAGTTATTTTGAAGTCAGTTTTTATAATTTCAAAGATATAAAATTGCATTTCGTATCATTTTTTTATGGTAAAAATTAGGATATGAAATACAATAAAGTGTACTTTTACAACAGAATAGTAGTTGTGATAGTTATGTCTGGTTTGAATTAGCAAAAACAGGCGGTCTATTATTCGAGGTATTTGAATGGTTATTGGCTCTAAATCAAAATTTTATTCTGATTTATTTTCAATCATCTATTATTAACAAAGTATTTAGAGGAAAATTGAGAAAATTTTACAAACTCGAAATTTTAAAAACTAACGATATGGACAGTACTTCCAATTGTCAATTCGGCTTGCTCCATTTTAAAAATGGATTTTTTAAGAGAGCCACATTTAGCAAACATATAATGAACATTTTTTCACTAGCGGTAGTGTTCATGCTTATTTTGTTGTCTCAACAGCAGAGTTTTTCTCAAGGGTTAGGTGATCCAATTTTCAAGGAGGATTTTGGTGATATTAATGATGGTTCTGAGCAGCATGTCTTCAATGATCTGCGAACTGGAACTTCAGAAGGAGTATATTTTAAGTATAATCCTCTGCCCTATATTAACTCAATTGATTTTTATTCCCCACAGAGATGGGCTCTTGGTGATGCTTACAGAGACAACCGATTTGTGAATTCTGGCGGAGCGCCAGGAGTTCCTGCTGGGGTAAGCTTTCAAGGCAGTTTCCCTGCTAGTGTAAATCAGGGGAACTGGGGGCCTGTTTTTAAGAACGGTGCTAATAATACTAATAGCTTGGATGGTGTGGGTGGTTACTCAATCACAAATGATTCGAGAGGGTATTATCAGGGGTATATGGCAAGAGTTCCTGATCATACTTCTGGTGACTATACAGGCTATATGCTAGTTGTTGATGCACATTCATCTACCCGACTATATTACAACAGGGTGATTGATGGTTTATGTGCTGGTACATCATTTAAATTTTCCGTATGGGTAAATGATTTGAATGTTGAGGGAAATACACCTCCGCAGGTACAATTTAAGGTTTATGATGAAAGCGATTATGTATCGGCTGATTCCGATGTTGGCCTGATTTTTTCATATTCAACCCTAGCAGCAGATGTAAGTCCTGCGGGGACATGGAAAGAATTACAATATACTTTTACCATGCCTCCGGGAGTTAGTGAGGTAAGACTTCAGATTGAAAATATTGTTGATACACAATATGGAAATGATTTGGCAATTGACGATATCCAATTCCAACCATTCGGCCCACCTTCAGCACTTATAGGATTAAATTCTATTTGTATTGGTGAAGATCCTGAATTGACCGCTAGTGTGACTGGAGAGCCGTTCCCTACTAATTATTTCCAACTTCAGCGTTCACTTCCTGGAGAAAATAATTGGGTAGATGTAGGAACACCAGTGACAACTACAGGTACTGATGAAGTTCAATTTCCTAATCCAAATGCTCCAGAGGATAATACTGATTATGAGTATAGAGTAGTTGTTGCGGGAGATCTTACTACCCTAGGAAATCCTAATTGTAGAGTAGTTTCTGATCCTCTTTTGGTTCAATTCTATAATCATACTGTAAGTATTCAAGCTGTTCCAGATGCAATTTGTGTGGGAGGTAGCTCAGATTTAACTGCAATTATCCAAAGTGAAATTGCAGGTAAGACGTATGAATATTTTTGGGAAGAGAGTATTAATGGGGTCGATTGGACCATCATTGATGGCGAAAACGGTTCAACTATTAACACTGGTCCACTAAGTGTAACAACTCAATATCGGGTTCAGACGAGAGTTGTTGGAGCGAATTGTTTTGGAACAGGGTATTCTGAAATTGATGCTGTTACCGTTATTGCTCCAGAATTGGTTATTACAAATCCTGCTCCTATTTGTGGTCCAGGTACAATAGATATTACTGATGCTAGTATTACTGCTGGTTCTGATGCAGGGCTTGTTTTTACCTACTTCGATACAGATGGTACAACAGAACTAACAGCAGTTGAAGCTGCTGCCATTAGTGTTTCTGGTGTATATTTTATAACTGCAACAATTGATGGTTGTTCAGTGACTGAAGAGGTTACTGTAGCTATAAATGATTGTTCGTTGAACATCACTAAGAGTGTAGATCCGACGAGCATCAGTGCTCCTGCGACCTTGAATTATACGATCAACGTCACCAACGAAGGCAACGTAAGCTTGACCGGAGTAGTGGTAACCGATCCATTCACAGACGGAGTAACTCCATTGGCCTTGACCGGCGGAGATACCGACAACGACGGTGAGTTGGACTTGACAGAGATCTGGACCTACGAGACGAGCTATGCTGCAGATCAGGCAGCTGTAGATGCGGGTGCTGACATTGTGAACACAGCGTTTGTGGACAGCAACGAGACTGCGCAAGACCAGGCGAGTGCGACCACGACGATT
>NZ_QKZT01000014.1:0-458 GCF_003254055.1 Algoriphagus chordae
TGTTAGCAGTTTGTCGAGCTTAAAGAGGTAAGTCTTGACGGTATTCTTACTGATATCCAGCATACGGGCGATTGTCTTGACTCCCTTTCCCTGCCTGTTAAGTATGATCATTTGTTTTATCTGACTCATAGGTTTAGGTTTTCCAGCCATTGGATTATAGTTAGCGGTTATCGAAAATGTCCGCTAAAAAACCAAAACCATCGATCAGAGGGGTCAACATCCTCCGGAATATCAACCTTAGGGGGTCAATATGCTCCGGAATATCACCGAAAATCTATCTTAAAGGGGTCAACATGCGCCGGAATGTCAGTCGAATCCAGCCTGTAAAGGCACTTTCACTACTTGAAAACATTCCGGATTGGAGGGGTCAGCATGCTCCGGAATATCCAAGAGTAATAATATGACCACTCTAGTTGTGAATTGCTTTCAAAATGTTACTTTCCTAGGGAAATCACAGC
>NZ_QKZT01000014.1:1967-3383 GCF_003254055.1 Algoriphagus chordae
TGTCCGGTAAACTAAAAAGAGGCTGATTTTTCATGTCCAGTTATCGGGAGAAGTACTTTTAATCGAATTTCTCAAAAGCTAGCCCCCTTCATTTCTGGGAAGAGGGAGTTTTGGTAGGTGTCGTTGTTTTCTTCGATGATTTTCAGCCAGCTTTTTTCGGGGTCTTCCAGAAAACTGTAGACATTGATATAGTTCATCAACTGTTTGCTGATCAGGGATACCAGGTTTGAGAAAGCCCAGCTCCGTTTCACTTTACTTCTTACCAAGGTGATCAGCAGATTGGCAAGCAAGGCGGCCCAGATCTGTAGTTCTATTGCATTTTCGTTGTCTCCGAGGAAATATTTCAAAGGGAAGTTCTGTTTCAGTTGCTTGAAGAGGAGTTCAATCTGCCACCTTTTCTTGTAGATCAAGGCGATCTTCTCGGCGGGAAGCTCGAAGTTGTTGGTAATAAATTCAAACAAACGTTCGTTTTTGCTATCCCAGTAGGCGATCCGACGGGCTCGGTGCTCTTTAGCCTTATTTTCCCCATAGCTGACCGTAATTTCTTCATCCTTGAGCACACCGGTGTCTGCTTCATCAGGAATATCGTACTCCACCTGGGCTTTGTAGAGGGCATTGTCTTTCAGGCGGGTCACATACCAGATGGACTGTTGTGTAAATTGCTCGTATTGCTCATAATCCACATACCCCTTGTCGAAGGTGATGATGGAGCCTGCAGCTAGATTCATGGCCTCTTTCAAAAACAGGTGATCATGTCTTGCCGCCGCACTGTAACGAACCAGACAGGGAACATTTTCGCTTGCTTTGATGAGCGTATGGGCTTTTATCCCTCCTTTTTTCTTGCCCTGCTTTGGGTTACGGCCAACCCCTTTGAGGATGTCTTTAAATAGCGACAAGGTAGAAGAATCCATGATGTAGAGGCGCTTCAAATCCGAATCGCTTAGCTGGCTGTCCGCTAAAGAGGGCGCATGTTGTCTGTAAACTGACAGATAGATCTCCTCGAAGACTTTACTGGTTCGGCGTAGGTTGGCCTCTGATAACGTACTGCGCTTAACCAGGTAGCTTAAGCCCAGATGAGATAGTTTGTGAGCATTGGCCAATAGGCCCAAAATGACCTCCCGTAGCGAACTATAGCCTTCTAAAGCAGCGAATAGCATCACCACCAAATGGTTATAGGTGGAAAATTTCTTCACATATCGTTCTGCGCCGTTCCTCTTTGCTATGTTTTTCACCTCATTCTTATCGATAAAACTTAACAATTGGTTGAATATCGGCTGTCCGCTAAAGTTTGTACTTTTACCCATGGCTTGCTTTTTTGTGTCGTAACTCTAAAGTAGCCACTCCGGGCTGGTTCCAAAAGGAGCAGCCCGGTTTAAATATCTTTACCGGACACTAGTGCTTCAGAATCTATTTTAA
>NZ_QKZT01000014.1:4569-136650 GCF_003254055.1 Algoriphagus chordae
TGTCTGGTATGCTGTTTTTTATGTCCATTTTTAGAATTATAAAAAACTAGGGATTTCAGGTTGACAATTTTGTTATTTGGTGAGATTAATTTTCCAAAGTTTTAAACTTTTGGGAAATTTTAGACTGAAAGAGTTATCAATATCTAGAACAATTCTAACTGCTGAACTGGTTGTTCTTTTTCTGCAATTGATTTTCCATGAAATAATTCCATCATTCCAAACTGTCGATCAGTAATCTGCATAATCCCCACCTTCCCCTTTGGCGGTAGATTTACCTTTACTCTTCGCGTGTGAACTTCGGCATTTTCCCTACTGGCGCAAAAACGCATGTATATCGAAAATTGAAACATAGCAAATCCATCATTCAGCAATTTCTTTCGAAAAGAAGATGCAATCTTTCGATCTTTTTTAGTTTCCGTTGGCAGGTCAAAAAACACTAAAACCCACAAACTTCGATATTGATTAAGCCTGGAATAATAATTTTCATGCATACTCTGGATAAATAATCTTTCTGCTTATGCCCCTAAAACACTCATACAATGAGTTAGTAGTACGACTGGCCGCAACCATCAGCGGACTCTTTTGTCCGTCAATTGTCACATCCAGCGCTGGAATGGTCAAAAGCTCCTTTTTGAGAACAATGGTCAATTCCTCATAGTTATCTTCTGTTTCTACAATATGAGAAACCACCAGATCCACAAATGGTCGATATGGCTCCATAATATCATCTGCCAGACAATAAGCATTGTACTTATTGTGATGCCATATTCCCAGATTAGGAAGCAAGCCTGAGGAAACCAAAGCCCTAGCTATTACAGCCCTCAAAATCGCATACCCATAGTTGAGTAAATTGTTTGGAGGAATACCTGCTTGAGCCCTACTGAAATCTGGGATATCAAAAAGACTTTGCCAATAAATTGCAGCAGCTTGAGCCTCGTAATTCCCTGTGTCACCAGATTTAACATTTTTGGCCAAATACTCTATGCGCTTGCTTGTCTTACCTTTCTCATTTAATAAAGCATGCTGATTATGAATTTTGGCAGTGATAGTTTGTTGCCATAAGTTTTTCTTCAGTGGCAGGCTAGCATTCATTTGGTACCCAATTCGCTCAGTCTGCTCCGTATGCCCATGCATGGGAAGTAATAGCCCATCGGGAAGGTGTTGGGCATTGCAAGTCACTATCGCAACCTTTCGATCGGTCAATTTGCCCAGCAAGCCATTTGTTATCGTAATTTGCTGATCCTCTAGCACCACCATACCCAGATCCTCAATTGCTATTGTTCGCACAGGTTTATCGTCTGGAAATCTAATCACCAACTGTTCGTTCTTTGTACTCAGATAGGCTGGGTTACCAAAAAAAAGCGTTCGTTTGATCATCGATAATCTCGTTAATATAAAAAGACCTGCTGGTCCGCAGCTGCTTATAGGCAGGTCTAGCCTTTTTCTTATTCAAAATCTTTATTGATTAGCTCATCCTTCTTAGATCCCTTCAATTGATTGAAATGATTCTAGTTATCAAAGAAGTTCTAATAATACACTCTATTTAATAAAGACACTTGCCCCAATGTCTGATACGCCTTCCAGCTAGACCAGTTCCAATCTCTCAAATCCTTGGTAAAACCATGCATAATTGATTTTAGATGAATATATAAAAAGGTGTCCTGCCAGTGTCTCTCAGTTATAATAGCTTTTCGTTTGAAATTTTTGACGAATAAGATTCCTTTTCTTTGATAAACTTTATTGAATGATTGGGTGTATGAACTAAAACAATTAGAAAATTGCTTGGACACCAACTTTTCCAAAGTATCAAACTTTGGAAAAGATTTCGTTAACTGAACATCATCCTTCACTTTCACCAGCAAATGGAAATGTTTAGGCATCAAGCAATAAGCATAGGTGTCCGCCACTTCCCCTAAATACTTACCATATGGCTGAAGAAAAAATCTATAATTCCCCTTCTCCCTGAAAGTATTTTCTGAGCACCATTGTTTGAATTTTAATTTCACACTTCAATCAGCCATTCTAACCTGGAAAATTAAAATGACTTCAACTATCGTATAATAAAACCTATTCTGTCTGCTGATATCTTAATACAGTTTTCCTTTATTGATTTTCCATCTAAAGTTGATTCCATCTTGTTCAATTGAGTAAATTCTACTTTATCAACAATGGCTTTTGATACCGAAAATGGTATAGCATAGAGCCTTTTCCCTGTAAAACTAACCACTCTATATATTTCACTTGGCAATATATTTTCTGAAAATGACTTGTTGATTCCCACACTCAAACCTTTCTTTTCTGGTGTAGATAAATAGATCAAATCATTTGGTGATAAATAAAACAAAAGTAAATCGTCATTTTCATTCCTCTCAGGTACTGATGTTAAGCCTTGTTTCTGCCTCTCAATCACAATATTTAAAGGGACGGTTTCATATGCTCTATTTCCATTTTCATCTTGATAAACAGCGAAATAAAGATTAGTTCCTTTTGCGGCCTCAACGAATTTATAGGATTTATTGCCTTTTTGACCCACTGCAAACTTATTACCTTTCGTTTCGTAGGTTCGTACTTTCAGAATTGGCTGGTGAGGTTTTCCTCGGTTCAAAAGAAGTATATTCTTATTCATTTCTTCAATTCCCTCTGGCGAAAAAGCTAACAATGAAGCTGGTGTATTCTCTCCTTTCTTATCCAAATCCCCTTTATACCCGTCTAAATGCTTAAGAAGGATTTTCTGAATTCCAGTATCAGTTATTGATTCTATCTTTTTTTCATCAAAAGTATTATCTATTGAAACTCTAGATGCTACATTATCATTTTCCCAATAGAAAATTTCAACTCTAGTAATAGATTGTTCCTGAAATTCATTATTGATTTCTCGGAAGTGTTTTGAAATTTTCTTTTTATCAAGTCCAATAGACTTCAATCTTTCTAATTCTATTCTTAACGGTTTATCAACTATATCTTGAATAGTATTAAGTGCCTGATTTAAAGAGACCCTTTTTTTCTTCCTTAATCGCACTAGGCCTGAAACTGTATCCTTATGCATCGGTTTTCTGATAGCCCAATTCACCCCTTTTTGTTCTACCTTTTGTTTTGTTTTTTGACCATCAACTAATACCCATTTTTCATATTTATTTGTTGCTTTATTAATTACCCTCAAATTTTGTTTAAAGCTCACAATGATTCTAGATAATGCATATTTGGCATCTATAGTTAGACTTCCCCACGGCTTAATAAATTCCTTTGGCACATCTCGTTCAATTCTTTTACCCGTCTTAGGATGCGAATAAATTATTCTTTCATACCTTCTGAGCTTTCTGTTGAGATCAAAACGTTTGGACGAATTAGCATGCTTGTTATTCAATAAATTAACATGATCTCTCGTGGCACAGGCAATGACCAAAGCATCCATTGCATGATGACGATGATCAAGCCGTTTCTTTGAAAAGCCCTTGGATAGCTCCAATGGCACGGTTGGAAGGAATTTCTGGTGTTTTTTATTCCAACTAGTAAATTGCGTAGAGTTAGTCAAGGTATTCATCCGCTCAAAACGAGGCAGAACCAATTCGTTCCATACATCATTCAACCCCCAATCGTGTTTGAGTTCATTGGTGATTCTACCATTTACTGAAATGATGTTTTTCGAATTGACTCCATCATCATTACTATCCGACCTTACAATATTGGACAATAGAGACGTGATGAACTTGCTAATATAACGAGTGTCATTTAACTGTCGTTCAATCATTTTCTCTGGAATTTCTTCCATCAAAAGTTTAAAACGTTTTGACCTGTTTTTGGCATAGTGTTGTTTTACAAACTCCTCATAAGCTTCTACTTCAAAAATTCGAGCGGTTTTACCCAGCCCCAAATCAACGATTTCTCCATGATGGTTTTTTATAAATTCCATTCCAATTTGGTTGTCTTTCACCTTATTAATTGCAGATTCGCAAATAACCTTATTATTAAAGCTATCATCAAAATAGCGACTTTGGGGAATAATGTGCTCTATCTCATACGATGGCGTAAAAAGCTTATTTAATGGTATGGTTTGTCCTGTATATGGCGAACAATACCTTTGTTCTAACCATAATTTATACCTCCTCAAATCAGAACTCGAAGGCTGTGGAGTCTTACTGATTTTAAGGATATCATCTTCTATTTCAATATCTGAATTGAGAACTCCTTCTTCATAGATTTTTAAAATCTCATGTTGCATCGGGGAATAGGGACGTACATTTTCCACACTAGCATCATGTAACATTTCTGCCAATAGGGCTTTTATTCGCAAGTTGGTGTTTTCATTTTCAGTCACCTGATTAGTAATTCGTTTCCGGTCATCGGCAGTATTTTTCATCTCCCTTCCTAATTCAACATGAATTTCACTGAAGAAATCTTTTACTCCATTTCCATATTTTGACCAAATATCTTTCACCACACGCATAGTTTCTGTGATCACCTGCTCTACAATAGGGTTTCGAAGTGAGTGCTGTCTGAAATCTTGAAGGTATTTCTCCAGATCATCAACAGAACTCCATTTTCCTATTTCAGCAGCTTCAGCATGACGACCATAGACAATATATTGAGCCAACCAGAGCTGTAAACCTTGAAAATGACTTTCTTGTGTGAGGTTAAATGCTTTTTCTCTTACGCGATTTTTAATGGTCACATCAAATTCTCCAGTTAGGATCTTATCAATTCTTTCCTGTGTTTTTGGATCTACTGCCTCCCAATCCCAAGATTCTCCTATCCTCATGAGTGGTAAAAGCTTCTTTATTGCTTTTTCAGAAAAAGCCCCATATTCACTTTTAAAAGGGGGAAATTTTATAAAGGACTCTACAAAAGACCTTTCATCCAGCTGATTTTTGACTGCAAAAGATTTTAATGCCTTTTCAAAATCTATTTTGTCTGTCACTGAATATATGATATGCCAAAGCTGTTGTTCTAGTTCTCTTGTCAAAAAACCATCTTCAACACCTTCTACTCTATCCAATCTGGTTGTAATTAGAGTTTTAGTTTCGTTACATGGGTATTTTTTATCCTCTACATATCTCCAACGATATTTCTCAGCCTCGGCATTAAGCAATTTTCCTTTAAATCCTTTTCGTTCAAGCAAATATTTCATCAAAGGTTTCTGCTCTATTTCTTTTCTGCTATTTAAAAAAGTAAATAATCCCTCCCAATCTTCTATGCTACTCAAAAATTCGTTCGTCAGATTATCACCATCATCCTCCTTTCTATAAATAGATAGATTATAGATCCATTGCCATATTCTAAATTCCTGATAATAAGGATTTGATTTGGGAATAGCTTTCAATGGCTTTAGCATCTGCTTTCCATTTTCATCTTTGAGCAGTTTCCCATTTTTATCTTTCATTGGTCTAAATTCCAAGGAACAATTACCAATTGATGATTTCTGACTTTTCAATGGACGCTGATAAAAAATAATATCTTCTAAAAACAAATGGACAAAATCCTTTTTCCCCAAAATAATTTGATGAGCTTCATTGTTTCTATACAGCTCTCGAATACAAGCATTATAAAAATCTTCACTTTTCAATTCAGAATGAAACTCAATTTGCTTTGTTAAAATCTGCTTAAACTCATCTTTATAAAACTTTCGTTCGATAGTACTAACTAACTTTCCTTTGATCTTCTGTTTGGGTTTCAGTAAAAGGAAATCATAGATATATGCACCAACGGTTTTTTGTGACTGATCAATTTCCTGTTCAGTTTTCTTCTTAACCAAAGTCCAATCATTCTCCCCAGGCGCTCTGAAACTTCTTTTCTCATTGCCTTCCTTATCAGTTTTTAAACTTCCATCAATATTAAGATCAGTAGTTACAATAAAATCTCGAACCTTATCTTTCCAATCAAACAAAGGTGTTTTACTCGACCTCCTATATACCCATCCATTCTCCAGCATCAAAGAATACCAAATTTCTGCTTTACCCTTTTGGGCTTCATCTGCTATTACATCCACTATTTTAAGTGAATGGAATTCTACTTTCTTATTTGGATTGTCTTCTTCTTCCTCGCCTCTTAATTGATAGTATCCCCGTTTTTGGTTGAAATTCAGAATGATCCAAGCCAACTCCTGTTTGGAGATTTTATTGATCAATGCCTTCTTGCGTAGGTAATAAATAGTCCAATCATAAGGTACAAGTGCCGGTTCACCGTTCTTATTAATCAATAGTTGAGGCTGGCTTTGACGGAAATCCTCTAACATTTCATTAAATGATTCTTTAAAAAGAAAATCAAATTTTGTCTTATTCAGCTCTTCATTGTGAATTGGACGATAAGCCAATTTAGGTTCAGTTTCGTATTTAAACTTTCCTAATCGCCTATCAAAATCTATTTGTGAGGCATAATGAGCAGGTAAAAAATCCAATACATTTAAAACCCGATGTAAACGTTCTCTTCTTAGCAAATGTCTCTCCTTAATACGTCTGACTCCTCTTAATCTAGTACGTTCAGCAGTTTGAGAAATGGAGTTACCTCTTCCAAATTCACCCAAAATATCTTGGGACATTGGTATAATTCTACTTCCCATACCCAAAATCTCACCTTCCTTATTGTCAAAATCCTGATTAATCAGCGCCCAACCTATCGAGTTAGTTCCTAAATCCAATCCTAAAATTCTTTTCATATCGTTTTAAAAATTAAAGTTTAAACCTATATTTAAGCAACATTTTGAAAGCAATTCACAATAAGGATTATTCCGTTGTGAAAACATCCAAGGCGGGGCAACTCGCCTTTTTTTAACTCCATTTTCTACCTCCATCCATAGAATTTCTATCATTTGCTAATATTTACCCAACCTTAAGAGGTAGGTTGAAGCCATATTATTCTCATCAAATAAATAGTATTAAAATATTCAACAATGATTAACTTCATAGAAAATCCATATACTTAATTGGAGTTAACAACCTAGGTATTGGCAAAATACTGACTCCCACACAAAAAAAAATACCCTGTGCAGGGTATTTTTATATCATTTTAAGCAATTGACTCCAACCGTCAACTTTTGATCTTCTCTAGGTGCGCTTCCTTGATCTTTCTTCTTAGAATCTTACCCACATTGGATTTTGGGAGTTCGTCGATGAAGTGCACTTCTTTTGGACACTTGTAGTTGGTCAGGGATTCATGGCAATGAGTGATGATCTGCTCCTGAGTGATTGACTGATCTTTCACTACCACGTAGGCGACCACTCGCTCTGTTGATTTGGGATCTGGAATTCCTATCACTCCTACTTCCAACACGCCTGGAAAAGACGCAATCACATCTTCCACCTCATTAGGATATACATTGAAACCGGAAACAAGGATCATCTCCTTTTTGCGATCTACGATTTTGGTGAAGCCGTCTTTGTCCATAACACCGATATCACCAGATTTGAACCAGTCACCCATCATCACTTCAGCTGTTTCTTTTGGTCTATTCCAGTAGCCTTTCATCACCTGCGGCCCTTTGATGCAGATTTCACCACGCTCACCTGTAGGCAAAATATTTCCCTCATCATCGATGATCATCATTTCTGTGTTGGGCAGCGGGATACCGATAGTACCATTTCTTTCCGTGCCATCTATTGGATTGCAGGAAGCTACAGGAGAAGTTTCTGTAAGTCCATAGCCTTCGGCCAAAGGGGTTCCAGTCACAGCCATCCACTTTTCAGCAGTAGCTTTTTGCACAGCCATTCCTCCACCTACTGCTATTTTCAACTTACTAAAATCTAGGGACTTAAATGCTTCTTGATTAAGTAGACCATTAAACAATGTATTGACTCCTGTGAAAACCGTGAATTGCTTTTTGGACAGGTCTTTACAAAAAGCTGGCATATCGCGCGGATTAGTAATCAACAGATTGTGTGCTCCGATTTTGAGCATCGCGAGACAGTTTACCGTCAAGGCAAAAATATGATACAATGGCAAAGCCGTAATAACGATCTCCTCTCTCTCCTTCAACTTTGGCCTCATCCAAGCTGAAATCTGCTGCATGTTAGCAACAATATTTCCATGGGATAACTCTGCGCCTTTGGACACCCCAGTGGTACCTCCAGTATATTGGAGAAAAGCGGTATCCTCCAAACTGAGTTCTACGGGTTTGAACTTATGGTGAGCCCCCTGAGCCAATGCAGATTTGAATGATACGGCCTTTGGAATAGAATAAGCTGGCACCATCTTCTTGATGTACTTCACTACCAGATTGACGATGGTTCCCTTGGCTCCTCCAAGCAAATCCCCTAAACCAGTCACAATCACATGCTTTGCTGGAATATCAGCCATGATTTTCTCTAGATTGCTAGCGAAATTGGCAACAATGATGATCAAATCTGCCCCGGAATCTTTGAACTGATGCTTCATTTCTGAAGATGTGTAGAGGGGATTAGTGTTCACCACGATCATCCCTGCTCGAATCGCCCCAAACATAGCCACGGGATATTGAAGCGTATTAGGCATCTGTATGGCCACTCTAGAGCCCTTTTTCAAGCGCAGAACCTGAGTCAAATAGCAAGCAAAATCCTCACTGAGCTTGTTCAACTCATTAAATGACATGGTTTTCCCCATGCACTCGTATGCAATAGCATCTCCGAAGTTCCTTACACTTTCTTCAAAAAGCTCTGCAACACTAGTATAAGCAGTATAATCTACTTCTTTTGGTACAGATTCCGGGTAATGCTTTAGCCAGGGAAAATCCTTCATGGTATACGTTAATATTTTGGGTGTATCTATTTTTGTTGAATTAATTAAAATCTTGGCTTAGGTCAAAAGATTTCTTGCCTATTTCAAAATTTTTCTTGCAATCAGCTCTTTCATAATCTCATTGGTTCCGGCATATATACGCTGAACTCGCGCATCTGCATAAGCTCGTGCCACGCCATAATCCCACATATATCCGTATCCGCCATGTAGCTGTACACATTCATCAGCCACTTTGCATTGCAACTCGGTCATGTTGTATTTGGCCGCTGATGCCATGGCAGAATCCAGTTGCCCATCGTTGTGAAGCTGCACCAGGTAATCACAGTATATTCTTCCCTGTTCTAATGCTGCGCACATCTCGGCAAGTTTGAATCGAGTGTTTTGAAACTCTGAAATTGCTTGATTGAAAGCCTTACGCTGCTTTACATATTGGATAGTCTCTTCCAGCATATATTCCCCCAGGGCTACAGCTGCCAGCGCTACCACTAAGCGCTCCTGTGCAAGCTCTGTCATCAAATACTTAAAGCCTTCTCCCTCCTTGCCTAACAGATTCTCTTTTGGGACTTTTACATCTTCAAAAAATATCTCGCAGGTATCCTGTGCATGTAAACCCACTTTTTCAAATGGAAGCCCTTTGGTATAACCCTTCATACTATTATCTAGCAGAAGCAAGCTAATTCCCTTAGCTCCTTTCTTCGGATCTGTCTTTACTGCAACTACTACTACATCAGATAGATAACCATTTGTAATGAAAGTTTTGCTTCCATTGACCAAATAATATTCTCCTTGATCTTTGGCGCTGGTACTTATGCCCTGCAAATCACTTCCTGCCCCTGGTTCAGTCATGGCCACAGCTCCTATATATTCACCAGAAATCATCTTTGGAATGTATTTTTCTAAAGCTGCCTCTGTAGCATAATGTAAGATGTATGGCATCACAATATCGCTGTGAAGTGGGTATCCAATCGCTGGACCTGAGCATCCACTCAAACCAAGTTCCTCGATCAAAATAGCATTGTACCTGAAATCCTGAATATTCATCCCCCCGAGATTCTCCGGAGCTTGTATTCCCAAAAAACCATTTTCACCAAGTTTGAGCCAACTTTCTCTGGAAACCATTTTATCCTCTTCCCACTGTGAATTATAGGGAGTAATATGCTGCGCAATAAAATCTCTGACGCTAACTCTGAAAAGATCATGCTCTTCAGTGAAAAGATTTCGGGGTAGTCCAAACATGCTGTCTGTAGTTAAGGGTTTAATTCAGATCAAAAATAGGGATTTCTAAAAGGTACACTTTCAGTTTGTCTGCAAAAAGACCTTTTGCAACTGATTTTTCAACTTTATTTAAAATGTGCGCTTCTGCGTAAACTTTATTATAGTTTCGAAACTTATAAGCCAAACTCAGTACCATGATTGATTTAAATGAGCATTCAAGTCTAGAAATGCTACAGGCACTCCCTCTCTGGAAGGAAAATGAACAGCTACTGTCGAGAGAGTCCGCAGGGGAAAGCAATATGAACCTAGTATTGCGTATCAATACCAACTTACGATCTGTCATCCTAAAGCAATCTAAAGCTTACGTACGGAAATTCCCACAGATCCCAGCACCTATTGAGAGAATAGAGATTGAGCATACTTATTTCCAATTGCTTCAAGGAGATGAAATATTAAAGCAATACAGCCCGCGAATTTTACTTTACTATCCTGAGGAGCATATTTTGCTTATCGAAGACCTGGGAAATGGGATTGATTTCACCTTCCTATATAAGCCAGCTTCACAGTTAGCTTACGATGATTTAGAAAGTTTGAGTAAATATCTGAATGCTCTTCACCAATTGAAGCTGCCTAATTTCCCAGATAATTCGGCCATGAAAAAATTGAATCATGAGCACATTTTTCATTTTCCGTTTTTAGAAGAAAATGGTTTTGACTTGGATTCAATTCAGCCGGGTTTACAAGAACTGAGCTTAACTTATAAAACTGATCATCTCCTCAAAAATGCCATTTCAAAGCTATCAAAGCGGTATTTGGCAGATGGAGACTGTTTATTACAAGGGGATTTTTACCCAGGATCTTGGCTCAAAACAACAGATGGATTGAAAGTGATTGATCCCGAATTTGGCTTTATGGGTGAACGAGAGTTTGACTTGGGAGTATTCGCAGCTCATCTCGACTTGGCTCAACAAGAAGAAAGTGTGTTCAAAGATTTCTTGCAACTTTATCAGCATCCTTTTTCCATGGAGCTTTTGAATGCTTATCAGGGTGTTGAAATTATGAGACGACTGATTGGTATCGCCCAAGTCCCAGTCTCTTTAGATTTAACCCAGAAGAAAAGCTTACTTGATAAAGCTAGAATGCTAATTTTGACTTAATGAAATATTTAAGTCTAGCTATTATTGTTCTTGCTATAGTATCCTCCTGCGGCAACAGAGAGTCCAAAGTTCCTATCCAGTTTTCTGACCAAGAAGTCCCTGAAATAGGGCTGACGGAGAAACAATTGCATAACAAAATCTTGGGCATGCTGGTGGGATCAGCCATCGGTGATGCGATGGGCGCTCCTACAGAAATGTGGTCAAGAGAGGACATCAAGTTAGAATATGGATTTGTCGAAAGTTTGGATTCTATGGTCAGGGAAGTTTCTCCAGAAGGAATTTGGATTGCAAATCTCCCAGCAGGTGGGACTACAGACGATACGAGATGGAAAGTCCTTACTTCCGATTACCTGCTTACTCAAAAGCAAGATGAACTGAACACAAAGGATTTTGCGAAGCAAATACTTAGGACTTACGAATCTTATACCAAGGAATTTAAAGAAATAAAGGGTATAGATCCAGAACCCTTTGAAGCAGTAACGCTCAAAATGGGTTGGCTACAGGAATGGGCAAAGGTTAGTCAGCCCTTCATTGAGGACAATCTGGTAGCTTATGCAGATTCCTTGGGCAAATTCTATGGTGGCGAGATGGTCTGTGCAGGCTTACTTTACTCTCCTACCTTGGGTTCTTTTTTCCCTGGGAATCCTGAAAAAGCCTACGCTGAGGCATACAAGCTATCCATTTATGATATTGGCTACGCTAAAGATATCTCGGCACTTGCCGCAGCAATGACATCGGCAGGAATGAAACCAGGGGCAACAAAAGAAGATTTACTCGCTTCTCTCCGTATAGATCCTGCCAATTATTTCGAAAGCAGACTGGTGGGTCGTACAGCTCATAACATCCTAAAAAATGCGCTAATGATTTCTGCAGAAGCTGCTAAACTAGACACTCTGGGAAATCAACTCATCGCAGATAGTAAAGCCTTACAATTTGCATTTGCGGAGCTTGATCAGAGATTGCAAGATATGCCATTCCATGCAGGAGAAGTATGGCTTCAGACACTTACAGCTATGATTTACTCCGACTTTGATTTCATGGGAACGATGATGTTTCTGGTGAATTATGGTAGAGACAATGACACCACAGCTGCTATAGCTGGCGGGATCTTAGGGGCATATTACGGCTTTGATAAGCTCCCTCAACTCGAAAGAGAAAAAATACTTTCTGTAAACAAAGAGCTACTTGGCATAGACCTAGAGCAAACCGCAAATGAGCTGACGGCGCATATGGTAGGAAAGTGAGGAAGATAATGCATTAAGATTTCAAAGTACATACACAAAATTGTGTCCTCAATGTAAACCTTTCTGTCCTGCGTGGTAAAAAGAAACGAAAAAACCCCAAATCGTTAGATTCAGGGCTTTGACACAAGAGGTTGGTTTAGAATTCAAATATATATGGTACGAGTTCTTCCTTTTGCGTCAGTTACTTCGAAATAGACATCCTCAGCATCAACTCCGTTTAACTTGTAGTTTTTACGGAATCCTTCAGGCTGATCCACCAATTCTTCGTGTACCAATCTATCACCAGCTACTGTTTTGATTTTGACATCTACACCAGCTTCTTCTAGTCCTATTACAACGAGGTTAATGGTATAGTCATTAACTTTTTTACCATAAGCCATTAGAGGATAGACAACTGGAGTTGGCTCTTCTTTCTCTACAGTCTCCACAGTGTAGGTCACTTGCTCATCTTCTGTGGTAATCATCACCTGATACTCTGCACATGGCAGACCGTTCAAATCGTAAGGCACATGTACCTCATCCTTTGCTTTGACAGATCGCTGATGAAGCTTCTTCCCATTCATATCCAAAATGGCAATTTTTGCTTTTCCCACACCTTCATTTAGATGTACGGAGATTTTCTTGTAGTTCGTGTGAACGGTTGAGTTTTCTTTCAAATCCTCTGGCCCATTAGCTGCAAAAGTACTGGTAGCTAAAAGTCCTGATAGTGCTAGTGTTAATAAAGCTTTCATAATATTGTTGGTTTAGAGTTATGCTTCATCCTGTTGCGAAGCGCGTACCAACTGTGCCAGAAAGGGCTTTTAGAGCTTATTTGAGAGCTTTTCTATTTTGCAAAAATTAACATTCAGGCAAAATATAATTTGGTTACCCACTCAATTTTGTAATAAGAACTGTTTTGAAACTGATCGGTTTAGCCTGAATTTGTATTGAACCCGAACAGTTTAGGACTAAATCTTAAAAAAAGCGGGTTACACTTTATTATAAATATTAGTAAAAATTAATTTTCAAAATATTTGTAAGTGCTTGAATTCAAATATTTTAAAAAAACAAAACCTGTACGCAGGTGTACAGGTCTTGTTCGCTGAGATACAGAAATTTGATTTATATCAAATGTTTTTCATTGCCTGAGCAAGTGTTTTTACCCGATCTTTCACCTGAATCCCAGAGATATCAAGATTCATAGAGGTCGCTGTCAAGAAATCATTGACAGCCCCAGAATGATCAGTGGACTTCCCTTCTGCAAGCGTCACATAGCGCATGGTGGACCAAAGCAGCGTCTTCAACTGGGTCTCAGAATCATCCGTCATATAATACTCCAGAACGATTGTGTTATGATTATGCCAGATGATGCGACTCTTAATGCGAACCCATTCCCCTACCATCGCTGGCTTGACATAGGAAATATTATGATTATAAATCACCCAAGCCGCCTGATACTTTTTGATGAAATCCATCATTTCTACGCCATAAAGCTTAGGTACTTGGTCTTCCCGCGCGTTGAAAAAGTAATCGAAATACTTTGCGTTGTTTAGGTGTCGAAGTGGATCACAATCCTGAAATCTGATCAGAACTCTGCTTTCTGTTTCGATTGGGTAATGCTTTTCTGAGTTATATTCAAACATGATTAATTTAGTATAGCTGAACTATCAATAAGGTTTACTCCTCCGTTTTTCATTTCTTGTAGAGCTTTGTCACCATCCTCTGGATTTAGGTTCACTGCCCGTGTCGCATCGCTAATTAGATAGGTTTTGAAGCCTAAACTCACAGCATCCAATGCGGTGAATTTCACACAGTAATCCTGCGCAAGTCCTGTCACGAAGACATTCATTATTCCTTCGTTATGAAGAAAATCACCCAAACCAGTCATTTCTCTTCTGGCATTGTCAAAGAAACCTGAGTAGGAATCAACTTCAGGATTTTTGCCTTTTTGGAAAATCGCCTTCCATTTGATTGGATTTAATTCTTCATGAAATTCCGCTCCTTCCGATCCCTGTACACAGTGAACTGGCCATAGAATCTGCGACAATCCCGCCAATTCAATCATCTCACCGGGGCTTTTCCCCTTATGATTTGCAGCAAAGCTTCCATGATCTTCAGGGTGAAAATCTTGCGTAGCCACTATAAAATTGAATTTCTCCTGCAAAGCATTGATGACAGGAATGACTTCATCGCCCTGACTGACCGCCAAAGCTCCGCCCGGGAGAAAATCATTTTGCACATCTACTATAAGTAATGCACTATTTTTCAGATTCATTGCCATTTTCTACTTGTTTAGAACAGCCCAAGGAAGTGTCTTCACTCCCGTCTAAGAGAGAATTATTGCTCAGCATCATTGCCATTATCTACTTGTTTAGCTTTCAGCACCAACTCCATTCTTAACTGGTGCAGGTTTTCTTCCAAACCGATCGGATACAAATGCGGATTCACCAATCTCTTATGCGTCTTATCTATTGAGCCCAATTGATCTTGGACTCTATCTCTGATCTGAGCGATAGTCGGCAAAGTATAAATCAGTTTGCCTTTGGCGAAGATTGGTTTCAATAAAATTTCTTCCTGATAGAATGCCGGCATCATTCGTTTTCTTCTCGTAGGATCATTTGGATCTATGATCAATGCTGCCTGTGGATTCAGTTCCTGTGATTCAAGGTAAATCATATCCGCAACCGCTTTTCCTTTAGAAAAGAAGCGTTTGACCGTATGAACTCCCGGAATATTTATTTTCAAGGATTGCTGAGAAAGTTTGATTTTGGGAATCCAACGACCCTCTTCATCGCGAATAGCCGATAGCTTATATACTCCGCCAAGCGCTGGCTGATCAAAGGCCGTCACCAGCTTGGTCCCAACTCCCCAAACATTAATAGAAGCCTCCTGCCCTTTTAGAGAAGTTATGATATTCTCATCCAGATCATTGGAAGCGACGATTTTAGCATCAGGAAAACCTGCCTCATCGAGCATCTCTCTCGCTACATTACTGAAATAGGCCAAGTCTCCGGAGTCTATACGGATACCGACCATTTCCTTTCCATTGCTTCGCAAAGCATTCCCTACTTTAATGGCATTCTTGATTCCATTCACGGTGTCGTAGGTATCGACCAGGAAAATAGATTGATCTGGAAAAGCATCTGCATAGGCTTCAAAAGCCTCCATTTCTGTCTCAAAAGACATAATCCAGCTATGCGCATGCGTACCCGAGACAGGGATCCCAAAAAGTTTACCTGCCATCACATTACTGGTAGAAGTACATCCACCAATATAAGCTGCTCTAGAAGCTGCCAACCCTCCATCAATCCCCTGAGCTCGACGTAAACCGAATTCCAACACTGGTTCACCTTGTGCTGCCAAATTAATTCGTGCGGCCTTGGTAGCGATCAAACTTTGAAAGTTGATAATATTCAGTAGTGGCGTTTCAAGTAATTGGCATTGAATCAATGGGCCTTTCACCCTCACTAAAGGAGTGTTCGGAAATACCACAGTCCCTTCTTCCACAGCATCTATATCGCAGCTGAACTTCATGTTTTTGAGGTATTCCAGAAAGCCCGTTTCAAACAAAACCTTTCCATCCTTGCCTTTCATAGTGGCCAGGTAACTCAGGTCTTCTTGGCTAAACTTGAAATTTTTGCAGTAATCCACAACATAGTCCAGTCCAGCAGCAATGGTAAATCCACCCTGAAAAGGATGCTTTCGGAAGAATAGATTGAAAACAGCTTCCTGCTCGGCCTTACCAGACTTCCAATAAGCATATGCCATGGTAAGCTGATAAAAATCTGTCAGAAGCGCTAGGGAGCCTTGGTATAGGTCTTTGGTGATTTTCATTATTCGAGTTTAGCTTAATTCAAAAATAACCTGCTTTCCCTTCCTGTCCAATTCATTTAGGAAACTTGCTTCACACGCATGTTTAGCAATATCCCCAGCAAAACAAGCCCCATTCCCACATAAGCTAAGGCACTAAAGGTCTCATTGAAGAAGAAAAAGCCGAATATCAAAGCGTATACTATACCTATGTAGGTAAGACTTGCCACCTTAGACACATTGGCATTTTGATAGGCAATAGTCAAGAAATACTGAGCTGTCTGCGTGCATACACCGATGAAAAGCAAGATCGCCCAATCCCAACCTACAGGATTGACCCAACCAAAAGCAGAGACGATTAAGGCAAAAGGCAATGTCACCAGCGGAAAATAAAAGATAATCACCAAGGGGTGTTCCGTGTTCTTCAACTTGCGAATCACATTATAAGCCAAGCCTGAGAATATCGCTGAGATAATTCCTATGACAGCCCAGAAGGTGTCTACCCTAGCATCAACTCCTTGAATCACCAGAACTCCGGCAAAGGAAATGGCAAAAAATAAGAACTGAATAGGCTTTACTTTTTCCTTCAGTAAGAAAATTCCAAACACTGTGGTGAAAATCGGAGACAAATACTGTATGGTCACAGCACTGGCAAGTGGTATGTTTTGCAGGGTGTAGAAGAAAGAAATCAAACCTATAGAACCTACAACTCCGCGGATAATGAGCCATTTCTTATTATTCCCGAAGACATTAATCTTTTGCTTTTTCAGCACTGAATAACTGAACACCAACGAGAAAATAGATCTAAATACGATAATCTCAATGGCGGGAATATGCGGAATGTACTTGACAGAAACATTCATTAGCGCGAAAAATATTCCAGCCAAAAGCATGGACTGGACACTGTTAGTCTTCAAAATTGCAAGTTTTCAGAGTGATCTTTTTCTAAGGATATTGCAAGTGCAATAGTTCAAAAATAATTCACAAAAACTAAATCTCTTTCGAACCATTCTAGACCATAGGGGTTTTACAGATTATGGCATTGAAAACAGGAACAAAAGCACCCGAGTTTATTCTGAAATCCACTGGAGATAAATCAATAGATTCTTCCACCGATCTAAAAGGCAAAGCATTCATACTCTATTTTTACCCAAAAGACTTCACCAGAGGATGTACAGCAGAAGCCTGTGAATTCAGAGATCAATTTGCAGCCTTTCGAGATCTAGACATCCCAGTTTTTGGAATTAGTAAAGACGATATAAAAACGCACGAGCGATTCCAAAAGGAACATAGATTACCATTTGATTTACTTTCAGATCCTACCGGTGAAGTATGCAAATCTTACGATGCCCTAATTCCGCTGATCAAAATGCCAAAACGAATTACCTATTTGATCGATAAGGATCACCAAATTTCCGCAGTTTTCTCTGAGATGTTTGAGTCGAAAGGACATATCGAGAGTATGCTTGACAGTCTGAAGAAGTAGGGGTTTCTTGCGGCGACGCGGCAGCGCAACGTATTTGAATCTCCCGCAAAGGCGCTGTGTTACTCTTGCAGTTGCAGAAAGTGTAAATACCTGTTATTTGTCACCCTGAGCGAAGTCGATGGGTCAATTCAAGGTTAATTTTTAAATAGCATTGCGATATCATAGGCTTCGACTTCGCTAGCAATGACAGATTGATTTGAGGACACCAAAAGCTGGTCAGTTCGAGCGAAGTCGAGAACCTTTCGAATTCGAGACTCTCGTCTCTCATGTGCTCAAGGTGACAATGGTTATGGTTCCAAAGCAAATTACTGTCATTTCCTTTTTGTATGTTCGCAGAATATTTAATACTCAGCTTGACAGCGCCACCAAAAACATGGAAAGATCCTTTTCTGCCTTCAAAAATCTTAAGTCTAAAATCTTATAATATCAACCCATCCTGCATCACAACCTTCCGATCTGCCATAGCAGCTAGTTCTTCGTTGTGAGTGACGATTACGAATGCTTGTCCCAGTTCTTTACGAAGCGTAAAAAACAATTCATGCAGCCCTCTGGCATTTTGAGTATCAAGATTGCCACTTGGCTCATCGGCAAATACGACAGCCGGGCTATTGATCAGCGCTCTAGCCACTGCCACTCGCTGCTGCTCTCCGCCCGATAGTGTGGAAGGTTTGTGATCGAGTCTATGTGAGATCCCAAGTAATTCGGCTAGCTCCCCAGATTTTTTGCTCAGTTTATCAGGTGAAGTCTGTGCGATCAAGCCTGGGATCATAATATTTTCCTGAGCGGTGAATTCTGGTAGCAGGTTATGAAATTGAAAAATAAAGCCAATACGCTCATTTCTGAATTTGGCCAACTCCTCCCCTTTCAGATTGAGTAGTTTTTTTCCATCCATCTCCAGTATCCCCTGATCTGGATGATCCAAAGTACCCAAAATATGAAGTAAGGTACTTTTTCCCGCTCCAGAGGAACCGACTATGGAAACAATTTCAGAAGTTAAAATTTCGAGATCTACTCCTTTTAATACTTGTAGGCTTCCATAGGATTTATGGATTCCGTTGGCTTTCAGCATGCTAACATTTTTTATCCGTTCAAAAATAGAACAAATGCCTATCTCCGCAGGGATTTAACGGCTTTTTTTATGAAAAAAGGAAAAAGGCAGGTTTGATTTATCGAGTCTAAGAGCTTAACTTCGGGCAAAAATTTCCAGAGGATGAAATCGAGCATGGCTGAAAAGTCAATGGGGTAAAATCTCTACCTTGCGAGATTCCTCCCGATAGCTATCGGGATGACATTTGAGAAAAAAATCATACACATATGAATATTCACGAATATCAGGCTAAAGAAGTATTAAAAGGTTACGGAGTCCGTATTCAGGAAGGTATAGTCGCCGACACACCTGAAGCAGCTCATGAAGCAGCCGTTAAGTTGAACGAGCAAACCGGTACTAGCTGGTATGTGATCAAAGCGCAGATTCACGCAGGTGGTCGTGGAAAAGGCAAGGTCAATGAAACTGGTTCTAACGGTGTTGTTCTTGCTAAGAAATTAGAAGACGTAGCTGAGAAGGCGAAAAATATCCTTGGCGGTACATTGGTGACTCACCAGACTGGCCCAGAAGGAAAAGTTGTAAATAAGGTTTTGGTAGCTCAGGATGTATATTATCCAGGTGCTTCCGAGCCAAAAGAATATTATCTATCTATCCTATTGGACAGAGCTACAGGAAGCAATGTAATCATGGCCTCTACCGAAGGTGGAATGGACATCGAGGAAGTAGCTGAAAATACTCCTGAGAAAATAATGAAAGAGTGGATCGACCCTAAAGTTGGTCTTCAGCCTTTCCAAGCTAGAAAAGTAGCTTTTGCTCTTGGTCTCTCTGGAAACGCTTTGAAAGAAATGGTGAAATTCATCACTGCTCTTTACAATGCTTACGAAGGAACTGATTCTTCTCAGTTTGAAATCAACCCAGTATTAAAAACATCTGATGATAAGATCTTGGCAGTAGATGCTAAAGTGAATATCGACGACAATGCTCTTTACAGACAAAAAGGTTTGGCTGAATTGAGAGATGTAGCTGAAGAAGATCCATTAGAAGTAGAAGCTGGTGAATCAGGTTTGAACTATGTGAAACTTGACGGAAACGTAGGTTGCATGGTGAACGGTGCTGGTCTTGCAATGGCTACTATGGACATGATCAAATTGGTAGGTGGCGAACCTGCAAACTTCCTTGATGTGGGAGGAGGGGCCAACGCTACTACTGTAGAGGCTGGTTTCAGAATCATCCTTCAGGATCCTAATGTAAAAGCTATCTTGATCAACGTATTCGGTGGTATCGTAAGATGCGACAGAATCGCTAGCGGTGTGGTAGAAGCTTACAAATCAATTGGAGACATCAGAGTTCCTATTATCGTAAGACTACAAGGAACCAATGCTGCTGAAGGCGCTAAAATCATTGATGATTCAGGATTGAAAGTATTCTCAGCAATCACCTTGAAAGAAGCTGCTGACAAAGTACAGTCTGTACTCGAAGCATAAATTATAAACTGTACTGAGGAGCGATTCTCAGTACATTCTGCGCTCGTAGTTCAACTGGATAGAATATCAGATTTCGGCTCTGAGGGTTGAGGGTTCGAATCCTTCCGAGCGCACAAAGAAAGCTTAGACTAAAAGTCTAGGCTTTTTTGTTTTGATGCCTCTGCATTTTATAGGGAAATTGATTTTACTCTATCAAAAAGATCTTACTGCTTTAGCCTCAGTTTCTAATCTAGGAAGGGTATCAGCTATACTTTTCACTTTCAACAAAAAAATCGCTTTGGCCTCAGTTCGTGACGTACGGCCGGAACCTAATTACATTTTCCTCCGCTAATTCAAATCACCTCAGTCATCCTCCTCCTCAATAAGCACAGTTTCTACCAAGATGGGAGACACATTGAAATAGCCCAACACATTAGGATTTCCTTTGACCACCTTGATATTCGTTTCTGGATTTTGCGGTGGAGGACTAAACAAGCCCCCGTCAGAAAAAAGTAAGCCCACCAATTGATTAAGATAATTGTAAGGTTCTTCATTTAACCTATACAGTTCTAAGCGTACCTTATCACCTTGGTCAAATGCATAACCAAGTTCCAAGCCCTCTTCAAAAAAATCTAAGCCAAAGGTATCGTCAAACAATAAATAATCTTCCCTGCCATTCTTTAAGGAATCGTTCTCTATGACTTTGATTCTATAATAATTATCTGAAGTAAATGGGATCTCACCATATACTTTGATGTAATATCCTTCATCTCGAAATAAGCGCTCCTCTTGATATTCATAAGTCAGGCTATCCAAAATGGGAGGAGCAAGCATGGTAGCCTTAGCTTCATATTCATTTTCTTCCCACTTTACTTTTAGCGTATAATCCTCTCCAATATGTGCGGTCTGATATATCTGTGCAGGCCTATAACTTTCATATTCCTCATAGTAGCGGAAAGGAATTTCTGTTCCCGTCTTCGAAGCTACAACCATCACTTCCGCATTTTTAATAATGGTATTGTCTACCGTGTCCAGAAAGTCCTTGGCGAGGGTGACTTTGACCTCATTATAATAAGCCAAATCAGACCATAGCGCTTCTATCACGGGCACATCGCCCTCAACAGTCGCCAGCGGAAGATCTACCTCTATCTGGCAGGAAAAGGTGAATAGCGTAATAATCAATAGCCAGAATCTGTTCATCTTAGAATTCAAAATTGTAGGTGAGGGAGGGTAAGAAAGTAAATAGGTAAGTCATCACTATACCAGGTCTAGAACTGACAATAGGTCCATCTTCAGATGAGTTATATTTGATATCATCGTTGTTTATCTCTCTAAACTCATAAGAAAAAGGATTCTTTCTTCCATAGAGGTTATACACAGAGAAATTCCAACTACCTCTCCATTTTCTGCCTTTCTGGGTATTTTTCCATGTCACAGAGGCATCCATGCGATGGTAGTTAGGATAGCGATCTGTGTTCCTATAATTTGAATACAGGGGTACCAGTTGGTTATCTAGCTGATAGCTTCCTTCTGGAAAGGATACCGCCTGGCCAGTGGCATATACAAAGGTAAGCCCTACAGACCAAGCTGTATTAAACTCATGATTTAATACCAGAGTCAAATCATTCGGCCTATCATACCTAGGGTTATATTTGACATCCATACTGACTCCATCGATTTGCCTCCAAGTACGGGAGTAGGTGTATGCCAACCAGCCAGTAGTCTTTCCTACACTTTTACGCAAAAGAACTTCCAAACCATAGGCGTAACCATCTCCAATAAGAATTTCAGTTTCCACATTATCAGTGAATAATACCGACGCTCCATTTCTCAGATCGATGATATTTTTGAAGTTCTTCGCATATCCTTCCACCGAAAACTCCCAGCGATTGTCTTTGAAATTCTTGAAATAACCCAGAGAAATCTGGTCTGATCTAATCGGAGGAATATAAGTCCCTGCCTGTATCCATCGATCTATTGGTAATCCAGCAGAACTATTCGAGGCAACCTGTAGATATTGAAAATTACGATTATAGGCAGCTTTGATTGAGGAGGAAGTATTGATCATATACCTAAATGCCACTCTAGGTTCCAGTCCCTGGTAGAACTTCATATTTTGCAGGGTGGAAAAATTCAAGGTATCAGTAATAGGGGAATCGATGCTAGCTATACCATCTTGATAAATGTATTCGGTCCCCTTTCCTACTTGATTGTAGAATCCCCATCGAATCCCTACTTCCGAACTAAACTTTGGCGAAAACTCGACGGTTGTTCCTACAAAGAGATTGTTCAATAATGCATTATTCGGGCTTGTATTAATTCCTTGAATGCTGCTGTTAGGACTAGGATCCAAATCAATTGGAGCCAGGTGATACCATTGTGATTGAAAACCCCAGAAAGTTTGAATTTTCTCACCATTGACCAGTCTCCATTGCCCTTTTAATCCTGTCTCTAGTATTTTATTATTCCATTCGAAGCCAGTGTCAGGATCTTCAAAATTTACTCCATACTTATAGCGAGAATGATACAAGTTCAGATCAAAAAATGCCTTATCACTTATATTTCTATTCCAAACTGCAGAAGTCACCCAATTAGAATATTTCAATCCAAATTCTTCATCTAAGCCCAGATAATCTCTTCCCTGATAACTTGATAGGGTGATTTTATCTTTGTCTCCAAGCCTAAAAGCTAATTTCCCACTCAGGTCATGAAAGTTCAGTTTGTTGTTACTTATATCTTCATTTCCGACAAATTTCAGCCCAAGGTCAGCATAAGTTCTTCTGCCCGAAATGATAAATGTTGACTTATCGGAGAATAATGGTCCGTCTAGGGTTAACCTTGAGGATATTGAACCTATGCCTCCAGTTCCTCTTATTTGCTCATTATTACCTTCCTTCAACCCCACATCGATCAATGAAGACAATCGACCACCATAGGAAGCAGGCATATTCCCCTTGTAAAGATCCACTCCACTCAATGCATCAGGATTGAACACAGAGAAAAAACCAAAGAAATGCGCGGCATTATACACAGGAGCTCCATCTAGCTGAATAAGATTCTGATCAGCCGATCCACCTCGCACAAATAATCCTGTAGTCCCCTCTCCTGCCGATTGTACACCTGGCAGCAGCTGCAAACCTCTCAATAAATCCACCTCCCCGAAAAGTGCCGGAATTGTTCTGAGTGTCGCCATAGGGACGGTTACTTTACCAGTTTCCAAACTTTTAATCTGAGCATCAGGATTTCGAGCCTGAATCACTATTTCATCTAAGGACAAATCTTCAGGTTCAAGATAAAATTTCAGTTCCTTAGCTGTATCACCCTTATTAATGGTTCTAATGGACGTTTTATAGCCTATGTAAGAGATGACTATTTTGCGTGGAAAGGAGCTTGATTTCAGTGAAAACCTTCCATCGAGATCCGAAATTACTCCTGAAGAAATTTCATTTTCCCAGTAAACTGTAGCTCCCAATAAAGGTTCTGAATTGGTAACATCCATCACCAGAGCATTGATTTCTTCTTGTGTTTGGGCGATAAGTGCAGTAAAATTCAATAGAAAGATTCCTAAAAAAATTATAATCCTTCGAGTACTCAAATCGAACATGCAGTTTCTGTTTGTATGGAAGCCTCAAAGCTAAGACTTTCTGAAAATTTAATATTTGTTAATTCCATTTACTAAACAACCGATTTCTCAGACTTTAGTTGTCCAAATGCTTAAAAGTTGGCTTTATTTTATAATTTCAGGCTATGATTTGGGCATATCCGGACGTAAAACTCACCCTCTTGCTAGCCGGCATTTTCGGCTTGCTGTATTTTATATATTTATTTCGCTTTTGGAAGATTAACCGTAGGCTGGAAGTAGAGAAGCGCAGGCTATTCACGAAAGTGGTTATTAGAACCATCTATTTTGTGCTGTTCCTTATTGCCTTTGCTGGCCCATCTATTGGTACTTCCCTGAAAGAAATTCAAGAAGAGGGTAAAGACATCTTCATCGCGGTAGATTTATCCCAGTCGATGAATGCCGCAGATATAGGCCCTAGCCGACTTCAGCGCATTAAGTTTGAATTGAAAAACTTAACCAAAAGCTTTCCTTCGGATAGAATTGGTTTGATCATTTTCAGTTCTGAAGCTTTCATGCAATGTCCACTTACGTTCGATCAAAGTGTACTTCAATTGTATATCGATGGATTAAATACAGGTTTGGTTCCCAATTTTGGAACTGATCTCAATGGTCCTCTGAGAATGGCTGAAGAAAGATTCTTGAGTGATGAAAGCCAGGAAGCGAAGTCCAAAACAATTATTCTGATTTCTGATGGAGAGAATTTTGGAGATGATTTGGAAGATATTGGATCGCGGCTGAAGAGCGAAGGAATTAAAGTATTCACTTTGGGTATAGGAACCACCAGTGGAAGCAGCATTCCTAGAGGCAATGGTTTGGTGATAGATCCTCAAACTGGAAAGCCTGCACAAACTGTCCTAGACCGTGCACCTCTTCAGCAAATTGCCGCGGAAACAAACGCACAATACTTTGAGATCTCAGATGAAGCTCAAGAAATCGGAGACTTAACTGCCGCTTTGGAACGAGTAGAAGGTGGAGTGACAGGATCTAGAATTGTAGAAGCTTCCGCAAATAAGTATTTTTATTTTCTATTGGCTGGCTTAGTCCTTTCTTTGCTAGACATGATGTTACCAATCAAAACGATCAAATTATAAATGAGCTGGACTAAGGTAAGCGTAGCAGTATTTCTTCTCATTCCCGCATCTTGGACTCAAGTTTCTAGATTGAATTCTGCCATCGATTTGGCTGAAGAAAGCTACGCCAAAGCCGAGTACGAGCAATCCATTACAAATCATCAAATCCTAATTGATGAGTTTGGCTTCGCCTCGCCCGCGCTTGATTACAATCTGGGCCTGAGCAATCAGTATGCAGAAAAACTAGATGAAGCTACTGGATATTATGATAAAGCATCCATCGCTCCCAATAAGATGCTGGCATCTTTTGCCTTCAATCAGGGTGGTGTGCTTCTAGGAAATAAGAAAGAATATGAACCTGCACTCAGCAAATTCAAATCTGCTTTGATTCAGGATCCAAATAATGAAGTAGCCAGACACAATTATGAATTGCTGGCAAGATGGTTGCAACGAGACCAGGAACGCAAGGATCAGGAAGAGAACAAGCCGGAACCTTCTGACTTTGCGAAGCGCAAAAAAGCAGAGGCAGATCGCATGGTGGAACAATTCCGATTCAAAGATGCGTTGAACCTAATGAACGAAGCGCTACAACAAGATGAAACCGTAGCTGCTTATCAAGATTTTATCACGAGCCTTCAAGATATAACCGAGATCGATGAGAAATAAACTTCTATTATTACTGGGATTTGCCTTTAGTTTAAGTCTATCTGCAAGTATTGCTCAAACTTCCGGTGAGTACTTCAACCGTGCCGCTCGCTCCTACGTCAAAACCGAAAAGGATCAAGCCCTAGCTACCGTGAATGACGGACTGAGCAAATTCCCTTCGGATTCAAAATTGCAAGCTTTGAAAGAAAAGCTAGAAAAAGAGCAGGAAGAGCAAGACAAGCAGGATCAGCAAAACCAGGAGAATCAAGACCAGCAAAATCAGGAGGAGAAGCAACAGCAGGAAGATCAAAAAAGTCAAGGTGAAGACGGTGAGCAGCAAGAATCCAAAGAGGATGGCGACAAAACCAATGAGGATAAAGCCAAAGAATCCCAAGCTGGTGACCCTACTGAGCAGAGTGATGACAAGCCAAGCGACAATGCCAATGACCAGATGGATGCCAATCTAGCGGACAAGCAAAAGGCCATGGAGGAATTTAAGGAAAAGCTAAAAGCCATGAACCTGACTCCTGAGCAAGCTGCCCAAATACTCGAAAGCATGAATGCTGCAGAGTTGCGCTATATTCAGCAAAACAAGAAAAAAGCCACTGAGAGACCCAAGCGAGGTATTCCTGATTGGTAAAATGCCCGATGTCAGAAGTTAGATGACCGATGTGAAATTTCCACCGGACATCCCACATCGGACACCTAACATAATAAAACCCAAATATCATGATCAAAGAAGTATATATCGTTTCAGCCGTTAGAACTCCTTTGGGGAGTTTTGGAGGAAAATTAGCTGGACTTACAGCTGTAGAACTAGGCAGTACAGCCATCAAAGGTGCACTGGCAAAAGCAGGAGTGCAATCAGAAGCCGTTCAGGAAGTTTTTATGGGAAATGTAATTTCCGCTAACCTTGGACAAGCTCCTGCTCGTCAGGCTGCTATAGGAGCTGGCATAGGCTATAATGTTCCCTGTACCACCGTCAACAAAGTTTGCGCATCAGGAATGAAAGCCGTCATGTTTGGAGCACAATCCATCATGCTAGGCATCAATGATGTAGTCGTGGCAGGAGGAATGGAAAGCATGTCAAATGTACCTTTCTATGTGCCTAAAGCAAGATTTGGCTACAAATACGGTAACGCAGAATTTGTAGATGGTTTAGTGAAAGACGGACTTTTCGAAGTTTATTATAAATTCCCTATGGGAAATTGCGCAGATAATACTGCCAAGGAAATGGATATTTCCCGCGAAGCACAAGATGCGTACGCTATTCAATCTTATCAAAGATCTGCTGATTCATGGGCCAAAGGATACTTCAAAGATGAGGTGGTGCCTGTAGAAATGAAGGGTAGAAAAGGTGATACTGTTGTGATCGATGAAGACGAGGAATACAAGAATGTAATGTTTGACAAGATTCCTTCCCTTCGACCAGTATTTGATAAGGAAGGAACAGTGACGGCTGCTAATGCTTCTACCATGAATGACGGGGCTTCTGCTTTGGTTTTGGTGAGCAAGGAAAAGGCAGAGGAATTAGGCTTGAAGCCTTTGGCTAAGATCAGAGGATTTGCAGATGCGGCTACTGATCCACTATGGTTTACAACCGCTCCTGCCCTAGCTATTCCCAAGGCGATTCAGCATGCTGGATTAACTGCTGAAGACATTGACTTCTATGAGATCAATGAAGCTTTCTCTGCTGTTGCTTTAGCTAACCAGAAGGAGTTAAACCTAGACAATGACAAAGTCAACGTCTTCGGAGGAGCTGTTTCTCTGGGACATCCACTTGGAGCTTCCGGAGCTAGAATCATCTCCACCTTGAACACTGTTTTGCATCAGAAAAATGGCAAAATCGGTGTTGCAGGAATATGTAATGGTGGTGGTGGCGCCTCTGCATTGGTTATTGAGAAAATGTAATTTTACAAAACCCTATTTACCGCAAGGCTATTCGTCTTGCGGTTTCTTTTTATACCCATGAATAAATTCCTTCTTCTTATCTCGTTTAGCTTTCTAGCCAATTCTATCATGGCTCAGGATACTATTCGTACCTATTATGATGAGGAAGAAACTCTAGTCAAGGAGTTGTACTTCATGGTAAATGGCAAGGCCAATGGTGAAATCAGAAGATTTGACGAAGAGGGAAATCTAGTTCTAATCGGTCAGTTGCAAGATGATCAAAGGAATGGGGATTTTGTAGATTTAGATCCTGAAACTGGCGATACGCTAAGGATCATTCCCTTTGTAAACAATGTCAGATCTGGGGTTTCCAAAAGTTTTTTTCCAAATGGAAGCTTAAAGCAATCCTCTACCTATGTAGATAATCAAATTACTGGCGAGGTGATCACCTATTATGAATCAGGTCAAGTATCAGACAAAACCAATTTCCTAGACAATAAGCCTGATGGGCTCAGCGAAACATTTTTTGAGTCTGGAAAGCAAGCTTCCAAAGTACATTTTTCGGAAGGCAGGTACGATGGGCTTTTCGAAGAATTCACCGAGAATGGGCAAATCCTAGTTTCCGCTAACTATATAAATGGTGAGTTGGACGGAAGAGAAACTCAGTACTTTGAAGATGGACAAATACTATCGATCATAGATTACTCCAAGGGAGTGTTGGATGGAGTTTACGAACTCAATTATCCTGATGGTTTGCCAGAGCGAAGAGGCAACTACAAAAAAGGTTATGAAGAAGGTGAAATGATATCCTATCATCCCAATGGAGAAATAAAGGAAAGAGCTATTTTCAAGAAAGGAATCCCTACTGAGCCCTCAGAGAAATATTATCCTTCTGGGAAACTTAAGCAGAAAATGAGCTTTGATAAATCTGGACAGCCCCTTTTGGAAATAAATTACCACCAAAATGGACAAGTATATTTCGCAGTAAATTACCTAAACAACGAAGCTCAAGGTGAGGTAAGAATCTATCGGAAAGATGGTTCTTTGGAGGAAATCAGAAGGTTTCAAGATGGAGAATTTCATGGGAAACGAGAATATTTTGATGAAAAGGAAACTTTGATCAAAACAGAAACCTACGAAAAGGGTAACAAAATCAATAAATAATAGCATCAGCTAGAGAGGAAAGGCAAAGCTTTTTCTATTTTTGCCCAAACGATAAAAGGATGAGTAACGCAATCAAAGAAACACATTTTCAATTCCCAGGACAGCAGGGTTTTTACAAAGGCAAAGTTCGCGATGTCTATATGTTTGACAAAGAATTGGTTGTAGTCGCATCCGATAGGATTTCAGCTTTTGATGTGGTTTTACCTAAACCTATTCCTTACAAAGGTCAAGTCTTGAATCAGATCGCTGCCAAATTCCTAGCTGCGACTTCTGATATCGTACCCAATTGGGTAACTTCCATTCCTGATCCAAACGTGACGATTGGTACTCGCTGCGAGCCTTTCAAAGTGGAAATGGTGATACGCGGATACATGTCTGGCCATGCTGCCAGGGAATATAAGAAAGGAAAGCGAAGTATATGTGGAGTAGCGATGCCTGAGCATATGCGTGAAAACGATCCTTTCTCAGAGCCTATCATCACTCCTACTACCAAGGCGGATCAAGGTCACGACGAGGATATCTCGAGAGAGGAAATCCTGAAGCAAGGAATCGTAACTGAGGCTGACTACTTACAATTAGAAAAATACACCCGAGCACTATTCCAGAGAGGTCAAGAAATGGCCAATGAGATGGGATTGATCTTGGTGGATACTAAATATGAGTTTGGAAAAGTTGGGGACAAAATCCTCCTGATCGACGAAATTCACACCCCTGATTCTTCTCGTTATTTCTACGCAGATGGCTATGAAGAAAACCAGGCTAAAGGAATTGCACAGAAACAACTTTCCAAGGAATTTGTAAGACAATGGTTAATTTCGAATGGTTTTCAGGGCAAGGATGGACAATCTGTGCCTGAAATGACTGACGAAATTGTAGAAAGCATCTCTGATCGCTATATTGAGCTCTTCGAAAAAATCACGGGAGAAAAATTCCAAAAAGCTAATACAACTGAAATTGAGTCTAGAATCGAGAAAGCGATCCTTTCTCACCTAGGCTAAAAGACCAACTTAATAACAATATGAAATATTCAATTGATAAAAAAGAACAGTACGTCATCTTCACCCCACAGGAAGAGAAATTGGATTCATTACTTGCACCAGTATTAAAATCTGAATTATTGACGATTCATGCTGAAGGCTTCGAAAATCTAGTTTTGGACATGAGCGAAGTGAAATATGTAGATTCATCAGGACTTAGCGCATTGCTAGTTGGTGATCGTGAATTCGGTAAAAATGGAGGAGTATTCATTATCTCTGGCGTTCAAGACCACGTGATGAAACTATTGAAAATCTCCATGCTGGACAAGAAACTGAACTTGGTAAGCTCTCTAGAGGAGGCCAGTGAAGCCATCTTCATGCATGCTATCGAAAGCGGAGCAGAAGAAGAAGAAGAAGAGGAGGAAGGTTGATACCGGACTTTGAAGTCACCATATTAGGAAACACATCTTCCATCCCAGTGCATGGAAGACATCATACTGCCCAAGTCGTTAGATTTGGGCAGGATTTTTTACTGATAGATTGTGGTGAAGCCATGCAGTTGCAGGCACGTGCTTTCAAAATCAAAGTCTCCAAGATCTCCAATATTTTCATTTCGCACCTTCACGGAGACCATTATTATGGTTTGATTGGTTTGCTCTCCAGCTACAGTTTAGGAAAGCGCACTACCCCACTAACCATTTTTGGCCCAAAGGGACTGGACGAAATCATCACAACTAATTTCAGATATAGCAATACTAAATTGCCTTATCCTCTGAATTTTGTTGAAACCCATGATGACGGCTTGAATCTTCTTCTAGACAACCCCAGATATGAAGTGTATTCTTTCCCATTGAAACATCGCTTGCCTACAACTGGCTTTCTGATTAAAGAAAAGCATGGCCTACGAAGTATGATCAAGGAAAAATTGCAGCAAAATGAAGTGCCTTTAGCTGCTATTCAATCTTTGCGTCAGGGGATGGACTACAAAGATGATACTGGGAAACTATACAAAGTGAAAGCTTACACGCACCCTTTACCTCCCCTTCGCTCCTACGCCTATTGCTCAGACACGATCTATAATCCAAACTTGAAGCAGTTCATTAAAAATGCAGATCTACTCTATCATGAATCCACTTTTATGGACGATAATTTGGAGCGAGCGGCTGCCACATTTCACAGCACTGCAAAGCAGGCTGCAGAAATAGCAAAAATGAGTCAGGTGAAAAAACTACTACTTGGCCATTTCTCCTCACGCTATATAAATCTAGAACCTTTATTAGAGGAGGCTAAAACAATTTTTGACAACTCTATATTAAGTGAGGAAGGCTCAACTTATGCAATATGAACAAGTCTCAAAACTCCCGAAAGACTAACCTTTTTATTATCCTAGGAAGCATCTTCCTTACTAATGCGATATTGGCAGAAATCATCGGAGTGAAGATATTCTCAGCTGAGAAAACATTGGGATTTGATCCTGTTAACTGGACTTTTTTCGGAGAGTATTTATTGGACTTCAACCTAACAGCTGGGGCTGTGATCTGGCCAGTGGTCTTTATCACCACAGATATTATCAATGAGTATTTTGGGAAGAAAGGAGTTAAGAAAATGTCCTTTCTAACCGCCGGGCTAATTGCCTATGCATTTATTATCATCAGTGTAGTGACCGCTTTGACTCCAGCAGATTTCTGGCTGGATGTAAACGCCACGACTCCTGATGGAGAAAGCTTTAATATCAGTTATGCTTTCAATACAATTTTCCGTCAAGGACTGGGCATCATCATTGGCTCACTCACGGCATTTCTGATCGGTCAGTTGATAGATGTCTATGTATTTCAAAAACTACGAGCTGTAACGGGCGAAAACAAAATCTGGTTGAGAGCTACTGGCTCTACGCTAGTCTCTCAGTTTATTGACTCTTTTGTAGTCTTGGGAATCGCTTTTTACGTGTTTGGAAACTGGAGTATCAGTCAAATCATTGCGGTAGGAATTATGAATTACATCTATAAAATGACCGTTGCGATAGCTCTTACTCCATTGCTTTACCTAGCTCATGGAATAATTGACCGATACCTGGGCAAGGAACTAGCTGAGAAAATGATAGAGGAAGCAAGTGAGAATAAATCGTTTTTGTGATAGGATTAGAGACTGGAAGATATGATTGTCCACTTTAAAGCGATTTAAAACGTCACCGCATAAGCTTATTTAGCGTGACTTCTTTTGATGTGAAATTTGATTTTTTTTCAGGCTAAGGCGACTAGCGTTTGAAAGGCTCCGAAGGAGCATAACAATTCATAACCCTCTACGAAGTGCAGGGTATCTAAATTCATTACAAATTATAGAGCCCTGAAAGGGTGAGACTTGATACAGTTCCACTCCTTCGGAGTTTTATTTTCTAAAGTTTATTTTTGCCCCCGGCTCTGCCGAGGGTTATGAATTGTTTCAATCCTTCGGATTTTTTTGAAGGTGGAGAATAGTATTTATCAACGATGAAAATAAATTGTATACTCATATAAATGTTAATAGTCCTATTGAAAAATATTATTATCCATACTAGATGTCTGTTGGTATATTTCCATTGGTTCCTTCAGTGGATGTCTGAAGACGGTGACAGATCTACTCTATACGCATGATGTCATCAATTCCATAGTGCATTTATTACTTTTCTTCACAAATTATTCTTCTTTAGAAACAGCTTTATCATACACTAACCAAATAAATTTCTCCCAAAACCATCTTTTTTTAAGGATTATTCTAAATACTTTCGAATACTGTTTGGTATTCCAAATTATTAATCATACTTTTGCACCCGTCAATAAGACATAGAACAATTTTTCATGCCGTGAATTCCTTACTGTCGCTTGTCGGGATATTTATTAGGACCGAATGGCAGGGAAATTAAGGAAACATCATGGATCAAACACTCAAGTTTACAGACTTGGGAATTTCTGCGGAAATTCTTAAGTCAGTGGAAGAGATGGGCTATACCCAACCTTCCCCAATTCAAACACAATCAATCCCTTTTATCCTACAAGGAAGAGATGTCATCGGACAGGCTCAGACTGGTACAGGTAAGACAGCGGCTTTTGCTATTCCAATTATCGACTTAGTCGATCCGGATTTCAACAAGCCACAAGCAATCATTCTTTGCCCTACTCGTGAACTTGCTGTTCAGGTAGAAGGTGAAATTCAGAAACTTGCTAGATATCACAGATCAATCAATTCTGTTGCTATTTACGGTGGAGAATCAATCGATCGTCAGATCAGAGTTCTTCGTAAAGGCGTTCAGATCGTAGTAGGTACTCCAGGTCGTGTACAAGATCACATCAATCGTGGCACCTTGAAGCTAGATTCAGTTGGCATCCTAGTTTTGGATGAGGCTGATGAAATGCTTGACATGGGCTTCAGAGATGATATCGAGGCTATCCTTCAGGAGATGCCAGAAGAAAGACAAACTGTTTTCTTCTCAGCGACTATGGCCAAGCCTATCATGGACTTGACTAGAAAATATCAGACTAATCCTGAGATTGTTAAAATCGCTAAGAAGGAATTGACTGTTTCTAATATCGAACAAACATTCTACGAGGTAAGAAATCCATTGAAATTGGAATTGATGGCTCGTCTGATGAACGTTCATGATATCAAACTAAGCGTGGTATTCTGTAATACCAAGAGAATGGTAGATGAGGTTACTGAAGGCTTGATAGCAAGAGGAATTGCAGCTGATGCGCTTCATGGAGATCTTTCTCAAGCTCAGCGTGACAAAGTAATGGGCAAGTTCCGTAAGGGACATTGCAAAGTATTAGTTGCTACAGACGTGGCAGCAAGAGGAATTGACGTGGACAATGTAGAGGCTGTATTCAACTACGACCTTCCATTGGACGAAGAATATTACGTACACAGAATCGGACGTACCGGCCGTGCAGGTAAAAGCGGAAAAGCAATCAACTTCGTAACAGGTAGAAGAGATAGCTTCAAGATGAGGGATTTGGAAAGATACACCAAGGCTACTATCACGAAGATGTCCCCTCCTTCTGCAGCTGAATTGATTGAGTTGAAAAAAGCTCAATTCGTAAAAAGCGTAACTGAGCAAGTAGAGAAAGAAGAAGATAATCAACTCTTCGAAGCAACTATCGGACAGATGCTTGCTGAAGGTCTTACACTTGATCAAGTGGCTGTAGGTCTAATCAAAATCGTAATGGGCGACTCAGTGAAAGAAATGAGCGAGCAGAACTTTGGTTTGGATTCTTATGGTGGAGACAGAAGAAGAGAAGGTGGACGTGACGGCGGAAGAGGCGAACGTGGTGGAAGATATGAAAGAGGCGAGCGCGGCGATAGAGGCGGAAGAAACGAAAGAGGCGGAGAAAGAGGCGGCGAGCGTAGAAGAGAGTTTGGTAACCGTGAAGGTGGCTCTAGAGATGGCGGAAAAAGACCAGAAAGAGTTCGTGAAGCGAATATGACTCGTCTATTCTTGAATCTTGGTAAAAAAGACAGAATTCGTCCAAATGATATCGTAGGTGCGATTGCAGGTGAAACTGGCGTACCAGGACGTAGCATCGGTGGAATTGATATCTATGACAACTTCTCCTTCGTGGATGTTCCTTCAAAAGACGCTGATCAGGTGATCAATGGCATGAAGAACAACACCATCAAAGGCAAGTCTGTCAGCATGGAAGTATCGAAAGGTTAAGGTTAAAAGGTTTATATTGTTTAAAGCACATTTCTTCATTGAAATGTGCTTTTTTTGTGTCTAAGAAAATTTACTTATGCAGCTCTTTTTTCAAGAAAACATATCTCCACCGCTTATTACACTGGAACCTGATGAATCTAAGCATCTCTGCAGGGTGCTTCGCAAAAAACAGGGAGATCAGGTATTTGTAACAAATGGAGAAGGGACTTTATTTGAATGCCAGATAGTAGAAGCCAATCCTAAAAAGACCAGTCTAAAAGTCATGCATACCACCAAGGTGGAAGAAGAGGATTTTCACATTCACTTAGCCATAGCCCCTACCAAAAGTCCTGATCGCATGGAGTGGATGGTAGAAAAGATCACTGAAATCGGATTCCATGAACTTACGCTTATGATGACTATGAATTCTGAAAGAAGCTACCTCAAAACTGATCGCTTGCAGAAAAAAATTATTTCTGCCTGCAAGCAAAGCTTGAAATACAGAATTCCCAGCCTCGATCCCATTTCCAACCTAGATGAGATTCTAGAATCGAAAGAGTTTGAAGAGTATCAGAAATTCATTGCTTACGTAGATGATAAGCATGATCATCACTTGTTTGACCGTGCAGAAGCAAAGGGTAAATACCTGGTTTTAATTGGCCCAGAGGGGGATTTTGACCCAATAGAAATACAGAAAGCATTTGATGCAGGATTTAAGCCAGTATCTCTAGGCAAGGCAAGACTTCGAACTGAAACGGCTGGATTGGCCGCAGTTCAGATGTTACAAACACTAAATCGCTAAAAAAATCGTTTTTAATCGTAGTGAGTTAAAGTTCTTATTGAAGAAATAGAGTCAGCCTAGCAGGCCTATTAGGCATAGGAATTACGCTAGAATGTTTAAAAATCATACGAGATTCCATGTCCCAAATAAAAATCAAATTTTAAACGTATGAAACTATAGCTTTTTCCTTAATTTAGAGTCAAAGACAATTTTTACCGTGCCATACAAAGAGCGAGAAATAGAAAAGAAGTATCATTCCATAGGGGAAGTAGCGCAAATGTTCAAAGTTGCGCCTTCACTGATTAGGTATTGGGAAGGTGAGTTTGATATCATTCGTCCTAAGAAGGACAGAAAAGGCAATCGTCGCTATACCAAAATTGATATCCAGAAGATCAAGTACATCTATCACCTGGTAAAAGAAAAAGGATACACGCTTCAAGGAGCCCAAGACGTAATCAAATCCGGCAAAGAAAAAGGATTTGATAAGGTGCAAGCGGTGCAAAGGCTTCAGGAAATCAAAGATTTTTTAATAAATATCCGGGACGAATTCAATGCAAAATCAGGCTCATGACGATTTACGATATCTGCTAGCATTATCCCTAGCTCCTAAAATCGGGCCAGGAGTATTCAAAGCAATTATAGCCTATTCAGGTTCAGCCGCACATTTTTTCAAACTCCCAAAAGGGAAAGTAGCCAAGACTCCGAAAGTTGGAGCAAAACTATTAGAACTTAGAAATCAAGAAAATGAACTGCTTCGCAAAGCTGATGAGCTAATCAGCGAATGCGAAAAAAAACATTTTCAAATCCTCACTGCACTTCATCCTGATTTCCCACAGCGCTTCAAAATGCAAGAAGATAGCCCTGTGGTGATCTTTGCTCAAGGAAATACCAATCTCAACTTTGATCGAACTGTAGGCATTGTGGGCACCCGAAATGCCACCAGCTATGGCAAATCTGCCACCAGAAAAATCATTGAGGATTTGGCGATCTACCAACCTGCCATCATCTCAGGACTAGCATATGGGATCGATATCGAAGCGCATCGTGCAGCGCTTGCGGTAGGCTTACCCACTATCGCCGTGTTAGGCTCTCCTATAGGCCATATTTACCCAGCAGTTCATCGGAAAACAGCCGAAGCAATCATGGAGACGGGAGCATTAATTAGCGAATACGCACCAGGCAGCACGATGGTACCTGGGAATTTTCCTGCTAGAAATCGAATTATCGCCAGCCTATCGGATGCATTGATTGTAGTGGAAGCCGCGGAAAAAGGAGGAGCTTTGATCACCGCTGAGATCGCCTACAGTTACGACAAAGATGTCTTTGCTGTGCCTGGAAATCTGCAATCACAGTATAGCGAAGGTTGCAATTTCCTCATCAAGAAAATGAAAGCCAATATCTATACTGGACCAAATGATGTGGCAGAAGCACTTTTCTGGAGCAAACCAGGAGAAGTAATGACTCAAAAGCCCCAACTTGATTTCACCAATCGGGATGAAGAGGAACAAGCCATCCTTAGCCTGTTACAACAAAAGGGCGAAATAGAAATTGACTCCCTAAGCATTGCTACAGAAATCCCTCTTGGTCTTTTATCCTCCAAACTACTCGCATTGGAATTTGAGGGAATAGTAAAGTCCTTACCTGGTAAAAAATATAGATTGTTGATTTAGTAGGACTTTCTCCATCCTGAATTGTTTTGTAACCTAGATATCTTCAACTTTCATAATGACGAATGCCAGTTCATCATTGATGTTTTCATACATCCAGATGTTCCCATCTTTAGTAAAGTATTTTAGCGGGAGCTTGGTCAATTCAGGAATCTGAGCTTCAGCAATTAGATTCAAGTCCTCATCAAATACACTCAAAAAAATATCCGCTCCAGTCGATATAAAGTCTCCGTAACCATTGAGTTCTTCTCCAAAATGCATTCTATCTGAAAACCTAAAAACACGTTCATTTTTCTCATCCCAAAAAAAAGATCTGTAATTAACATCTTCCTCAGTTTTTCTAATAATTTCCTTCAATTGACCAGAGGTTCTTTCAACTTCTTTTGGAGGCACGTAACTTTTCTTATCAGCCAATAAATGGGTATTCCAATATTTGGTATAAAGACTATCTTTTTCCAGATCAAAAATCAACATTTCATTAAAGGCAGTATTACTAATAATAATTTGCTCATTGACAATTATAGCTGAGGCACTTGGCCCATAGCTGCCTGCTGGAGATCCTTCAAACAATAGATTAACATTAAAACCCCTTAGTTTTTCTAATTCTGGCAACTCTATCTTTTCAAAAGTTTGCTCTTTCAAATCAAAATCAAGTATGAGACGGGATCCACTCTCCCAGTGAAAAATAAATACAATAAGCCTATCTGAATTATTTTCAACTTGAAAAAATGCTCCTGCATAGTATTCATCAGTTCCAAGAAATTCAGGAGCAATTTTATCCAATGCCAAATCCTTGACCAAGTGACCCTTTTGATCAAAAATTTTATACATAAAATAATCCCAGATAAGTATATTCTCATCCGACCAATTGGAGAAGTGTGAAACATAGGGAACTGCGTTAGTTACGCCATTAGGCCCCTCTTTCTCGAATTGAACCTTTTCTAATAGTCTAAGTTCATCTAAATCAATCTTCTCTGTGGTAAAATCTTGCCTATTAAAATTAATCAGATAGCTTTTATCATTAAATAGCCCAGAATAATAAAGGTGATCCTGTAAATAAAGGAACTCATCACCTGAATCCACCAGCACAGTATCTAAGGAAACTCTGATTTGATCCGAAACCGTTTGTTTTTTTTCGTCCTTAGAAGCACAGGAAAAAATGACTAAAAATAAGGCAACAGCCAATAACAATCTCATAAAATGATATTTTGAATTCAATTAAACCTTTTGAACAAGAAGGTAATTGATTTCAACCTAACTATTGATTTTTGAGATGTTATAGAAAGTTAAAATACATATTCTGGCTCTTTGAATTTTAAGATTTCAAATTTCAAACTTTAGAATTTTACAAAATCCCCTTCTCTGGATGCCTTCCGGTAACAGTTCTGCCGAAGACTTTTAGCTCTTCGATTTGTGCATCCATATTTCCATCAGGATAGATGCATGGCCCGATGCCCGCTTCCTTTTTCTTATAATCCAAGTACCCAACTACCACTGGAACATTTGCTCCAAGTGCAATATGATAGAATCCTGATTTCCATTTTTTTACCTGACTTCTAGTTCCTTCTGGGGTCACCATGATTACGAGTTCATCACGCTCATTGAGCATAGAAACCATTGACTCGGTATAGGTCTGTTTTCTACCTCCTGGCACACGCTTTCTGTCGATAGCGATAGCTCCCAAGCCTTTGAGCATCCAGCCCATTGGGCCTACCATGACTTCTTTTTTGATCGTAAACCGAACCGGAATATCCATAAGAAAAAAGGCAGCTCTGGCATACAAAATATCCCAATTGGAAGTATGTGGGATAGCGATGAGCACCGCTTTCTTTAAGCCTTTTGGCCATTGATCATTCAGAGACCAGCCGGAAACCCAAAACACAATACGGGACAAAAATTTCATCATGCTTTACTAGATTTAATGTTGTTCACAGCTAAGTCCAAAATTGAAGGATTATTTTCAATGTAATTCATCGTAAAGTCATAACCAACAGCAAACAACGCAGAAGCTTTTTTTATATCAAACACACCATAGCCTCCTAGTCCAGGAGGCTCTATGAAGTAATCACATTTGGATTTACGGCTATACACGTTATAATTCATGGCCATGATCACTGATCTTTCTATCAGCTTTTTCATATTACTGATATTGCTTTCTTCTGGCAGCTGATTGCAATTTACTCCTATCACATAATCACAGGTGCCGTCCAAAGGCTCCACAGGAAGATTATTAAGCACTCCACCATCCACCAGGTATCTCTTGCCGATCACAATAGGGTCAAACATACCCGGAATGCAAGAAGAAGCCATAATCGGCCTGATCAGCTCCCCTTCTGAATAATATCGAACCTTTCCCTTTTTGATATCTGTGGCTGCCACGGTCAAAGGAATCTGCAGCTCCGCAAAATCATCATGCTTAAGATATAGCTTAAATAGATTTCCTACAGAGTCCATTTTCAGAAAACCCGTCAAAGAAATTGCTGGGCGCATAAACTTGAAATAATTGGTCTCTACGATGATTTTGAGGATTTCATCAGGAGCGTAACCCTGGCAAAACATCGCACCGGCAATTGCACCAGCTGAGGTCCCAGAAACTTTCGTCGGGAAAATACCAGATTCGGTAAGGGCTTTTAAAACTCCCAAATGAGAAATCCCTCGAACTCCCCCACCGGAGAGTGCGATTCCTATCTTGAGATTAGATTTCATCCAGTCTAAAGGTTTGATCCAAGCGAACGCCCCTATCAGTCATTTTCACTGTGCAGCATTCATTTTCGGCATCATGCTCTAAGAACAAAATATATTCTTCTCGTGCTGCTTCCTCCAAGAACTTTGCTTTTTCATCCATTGTAAGCAGTGGACGCGTGTCATAGCCCATTACATAAGGCAAAGGAATGTGACCCACCGATGGAAGCAAATCAGCCACAAATACCAGCGTTCTACCCTTATATTGGATCTTAGGCAGCATCTGCTTATCCGTATGACCATCAGCGGTGATAAAGTCAAAGCCCGGAAGAAATGACTTCTTATCCAAGTCCAAATAGCCCAGTTGACCCAATTCTAGCATTGGAAGAATATTCTCTTTGAGAAAAGAAGCCTTTTCACGTGGGTTAGGGATTGTTGCCCAGTCCCAGTGATCTTTATTTGACCAGTAAGTGGCTCTAGGGAAACACATTTCGTATTGGCCATGCGAACCGTACTTCACGCCACCTCCACAATGGTCAAAGTGCAAATGTGTCAGGAAATTATCAGTGATTTGATGAGGGCTAATGCCTAGTTTCTTCAGGTTTTTGTCCAAAGAGTCATCTCCATGAAGATAATAATGAGAGAAAAATTTAGCATCCTGCTTATCTCCAATACCATTATCGATCAATACGATCCTATCACCATCGACCACAAGTAGAGATCTCATCGCCCAAGTACAGAGGTTATTTTCGTCAGCCTTATTGGTTCTAGACCAAAGCGTCTTTGGCACTACGCCAAACATGGCGCCACCATCTAATTTGAAAAAACCGGTATTGACTACGTGTAACTCCATGATATGAAAGAAAAATCCCGGACTCTGTAAGAGGTCCGGGTTTGAAATATTTTACTCAACTACTACTCCCATCGCACAAAACTTGTCGATGCGTTGATCAATTCTTTTTTCTGGTTTGATTTTATCCAATTCCTTTAGGGCTTGGAGGATGGCTTCCTTAAGTGTGATAGCCATTTTTTTCATATCTCTATGGGCGCCACCTAGCGGTTCTGGGATAATCCCATCTACCAATCCATTGCCTTCCATATCAATGGCAGTCAACTTCAGTGACTCAGCTGCCTGCTCCTTGTAATCCCAGCTTCTCCAAAGGATAGTAGAGCAGTTTTCAGGAGAGATTACTGAATACCAAGAGTTTTCCAACATCAGAACTCGGTCTCCAATAGCAATACCCAATGCTCCCCCTGATGCACCTTCACCAATAATGATGCAGATCACAGGAACTTTCAGCATAAACATATCTCTGATGTTTCGAGCAATAGCTTCGCCTTGTCCTCTTTCCTCAGCTTCCAATCCTGGAAATGCACCTGGAGTATCGATTAAGGTAACGATAGGCTTGCCAAACTTCTCCGCCATTTTCATAAGACGAAGTGCTTTTCTATAGCCTTCGGGATTTGCCATCCCAAAATTCCTCATCTGGCGTTGCTTGGTATTTCTACCTTTCTGCTGTCCTATGAACATCACAGATCTGCCGTCCAAATCTCCCAGACCACCTACCATTGCTTTGTCATCTGCTACATTCCTATCTCCATGAAGTTCGACAAAATCATTTGTCATCTCATAGATATAATCAAGTGCATACGGTCTATCTGCATGTCTGGAAAGCTGAACTCGCTGCCAGCGGGTCAGGTTTTGAAAAGTTTCTTTTTTCAAAGCGAGAATTTTTTCTTCAAGGGATTCAATATCTGAGCTTAAATCGATATTTCTGCCGGTAGCCAACTCCTTCATTTCCTGAAGTTTGTGTTCTAAATCAGCTATAGGTTTTTCAAATTCTAATACCATTCTGGTGATTTTTGGGAAAAACAAAGATAAGCATATACCCTTGGGAATTAAAATATTTAACTGAGGGTAAATGTATCTATCCTGAATTAATAATCAGAAAGCCCAGCAGTATAAATTGTGGGAATTTGAAAAAGCATACTCTCAGCATCCAAATAGGAGGAAGATTTGTTACGTGATGAAAAATTATCTCCTTGAAAAAGAAGTCTATACAAATTCTATCGTCAAATTTTCCGTTCTGTTTTTGCAATAACGAATCTAAAACATACCTTTGCATCACTTAAAAACGAGGTGTCTCAGCATAAACACTAAGACAATTTTGGATTTGAGCAAACGGAGTGGTAGTTCAGCTGGTTAGAATGCCTGCCTGTCACGCAGGAGGTCGCGGGTTCGAGTCCCGTCCATTCCGCTTAAGTATGATGAAAAAGTTCATCATTTTGTGACAAATAAATTATTGAAGTGATAGTTCAGCTGGCGACATGCTTGTCCCCATTCATCGGAAAGTTCGCGGATTCGAGATCACTTGAAGAGATAAAAAAGTTTATCTCAAATTTATAATATTGGAGTGGTAGTTCAGCTGGTTAGAATGCCTGCCTGTCACGCAGGAGGTCGCGGGTTCGAGTCCCGTCCATTCCGCACTAAGTCCCGAAGAAATTCGGGACTTTTTTGTTTTATTTATAGATGGAATTTTTTACATATATCGGATCAGTCCTAAAAGTTGGGGGAATTGACATAATCCTTTTTCCACCCTACTAACTCTATCCTTTCTTTATTTACCACTAGAGATAGCAGAAAAAGAAAAGGAGTAAATATCAAATATTTACCCCACCCACTTCTAATTCAAGATCAGTTCTTTTACTCCGCAATTCCAATATTCTCTTTATCAATAAGCTTTAGAACAACCTCAATTTCCTTCTCAAGAGCATCTAACAATCCTTTCAATTCTGAAGGTTCAATATCTTCCATCTGCTCCAAAACAACTGCCATTTTGGATAAATCCCGCATACCTGAGGAGATAGCCGTCCCAAATAATTTATGTCCAGCCTCGTTGATTTTAGTGAGATCCTGAGAAGCTATAAACTTCTTGAGTGAATCCAAAGAGCTCTTCAATTCAGACTTTACGATAGTCAATATTCCCTTCAATACTTCTGGATCATTATCGGTATAATTTTTCAGCTTTGCAGCATTGTAATGAGGATTTATAGCTGTACCTCCAGAATCCCTCGCAGCATCTCCAAATTCATAATCTGAGTCTAGCCACTTATTAAAGACCATCTCTATTGTCTCTTCTACCACTGGCTTTACGACGAAGTCATCCATTCCTGAAGCCAAGCATTTTTCCCGCTCACCTTTCACATTCCCTGCGGTAAAGGCAATAATGGGCACATGCGTATCTTTTTCTAAAACCCGAATACTCCTTGTTGCTTCATAGCCGTTCATGACCGGCATCTGCACATCCATCAGAATAATATCCGGGAATTGTTTTTTACAATATTCCAAAGCCTCCAATCCATTGCTTACCTCTACTAATGTAGCCTTTGGCGCGATCTTTTTGATGATAGTTTTGGCTAGTAACATATTCACTGGATTATCCTCTGCAACAAGCACTGTAAAAAGTCTAGCCGAACTCTGATGGACAGGAACTTCCTGTATTTCCTTAAACGAATCAAATGTATACAGTCTAGAAAGGGCCTGATAGAAATCCTGAATTTTCAGTGGTTTAATCAACCTATGATTTACCCGTAGTTCCCGACAACTTTCAATAATTTTATGATCATCTGAAGAACTATGTAGCAACATAATTGGCTCCGTCTTTTCCCAAGATGGGAAGGTTTCTCGTATTTTCCTGATAGTTTCCAAGCCATCCATAAACGGCATATGATAATCCATCAGAATCACATCGAAACTTTCTCCTGTGGACAAAATTTGAAGTGCTTCAAAGCCATTCGAGGCCTCAACAGAATTTATGTTTTTAAGAAGCAACATTTGCCTAACAATCAGCCTATTATTCTCATTGTCATCAACAATCAACACGTTCTTTATTTCATCTACATCAAACCAATCAATTGGCTCTCCGTCCTCAGTTTTCAAGGTGACTTCAAAATAAAACGTACTTCCTTCACCTGGTACGCTTGTCAAATGAAGCTGGCTATCCATCAGCCTAAGTAGACTATTGGAGATTGTCAATCCCAGTCCAGTCCCTCCATATTTCTTAGTGGTAGAGCTATCCTCCTGAGAGAAAGCTTCAAATATTTTGGATTGTTTCTCAGGCTTGATTCCAATTCCAGTATCTCTTACAGCAAACCGTATTTTATGCAAATCTCCATTTTTCTCAAGGGTTTGAATCTTCAACTCTATTTCACCCTTTTCTGTAAACTTGGAGGCATTGCCCAACAGGTTAACTAGAATTTGTTTTAGGCGAACTGAATCTGCATACACAAATCTAGGGAGGTCTGTTGCCAAATTCAGGAGCATCTCTAGACCTTTGCTTTGGATTTGATAGGTAATGATGTCTGTAGCCTGCGAGCTCATCTCGTAGAGATCACATTTATCTATGTCTAGCTCGAGTCTTCCTGCCTCTATTTTAGAGAAATCAAGAATATCATTAATGATACTCAAAAGCGCATTTGCTGATTGGTTTACGATCGACAAATACTGATGCTGTGTTTCATTTAGATTGGTTTTGAGCACTAGATCAGTGAATCCAATTACACCATTCAAAGGAGTACGTATTTCATGACTCATATTCGCGAGAAACTCGGACTTGGCAACACTGGCTTCCTCTGCTAGTTTCTTCGTTCGTTCCAATTCCAACCGTGCTTTTTTGGTTTCATCTATATCCTGAAATGTCCCAAAAATCCTTTTACAAACACCATTAACCATCTCTCCCTGACCAATTGACCTAACCCAGATTTCATTGCCTAGATGAGTCACCAATTGCAGTTCCAAATCCCAAGATTTCCCTTCTAATATCGTACTATCAAGTGCTTCAATAATTTTATCTCTACTTTCACCTTCTTTGTAAAAATTAATACCAGTAGCCAAATCAGGCTCATATTCAGGAGGTAGCTCATGAATTTGCTTAGTCATAGGTGTCCAGGTGACCTGCTGAAGTTCAAGATCCAGATTCCATCCTCCTACTCTAGCAACTTTGCCTGTTTCCTCCAGTAATAGCTTAGTTTGTCTCAAATCCTCTTCCAACTTCACGCGCGCAGTTATATCTATCGCGTTTCCAATCACATATAAAGCTCCATCTTCAGAGCTCCTCTCAAGGACATTGTTGAACATCCAGATATAAGTCTCTCCATTCTTATGCTGAGTAACCATTTGGTTACTCAATTTCCCCTCTTTTTCAATGGTCTTCAAATAAATACCCACAGCCTCTTGTCTATACTCCGGGACCAATTCCAACAAGTTCATACCTATAATCTCGGATTCAGTATAACCCAACATCTCGGCTCCGGCCTTATTTACAGCCAACAATTTCCCCTGCATATCATGAGTGCACATAAAACCAGGTGAATTCTGAAAAAACACACGCTGCCTCTTTTCACTTTGCTCGAGCTCCAATTCTCTCTGGCTGGCTTCCGTGATATCTCTTGCAATAGCATAAAGATTTCCAGTGACTATTTCAGGAGAAGCCACCCATTCTAAGATCTTGTATGTCCCGTCTTCGCACTTGAATCTATGAGAGAAATTAATCGTGGATTCCCCTTCGGAAAGGCGCTTAATTTCCAATCCAGTTTTCTCCAAATCATCAGGATGTACTAACTCAAAAAAGGATGTGCTTAATAACTTTTCCTTGGACCAACCTAACAACCTAGTAAATGAAGGATTGACTTTCTTAAAAAACCCATCCACCCCAGCGATGCAAATGAGGTCATTCGATAAGTTGAATAACTTCTCTACGTTGCTAAATTCATTTAGCATTGTCCTTTCTTCAATTATTATCAAAGCCTCGCTGGCTAATAATCGAAGAGCTGTTCTACTCTTTTCATCCAAAGAAATTGACTGATCACCAAGAACCACTAGGCATCCTACCCATTCTTTATTCTCAGCTTGTAATGGGATTCCTACAAAGGATTTGATAGAAGAATCGGAAAAATCTTTGGCGATTTTGGCATCGAGTGAAAGTGTGGCAATATCTTCACAACTTACTATTTCACTACTTCCCGAGGTTTGATTTTTAAAAAAAGCATAAAGTTCAGGACTAGCTTCATTGTCTCCAACTTCTGCTGTAAAACCTACCTTAGAAGCGTCCTCAAATAAGAAAATCGCTTTGGGGGTGCTACAAATAATAGAGCCAAGCTGGCAAATTCTATACAGTGAGGCATCCTGAACAGGATCGAGATTTTGATAACTATGAACTGACAAATGATCGGATTTACTTTCCCCTTTATCGGAATTTTTACTCATGCCTAACTGTGTTTTTTTCTATTCTTCACCAACTCTCCTAAAACCAAAAACGTCTTAATTTTGCTCTCAAATTATCACTCTTTCAGAACAATAAAAAGCGAGGATAAACGATCCGAAAACTTCATTCCAAGTCATTATCAAGTCTATATACGCTAAAATGCCTGTTGAATAATGAATTCCGATTTTCGTCTCTCATCAATACTAAAATAAAAAGACTCGCTTGAAGTCATATAATTCATCAAACGAGCCTTTTTCAATTCATCTTGTAGAATTACAAGGTCTTTTGCCAGTTCCAGCTATCTCGCAAGGAATCTTCCAGAGAATAACTCGGCTCCCAGTTTAGCACTGTATTGATTTTGCTAGTATCTGCCCAGATTTTCACAATATCTCCTGGTCTTCTAGCTCCGATCTCAAAGTTTACTTTTACACCATTGATTTTCTCGAAAGTACGAAGCACCTCTAAGACCGTGTTGCCATTTCCGGTACCGACATTAAACACATCGTAGAAATTATTCTCTTGAGCTCCCAAATAGGCCAAAGCCTTCACGTGTGCATCTGCTAAATCCATCACATGGATGAAATCACGAACACATGAACCATCTACAGTATCGTAGTCGTCTCCGAAGACGGTAAGCTTCTCGCGGATGCCCGCTGCTGTCTGTGTCACAAACGGAACCAAATTAGCTGGTGTACCGATAGGCAACTCTCCTATTTTCGCAGATGGATGTGCTCCTACTGGATTGAAGTATCGCAAGGAAATCACTCGGATTCCAGCTTGACTCTTTACAAAATCCATCAAAATATCCTCGCAGATTTTCTTCGTATTGCCATAAGGGCTTTCAGCGTCTTGTCTAGGTGTCTCTTCTGTAACCGGCAATATCTCCGGCTGACCATAGACTGTACATGAAGAAGAAAAAACCAGGTCTTTGATTTGCTTAGCACGCATAAAATCAAGAATTGTCAATAAAGAACCCAAGTTGTTCTGGTAGTATTTCAAGGGTTGCACGGTACTTTCTCCCACCGCCTTGAACGCGGCGAAATGAATGACACCAGAGATATCATGTTTATCAGCGATTTGATCCAAAAGATTACGATCGCTGCAATCGCCCTTATAAAAAGTAAGCCTTTTGCCTAGAATCTCTTCTAATCTATCCAGTACTTTTTCGTCAGAATTAGAGAGATCGTCAATGATAATTGGGTTGAAACCCGCTTCAACTAGTTGAACTGCAGTGTGAGAACCTATATATCCGGCTCCGCCAGTGATTAAAATGTTTTTCATTCGTGGTTAAATTTTGCTTAGGCAAAACTATCTAATTGCATGGATTATCGGATTGTTTTCGGTGAAGAGTTATCGAAAGATTTCAAATGTCCAACAGAATGCATCTGTTATCAGATCAGGTCATCCTTTGTTACTACATGTGAAGTGAGAGTTTCACAAACACAAAAAAAACTGACTTTGAAGTAACCACTTTCTATCTCATAAGGCTTGTAAGTACAGAATATTTGATTATCTAACTAATAAAAAGCTCCCTCTTTTCTCGACAGTTTTAATCTCACCATCTAGAGGAAAGCTATACTGCATAAGGAAGGTATAAGTACCCAAAGTGGCATTTTCTCCATTCACCAAACCATTCCAGCCTTCCTTGCCTTGGTAAATCAATTGCCCCCATCGATTAAAAATCCATATATCAAAATTGATCTCGCAATTTGAAACACCTTCGAAGAGACCTCCATCTTTGGATGGATTGTAGCCTGTAGGCATTCTTACCTCAGGAGCTTTTTCTTCAACTACCCCAGTTCCCAAACTCACACAGCCAGAAGCATCCAGCACTGAGATACTATAAGTACCCTTTGCTAAACCAGTGAGGGAATTTTGAGTAACACTCTGCTCATCCCAGTAATAGATGTACGGTGCCTTGCCCCCATCAGGAAAAGCAAACAATTCACCATTGCTTCCTCCAGGACAAGCCGGCTTAGTCATTCGTACATCCACCTCTAAAGCAAGGGGGGAGCTAATCTCGAAACTAAGCGGTATAGCACAACCATTCTGATCAATTATGGAAAGTTCATATTTCCCTTGCGCCACATCAATTAGGTTAAGCTGGTTAGAAAACACTTTTTCGCCATCCAGATCTAATGTATAAGGCGAGGTACCACCCGTTACGGACAAGTTCAAAATACCGTCCTTTTTTCCATAGCAACTTACTCCTACTACATCTACTGAGCTAATCGCTAACAAAGCTGGTTCGGTAATTTCTAAATCCTCTAGGACTCTTTCACATCCAAGCTGATCGACTACGGTCACCGAATAGTTTCCTGCAGGCAAATTTTTAGCAGTTGACTCATTCAAATCCGCGTCGTGAGACCATCTAAACTCATATGACCCAACACCACCGCTGACATCTAGAGTTATTTGCCCATTAGTCTCTGAAATACATTTGACATCTTCTAAACCGGCTATTTTGACTTCAAACTCATCTGCAACAGCAACTTCCACTGCTTCAGAAGTCCCCGCACAGGAGTGATCAATCAAACTGTAGGTCATATAACTTACAGTCCCAATAACACCTGGAATATTCCAGCTGATCTCAACCGTATTTTGATCCTCACCTGAAACAATTTCTCCCCCAGTTACCGTCCACTCATATCCTCTTCCTACGGAGGAATTGGGAGCAGCAAATAAATGTGTGGTGAGCGGATCAAAACATACCTCCAAATTACCGATAGGATCAGCAGCATCAAGAATCACGTTGACTACAACATCAAGTGTAATTGGTTCAACTAGGCAACCATTCGTACTAATTGGACTAGCGACAATTTTGGCATTAGGATTAGCTGGCCCCCAATTAACCAAAACAGAGTCTCCATAATCTTCTACAATAGTCCCGCCTTCTACCTCAAAAGTTACAGACTTGATGTTTTCAAGTGATCCAAGTTTATAGATCAACTCCTCTACATCGGGACAAACTGACGTTTCCCCTACAATCTCCGATGTAGAAGCCAACACTTCTACCTTAAAAGTTTCTTCCTCTTGCTGATCACAGGTATTAGGACTAATTGAGGCTGTAACTGTAACGTCATATATCCCAGGCTTGTCAAAGGTATGAGTAACATCCTGCCCTTCCTTGAGCACAGTCCCATCTCCAAAATCCCAAGTAAAATAGGTAAAGGCATCACTTTCCGGCAAAATACTCCAGGCTCCTTCCTGATCTAGGCAGGCTACCCTATCGCCTTCCACCTCAAAATCATAGTCTACTTTGACTTCAAAATTCAGATTATCCAAGGCCGCGCCTACTGCATATCCATAGGACTCCAAGTAGCCAAAACCATACACGTATGCGATAAACCCTTCTGAATTGGTCAAATGATGTACTCCTCTGGAAATAGTCTTACGTGTATAAGAATAGGCGGAATTCCCTGGGACTTGCGTAAAGGAGGAACCGATATTATTTCCGTCCAAAAATGTCTTTGACTCAGCACCAGCAGGGACTATTATATTCACATAGCTCACTTCTATAGATTGTAAGGAAAGTGCCGAGAACTCCACCTTTTTCAGAAGCTGTTCATTAGGACTGTAGGAAATCATAAAAGGATCGCCTTGTTGATATTTTGGATCCCCAACCAGGTTACATTCCTGACTCTTAGAAAACATGGTCACCGAAGAAGGTTTGGAAGTAGTAATGGAAACAGTCTGGTCTGCATTGAAATCAAATTTCAAAAATTCTGTAGCATCGATAGTACCTCGACTGATTCCATTCACAAATACATCTGTATCATCCTCTGATGCTAGAACCTTCACCAATTCCCCCGAGGTTCTCCCCTCCAATGCTACATGAATATATGATTTTCCCCAGGTGCTTATAGGATAAGCTTGTTGAAAAAGATTGTCATTTGCTCCACCGCAATTACCCACTGAAGTCCACTTATTCCCTCCGAATACTGCAATTTTCTTACATGAATTAGCATCTTCTCCTATCACTCGGATCCGCGAGCCAGTCAGGTCAAACCTTTCCTTAATCTGGTAACTTTGACCTCGATTCAAATCTATAGTAAAAGGAGCTGTTCCATTGCTTTTAGTGATTTCAATCTTTGTATCGTCCTCCGTGGCAACCACCAGCAAACTACTTTCATCATCAATATTACCATCATATTCCACCGGAGCAGTTAGCCGCTCAAAGTGAGAAGTCACGAGATAATCTTTGCCCAATGCCCCTATAGGCAATACCACCGTACCATCTGCACTTCGTATTCGCTCATTAAAAGCATATACCGACAAATCCCCTGTGGAACTGATGTATATCCCTTTGTTTTCTACTCGCTGAGAAAATCTATGAAGCAAATCATACAACTGAGAATCAACAGTCAAAGAATAACGATTCCCCTGCGTAAGCGATGCTGTACGGGTAGTACCTAGATATTCAATCGTGAAAGTAGCATCCTCTACCGCAGTTATTTCTAAGACGGCTCTATCAGAAGCTCCTGGAAGAATCCGGTTGTTGTCCATAAATCCCAGCCAAAACTCTTTCCCAATCGTAGAGATTTGACCATAGGATGCTACTGCAAAAAACTGTAGCAAAAGGAGTAAATATACAAGCCGGTAAATTTTCTTCATTCAGTACTCAAAAACACAATAATTGCTCAATATAGCTAACTGATAAAAATAAACTTAGCCATCCGGTCAGAAAGCAGCATACTAACTACCCAAAAGCTTGTCAATAGCTAAGTCTTCACATATTTAATCCTTATCTTTGCGCCTCAAAAAAGAAGAAATATAGAATGGTATCAGTAGATAATTTATCACTCAAGTTTGGTAAGAGAACCCTTTTCGACGAAGTTTCCTTAAAGTTCAATCCTGGCAATTGCTATGGTGTGATCGGGGCTAATGGAGCTGGAAAGTCAACTTTTTTGAAAATACTTTCTGGGGAAATGGATAGTACCAGTGGTGGCATCAGTATCACTCCTGGTCAGCGAATGGCGGTTTTAAGTCAAAATCACTTTGGTTTCGATGAAGTGGAAGTGCTTAAAACGGTTCTGATGGGTCACAAAACCCTTTACGCTATCATGGAGGAAAAGGACGCTATCTATATGAAAGAGGATTTTTCTGAAGAAGATGGCTTACGCGCCTCACAGTTAGAAGCTGATTTTGCAGAAATGGATGGCTGGAATTCTGAATCTGATGCTGCAGCGCTGCTATCAGGACTGGGTATCACCGAAGACCTGCATTACATGCAAATGAAAGATCTTGCGGGTAATCAGAAAGTTCGTGTACTCCTAGCTCAAGCACTTTTTGGAAATCCTGATATCTTGATTCTCGATGAGCCTACCAACGATTTGGATGCGGCGACTATTGAGTGGTTAGAGAATTTCTTGCTTGATTTCAAAAACTTGGTGATTGTCGTATCTCACGATAGACACTTCCTAGACTCAGTTTCTACCCACATCGTGGATATTGACTTCGGAAAAATCAAAATCTATTCAGGTAACTATACCTTCTGGTACGAATCTTCTCAGCTAGCTTTGAAGCAGCGATCGGATTCCAACAAGAAGGCTGAGGATAAGAAGAAAGAATTACAGGCATTTATCGATCGATTCTCCGCCAACGTCGCCAAGTCAAAGCAGGCTACAGCACGTAAAAAGATGATCGAAAAGCTGAACATCGATGAGATTGAGCCTTCGATGAGAAAATACCCTGGCATCATTTTCAAGCCAGAAAGAGAAGCTGGAGACCAGATTTTCATGACCGAGAACTTGGAATTGAAAGCTGACGGAGTGACTTACTTCACTGATGTCAATCTGATGGTGGACAAGGGTGACAAGATTGCTTTTATCTCTAAGACCAAGCAGGCTGTCAATAAATTCTTCCAAACGATAATGGAAGAAATTCCTGCTTCGAAGGGAAGTTACAAATGGGGAGTTACGATAAACAAGGCCTACTTGCCAAACGATAACTCAGAGTTTTTCAAAACAGATATTTCTCTGATCGATTGGCTGAGACAGTTCTCTGGAAATCAGGAAGAGGCATATGTGAGAACTTTCTTGGGAAGAATGCTTTTCACAGGTGAAGAGTCTTTGAAGAAATGCTCTGTGCTTTCTGGAGGTGAAAAAGTTCGTTGTATGATATCCAAAATGATGCTACAGAATCCAAACCTTCTGGTAATGGACGAGCCAACAAACCACTTGGATTTGGAGTCAATCACAGCTTTCAACAATGCAATCATTGACTTTACCGGAACGGTGCTGATGTCATCCTATGATCATGCCTTTGTGCAGTCTTCCGCCAATAGAATTGTAGAATTCACTCCAAATGGCACAATTGATAGAAGAATGCCATACGATGATTACTTGGAGAATGAAGAAATCAAGGCATTGAGAGAGCAGATGTACGGTAAATCTTAATACCGATTAGTTGCTTCTCACTGCAATCATAATCTATTTGGCGATCACAATCGCTATCGGAGCTCGGGCTTCAAAATTCGTAAAGGGATCGAAGGACTTTGTTTTTGAAGCTCATTCGCTCCCTTTATTATTCTACAATAAATTTATCTATGAACTATCCTAAAATCATCCTCAAACACGGAAAAGAGATTTCCTTGAAAAGACGCCATCATTGGGTGTTTTCAGGTGCTATTTTCCAAAAAGACTCTGACCTAGAAAATGGCCAATTGGTTACCGTTCGCTCTTCAAAAGATGAGTTTTTGGGAATAGGTCATTTTGCCGAAGGCTCAATTATGGTTAGGATCATTTCCTTCGAGGAAAGAGAAATCGATCAGGACTTTTGGAATGAGAAGGTTACTTCAGCACTTACTTTAAGAACAAGCCTAGGGCTAACTGATAATGAAGAGACTAACGTATATCGATTGATCCATGGAGAAGGTGATTTACTACCAGGCTTGATTGTAGATTACTACAATGGGACGGCAGTTATCCAGGCACATCAAATAGGTATGCATGCGCATTTAAAGGAAATTGCCCAAGCCATCAAAACAGCCTATGGAGATCAAATTTCTGGTGTTTATGACAAAAGCGCTGAGACCTTACCAAAGAATTTGGGCATCACATCCAATGAATGGGTACTTGGCGAGCCAAAAACTGATCTAGTTCAGGAGTATGGAGCTACCTATAAAATCGATTGGGAAAAGGGCCAGAAAACCGGTTTCTTTATCGATCAGCGAGAGAACAGAAAATTGCTTGCTTCTTATTCCAAAGGAAAAAAAGTATTGAACACCTTTTGTTACTCTGGAGGATTTTCGGTCTTGGCTTTACAAGAAGGCGCAGCTGAGGTACATTCCGTGGACATCTCTAATAAGGCAATTGATCTGACGGAAGAAAATATTCAGCTCAATCCATCGATCAAAGGAAAACACGAGTCGAAAGTTGCTGACGTCGTCAAATACATCCGTGAAATAGGAGACGATTACGATCTGATTGTGTTAGACCCTCCCGCATTTGCCAAAAACCTGAAAGCTCGGCACAATGCAGTGCAGGCTTATAAGAGACTGAATTTAGAGGCTTTGAAGAAAATCAAATCCGGAGGAATTCTCTTTACATTCTCCTGTAGTCAGGTGGTAGACAAGGCACTATTCCGCAATACTGTCACTGCAGCGGCTCTTGAATGTGGCAGAAAGGTGCAGATCCTTCATCAGGTTACGCAACCTGCGGATCACCCGATTAATATTTTCCATCCAGAAACTGAATACCTCAAAGGCTTAGTGCTTTTTGTGGAGTAAAAACAGCGTTTTTAAAGTCTTTTGACCTATTTTCGTTTACTAATAAAAACACATCATGTACACAGGAATTCAACATCTTCATTCAGGAATCGCTTATCTGGCATTGTTTGCTTTGGTAGTGGTAATTATTTACATGCTTATCGGTTCACTTTCAAATCGTGAGTTCACGGAGAAAGATCGTAAAATAGGATTGATTGCTTTTATCCTTTGTCACATCCAATTGCTTGTAGGCTTGATTCTTTATTTCCTAAGTCCACTTGGCTTAGAAATGCTAAAATCTGGCTCAGCCATGTCTGATCCAGCAGCTAGACTTCTTGCGTTAGAGCATCCATTGATCAATATTATTGCGATAGTTTTAATTAGCATTGGCTATATCCGAGCGAAAAAACCTGGCGCATCCCGAGCAAGATTCAGAAGCATTTACATGATGTACGCCATAGGATTGGTGTTGATTCTGATGCGAATTCCTTGGTCAACTTGGTTGGCATAAGTCGGGTTATCATATCATTGAGGCCCTAATAACAATGTTTGGATTTCATCATTCAGCATAAAATGAAAAGAGCTAGCATGTATCATGTTAGCTCTTTTTGGTTTTATAGCTGGTTGATAGATTTATCCATTTCAGGACTATCTGAGGATATACTAAATATGATTTCTATTTTCCATTCCTCGGGAAAAACGATCCTTTTAAAAAAACGTTCTGCTCCGATGGGAATAAACCGAAACTATTTTTTAAACCATGGGTTACGCTGCGCTAAACCCATGGCTACAAAACAATCAGCCCTACGGGCTTTATTGCTTGATCGCCGAAGGTACCAGCGAATAATGATTCTCCCTTACATATCTCTGGGTCACCACGAGTGGCATTAACATGATTAATTGCTTTCACCGTGGTCTGTGTCCCCTCAAACCAAGCCTATAAATCATCGCCGCCGTTCGTGTCGTCACGAACGGTTTTAGTAAAGAATAATAGACCTATTTATGAGATTTTACTTAAGGATTTATCCCTTTCAGGACTATCTGAAGATATACTAAATATGATTTCCATTTTCCATTCCTCGGGAAAAACGATCATATAAAAAAACGCTCTGCTCCGAGGAGAATAAACCGAAACATTTTTTTTAAACCATGGGTTACGCTACGCCAAACCCATGGCTACAAAACAATCAGCCCTACAGGCTTTATTGCTTGATCGCCGCCGGTACGGGCGAATAATGATTTGCCTCTACATGTATCACTTCACGTACGCTGCTATCAATCGCTCAGCACATCGTTCTCCATCCATCGCCGCAGACACAATTCCACCTGCATATCCGGCGCCCTCACCACAAGGATACAATCGCTTGATCTGGATATGCTCAAAAGACTCCCTATCACGAGGAATACGTACTGGTGAAGAAGTTCTGCTTTCAATACCGATCAACTGAGCATCATTGGTATAATAGCCTTTCATCTTTTGGCCGAAAGCCTTAAAAGCAATAGCCAAACGTGCTGAAATAAAGTCCGGAAGAACATCTCTCATTTCCACTGAATTCAGGCCTGGTTGATAGGATGTATCAAGCAAGGACGAACTCACTTTTCTGTCAACAAAATCAATCATTCGCTGAGCTGGCGCTGCTTGAGTTTTACCACCTGCTACCCAAGCTTTTTTCTCCACATCAGCTTGAAACTCCATTGCCGCCAAAGGACCGAACTTTTGATATTCTGGCAAGTCTTCTAATTCTACCGAAGCCACAATTCCCGAATTGGCAAACTTCCCATCTCTACGACTTGGGCTCATGCCATTTACAACCAATTCTCCCGGAGCAGTAGCAGCAGGGACTATAAATCCACCTGGGCACATACAAAAGCTAAAAACCCCTCTTTTCTTTTTCTTAAATTCTGTCTGATGGACCAATGAATATGCAGAAGCAGGCAAATAAGGCCCACGATCTATACCACAGTGATATTGGATACTATCGATGAGATTTTGGCTATGCTCAATTCTTACCCCAAGCGCAAAAGGTTTCGCTTCGATTGTAATCTCCTTTTTGTGGAGCAAATGAAAAATATCACGAGCAGAGTGGCCAGTCGCCAAAATGACGCCAATCCCAGTAATGCTATCTCCATGCTGAGTGACTACCCCCTTCATTTCATTTCCTTCCAGTATGAAATCTTCAACTCTGGTGTCAAATAAAACTTCCCCTCCAAACTGCTTGATACTTTCCCTAAGATCTTCCACAAGTTTGGGAAGCTTATTAGTACCAATATGAGGATGTGCGTCGACCAGAATTTCTTCTGTCGCTCCATGAGCTACCAGAATTTCCATAATCCGCCGAATATCTCCTCGCTTTTTGGATCTAGTGTACAGCTTCCCGTCCGAATAAGTACCGGCTCCACCTTCGCCGAAACAGTAATTAGAATCTGGATTTACTAAATGGTCTTTGTTAATGGCTGCAAGATCTCGACGGCGGGATTTGACATCCTTACCTCGTTCGATCACAATGGGCTTCACTCCAAGTTCAATCGCACGTAGCGCTGCAAAAAGTCCAGCCGGACCTGCCCCTACTATAATGATTGGATCTTCATTTCCGACATTTTTATAGGCTGGTTTATGATCAAGCATTGCTGGCGGAGTTTCTTTGATAAAAAGCTCTGCCTGAATATTTATTTTGACATTTCTGCCTCTTGCATCAATGGAGCGTTTAACCTGCCTTGCTATGGCATCAGAGGAATCCGCCGGAAGCCCAGCCTTCTTGAGGACTACTTCTTGAAAAACAATAGGATCATAAGCCTCTTGCGGGCTCAATTGTAGGGTGAATTCTTTTTTCATGATGTAAGGTTTTTATCCTTAAATGTGATGAGTGAAGATACTGTTTTTAGCAAATAGAATGTTCTATTCTAAGTGATAAGTAGTAAGTGGTAAATCTGTACTGAATACTATTAAAACTATATTTTCAAAAAATTTAATTCAACCTATCCAGCACCTCAAATCGAGATGAGTTGGATATAAATTCGGGTACGATAACTTTCAAGTGTGATACTATTTCGTTTTCAGAATTCTGCTTTACCAACTCTATAAACAGCTCAATTTGCCCATCAATTTTGTGGTAGGAAGAAGGAAGGACTTGTGCAATTTTGATTTTAGGGTGGTGGGTGATTTTAACAGTCTCAAAATCATTGAGTAGTTCTTCATACAACTTCTCCCCTTCTCTCAATCCTGAGAACACCACCTTAATATCTTCATCTACTTTTTTACCAGACAGCTGAATCATCTTATTTGCCAGGTCAAGAATCTTTATCGGTTCTCCCATATCAAAGATATAGATCTCACCACCCTCACCCATAATACCAGCTTCAAGCACCAATTGACATGCTTCTGGAATAGTCATGAAATAGCGAGTGATTTCAGGATGCGTAACGGTAATTGGTCCTCCGTGAAGAATCTGCTTTTTGAATAGAGGAATCACAGAACCATTTGAGCCCAGTACATTTCCAAATCGAGTGGTAATGAACTTTGTATGGTAGCTTTTATGATTTCTTTCTAAGTATTCATTGAGAGCCTGCACATACATTTCTGCAGCTCTCTTGCTAGCTCCCATTACATTCGTAGGATTGACAGCCTTGTCCGTAGAGACAAAAACGAATTTATCAACTTTAGCCAACACCGAAATATCTGCAAGTATTTTGGTGCCTAGGACATTGGATTGTATGGCTTCTTCAGGATAATTCTCCATCATAGGCACATGCTTATAGGCAGCAGCATGAAATACCACTTGAGGTTTGAAAGCTCTAAAAACTTCCTTCACCTTCTTCTTATTCCTCACATCCCCCAGCACTATTTTGATGCTGCAATAAGGGTAGTTCTCTTTAAACTCCTGCTCCACATCATAAAGTGCAGACTCAGCAATATCAAACAAGATCAGAAGCTTGGGCTCATAATGACTAATCTGACGACAAAGCTCTGAGCCAATAGAACCGGCAGCCCCTGTCACTAAAATCACCTTGCCTTCCAAGTCCTGTTGGATTCTTGGATTGTCCAGAATAATTTGCTCACGACTTAGCAAATCCTCAATTTTCACTTCTCTAATAGCTCCAGCGGTCAGGCCACCATTGATCCACTGATCTACTGGTGGAACAATGGAAACAGAGATTTTCAAACGAAGACATTCATCAATAATTTCCTTCTTTCGAGCAACAGACAGATCTCTAACAGCAATAATCAGCTCAGTGACTCCATACTGTTTTGTCAATTTCTCCAGATCAGCGACTCCTCTGTAAATACGCTTGCCATCAATATTCTTCCCCTCTTTTTTGGGATCATCATCCAAAAATGCCACCGTATTAAAAAGAATTTTACTGTCTCTCTTGATCGCTTCCTGCGCGATAATGCCAGCTTCACCAGCTCCAAAAATAATTCCGTGCTTCAACTCCTTTACTAATACTGCATTCTTGAGATATACAAAAAGCTCTTTTACAACCAATCTGTAGAAAATCAACATAAAAAGTGAAGATAAACTAGCAATAATCAATACAGAGGTAGGCAGCAAAAACCTATCATTCAAGAAGTTACCATGGAAGAAATTTAAGCAAAAGAAAAGAATAAAATTAATGAGGACCATTTTAAAAATGTTTGATCCATCTCTGAAGCCGGTATGCCTCACTATACCTTCGTAGCTCCGGGTATTTTGCATCACCAATAGTCCTCCGACCATAAAAATAAAGCTCCCCGCAAAGGCATCATTTTGCTCAATTAAGACTAATTCAAAATTGAATCGCACCAAGTATCCAAATAGGGCACAATGAAAAAGAATTAAAGAATCCAAGGTGGCAATAATCCATCTTGGAAGGATTTTCAACCGCGTCAAAAAATTCATAGTATAAATTTATTCAAATAGCTAAGTTTTATAAAACGCACTAACCGAATCAACAGATTATACTGCAAAATAACCACTTTTCTAGCTTATATCTAAATATTTTTAAAATCATTTTAATAATATTTTGCACTTTACGACTTTACAATGGACAAACAAAATTTATAAATCATTGATTTTCACAGATTAGCAATTTTTTCTACGTGAAAATTCGATGCAATCATATAGTACTAAAAGCGATTAACACATTAGGTACTGATAATCAGATCTATATAATAAACTCTAAAATTCATCAGGTATTTTTATATACATACGCATTCATCGATAGAACAGCTCTTGCCCTCCTAGGATAGAATGCTGATTTTTTCTTAAATCCAAATCCGATGAAGTATACTCCAAGTTCTTAAATCAGTTGCGTAGATACTAAAATTCTTTTTTTCAACTTATACGCAATTATTCACTGAAGAACTCCATCATTCTACCTAGACTATTATGAGATGCATTTCATATCTCTCCCCAATTTTCCTTTGGTTAAATAATTGTGTTACATTTTAGAAGAACTAATTTTTGAAACATGATCATAGACGTACATACCCACATCAATAATTACCATGAAGACCGTGTCGTTTCCCTAGAAGACTGCCTGAATAAATTGACAGATACCATGGCCGAAAATAAGGTGGACTACTCTCTCGTGCTTACTTCTTACAAAGTCAATGAACATAGGCCAAGTACCAAAAAGGTGGTTGAGGCTATCGCAGACAGGAAAAACCTAGGTGTAGTCGCTGGTATTAGCTATCTGAATTACAATCATCATGACCTGCGCGAAATAGCAGAATACCTAGAAGCTGGCCTGATCAAGGGCTTGAAACTTTATCCTGGCTATGAGCCATTCTACCCAAATGATATGCGAATGAAGGTGGTCTATGACATGGCAATAGAGTATGATGTGCCCGTGATGTTTCATTCAGGCGACACCTACGCTCCCACAGGAAGGGTAAAATATTCCCACCCCATACACCACGATGACCTGGCTGTGGATTATCCTGATTTGAAAATTGTGATTTGTCATGTGGGTAATCCTTGGATCAAGGACTGCATGGAAGTCACCTACAAAAACAAAAATGTTCATGCTGACTTCTCTGGTTTGGTCTTGGGCGATTTCTCAGAGAAGTTTGAGCGCTGGATGAAAAATGAATTGGAGCAGATGATCACCTATGCAGGTAATCCAAAGTATTTACTATACGGAACTGATTGGCCGATTTCCTCCATGAAGTCCTATTTGAATTTCATGAAAAATCTAGAGCTTCCTGAGGAAAAGAAAGAAATGATTCTTTGGAAAAACGCTGCAGATCTATTCAAATTGGATGTGAATAGCTTCAAATAGGAGTTCAACATTCTTAGTTTGGTTAAATGTCACCAGACGTTCCTACGGAACGATAATAGGGTACGGTTAATTTAACTACAAACCAAACGTTCCTACGGAACGTAGTTGACAGCTTCTGGAAATAAACCGAGAAGAATAGAGTTATACAGTTTCAAGTAATTAAAACGCAATCCAGGGTCTGGAAATATGTCCCCTCCGGACATCTCGTCTGTAGCAATTCGTCTAAATTGCTATATAAGCGTTCCAACGGAACGCCTGGTGAATTCATATTTCATCATTCGAAAAGGTTCCGACTTCGCTCAACCTGACAATAGCGTTCTCTGTGTTATCCTCCGCATACTCTACGATTAAAACCATAAAACCACCTACCGATCGCTCAGCAGGTGGTTTTTTATGAAATCAAACTTGTGATTAACGAACTACTTTTTTGTAATCTGTCACCAAATGCTTGATAAAAAACTCCATCATTCTATCTCTGTTCAATGCCGTGTGACCTCCGTCAGGTGCAAGCTGCACTTCTATGCTTTTGCCAGCGTCTTGGAATGCTTTGATCAGCATCAATGAATTGGCTGGGTGCACATTGTTATCAGCAGTACCGAAGAAAACCAATAACTCACCTTGAAGTTGATCCGCTTTGTTCATCAAGCTGAATCTATTGTAACCTGCTTCGTTATTTTCAAGCGTGCTCATAAATCGCTCCGTGTATATATTGTCATACAATCTCCAGTCAGTCACAGATGAATTGGCTACCGCCGCGTGGACAAGCTCTGGGAATCTAAGCAACATAGAAGCTGCAGTGGTTCCGCCATACGAAGTTCCATAAACACCTACTCTATCTTTATCGAAGTATGGTCTGTCATGAAGTGATTTGATGCCTTCAGCAAAGTCATCCATTTCTACCAAACCTAAATTTCCGTACAATTGATCAAGCAATTTTTTGCCACGACCTTTTACATTTCTACCATCAATATTCAATACGAGGAAGCCGTATTCAGTCAGTGGATCAGGATAAACAAAAGTCTCACGGAAAGCATTGGTAGCTGGTCCACCGTAGTTGCTTAGGATAACTGGATACTTTTTGCTTGGGTCAAAATCAGATGGGAAATGAATCATTCCATGCAATTCAGTAACTCCATCTTTAGAAGTAAAGGTAAATACCTCCACTTTTTTCAATCCCAATTCTTCAAACTTACTCATGTCACTCTTCGCCAATTCAGCTACTACTTTGCCTTTAGAATCAACCAAATTGGTAAATGGAGCCACATCATGCGTTTGCGCGATATCTACAAAGTGCTTTCCGTCAGGCGCAATAGTCACTGAGTGATTGAAAGCTGGATCAGTCAAACGAGTATCTTTTGAACCGTCCAATTTTACGCGATGCAATTGCATCTTCATGTGGTTTTCACCACTACGAGCCATGTAGTAAAGCTCCTTATTGTCCTCATCTACTTTCACGATATTGGATACTTCGAAAGGATGAGAAGTGATCGCATTGACAAGGGTACCGTCAAAATTGTACAGGTAGTAGTTGTTGAAACCTGATCTCTCGGAAGCCCAGATGAAGTGCTTCCCATCAGCCAACACGTTCATTTCTGGAGAATTCTCCACAAAACTTGGAAGCCACTCTTCGCGGATTACAGTTCTGCTCTTGCCAGTTTCTGGATTGGCAGCGCGTAGCTCAAGGATATTCTGACGTCTATTGGTACTGTGGAAAAGCAATTCTTTGCCATCAGGAGTCCAAGACATATCATAGATATAAGTTCCCAAATCACCGTCACTGTAAGGCTTCCCATCTCTGATATCTAATTCTGTCACTTTTTTGGTAGCCAGATCATAGACCATCAGATCTACAGGAAGATTTGGCTCACCTACTTTAGGATAAGCTTCTACCTCCAGGGAATCATACAATTCCAATTGATTCAAAAGCACGTAGTATTTCTTCACATCTTTCTCTACAAATCTGTAGAAAGCGATTTTGCTGCCGTCAGGAGACCACCACATGGCAGTATTCTGGCTCAATTCCTCACCATATACCCAGGTAGCGATACCGTATTTCACCTGGTTTTCTTCGTTACCATCTGTGGTGATAGCCATTACATTGCTACCATCTGGATCACTAAGGTACATGTTACGGTCCTTGGTAAATGCCTTGTATTTACCGTCAGGAGATTCTGCAGAATCAAATTGACGACCACGCGCAGGACGATTCCAAGCTCTACGCTCAGGTCTTGGAACATCCCCTTCTTCAGTGACCTTCTTGGTCTTTACAGAAAAAGATTGAAGCTTTCCATTCTCAGCATAGGTGAAAGATTTACCATCTTCGGCCCAGTTCACATTTAGGCTTCCTGGTTTTACAGCAGATCTAACTTGAGGTGCGATTTTTTGGTATTGTTCATAGCCAGGCATGCTTTTCAGCTTGTCTTGAGCTTGCGAAACAGAAATGGTGGTAGCCAAAACTGTCGCCATCGTAAGGAAGAACTTATTCTTCATATAATATTCGGGTTAAGTTTATTCGAGTTGCGATGATACTATTTTTAGCTGTAAAAAGCAGGGATAAATACACGATAGGTTAGGATTAAGCTGATAAGTATCATTCTATACAATCCCTTTCACACCACACTGGAATTCATAATTGTGAAATTACTAGCAATAAAGGACACAGAGCGGGAGATTCTGTAACCAAATAGCAAAAGCTAGCATCCAAGGATTATATCAATTTACCTCCACATGAAGCTCATCTCTTCTTTTACTATTTTCCTTCTCCTCTGTTCCGCCTTCTTTTTACAGTTCCCCACAGAAGCCAACGCTCAATCGCTGGACGCTAAGATTGATTCTTTGCTAGAAAGCACTTTTACTCCAGATGGACCAGGAGCAGTTTTCTTGGTTGCCATAGCTGGTAAGCCTATCTACAGAAAAGCTTTTGGGCTGGCAAACCTAGAACTTAAGGTTCCGATGAATCCAGAGAATGTCTTCGAAATTGGATCCATGACGAAGCAGTTTACAGCTGTCTCTATTTTGATGCTGATGGAGCAAGGAAAGCTACAGTTGGATGATGAGATCACGAAGTTCATCCCAGACTACCCTACTCGTGGCAAAAGCATTACTGTTCATCACTTGCTCACGCATACTTCGGGGATCAAAAGCTTTACGAGCATGAAGTCTCTTAGAGCTATAGAAAAACAAGATCTTACGCCCACAGAACTGATTGATTTTTTCAAAAATGAAGAAATGGATTTCGATCCAGGAGAAGAATACAAATACAACAATTCAGCTTATGTGATTCTGGGATACATTATAGAAGTAGTCTCTGGCGATACTTATGCGGACTTTGTAGAGAAAAACATTTTCCAAAAACTAGAAATGAATTCTTCACAGTATGCCAGCCATTCCCAAGTCATCCCAAATCGTGCTTATGGCTACCACCAAAAGGGTGAATATGCAAATAAGAATTACATCAGCTTGAGTTTGCCCTATTCCTCTGGCTCACTCATGTCCACCGTAGATGATATGTTGAAATGGAATGAAGCGATCAAAAACAACCTCCTTTTAAAGCCAGAAACTACTGCAAAAGTCTTTGATAATTACACGTTAAACAATGGAGACAAAATCCAATATGGTTATGGCTGGAATATTAAAAGTCTGGAAGGATCTCCCAATTATGAGCATGGAGGCAGCATTTTTGGATTTAAATCTATGGGAGTTTACTTACCTGAAGAAGACATCTACGCGATCGGATTAAGTAATTGCGATTGCAATTCACCCACGGTTTTGACAAGAGATATTGCCAAAATGGCCATGGAAAAATGAAAGCCTGAAGCTTATGGCTACAGGCTTTCATTGGAAAATATCAGATCATTCTAACTACTTACTTTTATTCTCCGCTGGAAGCCCTGGATTTTCTTACGCCGCCGTTCGTGTCACACGAATGGCAACAGCAAAAGCCAACATCTGTACAATGTCCCGTTGCCAACAAAAAAGTAGTCTTATAAATAAATAAAAGCCTGCAGCACAATGCTACAGGCTTCCAAGTGCAGTTTTCAAATCAATTCCACTTACTTACTCTTTTTCTCCGCCGGAAGCCCTGGATTTTCCTCCAATTCCTTCAGCGTCCAGTATTCTTTTCGGTCTTTGTATGCATCTCTGACGTAGCCCACAGTCACGCGCCATACTGTACCGCCATCATTCAAATGTCCTCGGATATAACTCAGCACATTCGCGATTTCGGTATCATCGTATTGAGCCGCAGGAGCCATAGGACCATTATATTCTTTTCCGTCAACTGGCCCTGTCAATCCATTCATAAGGATTTTGATCGTGGTCACAGGATCTCCAGTCACACGCGGTGAACCAACAAGCGATGGAGCTAATTGATCAATTCCTTTGCCATCAGCCCCATGGCAGGATGAGCAGAAATCTTTGAATATCACATAGCCAGCAACGATCTGGGAGCCGCCGTTCATCATTTTATACTTATCCTTTAGCATCTGAATCTCCGAGAAAGAAGGATTAAGATTCTCGGCTGTGGTCGCTGCCAGCAATTCATTATTGTGGTGGTTGTTCTGGATCTGAGTCACCATTTCCTTGGTAGCTTCGGCATGAATTCTCGCCGAAAGCACCACCTGTTGCAATACCTCAGCATCTTCGTCAGACTCCATGCTAATCAAAGCAGCCAGCATTGCCGGATCATTTTCCTTAAGATATCGCTCTCCTATCCTCACTGCCGCCACACGTACTCGCGGATCCGCATCTTTCATCGCCAATAATACTAATTCCTTGCTTTCTGCATGTAAGCCTTCTAGCGTCCAAAGAGCATGTACTCTTTCCAGACCATAATCGATATCCTCATTCAAAAAGGTTCTGAAAAACCCTTCATTTCCCTTCACTATTGACTCAAGTTCATCGACAACCGACATGTCCTTTTTCAGAATGATCAGCTTCTGAGCGTTCAATCTCCACCAGCCGTTAGGATGCGATAAGTATTGAATCAAATCTGCTGCAGACTTATCCAGAAGTTGTGGCTTTGGTCCTGGAGTCATTTCTTCGTGATAAACCCGGTAGATTCTTCCCCTTTGGAAAAAACGTGCATAGCCATACTCATCTACCACTTCTCTCAAGTAGCTGCCTTTGCCAGTCCAGTTTCCCTCCTGAATGATCCCCCTATACATATCAGCGATATACAAACTGCCATCAGGACCTGTGCTTGTGAATACAGGGCGGAAAAGCGGATCTGTGGAAGCGATAAATTCAGCTTTATCATAAGGATTTTCTAAGATAATCTTGCCATCGACATGCTTCACCTTAGCTCTACGAATCAGGCGCCCAACTGGCTCTGGGATAAAAAGATCTCCGTAAGCACCTGGCATTTTATCACCTAAGTATACTTCTTGACCTGAAACAGCCGTGAAGGTATTCAAGGTATTATCTGCTTCTCTCACTCTATTTAATCCTCCTTGTACGTCCAAATTCCCTACGATTGGCCAAGGTTCAATAAAACTCTCATCCCAGTGATTTTTCAAAGTCAACTGGCCATAAGCCGGGTTTTGCTGAAAGCCCAATGCTGGAATTTCTCCCCCTGCTCTAGAGAAATACAACCTCCCCACCTCATCTTGTGTCAAGCCATACTGCCCCGGCATAGGTTCAGGAAGTGTATCTCGAATCAACCGATCATCCTCAAATCTATAGCGGAAAGGATCATTGGACACATACAGCCAATTGTCAATTCCCCAAATCATATTGGCGTCCTGATGCTCCAAGTTTCGATTGTCACGATCTGGATCTTCTAGTATGAGAATTTTCTCATCCGCTACGCCGTCATTATCGGTATCGCGGTAGCTGTAGATATTTCTATCATAAGTCACCCCCACGATCACTCGGTCATCTAGTGGAAGGATAATTCTAGGTAGCACCAAACTATCTATAAAGACCGAACTCTTGTCCATCACCCCGTCTCCGTCAGTATCGTCCAGCAGCATCACTCTGCTCCATGGCTCATTCTCATCTGTGGCATCCGCATCCTGCATATAGGTATTCATTTGCGCTACATACATTCTACCATTGCCATCCCAAGCCAGTGCAATAGGTTCAGACACCATCGGTTCGTTGGCGACCAACTCAATGTTAAAGCCATCAGGAAGGTGAATTTTGCTGAGAGACTCTTCTGGCGAAAGTGCGACTAATTCTGGTGCAGGATCGATTTCAGGTTTTTGGTAGATCTCATCTTTATAAATCTTCTTCTCCTGCTGGCAGGATGAAAAAATAAGTGCAACTAAGCAAATGAGTAAAAGCTGTTTCATAGGGTGGTAGGTTTGATTTGCTAAATGGGTGAAGGCAAAGGTATTGTGAGCCTAGATCAGTCTTAGATCAAATAGAGCCCAATATTCAGTTTGCAATAAATCAAAAATAGGATAATTACCTGTCCTTCTCTATCCTAAAAATTAGATTGGACTGTTTAAAGGGTCGATCTGAATAATGATTGGGATCTCTGAAATGCTTCGAACCTATGAGGGTGAAAAAACTCAATGTTTAAGGAATTGAAATCTCTCTAGTCATTAAACTAATAGACATTACTATAATCCATGCATAAGCTATTTATGATTATCTCATAATTCGTTTGGGATAGTCACCAAATTCGAGACATGTCTCACAACAGCTCGTAGAAAAGTATCGCTTGGAGGATTTAGATAAAGGTCTTCTCAAGAAAAAATCTATAATTCTGAATTTTTAGCAAAGAAAAACCTGTCAGGAGATTAAGCCCGACAGGTTTCTATTTTATTCGAATACCTTATAATAGAATCTGTTACTAGATTTTTGCCGGCACTTCAAAGCCTGGTCTATAATCACGAGTAAGCATCTTATCTGCCTCAGGATCATTGACGAAGGTTTCTGTTTTAGGATCAAAATCAAGCACTCGTCCCATTCTATAGGCAATATTGCCCAAATGAGCCAAGCCTGAAGATAAGTGCGCGGTTTCTACTGGCCCATTCAGGATAGATTTATCATGGGCGCGAACTGCCTCGATAAAGTTGGCAAAGTGCCCATCTGTTCCTCCAGCTCCACGGTCCATGCCTGATGCTGCAGCTCCACCATCGTCTCCCGATTTGCCAGGAGTACGGTCATTTCCTAGGAAGGTCTTGTACTTATCATAGCCATCCACCACTAGATATCCCTTGTCTCCATAGAATATATTTCCCACAGTAACCCCGTCTTCCCCATTGGTGTACCAAGGTCGCACCTCAAACTGGATGATTTTGTCTTCGTCAGGATAATTATAAATAGAGGTCAAGACCTCTGGTGTTTCCTTAGAGTCCTTCCAAAGGTATTTTCCTCCCATGGAAGTGATCTGGGTAGGAAAACCTACATCAAGTCCCCACATACAGAGATCTGTCTCATGGATACCTTGGTTTCCTACATCTCCATTTCCATAATCAAAATGCCAGTGCCAGTTGTAATGCACAAGATCATGCGTGAATGGCACCTTTGGAGCCGGACCTGCCCAAAGGTCATAATCCAATCCCTCTGGCACAGGAGAAGGTCCCTTGATCCCAATATCTCCACGCATTCTGAACACCAGACCGCGAGCCATATAAACTCTTCCGATGTAGCCGTCGCGCATTAACTGCACGGCCTCTTGCACTGCAGGAGAGCTACGAAGCTGAACCCCATGCTGGACAATCCTATCGTACTTGGTAGCCGCTTCTATCATTCTACGGCCTTCCGAAATATTGTGCGAACCTGGCTTTTCCACATACACATCCTTGCCTGCCTGACAAGCCCAAATGGTCGCCAAGGCATGCCAGTGATTTGGTGTGGCAAGGCTGATCACATCAATATCCTTATCGTCCATCACTCGTCTGATGTCTTGCTCTAGCGCGACATCAAGGTTATACTCCTCTTTAAAAGTTTTCTGACGGTCCCTCAGAATATTCATATCAGGGTCACAGAGTGTAGTGACCTGCACATCCTTCTGAGCCATAAAGCCTTGGACATGACTTTTCCCTCGACCATTTAGCCCCAACACCGCAGCATTAATTCTGTCATTTGCTCCAAAAGCAGAGGCTGGGATGATGGTAGGCAAAACAATTGTCGCTGATCCGGCAATTGCTGTTTTTTTAATAAATGATCTTCTTGATGATTCTTTACTCATTATTTTGGATTTAAGTGGTTGTATTTGTCTCAATTTATCATTTTTCATCTGAAATATTACCAGTCTCCCCCAAGAGCTTCCATAGGATCTACATTTGGAACGCCTGGCTGCTGGATTTTATGCCTAAGCGGTTCTGTATTCTGCTTAAAGCCATTTCACCTAATTTAGTCTTTGAGAGCTTACCCAAGAAAAAAAGTAGCTCCCTAGCTCAGGATAAGTAACCTATCAAATTACAAACCATTCAAAATCAAAAAATTTACGTAGCAAGTAGAAAGCAATCCTAACTAGTAGCCTTAATTCTGCATGAAAACTTATCTCAATATTATCCTAGTACTAATTTTATCATACTCCACTGCTTGTTCTCAAGACAAGGCTTCTGGTAGCCCAAGCTCAAGTGTGAAGCTGACTGTCCATGAAGCCTTTCCTAATCTGTCTTTCACCAGACCTGTGGACTTTCAGCATGCTGGTGACAATTCTAACAGGGTATTTGTAGTGGAGCAGCGAGGAGTTATTTCAGTTTTTAATAATGATGCTGGTGCTGCTGAGAGAAATGAGTTTCTAGCTATTGAAGGCAAAGTAGATGATTCTGGAAATGAGGAAGGTTTATTAGGATTAGCTTTTCATCCTAATTATGTAAGCAATGGCTATTTCTATGTGAACTACACCGCTAAAAATCCGGATCGGACAGTGATTTCTCGTTTTACAGTTTCCGCCTCTAATTCTAATCAGGCAGATCCAACAAGTGAGCTAATCTTATTAGAGTATGATCAACCTTACAGCAATCACAATGGGGGTCAAATTGCTTTTGGTCCAGATGGCTACTTATACATCGGTGTAGGAGATGGAGGTAGTGGTGGAGATCCAAAAGGCCATGGTCAAAACCGAAAAACACTATTAGGTAATATTCTGAGAATAGATGTGAATCAAACAGCGGGATCAAACAATTACTCCATCCCTTCGGACAATCCATTTGTCAATAATACTGATGGCTTCCGCGAGGAGATATATGCATATGGACTTCGTAATCCTTGGAGGTTCAGCTTTGACTCTGCCACGGGTCAATTATGGGTGGGAGATGTAGGTCAAAACAAATACGAAGAGATTGATATCGTCGTAAATGGCGGGAATTATGGATGGAATACCATGGAAGGTGTACACTGCTTCAAACCCAACGACTGTGATAAAACTGGGCTAGAGTTGCCAGTGTGGGAATATGATCGCTCAAACGGAGATATTTCCGTCACAGGAGGTTTTGTGTACCACGGATCCGCTATTAAGGAACTAGAAGGATTGTATATCTATGCCGACTATGTATCTGGACGAATTTGGAGTTTGGACATCTCTGACCCTGTAAATCCTATCAATACAGAGTTGCTTAACGCTGACTTCCCTATTTCATCTTTTGGAATTGACCAAAATCAGGAATTATACATCTGTGGATTCGATGATAAGATTTATACCCTCAGTTATAAATAGCTGCTTGATTTACTATCCTATATACTTTTCGGGATTCGAATTTTGCTAGCCCAAATCTCTGTCCACTGAGCTAAAAGTCATTTCTAGTAAACACAATGATTATTTCAAAGTGGTGGAATATCCACATCAAAAACCACTTAATGCCAGAACCTTATATATCTCAGCTCCGTCTTAATTGATTCAATCCAAATTTCACTAAGTCCCTTAATCAACCAAACTCAACCCGTATGAAAATCTTTACATTACTATTCACCTTGGCTTTCACGGCATTCTCTCTTGCTCCAGAAGTAGCAACAGTAAATACTGCAGAAAGCACCATCACTTGGACTGCCAAAAAAGTAACCGGTCAGCATCATGGCAAAGTACCTATCACTTCGGCTACACTCGATTATCAAGATGGGAAAATCCTAGGCGGAACCTTTGAAATGGATATGACTAGCTTAACTGTAGAAGATCTCACTGATCCAGACTCAAACAAAAAGCTGACTGATCACTTGAAGTCTGATGATTTTTTCTCCGTGGAAAAGCATAATACCTCAACTTTCACCATCACCGAAGCAAAAACCTCTAATGGTAAGGATTACGAACTCACAGGAGATCTGACAATTAAAGACATTACTAAGCCAGTTACTTTTCCAGTCACAGTAGATGTGAATGATGGGAAAATTGTAGCTACAGGCAAATTGACTTTTGATCGTACGCACTACGATATCAAGTTCCGCTCTGGCTCTTACTTCGAAAATCTTGCTGACAAGCTTATTTACGATGATGTAGAGCTTGATGTGAAACTAATTGCAACTGAGTAATAATTATTAAACTAACACAGAAAAGGCCGGGGAATCCTGGCCTTTCTTGTTTTAAGACATTATTAGTTAAGATTGACAGGCCACCAAGTAAAACACTAGAGGTAAATCACACCAGTCACCCAACATCCAGCTATCCCTAAATATCCCACTTCACCGTAAATAAACCATATCTCGGCTGCACCAAATAGGAATAGGTACTGATCAAATTCTCCGTAAAACTATCTCTACGAATAGATCGCGTATCCAAAATATTCCAAATAGTAAATCTGAATTCCCAAGGACTTGACTTGCCTTGATAGCTAAGAAAAGCGTTGAAGAAATCAAACTCGCTTTTGGTTTGCGCTGCTTGATTCAAATAGGCATTATAGGTGTAGTCAGCATTCAACTTCAGCCCATTCCAGATATCCCAGTCAATTTCAATTTTTGGACTGTGCGTACTAAAGGTATTCTTTGCATTGGTGGACTTATAGAAGTTCTGCTCCCAAGTATAACCTAGGTCAACTTCCACTTTTTTCATAAATGTGCTGGTGAATTTGAAGAAGTAGGAATGAGCAAACTGGCTGTTCTTAATTAAGCCTCGATCCACCATACTGTTTGTCGTATAGTTATTCCAGCTACCTCCTCCTGAGAGTTTGAAGGATTGAAACCGCTTATCTGCCTGCAGATTCCCCGTCAACGTCTCATTGATCGGATCAATATTTTGAATACTTATGATACGATTGATCCCTATAAAACTGGTTGTATTCACTAGGTCATGGTGCTTTCTGGACCAAGTCAGATTCCCGAAAAGATTCAATGCAGAGAAAAAATCAAAATGACTATAGTTCAGAGATTGAGTATAGAATAAGCCATTATCCAACTGCCTATTTCCTCTGAAAATCGAATTGTAATCAGTTATCACCAATCCTTGCGCAAGCTTCTGAATATCCATGAAATTGGCATGAGTACTAAATCGATATGTCAGCGAGCGATTGGATTTGATATTCCACTTGGCATACATGCCTGGAAGAAGCAGTAGTTTATCGTAACTCAGCTCATCTTCCTTTTGTACGTCATTCCATGCATATCTATGGAAATAAAGTGAAGGGCTGATCACCACTGTTTTCCATTTGGTCTTGTAAGTCATACCTAAGTACAAATCCTGAAAATCAAACCTAGAATCATTTTCAAAGTCCCCCATATCTACTTCATCGGAGCTATCCGCCTGTGCCACACTTCCTACTAACTCTTGCCGTGTATCGGTATATCCTAGACTCCAATTGATATGATTGGTAGGATTGATGATTAGATAGTAATTGAAAGCCCCTTCAATCGTACGGGTTTTGATATCCTGATTCTGCAGAAAGCGATAAGTTTCCCGATCAATAATAGGAACAATACCCCCAAAAGGCTTCTGATTGGTAGTCAAATCATACAGCGGATTCTGGTATTTTTTCTCCCAATTCACTTCCATGGAAAAGACTCTCTTGTCCGATGGAGCATGAAACCACTCTCCTTTCTGCTGAATCGCATAGGGCTGCCGACTTTGATAACTAGAGATCTGCTGACGTATCTGTCCAAAATCAGAATCTTGGTAGTTCTGATTAGCTATATCAGCCAATTTCCCAAAAATGCTATACTTCACATAAGTTTCTTCCTTGGGAGTGAAGGTCACCGAATACTTCATCAAACCAGACTTGTTTTCGACAGTACTGGCAGAACTGAGCGATTCTTGGTTGTCCCCGTCCGTCCTCAAATAGGTTCGCTGGGATGAAGAGCCTAGCTTGTTTTTGGAAGCAGAACCGATCACAAAACCTGAATGTCTCCATTTATTGTTTGGATTATAATTCAAGTTCACCGCCGCCAGCTCAGTTCTCAAGTCGCGGGCATTATTTCGCTCCGCCATCGGAATTCCTAGATCATCCGAACTGACACTCAGCGAAGAACCTGACTTTCCTGCCAAGCCAGCCAAACCTCCACTGAATCTAAAATAGTCTTGAAGGGTAAAAGCCAGTTCTCCCACATTATTGGCATCGGCGATTAGATTGATATTTACTTTGGGCGAATAATAAAATGTATTGGCATGCCCCAGATACCGCCCATCAGGTCCAGCGCCAGCTGTCAGGTCACCAAAAACCATATTCTTTTTACCGTCCTTAAGCTGAATATTGAGTGCCAAACCCTCGTCATTATCCAGCCCACGAATTGGCCCTACTTCATTAAAATTCTTCAAGACTTGTACTCTATCTACTGCATTTGCAGGAAGGTTTTTGGTGGCAAGCTTGGTGTCTCCGTCGAAGAAATTCTTTCCGTCTACCATCACTTTATCCACCTTTTTGCCCTGAACTTTCACTTCTCCATTGTCATCCACTTCAAATCCGGGAAGCTTTTCAAGTACATCTTTTAGCTTTCGTTCCGTACCTGTAGTGAATGCATCAGTTTTGTAAGTCAGCGTATCGCCTTTCATGGTGATGGGCAATTCCGTCACAACCTCCACTTGATCGAGCATAGTTTCATCCTGACTCAAGATGATTTTTAGCTGCTCCTGACCGGACCATTCGGAGATTTTCAATTCAAATTGCTTGTATCCTACGAAGGAAACTCGAAGTAAGTATTCAGATCCTGGGACCAAGCCAATCTTAAATCGTCCTTCTCCATCGCTGATGCTAAAGCCTCCGATCTTTTGAGTGGACTGGTTCACCGCCACTACATTAGCATAGGCAATCGGCTGATTTAGACTGTCAAGGACTTGACCAATCAGGTTTTTGTTTTGTGAAAAAGAAGGCAAAGCAATCAGGGAAAAAAGCCCGATTACTAGAAAGCGCTTAATAAATAACATGAGAAAAGTTTTCGAAGCGATCAATTCCCGATTTTGATAACCACCTCATTTCCATTGCCAGGCTTACCGGAATACCTTTTCATCATCTCCTGCATTTTCTCTTCGGAAAGTGTTTTATAATCTTCACTACTGATCATTTCTCCCTTTTTAGGGATTTCTATTTCCACTTTCTCATTTGGATTTAGGACAATGCGTTCAGCGATGTAGGTCATTCCATTGTTTTGCAACTCAAGTATCAAGCCCGGTAATCCCCAAAAATCATCAGGACCATGGCTCACAGGAATTTGCATAGTAAACCAAGCCGTCACGTTAACAGTGTCTTTGCTAGCCTCCATTTCATCCTTGCCCATAGAGAAAACTTTGCTATCGACGATTCTAGAATAGATCGCTTTTTGGCAGGTATAATCTCCTATCGTTTTGCTTTCTCCAGTCAATTCCCAGTCGTAATTTCTTAAACTGTCCTTCACTAGAAACCCTTTACCCATCAGATCCTCTTCCTTGATATAATTCTGCTCGGCAACATTCTTATATAAAAGTCGATCCTGATTTCCAGTATTTATCACAATACTTGCTCCACCTGAAGAGGCAGTAGCTGGGCCAGCACCTAGACTTTCTACCTGCTTCCAGTTAGATTCAGTCTGCGAAAAAGAAAGTACATACTCACGTTCCATCTGCTTCTTCAATTGCTTCTGAAGATCCGCCATGACTTCCGGAGCCATTTTGGAACTGTCCATTGAAATCTTAAAACTTGAAGAGGATTTGTAAAAAGCTCGGCCAGTAAGGCCTTGAGCTGTGGCAGTAATAATCGAGCCCATTAGGGCGAAGGCGAGAAATAGTAATCGTAAGTTCATAGCAGTAAATTAGTTGCTACAAACCAATACAAACTCCCCCTACAACTGAGTTAAGCAGTGTTAACGTGTGTTAACATTCAAATTTCTAAATTTCTTAGCCTATACTTTAGCACTGTGAAAAAGCTACAATTCAAGCGAATAGGTCTTCTGATTGCTCTCACCTTGTTGGTGAGTATATGCGTGCAGATTTATAGAAACTACACGCAGTACAAACAGAACGAAAGTCAATTAACAGCAGATATCCAGCAAAGTTTGGATAATGCACTGGAGGTATACTTTGCTGATTTGGCCAAAACTGATGTGATTACGTTGACTGAAAATAGATCTTCAGGCTTAGTATTCAAGGCTGGAAAAACAGCAGATTTAGATTCTACAGAGAATGACTTCTTCAAAAATATTGGAGAAAGTAAAATACTTATGAAGACTCTAGAGAAAATGGAATCTGGAGACACTTCGAGTGTTGAATGGTTTGGAGATCTGAAAGAAAGCAAGAACCTCAGCTTTCATACGCATACAGACACACTGAATAACATCAATCCAGATCAGATTCAAAGCATCAATATTTTTCGCGGTCTGAATGCCGCAGATAGCGTAAGTAATCTAAAACTCCTCACGAATCGGATCATTATTTCGATAACTCGTGATTCTCTGGATTTTGAAAAAATAAGTACGCTTGTAAAGGATGAATTGGATAGAAAGGAAATCGCGATAAACTATGGGCTGCTTCACTACGAGCACGACACCATCGCAGGATCGTTTAATTATCCCGCTTTGACGGAAATGCCCTTTTCCACAGCTTCCAAATCGACCTTCTTGCCTCGTGGGCAAAAGCTTGAGATGTACTTTGAAAACACAGCACTCACAGTTTTGAAGCGAGGTGTAGTGGACATTCTTATGTCAATAATCTTTCTCCTGATCATTGCAGGGGCATTTTATTACCTCTACCAAACGATCAAAAACCAAAAGGAAATCGCGGAAATCAAGGAGGATCTGATCGGCAACATCACCCACGAATTCAAAACTCCAATTGCTACCACACTCTCTGCCATAGAGGGAATCGAACAATTCAATCCTGAGAACAACCCAGAGAAGACCAAAAAGTACCTGGGAATTTCCAAAGGTCAAATGCTCAAATTGAACTTGATGGTGGAGAAACTTCTGGAAACTGCCACGCTGGATTCGGAGCAGTTTATTTTACAAAAAGAGGAAATTGATCCTATGCCGGTCCTCAGATCTTTGGTACAGAAGTTCCAAACTTTATCTCCCGAAAAGGAAATCGAACTTGTACTCCCTTCCAAAATATCTCCTATTCATGTTGATCCTTTTCACTTCGAAAATGCGCTTTCCAATTTAGTAGACAATGCACTCAAGTATGGCGGTGATGAAGTTCGCATCACTGTAGACCAGGGTGCGAGTACTCGAATTCGGATTTGGGACAATGGCGGGAATATCAGTCCTGATCAGAAGGAAAGGGTTTTTGAGCAGTTTTATAGAATCCCAAAAGGAAATCTTCACGACGTGAAAGGCTTTGGAATCGGGCTATACTACGTAAAGAAAATCATCGAAAAGCATGCAGGGAAAATCGAATTAGAATCATCCCCAAGAAGCACCTCATTTATTACAATTTGGCCATGAGCAAAATCAGAATATTACTAGCTGAAGATGAAATGGCCTTGGGCATGATCATCCAAGAAAGTCTGGAAAGTAGAGATTTTCAAGTGACACTTTGTGGCGATGGACAGCAAGCCTGGGATAGCTATCAAAAGTCCAAACCCGAGGTACTGGTCTTGGATGTGATGATGCCCAAGAAAGATGGTTTTACCCTTGCAGAACAAATTCGAAAAACCGATCCATACACTCCTATCATCTTTCTCACATCAAAATCACAAACCGAAGATGTGCTCAAAGGTTTTGGACTGGGGGCCAATGATTATGTACGTAAACCCTTCAGTATGGAGGAACTTATCGTCCGAATCAAAGCCCAACTTGATAGACAACAACTCCGTCAAAATCAGTCAGATTGGTTGGTTTTGGGGAAGTATGAGTTCCACCCTACCAAACAACTTTTAAAACTAGGGGAAGATGTAGAATGCCATCTCACCGCCCGTGAATCTCAACTGCTTAAAATCCTCTTGGAAAATGCAAATCAGATTACTGATCGTAGTTTGATTCTAACTCAGATTTGGGGGTCGGATGACTTTTTCAATGCCCGAAGTATGGACGTTTTTATCACCAAACTGCGCAAAAAACTTCAGGAAGATCCACAGATTCAGATCCTAAATGTGAGAGGTTTTGGATACAAGTTGGTCTGTTGATTATTTGAGTGAGAATGGCCAGATTTAATTACCTCCGATGAATCTAAATTATTGTAATGGCCATTACAGTAACCTGGGTTACAATAAATAATGCTTCTATTCGAGATTTGTAATCTCGAAGCTTTATCAGGGAATTATCTAAAATCACAACCAAGAATTCATTGCCCTATCTCTCGAAGACATGTAAATGCTGCGTTCCAAATAGCTCTAGGTCCTCCTTTTTTCAATTAACACTCTTTAAGCTTTTTAAAAGATACTCTGGAGACTTGTCTGCCCCAAGCCCACGTTATAAAGGAGAAGAAAATCTTAACCCCTACAAGATTTTGTGTGGAGAGAAGTCGGAGGCAAGGCTGCTTGGATTTTAAGGAATAAAAACCAAGCAGTCCCTCTGCACCACGCTGATTTTTCTCAACCCTGGTCTGTGTCCAACAGACCATTCAACTGCTTTTTTGGCTCCAACCTATCCTTATTACTGAATAGATTCTTATCCAATGAATTAGATCTTCTCAAACAGATGAGCTTTAAGTGACAATTCCTGTGACGTGACACATTGCTTAAAAAAATCCAGCCATTACTTAGAATTTCACAGAAAAAATCTAGAGTTTGAAGCCCTAATGCACCATACCCAACTTATAATGCGCAGTCTTCTCTTCTCCCTCCTTTTTCTATTTATCAGTACACTCACTTTTGCTCAAAGTAAACTAGACAGTAAACAGCTTGATAGTAAACTACAAGAGCTGCAAGAAGCTACCAAAACAGTTGGCTTTTCGGTAGCTATTGTGAAAGGCGACGAAGTCCTATACTCCAAAGGCTTTGGTTATCGGGATTTGGACAATAAGTTGAAAGCCGATGAGAATACACTTTATGCCATAGGATCCTCATCCAAGGCTTTTACAGTAGCACTTTTGGGAATAATGGAAGAAGAAAAAGGCTTGAAATTCACTAATAGTCCAAAGAAATATCTTCCTGAACTAGAATTCTATAACGATGAGTTGAATAATCAGGTGACTATTTTGGACATGGTCAGTCACCGAACTGGACTACCGAGACATGATCTTTCTTGGTATTTGTTTCCAACAGAAGATAAAGACAGTTTGTTGAGTAGAGTAAAATATCAGGAACCCTTCACAGGGATTCGTGAACAATGGTTTTACAATAACTTCATGTATTTGGCGCAAGGCTTAATCACTGAAAAACTTACTGGTAAAAGCTGGGAAGACAATATCAAAGAGCGATTTTTCAAACCCTTGAACATGACTACTTCCAATACCAGTATCAAAGAACTGGAGAGTCAATCCAATATTTCAAAAGGTTATGTATTGGAAGAGTTTGAAACAAATAAGGTCACGCCCTATTACAATATCGCAGCGATCAGCCCTGCAGGAGCTATCAATAGTAGCGTAAAAGAAATGACGAATTGGTTGAAGATTTGGCTAAATGAAGGAAAGCTAAATGACAACCAAGTCCTCCCAAAAGCTTATGTAGCGAAGGCTATCAATCCTTTGATGCTCGTTGGTGGTGGCATCGCAGACAAGCAATTCCCAGATCAGCATCTGAATAGCTACGGATACGCTTGGTTCACTTCTTCCTACAAAGGACATTACAGACTGGAACATGGCGGAAATATCGATGGTTTCTCAGCCAACGTATCCTTTTTTCCCGCAGACAGTATCGGCATTGTCATATTAGCTAATCAAGATGGCTCTGCCCTCCCTACTCTAGCAAGAAATATGATTTCTGATGAAATTTTGGGTTTGGAAAAAACAGATTGGGTGAGCTATTACTCCGAAAAACTGAATAAAGCCAAAGAGCAACAAAAGGAGTCTAAAACAGAGAAGAAATCCAACATCATCCCAAATACTACTCCATCGCACGGTTTAATAGAATATACTGGTAAATACAATCAACCAGGTTACGGTACTTTCAACATTGAATTTGAAAATGATTCGCTCTGGGCTCAATTCCCAAGAGAAAGAATGTATTTGAAGCATATGCATTATGATGTATTTGAACCATTTATGGTGAAGGAAAACAAGATCGATACCTTATCAGGATTGGGTCTCAATTTTAATTTTCGTTCAAACGACCTAGGAGATATTGAGTCAGCGAGTATGAAGGTGGAACCAACATTAGAACCTATTACTTTCAAACGTTCACCAGAAGAAGCTAAAGTTTCTGCCGAAACACTGGACTCCTATGTAGGTACTTATTCCCTATCAGGCACAGATCTAAAAGTTTCCAAGAAGAATGAAACGTTAACGCTACTCGTCCCAGGACAGCCTGAATACTCGCTTACCCCTACGCAAGAAAATGAGTTTATCATCAAAGGATTATCAGGCTACAAAGTGCGATTTGAAGAAAAAGAAGGAGTCTTAAACATGCTGCTAATTCAGCCAAACGGGACTTTCACTGCAATTAAGAAATAAATCGCTGATGGATTCAGTCACCGTCGTAGGTTCAGGAATAATAGGTTTGACATCCGCCATACTCCTTCAGGAAGTAGGTTTTGATGTGAAGCTGATTTCAAAAGCTCCTTTTGATATGACTTTATCTTCCAAGGTTGGAGCAATCTGGTTTCCTTTTGAAATTCATCCCAAAGAAAAAACCAATACCTGGGCGACTTTGGCTTACCAGCGCTATCAAGCAGAGGTAATGGAAGGAAATGGAGTGAAATTCATTTCTTTTATCACAGCCTACACACCTGAAAGTAATATTGATTGGACGAGTCAACTCCCAGCAGGAAAAGTAAGGAAAGCGAGGCCAGAAGAACTTCCAACAGGAATAGAAATGGCTATTGTCTCTGAAGTTCCTTTGGCCCAACCTCTTTTATACTTGCCGCATCTTTTCGAGCGATTTATAGCAAAGGGAGGCAGGTATCAAGAGCAGGAGATTTCAACATTGGAAGAACTAAGTACTTTGGATAGTTTGGTAATCAATTGCACAGGTTTGGGAGCCAAATCGCTCTGCAAGGATGATGATTTGCATCCTATGCGAGGTCAAATTCTTCGCTGCAAGAAAATGGATGTCGCTTCCTTTGCCAATCCCACTAAAAAAGGTGCACTTAGCTACCTGATTAATAGAAGCGGAGATTCAGTAATCGGCGGCACAGACTATGAAGATGATTGGAATGAATCAATCGATCTTGCTGACACTGAATTAATCCTTAGTAGGCTAAAGGCATCTGGTATTTCTCAGAATCCTGAAGTGCTAGAAGTCATCGTTGGATTGAGGCCTAGAAGAAGCGCTGTTCGATTTGAATTTGATCCAAAGCACCCTAATGTATTCCATAATTATGGCCATGGAGGAGCAGGATTTACAGTAGCTTGGGGATGTGCGATAGAGCTATCTGAGATTTTAAGCAGAGATAGCTAGACTATTTAATAAGTGAAAGATGTGAAATTCTCCAGAGACGCTATCTGCCTCTAGACGCTCCATTCATCAAAACAAATATTAATTCTGATAGAAAAAGACAATCTTTACCCTACAACCCCTTATAATACTTACCCATTGCCCAAATGAAAAAAATACTGCTTTCCCTCACCATCCTAGGTACGGCTTTGTATTCCTGTACCCCAAAAATCGGCTCTATAATTAATGTATCCGAAGTAGAACGTATCGAGACAATATTATCTGCTGACGATATGAAAGGCAGGCAACTTTTCAGCCCAGAACTGGACAAGGCTGCTGATTTTATAGCTGATGAGTTTAAGAAAAGTGGCTTAGAGTTTTTCGGTGACAACGACTCCTATCTTCAGACTTTCACTATGCTGCAAGCCACACCAGCTGTAATCACTGGAAGCTTGGATAAGGAAACACTAAGCACTAGCAACGTAATGGTAAATACTACAGCTGCAACTGTAGCAATAAATACACTTACAGATTACGAAGTTGTAAAGGTAGCTAAGGATGCAAATTTCAACCAATTGGTTTTCCCCTTATTCCGTACCGAAAAGAATGTAATTGTACTGATCGATCAGGCGCATGCAAGTACTTTTTCCAGAATAGGGAGAAGTGCTGGAAGAGCAAAATTTCCAACTGAGTATTCTCAGGTTTTTATTCTGACAGACAATCTAGACCCTCAGTCTATAGATCTAAAGATCACAAATACCCTAACCGAGCAAAAACTTCAGAATGTCGTAGGTGTGATTCCTGGCAAATCATTGAAGGATGAATATGTAGTATTTGGAGGACATTATGATCACATTGGTATAGGCAGACCTGATGCAAACAATGACAGTATTTACAATGGTGCCAACGACAATGCAGCTGGGACTACCGCTGTCATGATGCTTGGGAAATACTTCAATAAGCTAAAAGACAATGAACGTACGCTAATCTTTGTTGCCTTCACGGCAGAGGAGTCTGGCGGATTTGGTAGCACCTACTTCAGTAAGCAGCTAGACCCAGACAAGGTAGTCGCCATGTTCAATATTGAGATGATCGGTACCGATAGCAAGTGGGGACCAAATTCAGCCTATATCACCGGATTTGAAAAAAGCTCCATGGGAGAAATACTTCAAAAGAATCTAGTCGGCTCTAAATTCCATTTTGAGCCAGATCCGTATCCTAAGCAAAACCTATTCTACCGCAGTGACAACAGAACCTTGGCTGCTCTGGGTGTTCCAGCTCATACTATCTCCACTTCCAAAATGGAAGAAGCTCCGAACAATGAGCCTAATTACCATAAAGCAAGTGATGAGATCGGCACCTTGGATATGGTCAATATGACTGAAGTAATTAAGGCAATAGCGCTCAGCAGCAAAACTATTATCAGCGGAAAAGATACGCCTACCCGTGTAGAGAAATTGGATTGATTTCCATAGGAGCGAATATTCAATCGCCCCTTTTATGAATTATTTCGAAGAATAATTCAGCCATTAAACAGTCAAAATATTAATGTCAAATATCCAAGCTGATAATTTCTGCCCTACCAATCGAGAAGATTGGAGAGAATGGCTAGCCCAAAACCATGTTTCCAAGGAATCTATTTGGCTTATTTATTACAAAACCTCTTCAAAGAATTTCAACTTAAGCTGGACAGATGCAGTAGAAGAAGCGCTCTGTTTTGGCTGGATAGATAGTGTGAGAAAGACGCTGGATGAAGAACGTTCTATCCAATACTTTAGTAAGCGGAAGAAGAATAGTACCTGGTCTAAAATCAACAAGGATAAAATAGAGTTCCTGATCGAGAATGGACTGATGACACAGGCGGGTTTAAACTGTGTTGAAATAGCGAAAAAAAACGGCTCTTGGACTATTTTGGATTCTGTGGAAGCACTCATAATCCCTGATGATCTGAATGCTGAATTCAGTAAACATCCTGGCGCAAAAGAGTATTTCGAAAGTCTGAGCAAATCTCGTCAGAAAATACAACTGTCATGGATAGTACTTGCCAAGCGTGATGAGACTAGACAAAAGAGAATTAAAGAAATCGCTGAGTACGCTGGTCAGGAACTTATTCCAAAGCAGTTTAGATAGATGACATAGCACAATATAAAGCGTAAATTCCCCTACCTATACTGGAAATTATTGGGCAACAAACCCAAACTCCCTAGGAAATCCTTACTGGCAGCAGAGATGTTGTAATCTTCTTCCCCCTCATATACGTGAGTGATAAGCTGGACAAAAGGAGACTTATAATCACTGTAAAGCAGGTAATTGATTGTCATTAGGGCCAGATGCTTGTTCGGGTGAAGTAGTGATCTTTTGAGCAAATCAGTTGCTTCGTTACTTTGATTCAATTCATATAGAATGGCTGCCAAAATAATCGAAACAGGCGCATACTTATCATTTAGACCGTTTGTCAACTGATCCGCAAATGGCAAAAGCATTTCCTTTTCTTGAGATCTCAAGCCTATCGCTGCCCAGTACCGGAGCATTTCATTATCCGATTTCAAGATCTCCAACTGTTGCAGCATAACTTCTTTGCTTCTAAAGCCCGAAAGTTTAGCAACCTCATAAATCTGCTCTATTGGATACTGATCTAGGTCCTGACGAAACTCGTACGGTGTGGATGTTTTCGAAATATTATCTAATTCGAATTCAGGCAGGAACATGACATCTTTTTGTTCCAACACATGTGCATCAAGTGCAGATCTCATCTCTTCAACCAACTCTCTATACTCAGGCTGATCAATTAAGTTACTCGTTTCCCATAGGTCATTTTCAATATCGTAAAGTACCTCAGCCACGCGAGGTTCGAATAGGCTTCTTTGCAAAGAATCTAATGCATCGTTTTCATAGTCAGTCCTCATCAGCTGCTTGATCTCTCCGATCTCCATATACCGGATGTATCTCGCTTCTGGCATAAAGGGCATGAAATTCCTTGAATACACATACCTGCCATTGGTCACAGTGCGAACCATATCTATCCCATTGTCCGAGCGATCTGAAGATAGAAACAGCTGATCAACACCAGCATCACTTTCATCTCCAAGCAATACTCTTCCCCTCATATACTTTGGCACTTTCTCTCCAACCAAGCTAATCAGCGTTGGTGCCAAATCCTCAAAGCTGACAAGTTCATCCGAGCTTGCACCCGTTCCCCAAGGCGATAAATGTTCATATTTCGGTGGAAACCAAATCGTGAAAGGAACTCGGTAACCAAAGTTAATTCCATTGGTTTTACCTCTGGGCATGCCTTCTCCATGATCTGCAAAGATGAAAATGATAGTCTCATCCAAAAGCCCATCAGATTCCAGTCTTGCGATGAGTTCTCCGATTCGATTATCGGTGAGTTTGAGGCTATTGTAAACTCTAGCCATTTGCTTCCGCATTTCCGGGCTGTCCCGATAGAAAGGAGGCATTTCAAATTCATCCTCTCGTATTCTTTCTTCCTCCGACAATTTCTCCAACACTTCCTCCACATACCACTCGTATGGATTAGTCATGGTACGAGATTGATGGGATTCATTGTAATTGAATACTGCAAAAAATGGCTGCTCTTCAGCTCTATCCCACCATCCAGCTTTGTTGGAGCTTTCATCCCAAGCTTCTGCAATGAAGGCTTTCTCATTGGCTACATTGTAATCCGTCTTACTATTGTTGGTGACATAGTAGCCTGCCTGCTGCAAATAATAAGGGAATCCTTTGATCTCAGAAGGGATTGCGTATTTACTTCTATGATTTCCTGTACCCAATTCATAGGTTTTCACACCTGTGATAATCGCTGTTCTGCTCGGTGAACAAACCGTACCTGTAGAAAAAGCATTGGTAAATCGAACTCCTTCTTGCGTAAATTTATCCATTACAGGAGTCCTCGCGTTTTCATTCCCATAGCTCCCAATAAACTGCGGGGAAGTGTCTTCTATGGTAATCCAGAGGATATTAGGCTGCTGGGAAAATCCAGAAAAACTGATGAATATTAATCCTAAGGATACTATTTTAAAAAATTTCATCATCTGTTTATGCTAGTTAACAACCTTAATACTAGTTAGTTTTAGACCTATTTCAAAAAGACTTAAAGCTGTCTCCCACAGGTTTCCCTCTCCAGCTTTGTGGCATCTTCAAACCCAAGATCCAAGCGATAGTTGCACCAGTGTCATAGGTCATGATCAGATCTGTAATTTTATGATTTTCCTTTACCCCAGGTCCTGAGATCAGCCAAGGAATATAAAGTTCCTCCAAGGATTTTCCCCCATGTCCCTTTTCTATTCCTCCATGATCAGATGAAATCATAATAATTGTTTCATCTGCAAGTCCAGACTCTTTTACTGCAGCTACTAACTGTCCAATCTTCGCATCTACATTCTCCAATTCTTTGTAGTATTCAGGTGTATCATGACCGATATTATGACCAACACCATCTGGCTCGTCTAGATGTAAAAACATAAAGGTAGTTTCACCCTCAAGAATAGTTTCTATGGTTTTGTCTAAGCAAAGTTCTTGGGTCTCTCCATGATAAACTACATCGATCGCATCCTTTTCAATCAAATACCCGATACCATCCCAGTTGTAAATTGCAGCAGTTTTCACGCTTGGCTTTTGATCTCTGATCAAAGAGAAAATAGATGGAAATATCCCATACTTAGTCACTTCATAAGGAGGAATCTCAGGAGTTTTACTTCCCCATTCTGTGAAACCATGCACGGTAGGCCCAGCTCCCATCAACATAGAAGCCCAATTCACCGCGCTTGAAGAGGGCAAAACTGCCCTAGCCTCCAGGGAATGTGAACCGCTTTCCATTAGTTTTTTAAGGTTCGGCATATTCGCCTTCGGGATTGCGTAGGAACCTAATCCATCGAAGCCTATTAAGATTACATGTTTGGCTTTTTTCACTTGAGCAACTCCATTCATGTGAATGCTAAAAACAAGAAATAGGCAGAAAATTAAAATGCGTTTCATAAAGGGATAAGCTGGGTCAAAAATGTATACTGATTAAAAAGTAGCTAAACAAATTCTTTGAAAACTACTGTGGCATTATGCCCACCAAAGCCGAAGGTATTGCTCAAAGCAACTTTAATTTTTTTCTCAATTGCCGTCTTGGTGACTATTTGAATTCCCTCAGGAATAGCAGGATCTAGGGTTTCAGTATTGATCGTAGGAGGAACAAGGCCTTCATTGATAGCCTTGACACAGAAGATCGCCTCAACAGCTCCTGCAGCTCCTAGCAAATGTCCTGTCATAGATTTGGTAGCAGAGATATGTAAGTGGTCATACTTACCATCAAGCAAGCTAGAAATAGCCTTAATCTCACTCAGATCTCCTGTAGGTGTAGAAGTAGCATGAGCATTTAAGTAATCCACATCCTGAATCTTCAATCCAGCTTCCTCCAAAGCTAACTTCATGCAATGCTTTGCTCCTGCTCCCTCTGGATGTGTTGCTGTCAAATGATAAGCATCTGCTGTCATCGCTGCGCCAACCAGTTCCCCATAGATTTTTGCACCTCGTTTTTTAGCATGCTCATATTCTTCCAGTATTAACGCTGCCGCTCCCTCTCCCATCACAAAACCATCCCGATCTGCATCAAAGGGTCTTGAGGCTGACTGAGGACTTTCGTTTCTTGTAGACAGTGCTTTCAATGCATTAAATCCTCCCATTGAAGCCTCGGTAATCGGAGAATCCGAACCACCAGTGATGATCACTTTAGCTTTCCCCCACTTGATGTAGTTGAAAGCATCCATGATTGCTGAGTTTGAAGAAGCACAAGCGGTGACCGAAGTATAGTTGATGCCCATAAAGCCAAACTTCATAGAAATCACACCCGAAGCCATATTTATCAAGTATTTAGGAATAAAGAATGGATTGAACCGTGGACTCAAATCATTGCCAACAAACTCCTTCATCTCCTTTTCAAAGGTATTCATCCCGCCTTGACTTGTTCCCCAGATTACTCCCGCATCAAAAGGAGATTCTAACTGTGACAGCTCCAAACCTGCATCTTCCATGGCTTCGGCTGCCGTATAAAGCGCATATTGAGTGTACAAATCTGACCTTTTGATCTCGTTTCGATCTAGTCTTTGGCTCGGATCGAAATTTGGGATCTGACAAGCAAATCGGGTTTTGAACTTTTCCGCATTAAAATAAGATATTGCAGCAGCACCGCTTTTACCCTGCTTAGCATTTTCCCAGTTTGATGTCACATCATTTCCTAGAGCAGATAGTGCTCCCAAACCCGTAATTACTACTCTTTTTGAATTCATCAGTTTATATTTTCCTACTCTTTGATAAGTCAATTCATCCTATCCATGAAGTTACTTTTTCATTTTGATAAATTAGGACTGAATTCTCCTTAAATCGCATCTACTTATATGTGTGGACAAAACAACGTTTAAACAGAAAAACCCGGCAATACGCCAGGTTTTTCAAATCAATTATATCCTATATCAAGTTTCTTGATTCTAAAATCTAAGATCTCGAAACTCATATTTCCCTACTAAAATTATCTACTTCTCCAAAGATCCTTCAATTGTCTACCGTTGATCAGCATCACAAATCGAGCTGGATTTGGTATCAACACAATGCGAACATCCTGCTTATCAAACTGTTCTGACTCAACAGGTACTCCCTGCTGGCCGGCTACCTCGTAACTTATGACGCCATTAGCATCAGGAAGTAGTGGTTTGTAAGCATTAGCGATATAGGCCGTTGGTAGTAGAATATCAGTGTCAGACTTGATTTTATTCTGAATTTTTTCGATTTCAGATTCGAGCCTGTCCTCATAGTTTTCATTGAAATCATCCTCCAAGTCATGAAGCGCTTCTTCCAGATCATCATAGCTTTCGTCGCTATAATCCATAGCGGCTAGCTGATTTCTTTTTTCTACTATTTCGGTAAGCTCTTTATCCAGCGTATCCCAATTCATCCTTTTCAGTATTTTTGATTTGAAATGCAAAGATGGGGAATCCCTTTTTTTATGAAGAACTATTTCAAATAAATTAACTTACCAAAAGGATTTTTCCATTCCTTCCTGGTTTATTATAAGCCGCAATTGCAGCTTTCACTTCAGTAAGCGGGAATCTCTCAGCCACTTCTGCCTTGGAATCTTCATCCATCAGAAATGCTTGAGTCTCCTTGTAAAGCTTCGCTCTATCTTCTTTGGAAATTCTCTGCAACACAGAACTTAACCAAAATCCTTCCACGCTAACTTCCTTGAAAATCATCAATCCTGTATTTAGAGGCATATCTTGTAAACTCAAGACCCCAAAAACATACATGGTGCCTAGCTGCTTCACACAACTTAAGGCTTTTGCTCCTAGCTCGCCGCCGACTGCATCAAAAACCGCAGACACGCCTTCACCCACTACTTCAGTGATTACTTTTCTAAGATCTTCCTTTTCGGTATTAACCACTAAGTCCGCTCCGAGTTCAGCTAAATATGCTTTCTGCTCATCGTGGCGTACAGTACATGCCACTTTAATGCCTTTGGCTTTCGCCACTTGTATAGCAAATTTGCCAAAAGCAGAAGCTCCAGCAGTTAGCAGCAACCATTCTCCAGCTTTCAACTGAGATTTATTTACCATTGCGACAGCAGTCACAGGATTTACAAAAGCTTGACATGCTACATCGAAGGACATTCCTTCTGGCATAGGAATCACTTGTTTGGCTGGAAGCGTGATATACTCCCTCCAAGTACCAGTATTGGTACCCTGAGCAGTAAACATCACACGAGTTCCTACAGGCAACAAACCTTCTGCATCAGCCATACTTACGATTCCCGCAGCTTCAAAACCTGCACTACTGGGCAATTGAGGCTGAATACCGTAACGTCCTTGAATAAACATCAAATCTGAGGGATTGATATTTCTAGCCTTCACCTCTATCTGAACCTCATGTGCTTGTGGCTCCGGAGCAGGAGATTCTTTCACTTGCAAAACATCCTCAGGCATTCCTACTTTATCAAAAATTACTTCTTTCATAGTTATCTGAAATTTGAGTTTGGTAATTATTATTGGTTTAACTAAGAATAATCTCTCTTCGTTCAGGCTTACTCTTTATCTTTTTTTATCTTGAAAAAAGAAAACAACGCTACTTATGGATCTATCATCTCTATTTTCCCTCGATGGAAAGGTTGCCCTAATCACTGGTGCCAGTAAAGGAATTGGTTTTAGCATAGCTGAAATTTATGCCGCAGCTGGCGCAAAAGTCGTTCTCTGTAGCCGTAAGCAAGAAGCAGTCGATGAAATGGCGGCTAAGCTCAGAGCTAAAGGATATGAAGCTATAGGAATAGCCTGCAACGTAGGAAACATGGAAGAGCTCCCAAAGTTGGTTGAGAAAACTATTAAATCCTGTGGACAGCTTGATGTGTTGGTTAATAACGCTGCTACAAGTCCAGTCTTTGGTCCTGTGCACGAAACAAGTTCGGAAGCTTATGACAAAATCATGAATGTAAACCTGAAGGCTCCATTTGAACTATCGAAGCTTTGTTGGCCACATCTTCGTAAATCTTCCAATCCCGCAGTTATCAATATCAGTTCCATAGGAGGAGTTTCCCCTGAACCAGGATTAGGAATCTACAGCGTGAGTAAAGCTGCTTTGATCTCAATGACAAAGGTGCTAGCCAAAGAATGGGGAGAAGCCAAAATCCGCGTCAACGTAATCTGCCCAGGTTTGATCCAAACCAAATTCTCAGAACCGCTGTGGTCCAATGAGAAAATAATGAGTATGGTGATGAAAAAGCTCCCGATCAAAAGAGTAGGAACCACAGAAGAAATAGGAGCTCTGGCTTTGTTCTTAGCATCCCCAGCATCTTCCTACACCACCGGTGCAGTATTTACGGCAGATGGCGGCTTCACTATTTAATTCACAAGGAATCAATTCTTAATGAATATTTCTACAATCGGTATTATAGGTGCAGGAAACCTAGGAACTAAAATAGGCTTACAAGCTGCTATTTCAGGGTATCAGGTAAATATGTATGATGTAAATGATAAAATCCTAGCTAGATCATTGAAGTCAATGGAAAAATTGCTGGTACATCTGACTCGAACCCAGCAGCTAACAGGAGATGAGGGTAAGCAATCCTTAGAAAGAATTTTTTTTACTGAATATTTGAATCTAGCCCTTCAAGATGTTGATCTGATCAGCGAAAGTGTGATTGAAGATCTAGAGATAAAAACCAAGGTTTGGCAGGAAATCGGCGAAATAGCTCCGGCGCACACAATTTTTACCACCAATACCTCTTACCTACTTCCCTCTCAATTTGCCGAAATATCGGGAAGGCCAGAGAAATTTTGTGCCTTTCATTTCCATGATGTTTTCTATTCCAAGGTAGTGGATATTATGCCGCACCCAGGTACTTCCTCAGAAGTGATTACTATCTTGGAAAAGCTCGGCAGAAAGCTCAAACAAGTGCCTATTTTGGTCAAAAAAGAACATTCAGGTTATATTTTCAATACCTTATTGATCGCATGGATCGATGCTGCAGGAAGATTAGTCACGGGTGAAATCGCGGAAGTAGAAGCTATTGATAAATCCTGGATGATAAACTTCGGTATGACTGCAGGGCCATTCGGTATTCTAGACAATGTGGGTTTGGATACGGCATGGCATATCACTAGCACCAAAAGAAATCCAGCTTCACGTGCATTTGCAGCACTTCTCAAAAGCTATTTAGATCAAGGTAAACTTGGTGTTAAATCAGGTGAAGGATTCTACACATACCCAAAACCTAGCTACAAAGACCCAGATTTTTTGAAGTAAGTTTACAAATGCACTAAAGCTACTGCAATCCTCTTTTAGGCTCTGTCTCCGGGTAATAATCTATAGGAAGTAGGTCTCCCACTCTTTCCCATCCGATATAACCTTCCACCACTATCCCAAATGGATCTGAAAGGCTACCATTTTCAAAAATCTCCACTGAATCTACCGTCAAACTCATGATTGAGGTTTGACTTTTTCGAGTTCCTCTCCCCATTCCTTGTACGTATAATGGACTTTCACTCTCATTTTGGTAGGTGACAAGGATATAATCGGAGAACTCCAAAAATTCTCTTCTATCCCTGTTTTTCATAATAGCAAGAGAGGTAATGGGCTCAGTTGCCACGCTATCTATGAATTTCCCGGCATGCTCAGGATCCTCCTTTCGGTAAAATCTTCTAATCTCGTAACCCTCAGCAACCGTTTTTCCATAATAAAGCGAACGAATAAAATGCTGCATACTTCCATAATATGCCTCCAAACGATTACGTTCTACCCTTCGCTGCTTCCTCTTTGAGAGCGTAGTATCCGGAATAAAAAGTGGAAATCCACTGTAAGTAACCAAACCACCTCTATAGTCATAGCGAAAATCATTAAGCAAATAGTCCAGCCTATACCCCAGATTAGTGGTTTCTAGTTTTAGAATATCCCGGGAGGAAGCTATCAATTTACCTGGTTCTGACTGATCGTCTAGAATCATGGACATCTCATTTAATATCACGGTAGACCTACTGTTCAGCGATGTTCCTAAAAAATATCTCTTAAAATCATCCAAATTTCTATACCAAGCAGGATCGCGAGATTCTTTTACATCCAACTGTTCCAACTCTTCATCCACTGCTACCAGCATGAATTTATATCCTTGAGGCTGCACCATGGATGCGGGCAAATTGAATGTAATGCCTTCGTAGCCTAACATTCGAATTATTACTTCATAGTTTCCCTCTGGCATATAAAGAGAAAATTTCCCCTTCTCATCAGTAGATGCGCCAATCGTGGTATTAGCTAAAAAAACAGTAGCATATGGAATGGCTTCATCGGTTTCAATATCTACAATGGTGCCTTTAAAAATTGCCTGCCCAAAAGACAGGCTTCCACCTAAAAACAAAAACACGCCTAAAACAATCTTTACTAGTATTGAATTAGGCTTGTTCATATATTCTCAATTAATATCTGAGTTCTAAACGTCTTACTTTTTCTTGGAAAACTTCCCTCCTTTTTTCTTTGGTTCAGGCTGATTTTCAATAATATGAATAGTCTCTTCGTAAGTTAAGCTTTCAGCTTCCTTGTCTTTAGGGATTTTGTAATTATTCTTACCCATCTTGATGTAAGGTCCCCATCTGCCGTTCAAAACCTGGATCTCAGGATTCTCATCAAAGGACTTGATATGCTTCTTAGCATCCGCTTCTCGCTTGTCTTTGATCAGCTGAATTCCTTCCTCCTCAGTAATGCTGAGTGGATCCATCTCTTTCGGAAGTGAGACAAAATTACCATCGTGACGAACGTAAGGTCCAAATCGACCAATCGCTGCCACCATCTTTTTATCTTCAAACATGCCGATATCACGAGGCAACTTGAATAACTCCAATGCATCCTCCATCGTGATGTTTTCGATGAATTGACCTTTTTTCAAGCTGGCAAATTGCTTCTCCTCATCTTCCGCATCTCCAATCTGCACCAAAGGACCAAATCGTCCCAATCGAGCGATCATAGGCTTGCCACTCACTGGATGGTTGCCCAACTCACGACTTGAGTTGATATCTTGTCTAGAGACTAACTCTGTTTCCTCTACATTCTTGTGGAAATTTCCATAGAAAGAATCCAGCATATCTTGCCAAACTTGCCCGCCTGCGGCGATATCATCAAACTCCTTCTCCACTCTTGCGGTAAAGCTAAAGTCAATTACATTCGGGAAATGCTCTACCAGGAAGTCATTCACTACCATTGCAATATTGGTAGGGAAGAGCTTCTGCTTCTCGGCACCAGTATTTTCTGTTTTGGTGGCGTCCTTAAATTCGCCTTTCGCAATGATCATTTCTACAAAATCACGCGGCGTACCATCTCTGGATTCTTTGATGACATATTCTCGTCTCTGAATAGTAGAAATAGTAGGAGCATAAGTGGACGGACGACCGATTCCCAACTCTTCCAGTTTCTTCACCAAAGATGCTTCAGTATATCTAGGAGAAGGTCTAGAGAAGGTTTCTCTACCTTTCATTTCCTGTAAACTCAAGTTTTGACCAATAGTCAAAGGAGGCAGTAATGCCTTTCCTTCTTTGCTATCATCCTCTTCTGGTTCATCATCTGTATCTTCCAAATACACTTTCAAGAAACCATCAAATTTGATGATCTCACCAGTTGCCACTAGATTTTGTGGTTGATTCGAAATATCTACTGTAATAATTGTCTTCTCTAATGACGCATCAGCCATCTGTGATGCAATAGCACGCTTCCAAATTAGCTCATAGAGACGCTGTTCGTTGCGTTCTCCTGTGACATGAGCATTAGAGAAGTCCGTAGGGCGGATAGCTTCGTGAGCCTCCTGAGCACCTTCAGACTTGTTTGTAAATTTTCTTGATTTATGATACTGCTCTCCGTAAGAATCATGAATAGCCTTTTTGGCAGAAGCCATGGCGTCATCCGATAGATTCACACTGTCTGTTCTCATATAAGTAATCTTACCAGCTTCATACAATTTCTGCGCTACAGACATGGTCTGAGCCACTGAGAAATAAAGCTTTCTACTCGCCTCCTGCTGAAGAGTAGAAGTGGTAAAAGGTGCAGCAGGTGATTTCTTACCTGGTTTTTTCTCTAGGTTGGCTACAGAAAAATCAGCTTCAAGACATTTCTTTAGGAATTCCTCTGCTTCAGCTTTGGTATCAAATTTCTTTGGAAGTTCTGCCAGGAAGGTTTTCCCCTCTACTTCAAAGATGGCAGTAACTCTAAAGCTCGACTTGGCTTTGTGTTTTTCAACCTCCCGCTCACGATCTACTATTAGTCGAACAGCCACCGACTGAACTCTACCTGCAGATAAGCCGGTTTTAATCTTCTTCCAAAGGATTGGCGAAAGTTCAAAACCTACCAATCGATCCAAAATCCTTCTTGCCTGCTGGGCATTTACGAGATCTATATCTATTCCACGCGGGTTTTCTATTGCTTTAGTGATCGCATTCTTAGTGATTTCACGAAATACGATCCTTCGTGTATTCTCATCCTTCAGTTTGAGTACTTCTTTTAAGTGCCAAGAAATGGCCTCTCCCTCACGGTCATCATCACTCGCTAGATATACAGTCTCTGCATCCTTAACTAAAGCCTTGAGATTTTTGATCACATCCTTTTTATCGGCCGTGACTTCATAGGTGGGAGTAAATCGATTTTTTATATCGATCGCTTTATCGCCTTTTGGAAGATCTCGAACGTGACCGTAGCTTGACGCTACCTTAAAGTCTTTGCCCAAGTATCCCTCAATGGTTTTGGCTTTGGCTGGTGACTCGACGATAACAAGGTTTTTTGACATAAAAGGCAATATTTCTGGGTTTTCAGGCCCGATTAGAAAAGCTAAAAATAGATGGCATTGTATTCTCGTCCAAATATTTAAAATTGACTAAAGGCTATTTGGTGGGATTTTTGATTAAAGTAAGGGATACTTTTAGGCCTATAAACCACTTATCATGAAGCATTTGTTTTTACTTAGACACGGAGAAGCAAGTTTTTCTTCAGGTTCAGATTTTCAAAGACGACTTACTGAAAAAGGCCGAGAAAAGCTCATTCGAATGGGAGAAAGTCTAGATCAAAGTCTAAAATCTGTTGATTTGATGTATTGTTCTGCTGCAGCGCGAACAGTCGAAACAGCCCAATTGATAGAAAAGCACATTCCTATAAAGGAGTCAGTTTTCTGCCAAGAAATTTATATTGGAGATGTAGAGGAAATGATCAAGTTGCTAGAAAAAACTTCTAATTCTGTGGATTCTTGTCTTTTCGTTGGCCACAACCCTACTATTAGTTTACTTCTATCGCACATTTCGGACGAAAGCTACCTTGGATTACAACCTGGAATGATGGCCGTATTAGAATTGGAAATTTCAGACTGGATGATGATCGGGCTCGGGACTGGGGTTTTAAAAGAAATCATCCAATAACCGTATTTTACTTTTCAACAGGTATAACAACCACTTTTCTAAATTTTGTCAAAAAAAATCAACAAGACAACAATTTTCAGAACCTACTTCTCTTATATTCGCATATTAATTCAGAGAAAAACAAAGATTAACAACCAAACAAACTAATCATCGCTATCTCTGCTAATATCAGTACGAGCAAATACTCTCAAAATTCGGAATCTTACCCCGAAACCTAGCCCAAAATATTCTTATGAATCCATCGCCATGGAACCAAAGATTGATTTCTGATCAATTGGCTAAATATTGAGTACCCTTTAAAGAATATACCAACCCAAATCGCGAGTACCTGAAAAGTATAAGTTGCTTTTCTCACCCAAAATCTAGTTAGTTGAGTTTCAAAAGAACTAGAGAGGAAATAAACCTTCTCTCCAATTCCGTGAAGTATTAATTAATTAAAAGTAAAAAGCCCTGATTCCAAAAGATTCAGGGCTTTTTGCTTTATTCTCTAAGCATTAGAAAGAAGTTGATTTCCCATCGAGATCAAGCTTTTTGATCCAAATATTTCTATAATAAACATTATGTCCTTCTGCTTGTAGTTTCAATCCCCCAGGTCTATCCGTAATTCCTTTTCCACCATCATTCCCGCCATCTAAACCAGAGTTTGGGCCTCCCCAAACTTGCTGTATCTCTTTATCATCGTGTATTTTAACTCCATTCAGATAAACTGTCGCGCGAGGCTTTGCCACTAGTTTTCCATTTTCGAAACGTGCTGCTTTGAATTCAATATCATATGCATTCCACTTGCCTAAACCATAATATTCCTCTGATGTTGGAATATGCTCATTAATCAATGCCCCTAGGCCATGATCACCATAATCGCCATCCAGAATTTGGATTTCGTAACGGTTTTGGAGATAAACGCCTGAATTCCCCCCTTCATCTTTGATGAAAAATTCTACATGGGCACGAAAGTCTTCGAATTTCTCTTTGGTCACAATATCTGCGGCCCCATACAATCCACCTGCTGCCGCAGGATCATTACTACTTATTGCTTTCCCTCCATCTACTGGATCAGTTACCTCTGGCCATTTGATGGGATTTTCGGCCTTAAATCGAGGTCCTTCCCAATACTCCCAGTTTTTATGCAGAGATTTTTTGCTGCCATTAAGGTAAACTTTGGCTCCTTTTTCAGGCTTAGCACCTACCCCAGTTTGCGCATTTACCAGCGTAAAAGCACAGACTAGAGCCAAACTGAGGGATAATCTTTGAAAAATTTTGTGATGCATAGGTTTTAGGTTTTTGGTTATTTTTTCAAAATTAATTTTAAGACAATGTCCAATTGTTGAATTTGGTTAATTTTAAACAAAATCAAATCTTTTATGCCTTGAAATCGAGCATTACGAATACTTCACATTAGAAATGATTATTCACTTTGCGAGATTCTATATGACCTTTAAAATTAAATTATAAGCAAATGAAATGGGAAGGAAGAAGACGAAGTTCAAATGTAGAGGATAGACGGGGTCAGAGCAGTGGCGGTGGAATGCGCGGAGGCGGGCTTAATCCAATGCTCATCGGACCACTGATTAAAATCTTATTTTCTAAAACTGGACTGATTATCGTCGGGGTGGTTATCGCTATTTCGGTTATTACGGGTACCAATCCACTTACATTCCTAGGGAATTTCATGGGTGGTGGCAGCCAGGGATTTACCACTGAGACCAACTACACCCCTTCTGCTGAAGAAGATAGATTGGCCGCTTTCAGCGAAACCATATTGGCAGATACCGAAGATGTATGGAATAATCTCTTAGAGAATTATAGAGATCCCACGCTTGTCCTTTTTAGCGGGCAGGTTTCTTCAGCTTGTGGATTAGCCTCAAGTGCCACAGGACCATTCTATTGTCCAGGTGATGAAAAACTGTACATAGATCTTAGTTTTTTCAAAGAAATGGAAGTGAAGCTAAATGCTCCTGGAGACTTTGCACAGGCATACGTTATCGCTCATGAAGTTGGGCATCATATCCAAAAAATCATGGGCATCACTGCTGAAATGAACAAACTTCGTGGTCAAGTAAGTGAAAAAGAATACAATCAATACTCTGTGAGGTTAGAACTTCAGGCAGATTTCTTAGCAGGAGTCTGGGCAAATCATAGTCAGCGATCTGTTGGCTGGTTGGAAAAGGGCGATTTGGAAGAAGCCCTCAATGCAGCAAATGCTATTGGCGATGACCGTCTTCAAAAGCAAGCCACAGGTAGAGTAATGCCTGATTCCTTCACCCATGGCACCTCAGCACAGCGAATGAAGTGGTTTAAAAAAGGCTTTGAAACTGGGGACATCAATCAGGGAGACACTTTCAACACTACGGATTTATAAAGACTCAACTTGTCTCCAAAACCATAATCTGCTCAGGATTGATCTGATGAATAAACTGGCGAAGGATGTAAAAGGTCTCAGGAACCTGCGTTACTAGGTCTAACTGTGAAGGAATATCTTCGGAAATCTGATCATTTGCCAAGAAGGCAAATCTGCTAAGCATTCCTCTTTCAAACATGCAATAAGCGGTCTCATCTGGACTTCTACCCTCAAGTTTGATTAGGACTTCCTTTTGGCTTGCCTTGATCTTGTCCATAAACTCTGCAAGTCGCTTATTGTATTCTTTCGGATTTTCAGAGAAGTCACAGGCACCTTCACATTTCATATCCTCTTCTGAATCACAGTTCACCTTTCTAAGCCCACATAATTTGGGACAGAGACCATAGGTTTTGATACCGGTTTTCAGGAATGTATTTGCCTCCTCCATGGAGAAAAAGGATTCAATTGGTTTGAAAAACTTGGTAATCTTGGAAACCTGAAGCCTTCCATAGCCTGAATTATCCTCGTAATGAAATAAGCCAAACATACGCTTAGGAAGTTTTGACGCAGAATTATACTTAGGCCATAGTCTCTTGATTTCCAATGTTTCAAATAGCAAAGCCATAAATTCACTTCCGGTCAATTCCCATTTCAGATCATAGACTTCATTCTTGAGTTTTTGCTTCAACTTTGGTAAAAGCTGCCCAGAAAAGTGATTTTTAAATCGTTCTCTGATATTTATTGCTTTACCTACATAAATAACTTTGCTATGCTCATCCAGCATGTAATAGACGCCAGAGGAAGTTGGGATTTCTTTGAACTTTGAATGGGGGAAATTAGGAGGCAGAAAAGCTTCTCCCGTATTCTTTTTTAGAGCTTGATTGATGATTTGATAGTCAGATTTGATCATTCTATCAAACAAGATCGCTGTTGCTTTGGCATCACCCATCGCACGGTGCCTCGCTTCAATTTGAATCTTTTGACTTTCGCATAGTCTACCCAAGCTATAAGAACTCATGCCCGGATATACTTTTCTACTAAGACGAACTGTACAGAGTTTAGGAGTTTTGAGCTCCTTCCCCACTTTCAAAAATGCCTCTCGAAGAAAGCCGAAATCAAAACTCACATTATGGGCTACGAATACTCTATCATGGAGCAATTCCCAAAGTTCCTCTTGAATAGCTGCAAAAGTAGGCTTATGCCTCACCATGAAATTATCGATGCCTGTCAATCCCGTAATGTAAGTTGGAATCGCCTGCTCGGGATTGAGAAGTGTCTGATACTCTCGGATAATCGATTCCCCATCGTGAATCAATACGGCTACTTCAGTAATACCACCATGCTTGGGAGCGCCGCCGGTGGTCTCTATATCTACTATGGCAAATTCCATTGCCTAAAAGTAGGAATTAGAATTTTCAGTAAAGAATAGATGTCACAGAATGACGTGGTTTCTATGAGTTTTTGATTTTCTATCTATAGAGATTTCATTTTTAGTCCTCCAAACAACAGCCAAAAGCCACATTAATTTCAATTTTTCACCATTTATCCCATAAATGCAACTTTGTTTCAAATATGCTAGTTAATAAATTCATAGCCCATTATTTTTGCATGGTGAATTTGAAAACAGGAATACTACTTATACTGGTTTTACTACTCAGTTTAGAGATACAGGCTCAGGACTGTAAGCTTGCTATTCGAGGTAAAATTATCCATTTGGAAAATAATGAACCCATTGAGGCTGCTTATGTGTGGGTAGTTGAGGCGCAGGATGGTGCTGTGAGTGATGAGAATGGGAATTTTACTGTAAAGAATCTTTGCAGTGGTACTTACACAATCACGATACAATACCTTGGACACAAAGATGTACGGGATACCGTTGAATTAAAATCCAACACCTTTAGTAAAACTTACAGACTAGAAGAAGAGGCGATGGGCTTGCAGAGCGTGGAAGTTCATGGACATCGCGATGCTGTGCAAACAACCACAGCTGTCTCTTCGCTATATGGAGACCAACTAGAGGAATCACGAGGTGAGAACCTAGGTGAGAGTCTAAAGAGAATTTCTGGTGTATCGACTTTTTCCACAGGAAATAGCATAGCAAAACCAGTGATCCATGGTATGCATAGTAATCGGATTATGATTATGAACAATGGAATTCGACTAGAAGGCCAGCAATGGGGATCAGAACACGCGCCAGAAATAGATCCTTTTCTAGCAGATGAAATCACGGTTGTAAAAGGAGCAGAAACAGTAAGATATGGACCTGAGGCAATGGGTGGAGTGATTTTGGTGAATCCAGCTCCTCTTCCTACCAAAACGATGAGTAAGACAAACCTCAACCTAATCGGGGGGACCAATGGCCAAATGGGTAATATCAATATGGTGCATGTAGCTGGTTCAGACAAAATCAAAGGCTTAGGCTACCGAATCCAAGGATCTGCCAAAAGATCAGGAAATGTAAGGTCTCCAGGATATTTTCAAGAGAACACTGGTGTAAGCGAGCTAAATCTTAGTAGTTCGCTTGGCTATAGTAGTTCTAAACTTGGCGTAGAAGCCTACTACAGTCTATTCCATACCGATTTGGGAATATTGGCTGACTCCCATACTGGAAACCTCGCAGATCTGGAAGCTATCATTGCAAACGGACGGCCCTTTGCAGATGGAGAATTCAGCTATGAAATCAACAATCCCAAACAACGCGTCACCCACAACTTAGCCAAGTTAAAATCACACTATCATATTTCTGAGAGTTGGAAGTTGAATTTTCAATACGGTTTTCAGCTCAATCGAAGATTGGAATTTGACAAGAGACGCGGTAATTTGAATGAGGTAGCAAGCTTAGATTTGCAGCTTTACACTAATACCATTGACCTTTATGTAAACCATACGCATAAGAATGAACTGAGCGGTACTTGGGGGGTAAACTTTATTCAGCAGGCAAACTCTAATGTTCCGGGCACAGGAGTTACGCCCTTGATCCCTAATTATGACATGATGAATACTGGCATTTATGCTATGGAAAAGTATTCGAAAGGACCATTGGAGGTCGAGGCTGGCCTACGCTTTGACTTCAGAACGCTCCATACAGCCCGATTTATCAATCAGGAATTGAAAACTGCAGATCTGGATTATCAAAATTTCTCAGCATTCCTTGGCGGACTTTATCATATCAGCCCAAACTTGACTTTTAATTCAAATATTGGCTCAGCCTGGAGACCACCAAATGTGAATGAATTATTTTCCGAGGGGCTTCATCACGGTGCTGCCGCAGTGGAGATTGGTGATCCTAATTTGAAATCAGAAAATTCATATAAATGGATCAATGAACTTCAATATGATGGCAGAAAAACACATTTGGAACTTACAGCCTATGTGAATCCTATCCGTAATTACATTTATCTAAACCCTACTGGTGAGGTTTATGTAAGCCTAAGGGGCACATTCATTGTATATGAATATACTCAGGCTAATGCGCTATTCTATGGGGTTGATTTTGCTGGAAGCTATGAATTTACCGACCAAATAAGTGGCTACCTAAAAGGATCTATAGTACATGCAAAGAACACGGATGAAGACAATTATTTTCCTTTTATTCCAGCGAGCAATATAGACTGGGGGATTTCTTATGATTTTGCAAAGGACAATAATCCTCGTACCAATAAGGTAACCCTAAGTAATGTGTTGGTCGCTAAGCAAAATAGAGAGCCTGATTTTGATTATGCTCCTGCCCCACCTGCATATGCGCTTTTCAATGTATCCTACCAGAAGCAATTATCTATTGGAAATGATAAGCTGAATCTTGGGCTTCAAGTACAAAACTTATTCAATACCCGATACAAAGATTACATGAACCGCTTCCGATACTTCACATATGATATGGGCACAAATGTGCTTTTAAAAATTAATTTTGAATTCTAACCAATACCTAATGAAAACAACAAACAAACTTTACCTCATCGCAACAATTTTGGTTTCACTAGCTTTCTCAAGCTGCAAGAGTGAAGACCCAGTTCCAGAAAATGATGGAGAACTGATTACCGACGTTACGCTCCACTTCCAGGAGTTTGATGAAAATCTCGACCCAGTTGGAGATTTGATCTCTTTCCAAGCTTCAGACCCTGAAGGAATAGAAAATGGTCAATCGCCTACGATAGATATCGTCACGTTAAAGAAAGGAAAAAATTACATTATGACCATTGATGTGGCCAATAGCATAGCCAATGAAGACATCACTGGAGAAATCCTCGAAGAATCTGACGAGCATCAGTTTTACTTTCTTGGATCAGCTTGGGAAGGGGACTCTGCTCCACTTACCTATGCCTACGATGACCCAAGCGGTGAATTGATAGGAATACAAGGAATAGTTACTGTAGAGGAACTGACAAGTATAAATAATTCGCAAATGAGAATAGTACTTCGTCATGACCTAGACAAAAACTACCCAGGAGCTGATAATCCTAATTTTGTTGATTTTACAGCTGCAGGAGGTGAATCTGATTTGGATATCACTTTCCCTTTAGTGATTGAGTAATTGATAAAACATCTCTATAAACAAAAAAAGTAGCTCTAGGGCTACTTTTTTTGTTTAATGGCTGATCTCTAAAAATCCGGTGAGCAACTAGTTATTTTGGAGGCATCAAATGCAATATTATCATCTTCATTGGAGCCTACATTTCCTGTTACCAAAATCACCTTATAGTCCGGGCCTTCACTAGCCAAATGCACTTTCACATGTCCATCGAAGGTTTGGATATCCTCAAAACTCAACATTGTTCCATCCATCAAAGGACCAAGCACAGTTTTACTTTGTAAGGTAGAGCCATTCACTGGACTCAACATCAAGGCCATTGGAGCTTCTGGATCAGTATAATCACCGTAATGCAAGTGTGCTGGATAGCTTGTAGCTGAATTCGTTTTCGCTCCTACCAATTGAAGGCTCAACTCCAAATTGCCATCAGTCAATTCTCTGATCGTTACCTCCCCAGTATAGTCATACTCACTAGCCTTATACAACTGGTATTCCAATTTCTGTCCAGTATAAACCTCTGGGTCAGTATCGTTACACGACCATACAGATATCAACACGATAAAGTAAACAAATATCTTTCTCATAATTATGACTTTCAATGCTCAACGGATTGCTCTGCAATTCCGTTCACAAATTTTTTAAGTTTTCTATAGGGACAATAGCCGTAAGGATCGAAACCTGGTTTATATATACAAGTTAATTCGCTCTCCAGAAGAATGGAGTAAATAGAATTAGAATAGTAAAGAGCTCCAATCTACCTAATAACATGATCACAGAAAGGAATATTTTGGCTGCAGGAGAGAAGAAAGCAAAATTGTCAACCGGACCAACAGCTCCTATCCCTGGACCAACATTCGCTAGCGAAGTAGCAACTGCTCCTAATGAAGTAGCCAAATCATAGCCCATCAGCGAAAGAGTCAAAGCGCCCAGCACGAACGTTAGCAAGTAAATCAGCAAGAAATTCATGATATGCGTGATGATCCTACCAGTAACACGATCTCCATTGATCATCAGTGGAACAATCGCCCTTGGGTGTACAAGACGCTTGAACTCCAACCATGAGTTTTTGATAAAGGTAAGATGCCTCACAAACTTGATCCCACCAGCCGTAGATCCTGCACAACCACCCAAAAACAGTAACATAAAGCAGATGAATGTAAATCCTTGACTGTACTGTGTGTAATCATCCGTCACAAAACCCGTCGTGGTCACAATGGATACTACTTGAAAAAGTGATTTTCTAAATGCCAATTCAGGATTAACTCCCAAAGAAGCAATAGGAAAATAAAGCACTACAGCAATACCTAAAAGAGAGAGTCCATAAATCTTGAATTCATCACTTTTGAGTACTCTTTTGAATTTACCCATTAGGCCAAAATAGATAACTGTAAAGTTGGTCCCTGCCAAAAACATAAATACGATCGCCACATATTGGATAAATGCAGAATCATAATACGCCATGCTGGCATTCTTAGTCGAGAATCCACCTGTAGCCAGGGTAGTCAGCGCATGATTGATTGCGTCAAAGAAAGTCATACCACCTATCCAATATAGCGACATTGCCAAAACGGTCAGTCCCACATAGACATACCATAGTCTTTTGGCTGTTTCAGAAATTCTAGGGTGTACTTTATCAGAAGTTGGCCCGGGAGATTCTGCTACAAACAATTCAATCCCACCTATTCCTAATAGTGGAAAGATAGCTACCGTCAGCACTATTATCCCTAATCCTCCTATCCACTGCGTCATGCTCCTCCAAAACAGCAAGCCTTTTGGCATCGCCTCTATATCAGTCAATATTGATGCTCCCGTGGTAGTAAGTCCAGACATAGTCTCGAAAAGCGCATCCTCGAAACTGACTATCTCGTGGCTTAGGATATATGGAAGCATTCCAAAACCAGCCATAAAAACCCAGCTCAGTGCAACTATCAAATAGCCTTCACGCTTCCTGATGTTCTGATCTTGCTTAGAAAAAGAGAAAAATAAAGTCATCCCGATGATCATCGTGATCAAAGCCGAACTCAAAATCGGCCAGGGATCCTCTTCAAAATAGACTGAAAAAATAACGCCAGGAAGCATCAGAAGGGCAATTAGCACCAAGAGTGCGCCCATGATCTTGCCTATTTCTTTGAAATGAATCATGCCTTAATGAAACAGTTTGTCGAGTGCGCTCTTTGCCTCGGGCAGTGCCAAGACAATAGCTTTATCATTCAAATCAAGCTGAAAATCTCCATCTGGAATAAACACTTTTTCTCCTCGTATCACTCCCGCCACTATAGCAGAATCAGGAAAGTGAAGCTCTTTCAATGGGTTTTTCACCAATCTGTTATTCTTACAAACTGAATACTGAATAAACTCTGCATCCACTCCATAAATACCCGAAACAGCATCTACAGTGCCTTTTTTCAGGAATCTGGAAATCTCGTTTGCCGCAACCAGCTTTTTATTAATCAGTGAATCCACCCCAATACTGTGAGAAATATGAATATACTCTCGGGTATCTACGTGTGCAATGGTCTTATATACGCCGTGATTCTTGGCTGTCAAACTCGCAATAATATTCGTCTCGGAAGACTCTGTCAAAGCAAGGAATGCATCCATCTGCTCCAAACCTTCTTCAATGAGCAACTCTACATTTTTGTAATCTCCATTGATTACCAAAGAACTCTTGAGATTTTCCGCAAGCCATTTACATCGCTCTTTGTCTTTATTGATCAGCGTCACACGGAAGTGATCTTCTAGACGGAGCGCAGTGGTCAATGCCATGTCATCCCCACCAATAATCATCACATTCTTGATCGTGTGTTTTACCTGACCTAGAACTTCCATAATGGTCTGGGTATTTTTCTTATTGGAGATGAAAAATACGTGATCATTATTTCGGATAATCGTGCTGCCTCGAGGTATGATTGTTTTTTGATCACGAAGAACCGCAATGATTCTAATATCCTCAAAAATCGGGTTGGACTTGGTGTCCATGATACGTTGATTTACCAAAGGATTACTTTGATCCAGCGTGATACCTACAATATTCAGTTTTCCTCCTTCAAAGTCAAAAACCTCGGTAAAGCTGGAATTCTCAATCATATTGAAAATCTCCCGACTACAAAGCATCGTAGGCGAGATCAAATTATCAATACCTAGATTTTGAAAATAGGATTTATTCTCCTCATCCATGTAGGAGTGATTTCTCACTCTCGCCATCACGCGCTTAGCGCCCAATTGCTTGGCCAATACAGCCGTAACAATATTAGTTTTCTCAGAGGTAGTCACAGCCAGCACCATACTCGCTCTGTTGACATTGGCTCGCTTGAGGACCTCAAATGAAGTCGCATCTCCTTGTACCGTCAACACATCGAGTTTGGAAGCGACATAGTCCAGCACTTCTCGGTCTGTATCGATCAGCGTGATATCCTTATTATCGAAACTTAATTGCTCAGCGAGGTGGTAACCCATGTCTCCAGCGCCAGCAATCACAATATTCATCCCCATAGAGGTAGTCCGGTGATTTTTGAATTGGCAAAAATAAGAGCTTTCTAAATGGTAATCAGATATTAAGCCATTTCTTTTCCGCCCTTATAAGCTAAGGTAAGAAAGCTAAAATCGAATAATTCAGTTTAAGGAGAAATTTTACAGCTTGTAACTAACCATGGAAGCCAATGAATTTCATGAATAAAACACTCTTAATTACAATTACCTCTAATGAGCTCAGCCTTGGATTCTGTTTCACAAACTAGATTGAAATGTGATTGAAGGCACCCAAATTTGCTATAAAACACAAGCAACGCTGAGAAAAATAAGCATCAGTGACTTTTACATCACACTTGTCACCTTATACTTCCTACCTCTCACATCTTACTTTTCACCTCTTACCTCCCACTTCACACCAATACAAAGACTGAAAACTGCGACCGGCACTTCCTCGGCTGACACCTCCTACTCATCTAGCAACTTTGAACTCTCTGCTTCAGGCAATTCTTGGATATCTTTTAGCTTCCTTTGGATCACCCTGGTCCTAGCGCCAACCAGCTTATCTAATTCGGAATTTGCCTCTGAAAGCTTCTTCTGGGTCTTTTCGATCAGCTCTCCAAACTTCCCAAACTCAGTCTTGATTGCTCCCAGTACCTGCCAAACCTCAGAACTTCTCTTTTGAATCGCCAGAGTTCGGAAACCCATTTGCAGACTATTAAGAATAGCTGAAAGCGTTGTTGGTCCAGTGACAAGAACTTTATAGTCCTGTTGGATTTGTTGCGAAAGTCCGGGCTCGCGGAGGATTTCCGCATAGAGGCTTTCTACAGGGAGAAAAAGTATGGCGAAATCAGTGGTATAAGGTGCATTGATATACTTACTCTGAATATCCTGAGCAGCTTTTTTCACTGCTTTGAAAAGCTCATTTCTATTCGCTTCTATCTCAGGCTTTGAGGCTAATTCATAAGCATCAACTAATCTCAGGTAAGATTCCTGCGGAAATTTAGAATCAATCGGAAGTAAAACTGGCTCAGTTTGACCCGGCATTTTCACAGCAAACTCCACTCGCTCACGATTCCCCTTTCCTACTGATGCATTCAGCACATATTGATCTGGAGAAAGTAAATTTTCCAAAATCGCCTGCAACTGATATTCACCAAGTACGCCGCGACTCTTCACATTGGTCAGCACCCGCTTCAAATCCCCCACTCCATTAGCAAGATTCTGCATCTCTCCCAAGCCTTTTTGCACCGCTTGAAGCTGATTACTCACCATCTCGAATGATTGTCCCAGACGAGTCTCTAGTGTCTTCTGCAACTTCTCATCAACTGTCTCACGGATTTTCTCCAATCGCAACTCAGTCGTTTTCATCAGGTCTTCCTGACGCCTATTCAGCTCAGAAAATTTCTCTCGCTGCAGAGCATTGAATTCTTGAACGTTCTGTCTAAATACCTCTCCAAAGGACTTCAAGGCTTCATTTTGGTCTTTCGAATTGGCACGAATACTATTAAACACCAATTGAAACTGATTAGTCAGATTCTCACTTGCCTCTCGCCTCGATTGCGCCAAAGCTACTTCAAGCTCCTTGCTCATCCTGGCGAGTTCGGCTTGCAATAAGTGTTTTTCTTGATCCTTGTTCTTTCGTAAGAAAAAAAGAACCAGCAAGATCACTTGGAGAATAAGTACAAGAATAATCAAATAATCAATCGGCATAAGTCATCAGTTAAGGTTCGTGAAAGTAATCCTTTCGAACTTCCACGCCTAAAAAGGAAAGATATTTAGCGACAGATGCCGTCGGTATTTCTTCCATTGGCACATGGCCAGTATCATCAAAAAACACCAATTTGGAGCCTGGAATTGCTTTTTCTAAAGCATATCCATGAGACATCGGAATAAAGAAAGTAAAAGCTTCTTTGCAAGAAACAAAGTTCTTTGCCCTCTCCCATAATCCGCACATGGACCTTGACTCCATCTAATTCAATAAAGTGTCATTGTGAAGCCCCGTACATTACTTCGATTTCCTCAGGCTAAATATCACTTCAATAAAGCAACAGCAAAAAGAACAATAACAGGAATTCCTTTTAGAATTGGTTTGATTCAAACCATAAAATCGGCTTTTTTGAGTTTGTAATAAATTCAGCAAGAAGAAGAGAAACAGTTTAAAAAATTACACTCTCAAGTTCGACCTAAAACACAAGCCTTGAATCTTACATCTGTTTTCAAAAACATGGGACCTGGCCCAATCATCGCAGCAGCCTTCATTGGTCCTGGGACGGTGACGGTTTGCACACTTGCTGGTGTCAACTTTGGTTTCTCCTTGCTCTGGGCATTAGCTTTGTCCGTGGTTTCCACCGTGATTCTTCAGGAGATTTCGGGAAGATTGGGACTGATTACAGGCAAGGATTTGAGCCAACTGATCCGTAGTCAAAAAGGAAATCCAGCATTTCGATATTTTTCGATGGGATTGGTTTTGGTAGCTATTGGACTGGGAAATGCGGCCTACGAATCGGGAAATATCTCTGGGACTAACTTGGGGTTGCAGGTATTTTGGGAGGCCCCAAGCATCCAACTTTCAGGCATGGAGATTCAATCAGGCAATCTGATCTTGGGAATTCTAGCCTTCCTACTGCTTTGGCTAGGCAATTATAAGGCCTTGGAGCGAGTACTGTTGGGCTTAGTGATTTTTATGTCCATCGCCTTTGCAGGTACAGCCATTCTCACCAAGCCTGATTGGTCAGCCGTCTTTGCAGGTTTTATCCCAAGTTGGAACGATGCTAATCTCCCAACCCTAGTTGCTTTGATCGGAACAACGGTCGTTCCATACAATCTTTTCCTCTATGCTAGCTTAGCCAAAAACCGCTGGTCAAGATCGACAGACATTCCTTGGATGCGGCGAGATATTGTCATTTCTATAGTCTTAGGAGGAATCGTATCCATGGCAATAGTACTCGTAGGGGCGGCGAATGTCAGCACTGAGATCAACAATGCCATTGACGTTTCCAAAGGGCTGGAAGGTGTTTTTGGAAGTTTTGCCAAGTACCTGATGGGATTTGGATTGATGGCGGCAGGCCTTACTTCTAGCATCACTGCGCCACTCGCAGCTGGATTGGTCATCTGTGGAATTATGGGATGGAGTCAGGACATACGCTCTAAGCCTATGCGTCTAGCCATGGGGCTCATTGTATTGCTTGGATTGATTTTCGCATCCTTGGGGATCAAACCTGTTCAACTGATCACCTTAGCGCAATTGGCCAACGGAATTCTTCTTCCACTGATCTCTGGCTGGATTATTTGGATTGCTTCACAAAAAGAAATTCTAGGCGACTTCCGCAATAAACCTGGACATACGATCATCGCTGGGATCATCTGGCTGGTGACCTTGGACTTGGGCTTGAAAAGTATATTGGCTGTGTTGGGGATTAGTTTCTAGGTTTTGCTCACAGTGGCACGGCGATAAGGCTTCTGATTTTTCTCCTCTGACAATCCCCTTATAACAACTAGTACCTCTTCGTCTTATCTCCGTAAACTTCCAATATCAACCTAACACTTCTTGAATTGCTTTATTGTAAAGTTCCACCTCCTCAATCGTACCCGTAGAAATCCTACACCAATCATTCAAGGGCTCAAAAGGCCTACCTACAATAAAGCCTTTATCTAGCATGGTCTTGTTCAATTCTTTGATGTCTCTGCCCGAATGGAAAAAGATAAAATTAGTATGAGAATCTAAATAAGGTAAATTCAAATCGTCAAGCGTCTTGGTCAGCATTGACTTCGCTTCCTTCGTTTTTTGGAGTGAAAACTGATAGAATTCATCATCCAAAAGAGCAGCTTTACTAGCTTCTATCGCCATAATATTGGTATTGGCAACAACTCGATCTGAAAGCAGTTTGGCAAGTTCTGGCTTGGCTATCAAATACCCCATTCTGATTCCTGCCAATCCATACACTTTAGAGAAAGTACGGGAAACTACCACATCGTAACCTTGCTTTACTAATTCCACCATAGATGGGTAATTGGGCTCGGTGATGTAGTCATAATAGGCCTCATCGGAAAAAACAACGGCCTGCTTGCTCACCGTTTTACAAAAATCTACAACCTGGTTTGCCGGAAGTAATTTACCCGTAGGGTTATTGGGATTACAGAGAAAAACCATTTTGGTTTTATAGGAAACACGCTTCTCAATTTCCTGCAGATCGAAATCCAGATCTTTATTAAGTGGAACCCAATTGACACCCGTCCCCCAAAGTTCGGCGTAGCTCATCATCGAAAGGAAGGTAGGCGAGCAAGAGATGATTTCCCCACCACCACCGAAGGTAATCCCGGCTATCTTCAAGCCTTCTGTAGAGCCTGCTACCAACACGATGTGATCTTCGGGAACTCCCTCTTTCTCGGCAATCATTTTCACCAAGTCTGCATTGTAGCCCCAAGGATAACGACAGCCTTTATCAAAGCCATTGACCATTGCCTCTCGCATGGATTCAGATGGCCCATAGGGATTTTCATTGGATCCTAAGCGAATGGGACCTTCGATTGGACGAGGGTTAAATTTTCTAATCTCCTCAGCGGAGAGTGTACTGATTATTCCCGTAGTACCCAAAGCAGCTAATCCAGTTCCTAAGGAAGCTTTTTTTAGCCATGACCTTCTTGAAATTCCTGACATGATTTTACCTTTTATTTGTTAAAATACTAATGTTTGACCACAGATGTTAATATATCTTCATTTTTAATGTAATTTTTTGATTAGATCATATTTGGTAAAACTAAACTATTGTAAAATTATCTACCATAATTAGGATAAGAATCGAAATATTTAATTAAATTATACCAAAGCGAAATTAACCCTAAACCCTTATATTCATGAAAAAGCTATTACTTTTCTTAGTCTGTGGGATGCTTTGGGTAAGTAGTCTCAAGGCTCAACAAACGCAGTACATGGTATTCGAATTTGTCAAGGTTGAAAACGATCAACTTTTTGATTATATCGAGTTTAAAGATTTGATGGAAAAAGTATACAGGCAGGCGCTAAACGATAAGCGAATCAAAGGCTGGGACTTCTGGTCTCTGCAATCTGGAGGCGACCATGCGGATTTCCAATACATCATGGTTACCTATTACAATGATCCAGTTCAAATGATGAATGGGCTCGATGAGCAATCCATGATAGAGTACACCAAAATCGCCTATCCGCACCTGAACAGTATTCAAGTAGGCAAACTATTCCAAGAGTCACTTTCTATGAGAGACATGCCGATGAGGCTATATATGAAGGAAATATCTGAGACCAATGACAGCTTTCAGATGAAGCCAGGTGTATTAGCATCCTTTGATCTGATGAAGGCCCGAGAAGGTAATTTTGAAGCTTATGAGGAGGCAGAAACACAAACATTCAAGCCAATACATCAGCGATTCGTTGATCAAGGATTGATGGGGCATTGGAGCTTATTGAGAACAGCACTACCGCTAGGCTCAGAAGCCAAATCTACACATCTGACCATGAATGTCTACAAGGATTATATGCAGTTTTTCAACGCACAATCCTATGAGGATATGAATCAAACCGAAGCACAGCGAGAAGCTGTCAATGAGGGGCTAAACTCTAGAGATCAAAAATGGGTTTACCTAGCAACATTAGAAAACGTAGTTCGATAGTCCGGTAGTAACATACGTGGAGAGGCTTTGAGAGAAGCCTCTTTTTTTGTTTATACTCTCTGGGAATAAAAATCAATTTTCGATGCTCAGGAAATTATTGAGTTTTAAATAACCTCCCGCCGATCATATAACTTAAAGAGCATCAAGCCGATCGCTGGCCCAATGAAGAGCAGCGCCAAGACCTGATCAATCTGCAACCATTTCAATAGAAACTGAGCAAGCTGAATACTAACAATAGATATCGCAAAGCCCATGGAATTAACTAATGTCAGGGCTGTTCCACGATATTCGGCTGGGACACTTTGTGCGACAAGCGTAGAAAACTGAGGTGAATCTGCAGTGATCAAAATCCCCCAGACCAATAACAACGCGATCCAGATCCATGTCGGTAAGCCCCCAACAAAGAGTACCAGAACACAGCAAATCCCTGAGCCTGCCAGTGCAAATTGCGCGACTCCTTTACTACCAATCCGCTCGGCAATACTACCTCCTACTGCACATGAAAGACCTCCTATCGCTATTACTAAAAATGAGAGCATACTATCCTCGGGAAGAAGGCTCCCCTTTCCTTTCAAAAACACAATCAACATAGGCACAAAAGCCCAAAAGGTGTATAGCTCCCACATGTGACCAAAGTATCCAGAAGCAGCACTTTTCAGCGCTTTGATCTTGGAAAGCCTAGGCAAAAGGCTTAGGTCAAATTTGGAATTGATTTTATGAAATGGACCATCTGGAACAAAAAAGCCAACGATCACCCCTCCTAGCAAGGCTAAACCTGAGGTACACCAAAGCACCAGTTTCCATGATAAATTTAAATCCAAGCCCTTTAACAAGTGCGGAAAAGCTGTACCCAGAACCAGAGCTCCTACCAGAAAACCTAAAGCAGCTCCCAGTCCTTTCTGGAAGTAATCTGCAGCAAGCTTCATTCCCACGGGGTAAATACCTGCCAAGAAAAACCCTACCATAAATCTACAGGCAAGGACGGTAGCAAGCTGTAGCGGTAGAATTACTGTTAACAGATTGAAACAAGCTGCCAGAATCGAACTGAAAAAGAAAACATTTGAAGGCGAATAGCGATCAGGAATAGAAAAAATGGCAAAAATTAGGGTGCCTAGAATAAAGCCAAATTGTACCACCGAGGTGATACTTGCCATAATCCCTGGAAGTTCCAGGATTTGACTGATTTCAGGGGCTACAGCATTTCCAGCAAACCAAAGCGAAGTACCCAAAAATTGAGCAATGACGATCAAAATCAGGGCACTTCGAGATGTTAGTTGGGATTTCAAGCGCCTAAGATTCCTCTGATAGTTTTCACTTCCTCAGCACTGAAAACAGAATTCTTCACCGCAGCGACATTATCATCCAATTGCTCTGGTTTGGAAACTCCCACCAACACAGAAGTGATTCGCTGATCCTTCAACAGCCAAGCTATCGCCATTTGTGCAAGCGTCTGCCCTCTTCCGATTGCAATGTCATTGAGCTTAGATATCATATTGATCTTTTCCTCAGAAATCTGCTCAGCTTTCAAGTACCTACCATCCTTCGCTGCACGTGAATCTGCTGGAATTCCTTTCAGATATTTATCAGTAAGTAGGCCTTGTTCCAATGGAGAAAATGCAATACTTCCCACCCCTTTCTTTCCTAGCAAATCCATCAAGCCATTCTCAACCCATCGGTCAATCATGGAATAACGCGGCTGATGTATCAAAAGTGGTGTCCCTAAACTTTCCAAAATCGCATTAGCCTTGGCCGTCTCTTCCACAGAATATTGAGAAACACCTACATAAAGTGCTTTCCCTTGACGTACTAAAAGGTCTAATGCTCCCATGGTCTCCTCAAGTGGTGTATCTGGATCTGGTCTGTGATGGTAGAAAATATCTACATAGTCCAAGCCCATTCGTTTCAAGCTTTGGTCACAGCTCGCTACCAAATATTTTTTGGAACCATTATTCCCATACGGGCCAGGCCACATATCCCAACCAGCCTTGGAGGAAATAATCAACTCATCTCGTAGATTTGAGAAGTCTTTATTCAGCATTCTGCCAAAATTCTCTTCAGCAGAACCAAAAGGAGGACCATAATTATTAGCTAAATCAAAGTGACAAATTCCTAAATCAAAGGCTCTACGGAGGATAGAACGACCTAGGGTAAAATCTGCATTATGACCGAAATTATGCCAGAGTCCAAGGCTAATTTCTGGTAATATTAATCCGCTATGTCCGCATCTGCGGTACTTCATCTGATGATAGCGATCAGCAGCTGGCTGATAAGGCAAAAGTGGAGAGTGATCGTTGATGTCCATTATCTTAGGTTTGAGAGTTCTATTAAACAAACCAAATTAGAGCGATTAAAACTGAAATCAAACCTAATCCCATAAGAAGTAACCAACTTTTCCATATGTAACTGATCCAATGATTATACTTGATTCCAGCTGCAGCCAATACCGCCATCATGCCACCATTTGTCGGAGTAAGTATATCCATCAATCCTGCCGGATACTGATAGGTCAATACGGCGATTTGCCTAGAAACCCCTAACAGATCCATCAAAGGCACGGCAAGCGGAGTAGTCAAAACTGCATGACCTGAAGTACTTGGCACTGGAATATGAATGATGGCTTGACTCAGATACAAACCAACCGCAGCCAGTTGTACAGGCATGTATTGAAGTGGCTCGAAAATCCCCTGAATCATAGGGTCTATTATAGCTGTATCCTGCAAAATCAAATACACAGAGCGAGCTAACCCAACGATCACACCAGCAAATATCATTTCACTGAAACCTGCTGTATAAGCTCTTGCTGTGCCATTTAAACCCAATTTCCCTATTAGCCCACAACTAATTCCTATTACAAAAAATAAAGCACTCATTTCATTATATCCCCAGTCTTGATAAATTATCCCCCAAGCCATAACACCAATCCCACCAAAAGTCAGAAATAGTATCAATGCATTCTGAATCGAAATCTTCACAGGCTTCATTACAACGGTTTCTGAAATAGCAGTTTTCAGTTTACCATACTTAATATGATAACTGCACCAAACCAATATCGCTGCAATCAAAAATACACCCCTAAAAGCAAATCCCTCCTCAAAATCCAATTCTGCTATAGTCTGAGAAAGCAAAGAGCCGAATGGATTGAATGGTGAAAAACTGGCACCTACAAGCGCAGAACCCAGAGCTAAGGCCACAATGGACCGTATATCATAATTGATTTTCCTAGCTAAAATTACCAAAACCGGTGCAAGCGCTATGATTTCCTCCTGCATTGCCATGGTACTTCCACAAAAAGCAAAAACAAAACCGATGAGATAAAGCAGCAAATATTGCCGACTTCTAAACTTATATATTAAGGCTTCAATCCCGATATGAAGTGCTCCTGTCTTTTCCACTACATAAAAAGCACCACCAAGCAGCAAAATCAAAACAACGATATCAGCTCCGAGTATAAAACCTTCAGGAATGGCAAGGATTATCTCATAAATACTCGCATTCTGATCTTCTACAGTATGAAAACTTCCAGGAACTATTACTTCTCGTCCAGTCTCAAGATCCAATACTCTGTCATAACTTCCCGACTGAATAAAATAACTCGACAGGCCAGCCAGCAAAATAAAACCTAAGAGAATAATGATGGGATGCGGAAAGGATAGTTTCATTTAAAAATCACCGTTTACTTTGAGATATAGGAAATAATTTGTCTGGCTATTTCAATTCTGAAATCATCCTTATCTCGGGAATTTGAAAATAGAAAAATACCAGTATCAGCTTCTTTGGAGTAAAACAATAGACTTGCATAACCTGCCTGCCCTCCAAAATGACCAATCCATTCAGATCCATTAATTTGAGTTTTCTGGAATCCTACCGGCACCTTAGTGCCCTCAATGCTGAGCCATTCAAGTGCTTGTCTATAAGCTCCTCTCTCAGCTCTCAGCAAATGGATTAAAGCAGAACTCATATCTTTTGTCGTACTGACCAAACCAGCAGAAGGCGAAGGAAGTGTTGGGAATTTAATCCGTTTTGGGACTATTCTTTTCCACAAGAAAGTCCTCTGATATCCAGTTATACCTTCTTCAATACTAGGCCATTCTGACACAAATCCGGATCCCTCCATCCCAGAAGGATCTAGCACAGAATTTTGAAGATGTGTATGAAACTCAAGGTTCTCAGACCGGCTGAGCAAAAAGCCCAATAAATCATAGTTGGAATCCGCGTAATTGTAGCTCGTTGAATCACTGTGATAAGTAGCCGTATTTTCTAAAAAGGCTGTTCCCCATTCATCCAAACTTTGAGATCTCGAAGAGAAAGAAAAAATCATTTCTGAGAAAGTCTTATCACGTAGGCCAGATTGATGTGATAAAAGGTCTTGAAAGCGGACCTTGGCCAAAGAAGTTGAATTAATCTTCTCCCCTAATCCAAGTGCGGAAACAGGGTCATTTACCTGAATTCCTTTAGCCTGTAAAGCTTCTGCCAGCCCAATAGCAGTGAACAGTTTAGAAACCGAGGCAACAATAATTTCACTTTCTACAGTGAGCGAATCCTTAGTTTCTAGATTACTATAACCAAAAGCATTCAAATAGTAGAGCTTGTCATTCCTTACAATCGCGACAGATATACCAGGTAACAGGTAGTTTGACATGGCATGAGTTACTATCGAATCAATGCCTTCGGCTTCCGAGGTCACCTCAGTAGTGGGAATAATGCGAACCTTAGGAAAACTATACCACCATTCCCAAGCAATAAATAGCGCAACCCAGAAAACCAAAACAGCCGATATGATTTTGATTTTCTTGTTCATAATAGAAACAACTTTTAGTCAAAGAGAACTTGGTATTTACTTTCAACCCATCCTGAAAAGGAAAGTTGATCATCAAGAAATAGAACAGTCCTAGACTATGCTATTATTTATCCAGATGTGAGAAATCACAATCCAGATTTTTGCGATCCCATTTCCCAGATTTGGCAGCGGCTTCATAGCTACTTTGCAAAAAGCTTAAAAGCGTTTCGCTTGGAGCAGAAGACTTTCGTACCTCTTCGTAGCTCAGCATAAACTCGCCCATGTCTTTATTCCAGTAAGCTTTTTCAGGAGAAATTTTTGCCTTTTGAAAATCCGGATAATTTGGATAGCAATAGGTATAAAATATCGGAGTTTTGAAATCCTCAGATCCTGGCCAAAAACCCACGCTAAACACCTCATGAGAGTAGGCTTCCTGCATTACAGCCATGGGAATATTGGGAACTTGTCCTGTGAATTCTGGAGCTTTCTTCCCTGAAAATCGTGTATATGCCAGATCAAAAGAACCCCAAAAAAAGTGAATTGGGCTGCTTTTACCCGTAAACTTCGTTTTGAAAACAGAAAACACATTCTGAACCTGAACCAATGCCTTCCATAAGCTTTGGGCAGCATTTGCCTGGTACATTATGCGTTTTTTATTCTTTGGAAAAGGAATAGGATTGGGTATTTCATTAGGAGTTTCATGAATTTTGACTTCAATTCCTAAAAACCTAAGTTTTTCCATCAACTGCTCATAGAAACTAGCAACAGTTTGCCCTCCCAGTGCAAATCGATCTCGGGTTCCATTGCTAGTTTTTATTCTTAGTTCGTGATGTATAAAATCAAATTTGATTTCAAACACACCATTTTCATAGGGAATCAAACCGGTAGTCAGACCTTGCACATCTACGTACAGCGAAACATGCCAGGAGTGGTTTTGCCAGAGCGATTTCTTAAGTCGCACCTTGCCTACAATCTGAGTCCATTGGTGCAAGAGATAAATGGTGTCTTTATTCTCTTCAAATTGAAATACTGGCCAAGAATTCTTTTTGGGTGCCATAAATAAAAGTTTAGACTTCAATTTATAGGTTTTCCGTCCTGAACAAAAATTAAATCTAAGTCTTTAGCATTTTTTCAAGAGTCTTTACCCCTGAAGTTGCATTTTCGAGGATATAAATAACATTTTTACTTAAACCAACTGATGGATTTATCGGATCAATCAAATAAATCTGACTTAACGCAGGAACATAATTAACTAAACCAGCGGCAGGGTAAACTTGCAATGAGGTCCCAATCACTACGAAAATATCTGCAGATCCAGCAATTTGGATAGCTTCATCCATTTTTGGGACTTGCTCTCCAAACCACACGATGTACGGGCGCAACTGACTTCCCTTCTCACATAAATCACCTTCCTTGATTTCCCAGTGATCCAAGTCATAAACCAAACTCGGATCTAAGGAACTCTGAGCCTTCGATAGTTCCCCGTGAAGATGAATCACCTTAGAGGATCCAGCTCTTTCATGCAAATCATCTACATTTTGAGTGATAATGGAGACATTAAAATCCTGTTCCATTTCTGCTAAAATCGTATGGGCTTGATTTGGCCGACAGCTTAGTAGTTGTTTTCTCCGCTGATTGTAAAAATCCTGAACTAATGCACGATTCCGTCTCCAGCCTTCGGGCGAAGCCACTTCCATCACATCATGACCTTCCCAAAGCCCATCCGAATCTCTAAAAGTTTTGATGCCGCTTTCCGCAGAGATACCAGCACCGCTGAGTACAACCAAATGCTTCTTTTTGCTCATGATCTTATTTTTTGCCCGCAGATTTACGCTGATAAAAATCACAGATTGTCGGAGATTTTGAAATATGGAGCAGATGAATCAAACCGAATCCTCAGCGAAAATCTGCGTCATTTATCTGCGCTAATCTGCGGGAACTAAATCCGGGGAATCTCAAATAAACCTACACTTGAGATACTTGATCTTCTCTCCCTTATCAGAAAACATCTTTTCGTAGCGAGTCTGTATCCCAAAATGATCGTCCTTCCATTCAGATTGATAGAAATCATGCGTGAAACCAATCACTTCTATATCTTCTCTACTTTGGAAAAGTTCGAGGGAATAATTGAATAAGTCTGTGTTGTCAGTTTTGAAATGTAAATATCCATCCTTCTTCAGCATAGGCTTATACATATCCAAAAAGCGCGGAGAAGTCAATCGACGTTTTTCATCCCCATCTCTAGGAAATGGATCTGGAAAAGTGATCCAAAGCTCAGAAATTTCATCTGCCGCAAAGTACTTTTCCAATAGCTCGATCTGAGTTCTAAGAAAGGCTACATTATGAATCCCCTCTGCAGTCGCAGTGGAGCTACCTTTCCAGATTCTGCTGCCTTTGATATCTACTCCAATGAAGTTCTGATTGGGGAAATTACGAGCCAAGCCCACTGTGAATTCTCCTCTACCGCAGGCTAACTCTACGACGATAGGATTGGGATTTTGGAACTGTGCTTCATTCCAGTTTCCTTTGATCGTTTCAAAAATTGGCTTGCCAGCCTGGATTACATTTGGATTCTCGTCGTTCTCTTGGAAGCGAACCAGTTTTTTTCTACTCATCTAAAGCTCTTCGATTTCTGCAACCACAAAAGTACTCCCTCCCACAAAAATCAAGTCATCTTCCGCTGCATTTTTTCTTGCAAATGCTAAAGCTTCATTTATATCTTGAATTATTTCGCCTTTCAATCCTACAGAAGCGGCTTTTTCAGCCATCTGAGCAGCAGGCAAAGCTCTAGGAAGATTCGCTTCGCAAAAGACATAGGTTGCGGAACTAGGAAGCATTGACAGCACTTTAGAGATATCCTTGTCCTGAACCATTCCCAGCACAAGCCAAAGCTTGGCAAAAGAGTATGTTTCTAATTGCGCAAGGATCTCTCGAAATCCAGCTTCATTATGCCCTGTATCACAAATCACCGTTGGGTTAGATGACAGCGTTTGCCATCTACCTTTCAGACCAGTTAATTCAGTTACATTTTGCAAGCCTTTCAAAACCGCCTCATTCGGTAAATCCCAGCCCAGTTTCCTCATCTGAGTAATAGACTCCAAAATTCCAGGGAGATTATATTTCTGATAATTCCCGTTCAGCCCAAAAGTCAAATCAAAGGTCTTCCCTTCCCCCTCCGTGGTCTGTGTCTTCACAGACCACTCAAATTCCTTACTATTTACAACGACAGCCGTCTCAGCCTGTGTCTCCACAGACTCCTCAGCCGCCTCGGTCTGTGTCCTCCCAGACCGAAATACTGCCTCCCTAGTCGCAATCTGGTATCTGGCCTTCCCATCCTCCTCAGAGACTTTTTCAGCCTTCCAGTTTTGATCGGCAAAAGTGATTGAGGCATTCATCTCCTTAGCCTTTTTGATAAAAATATCTTTAGTCTCCTCATGAGTTTCACTGATCACCACAGGCACATTTGCTTTGATAATCCCAGCTTTTTCTCCTGCGATCAAAGGAAGCGTATCCCCGAGAAATTGCACATGATCAAAACCAATATTCGTAATCAAAGAAAGCTCAGGCCTGATAATATTCGTGCTATCGAAATTACCTCCCATTCCTACTTCTATGATAGCGATATCAACTTCCGACTGTGCAAAATGCCAGAATGCCATCCCAACCGTCATCTCAAAGAAACTAGGCTTCAGTTCATCAAGAAAGTTTTTGTGTTCTGAAACGAACTGCACAACCAGCTCAGGGCTGATTTCCTGCCCATTTATCCTGATTCGTTCGGTGAAAGACTTAAGATGCGGTGAGGTGTAAAGCCCGGTCTTATAACCGGCAGATTGAAATATAGCAGCCAAACTATGAGAAGAACTTCCTTTCCCATTGGTACCAGCTACATGAATAGATTTGAATTTGTGTTCTGGATTTCCGAGATGATCACAGAGCAAAATTGTGCTTCGAAGATCCTTACGAAAAGCGGATGCCCCCACTCGCTGGAACATGGGAAGGGAATTAAATAAATAATCCAGCGTCTCCTGGTAATTCATTGACAATTTCAATTTATACAATTGTGAGAATCCTTAATAAGCTTTCATGGAACGAAGATCATGCTTCATTTAGTTTTTCAAAAAAATCAGAAATCTTTAATATTTCCGTCAAACCTGATTTTTCAACTACAAGTAAATCATTGTCACCAGTCACTAAATAATCTGCCCTTCCATCTTTAGCTAACTCAAGCAGAAAATCATCATTTGGGTCTCTACATATAGTGATCCTACTCGAAACATCAATCAATTCAATAAAAGGATCGAAAGCATCTAGCATTTGATCAAGTGAATCTTCTCCAAAGTATTTACTGAGCTTTGGTTTTCTGATAGTTTTCTGAATCTCGTCAATCAATTGCTTACTAAACAAAAGCCTAACTTCTTGGGATAGTAAAAGTGATTCGAGCTGATTGAGGCGATTCGAGATAATAAAGCTTATCCATAGGTTTGTATCAATTACAATCCGTATTTCTCTATTTCTCCTCATCTCTAGCAGACCTTACTTCATCTACCATTTTGGCCAATTCCTCTAAAGAAGGAGCAGAATCTGAATTCTTCCTCATACTCTTTAAATAAGTCTGCATTTTACTTGCGGGCTCGTCACTTATTTTAATAAGGTTCAAATCTTCCATTCCTCTAATCAATTTTAGAGCTTTGGGATTTAGAATTTCAATTTTGAGAGCCTCCATAGGGTAGATGGGAAAATGATCTAATCAAATTTAACGAAAGCGAATGACAAATTGATACTGAGACGAACTCCAATCGAATCAATCAACCTTTACGACAAAGGTGATTTTCCCAGTAGAAAATTCAGCAGCCGCGCCACCTTGCTTCTTAAATGATATCTGATTGACTACCTGACGGTAATAGGCCAATACATCATTGGAAACATTGTATTCCAAAGGAACGGCTTGAACCACTCGACCTAGATCATCGATGGTGATTTTAAAAACAATTTTACCGTTTCGTGTAGATACTCTATCGTTGATATTTGGTCGCTGAGCAAAGTCCCAACCTGCAAGATCAAGGCTATATCCATCACCAGAATTAGCTCCTTTTCCAGAACCAACTCCCATAAGCGCTCTCCCTTCAATAGTCCCTTTTGGATCGCCTTCATCGCCTTTTTCATTTGAGGTTCCCTGGGCTCCACCGGAAGCTGGTTTGGTTCCTTTCCCTGAAGTACCTCCTGCACCAAAGATTGCTCTTTGATCAATTTTTGGTTTTTCAGGGGCTTTTTGAACCGTTTCTTTCTCCTCCGCCTTGGCTGGAGTTTCGACTGGCTTAGCCACTTCTTTTTTTACAGGCTCTGGCTTTTTGGTCTGCTCTGTCGCCTTTTCCTCACCTCTAATCGGGGAAGGTTTGGCTGTCACAGCCTTATTAACAGATGGTTTTGGTTGCGCTGCTGGCTTAGCTGTCTCCGTCTTAGGACTTGGGGCTGGTGTGGCAGGCTTCGTTACTTCAGGAGCTATTTCTCCAGGTGCTGCTGCTTCCACTACTGGTGTTGGAATCTCTGACGGTGCTACAGGACTATTTTTTTCGCCCGAACCTGTTGGTGTGAAACCAAGGTTTAGCTCCAAGCCGAAAGTAGGCAAAGGCGGAATTGGCTGCTTCCAAACCACAATAAAATAGAGCGCAATCAAAAGCAACACGTTAAAGATAATGGTGATTATCCACGATTTTTTCTTGCTTTCGTTCTCTATTTTCTCTGCATTCCAATATTCCATTTCATTAGAATGGTTTTGTTGCGATTGAAACATTTGCTTCCAATCCTGCTGCTATCCCTCCGATCTCCACTAAGTACTCTACAGGAACATCTTTGTCGATATGCAACACGACCTGACCTTTCTTATTCTCAAGTAAAGAAGTCAATTCAGCCTTGATTTGTTCCCTTGGGACTATCTTGTCGTTGACAGAATACTTGAGATCCTTTGTAATAGTAACGCTTACTTCCTGCATTACGATGTCCGAAGTCTCGCTAGAAGGTAAATTTACTGGCAATCCTGAAGGTGTGATGAAGGAAGAAGTAAGCATAAAGAAAATCAACAACAGAAAAATAATATCTGTCATCGATGACATACTGAATGCTGGATCTACTTTATTTTTAGCCTGAAGTCCCATATTAGTTATCTTGAAGCAAGTCAATAAACTCTATCGAAGAATATTCCATGTTGTGAACAAGCTTCGACACCTTCGATACAAGAAAATTATAGCCTAAGTAAGCTACAATACCTACCACCAAACCTGCGGCTGTGGTGATCATCGCTTCATAAATCCCCTCGGAAAGCAATTTTGGGGACACCATGCCTTCTTCCTGTGCTATCGCTATAAATGCCTGTATCATACCTGCAACAGTTCCTAAGAAACCAATCATAGGTGCCGCGCCAGATACAGTTGCCAGAAGATTCAAATTCTTCTCCAATTTATAAATCTCAATTTTTCCGACGTTCTCGATAGCAACTTCTATATTTTTCAAAGGAGAACCTATACGCTCAATTCCTTTGGCAATCATATTAGCTACCGGAGTTTGCTCTCCAGCACAAAGGATTTTAGCCTTTTCTGTCTGCCCACTTTGCACCAATACTTTCACCTGATCCATCAAATGCGATGAAGTTTTGGAAGCTTTGTTGAGTGTAATCAGTCGCTCTACAAAAATGAATATCGCCAAAATGAACAATAAGTAAAGCGGAATCATCATGTATCCGCCTTTGATTAAAAGATCAAGAAGGCCAATGTTTTGTTTGGTGGCGCCCATGGCCAAGTTTTCTGCTGCAGAAAGAGAATCTGTAGAGAGCGTCTGAAGTAAAATCATATTAATATTTCAAAATCCATAAATCTTCTGTGTACTGGTCTTTGACACGAGCAAGCTCTTCATTGATGGCAGTCCAGCCTCTTGAAGTCCCAATAGCCAAACGATAGTTTGTTACATCTTCGTATGGCATAATCAGGTAAACTGTCTCCGCTCTATCCTTATATTGCTCAGCTTCCTGCAAAGCCATAGCTTCATTAGGAAGACTTCCTACTACAATATAGAATTGAGGCCGAGCAGGTTTTTCTGTTACTCTAACCAAAGTTCCAGACACCTTAGACGCAATAGTTGTACCAGTTTGGACTGATTCGGCGACAGGTGGAACAGAACTTATAGAATCCGGAATATTTTCTTGATTATCAGATGTTTGTAATTCTTCACTTGGGGTAGAATTGATGGCTACGGCATCATTTTCTTGGCTTGCCAAACCTTCTATCGATTCAGAAACGAGCTCAGTCGAATCTTGACTTGGCGCGACAGACTTATTCATTTGCCAAATAATCACTAGCACTACCGCTAAAGCTATGACAGCAGCAATCCAAACCCATGAATTATTGGATTTTTTCTCCTCAACTTTGTACTCAGATCTAGAGACTTTCTCAGTCTCCACCTGCTTAGGTTTGACAGCCTGAATCGTCTTCTTTTTGATATCGGCCACATTGATTGGTTCAGCCTTTAGCTCCTCTTTTTTAGAGCTTTCGGCTTGCGCCAAAGGAACAACTTCTACATATGGAAGCCCATAATCCTTAGGATCAGTCCAGTGCTTATTATCTGTGCTTTTAGCCATTGCTTTCGGGGAATAGTACGAAACTAAATGAATTGAGCCTAAACCCCAACCCAAAGTCTCAAACAATCTTAGAATTTAAAGGAAGCTCCACCAATAAACTGAATCCCTCTTACTGGATAATTCAGCCAACGCATGTTTTTACCATTTAGGATATTATTTCCCACAGCAAAAACGGATATGCGATCCGTAATCCCATAATCGGCCTTCAATTGCAAATCAGCGATGGTTTTCAATTTAACCACCTCATACGGACCAGAGTATCCCACTACATCGCTCAAATCTTGCCCTCTCGCTTTTAAGCCACCCATCAAATTCAAATTCGCCTGAACGATTAATCGCTCAATTGGTGTAATCTGATTGTTTACTCTCAATTCCCAGACAGGTCTATTCCAAGCTTCTGCTTGTGTGCTTAGATCGTATTGATACAAATCCAATCTACTGTTGAGTGTGTACATATCAGAGAATTTATATCCCAGTTCTGCATTGATATTGAATACAGTCGTCTTCTCATCATAAACCATACTAAATCTAGCTGAATCTGATGTCACAAGATTTGAAGTATAGTTGTTTACAAAGAAGTAAAGTTGATTGTATCGACTCATGTTGACAGCGCCACGATAGCTAAATGCACCATTAAACTGACCTATTATCCCAGCTTCAACTTTGTAATTCTGAATCGTATTAAGCAATTGGTCACTTGGTCCCAAATAAGGGTTTTCGTTCACAAAACTGTAATAGGTATTTCGCTGTACATCCCCTGAGAATTCAGCAAAAAAGCCAAATTCCTCAGCAAACTGATAATTTGCTTTTAGGACTGGGAACACATGAAAATCACTTGATTTATTTGCTATAGAATCATTTTCAGAAACAAGATTCACTCCTGCAGTGAAATTGAATGCATCGTACTTGTACGAAACTGTAGGACGAATCGCAAAATATGTTCTCTTCAATGAATAAGTCAGATCTTCAGGATTTGTAGAAAAATAAGATAGACCAACTCTACCTGCCCAATCTTCTGAAGGCCTGAAAGTCCCACTTCCCTCTACTCCTATTTGATTCTCTTTGACTAAATAGCTATCATTGAAGCTTCTAAAACTCACTTGACCCTCATAGGAAAAAGGGCCTACTTTCTCCAACTCCCGAATCCCTGCTTTCACTTCTATGGCATGTAGTACATTACCACTGAATCCGGTAAAGTCTCCATTTTCATCTATAGCATAATTCGGATCGAGTCCATAGAACTGATAACTATCCTGATTCCATTTGATACCTCCGAAAACCTCAAAAAGATCCGTATAGTAACTTCCGTCAAATCCCAAATTAGTGTGTGCTTCCTTTGATTCCTCTGCCAGAACAGGTCCTTTTCCAAAACTCTGATGATTCAACTGCAATGAATAATTGAAGTCTGCAATTTCAGTACCCATGTATCTAGCTTCCAGAAGCGGAGAGGCGAAATTACCATAGCCCGCTCTGATATAACCTGGGTAAAGATCCAGACGCTCTGGCGAGTAGACTTTCTGAGATGGTTCAGCTTTCAGATCCAATGGCTTTAGATTCAGAGGATAGCTGCTTACCAAATATCTATATTCATTCAAACCTGTTGGCTTAGGCAGCACAGGTAGTTTCTCGTACATTCTTGGCTGCACCGGTACAGTGAGCACGCGGTCTTTTCGGATCACAAATTCCTGATCGGTTACAGCTCCCCTTTGCTGGGTTTGAGCCATAGCCCATCCGGATGTCAAACCGATAATTCCTGTCAAAAGGATAGTTTTCGCTAGCTTTTTCATGGTTTAATTAAGGGTTTGAAGTTTGGATTGAGCCATTTCTTTAATTTCTGTATTAGTAGAATTCTCTACGATGGATTCCAGAGTCGCTTTCGCCTGAAACTCCTCCCCGCTTTTCACATAGTTATCTGCCAAAAGCAAGAAGATCCTCCCATACCAATAATCGTAATTGACAAATGGACCTGACTGATCAAAAATTAATTCGTTGGATTGTGTCACCTCACCTTTCTCTTGTGCAGCGAGTGCCAACAAATAAAGCCCTTCCGCTCCCTGTTCAGTTTTGTAATCAGCAACTAAGGCAGTCAGAGTCAATTCTGACTGCGGTTTTTGATTCAACTCACGTTGAGATTTGGCCTTAATAAGTAAGGCTTTTGGAGAAGATTCAGGAATCACTCCATCCAGCGTAGCCAAACGCTCAGCCTGTGTAATCGCTTGCTGATATTTCTGTGTTTCAAAATTCGCGGTCATTAACGCCTGCACAGCCTCGGCCTCCTCAGGTTTACTACGGGCATTTTGCACAGAAGTCTCTAGATATGGAATTGCTTGCGCAAAATTCCCTCTTTCCAATTCTATCACCCCTATCTTCTGCATGGCACGAAGTCGCTGCGGAGAAGCTGGCTCTTTTTCCAATGACTTAAATTGTGCAAGCGCCTTATCCGTATCACCCACTTGCAGGTAGCTATCTCCTAAGAAATAAAGTGCATCTGCTCGCTGCGCTGACTGCGGATAATTCTGCAAGTAACTTTCAAACCCACGGATAGCTTGAGAATAATTCTTATCGAAAAATGTTCCTTTCGCAGCTTCAAATTCTAAAGACTGAACAGATCCATTACTAGGATTAGCTCCTTTGTATTTGGTCAAGTAGTCAGAAAACTCACCCGATCTTCCCTGAAGTGCAAGTGTTTCCTGAAGGCCTTTCAGCGCAGTCTCAGAATTTTCCGAATTCGGGTGATTGTTTAAGATTGTACTATAATCCTTAATCGTCTGATCGTAATTCTGAAGTGAGAAGTTCGCCACTGCTCTGCCTTCTAATGCATAGGGAACAAATGGACTATTTGGCTTGGAGCTAAGCAAATCAGAGAAAGAAACGGAAGCCGCTTGATAGCTAGTTTCCTCCATGTAAATCTGTCCACGCTGGTATAAGGCATCTTCTAAGTATAAGCTATTCGGATATCGAGAAATTAACACATCCAATTGGCCTAGCGCTTCCTGATTTCTAGACTGGAAATTTTGCACCACAGCCAGTCTGTAGTAAGCATAATCTGCTCCTGAACTCCCCTCGTTGATAGCTCGCTGAAAGGTAGAAGCCGCCTCGCCGAATCTCTTCTGCACGTAGTAACAATCTCCCAACCTCAATAAGGCATCATCGTATTGCTGCTTATTGGCAATGATCTGTCTATTCTCTGTGAATCTTCTGAATTGATCCTCCGCTTTAGCATACTGCTTGGAGTTGAAGTAAGCATAACCCAGTCCGTAGTAAGTTTTGGCAACTGTGCCATTTGCACCAGACGGACGATTGCTTAGTACAGACTCATAAGCTTTGATAGCCTGCGGCAAATTATCAGCTGCAGAATTGATTTCTCCTTTCCAAAAGTGAGAGTCCAACACCATGTTTTTATCCACAGGGTATTTGAGAGACTTATCTAAATAAGCCAAGGCTGGATTCCATTTTTGATCACGGTAATAAACCATGGCTTGATAAAAAGAAACCTTTTGGTATGCTTCCTGAATTCTTGGAGACTTATTGGAGATTTTGTCCATCTGATCAATGGCACGTAGGTAATCGTTGGTATTTACAAGAGCTTCAGAAAGCAAATTCTCAGCTTCTGCTCTGTATTTTCCGGAAGGATAGGATTCCACATACTCATCCAAAGCAGTGATTGCAGACTGGAAACTACCTTTTTGCAAGTTTACTTTGGCGTAATTAAATATGGATTCCTCCTTTATGGCTGGGTTAAAATCTGACTTTGCGGCGGACTGGAAACTAGTAGAAGCAAACTGATAATTCTCCAGTTTCAAATAGGCCTGCGCCAGATAATAACTGGAAGCTTGCCCGATTTCATCAGTTGCTGATGCAGATACTTTTAGGTAATCCGTAGCACGTTGGTAGTTCTGAATTTCAAATTGGGAAATCCCTGCTTTGTAGATCTCCTCTCTTCCCAGTTCACCTTTGCGCGAATTGATGAAAGAATCGTAGTTTTCTGCCGCTTTCGGGAAATTCTTCTTGGCATAATAGGCTTCCGCCAAGTACAAATAAATCACCTCTCTTTTCTCAAGATTCTGGCCATTTGTCAATAACGGCTCAGCAAAGGAGATCAACTGATCATAACTTCCTTGCTTATAATAAAGCGCTGCTAAAAGGTACGGTACCTTATTGGCGTAGTATGGAGATTGGGAAGCCGTCTGAAGATCTGCAATGGCTTTGTTGGTATTCCCATTTTCCATTGCGATAAAGCCAGAGTAGTAATAAGAATCAAAACTAGCCTGTTGATTTAGCGCTTTGCCCGCATCAAAATAAGGGGCTGCTTCCGCATACTGATTTAGCTGAAAATGAGAGTAACCTTGCTTGAAAAGGACTTCAGCCTGATTTTCCAGTGGCAACTTTTCTGCATCCACCAGCTTATAGCTATCGATAGCTTCCGCGAAATTCCTTTTGAAGAAAAAGTGATCGCCCAGATACAATCCTGCCGTGGTAACCGAAGGATCATTGCCATGATCAAAAATATACTTTTTCATCAGGCCTGCACCATCGGGACTTTCCAACTGGAGTGCAGCCATAGCGCGATTCAGCTCAGCAGTCATAGCCTGCCCAGAGCTTACAGGTTTTTCTAGTAGCCGTGAATTATCATAGATACTTGCAGAAAAAAGCTGCTTATCAAAAAGCTCTAGATTATGGTCTAGCTTATGTTGTGGACTGGTCTGATAGAGGCTCGACTGGGAATACGCCTCCAAACTAAGCCCAAGGCCCGCAAGGAGCACAAGGTAGTATTTCATATGTATTTAGTTTCTATTTAAAGGCCATATGGAATCTCGCATAGGTGATAATTATTTCACCTGATGACGCTTGCTGCCATGCTCGATTTCATGCGTTTAAGTTTTGATTTTTAGCTACCGCATGGAATCTCGTAAAGTGAAAATCATGTCACTGTGTGACAGTTACGAAATACTCGATTTCATAGTGTGGCTTAGGTAATCAATGCAAAATCTTGTAAACAAGCTCGCGGAGGTTTTCGGTTTCGCTCAGACTTCCGGAGTCAACCCCTTTGAAACGAAGATCGGCCTCTTTGATGTAAGCGAATACATCAATTACCTTGCCCAAATTGTAGTTGCGGGAGGCTACCATATATTCTTTGACTACAAATGGCGGCAGTCCTAAAAGGCTCGCAATTTGTTGCTCATTTGCTCCAGTTTTTTTCGCCTGATGGATCAAAGCGATTCTAGTGAAGTAGTTGAACATCAAAGAAAACATAGGGATCACTGGATGAGCCTTTGGGTTTTGTGAGAAAAAATGAATGATCTTATTGGTCTTGATCACATCCTTAAAGCCTAAAGCTTTCAAAAATTCAAAATTATTATAATCCTTATTGATTCCGATATACTTGGAAATATGCTCTGTGGTGATCTTCGTAGGTTCACGGAAATTGATCAGCATCTTCCCTATTTCATTGGAAAGCACTTCTAAATTATTCCCGATGGAATCTGCCAAAAGCTGCGCAGCACGGTTGTCTATCGAATGCTCACTTTCCTTGATAAATCCTTCTATCCAATCCGTCAGCTTATAATCTTTGACCTTTTCAGATCGCACATAGACAGTCTTCTTATTCAGCTCTCTATATAGCGCAGTTCTACCATCAAGCTTTTTATACTTATGAGCAAAAACCAGAATAGTACTTGGTAGCGGATTTTGCACATAGCTGACCAAAAGTTTCTGCATCTCCTCATTTCCCAAGTCCGCAAGACTCTGAGCCTCCTTGATGATCACCACCTGGCGATCTGACATCATCGGAAATTTTCTCGCATTATTGAGGATCAAACCCACATTAGAGTCTTTTCCATACATGACCACCTGGTTAAATCCGCGCTCATGCTCGGCAATCGCGTTCTTCTCAATGAAGTCCGTAATCTGATCAATAAAGTAAGGTTCCTCCCCATCCAAAAAGTAAATTGGAGCGAACTTTTTCGCTTTCAGATCTTTAAGTACAGCTTGTGGTAGTTGGGGCATAAAATTTGGATATTCTCAGGCCTTAAAGATAACAGGCCTATCCATTTGCCTGCAAAAACCAAGGAAAGATTCTTTGGTAAACTATTCAGGCGTTAACTTTGTCTTTGTAAGTAGTACGGTTTGGATAAGGACGGTATATGTGAATAGCAAGTAGTGAAAAGGTTAGTAGTGAGTGAAAAGTAAGAGGTGAGAAATAGTAAGAAATAAGTTTTCGTATGAGCCTTCGACTTCGCTCAGGCAGACAAGGTCATCGCTCTTTTGTGGATTTTGAAATTTTCATTTCTCAATCGGACATAATAAAAACATTGATTCAATAGATAGGTTAAAAAATAGCATGATAAAATATTGCGCCCTCTGCGTAAAACTCCGTGTCCTCCGCGGTTAAAGAACAAAAATTATGAGTTTCGAAAAAGGAATTGAATTATATAAATCAGGGAAATTTGAGGAGGCTTTGGCCATTTTTGACGAATTGGTAAAAGCCAATCCGGATCAGCCACAGCTTCATCTTAATCGAGGCAGGATACTTTCCAGGCTGGGCAGAACTGAAGAGGCTTTGGTGGAATTTGATCTGATCACCTCCTTAGAACCTTACAATACAGATTTCATCTCTGATCGGGCGGTGGTTTTACACCTACTCAACAGAAATGAGGAAGCACTCACCGAATTGGATAGAGCTGCCAATCTCGACCCCAAAAACCCCTATCGCTACAGCAGTCGCGCTTACTTCAAAGATAGAATCGGCGATCTGGAAGGTGCAATTGCAGACTATGAAACAGCCATAGCCCTTGATCCTGAAGACGCAGTTTCTCACAATAATAAAGGTCTGGTCGAAGAGAAATTGGGCTATCAAGCCAAATCAAAAAAGAGTTTCGAAAAGGCAGACGACCTAGTCGGCAACAAACCAAAAGATACTTCCACTCCAAGTCCCAAGTCAGCTAAAGAAGATTCAAACTTCCCCGAAATTGACCCTAAATCTAAAGCTAAGCCAGCCATCCCATCACAAAAGAAGGAAATGACTTTCAACCACTTCTTAAACACACTGGGTTCTGTTTTCAATAATTCACACACCCGAAAAGAATTCGGCAATTACCTGAAGGGATTCTTTGGTGGAAAAAAGAATGAGTAGAGGCTATGCGGGTCGAAGTCTGACTGATGAGGGCTTTTATGAATATTTAGAGAGTCTTTATGCGCATACCTGTTTATTTAATCACGTTATCTGCTTAACCTTTCGACTTCGCTCAAGGTGACAAACTTTATAGAACAAATAAGTTCGCTTGTGTCAGATCGAGCGAAGTCGAAATCTATACACCTACAATCTCTGCGTCCTCTGTGTCATACCATACTCCGTGCCCTCCGCGGTTAAAAAGACTTAATCACCCAAAGCGGCTTATTGATGAAATAGGCCATTTTTTTGGATAAACTCTTAGCGAAAATTTGATCGAAGAAAGACTTCTTCTCACTCAGCGTCACCAGAATATCACCCTTGGCTGTTTGCAGGTAATTCTCCAATCCCAAGGCAACATCATCACGGAAGGATTTCAAGACGAAATTAACCTTATCATACTTTATAAAGGGCTCTATCTCCGCTACCATGGTCATGTGCAGTGATTTATCCAGTGCTTTATGGGTAGTACTGACATGCACCATATCTATCTCAGAGTCAAAAAACCTGGCCACTTCCACTATTTTCTGAATAGCAATCTTATCCTCTTCCAGGTAATCAGAGGCATAGACTAGCTTGCGAGGAGCCTTGAAATATACTTTTCTAGGAACAACAATAATATCCCGATCTGACTGCTCTACGATTCTACTGGCACGCGAGCCAATGATATTTTCTCTGAAATCATTCACCCCTTCAGAGCCTACTACTATCAAATTAGCAGACATTTCGGCGGCATAAGTAAGCGTTTTCTTGACAATATCTCCTTCTGTCACAACCGAAATGCAACTTTTCAAGCCATTCTTTATTGCTTCGGAAACGACAGCATCTTCTAGATTTTGGAGTTTTTCTCTCACAAATTCCTTTTGGTTTTTTCCAGAGACATCTGCAGGTGATAGTTTCCCATAATCCTCCCGATTGAGTACATGGAAGAGGACCAGTTCAGCCTTGTATTTTTCACCCAGCCTAGTTGCATACTCAATAGCATTCAATGAGCACTCAGAAAAATCTGTAGGACATAATATTTTAAAAGTTCTCTCCATAAATCCGCTTAATAACCTCTTTCTCGGTTTACTACATTCACTAATTCTCTCTTTTCTCGGATGCGCCGAATATTCTCCATCACCTGCGGCGCAGCAGCTTGTGGATTCGTCACACTCGCTATGTGAGGCGTCATGGCTATTTTCCAATTCTCCCAAAATGGATGATCTGCAGGCAAAGGTTCTTCTCTGTAGACATCTAGCATGGCACCTGAAAGATGCCCATCGTCCAATGCTTTGATCAAATCAGCATCTACCAAATGTTTTCCGCGCGCCACATTAATAAGGTAGGTGTTGGGATTACATTTCTCGAACAGCTCAGTATTCAAAATATTCTCAGTATCAGGAGTAAGTGGAAGCAAGCAAACCAACACATTCACTTCTTTTAAAAACTCCTCCAACTTATCTTTAGTATAGTAAGGATATTCGAAATCTGGTTTCTCTGAAAAACCGAAGCCTACCACTGGAAAACCCATGTAATTCAGTTTATCCATTACGTCTTTGCCCAGAGCCCCCACTCCCATCACTCCTACTGTCACATCCAGTTCCGGACAGCTCATATCCCAGATTTTTCGGGTCTGGTTCATTTGGTAGCGCGGAGTTTGTCTGTGGAAATTCAGTATAGCCATCAGCACGTAATTGGTCATGGAGAAGGTGAGCTTTTCGTCCACTATCCTCACGATAGGTATATCTGTGGGAATAGACTTATCTCTCAAAATATGATCAACGCCCGCTCCCATAGAGCTGATGAGCTTTAGATTGGGAAACTCAGACAGGATTCCCTCAGGGTGTTGCCAGAGAAAGACGTACTCCACCTTTTCTGGTTTGGTGATCTTAGGGTAAACTTCAATCTCAAGGTCCGGAGCTAAGGTTTTAAATTCCTTGATCCAAACATCAGGCTTCTTGCCAGGACTAATAATAGCTAAACTCATAATGATCTATACGTAGTATCTAAGTTGAGGATGGAAAAGATGAGAAAATGAGGTGAAACATGAGAAAAAAATGAAGACTTCAATTTTCAGAATTTCCTTAAAAAGCATGAAATTACAGGGCTTTTCAAAACATACTTTTAATTTTCTCGCTTAAGTAACTTATATCCAAATTATAACTTCCATTCCAATGAAACAAAAATTCGCTTTTACTTTAGCCTTTTTCCTGTGTAGCCTACTTTCTTTTGCGCAGCAGATCCAAATGCCTCAGGCATCTCCCTCAGCTAAAATTACGCAGAAAGTAGGATTGACAGATGTGACCGTGGACTATAGCAGACCAAGCATGAAGGATCGCAAGATTTTTGGCGAGTTGGTTCCTTACGGACAGGTGTGGAGAACGGGAGCCAATGGCGCTACGGTACTTTCTTTTTCTACGGATGTGCTGATTGACGGAAAGAAAATCCCTGCAGGTCAATATGCGCTATACTCTATTCCAGGTAAATCAGAATGGACCATGATTCTTTCCAAAAACATCAAACTTTGGGGAGCTATTGGCTATCAGCAAAGCGATGATATCATTAGATTCAAAGCTCAACCTTCCAAGCTCAGCAAGGAGAATGAGACCTTTGAAATCAGTTTTGAAAATATGTCAGATACGGGTTCGGACCTCTCTTTAAAATGGGACAAAACTAGAGTTGATTTCAGAGTAGAAACTGAAGTGGATCCACTGGTAATGGCTCAGATCAAAGAATTTGTCATCGATGGAAATAGCACAGATCCAAGTCTTTTATACTCCGCTGCGAGCTATTATTACACCAACAGCAAGGATATGAATCAGGCCTACACTTGGATCAATGAATCCGTGGCGAGCGATCCAAAGTATTGGACTATGCACCTGAAAGCTAAAATAGAGGCTGTCCTAGGCAAAAAAACTGATGCGGTAGAAACTGCCGAGGAAGCGATTGACTTGGCCGAGGAAGCAGGAAATCAGGATTACGTTGGATTGAATGAAAGATTGATCAAGTCGTTGAACCCCAATTATGCAATAGGAATAGTAAAGTGATCCAAAATCTTTGAAAGGGAATAGAAAACCACGATTTTTAATAGAATTAAATCTCACCAAAATGGTTAATCTGCCGATTGAGTATTCCGACAAGCCAGTCACACCCTTTGGGGGAATGAGTTTGATGAAGCGTTTTGTAGATCAGACTGGAATCAAGGAGTATCTCAGCTCCCTTGATTTACCTCAGCCGGGATCTAACAGAGGCTATGATCCGGCAGATATTGTGACCTCATTTTGGCTAAGCATCTGGACTGGGGCTAGCCGTTATATTCATTGTGACTGGCTGCGTTATGATACGGTATTGCAGTCCATTT
>NZ_QKZT01000015.1 GCF_003254055.1 Algoriphagus chordae
TGGAACAGTAACTGGGAACGACTTAGCGCCTATTTTGCTTATACCAAAAGCATCCGCAAGATGATCTATACCACTAATGCAGTCGAAGGGTATCACAGGCAGGTTAGAAAGGTCACCAAAACCAAAGGCGCATTTACCAGTGATATGGCATTGTTGAAACTCGTCTATCTGGCGACAAGAAGGATCGAGAAAAAATGGAGTTCCCCTTTACACAATTGGGGCTTGACTGTCCAACAATTAGCCATTAAGTTTGAAGGAAGGCTAAAGTTGGATATAAATTAATAAATTAGTTCCCTTCCCTTGGGGTACCCCAAGGGAAGGGAAGGACAGAGTTTAGCTAACACTCCCATTCATAAAACATAACAACAAAAATGGGGCATAGTAATTTGTCCCATTATTGTTAGTAACTCAAGTAATTTTAATATCCAGGATTCTGATCACTTTGGTCCATGGCCTCATTGAAATTCAATTCTTCCAAAGGAATCGGCCATAGGTAATGCTTCTCGGAAATAGATATCCCTTTATTTTTCATCACAAATTCCTCAGCTCTTCCGGTCCTTTTCAGATCCAACCAGCGCTTGCCTTCAAACTGTGTTTCGTAGGCTTTTTCCTGAAGTATAAGATCAAGGAATTCGTCTAAAGTCAAGTCAGCCATTTGAAAATCCATTTCTGATTCTACCATAGGATCTAAGCCAAAGGCTCTTCGATGAACCTGATTGACTGCTTCCAGATTGCCCTCAGTCACCCCATCTACCCTTGCCGAAGCTTCTGCAAAAATTAAGAGCAATTCTGAATAACGATAAACAGGAATATCATTTCCTGCGCCCGAATTATCCACTGCTTGAGGCTCTGCATATTTCCCATTTACGATCGTGGAATCCCCTAAGCCAAAGTCCACAAATTGCCATAAATCCTTTCTTATGTCTCCGTCCTCCCATTCTTTATAAAATGGATTACTTGCGTCTCCGTAATGAGCATAGGCTCCACCATAATTATAAAGCCCAGTGCTAGGATGATTGAGAATCCAAGGTAGTCCACTCCCCTGGCCTGATTGTCTGGCAAATTTGAAGGAGAAAATCTCCTCGCTGGAAGTGATCAAAGTAGCTCCGAATATTTTTTCACGTATATCCACCACAGTGTCTATTTCAACTAATTGAAATACCGCTGCATCCAGTACTTCTTGAGCTTTCATTTTAGCCATTTCGTAATCTTCTAACTGCAGATAAACATCAGCCAAAAGTGTCTTAGCGGCCCATTGAGTAGGTCTTCCTGGCTCAGCTGCAGCCGTAGGAAGGTGCATTTCAGCATCTGTAAGATCAGCCAAAATTAAATCGTACACTTCTTCAGGGCTGCTTTTTGGTACATCTTTCTCATCAATGTTTTGATCAGTACGAAGTGGAACTCCAGCCCAATTTCTCACCAAGTCGAAGTAAGTAAGCGCTCTTAGGAATTTGGCTTCTGCTGTGAATTGATTTACTTCATCTTCTGTCAATTCTTCACTTAGCGGAGCTTTCTGAATGACAATATTTGCATTACGAATTCCTTGATAGAAACTGTTCCATCGAGCCGCCGCCGCATTGATATTGGTAGGATTAAACCCATCGAAATCATTGTATTGGGCGCGGCTTCCGCGTCCATATCCCCAGTCTGTATGTGCGCTGAGTACTGCAATCTGCTCCGATCTTACCATTCGCAATGGAAAATAAATCGCATTAGTCGCTGCATCGAAATCAGATACGCTTTGATAGAAGTTCTCCGATACGATTGTCTTGGGTTCTTCTTCTAGCAAATCGTTGCAGGAACTTGCAAAACCTCCTAAAGCTAGCAACCCAATTAGGAGTGATTTTGAGTTCAATATTCTATGTTTTATTAATGTTTTCATGGCTTTTGAGTTGATGTTTAAAAAGTAGCGTTGAGACCAATAGTGTAAGATTTGGGAATCGGATAACTGAAGTGATCTATTCCCAATCTATTATCACTGCCTTTACTATTCACCTCAGGATCCCACCAAGAGTAATCCGTGAAAGTCAATAAGTTCTGTCCACTTGCGTAGATCCGTAGGCTTTGGAGGAATTTCCCACTTGAGTTTTTCAGGGGGAAATTATAAGCCAAAAGCACGTTTTTCAACCGTAAATACGAGCCATCTTCTACAAATCTATCCGATACACGAGCGGAGGAATTTCTACTGATTTTTGGAAACTTAGCATCTGTATTTTGAGGAGACCAGTGATCCAGAAGTACTTCCTCCGGCATGTTCAATCCCTGCCCGTAATCCATTGTACTGGAAATTGCACTGACATTTATAATATCATTTCCATGACTACCCTGAAAGAAAAGATCAAGTTGAAAGCCTTTGAAGCTCATATTGGAATTGAATCCATAGAAAAAGTCAGGGTTTGGATTACCTATGTAGGTTTTGTCCTCCTCGGAGATTTCTCCATCATTATTTCTATCCACGTATTTAATAGCGCCTGTTTCTGTGTACCCATCTTCCTGATATCCCCAAAACTGCCCCAAAGGCTTTCCTTCTTCCATAATTGAGAAGTTATCCGAAACGGTAATCACATTTATGAAATTGGTCAAAATGGGCTGCCCATCATTTAGGCTGAGAACTTTGTTGCGATTGAAGGAGATATTTCCATCCAGACTCCAGCGGAATTCATTTGAGAATAGTTGAGCAAAAAGACTTAGCTCCACCCCCTTATTTTCTATAGAACCCACATTAGCTATCGTAGTGGTGTATCCAAAAGAACTTGGAAGCCGAACAGTGCTTAACAAATCATCGGTAGTCTTTGCATAATAATCAGCACCTACTACGATGCGATCTTGCCATAGACCTAGATCCAATCCTAAATCAAACTGCTCAGTAGTTTCCCATTTCAAATCTCCAGGAAGGGTAGATCCAGGAGCAAGGAAATTGTACAACTCATCTCCAAATATGGTGTAACCAGGAAATAGCCTATTTAGTGTGGCGTAAGGACTAATTGCCTGCGAGCCCGTTAACCCCCAGCTAGTACGGATTTTCAAGGTTGAGATTGCTTCTTGAGTCTTCATAAACTCCTCTTCTGATACCTTCCAAGCGATGGCTCCAGAAGGAAAATATCCCCACTTATTTCCTTCGCTATATCTTGATGATCCATCAGCACGGAAGGAGGCCGTAAATAGATATTTGCTATCAAACCCATAATTCACCCTTCCCAAATAGGAAAGCAGTACTGAATTCGAAAATCCTGAAGTTGGAATACCCGGCGTCTCTGCAGCTCCCAGATTATCAGTTTCATATAAGTCACTTAAGAATCCTGCTCCGCTTCCCGCCAAATACTTGGTGGTGAAATCTTGGTAAGTAAAGCCTGCCAACACATTCAAATCATGTTTCTCATTGAAAGTATCTGCATAAGTAATTGTATTCTCATTTAGTCGACTTACATACTGGCTTGTGCTCACACTTGCATTTCCATTGCTATTGATGAAATCCCGACTTCTGTAACTATCTGTTCTATCGTCCCGATTCTCTATACCACCAGATATTTTGATCGTAATCTCCGGAACAGGATTATAGCTTATCGCCGCATTGGCAAGAATCACATTTGCAGTAATTACTGTCGATTGCTCATTGATGAAGTAAAGAGGATTCACCAGATCTGGAGAAACGAAAGGGAAATCATCTGCAAGATTATTGATGGTACCATCTGCTGTATATGGATCTGAAAGTGGTGAAGCAACTAATGCGGCTCCAATCATACTTGCTCCTCTTGCTCCGCCTTCACTATCTCTTCTCGCTGTCACTAGCTTACTTAATGTGCTATTGAAATCCACCTTGAATTTATCACTGATCTTGTGATTGACATTGGATCGAATCGAATAACGGTCATAATCAGATCCTTTGATGATACCTTCTTGTTGGTACATACTTCCTCCTACCAAAAACTGTGTATTATCCCCTCCACCTGAAATGCTTAGAGAAGTGTTTTTGATGGGAGCTTGCTGAAAAATCACATCCTGCCAATCCGTTCCATCTCCAAAACCACTTACTTCCGCATCTGTGAAATAGGGCTCAAGTCCATCATTTATAGCCTGAATGTTCATCAATTCTGCATACTGACTTCCATTCATGAGATCAAGCTTTTTTCGTAGGGTCTGCATACTGTACGCTGCATCGAACTCAACTACAGTTCCTGCTCCACTTCCATTTTTGGTTGTGATCAGAACCACGCCGTTTGCACCTCTGGAACCATATATAGCGGTAGCAGAAGCATCCTTTAATATTTCTATACTTGCTATATCTGAGTTATTCAGGTTGGTAGGATTTCCTGAGTATGGAAAACCATCAATCACATACAATGGATCATTGTCCCCTTGGATTGAATTTGCACCGCGGATTCTCACAGAAACACCGCCTCCCGGCGCACCATTATTCTGAATTACTTGCACACCTGGCGCTCGTCCATTCAATGATTGAATCACATTGGATGTGGGAAAAGCATTCAATTCATCCGAATTTACCTGAGCAACTGAGCCTGTAAGATCTGCTCTTCTAGCGGTACCGTAACCTATTACTACTACTTCATCCAGTTCTTGCTCATCGGTGACCAGCTCCACATCTATTGTGGTCTGATTTCCGAGTTGTACTTCTTTTGTTTGGAAGCCCAGAAATGAAAATACCAGCACGACATCTTGTTTGTCTGCTGGTATATCGATCGTGTATTTTCCCGAATCATCGGAAATAGTTCCGGTGGTGGATCCTTTGATCTGCACAGTTGCACCTGGCAAAGGATTTCCATTACCATCTTTTATTGTTCCAGAAACGGCGGATCGCTCCTGCTCTGAAGACGGTGTAGGAATAGTATCTCTGACTGGAACAATATCCTGGAGATAGTTTGGCGGATTATTTTCAGCTAAAGTTTCAAAGGGAAATCCCAAAGAAAAGGTAGCTAGAAAAATAATGGATGAAATCTTTTTCATAGTTGGTTGGTCAAATCGAAACAATGGTGGCAAATTGTTTCATTTGATAAAACCAACTATTATTCCAGTGGGACAAGCATCTGGTAATACCCCTCCAATTGATTGAGAAAGGCGTTTTAGCTAGCGGGTTGAGATTTACTTTTGCCGGATCGAAATTGAACATGGTCACTTATCCTCATCATTCTGAGGAGTATTGACCTCAAAATGTACTTGGGAATTATACTTCTCAAACCTTCAACTAAATTACCCTCCTACTATTTCTCCCCCATTGACGTGGATAAATTGCCCTGTGATATAGGAACTATCATCGCTCGCCAAGAATACGTAGGCAGGTGCGACTTCACTTGGTTGACCAGCTCTTCCTAATGCGGTGTCCTGACCAAATTTGGTGACGTCGTCAAACGTCGCAGGAATCAATGGAGTCCAAATCGGGCCCGGAGCTACACCATTTACGCGGATTTTATCCTTAGCAAGCATTAAAGCCAGTGAGCGGGTAAAGCCCACAATGGCACCTTTGGTACTGGCGTAGTCCACCAAATGCTCACTTCCCCTATAAGTCGTTACCGAGCTAGTATTGATTATCGTATCCCCCGCTTTAAAATGTGGAATCGCCATTTTGGCAAGGTGGAAGAATGAGAAAATATTTGTCTCGAAAGTTGTCTGAAGTTGCTTTGCTGTAATTGAAGTCAACTCGTTTTTCGGGAACTGCACTGCCGCATTATTCACCAATATATTTATTCCTCCAAGTTCCTTCACGCACTGGTTTAGCGCCTTCTTACAAAAGCTCTCAGACTTAAGATCCCCTTCGATCAAAAGGCATTTCCTTCCTTCCTTTTCTACCAATTCCTTGGTGTCCTTCGCATCCTTCACCTCGCTGAGATAAATGATCGCCACATCCGCTCCTTCTCTGGCGAAGTGGACGGCCACACTTTTCCCAATTCCACTGTCTCCGCCAGAGATTAGGGCGACTTTGTTTTTCAATTTTCCGCTGCCTTTATATCCCTTTCTTATCACTTCAGGTTCAGGCTTCATTTTACTTTGTTGTCCCGGTAGAGATTGCTTTTGATCTTTAAATTCACTTGGCTTTTTCATGTTAGTAGTGTTTTAGTTGGTTTGGGATTTTGATTAGGAATTTCTTAATGCATGAATCAATTCCTTCTTAGTCATTTTGCTTCTACCCTCGATGCCTACTTCTTTGGCTTTATCGTAGAGTTCCTGCTTCGATCTGTCTTCGTAGTCCTTAGCTTTGCCACCTTTTTTACCCGAATTGGGAGTATTTGCAATTCGGGCAGCCTTGGTTTTACTCATACCTTCATTTCGTAAGGCCTCATATTTCTCATCGTTTTTGATGCTTGGCCCATGGTCCTTTGTCATGATTTCTAGGGTTTATGGTTATACAATGATGTTTTTAAAGATTTTGAAAACTGTTTTTATCAATTCTCCTTGATTATCTATTCAAGTTTTCCCCTTATTTTAAATCATAAAAAATGCCGAAATATATGAGCCTCATTGAGGAGACTCATCTGGTTTGGCAATGCAATTGACTACAGTTCACTTTAAGTCTTTCAAAAAAAGTCAGATATGAAAATTAAATTGATTCAGGAATTCAAGGAATTTGCCGTGAAAGGAAATATGATTGACATCGCGATAGGTGTGATCATAGGCGCAGCATTCAACAAAGTGGTAGACGTGCTAGTTAAAGAGGTTTTTCTACCTCCACTATCATTCCTTACCAACGGAATTAACTGGGAAAATAAGAAGATCATATTGCGAGAGGCAGTGACAGTAGAGGGGGTTTCGCATCCAGAAGAAATAGCAATTGGTTACGGTAAACTATTAGAAGCCAGTGTTGACTTTCTGATAATAGGATTCACTGTATTTCTAGTGGTAAAACTGATGAACTCCATACGGAAGAAAGCGGAGGACCCAAAAAATGAGACAGTGACCACACCCAAGAATATTGAATTACTTAGTAAAATAACTGAGCTAATGGAAAAGCAAGTAGCGCTGTTGGAGTCGAAAAACGATAAAGATTCTAACTAAAACAATCTACCTCAAAACCAAAAGAGGCCTCAAATTCATGATTTGAGGCCTCTTTTGATTGTTGCTAAACTGATATCACTCGTATCTCAAGGATTCTATAGGATCCAATCTTGAAGCTTTGAAAGCAGGAAAATATCCTGACATCAAGCCTACCACAATACAAATCACAAAGGCTATCAGCATCCACAACCAAGGAATTAAGAATCCTCCTACGCCAATTACCAGCGCAATAATATTTCCAATTGAAATCCCCAGAAGTACTCCCATGGCTCCTCCCAATATACATATCATGATTGCTTCAAGAAGGAATTGCTGTCTGATTCTAAGTGGAGTAGCTCCTAATGCCTTTCTAATCCCAATCTCTCGAGTTCGCTCAGTCACGGATACTAGCATGATATTCATCAATCCAATGGAAGCACCTAGTAAGGTGATAAAACCTATTCCGAATCCACCCATTCTAAGATATCCCGCTACCTCTTCCAAACTCTCGGCTACGGACTCACTTTTGGTCAAATCAAATGAATCTTCTTGGGCTACTCGGTCTTGGCGAATTTCTCTCATCATCCCTATTGCTTGGCCCATTTCATAATCTATCCGCTCAGGACCAGAGGCTACTCCCGTTACGTTATAATTGAAATTCCCTCTTCTATCTAGACGACTGGCATTTTCTATTGGAAGCAAAATCTGCCGATCAGCTCCCGAATCTTGCCCTACGCCGCCTTGTTCTTCAAGAATACCAACAATGGTGTAAGGACGACCTAAAACGGTAATTTTTTGATTCAAAGGATCTTCATTTGACTCAAATAGTGTTGTCCCTAATTCTTTACCGATGATACAGACATTATACCCGTTCTGAATCTCCATGCTACTGAAATTCCTCCCTGACTCCAACTTCATGGCTTTGATGTTCAAATAGTTATCATCACCACCTCGCACGCGTACGTTTGGGTTAGTCGTTTTAGAACCTCTTTTAATCTCAGCGGCTCCAGTTACAGAAACAAACACTGTTGATATACCAACACTATTGTATTTCTCTTTGAAACTCATCACTTCTCGAAAAGTAAGCTTAGGATAAGTTTTCTCGGTTTTACCATCTTGAATGGCTCGGCCTCCACTAAACCCCTTATTTCGGATATCAAATGAATTGGCCCCCAAACCGGAAAAACTATCTGCAATCTGGGCCTTGATACCGTCAATGGCAGTCAACATTCCTACCAAGGAGGAAATACCAATAGCAATGATGGCACCCGTCAAGACAGTCCTTAATAAATTCACTTTTATGGAGCGTACAGCTTCCCGTACATTTTCGATCAAATTCATATTATGTTCATATTAGAACTACTTTATAGCGTAAATACGCCTAGATATGTCAAGTATAAATAAATACGCTGTAAATGACTATTTCGACTAGATAATTTAAGATCTGCTTAATGCATTCTGTCACCTCGAACTTCAAGGCTCTCCATCACTTCAGCTTCAAATTCCAACCATTCCTGCCATCTTTCATTCACTTTTTTTGGATCTTGATATTTTCTCGCCAGCTCAATGAAAGTGACGTAATGCCCTGCCTCAGAAACCATCAGTTCATAGTAGAAATTTTTCAGTTCTGGATCCTCTAGATGAGTAGAAAGCAACTTGAACCGCTCACAACTCCTGGCTTCTATCAATGCATTCATCAGCAGTTGCTCAGTGAGTTGTTGCATTCTACTACCTCCTTTTTTCACAAAACTGATAAGCTGAATAACGTATTCATCCTTTCTAGGAAAGCCAAATTTCAACTCCCTTTTTCGGATTTGCTCCAGCACTCGCTCAAAATGCCCCCATTCCTCTGCTACGATCGGCGTAAGTGTATCTACCAAATCATCCAAGTCATTGAATCGCAGAATCAAAGAGATGCAAGAGGAAGCTGCCTTTTGCTCACAGTACGCATGATCTGTCAGCACATCGGCTAGTTGCATTTCTGCAATCCCAACCCATCTTGGATCTGTCGGCAACTTCAAATGCAGCATCTTCTGTCTGGTACTTTCCTCCCAACTCATCATCAATCGAATAAAAACCAAGTGATCCCAAGATCGATAAATGACTTGTAACCTGTGTAATCAGGTGTGACAAAATATCCTTCTTCCTTCATCAAACCACTATTTAGATGATTGTATTTCAGCAATACACGCGTTCGATTAATCCGAAAATCAAGGAACACATCGACTACTGGATAGGCATAGACATTGAAGGTGTTTTGAAGGTAAAATTGCTGGGTAGAAGGAACGTACGCTTCTGCAAAATAATCCGAGTGGTAGCGAATATCTACCCCCATTTGTACATAGACATTTTCGTTGAACATCGGACTATCAAAGTAAAATTTGGTGTTTCCGTAGAACTTTGGAATCCTAAAATTATTACTTGATTCTCCTGAGATTTGAGTAAAAATAACCTCCGTATCCCATTGAAATTTTTGACCAATGCGAACATTAGCTTTCAACCCAGGGATCAACATAAAGGCCTCGCCACTAGACTGTTCAGCAATCCTCTTTTCATTGAAATACACATAGTTATTGACGCGATTGATCGTCAAGGAAGGCCTTAATTTGATTTTTTTGAAATCTAACTTAAAAACCCCGCGAAGCTGATCCACGCCAACATTATCAAAATCATTATCCCATTGGTAGTGATTCCCATAGTACATCTGCTGCATCGCCGTCGGCTTGTAAACAGCCTTGGTATAATCCACCTCTAACCATGGAGAAATAAATAAGCCATGAAGCCTGAATGCTCCTGGAATCAGGTATTCACCATCAGCTGAAATCGACCATTTCTCTGAAATCTTCCCAATCAATTCTCCCCCTAGGTAAACCTCATTGAAATTGTTTTTTTCTCCTTCTGGATAAAAGGTACTTTTCATCCTTCCTGCCCGAAACTTTGCGTGAGCATTATAATAGAAGCCTTTGAAACTACCTTTGAAACCCAGTTCATTTCCCCACTCTTTGAAATCACTGAAATTTCGTGTGGTGTCCAATTGATCATTAAAGCGATTGCTTGGATAGAAAAGTGAATCCGAAGTGGTCAAATCAGCTTCGAAGGTTAGGTCCTTATTCTTTTGATCAAAAATATGGTAAATCTGAAGTTCATCCCGAATGCTATACTCATGGTAGAATCGATATTCCTGCCTCAAATCACGAGCCTGGGTATGACTAAGCCATACTTTTGCATCTTCGTAGGTAAAATATACCGAAGTACTATCCACGTCTGGAGGAATAATACCTCCAATTTCATTCACCTTGTGGAGCATTCTAGAAAAATTGCCTAGAAACCAATACTTACCATTTTCAGAGCGATAGTTGGTGTGTAAGGAATAGGAATTTTGCACCACCATATTATCATCCCTAGCTACTGGATTCAGCGTTTTACGCGCACGAATAGTATGGAAATCAAAGCCCACATTCCATCTTGGATTGATGTTTCGGGCAAAGGCAATGTCCAGCATATTTCGCTGCCCTCCACCGAAAAAGGCAGACATTTCTGTAAAAGGCGATTTGGTATCAAAATACTTGTTGTTTTCTGGCGCGTGGTAATAAAGATCATATGCTGAGAACCCAGATCTGGTCCCTATTACATCTGGGATTTCATAGAAAATTGGTTTGGTACCACTACCAATATCTCCCAAATCCTGGTACTTCCAGTTGCTCTTTGCGACAGGATCATAATTGTGAAAGTTATTCAACGCTGTATCCTGAGGATAAAGAATCAAGTTATTTCTCTTGATATCTTTTTCATAGAAGTACAAACTCGTTTTTGGTCCGTAAACCATCCGAGTACTATCATCCAGCAAGGACTTTCTTCCTACTGTCCCCTCTTCCTCTGTTGGATCAACTAATTCTCTATTTTGCTGCTGATTTGAGTTTTGACGGGTAGGCGGGACAGTACGCTGCGCAAAAGCAAGCTGAACACTTGCTATGCTGATGAAAAATATGAAACAGAGTAACCGTTTATTCACTTAGATATTGTCCTGTTTTAAGACCTTTTGTTGGATTAGTTCTGCCAAAGCTAACTCATCCTCTGGTGAAAAGCTTATTACTATAGGCAGCACAAAAATCGGAATTTCTTCCAGAAATCCTGTGGGAGCATTGGATTTTACTTTCACAGCATCTTTTTCGGTCGTTAGCACAACGGGATTTTTGGCAGCATGTTGCTTAACCACTGCCCTAACTTTATCAAAATCCACTGCTGCGTAATCATGATGATCTGGATAGCTCAGTACTTCGAGCAACTCATATTTTCCACGTACGTAGTTCACCAGCGGCTGATCATTTGCCAAGCCCGTCAACAGTATGATTTTAGGTGAAAAGGCCTTTGAATCAGTTAATGCAATAGGTTTTTCATAGGAAATCCTTGAGAACAACACAGGAGTACTGCTGCTGCTATAGGCCTCTACTTGTCTAATTATGCTAGTTTTTTCTGCGCTAGTCAGCTCTTCAGGGCATTTGGTGACAACGATCAGATCAGCTCTTTTGGCGCCAGTTCTGCTTTCTCTAAGTCTACCCATAGGCACAAGAAAATCAGTGTAAAACGGCCTCTGATAGGTAGTCAAAAGAATTTTCAAATCACCAGTTACATAACGATGTTGGAAGGCATCGTCCAAAATTATCAGCTCGGGAGCAGTTGACTTGGCAGCAATCTTGGCAAGAGCAGCTACTCTATCCTCTCCGACAAACACCGATATCTTATCGCCAAATTTCTTATAAATCTGAAAGGGCTCATCTCCTATTTCCGCGGGTGAAGTGCCAGGATTTGCCTCTAGAAATCCTTTGGTTTTCCTCCCATAGCCTCTGCTCAAAGTCGCCACAGTTTGCGCTGCCAAAAGCTTACGAATCAAGAATTCCACCATTGGTGTTTTGCCTGTACCACCCATACTCAAGTTCCCTACTACGATACTTGGGATCGGAGATGGTTCACTTTTCAGCCAACCCAAATCGAAAAACCAATTCCGAAGTCTAGTGACCAAATCGTATATTAAAGCAAAAGGATAAAGTAAAAAAGCGTACCAGCGCATTCCAGAATTACTATTTTTGATCAAATAAACAGAAAAAATATGGGATACAAGATTAGCGATGTGATTTCCTACCTAGAACAAATCGCGCCTCCATCCTATCAGGAGTCATACGACAACGCCACTTTGATCACTGGAGATAGAACTGCCGAAGTAAGGGGAATCGTCTGCTCGCTGGACTGCATAGAATCTACGGTTGAAGAAGCTATTGAACTGGGTGCCAATATGATTGTGGCTCATCACCCGATTGTTTTCAAAGGATTGAAAAGCCTCACCGGCAAGAATTATGTGGAGCGAACAATCATCAAAGCCATCAAAAATGACATCGCTATCTATGCCATTCACACCAATCTCGACCATGTGCCTCATGGAGTAAATCGAAGGATCTCTGATCGTTTGGGTCTGTTAGACTGCAAAATTTTACAGCCAAAAAGACAATTACTCAGCAAATTGGTATTCTATGTGCCAGAACCAGAGAAGGACAAGGTACTCCAGGCAGTATATGCTGCAGGAGCTGGCAAAATTGGTGAATATGCAGATTGCTCTTTTCAAGTAAAAGGCATGGGCACCTTTACACCTTCTGCAAAAGCAAATCCGACAATCGGAGAATCGGGAAAAGCTCAAGAAGAGCAAGAGATACGAGTGGAGGTTCTAGTATCCAACCATGTCCTACCAAAAGTTCTGCAAGAAATGAGAGCAGCTCATTCCTACGAAGAAGTAGCTTATTATGTGCAGAGTCTTGAAAATGAAAACCAAGAAGTAGGAGCTGGAATGATAGGAATGCTAGCCCAAGAAATGGAAGGAGAGGGATTTCTAGATTATCTCAAAGCCAAAATGAACTTGCAGGTAATTAAACATACTCAAGTACTATCTCGAAAAATCAAAAAAGTAGCCGTATGTGGCGGCGCAGGAATATTCTTACTCGGAGACGCTAAGCGAGCCGGAGCAGACGTATTTGTGACCGCTGACGTCAAATACCATGAGTTTTTCGATGCTGACGGAAGCCTAATTCTCTGTGACATCGGACACTATGAGAGCGAAATTTTCACAAAAGAATTACTCTGGGAGTTATTGTCACAAAATTTTCCTAATATTGCACTCTATTTGACAAAAGTAGTTACAAATCCCACATCCTACCGATAGTACATGGAAAGTACAGTAGCACAGAAACTCGAAGCTATTCACAACCTTCAACTTTTAGATTCAAAACTAGACGCCATCATCAAGGTTCGCGGAGCTCTTCCAGAAGAGGTTCAGGACTTAGAAGATGAAATTGCTGGATATGAGACCCGTTTGGAGAAATTTCAAAGTGAAATAGATTCTTTCGACAACGAAATAAAGGCGCTTAAAGAAAGCATCAAGGACTCTGAAAAACTGATCAAAAAGTACCAGGAGCAGCAGATGAATGTTCGCAATAACCGCGAATATGATGCTATCACCAAGGAACTTGAACTTCAGGATTTAGAGATTCAAGTTGCCAAGAAAAAGATCACTGAAGCTGGTTATAGAATTGACACCAAAAAGGTGGACTTGGAAGAGCTTAGCGCAGTGAGAAAAGATCGCCAAAAAGATTTGGATCAGAAAAACAGCGAATTGACTTCGATAGTATCTGAAAGCGAATCTGAAGAAGCGAAACTGAACAATGATCGTGTAAAATCTATCAAAAAAGTTGACGCTAGACTTTTAAAATCATACACCAAAATCAGAGCTAATGCCAAGAATGGTCTAGCAGTGGTATTGGTTAAAAGAGGTGCTTGCGGTGGATGTTTCAACACAGTACCACCACAAAGACAGGCTGACATTCGTGAGAAGAAAAAACTAATCGTGTGTGAGCATTGCGGAAGAATCCTTGCAGGTGTAGTAGATGAAGTCATCGAAGAGCCAGCACCAAAAAAGAAAAGAGCAACAAAAGCAAAACCAAAAGCGAAGTAAGCTTTTCGTTTCTATAATACTGAAGCCCTGAGATTTATTTCTCAGGGCTTTATTTTTTAGGTAATAATTTGCTTGCTACCTATTAAAATCTCTATATTGAGAGCTATGAAAAGTATTGGAATTCTTACGCTCACCCTATTTCTCTCTCTCTCAGTATTTGCTAAAGAGACTGAATCCAAAACTTTTTTGGTCTTATTTAAATCAAAGGAATTAAAATCTCTGAACACTTCATTAAAGGATATTCAGTCGCAATTTTCTTCTGCTTTCAAAACCAAGAGTTATTCTGGAAATTCAGAACTTGCCATGATTATTAGCATTCCAGAATGCGAATTTGACGCATGCTTTCTAGGACAGTTCCTCGTTTCATTGGATCAAGGTGAGGATGTGAAGCTTCAGGAAATTGCCTTCAGGCTTATTGACATGACAGCCAATAAAGAGTCCTTGGAAAATTACTTATCCGCTTTTGAGGACAGCCAGCAAAAAAAGAAAAATGACAAGCGAAATTCTATTGCAGCGCCTTAAGGTGCTCCGTGTCATTTCTTCTCTCTAATTCAAAAGTCCCATCTTCCTTCTCATTGAGTAAATACAGGCAAAGATTTTTGTGCTCAAACATATCCATGTGACACAAATCCTGCTTCATAATCAAACTCAAAAAGATACGCATCGCACGCCCGTGCATGCACACCAAAATAGTCTCTCCAGGTCCAGCAATAATCTCATCAATTCCACGCTGCATACGCTTAGCAACGATATTTGGACTTTCACCACCTGCAATACAATAGTCTAGATTACCCTGCTTCCACTGCTCTAGCATGTGCTGGTAATACTTACTTTCTTCGGGCGACATAGGAAGACCTTCATAATCACCCCAAGAAATCTCATTCAGATCTGTGGTGGAAACCGCAGGGATACCCAAGTCCAAAAATGATTGAATAGACTGCTTAGTGCGCTGTAGCCCTGTGTAATATGCCTGATCAAAGGGAATGCTTTTGTAAGCCTCAAAAAATGCCGCAGCCTGCTTTCTTCCATTCTCATTGATCGGAGCGTCTATTCCGCTTCCTTGAACTACGCCTTTGAGGTTAAAATCTGTTTGTCCGTGCCTTACTAGGTAAATTTTTTTTCGATTCAAGATTCTCTATTTTTGTCTGCACCGCAAAGAAAACTCATTTACTTCACTTTTCATGGTATTCTCTCATAAGCCTTCACTGGATCAGCTTAATCAAACTAGTAAAAACACCTTGACCGATCATTTGGGGATTATCTTTACAGAAATTGGAAATGATCATATCAGTGCTACCATGCCAGTGGATGAGCGAACAATTCAGCCCATGGGCTTGTTGCACGGAGGAGCGAATGTAGTGCTAGCGGAGACGCTAGGATCTGTAGCAGCTTCCCTGACCATAGATCTGCGCAAACAAATTTGTGTAGGACTTGAAATCAATGCCAATCACCTAAAAGGTGTTAAATCAGGTCTTGTGACTGGCACGGCGTCTTCTATCCACCTAGGGAAAAGCACACAAGTCTGGGAAATAAAAATCAAAAATGAACAGGGGCAACTCTGCTGCATCAGCAGAATCACAATGGCTATTTTAGATAAAAAATAATGCAAACCAAGGTAGCAACGAATCTTACCAAGACAGAAATTCTTCAACTCCTACTTCAGTTGGGATTGACCTCTGCTGGATCCTTCGCCATCTGGCGAAAACCAAACTCTAATACTGTAGAAATAGTCTTAAACGAAACGGCCAACCCAGTTAAGGTTGATTTGTCGATTGAAAATCTAGAACCTGGTTTTATCGTGCATCCTTTCGCAGATCAGGTGGATAAAAAAGCCTATTTCATTAAGGCTAGCAAATACTTTTCTTTTGAGCTTGACAAACCTCTTGCGAGTGATGAACTTCCAGAATGGGCTAAGATTCAATTGAGCAATCAGCAAAGACTTTCTCCACAGGAGATCCGAGAATTGCTGCTGAATCAAACACTAAGCAGTAAAACTCAATCCTCCAAGCTGAGTGAAGACAGATCGCATTTTATCCAATTAGTCAAAGAGGGAGTAAAAGCTGTTCAACAAAATCACGTAGAAAAAGTAGTTCCAGCTCGCACGAAGACTATTTCCATTCCTTCTAATTTCAACTTGAGTTGTACCCTCTTGTCCTTGATGGATGCTTATCCCAATTCTTTTATCAACTTTTTCCATTTGCCACAAGTAGGAACTTGGATCGGGGCTTCCCCAGAAATTTTGATCGAAACAAAAGGTGATATTTTCACCACTATGTCTCTTGCTGGCACGCAAAAAGCTACAGGGGATAACCCACTCAAGTCAGTAGCTTGGACTCAGAAAGAAATAGAAGAGCAAGCTTTAGTTAGCCGGTATATTGTTTCCTGCTTCAAAAAAATACGTCTTCGCGAGTATGAGGAACACGGTCCGAAAACAGTGATTGCTGGAAATCTCTTGCATCTACGTTCTGATTTCCGAATCAATATGCAGGAAACAGGATTTCCTGAACTTGGATCTATTATGCTTGGTCTCCTCCACCCCACATCTGCGGTTTGTGGAATGCCAAGACTTGAGGCACATAACTTCCTGCAAGAATTTGAAGGCTTTGACCGCTCATTTTTCTCAGGATTTCTAGGGCCTGTGAATATTCAGGGAAGCACCTCCATCTATGTCAATTTGAGAACAGCAAGTCTTCAGGACAAGGAAGCAACACTTTACGCTGGAGCAGGCGTGACGGAGGACTCTGATCCAGACAAGGAATGGGAAGAAACTGAGCTCAAGTGTGAAATCATCGGTAAGTTCATCCAAAACCCAAGCGCTTGATACTTCAATCAGTTGTTGATTTAGTGGCGATTTGCGCCAAAAAGGGCATACAAAATGCCATACTCTCTCCTGGCTCTCGCTGTGCACCTCTGACGCTGGCCTTTGTCAGGCATACCCAAGTTCATACTCGCACTATCTCTGACGAGCGTTCAGCCGCTTTCATAGCTCTAGGCATGGCTCAGCAATTGGAAGAGCCTGTAGCTTTGGTTTGCACCTCAGGTTCGGCGGCTTTGAATTACTATCCTGCAGTTGCTGAGGCATTTTTCCAGCAAATACCCTTGTTGATTTTGACTGCAGATCGTCCAGCAGAGTGGATTGATCAATACGACGGACAGACGATTTTCCAGCCAGATGTGTATGGAAAACACGTAAAAGGGAGCTTTGAACTGCCTGATACGGGAAACAATCCGGATCAGCTTTGGCATTCTTCTCGGATCGTGAATGAAGCAATTAATCTTGCCAAGCAATTTCCAGCAGGGCCGGTTCATATCAACATTCCACTTCGCGAACCTTTCTATCCAGGGAAAGATGAAAAAATAGAGTTTCCAGAAAAACCAAGAGTTTTCAATCAGGAGCACACTTATGTTCAGCTTTCTGAGGACAGCTTAAAAAGGCTCAGTCTGCGACTTCAATCTTTCAGCAAGATTCTGATTATTGCAGGTCAGCAAAAACCAGACAAAGAGATTCAATCAATTGTAGACCAGCTTTCGAAGGAGAAAAAAGTCGTAATTATCACTGACACGATTAGCAATCTACAGTCCGATCAGACCATTTCACTGCACGATCACTGGCTAGGAAATCCAGAGCTCAGTCAAGAATTAGAACCTGAACTGATTATTTCTTTTGGTAAATCGATTATATCAAAATCCTTGAAACTTTTCCTACGTAAGACTCAAGCCTCACACTGGCATGTGCAAGAAGATGGGAAAGCAAAGGACACCTTTCAGAGACTTTCTAGAACGATACCAAGTCACCCAGTTTTCTTTTTGAACTGGCTAGCTACCGAGCTCAAAGCTCAAAACCAAGACTATCAGAATAGCTGGAAAGCACTGGAACAAAATACAAAGTCAGCACTTTCAGAACTGTTGGAAAAGACTGAATTTGGTGAATATCCAGCCTTAGCATTTTGTCTAAGCAAAACTCCTCCACTTTCCAAAATTCACGTAGCTAATAGCATGGCCGTTCGTTATTTGAATTTATTGGGAAAAAGAAAACAAGAAATAATCTGTAACCGTGGCACAAGCGGAATCGATGGATCCAATTCCACCGCTGTAGGATGCACTTTTACAACCAAGGAAGTGGTTACTCTGATTACAGGAGATATGGCTTTCTTCTACGATCGCAATGCTTTTTGGCATAATTACGCTATTCCTAATCTTCGGATAATCTTGCTAAACAACCATGCAGGAGGAATATTCAGACTAATTGATGGACCAAAAAATCAACCCGAGCTAGAGGAATATTTCGAGACTAAGCAAAAACTCACAGCCCAGCATTTGGCAACTGAGTATGGATTTTTCTATTCTAAAGTCATCAATCAGCATGAGTTGGAATTGGCTTTGGAAGATTTTTACTCCCCTAGTCTTCATCCCAAAATCTTGGAAATCGAAACTTCAAGTCCAGATAATGCTGAGATTTTGAAGTCGGTGAAAGAAAAAATTAAGCTGTCACTTGAGAACTGAAAGTGGAATCGGGAGAAGAAGTTCTCTCGATTTTAGTTATGCCCCAAAATAAAAAACCGAGTTGGCTAAGCTTAAATAAGGTGAATGGAACCGAGACAAAATAAGCTCCTATCACAGACATGATTAGAACTCCAGACAAAACCCCCAATACTCCAATGATCTGAGTGTAATTTGACCAAACATTTTTATAGGATAGAAAACCTATGCCTATAAGCACGAAAAAGGAGCCAAAAACAATTGATCTAATAATATAAAAACCCAATATCACTAAATTGAGCTCGGTACCTAAAGCAAGCTCGACTGAACCGAAAATTGCATTAATGATCAACATCACCCAAAGTGTTCTTCGCAAGATTCTATTTGGGAAAATATGAGTCATTTTGATCATCCCAGCCAAAAACAATGTCGATAAAAGAGCTACCCCGGCTTTAACCCACCAAAAAGTTGAGACATTAACTTCATCTACTTTCATTGGGTTTACATCCAGACCACTTTCAAAAAATAGTAAAATCAAATTGATAACTCCTGCGGCTAAAGCGAGGTAAAGCAATATCAAATTTGGAACAGCTTTCTTTACAATGGAATTAACTTCCGAAGACTTTTCTTCCTCAATTTTTTCTTGATGCTCTGCTTTACCTGCCTCTACCCAGTCTATTTCCAAAGCCTCAAATATAGCTTTAACGGTGTGATTTCTTGGAGACACCTCCCCTGCTTCTAGGCGCTGTATGGTACGCACATTTAGATTGCACATTTCTACTAATTGCTCCTGAGTAAGTCCTTTTAATTTCCTCAATTCGGAGATCTTTTTACCAAGTTCTGGTTGCTTCATTTTAATAATCGTTTGATTAACCATGGCAATATCTTGGATTGAAATTAGACTTAGGACGAAATAGGCTCAGTTTTTACACGTCATTTGCCCGACAAATGAATCGCCTCTAAAGTTATAAAACCTAAGCCATTTCTGTAGTGGATATTTTATGCCTAAAAAGACCCTTAGGCATAAAAGAAAAAATCAAGACTGCAATTCAGCAGTAAAAGTGGAATCGGGAGAAGATCTTCTCCCGATTTTATTTATACCCCATACTAAAAATATGATCAAGCCTAATTCAAACATCGTCAGTGGAACAAGGCCTATCCCGGCTCCAATTACTGAAAACATGAGTATCCCAGATACTACTCCCAGTGCACCAATCACCTGAGTAATATTTGACCATAGATTTTTATAGGTTAAGAGTCCCAGCCCCATCAAACCATAAAACAGTCCAAATGAACTCACTTTCACATAATAGTAATCTTCAATAGCGAATCTGGAAGTCCCCAAAGCGATCAAATCAATGCTGTACCAAAGTGCATTTGCAGCTAGCATTGCATAGAGTGCTAATCGAAATGTTCTATTCGGAAAGATGTAACTCAGTTTGATTAGTCCTATTAAGAATAGGGAAAAGGTAAGAAATACCCCCATTTTAATAGAAATAAAACTAGCGGTATTGACTTCCATTCCAGCTAGCCACTCTACTTCCATACTGATTTCGAAATACGAAAGCATGAAATAAATCAAGCCGCTCGTCAATCCAGCATATAGCCAAAATGGTTTTTCGTTTCCTCTCTTGATAGAAACATCATTCTCCGATTGATTCCACTCAATCCCCAAAGCTTCAAATAATGCTTTAACCGTATAACTTCTCGGAGTCACCTCCCCCGCTTCGATGCGCTGAATGGTCCGCACATTCAGGTTGCATAGTTCGACCAACTCTTCCTGAGTCAATCCTTTTGCCTTTCTCATTTCAGAGATTCGCTTGCCTAGTTCTGGTTGTTTCATTTCAAATAGTTTTTGATTTACCATGGCAATTTCTCGTATTGGATTGTGACTTAAGGCGAAATAGGCTCGGTTTTGACCCGACATTTGCCCGACATTTGGCTTTAGAGCTCTAATTTAACCATTTGCTGATATCAAAGGCAAAACTTCCTTCAAAGCCGGATTTCGGTTTTCGCCTTTCCAAATGGCTGAAAGCTCCGTGAACTGAGAAATATTGGGGATCTCCATAAATCGCACATTCAACTCATATCCGTGCTTTAACGAAGTCGGAACAATCGCTACTCCCATCCCATTCTCCACCAATTTGAAGATCGTCAAGGCATGAACGGACTTGTGCCTGATTTTAGGAGAAAAGCCTGCATCTCTACAAATCCCGATGATCTGTTCGTAATAGAGATTGCTGTAATCAGAGGAAAAAAGGACAAAAGATTCGTTCTTAAACTGGTTAACGGACTTAAAATCTCTTTCCTGAAGCGGATGATTTCTGGGTACTACTAAGGAGAAACTATCCCGTAAAACAACCTTCATTTCGAGATCACTTGGCACGGAAGCCAAGCGAACAAAACCCAAATCCAACTTGTCCTTTTCGATCATCTCCACTTGAACAGAATTACTCAACTCCTCCAAACTGGTGCTGATTAAAGGCTGATCCGCATTCAACTTGGCAAGTAAATCCGGTAAGACCTGATTGGATGCCGAACCCAAGAAACCTATCCTAAGCTCCCCGATTTTGCCTGATGCGATTAATTTCAACTGGCTCCTGGTAAGATCCAAGTGATTCAAAACGAAGTCAACTTCATTCTTGAAAAAGGCTCCAGCCGCAGTCAGTTCCACATGCTTTTGATCACGCTCAAAAAGTTTAACCTCCAGCATTTCCTCCAATTGTTTGATTTGCCTACTCAACCCCGGCTGGGAAATAAACAGGCGTTCTGCTGCTTTTCGGAAGTTCAACTCCTCTGCCACAGCTTTGAAATAACTCAAATGTCTTAATTCCATGATGCCTCAAAGGTATCAGTTATTGACAATATTGATATCAAAACTTATCAATAATGATAGGTATATTTGTAAGGATCCTGAATCTAAACCCGATAAAGATGAACACATTCCAATACGGCCAAGACCAACTAACAGTAGGAACGGCATTGCAACTAGCTAGAAAAGAGATCAAAGGAGAATTGAGCTCTGAAACTCGTGATAAAGTTCAAGCATCTGCGCTTGCTGTGGCAAACATTGCCAAAGGTGAAAAAGCTGTCTATGGAATTAACACGGGTTTCGGCCCACTTTGCACCAGCAAAATCTCTGCGGCTGACACCCAAACCCTACAGGAAAATCTCCTAAAAAGTCATGCAGTTGGCCTGGGAGAACCTATTCCTGTCGAAATTTCCAAACTGATGCTCGTCTTAAAACTTCAAGCATTGGCTCAGGGATTTTCGGGAATTAAGCTAGAAACATTGGAGCGAATGCTATGGATGCTAGAGAATGACGTTATTCCTGTCGTTCCTATTCAAGGTTCTGTGGGAGCTTCAGGTGATTTAGCTCCACTTTCACATTTGTTCCTTCCCTTATTGGGATTGGGAAAAGTGCATTTTGCTGGAGAAATCACCACGTCTAGAAAAGCACTGAAACATTTCAATTTAGAGGCTCTTCATTTAGGCCCTAAAGAAGGTTTAGCGCTGATCAATGGCACTCAGTTTATGGCAGCTTACGGAGTGATGGTTGTAGATCGCTTGCATAATTTGCTTGTCCACGCAGACATCACTGGAGCGATGATGATCGAAGGATTGATGGGCTCGATCAAACCATTTTCTCCCGAATTGCATCAATTGAGGCCATTTGCAGGGAATAAACACGTAGCTCAGACTATTCTTAACCTGCTTCATGAATCCGAAATCGTCAATTCTCATTTGAATTGTGCACGAGTTCAGGACCCCTATTCTTTACGCTGTATGCCACAGGTTCACGGCGCTTCGCGAAATGCCTGGTTGCACCTGAAGGATGCCATCGAAACAGAAATAAATTCGGTAACTGATAATCCAGTTGTGTTCAGTGAAGATCACACTATTTCTGGAGGCAGCTTCCACGGACAGCCTATTGCTTTGCCATTGGATTATGCTTGTCTTGCAGCTTCGGAATTGGGAAATATTTCAGATCGAAGAATCTATCTTTCCCTAGAGGGTGATACTCCAGGAGTGCCAAAATTACTATTGAAGGAAACTGGCTTGAACTCCGGATTGATGATTCCCCAATACACGACAGCGGCTCTTGCCTCTGAGAATAAGGGGCTTTGCTTCCCTGCTTCTGCTGATAGCATTCCAACATCCCTTGGTCAGGAAGATCATGTGAGTATGGGTTCGATCGGAGCAAGAAAGGCCTTGCAAGTCATTGGGAATGTGGAGAAAATCCTCGGAATTGAGCTATTTTATGCGGCACAAGCGATGGATTTCCATTCTCCTTTGAAATCCGGAAAGGTAATGACTGCCATTCATGCCCATGTAAGAAAGAGCATCACGCCTGTAATCAATGATCGAGTGATGACTGAGGATATGGAAGCAGCGATTGAGATGATTCAAAGTGGTGAATTGATAGAGATCGCAAATCAAGTAGCAAAGGAGGAAAACTTACCTTTTGAAACTGAGTGGAGCAAATTATTCGCTTGTTAAAAAAATTAAGGTCAAAAATAACCACCAACCTCAATTAAAATAATCAGTGTTTTCATCTGCGCCCTTATCAGCGTCAATCTGCGAGAATAACGAAAAACTGTTTGAAACATAAACCTCATGAAAAAACTAATCGGACCAATCACTCAACTGCTTACACTCGACAAGCTTTCCTTAAAAGGAGCTTTGCAGGATGAGCAATTAGAAATTCTTGAGAATGCAGGAATTCTAATTGAAGGAGATAAGATTCTTGAAGTTGGGGATTACGCTGAATTGCTGGCAAAAGCAGAATCCTTGAATATCGAAATAATTGAGCTAAAAGGAGATTTTGTAGCAATTCCAGGATGGATAGATTGTCACACGCATATTTGTTTTGGAGGAAGCCGAGCACAGGATTTTGCGATGCGAAATGCTGGAAAATCCTATTTGGAAATAGCCGGAGCAGGAGGAGGAATTTGGGACACAGTTACTCAAACGCGTAATCTCAATGAGACAAAACTTGCAGAAAGAACTCTTTCAAATGCAAATCGCCATTTAAGCGATGGTGTGACCACAATTGAAGTAAAAAGTGGCTACGGTCTTAATGTAGTCGAAGAACTCAAAATGCTCCGTGCGATCAAAGCCGCAAATACTCAGACTAAAGCTGATCTGATCCCTACCTGCCTTGCGGCTCATATGAAACCTAGAGATTTCGAAGGTTCCAAGGAAGAGTATCTACAGGAAATCAGCGAAAATCTTTTTCCAATTCTTAAGTCAGAAAATCTAGCCAATCGAGTCGATTCCTTTATTGAACAAAGCGCTTTTTCTCCAGATGAGATTGAAAGCTATTATCAAAAAGCAAGCGAGTTAGACTTCGACTTGACTGTGCATGCCGATCAATTCACAACTGGAGGATCCGCAGTAGCAGTGAAATTTTCCGCCAAATCAGCAGATCACCTAGAAGTTTCTTCTGACACTGAAATAGCCCTTCTAGCCAATTCTGACACGGTAGCCGTTGCACTTCCTGGAGCTTCGATTGGCTTAGGTTGTGCTTTTACGCCTGCTAGAAAAATCCTTGATCAAGGAGGTTCTCTGGCAATTGGAAGCGATTGGAATCCGGGTTCTGCTCCTATGGGAGACTTAGTCGCTCAAGCTTCAATTTTGGCAACCTTCGAAAAACTCAGTACAGCTGAGGTGTTATCCGCATTGACTTTCCGAGCCGCGGCAGCTCTAGGATTAGCAGATCGAGGGAAGTTGAAAGCAGGATTATTAGCTGATTTCAACCTTTATTCTATAGCTGATTTTAGAGAGATCCTTTATCATCAAGGGAAATTGAAACCTGAGCAGGTCTGGAAGCAGGGGGAATTAGTAAGTGGTAAATGGTAAGTAGTAAATGAAACATCAGGAAAACAAGAGGTTCCAATTGATTTCGTAATTCGTAACTCCCAAATCGTAAATCCCATGACTTTTCAAGACCAAATCCAACAGGGTATCCCTTCTCAACTTCCTTCCAAAAGAACTAGAAGTACAACATTGAGCCATGCTCCAAAGCGCAAGGATATATTAAGTACTGAGGAGAAAAAACTGGCTCTTATGAATGCTCTACGTTATTTCCCCAAGGAATGGCATGCGGAGTTAGCAGTTGAATTTTTAGCCGAACTGAAGGAATTTGGCAGAATCTACATGTACCGATTTATGCCGGATCATGCTATGTACGCAAGAGGCATTGAGGAATATCCTTCAAAATGTCAGCAGGCAGCAGCTATCATGTTGATGATTCAAAACAACCTGGATCCTGCAGTTGCTCAGCATCCCGAAGAGTTGATCACTTATGGTGGAAACGGCGCAGTTTTTCAGAACTGGGCACAATACCTTTTGGTGATGAAGTATTTGTCTGAAATGACAGAAAATCAAACGCTTCACATTTATTCTGGTCATCCGATGGGGCTTTTTCCATCTTCCCCAGAAGCACCACATGTGGTCGTCACCAACGGCATGATGATTCCAAATTATTCCAAACCAGATGACTGGGAGAAGTTCAACGCACTTGGAGTGACGCAATATGGACAGATGACCGCTGGGTCGTTTATGTATATCGGCCCACAAGGTATTGTTCATGGCACGACTATCACGGTGATGAATGCCTTTCGCATGAAATTGAAGGCCGGAGAAAAACCAGCAGGGAAGATATTTTTGACTGCAGGCCTAGGTGGAATGAGCGGTGCCCAACCAAAAGCTGGGAATATTGCTGGTTGCATTACGATCTGTGCAGAAGTAAATCCAGCTGCAGCTAGAAAAAGACATGAGCAAGGATGGGTGGATGAATTGATCGAAAACTTGGATGAATTAGTCTTCCGCACTCAACTTGCAAAAAGAAATAAAGAAATAGTCTCAATCGCCTACATCGGAAATATCGTGGATGTTTGGGAGCGTTTTGACAGAGAAAATATTTTCATAGAATTAGGCTCAGACCAAACTTCACTTCACAATCCTTGGGCTGGTGGCTATTATCCAGTTGGGATTTCTTTTGAAGAATCCAATCAGCTGATGGCTGAGAATCCAGAAGAATTTAAAGCAAAAGTGCAGGAAACTCTTCGTCGTCATGCGGCATCCATCAATAAGCATGTGGCGAAAGGCACTTACTTTTTCGATTATGGAAATGCCTTTTTGCTAGAAGCATCACGAGCTGGAGCTGAGGTAATGGCGGAGAACGGAATTGATTTTAAATATCCTTCTTATGTTCAGGATATTCTTGGGCCGATGTGCTTTGACTATGGTTTCGGACCATTCCGCTGGGTTTGTACTTCTGGAAAAGCTGAGGATTTGAGAAAATCAGATCAAATAGCTGCGCGTGTTTTGAAAGAAATCATGCAGGATTCCCCTGTTTCCATCCAACAGCAAATGCAGGATAATATCACTTGGATCGAAGAGGCAGAAAAGAACAAACTGGTAGTCGGCTCTCAAGCACGCATTCTCTATGCAGATGCCGAGGGTCGCGCGAAGATTGCTCAGGCATTCAACGATGCTATTTCTAATGGAGAAATCTCTGCTCCTATCGTCCTTGGTCGAGATCATCATGACGTTAGCGGCACGGATTCACCTTTCCGAGAGACGAGCAATATTTACGATGGTAGCAAGTTCACTGCTGACATGGCCATCCACAATGTGATTGGCGATAGTTTCCGAGGAGCAACCTGGGTTTCCATACACAATGGTGGTGGTGTAGGCTGGGGAGAAGTGATGAATGGGGGTTTTGGAATGCTACTTGACGGAAGCGAAGAAGCGGAAAGAAAGCTGAAATCCATGCTTTTCTACGATGTGAATAATGGAATTGCCAGACGTGCTTGGGCTAGGAATTCAGGTTCTTTGGAAGCTATTCAGCGGGAAATGGATCGTAGTCCAGGTCTGAAAGTGACTATTCCTAATTTGGTAGATGAGGTACTGTTGAAAGACATGTTGTAATAAGCAGCTTTTCCAAAAATTCAAACTTTGGGAAAACTGGGAGCTCAATCAATCCTGCGAAAAAACTTCCTCCAAATCAAACGCAAAACCTGGTAGAACAGTAGACGTAATCACATCTCCAGAGGTAAAAAGTCTAGAAGGCACGAATTTCCCTTCAACCAAGGTGTAAATCAAAACGGTGCAATCTGTTGGATGAACCACCCAATATTCTCTCACTCCATATTCCTGGTAGAGCTCATACTTGTTTTGAATTTCTACACGGCTATTTCCTGGGGAAAGTACCTCTACCACCAAGTCTGGCGCACCAAAGCACCCTTTATCGTCCAATTTTGAGAGATCGAAAATCACAGAAATATCGGGCTGAACTACGGAGTCTATTTTTGAATAAGCTGGATCTCTTGAAAACCTTACATCAAAAGGAGCTGAATAGACTTTGCAGGGATGCTTTTTTAGAAATTGTCCTAAAGCTAAATAAATATTCCCTGACACCTCTTGATGTCTGCGATTTGGAGCAACAGCTTTAGCAAATATTTTTCCTTTGATTAATTCCACAATTTCTTCAAAGTCCCATTTCAGGTAATCCGCATAGGTATATCCTGCAAATGAATCATTTGGCTCCTCAAAAGCATCCAAATTGATATTCTCTTTCTGTGGAATTCTATATCTTTTCATAAACATAAGGACCCGATTCTGAACCACTCCTTTTGAATTTTATCTAAAAACAGAATACATTGTTTCTGATATTTAGAATATCAAAGTGTAATTTTTAAGTTAATACAATATAACTGAAAACTCAATATGCTCCATCAAAACCCAAATCCTTCCCTTTGGTCAGGCAGAAAATCTGAAACCATTGAATACTGGCATCAGGCGACTATTTCTATCAAGAACCTCAAGTTGGACGATAGTCTAGACATTCCCAAAGTAGGCATACTTGGATATGCAGGCGAAGAAGGTGTCAAAAGAAACCAAGGCAGGCTGGGTACTGCAGAAGCTCCAAATGCTATTCGAAAGAATCTTGGAACACTTGCTTTTCATCTTCCAGAAAAGAGTAGAATATTTGATTACGGAGACGTATATACTGAAAATTCAGATATGGAATCCAGCCACGATCTAATTTCAGAGACTGTTTTCAATTTGCTGGATACAAACCACTTTCCAATTCTCCTCGGAGGAGGACACGATCTTGCGTTGGCGCATGGGAGAGGAATATTTAAGTACTTGGCAGCGAAAAACCAGAAACTGGGCATTATCAACATGGATGCACATTTTGACCTGCGCCCCACTCTAGACGGCAAAGGACATTCTGGTTCTCCTTTTTTCCAGTTGGCAGAAGAAAACAAAGACTCCTTCCAATATTTATGCTTGGGTGTGCAACGATCCGTCAATCCAAAATCTCTCTTTGAAACGGCAGAAAAAGTCGGTGCAAAATGGATGGTAATGGAAGATTTCAGAATGAATAACTGGGAAGTAATCCAGGAGAAAATCCTGTGGTTTTTGGATTCTGTGGACAAAATCTACCTCAGTGTCGATATGGACGGTTTTTCATCAGCTTTTGCTCCAGGCGTATCAGCACCATCACCAATGGGTTTCAGACCAGAGTTTGCATTTAAAGTATTTGAATTGCTTGCCTCATCCAAAAAGCTTATTTCCATGGATGTGGTTGAACTCAATCCTGCATTTGATCACGATCAGGCTACCGCAAGATTAGCTGCAAGATGTGCTGAATATGTGGCGAGGAAAGTATTGAAGTAGAATTCATTTATTGTTAAATATTCAAAGCTTTGAATCTAATTTTTAAACCAAACCTTCCATCAATGAATTGCTATAAAAAAGTCACTTGGGCAATTTCTGCTTTTTTTATCTTAAGCTTTAGCTGTACATCTCCTGTTGAAAAAATTGAAGGGATTCCTCGGATAGAAATCTCTGAAGACAACATTTCTGCTTTCGATGAAGCAGTTACTTCGATCAGTTTTATTCCACTTAAAAACCAACTAGAGACACCTGTAAATCTCAACTGTGGTCTTTGGGATCTATTTGCAACAGATGAGTATCTGATCTATGTCACCAAGTGCAACCCAAACTTCGTTGCCCACTTTTTTGATTTGGAGGGTAATTACTTGATGACTTTTGACAAGCAGGGTGAAGGTCCTGAGGAATACCAATTCATACAAGGAATAAATGTTGATCAAGACACACTTAGCTTTAGTGCTGGAGCTGGTGACATCAAGCAATACCTTATTCCCAGCTTTGAATTTGCTGGATCTCTTTCCCTTGGAAAACCTATGTTTGTTGCCTCCATAGCGGAAATATCAAAAAACAATTGGCTATTCTCTTCTATGTTTGAAGGAGATCTGGACGCAAACGGGAAATTCAATCTGTACAAAAAAATCGATGTTTCAACCGGCGAGACAGTTGATCTTCCTATAAAAGCTAACCAGCTTACCAATGAAATAAGTGAAGGTGAAATAGAGAAAATCGGGGATATATTCCTGCTCAATCATGCATTCGCAGACACCTTATTTCTTTATGATGGGATTGAAACCAAACCCTATACCACGTTGGATTTCGGGGCGCGACATCCTAGCCAAGAAGACCTGAATATGAAAGGAGAAGGCTTTGAAGCAGCAATTGCAAACCAGCCATTTGTCATTAACATGGGCAAAATATGGCAAACTGATTCAATCTCTCACCTGAAAACCTTTGCCTTAGCCAAAAACCCCGAACTCGATCTCGGGAATATGCGCACTTTTCCAATCCATGAAGTTTTTATAAATCACCGGACGAATAAAGCTATCGCATTCCCCTCAGTGGTCGGTTGGACCAATGGCAAAGGAGATGCAATCGACGGTTGGTTTTATGAAGTCTTGCAAGTAGATGACTGGATTAATGCCTTAGAGAAAGGACTATTTGGCTCCCATGGAGACAAGCTAGAAGAGCTCCTGTCTGGACTTGAAAACTTTGAAGACCCTATTGTGATCAAATATAAGGTCACAATAAAGGACTAGAAGCCTAATTTCTTTCAATCAGCTGATTTTACCGGATCAGAGAAAAGGCTAACAGATTTGATTTGTAATCTCTTATATATCCGATTTCACGCGGAGGAATTGCTCTCCGCCCTCTTCAATGGCAATTGTATTCACCAAAGCCCGTCCCATTCCATCCCACTGAACTTTCATCTGATCACCAGCTTGTAAACTGATGCCAGAACCAAAACTGAAAGCACCTGTTCCAAAAAAATGAACATGTCCTTGCAGTGCTTGGCGGTGATCTGGATATTTAAAATGATGATATTCCAAGTTGGCCAAGCTATGAGCCATGTTTTTTTCGCCAGTCTTTATATCGCATGACCACAATAGTTCTTCTTCGCGGCTGACAGTTACTGTTCCATTTACATCAGCAAAATTATCTGTAAGTACAAGCTCTGGTCCGATCGAACAATTGCGTAATTTGGATGGCGCGAGATAGAGGTAATTCTTCTTTTCCATCACATGATCAGAAAATTCATTTCCGGTAGTAAAACCTATCCGGATCGGCTCTCCTGCTCTGTTCACTATATAAACACCCGCTATCTCAGCCTCTTCGCCTCCATCATTTCCAAAGGCAGGAATAGTCAATTTCTCCCCATGCCCTTTTAGTATTGCACCTGTACCCTTATAAAACCATTCCGGCTGTATGCCAATCTCCCCATCTGCAGACTTCCCTCCTTCTACTCCCCACTGGTACACTATCATGCTGTCAGTCATCACATCTCCCATCTCAGCCTGATGCATTACCTGCCTATTCATCGCACTACTGTGATGTGTAAGCCCTGTGCCTGACACGATACAATGAGATGCTATCTCAGGATTGTCGAATGATGGCAGTAACTTCCAATCTGATATTCCTTTATAAATAGACTCATAGTCCAATTGATCAGTCGAAAGTTGTTGTTCTATAAGTGAATGAATAGATTTTCCAGAATCAAGTGCTTTTAAAGCCAATTGATAAATCGAAGTGGACTCATTCAATAAGGTAAGAAAGGGCTCAGAAACCATGGCCACTTTCCGCCCATGTTCTGGATGAATAATCTGTACTAATCGGGTGCTAGGTTCCACTATTTTTTTTGGTAAAAGGTTACAATCTTTCCTGCGGAATCAGTGCCTCCCACAAGATCTCCACAGGATGCTTGGCTTTCCTACCTGTTCCGTCGGCTATCTGATGACGGCACGAAGTGCCTGGTGCAGCGATGAGCGTTTCTGCTTCCGCCTTCCTGACCGCTGGAAACAATACTAACTCGCCCACTTGCTGGGAAACCTCATAATGCTCTGCTTCATAGCCAAAACTTCCTGCCATTCCGCAGCAGCCGCTAGGGATAGTTTCCACGGAATAATTTACTGGCAATGAAAGTAACTTATGTGTCCAAGTCACTGAAGAAAGTGATTTCTGATGGCAATGTCCATGTAATTTGATTTTTTGAGTATTGGTAGTAAAAGCCTCAGCTTTAATATTACCAGCTGCGATTTCCTGAGCCAAAAACTCATCAATTAGCTTCACATGAAATTTCAATTTCTTGGCTGCTTCCGTCAGTTCTTTCTTTACAATGCGTGGATACTCATCTCGGAAACTCAAAATAGCCGAAGGTTCCAAACCGATCAAAGGAGTATTCCCATCAATCAGTTTTTCGAAAACTTTCACATTTGCTTCAGCATGTTTCTTCGCTTTTGGCAACAAGCCTTTAGAGAGTGCTGAGCGACCACTTTCCTCATGATCCACGACTTTCACATCGTAGCCTAGTTTTTTGAGTAGGGAAATTGCCTTAATTCCAATCTCAGTATCGTTGTGATTGGTAAACTCATCCACAAAGAAATAAACAGATTTAATCTGCTTTGCTGCTACTGGAAGCGCTTCATAATTCTTCTTATACCATTTGCGCAAACTGACTTTACTAATCTCAGGCAGATTTCTTTTTGGGGCTACTCCCAAAATAGACTTCATCAATCCACCGGTCAATTTATTTCCCAACATAAAATTAGCCAAGCCACCAGTTCTTGAACCCAGCTCATTCAACTCATTGATATAGGCAAAAGCTCTTGATCTCAATGGAATTCCATTTGCTTTTTGGTATTGGTAAAGAAATTCGGCCTTGAGACTAGCCATGTCCACATTGGAGGGACATTCGGAAGTACAGCCTTTGCAGGAAAGACATAGATCCAATGCTTCCTTTATCTCTGGATGGTTGAAGGCATTTTCCTTGTCACTCATCGTCAGAAACTCCCGTAGCGTATTTGCACGTCCACGAGTAGTGTCACGCTCGTTGCGAGTAGCCATGTAGCTTGGACACATCGTCCCTCCAGATTCAGGCAGCTTTCTACAGTCACCTGATCCATTGCATTTCTCTGCCTGTCGCAAAACCCCTCCCACATGCGAAAAGTCTAAAAGGGTGTCATATTCCCGAGTTTTTACATCTGGAGCATAGCGAAGTGAGGTATTCATCGCCGGCGCGTCTACAATTTTACCAGGGTTGAAAATATTCTGTGGATCCCAAGTTGCTTTGATTCTTCGGAAAAGCTGATAATTCTTGTCCCCAACCATCAGCGGAATAAAGGCTGCCCGTACTCTTCCGTCTCCATGTTCACCACTTAGAGATCCCTGATATTTCTTCACCAACTCAGCAGAAGCCTTTGAAATATCATAAAACTCTGCTACATCTTTGGACTTTTTCAAATCCAAAATAGGACGCAAATGTATCTCACCAGCTCCAGCATGGGCATAGTGGACAGGCTTTTGATTGAAACCAGCCATCATTTCATCCACTTCATCGATGTAATTGGCAAGATCCTCTATATCCACAGCTGTATCTTCTATGCAAGCAACTGCCTTGGGATCGCCGGGAATATTAGCCAACAAACCCAAGCCCGCAGAACGCAGAGACCAAGCAGCAGAGACCATCGCTGGCTCAATGATCGGATAGGCATAGCCAAGTCCTGTTTTTATCAGGTCATCCACCAAAGCTTTACCCTTTGCCATAGCCTCTTCAAGCGTCTGACCACGAAACTCCACCATCAGAATCGCCTCAGGATCTCCCTCCACGAAATAACGATTTTTGCTGTACTCAATGCTCTCTTTGGTACAGTCCAAAATAATCTTATCCATCAATTCCACTGCTGTAGCAGGATGTTTCATCGCTGTCTGCGCAGCAACCATACTCTGGTGGATAGTCTCAAAATGTGCCGCAACTACGATCTCTATCGGATCTGGAAGTGGATCTAAGCTAATGGTGATTTCTGTTGAGAAAGCTAAAGTACCTTCCGATCCAGTCAGTAATTTCCCAAAATTGAATTTTTGATCGCCTTCAAAAACCTCAGCAGTTAGCAATTCATCTACCGCATAACCCGTATTTCTTCGAGTAATTGACTTTTTCGGAAATTGTGCGTGAATCTCTTCACGGGCTTCCTCTTGAGATAGCTCGGACCAAATCTGCTGGTATAGTTTCCCTTCTAAGGAATCTAACTGACATTTCGCTTCAAAATCAGATTTGGATAGCTCATCAAAAAAAACGGTATTCCCATCACTCAGCAGGGTTTTCAAGCGTATGACCTTGTCACGCGTATTGCCATAAACGATGGAAGTTGTACCGCAAGAGTTATTTCCCACCATTCCGCCGATCATGGCACGATTGGCGGTGGAAGTGATCGGGCTGAAGAAAAGCCCATGGGGTTTCAAGAATCGATTAAGTTCATCTCGTACCACTCCCGGCTGCACTTTCACCCAGCGTTCCTCCTTATTGAATTCTAGAATTTTAGTAAAGTGCTTAGCTACATCCACTACGATTCCATTGCCCACACATTGTCCGGCTAATGATGTTCCTGCGGTACGAGGAATCAGGGATGTGCCATTTTTAGAAGCAAAAAGTATCAACTTCTGGATGTCCGACTCCGTCTTTGGAAAAGCAACTGCCAGCGGCATCTCGCGATAGACGGAAGCGTCGGTGGCATAAAGTGTCTTAGTAAGTGTATCCAATTGCAAGGTTCCTTCCAGTTGACCGGAAAGTTCTTCAAGCAAAGGCAATAGGTTAGGTTGGTTTGAACTCATGGTCAAAAATAGCTTTTCTGTTCAAATGTTTCATGGGATTTCTGAAGCTTTCAACAGCTTTTACTAAGAGTCTTAACCGCCAGACAGAAACAGTAAAGAATTTTAAACCAAAATACCCTATCCATTTACAGTTGAAATACAGAAATAGAAGAGGTTTCAGCTAGTCAAACACCTTTTTATAATGCTTCAAAAGCAGAAATTCACTATACTAGCTATCAAGCAATTGTCTTTGATCCTGTTGAATTCTCCTTAGCATTCCTTACTAACCAAGTTCCCCATGAAGACCTTATTTCGATATAGCCAAGTAATTTTCCTATTGCTGCTTTCATTTTCTGTATCTGCACAGGAATCCATGTTATGTCAGGGAGCCTATTGGGAGGAGGATGAAGCCAATTCCTACTTGAAAAAATGGGCTAACGAGTGGACTAGCCAAAAAGATTGGGAAGCTAGGGCTGATGTGATCCGAAAAGGAATTATCGATGGGATGAAATTAGAACAAATGCCGGAGAGGACTACTGAATTCAATCCTATCATCCACAGCACCAGAGAAATGGATGGCTATATTATTGAAAACATCGCCATCGAGAGCTTTCGAGGCTTTTTTATCACTGGCAACCTATACCGCCCACTTGATCCCGGGCCTTTCCATAAAAGTCCCGCCATCCTCAGCCCTCATGGCCATGGAAAAGACAAACGCTACCAAGATGTAGTTCAGTACAGAGCTGCTGCACTGGCACGAATGGGTGCGGTGGTTTTTGTCTACGATATGCTTGGGTATGCGGATTCTCAGCAGACCAGCCACACCATTCCCATTGCCTTGACGCTTCAAACTTATAATTCAATCAGGGTCCTTGATTATTTGACCTCACGAGAAGATGTAGACCCTACTCAAATCGGTGTGACAGGAGGCTCAGGAGGAGGCACCCAAACTATTTTAATTACTGCATTAGATCCTAGAATCACGGTTTCTGTTCCTGCTGTAATGGTCTCAGCCTACTTCTTTGGAGGCTGTGTATGTGAAAGTGGCATGCCTATCCATAAAAGTGCCCAGCATCAAACCAATAATGTGGAAATAGCAGCCTTGGCAGCTCCAAGACCTATGTTGCTAATTTCAGATGGCGGGGATTGGACTAAAAATACGCCTAGGATTGAATTCCCCTACATACAAAAAGTATATGCCGCGTATGGTGCAGAAAGCAAGGCCGACAATGTGCATCTACCCAATGAAAGACATGATTATAACTACAACAAGAGAACAGCAGCCTATAATTTCTTCGGGCATTATCTTGATATAAACCCTGGAAAGGTGCCCTATAATGATGGCTATGACGAAAGTTTTGTCACCATACTTTCAGTAGAGGAATTGAAGGTTTTCAATACTTCTCACCCTATTCCTGCCCATGCACTTCAGGGAGATGAAGCAGTAATGCGTTACTTGAAATTGGATTGAGAAAGGTGTTGGAATGGAAATGGACCTTGAATTTGATAATTGAACATTCCCTCCTTTCTTTGTCACAAATACCTAAGGAATTTCATGTTTTTCTACCTCTCCCAATTTTTAAGTTTTCTAGCACTTCCGCTGACCATTACTATCGTTTTGATCGTTTCAGGTGCTTTTTACATCAAAAGAAAATGGGGCAGGAGATGTCTTTGGACAGGCATATTTTTGTTGTGGTTTTTTTCCAATCAGTTTATCGCAAATCAGGCGATGATGGCTTGGGAACCTGAGTTCAAGACTTTTTCAGAGATCAAAAATCACGAAATTGGCATTGTACTTACTGGTGTGACAAATTTGAGTAAGACTGCTTATGATCGAACATTCTTCAACAAAGGAGCAGATCGGATCACTCATGCTTTGCAGCTGTATCGTGAGGGAAAAATCAAGAAAATCTTGATCACTGGCGGGCAAGGGCTAAACCCTGTAAATCCACAATCAGAAGCCGAAGTTTTGCAGCGATTCTTGCTGATGACTGGAGTTCCAGCCGAAGATGTAATGATAGAAGATCAGTCAAAAAACACCTATGAAAATGCCCTTTTCACCAAAGCTTTTTTAGCTGAAAAAGGAATTGATGTAAATCAGGAATTTATACTGATCACCTCCGCTTTTCACATGAAAAGATCCCAAGGCTGCTTTGATAAAGTTGGTTTACAGACTCTCCCTTTCCCCACAGACTATTATAGCCAAGACAGCAAATACGATATTCCAATTCTATTTTTCCCTGATCCCTACTCCATCTTTATCTGGCACAAACTGGTAAAGGAATGGATTGGAATAGTTGTCTACTCTGCCGTTGGGTATATGTAAGTATGTGGTCACTTTCACTCAGGTTTTAATATCCCGTTCTTAAAAATAATGACGGATTGATAATTCAGGATTTTATTACGTACTTTACGTAACGTTATTTACGTAACGAAAAGCGCGTAATTATAAATCCAAGAATTATGAAAGAGCCCTTCAATCCATTCGTAATCAATACCTATCAAGGGAAAGACTATTTCTGTGACAGAGAAAATGATCTAGATATGCTCATTTCTCATATAGAAAATGATAGAAATGTAGTGCTTTATGCCTGGAGAAGACTAGGGAAATCAGCTCTTATCCATCGTCTTTTTGAAGAATTAGAAACTTCCAAAGGTTGTGAAACAATCTACATAGACTTACTTGCTACTCAAAACATAGACGAAGCAATACAATCAATTGCTTCAGCTATCTATGAAAAATACGGCAGAACCACCTCTGGCATCAGCGCAAGTATTCAAAAACTTCTCGCTTCTATTGGAGCAACAATTAATTTCAGCGCACTTTCTAGCTTACCGGAAATAACACTTGGAATAAATAAATCAGAGCAACCAAGCCAATCACTCAAAGCTCTGGGAGAATTTCTTCTTTCTAGAAAAAAGCGAATAGTGATTGCCATCGACGAGTTTCAGCAGATCTCAGACTATGAAGGCAACAAGGCGGAAGCTGTATTTCGAACTTGGGTTCAGCAAATTCCAGAAGTACGTTTTATCTTCAGCGGTAGTCATCGAACGCTGATGGAAGCTATGTTTACAGAGAAAAACCGGCCTTTTTATCAAAGCTCACAGTTGGAATCGCTTCAGCCAATAGCACTGGAAGCATACACAAATTTTATTATCCAGCATTTTCAAACCGCAAAAAAGACAATCGAACCTGATTCAATAGAGAGAATTTATAGTTGGAGTCGCGGGCAAACTTATACCGTACAGCTAGTCTGCAATCATCTTTTTGCCAATTACAAAAAAGTGAGCAATTCGGATGTGGATGTGGTGTTCGATCAGATTTTGAAGCAGCAACAGGCTGTTTTTGCAAATTTCCAAAAGATGCTTACACGTGCTCAATGGAATGTATTTCGAGCGATTGCTAAAGAAGAACCCTTGCAAAACCCACTTAGCAAAAACTTTATCCAAAAGCATAATCTGGGAGCAGCTAGCACAGTGAGTACAGCTTTGAAGGCCTTAGAAAAATTAGAATTGGTCATCAAAGACGAAGGGAATTACCTTGTACATGAAGTTCAGTTAGCGAGATGGATGGCGAGTTTATAGTCTTTTACAATACGAGTTTCCCAGTCAACTCATATCAATAATGTGCTTTGAATCGAATCTCTTAAACCACTCTCAACATTCACTTCATCCGCAAATTCACCCCATCTACTTACTGCCCATTTCACCTGAGCGATCTTTTCCTCAGGCTTTTTGATATTCATCTGTCGGGCAACTTCCAAAAAATCAGCTTCGACGATTACTTCTCTTTTACCATTTACAGTCAAGGACTGAGCACTGACCCAGAGACTTCCTGGGCGATAAGCATAGCAAATATCATAAGCCGGAGAAAGTGTCCATTTCCCGTTTTTATCCATCAGGAATGCAAAGTTCTTGGTATGATCGTCACAATTCCTTGCCAACACATTAAACACCATTCGAATGAACATCTGCTCAGCTTCAGGATAAGAAAGTCGAAGCATCCTCATGGTCTCAAAAACTTGCTCATAACTATAGAAACCAACCTGATTGAAGTCAAAATGGCGGATCCCACATAAACTCTGCATATGGATTTTTTGACCATTATCCTCTCGGTCAAATCGCTTGGTCATAAAATGAGCGCGGCCATTTTCCTCAAACAATCTACACTCAGTCATCTCGATACCGGCTGCTACAGCCATGAGATAATAGGCCATTTCCACTCTTCCAAAACCTACAGTAGTACCAAATTGAGAATCATGTACTCCATCAAATTTGATGATCCAATAGGAGAAGCCAGTTGGAGCCTTCACCTGGCCACTTTTCACCGCACCCGTTTTAGGATTGAAAGCAATTACAGCCTTGGCACGGGCACCACCTACCGAAGTACCGATCTTGAGAATATCAGAAAGAGCTGACTGCTCCTCCCCTGTCAAGTTGGAATGGAAATCTGATCTGGAATTGAGAATTTTCCCAGCGATATTTACTAGGCTATCAATTTCGATTAAACTGGCTTTGATCGACTCATCACGAAGAGATGGTTTGATTTCCAAAGCTCCTACCCCTCGCTTTCCAATAAAACAAAGCTGCTCCACAGGATTGAGACTATCCGCCCCTCTGCCGTTTTGAATCAGCCAGGCATTAATCAATTGGTTTCCGTATTTGTCAGGTAGCATATCTGCCAGCAAACCTGGCAATCCTTTGAATGTGTCGAAAACATCACCTCGGGACTTTCGTATTTCAGGGAATTTGTAAACTCTATTGCCCTGAGTTAATGGCATTTTAATAGGAGAAATATCCAGACCCGAGCTAAGGAAATTTTGATTGAATTCAAAACTGCCCATTTGCTCAGACTCATCCCAGAGTATCGCCCCTGCAAGCTTATCCCATATCCAGATTTCTGCTGCTACTACCATTCTGAAGGAGGATCTTCAGCTACCGTACTAGTATTACGAATACGCTGGCGCTCATGCTTCTTTTGAAGCTTAATATAGCTCATCGGACTAATTACAGGCTTTACTTCAAACGACTCCAGCCATTGTAATTGATTCAGGACTCGGAGCACCTGAATCAAGGTGATCAAATTCACCTTTTCACCGCGTTCAAGCAGACTCAAGGTAGATCTACTCACCCCCGCCTCAGTAGCCAACTGCTCCTGAGACTTGTTTTGAGCCATGCGATGATGCTTCACAAATTCTCCCAGCTTTTGCAGAATTGCTAAATCACTTATTTGATTGTAATCCATGACTTAAATATCATTCATTAACCATAAATATACGTCTTAATGAATGAATTATAATACAAAATATCTAAAATATTAATGAATGATAAATCAGTCATTAACTTAAAAATAATTACTTAACGAATGATTTATCATTCAAAAATACTAGTTATTATTTACAAATAGCTCTCTACTCCATTTCCATACAAAACTCCAGCCTTTCTGCTCCAGCAAAATAGGATGATAAGCTAAAGCAGCTTTTGCACTTGGTGCATTAAAAAATCGCTGGTCGTCCGTAAGCACTGCCTTCTTAACACCATTTGATTCATTCCAAATCAAGTCCATCACAGCTGAAGGGATTTCTGGAGAATACGAATTACTGCTAGCCTGTAGCCTATTCTTCAAACTCCAATCAATCTCATAACCTTTCATTTTAGCCTCCACGGCTGGAGCTAAAGAACCTTTGCTTTGTTCTTGAACAAAAGTCAAAAACTCTCTGAGCAATGCCAATCCAGAGTTTATAAGTTGACTAGGACGAAAATCTGAGGGATCAATACTTGATATCACATGCATCATCTTACTAGCTCGGGTGATAGCCACATTCAGTCTATTTTCAGCTCCTGACTTGCCTAGCAAACCAAAATTCGTCACCAACTTCCCTTCTGGATTTGGCGCATAACCCAAAGACAAAATCACTTGATCAAACTCGTCTCCTTGCACATTTTCAATGTTACGAACCTTGATTCCAGCATCTTGAAAACCAGCATTCCAGAGCTTTTCGCGAATCAATTCCATCTGAAAATAATTCCCTGTCACAATCCCAATCGTATCTGCTGCTGCGGAATTCAGGATAGATGCCACTTTCAAAACAACGGCATCAGCTTCCATATTATTCACCTGATTAGCCCAGATACCTTCGACCTTTTCCAATGAGAAAGCAGGTTTGTCCGCCATAGACGTTGCATAATCTGGCAAAGTCTCCAATTGCCCTTCATAAAAATGAATATTGGAGAAATGGATCAAAGCTGGATCTGCAGAGCGATAATGGCCTTTCAGTTGATGTTTTTCAAAGAAATTTCCAGCCAATTCTAGCAAGGATTCTGCCTCGTATTCTAGTCCTTCCTCACCTGACTCCCATTTCACTTGATAGAAATCTGACGGCCTCAGCTGCTTCGAATCTCCAGCAACGACAACCTGCTTTCCACGAATCATTGCCGGCAATCCTCTCTCAACTTGGCATTGTGAAGCCTCATCAAAAATCACCAAATCGAATTCTTGACCTAATGGAAATAAGGCAGAAACAGTCTCAGGGCTCGCAAACCAACAAGGCAACAAGCGAAAAACTTCCACACCCATCTCTTCCACCAATTTACGAATCGGCCAACGTTGCCGCTTCTTACTGACCTGATGAAGCAAATCCCGATAAGTCAACCGATTCCCTAAACGGTTAAATTCCAAATCAGCAGTGACTTGTTCACGAAGCCTAAGCAAAGCAATATGTCTCGAGATTTTTCTTTTTTCAAGAATGGCTTCCTTTAGTTCATCCAACTCATGCTCCATTTTCAAACTACCAGCTTCTGCCAAAACAGGGTTTTGAGCCTCCAAACTAGCTATCCAAGCCAAATACCAGGAGTTCCAAAATGCAGCTTGTTGATCAGAAAGATCCAATTCTGGATATTCAGTTTCCAGCTTTTTGGCAAGTGAAAGAGTAATCGAATCCTGACTTTCCAAGAAGCGATCAAAGGCAACCAACTCAGAAAAAGTTTGATTCAACTGAAGTTCAAATGAGCTTTCAGGAATTCCACTTTTGAAGACTTCCAAAATTTGGGCATTGCTCAAATAGGCCTTCCACTTAATAGCATTAAGCTGAAGTGATGTTGACAAGAGATTTAGCTGGTCGAGCTGAACCTTAAATTCGCTGGCATTCCAATTCGCTATCGATTGAATATCACTTTGATTCTTCCATAACTCTACCCAATTCAGAATTGGATCAAGCATATCAAGTTGACTCCTTAAACCTTCTAAGGAGAGCTCAGCATGCTCCAAACCTTCAATTTTGGGAAGCTCGCCAAACTCATGATTTAATGATTTGAGCGTTTCAAACTCGGTAAGAATACTGGAAATCGACGCTGCATTAAACTTCAGATTGGCTGTACTCAGAATTTCAAAGGTCAGAGGATACTTACTTTTACTCAAATTCACCTGAATCTTCCCTAACCATGAATTTGCTTTTGGGCTCAGAGAACCTAGCTCTACTTCCAGGATTGACAGGTTTTCTGGATTGCTCTCAATTCCTAGCTGCAAATGCAGAAGTTTTTCAATCGACACCAAAAGCCACCTCTGAACTTTGTGGATTTTCGATAAAAACCTTGAATCAAAAACTGCGGAAATAGCCAATTCAGACTTCTCCAATTGCTTCAATGATGAAGTCATATTCTCCAACTCATCTGCAAAATTGCTCTTCGTCAAAATCAGCTGAGCTAAATCATCCAGATTCTCAATCGTTGAATTTGACCTGAAAGCCAAAAGCTCTTTCAAACTCTGGATGATTCTAGGGAAAACAGCTGGCTCGAAATGAGCAAAAGAATTACGATTTTCCCAAAATGTATCTTTGAACTGAGACTTATAAGAATGGTAAATTTTAAAAGACTTTTCAAAATTTTGGGCTTTCTGAAAATCTAGCTTAATCAAATCAGAGTGCTCAAGGAACGGCTTTTGCAGATCAGCATTCAGGTACATTGCCTTGACAGGAACTCCTGCTGACCCAGAGTCAAAAAGAGCAGTTCTAAAGGTTTCCAATTTCTCTGAAATTCTGGATATCGTCTTGGAATACTGTGAGATCTCTCGCTCCAATTGAATGGAATCAATTCCTCTATTCTGTTCTAGATATGCCTCAATCCCCTCGACTTGAGCTTTAATTTTTTGAAAAAGGACTTTTTGATCTGCACGAAAATCATGCACCAAGCCCAAGAAATCACCAAAACCAGACTTCTCCAATCGCTCAAACACCACGTCTAGTGCTGCTCGCTTTTGAGAAACTACCAAGACTTTTTTACCTCTGGAGCAATAGTCTGAAACTAGGTTAGCGATCAACTGGGATTTACCTGTACCCGGCGGTCCTTCTACCACTAGGCTCTTACCTTGTCTAACTTTGTGCAACACATTTTCCTGAGAGGCGTCCAATGGGAAAACAGGAAAAAGTTGTTCTTCTCTTGGAACAGGCTGATTGTCATTCCTTGTAAAATGTTGAGTGAACAATTCCTCCAAACTCAAGTCCCCAAATTCATTTTCCAGATTTTCGTAATCTGAAAACAGAAAACTGCCTTTTTGAGCGAATTGACCCAAAAGTGCATAGCTTTTCAAGATCAACTTTCCATCTTGAAAACTAACAGCATCCACGTTCAATTGAGAAATTGGAAACTGAGCTAGCTGATCTTCAAAAAGCGATGATCTTAGCTGAATCGAGAAGTGATCATTGAGTAGCGTAGAAAATCCAGTCCGGAACTCAGTCGCATCTATCGCTAATTCCTGCAAAGCATGATTCAATGCATCTGCATCCAATGCTTCCCCATATCCACGGGAATGAGCCAAAAGAAAAGCAGGATTCCATTGCCAATCATCGGTTTTTGAGAGAATCCATTGCCCTTTTTCAAGTTGTAATTTCACACCTAATAGCAATAAGGGAGCTCGGAGGATCTGCCCGTTCAGTAGCTTACCTTCTACAAATGGCCATCCTAAAAACAGAGATTGCTCGCCTGTCTCTTCTCTGGTCATTTGGTCACGAAATGAAAGTCTAGCAAATGTCTTGGAAAGTGTATTTACAATCCCAATCCTAGGGTCGGATTCTGGTATTAATGAAATTGGTTTCTTAGAAGAAATAGCCTTTCGGATGATTTCAAAGCTATTTTCTCCATTCAAAAAATCTAGTTCTTTCAGATCTACAATTCCGAATCCTTCCGTTTTGGGTAAATAAAGCGACCTGTTTTTGGAAGAAAGGTCTACGAGGCGGTTTCGGTAAGTCTGAAAGATCGATTCAGGCATTTAATGGAAAGGTGAGTCTTTTTCCTTTTTCAATTGATTATAAACAATATGATCCAACCTTCCTGGCATCCATTTATTAAGAAACTTCAATAACTTTCCTTGGGTAGTAAGCGTCAAATCACGCTTTCTTTTTAGCGTTGCTTTCAAAATTTCTTCTGCTACTTCTTCCGAACTCATCATTTTGGATTCGTCTCTAGGAGAATCACCTTGAGCAGAACCATGAGCTGTGAGCGCATTTTTACGAATATTGGAAGCGGTAAATCCTGGACATGCGACCAACACATGAACTCCCTTTTTCATCACTTCAGTGCGAAGAGATTCGAAAAAACCATTCATAGCGTATTTACTTGCTGTGTAGGCAGTTCGAGCAGGTGTACCACGAAATCCATTGACGGAAGAAATCCCGATCACCGTGCCTTTATTCTCAAGGATTGATGGCAAGCAAACTTTGGTGGCATAAACAGCTCCCCAGAAATTGGTGTCCATTACTTTATGAAACACCTCGAAATCAAGATTTTCAAATAATGCTCTCATGGTTATTCCTGCATTATTAATCAGGATGTCGATTTTCCCAAATTCAGCCAAAACAATCTCTGCCATCCGCTCATTGTCAGCGATCACTCCAGCATCAGCCGAAATCGCCAATACAACTATCCCCTCAGCTTCCAATTTCGATTTGACAGCATTCAGTTTATCCTGATTTCTACCCGTGATAACGATTTTAGCGCCTGCTTTACCAAATGCAAGGGCACAGGATGCTCCTATACCTGAGGACGCCCCAGTGATGATTACAACTTTATCTTTTAGGCTATTTTGTTTCATTGATGATTCAAAGATACTCAATTTGTGTTTTCTAAATTTTGAGTTCGAAAAAGCTCCTGCATTGATTTATTTCAATATTTCGGCCATAATTTAAAGTTTTCTGTCGAACCTTTTTTTAACCAAAAAATCAATTTTAAAGTTTTAAAACGGAAAAGATTTTAAATGAGAGACTAAAACACAAAGGATATAAATCATCTGTCAGATTTGGAATTCATTATTAAAGGCAAATTTCCTTAATTTTGCGCCCATGTCGCGAAAAATGAAAAACAAAGTGATTACCAATCTACTCATCGAGCGCATAGCTTCGGAGGGAAAATGCTTGGGACATCATGAGGAAAAAGTGGTTTTTGTAACGGGTGTGGCGCCTGGAGATGTGGTAGATGTAAGAATCACCAAGGGAAAAAGCTCTTTCATGGAAGGAGAACCAGTCAACTTCCACGAGTATTCCAAAGAGAGAATCGATCCTTTTTGCTCGCATTTTGGCACATGCGGAGGCTGCAAATGGCAGCACATCAATTATGACCTGCAGAAAACTTACAAGCGTCAGCAGGTTTTGGATCAGTTTCAGCGTATCGCCAAAGTAGAAATTCCTGAGGTAATGCCGACTTTAGGTTCCGAAAAAACACGCTATTATAGAAATAAGCTTGATTTCACCTTTTCCAACAAGAAATGGCTGACCATAGAGCAGATCCAATCAGGAGAGGATTTTGACAGAAATGCGCTGGGATTTCACATCCCAAAGATGTTTGACAAAATCGTCGATGTGGAACACTGTTACCTACAGGGAAATATCTCGAATGACGTCAGGAATGAATTGAGAACTTTTGCGCTAGCGAATAGCCTTACCTTCTATGACATTAGAGGCCAAGTTGGACTACTTCGCAATCTCATCATCCGAACGACCAGCACGGAGCAATCTATGGTGATCGTGCAATTCGGAGAAGACGATCCAGAAGGAATTCAGAAAGTCATGGAATTTTTAAATGAGAAATTCCCTCAAATCACTTCTTTGCTTTATGTGATCAATACCAAAGGAAATGAGACTTTCCATGATTTGGAATTGGTTACTTTCGCTGGAGAGGCATTTATCGAGGAAGAAATGGAAGGATTGAAATTCCGGATCGGGCCGAAATCTTTCTACCAGACAAACTCAGAACAAGCATACGAATTATATAAAGTTGCTCGTGAATTCGCGGATTTGCAGGGTGACGAGGTCGTTTATGACCTTTATACGGGAACAGGCACAATTGCCAATTTCGTAGCGAAGCAAGCCAAGCAAGTCATCGGCATCGAATACGTGCCAGCGGCCATCGAAGATGCGAAGTCCAATTCCCAGATCAACGGGATCGACAATACGCTCTTCTACGCGGGCGATATGAAAGAGATGCTAAACGATGAGTTCATCGCTAATCATGCAGCGCCAGATGTGATTATCACCGATCCTCCACGTGCAGGAATGGATGAGAAAGTCGTGCAAATGCTCTTGAGACTGAACGCTCCCAAGATCGTTTACGTATCCTGTAACCCTGCCACTCAGGCTAGGGACGTAGCTCTTTTAGCTGAAAAATATAAGGTGGAAAAAATACAGCCGGTGGACATGTTCCCACAGACGTATCATGTAGAAAATGTCGTACTCTTATCTCTAAAATCATGATATCAGATTTCAACGATCCAGAATTAAGCGGAAAATATCTAGGCACAATCAGCTCTGATTTTATAAAAATATCAGATACGCTCAAGGAAGCTTCTTATCAGATTAGAACTCGGAAATTCTCTGATTATCCGATTTTTCCTATCTCCAAAGAGATGCAGCCTATTGGTAAAATCTTTGTTGGCAAAGACGAAAAAGACTTGGACTGGAATTACTTTATGACCTATGTGGATGAGTTTGTCCAACGCAAATTGATCGCGGAAGAATCCCTAGAGGATTTCCAAAAAGCCTATAAAGACCCAGATGAATTCTGTTGTCTTTTCGTGATGGATGGGGCTTTTACGAGCTTCGTATACCTCCCATATCCAAACGATTAAAACTTCAATCCAAGCCATAAAAAAAGGTTTACCTATAGATTAGGTAAACCTTTTTTAATTACTGTAAATGAAATATTTATAGATAATTAATTAAAGAAATTAATCAACTATTCATCAGCTCTTCAATTTCTTCAGCTTCCACTGGGATATTCCTCATCAAATCAAAATAACCTTTTCCTTCTTGAATCACGATGTTGTTTTCTAATCGGATCCCTAGCCCTTCTTCTTGGATATAAATCCCTGGCTCTACGGTGAACACCATTCCCGGCTTGATCAGCTCGTGCATAGTTCCTACATCATGTACGTCCAACCCCATATGATGCGAAGTTCCATGCATAAAATACTTTTTATATGCAGGCCAGTTTGGATCCTGATTCTTGATATCAGTTTGATCGATAAGCTTCAAACCAACCAATTCACTTTGCATGATCAGCCCAACTTCCTTATGGTAATCTTGGATATTGGCACCTATTCTTAAGATGTGCGCAGCTTCTTTTTGCACCCTCAAAACGGCATCATAAACGGCACGTTGTCTCTCAGTAAATCTACCACTCACGGGAATGGTCCGAGTCATGTCCGAATTGTAATTTCCATATTCCGCTCCCACATCCATCAACAGCATTTCGCCAGCAAGACATTCTTTGTGATTCTCCACATAATGCAATACACAAGCAGATGCTCCAGAAGCAATGATTGGCTCATAGGCGAATCCCTTACTGCGATTCCTTACAAACTCATGCAAGTATTCCGCTTCGATCTCATACTCGGTTACTCCAGGTTTTACGAATGACAAAATTCTTCTAAAGCCCTTTTCTGTAATATCACAGGCTTTCTGAATCTGATCGATTTCTTCCTTTTCTTTTACTCCCCTCAGTTCATGCATGATCGGTGCAGCACGTCGGTAGTTGTGCAGCGGGAACCTCTCTTTGCAGTGTTTGATGAACCTCGAGTCTTGTGTCTCTACCACTACGCCTGCACGCAGGTGCTCATTGGTGTTGAGGTATACATTACAGCAAAGTGCCATCACCGTATTAAAAATCTGATCAAAATTGGCAAGCCACTGAATATTTTTAATGCCTGAAGTAGCTTCGGCTTCCTCTTTTGTATACTTGTGTCCTTCCCAAATTGCTATTTGCTCGTTGGTTTCGCGCAGAAAAAGCACTTCACGCATGTTGGGATTTGGACAATCCGGAGCCAATAATAAGATAGATTCCTCTTGGTCTATGCCGCAGAGGTAGAACAAATCATTATTCTGACGAAAACGCATCGTCCCGTCAGCATTGGTGGGCATGATATCATTAGAATTAAAAATGGCCACACTGCTTTCAGCAAGTTTGTAGCAAAATTTCTCACGATTCTTGATGTAAAGTGAACTAGCAAGTGGTTGATATTTCATCTGTTATTATTTAATTTTTTAGGTTACGTGCCCGCCGGGCTGAAGCTAGTCGGTCGGGGGATCACGCAATTAGTCTAACCGCTCAATGGGGCAAACCCTAAGTCATGCGTGATTTCAACTGGATATACTTATTTTCTAATGTTCATTCCCCTGATAAATTTCGGAGCTATGGGGTTAAATCTCGCGTTGTAAATAATTACCACTTTGTGAGCAATTATTATAGGCTCGATTTCATAGATTATTCCTCATTCTGAAATGGAAAGTTACTAATTCTACTCTGAAAAGTTGCTTAGAAATTCTACAGGAACCAATTTCCTGCTTTACTTTGTATATTACCGAAAGGGTAAGATAAAGCATGGAATTAAACATCAAAGAACTTAGTAACGGCATTCGGATTGTCCATCAGGAAGTTACCCACACCAGACTAGTTCACTGCGGATTTATATTAGACATAGGCAGTAGAGACGAGACCAAAGAGCAGGAAGGACTGGCTCATTTTTGGGAGCACATGGCCTTCAAAGGCACCAAAAAGCGCAAAACCTTCCATATACTCAATCGACTAGAATCACTGGGAGGCGAACTCAACGCCTATACCACCAAAGAAAAAGTATGCTTCTATGCCTCCACTTTGAAGGAGCATTATGGCAAAGCTGCTGAGTTACTTTTCGACATTACCTTCAACAGCACTTTCCCTGAAAAGCAGATCGAAAAAGAGCGACAGGTCATTTTAGAGGAAATGGCCATGTATCGTGATTCTCCCGATGATGCTATTCAAGATGAATTGGACGAAATGGTTTTTGAAAACCATGCCTTGGGAAGGAACATCTTGGGAACTGAGCAAACCGTAGGTGGCTTTACGCAGCAGGATTTCTTTGATTATATTTCTACCAGGCTGGATACTTCGAGGCTGATATTTTCAGTAGTAGGAAATATTTCATTCCAAAAAGTACTGCGTGGAATCGAAGGCCCCTTGTCTCAGATTCAGCCCAAAAGAAGCCTGTATGTCAGAAGCGGTTTCAACAGCTATGTCCCCAAAATAAAAACTCAAGAACGAGATATCAGCCAGTCCCTTTGTGCGATCGGCAGACCAGCATTTTCTCTATATGACCCTAATCGCTTCAAGCTTTACCTGCTCAATAATATCCTCGGTGGACCAAGCATGAACAGTAGGTTGAACCTTATGCTTCGCGAAAAACATGGCTATGTCTATAGCATAGAGTCCAGTTATCAGCCATTTTCGGATATTGGTTTTTTTGGGATTTACTTTGGTACCGAAGGAAAAACCCTCAAAAAAGCACAATCTCTAGTGCTCAAAGAAATGAGTAAAATGGCCAACACCAAGCTCGGCACTGTACAGCTTCATATGGCCAAAGAACAAGCAATCGGTCAAATGGCTATGGCAGAAGAGAATTACGCAGCACTAATGCTTGTGTACGGCAAAAGTCTGCTAGATCATGGCAAAGTAGATCCTTTGGAAAATATATTTAATCAGATCAGAAATACTACAGCAGAAGAACTACAGGAAATTGCGCAGGATATTTTCAATCCAGACATGCTCACTTTCCTTACTTACACCCCTCAATAATCATGGATTTCATTGACCCAGCACTTTCAGCTTATTGCGAAGCACACAGCAGCGAAGAGGACACTTTGCTTCTAAAAATCACCCGAGAGACTCAAGCCAAAGTCATGATGCCACGCATGATTTCGGGACATCTTCAGGGAAGAATGCTGGAGATTTTCACGAAAATGCAAAACCCTGCAACAATCTTGGAAATAGGAACATACACCGGATATTCTGGCATCTGTATGGCTCGGGGATTAAAAGAGGAAGGGAAACTGATTACACTTGACATCAATGATGAGTTGGAAACGATGGTAAGAGGTTTTTTTGAAGAAAGTGGGATGGCTGACAAAATCGATTACCGATTGGGAAATGCCCTGGAAATCATCCCTAGCCTTGCCGGCCCCTTCGACATGGTTTTCATCGATGCTGACAAAATCAACTATGGAAAGTATTATGATCTAATCATCGATAAGATGAGTGCTGGCGGAATTATTCTCGCAGACAATGTGCTTTGGTCAGGGAAAGTTTTGGTGGAAAAAGGACAGAAAATCGATAAGGATACCCAAGCTCTGCTAGACTTCAATGCCATGATTCAAAACGATCCAAGGGTAGAAAATGCCCTACTCCCTATCCGAGATGGCGTCATGATGGCAAGAAAAATCTAAGCAAAAATAAAAGGGGAATCATTTTTGCTAAAATGAGGCTGCAACGAACGATGAAAGCCTTTTTCGAATGAAAATTACTAGTAAAACTTACCTCCTTTTCATCTTAACACTTTTTCTAAGCCAAAATCTACTGGCCCAAATCCCACAGGTTCCAGCAGAATTGGAGTTTGCTGAACTTATCGTGCGAATCAATCCGCAGGCGCGGCGAGAAATCCAATTAGATGTGGATGCGCAGTATCGTAACCCATCGTATTTCAAAGTAAAACAAGATAGGGTCAATCTATACATGCCTATCATTGAGCGTGAACTTAGAAATGCTGGCGTTCCTGAAGACCTAAAGTACCTGGTGATTCAAGAAAGTGGTTTGATTGGGGATGCGGTATCCACTTCAAATGCTGTTGGCTTCTGGCAATTCAAACAAGGTACCGCTGAGGAAGTTTTTCTGCGGGTAGATAATCAAATTGATGAGCGAAAAAACATTGTTTCTTCTACCAAGGGAGCTGCTCTTTACCTTCAAAAACACAATAACACTTTCGATAATTGGATGTGCGCTCTGGTATCCTACCAGATGGGTTTGGGTGGAGCCAAAGCTTACTTTGGAACACAGTACAACGGAAAGCGAGTCGTGGATGTAGATCGAAATACCCATTGGTACTTTAAGAAATTCCTAGCACATAAAATAGCCTTTGAAAATTCAAGCATGATGCTTGTCAGTAATGCTCAGTATATGGCTGAAGAGCGTGTTCAAGGACCTACTACGCTTTCAGCTTTGTCCAAAAAATATGGGGTAAGTGAAAAACATTTGGAAGAGTATAACCTCTGGACTAGAAATGGAAAAATCCCTGGAGATAGGGCCTACACGGTAGTCTATGTCAAAAATGGATCAATTCCTACCCAGCAAGCTGTCCTCAAGAAAGCCGAGCCTAAAAACACCACATCGACCACAAGCAGCACCTCTCCAGCATACAAACAGGCTAATTCATTTCCTCGAATTGCAGGAAACACAACGAACGCTGCACTACCAGATCAGATCACTGTAAATAATCTAGATGGGGTGCAAGCTGCTCAAACAACCACTCAAAGCACTTTTTCTGAACGTGTGGGTGTCAAGGAGAATAAATTGAGACGACTTAATGATTTGGACAAAGGAGAGCGCATCGAAGCTGGAGAATATTATTATACTGAGAAAAAGAAGGCAAGTGCCGAAGTAGCCACCCATGTGGTAATGCCAGGGGAAACACTCTGGAGCATTTCTCAGAAATACGGAATGAAACTTTCTGCTTTAAAATCTAAAAACCGTATCAGAAAAGACAGGGATTTAAAAGCTGGAATGGTTCTTAATCTACAGGATCACAGAAAGCGTGGAGAAGATATTCCGGTAGTGAAAGTAAACAGCCCTACACCTACAAGAGAGGTAATTGCAAGCTCCTCTCCAGCTCCCTCTGCTAACCAAGCTGCAAGAAATACAGTAACACAAACTAATAGTTCTTCCAATTCAAAAACTGTACATACCGTAGCAAGTGGAGAAACGCTATTTGCAATTAGTAAAAAATATGGCGTGAGCGTCAATGAATTAAAAACCTGGAACAATATCGGAAATCAAAATATCATATCCATTGGGCAGAAATTGGTTATCTTTCGCCCCTGATCTGCAATCCCCTAAGCTTTTTAAATGTCAAAGTATCTCCTAATTTTTGGATTATTTCTACTATGCCTCAGCCAGACTCTTCAGGCTCAGGATAGGCAGTATATTCCTGACACTGTAATGATTAACGGTGACACCTTGTTGATGCTAGGAGATTCCTTATTGATAGAAGAGCCTGTGAAAGAAATTTTCTGGAAAACAGGCGGAAATTATAACCTAAATATTCAACAGGTCACCTTATCCAATTGGGCTGCGGGTGGAGCGAGCACATTTGCTTTAAATTCTGGCTTGACGCTTTTCGCCAATTACAAAAAAGACAATAAGGTCTGGGACACCCAACTAACGGTCAGCATGGGTTTCAACAGGCAGGATGACCGGACCTATAAAACCAGAAAAACCAACGACAATTTCACTTTTGTGAGTAATTATGGACGGGAACTATCAGAGTTCTTCTTCCTCTCTACTCAATTAGACGCAAGAACACAGCTTCTCGCTGGTTACAAATATAGCACTGCTAACGATGTAGTAAATCGAACTAAAATCTCGGACCTGCTCTCCCCTGGCTATGTGCAGTCCTCCACAGGTCTAAACTACCGTAAAACCTATAAAGACAAGAGCAAGATTTCGGTCATCCTTTCTCCTTTCACAGGTAGATTTACCATTGTTCTGGATGATTCGCTTAGTCGTGCAGGCGCTTTCGGTGTTACCCCCGGAGAAAATGTACGAGCCGAAGCAGGGGTATCTCTTGCTGCTTCAGTAAACGATATTAAACTTATGAAAAATGTCACCTGGGCGTCAAACATCAACCTCTTCTCTAATTATGAGGTGTTTGGAAACATGGTGGTTAACTTCAAATCTGTGATCAGAATGCAAGTGAATAAGTTTATATCTACTCGAATAGAAACAGTCCTGATCTATGATGAGGATGTATATATAAAGCAGGATGACGGCACTTCCAAACAGGCGGTGCAGCTACAGAACCTCATCAACTTTGGGATATCTCTGGACTTTTAGTAATCGGTCTCCAAGCCAAACCTCCGCTGAAACTCTCCTAAAGCAGCATGCTTTTCTTTTAAAAATTTGAATTTATCAGAGCTTGTGTACAGTTTGTTGCGCTCAGATTCGAGTTCCTCCTTTTGCTCCAACTCTACCGAAAAGTGATTTACATTGCCGATTTCACGCACAATTCTAATTAACTCCGGCTTCATCTTCAATGCAAGTTCTTCTTGCACATGACCCATTACCTCTAAAAAAACTATTCCATTTTTCATTTTGATGGACTGCCCAAGAATGGCTACTTCCATACTTTTCCCAAGGTTTTGAAAGTGCTCTTTAACCTGATCAAAGATATCATCCAATAGCTCTTGGGTAAGATCTCTTCCCGCTACTTTCACTTCTACCACTTCCTCAGACTTCTTGCTTTCGGCATTCTGAAGTTCATCTTTAGCCTTTTGATCAGCCAATTGCTTGGTGTGTCCTAGGTTTTTGGGAATAGCAACTGTCTTCTGCAAAGCGCTGGGCTTGGCAGTACCAGAAGAAGAAGTAGGAAGAGGAATTGGTTCTTTAGCCTGCTGCGGAATTGGCTCTTTAGTATTCTCAGGAACTGAGGCTGTCAGGCTTTTTTTTTTGCCTCCTCGGCAGCCACCATTGACAATCGAAATGCCTGTGGGAGCTTAGCCATTTTCATCAATGCCAATTCCACATGCAAACGCTGATTCTTTGAGGTTTTGTAGTGGATATCGCATTGATTTGCGACGTTCAAGGCAGAAAGCAAAAATGAGGCAGAAGCAGCTTCAGTCTGTTGCAAATAGCGCTCTTTAGCCGATTCAGATACTTCTATCAGCTGAACAGTAGCAGGATCTTTGGCTACCAAAAGATCTCTAAAATGCTCACAAAGACCTACTATGAAATTATGTCCATCGAATCCCTTTTTCAAAATCTCATCAAAAATCAATAAGACCTCGGAAAGATTTTCGGAAACTAAGGCATCTACTACTTTAAAATAATAATCGTAATCAAGGATATGCAGATTACCGATGGTTTCCTGATAGGTCACCTTTTTCCCTGCGGAATAAGTCACGATCAAATCAAACATCGATAAAGCATCACGCAGCGCACCATCAGCTTTGGTAGCGATCAATCGAAGTGCTTCCTCTTCATAATCTACCTTTTCCTTCTCAGCAATCTCCTTGAGGTGAACAGCAATGTCTTTGATCTGAATTCTATTGAAATCAAAAATCTGACAACGAGAAAGGATGGTAGGGATGATTTTGTGTTTCTCAGTAGTCGCCAAAATAAAGATGGCATACTTAGGAGGCTCTTCCAGAGTTTTCAAAAAAGCATTAAATGCTTGATTGGAAAGCATGTGAACCTCATCAATGATATAGACTTTGTACTGCCCTTTTTGAGGAGCGTATCGTACTTGCTCTACTAGATTTCGGATATCATCCACCGAGTTGTTCGAAGCAGCATCGAGTTCGTAGATATTGAAGGAACTGTTGTTTTGGAAAGACACGCAGGACTCGCATTTACCGCAAGCCTCGAAATCGGCCTGAAGATCCTCACAGTTGATCGTCTTCGCAAGAATACGGGCACAGGTAGTTTTACCCACTCCACGTGGACCACAAAACAAAAAAGCCTGCGCTAAGTGATTGTTTTTTATGGCATTCTGAAGCGTGGTGGTGATATGCTGCTGCCCTACTACGCTCTTGAAATCTGCCGGTCTGTATTTTCTTGCCGAAACGACGAAATTTTCCATCACCGCAAGATATAAAAAACTCTATACTCAGGAAGCCCAGCCACAGGCTATTTCAGACAATTTTCGCTAATTACCTGAATTATAGGGAATGAATTTTAAGGTGAATGGCTGAGAAAATCTCAGAACTCTGATTTTGTTTGATTATGGCTATGATATTAAAAGTCTCCCGCGGATTTGCGCTGATAAAACCCGTCGATTTACGCAGATTTCTCAGCAACTGAAATACCCCAACAAACTCAGATCTACCAGCTAATGAAATCAACGCTAGTTTTCTACGCGCATCTACGGGAAAAATAACTTCTCAGCAAACTATAATCCCAGTAAGTAATTTAATGTAGGAAAGAAAAAACTGACGGAACCAAAATTGTGTTACTTTTGTCATCCTAATTCAAATGGGGCTGACCGGTTTTGACAGTAAGTGTAAAGATCGGGCTCGCATGCAGGCTGGAGTATGTACGGCCTTAAAAGATTCATACGCACTATAAATGGCGAAGATTCTTACGCTATGGCTGCCTAATCTAACCTTTACAGGATAGAAAGCTTAAAGGGTTGAGTTGCGAGAGTAATTCCCCAGCCACATCCCTCCGCCCCCCGTCCTTTCGGGGTGGATTCCGGGGTGTCGACTTGATTGGACTGCTGCTTGTGATGCTATTATGCAAGCTTAAGACTCAGTAGCTAAGTCGGAACTAGGTGTGTCACCCAGCATATTCCGATCGAAAAACCAACAGGTGACTAAGCATGTAGAAGGTACGTTGTTTCCTTATCTGGACGCGAGTTCGAATCTCGCCAGCTCCACAGTTTTAGTAAAAAAGCCCTGTAAGACATATTTTACAGGGTTTTGTTTTTTATCAATTTTTCTTGGCGGATATTCTGTGAAAAATGTTGTGGCTGAATATTCATTTCAGTACCGGATTTATTTCCAACAAATGACGAAGTTGTCATCCTGCTGACTAGTTAAGCGACCCTCGTCTCACTGACTGGCACTGAATTGTCACTGAGGTAGGGGAAATCACCACTAAAAAGCCATAACTTTAGAGCGTTTAAGGCTACTGTTTACTTACCAAGAACAATCAACAAACCTGAGGTATCAAATCCCATTCACCTAGTAATGAGTATCCAGCTTACAATCAAAAACATCCTCCATTCACCGGTTCAATTACTTCAGGCTACTTGGGAGAAACTGGTTTTGATTGGCTTTTGCGTTGTATTTTCTATCTTTTTTATAAACATTTATACGCCTTTCGGGATAAATTCCTGGAAATCTGACCAAGGAATTCTTCAATTTATTCGGCTATCAGGCTTTGGCATTATCGGTGGTATATTCTTAAGTATTTCACAATTTGTCCTCAAACCCATTTCACTTAAAAACCGAAATACTTTAGGCTGGTTTACAGCTTGGACTATGGCTGAGGTTTTAGGATTGGCTTTAGTTTTTATGCTTTTTTATAGAAATACGGACAACAGTTTGATCCCTGAATACTTCCTAAGTGTGAAGTACACTTTTCTTGGGTTGCTTTTTCCTTACTCCTTTGCGCTATGTTTCACCTGGATTTATAAGAAAAGCAAAGAGGAAAAACCTCAAGTAAAAACGGAACTACCTGTTCATCATTTGGTAGGTTTCGTCGATGAATATGGAAACAAGAAATTCTCCCTAAAGTCTTCGAATGTCCTGTTTATAGAAGCTGCGGACAATTACTCCACTATTCATTATTTGGACAATGGATCTGTGAAAAAAGAGATGATTCGGAATTCTCTGAAATCACTGTCTGAGCAATTGGCGGATTTACCCATCAAACGCTGCCACAGATCTTATCTAGTCAATGTAGAAAAGATAAAAATCGCCAAAAAATCAGCGGGCAAGCTCTCCCTACACCTAGAAAACACCGAGTCAGTCATCCCTGTATCCCGCAATTTCGCCCCAGACTTTGATTACCTTTTGGCTTAACACGGTTATTCACCCCTATAAACATCAGTAGACCACATTTTTTAATCTGCGGAGCCATCAGTGCCTATTTTTGACCCATTCACAGTTTCGAATGTCAGTACTGAACTAGGTAAACTACCTACTTCCTGAGTGCCCAACACCCTACCTCAACCCCTATTTAATTTACCAAAAATGAGAAAACTCCTCTCCATGCGCTTACACTTTTACAGCCTAATTCTCTTAGTAGGAACATACCTACTAGCTCTTACTGGATGTACTTCTAATAATGCTTCCGCTCCACCTATTTGGCCTAGCAGCGTAACAATTAATGATGGCCAATTTGTAGACAATCTTGGCCGACAGGTTATTCTCAACGGAATCAACGTCGTGAGCAAATCAAAAAAGGATAATTATATCTTTCAATCTGGGCCAGAGTTTTATCAGAACCTAGCTGGTTGGGGATTCAATAGTATTCGTTTGATTCTTATTTGGGATGGACTGGAGCCTGAGCCAGGAAAATATGATGAGGAATATCTCAAAGAAATTGATCAAAGAATCAAATGGGCTGGAGAAAATGGGCTCTTTGTGGTGCTCGACATGCATCAGGATCTGTATAGCGCTAAGTATTCAGATGGGGCGCCGGCATGGGCAACTTTGGATGAAGGGGCTACTCACCTGACAGGAGAAGTTTGGAGCGATTCCTATTTGATCAGCCCTGCCGTGCACACTGCTTTTGATAATTTTTGGGCAAATAATCCTGCTGCCGATGGGATTGGTCTGCAAGATCACTATGCTCAGCTATGGAAGCTACTCGCTCAGCGCTATAAGGATAATAAGACCGTAATTGGTTTCGACCTGATGAATGAGCCTTTTCCGGGAAGTGTTGCGCAGCAAGCCATGCCTATGTTGATCGGTGCCTATGGGAATTTCGTCTACGAACAAACAGGCGAGATCTTAGATGAAATGGAGCTTGCGACAATTTGGTCGGGCACTGAGCAAAGAATGGAAGCTATCCAACAGCTCAACACCGAAGAAAAATATGCTTCCGTAATTGATGCGCTAGAGCCTTTGGTAGCAGATTTCGAAAAAAATCAATTACAGCCTTTCTACCAAAAAGTAGCACTTGCGATCCGTGAAATAGACCAAGAGCACATTCTGTTTTTGGAGCATTCCTACTTCAGTAATATGGGAATTAAAAGCAGTATAGAAAGGACTAATCTTGCGGACGGCACGCCTGATGCTTTGGTCGCTTATGCTCCACATGGCTATGATTTAGTGACAGACACGGATTATGCTGCCGAGGCTTCTAACCACCGCGTCAGCCTTATTTACAAAAGAATAAAGGAAACCGGTGAGCGATTGAAAATGCCTATTTGGCTGGGTGAATGGGGTGCTTTTTATTCAGCTAATGAAGCTATTACCCCAGTGGCCCAGCATGCGATTAGCCAAATAGAAACAAATCTAATGTCTCATGCTTACTGGTCTTATGCTAATGGAACAGAGGATCTACCCTATTTCAAAGAGGCGATTTTGCGAACCTATCCTGCAAGCATTAATGGTGTTATTGAGAATTATCAGAATGATTTCGACAACAAAACTTTCCAAATGGATTGGACTGAAAGCGATCAATCAACTGCTCCAACACTGATCTACTCTCCAAACGCAAAAAATCTAGCTCCGAATGATACCTATGAAATCCAACTGATTGCTGGTTCGGATGCAGGATGGATAATCATACCGGCTACTGGCACGAATGACAAAAGAGCCATAAGCCTCACATTCGGAAACTGATCAGGTAAGACAGTTTCACCGCAAATTCACACAAATTATAAATCAAGGATACCAAAACGGTATCCTTGATTATTCTTTTAAAACCACTTTGTCAGGTAACATTCCCAGAGCAGGGAGATTCGGATTCAACCTGTGATATTAATTGCTTTGATCGCTGGTTACACCAATTGCATTTTCAGGAAGTTTTTTGTCTATTAGGAGCCTTCATCCAAAAACCCCCATGACCAAAAACCTTTTCAATCTATTAATTGGCCTTTTACTTCTAGTCTTTTTCCCAACCAAACTTTCAGCGCAGCAAAAGCAATTTGCAGATCAATGGGAATATGTGGGCATAGCGGTGGAAGAGCCGGGTTATACCATTTGGGGAACTTCTCCAGTAATCGACGATGAGGGAAAAGTGCATCTTTTTGTAGCCCGATGGCCAGGTGATAAAGTGGATCCGGGTTGGCGATCCCATAGTGAAATCGCCCATTACGTGGGAGATACACCGGAGGGTCCATTTACATTTTCTGATGTGGCACTAGCTGGCACAGGGCTAGACACTTGGGACCGCTATGGGGCGCACAATCCTGCCATCTCCAGGATTAATGGAAAATATGTGTTGCTCTATATCGCAAATGACAACCCTGAACGTCCAGTGCATCCATCCAATCAAAAAATAGGTATGGCGACGGCAGATTCTCCTTATGGTCCTTGGGAAAAAGTAAATGGGAACGGATTGCTTTTGGAGACACCAAAGAATCCAGATTATTGGAATTACAAAGCTAGTAACGGGGTAAATAACCCAGCGTTATTACCCCATCCTGACGGAGGTTATTTCTTGTATTTCAAATCAGAAAAAGCCCGAATGGGATTGGCAATCGCCGAAAATCTAGAAGGCCCCTATGTGCAAATGCCATTCCCAGTCACTTCCAATGACCAAAATATAGAAGATGGATATGCATTTATGTACAAGGGGAAATTTGCCTTACTCACCACAGATAATCATGGGATCATTGAACCGGGAGGCGGACTATTATGGAAATCTGATGATGGAATCACCTTCGATGACTATGAAAAAGGATTCCATAGGATCAATGAGTATGTAGATTTTGATCAAGAGAAAGTAGCGATTCACTATGGCTCACAGAATGCAACCTATTCCAAATTTGAACGACCTCAGCTGCTAATTATAGATGGGGAAATCAAATATCTCTATGTGCCTTCTGGTCATCATGTATTTGGTGGAGACTATACCGCTAGCTATATCTTGAAGTTTAAAAACCCATAATTCAATAATCTTCCCCAGTCGAGCTACTCTCTACTGACTCATTCCAATTCTTCCAATAGCTCACCATCTCTTGAAGCTTACCCTGCTCCTCCTTGGCCAAATTCCGGGTCTCCCCTGGATCTACAGAAATATTATAAAGCTCAAATTCTGAGCTAGGGTTTTCTCTATAGATCTTATAATCTTCAGAAATCAATGCAGATTGTAACTGATAATCAAACGCTAAAGGTTGCTCTCTCTGAGTTTTCTCCCCTGATATAAAAGGAAATAAATCCACTCCATCATACGGACGATTTTTTGTTTTCAAATCAATCCCCAATAGCTTAGCTATCGTCGGGAAATAATCCGAAGTAAAGCTAGGTGCAGTTATTTTTGTGCCTGGAGTTATTTTCCCCTTCCACTCGACGATTCCTGGCACGCGAACTCCGCCTTCGTATAGACTTCTCTTTCTCCCTCTAAGTCCTTTCGTTAGACCTTGAGTACGACCTGTTACAGATTTGCCCTCTGGACCATTGTCGCTCGTGTAGAACAAAACTGTATTTTCTGCTACCCCTAGATCTTCCAACTTATCTCTCAACCTACCTACTTGCAGATCCAAAGCGGTCATTACTCCATAATAGTTTTGCTGATCCTCAGACAACTCTGCATAAGGCTTCTTGTATTCTTCGCCAGTTAAGACAGGTAAATGCGGCGTATGAAACCAGATGATCGTTAAAAATGGCTTTTTCTGATTGACTGAATTTTCAATAAAAGGAATCGCCCAATCCATAATGACACGAGAATCATCTCCCTCCAAATTATCAGTAACTATTTCACCTGGACCGGTCCAATAAAAAGTCTGAAACGACTCTCCCTCTACTAATTTATCACTCACGTCTTCCGCTGATTTGGGGGGAGTGATCATCGGGTTCCAAGTAGGCACTTTCGACTCAGTCACAAAACTTACATCAAAACCGTTGTCCCATGGTGGCGCATAATCACCGTCAAATTTTGCTTGGCCTCCTCTGTTCGCATCTAAAGTATCTCGTGTCAAAGTACCTATATGCCACTTTCCAAAATGTCCTGTGGCGTATCCTCTTTCCTTCACCAACTCTGCGAGCGTGATTTCTTCTTGTTTAATATGCCCACAGTTGGCATGGCATATTCCATAACGAAGAGGATGCCTTCCAGTCATGACAGTTCCTCGAGTAGGAGAACAAACCGGTGCGGCAGCATAGAAACGCTCGAAGACAGCTCCATTAGCGGCCATTTTATCCAAATTGGGCGTTAGCAAATCTGGATGACCATTATATCCAGTATCTCCCCACCCTTGATCATCAGCCATCAACAGGATAATATTCGGTGGCATTTCCTCTTCTTCCTGTAGTCCTAGAGTTTCTGACTTGGTGGCATTCTCACAACTTCCCAACAACACAGCAGCTACTAAAACTAGTAATCCTGTGGTAGTTTTTATCCCTATAAATTTTCTAAGCACGTTCATTTTCATTTGAAAAATCTAAAGACCCAAATTTGCACAGCAATTCATAATTCTTGGAGGAAAATGATCTCAAATAACATCCAGAAATCAAATTTCTACCATTTGGATCAAAGAATTATAACACCCAAAGACAAACCCCTGAATAAATTAACTCATCCTAGATAGGCTATTATGCTTCTATTTTGAGGAATAAGGCTTTTTTTCAAACACCAAATCTCTAATGCATTTACAGCGCCCCAAGTGAACCAATTAAATTATTTTCAAAAAAAGCAACAAATCATTGATGAAATTTAAGCAATAGTGCTTGACTATTATAGAAGCGTTATATAAGTTTGTGGCTTATATGGCAAAATATTTAGTTAGATTCTTATTATCGCTGAGTATTCTCATATCAAGTGGGTATAGTGCAATCTATGCCAATGTCGATAATGACAATACCTTTGATAGTTATGGTAGCTCTTTTGAGAACACCGTTGGAGTCAACAATACTAAGCAACATCCCCTATCTTATTCTGAATCCAAGCTTCATGACAGTGGCATTTTCACAGTCAACAATTCAAAAATTGAAGAAGAGGATGATGATTATGTTAATAGCCCTAACTTTTTAGACAGCAATTACTTTAATGCGCTGTATTTCACACGGATTTTCGGTTTTCTTTTTCAGGACTTACCGCAGGACTTGCATTTCAGCAAGTTTATTCCAGATACTCGATCACTTCGATTACATGTAGTCATTCAAGTATTTAGAATATAATACCTTTTTTTCAAGGCAGAATCTCTTTTGCCTAGCCCCTCTTTTATTCATTTTAATGCCCTAAAACCATAAGCATCAAGCTTTAAGGGCTTTCGTGTATTTTCTTTACACAAAGGTAAAATCATCCGAAAATTAGTATCGTTTTAACAAACCAACCTATGAAAAATCGAATTTTCATGCTCTTGAGCCTGTGCGGATCACTTTGGATCACAAGCTGTACTTCACATAGCGAAGAGCATACAGAAAGGGAAACCACTTTTCTGGTCACGAGTCCACTCACAATGGATACATTAATCACCAAGGAGTATGTATCCCAAGTACATTCTATACAACATATCGAGCTTCGTGCTCAAGAACGAGGTTACCTACAGAAGATTTATGTAGACGAAGGTCAATTGGTGAAAAAAGGCCAACTAATGTTCAAAATCATGCCTAAACTATATGAAGCTGAACAGCAAAGCGCTCAAGCAGAGGTAGATTTTGCTGAGATCGAATATCAAAACACCAAGACACTTGCAGACAGAAATATCGTAGCTCCAAACGAATTGGCGATGGCTAAAGCAAAACTAGCTAAGGCAAAAGCGGAGCTATCCTTAGCAGAAGTTCACTTGCAATTCACCGAGATCAGAGCGCCATTTGATGGAATCATTGGCCGATTCAGAGTACGAGAAGGTAGTTTATTGGATGAAGGAGAATTACTTTCTGAGTTTTCAGACAATAGCAAAATGTGGGTTTACTACAACGTCCCAGAAGCAGAATACCTAGAATATAAGCAAGAAGTAAAGACTGATGAGGACGTCATCGTCAAGCTTTTGATGGCAAATAATAAGTATTTCAGCTATTCAGGTGTGGTAGAAACTATTGAAGCCGATTTCAATAACGAGACAGGTAACATTGCTTTCAGAGCTACCTTCCCAAACCCTGACGGTCTACTAAGACATGGGGAAACAGGTAATATAGAAATGAGTATTCCTCTACAAGAGGCCTTATTGATTCCACAAAAAACAACCTTTGAAGTACTTGATAAAAAGTATGTTTTTGTAGTAGATGAAGAAAACAAGATTCGCTCTAGAGAAGTGACTATAGCAGCTGAAATACCTCATATCTATGTGATAGCAGCTGGTTTGGAAAAGACAGACAAGATCTTATTAGACGGTCTGCGCCTGGTAAGAGAGAATGACGAGATCCATTATGATTTCGTACAGCCGCACACAGCATTGTCTCAGTTAGACTTATATGCAGAGTAGTCCATTCTCTCTCAAAAACCAGAAGCAATAATGTTTACTACATTTATAAAAAGACCAGTCCTTGCGATTGTGATTTCGATCATTATCGTATTTATAGGCTCGCTCGCGATTAAGCAACTACCTATTTCTCAGTTCCCTCCGATTGCTCCTACCACGGTAAGTATTTTCATAGCTTACCCAGGATCAAGTGCAGATGTGCTAGTAAAGTCCACTTTGATCACCTTGGAGAACTCCATCAATGGTGTGCAAGGCATGAGATACATGGCTACAGATGCTACTTCAGCAGGTGAAGCCACGATTAACATCATCTTCGAACCGGGTACAGACCCCAACCAGGCAGTAATACGAGTCAAAACAAGGGTGGATCAAGTAATGCCTCTTCTACCAGAACTTGTACAAAGAGAAGGGGTGATCATTACCCCTATCCAGCCGAGTATGTTGATGTATGTCAACTTGTATTCTAAGAGCGAAAACATGGATGAAAAATTCCTGTACAACTACGCTAACGTGAATATGATCCCTGAAATAAACCGGGTCAAAGGTATTGCTAGATCTCAAATTTTAGGTAGCCGTACTTATGCCATGCGTGTGTGGTTAAATCCAGACCGTATGCGTGCTTACAATATCTCTGTGGATGAGGTAATGGAAGCTATGCAAGAGCAAAGCATAGTAGGACGACCTGGTAGAATAGGTCAAAGTTCGGGTATTGCAGCACAATCCCTAGAATATGTACTGACTTATAAGGGGCGATTTAATAAGCCCGAAGAATATGACAATATCATCATCCGGGCAAATTCTGAAGGTGAAAGTATTCACTTAAAGGACATAGCCAAAACTGAATTAGGAAGTGAATTCTTTGATATTTACTCCAACCTAGATGGACATCCCTCTGCTGCGATTGTACTGAAGCAAAACTATGGTAGTAATGCCAGTGATGTAATCGCAGAAGTAAAGGCCAAACTGGAGATCATGAAACAATCTTTTCCTCCGGGGATGGATTACAGCATCAGTTATGATGTTTCGCGATTCTTGGATGCTTCTACCGAACAGGTCATCCATACCCTACGAGATGCCTTTATTCTGGTAGCCTTGGTTGTATTTATCTTTCTGGGTGATTGGCGATCGACCTTGATCCCGATCATTGCAGTACCTGTATCATTGATTGGAGCATTTTTCGTCCTCCAGATGTTCGGCCTCTCGATCAATATTATTACGCTATTTGCCTTGGTACTCGCTATTGGTATTGTGGTCGATGATGCGATCGTGGTAGTGGAAGCCGTCCACGCCAAGATGGAGGAAATGCCTCACTTATCTCCTTATCAAGCTGTAAAAAGGGTACTTGGTGAAATCTCCGGTGCGATCATCGCGATCACAGCCGTCATGGTATCAGTATTCTTGCCTATCTCATTTATGAGTGGGCCAGTGGGTACATTCTATCGTCAGTTCTCCATTACTATGGCTAGCTCCATTGTGATTTCAGCAGTCATTGCCTTGACACTGACTCCTGTGTTATGTGCCATGTTATTGAAAAACAATCACGGTAAGCAGAAAAAAGGAAACATCCTGACCAAGGCATTAGATGGCTTCAACAGCGGTTTTGAAAAGTTGACAGGTAAGTATATAGCCTTACTCAAATCAATGGTAAGTCGCAAGTGGCTCACCTTTGGAATTCTATTGCTCTTCGGTGCGGGTATTGTCTTTGAAAACGAAATACTACCTGCAGGATTTATCCCTAGTGAAGATCAGGGAACAATCTACGCGATTATCCAAACACCTCCAGGCTCCACGCTTGAGAGAACTAACCAAGTTTCCCAAAAACTGCAGAAAATATGCGAAGAGATCGATGGTGTAGAATCTGTTTCTTCCCTAGCAGGATATGAGATAATGACTGAAGGACGTGGGTCTAACGCCGGTACTTGCTTGATCAACCTGAAAGCGTGGGGAGATCGTAAACACACGGTGAAAGAAATCATGGAAGAGCTAGAAGAAGAGTCGAAAGATCTAGGTGCTGTGGTAGAATTCTTCGAACCACCAGCTATCCCAGGTTTCGGATCTTCAGGAGGTTTCTCATTGCGATTGTTAGATCAAACCACTACAACTGATTACCAAGAGTTTGACGTGATCAACAAGCAGTTCATGGATGACCTAAGTGCTCGCAAAGAGATTACTGGTTTGTTCACCTTCTTTGCTGCGAACTATCCTCAATTCGAATTGGAGATCGACAATGCTAAGGCTATGCAGAAAGGTGTATCTATCGGCAAAGCCATGGAAAACCTCGACATACTTATAGGTAGTACATACGAGCAGGGTTTCATTCGATTTGGAAGATTCTTCAAAGTATATGTGCAATCAGATCCTGAGTTCAGAAAATTCCCATCTGATGTCATGAATCTATTTGTGAAAAATGATGTAGGAGAAATGGTGCCTTACTCAGCATTCATGACGATGAAGAAAACGCAAGGGCCTAATGAAGTTACTCGTTTCAACATGTATAATTCAGCATCTATTCGCGGCCTTCCCGCTCCAGGCTATACTACAGCTGATGCGATTCAGGCGATCAGAGAAGTATCCGCCCAAACCTTACCTAGAGGCTATGACATTGCCTGGGAAGGCCTTTCCTACGACGAGTCTAATAGAGGAAATGAAGCACTTTATGTATTTATGATCGTATTGATCTTTGTTTACTTCGTGCTAGCAGCTCAATATGAAAGCTTTACTATCCCACTTGCTGTAGTGTTCTCACTTCCGGCTGGGGTATTCGGTTCGTTCTTCCTGCTGAAAATGATGGGACTTGACAATGATATTTACGCACAGATTGGTCTGATTATGCTGGTCGGTCTATTGGGAAAAAATGCTGTACTGATCGTAGAATTTGCGGTACAGAAACGTCAGGAAGGATTATCTATTCTAGATGCTGCCATAGAAGGAGCTAGAGTACGTTTTCGTCCAATCCTTATGACATCCTTTGCCTTTATCGCGGGATTGATTCCGTTGATTATCGCCTCAGGTGCAGGCGCAATAGGCAACCACACTATTGGTGCATCAGCGCTTGGAGGTATGCTATTCGGAACCGTCTTCGGGGTGATTATTGTCCCTGGTTTATACTACATATTCGGTAGTATGGCCGATGGCCGTCACTTGATTAAGAACGAAGATGAAACTCCACTATCCGAACAAAAACAACACTCACATGCTTAAGAGAATCATATATATATGCTTAGGAGCGACGGCTATCTCACTAGCAGTGAGTGGTTGCAAAACTCCTGAGCTGATACAGAAAGACGTAAATGACGCAGTACCTGAGAGCTATGCAAATGGTTCCCAGGACACCACCAATACTGCAGCAGAAGTAGTATGGCAGGAATATTTCACCGATCCATACTTACAGGCTTTGGTTGACACTGCCTTGAACAACAACCAGGAGCTGAATATCACCTTGCAGGAAATTCAGGTAGCACAGAATGAAGTAAGAGTTCGCAAAGGCGAGATTCTGCCTTCGGTTGGTCTCGGTGCCGCCGCTGGAGTAGACAAAGTAGGTAGATATACTAGCCAAGGAGCAAATGATGCCAATACTGACATCAAGCCTGGCAAAGAAATGCCTGATCCATTACAGGATTACATGCTAGGAGCCTATGCCACCTGGGAAATAGATATTTGGCACAAACTGAGAAATGCCAAAAAATCTGCAATGACCAGATATTTAGGGAGCATTGAAGGCAAAAACTTCATGGTGACCAACTTGATTTCTGAGATCGCAAACTCCTATTACGAATTGCTAGCCTTGGACAACCAGCTTGCCATCGTAAAGCAAAACATAGAGATTCAGACCAATGCATTTGAAATTGTAAAATATCAAAAACAAGCTGCACGAGTAACTGAATTGGCTGTACGAAGATTTGAAGCACAGGTACTCAATACACAAAGTCTGCAGTTTGGTATTCAGCAGGATATCATAGAAATCGAGAACAGAATCAACTTCCTTGTAGGTAGATTTCCTCAGAAAGTAGAGCGAGATTCTAATGCATTTGGAGATTTGATCCCAAAGACTATCCATGCGGGTATTCCATCTCAACTATTGGCCAATCGACCTGATATCAGACAAGCAGAACTAGAATTAGCAGCTTCGAAGATTGATATCAAAGTAGCCAAAGCCGACTTCTATCCTTCCTTGGAAATCACAGCGGGCATAGGCTTCAACGCCTTCAATCCTAGCTATCTATTTAATACTCCTCAGTCATTAATTTATTCATTGGCTGGCGAACTTGTCGCTCCACTTATAAATAGAAATGCGATCAAGGCGAGGTATTTAACGGCTAACTCTAAGCAGATCCAAGCTATCTACAACTACGAGCAAACCATCTTGAATGCTTACATAGAGGTAGCTAATCAGCTTTCCAATATAGATAATCTGGAAAAGACTTATGACTTGAAGGATAAAGAGGTACAAGCACTGACTCAGTCTGTTGATATTTCCAACGAACTTTTCAAATCAGCAAGAGCAGATTATATGGAAGTGTTATTGACACAAAGAGATGCCCTTGAATCAAAATTTGACTTGATCGAAACTAAGATGAAACAAATGAATGCCAAGGTCAATATTTACCAAGCCCTTGGTGGCGGATGGAAATAATTTGGTTGATTAAAGGTTGAACGTCTATCCATTTATGGTGTGGATAGCAATTTCGAAAGTCCTTCCAAACGTTTGGAGGGACTTTTTTTTATCTCTCAAAGACATGTTCACCAAATGGACATATTAATTAACTACTCAGCCTGTAAAATAAGCATCCAGCTCAGCGAGCATCGCCGATCTATCTCTTAGATCATTGATGATCTTGCCTTTCTCGAGTAGCACGATACGATCACAGATATCCGTCACATGATTCAAATCATGGCTGGATATCAAAAAAGTTACCTGAGAAGTTTCCTTTTCCTGAAGGATCAATTTCTTCAATCGTATCTGAGAACTAGGATCCAAATTCTCAAAAGGCTCATCGAGAAACACCACTTCAGGAGAGCCCATCAAAGCAGCTGCAATACCCACCTTCTTCAGGTTACCCTTTGATAGATCACGGATGTATTTCTTTTTCCCAACAATCTCCTCATTAAAAAACTCTGTAAACTTGGCCAGATGAAGCTGCAAGTCAGCTTCTGAAAGCCCATAAATTTTGCGAAGCGTCTGAAAATACTCATCGGCCGTCAGGTAAGAAAGCAGCATATTCTCATCCAAATAGGCTCCTGTTGTTCGCTTCCATTCATCAGATTTGCTGACGTCTTTTGCGTCTATCTCTACCTTGCCTTCGGTAGCCCGAACGAGATCCAGCATAATTCTAAACAAGGTGGTTTTACCTGCCCCATTATTTCCCACCAAGCCAAAACACTCTGATTTTGGGATATCCAACTGATCCACATTAAGGACAACTGCTTCTTTATATTGCTTCTTTAGATTAGTAACTTGAATCATAACTCTTGACGGAATGAAGATGAAATTTCGTAACGGTTTTTCAAAACCCGATTAACATTAATAGTTGATAGCTTATTGAAGGATAAAATCCCAATTACGCCGACTGTACCTAGTGCAGCTAGGCCTGCATACATATTGAAAAACAGTGCAAATGGCAAATAGATAAGGTAGGGCGCAATTAACATAGGGATGATCATCAGAAACTGAGCAGCCCCTACCCCTTCGTAATTAAACATTGCTCCTTTATTCAGATCCATAGGTTTTGGCTTCCAAAGAGCTAAGTAGGTGATCAAATGGATCATTATTCCAGCATTGAATAAGAAGGTCGCGAAGTGAATAAGAAGGAATTTCCATCCAAAATATACGTAAGGAATGGACAACAGAAAGCATAGAAAGGAGATGGAAAGTAACAACAAGTACTTACCCTTGATTAGATTCTCAACTCCACCTTTGAGATTCAGAAAGAAGTCAAAATAACCTGAGTTCCAGCTTAGGAATAACTGCCCATAATTAATCATAAAAATCCCTGTAATAAAAGATCCTACGAAAATAAACATGTGCTGCATCGGGCCAGATTGATAGGCGGAGTTGTCATAGAAAATCGTCCCATATAACAAGAAAAATGCACTCAGCATCAAGAAGGTTCTACTCTTTTTGTGTCGGATAATCAGCTTCCATTCCAAATTTGCCAACTCCCCAGCCATCCCAAATCGAGAGAAAAAACCTACATTCTGGTTTACAAAACGAACCTCTTCCTCTGCGGACAAATCCTCCAAATAAGCATTATTCAGATAATAGTTAAAAGCTAGGTAATAGCTTATTATGCAAAGAACCAGCATTCCAATCATTGGAAGAAAACTACTCATCGCGATAGTGAAAAATGGAGCTACGAGTTCTCCCAAATTAAACCATCCCATATAAGTAGAACCCCCACCCAAAAGGAGGATAATAAACACAATCACCACTCCTATTAGGCTATCCTCAAACCTTTGCTTAAACCACAACATAAACCAATGAAGTGTCCAGCTGATTAGCACAACGGCAGATAACCAGGAAAAAGCTCCTGAAGCCCCATATTGACTGGCAATCTCAGTGAAGGCAAAAGGTGTGAAAAGGATTAAAGCAATAATACTCAGAGGAGAGAAAAAGGATCTTCCTAGGAGCATATGCATAATTTTCTTTTTAGGAATTGGCAGGTGCAAAAGGCTTTCCAGCTCGATGACAGGGAGCTTTTGAAGAAAATATCGATACATGAATTCCACTAAAAAGAAGAAAATCAATCCTGAATTCAAGACAACAATACTATCCTGCCCTTCGGCCAGAGCTTGTAAAATTCTATTTAGAAATATACCCGCCATTAGCAGGTAACCCAAAAGCATAATAGCTAGAAAACCAAGGAAAATGGCTACCATCAAGCTCTTGGCAAATGACGTGGATCGGAAACTTTTTAAGAATTCCAACCGAATCAGTTCAAATAACATATAATTTCAAAAGTAAGTGGGTTCTGATTTCAGCTCAAAATATAGGGAAAAGATACTTCAATCATACCCAATTGTGTGATTAATGGGTAAAAAGGGCACTTTAATGAGGTTTTTAAAGAAAAGGCAATTTTGAAAATTGACTGATTATAAATGAACTTTCTGAAAAAAGTATATATTTATAGTATATACTCTAGAATATGAAAACGCTCTCTTTAAAACTAGACAAAGAAATCTTCGAAGAAACAGAGGCAATTATTAAGGATAAAAAGGTTGCAAGAAATAGGTATATCAATCAGGCACTTGAATTCTACAACAGATATCAAATGCGAAAAAAATTGAGTGCTGAATTTGGCGAAGCTTCTGACTTAAGCAAGGAAAGTTCGTCTGTAATTATGGCGGAATTTGATGCTTTAATCGAAGATGATGAAGCAATTTGAACTCTGGCTAGCAAATCTAAATCCTTCTAAAGGAACTGAGCCTGGCAAGATTCGCCCAGTCGTAGTCATTCAAACAAATCTCCTCAATCAAGTTGATCACCCTTCTACGCTTGTTTGTCCACTCACTACACAGGTTACCGCTAAGAAAAATATACTTCGAGTCCGTATATCTGAAGGGAATTTTGGTTTAGAAAAAGACTCTGAAATTCTTATCGATCAAATAAGATCTTTGGACAATAGAAGGTTTTTGGAAAAGCTAGGCGATTTAGGTCAGAAGGAAATTGTTGAGCTTAGAAGTAAAGTGAAGGCGATTTTGGATCTGTAATTTTAAAATGGAAAGGAATTTCTGCGCTAACCTTTGAGGTCTCCCGAAAGCTTTCTGGATTGACCTCGAAGGTTTTATTAAAAGTTTAATAAACTAAGACCTTCGAGGTTTTCTAAACCTCAAAGGTCACAAAGCCAAGATAAACTCCTCCAAACTCAAGAATTCCTTTCCTGCGTAATTAACCAAAAATGGATCTTTGCTAACTTCAATCGGTTCTGGCAATTCTTTAATCCCAGCTTTTTCAAGAGCTTTTGAGACCCATGCAGTATATTCACCTGGCCCTGAAACATCAAATTTCAAACTTCCAATCTTAGATTCTATCCTTCCCTTCTCCACACTAAATCTAAAATTCTCTCCCGGCAATAATTGATTGATTTGACCAGTAATTACCAGATCCTCTGGCAAACCTGATATCAATGGCATTCCACAATTCAGCAACCAGAATCGATCTGCTGTTTCCAAGGCAATCTCCAAATCATGAGTTACCACAAGGATTGACTTTCCTTGACTTTTGGAGATTTCCCGAAGCAAATGCATGATTTCATAACGGTTCACGAGATCCAAATGTGCTGTAGGCTCATCCAGAACCATCACCTTTCCATCCTGAGCCAGTGCTCTCGCGATTAATGCTTTTTGCCGCTGTCCATCGCTTATTTCAGAGAGTCGCTCATCACGCAAGTATTCTATTTTCGTAGCAGAGAGCGCATTTTGAATTACTTCGCGATCAGTATCCTCTAACTTCCCAGTCCAACTTGTATGAGGAATTCTACCCATCGCGACCAACTGACCCACAGTCATATTTCCTGGTAAAAATGGCTCGGTCAACACAACCGAAAGTTCTTTGGCCAGCATTTCATTTGAGTAAGTATTAATGCTTTTCCCTCTAAGCAAAACTTCTCCTTTGAAGGGTTTCAATTGTCCCAAAATAGCCTTTACCAAGGTTGATTTACCAACGCCATTCGGCCCAAGTAAACAACACATTTCTCCCTCTAAAAGCTCGAAATCCAATCCAGTCAGAATCTCCTTCTGAACTTTGCCTTTAGTGTAACCTATGGTCAGGTTCGTGCCGATTATTGATGCTTTTCCCATGGCCTAGAATTCTTTGCTGAAGTTTTTGCGCAGCACCAAACTGATCACTATCGGAGCGCCTACAAGCGAAGTCACCGCATTAATCGGTAAGGTTTGAGCTGAACCTGGCAACTGCCCAACGGCATCACACAAGAGCAGCAAACTAGCTCCAATCAGAGCTGTTGCTGGAAAGAGAATACGATGATCTGAAGTCTTCCAAACCATCCGAGCAAGATGCGGGACCGCTATCCCGATAAAGGCAATTGGCCCACAAAAAGCAGTAATACTTCCAGCCAACAAACCAGTACTTAGAATCATCAGCCAACGCAAACGATCAGGATTGATCCCCATACTTTTCGCATAACTTTCACCCAGAAGCATTCCATTATAAGATTTGACGGAAGCAATTACAGGAATTATCCCAATAGTGATCACGAGTCCCAGCACCCAAACTTGATCCCAAACCAAGCCACCCAAACTCCCCATGGACCAAATGGTGAAAAGCTTCAAAGCTTCAGCACCAGAGAAATAGGAAAGAACAGAAATAATAGCAGACACCGCCGAGCCAAACATCAAGCCTACGATCAAAAGCGTCATGCTATCCTTGACTTTCCAAGCTGCCAAGCTCACCGTAAGCAGAACCAAACTTGCACCTAAAGTTCCGGCTATGGCAATTGCCCAAGGGTTGATAGCTCCACCAAAAGTGGCCAAGCCAAAGGCTGAACCAGCCAACATCAAAATCGCCACACCCAATCCTGCACCCGAACTAATTCCTAGCACAAAGGGTCCTGCGAGTGGATTTCTGAAAAAAGTTTGCATCTGAAGCCCACTGATGCTTAGTCCTATCCCTGCTAATATCGCAACAAGTGCTTTTGGAAATCTATAGTTCAAAATAATCTGCTCCCTAGACGCTTTTGTCCAATCTCCAGTAAATATCCCAGACAGAATATCACCTGGAGAAATAGTCACAGATCCCAAACTGACATTCAGCAGAAAACTAAATAGCAGAAGAATCAGCGCGGCTGAAAGAAGAAGTATTGGACTACTTTTTTTCATGGAGTTGTTGATAAAAATACAACTCATATGCTGGAAGTAAGTCAGGATGAATGATTTTGATCAAATCTTTTAAAATCAAATCCGGACGCATATAGCCTAACTCAAAGTACTCCAATCCTCCTGCTCTTCCACGCCTTTGTGTATATGAGAATACATTTCCAGCCTTGAAAGCTTTGAAAGCCTTGTATCTAGGCTCTGCATTCCCCATAGTTTGCAAGTCAGGAAAATCTGCAGAACCAATCCAAAAATCTGCTTCCAATGCATTTTCAAGTACAAATTCATAATTCAACTGGGCACTTCCTGTTCCTTTCTGATCTGAGAAAATATAATTCCCTCCAGCATTTTGAAGAATTTTCGCACCCCAGCTTTCGCTGCCGGGCGCATACCAAATATCCTGATAGAGCACGCCACTTAGCACCGTTGGGCGAAGGGAATCAACGATTGAATTACTCAATTTCTCCGCTTCCAAATAATCATTTTCTACCTGCTCAAAAGCAAGCTTGGCTTCCTCATATTTTCCTAAAAGGACCCCTGTAAACTTGATCCATTCAGCTCTTCCGAGCGGATGCTGCTCCACATACTCCCCATTGATAACTGCAGGAATTTCAGCTTGTGCCAGCAAATCCAAGTATTTCAAATCATCTCCTAGGGTAGAAATCATGATCCAATCAGGCGCCAAATCAATCACCATTTCTGTATTTGCCGAAGGCCCAGCTCCCAAATCCTCCACCTTTCCAGCATCAATTTGCTTCCAGGTTTTGTCAGAAGAAATCAGATTTAGATTGGGAAAACCTATCAATTTTTCGTTGGCATTTAGCATGTCCAAATGCGGAATATGCGTGGTCGAAGTGAGGATGATTTTATCTACAGGCAGCTGAATAATTGCGTCGAAGTCTCCTGCTGGTTTTTTAGCATTTTCTTCCAACACCAAGTAGGTAAAAATTCTATCCGCTCCTGTCCAAGCCTGGATAACTTCCAGCTGCCAATAATCATTTCCCCGAGATATCGTAAATCCAGAAGCATAGCTCAAAGCTATTTTATCAAGATCTTTTGAGTCCTCTTTTTTCTTTCCTTTACAGCCTGAAAAAGAAAAGCTTACAATCAAAAAGACTGAAGAAATAATAAGACTGAATCGAAGGTTTTTCACGAGATTTCTTGGAGATATTGAAAGCCAAAATAAGCTCGGGATTTCGCCACTTCCAAAATTTCTCGCTAAACAGATTTTTTTTCTAAGCTTTCCCGATCTACTTTTGCAGCCGAAATAGGTTCCCGATCTCACATCTGAGCTCTTGGGATTAAAAGGGAATTTGGTGTAAAACCAAAGCTGTCCCCGCAACTGTAAGCCGAGCGGATTATTCCGCAAACGATTTGTCAAAAATGCCATTGCCCCAAAACGAATTTGGGTTGAGAAGGCGACAAATTCAGGTGAGCCAGGAGACCTACCTATTTCAGTGATTCTGTGCTTTCGGAGGAAAGGCTACGAAGAATGTACCTGAACCAGTAGCAACACGGTTTCGATCCCTTCTTCTCATTTCTCTTCAAGCCCGAATCGAATATATAATAATTCGATCAGGGATGTTTTTGCTTTTGTGGGCATTTTCTTTTGGGGCTAGCAGCCTTATCCAAGACACGGTCAAATTGGCCGAGGTGGAAGTTTACGCACCAGCTTTGGACCGATTTGCACAAGGACAAAAGGTAATCAGCTGGAAAAAAGCAGAATTGGAAGCTTACCAAGGCCGTTCGCTAGGAGACATTCTTCAGGAACAATCGCCCGTTTTCGTCAGACAATACGGAGCTGGAATGATTGCTTCCCCATCTTTCCGAGGTACTTCCGCTGGACATACAGCAGTTTTTTGGAATGGTCTCCCGATCAATAGCCCATCGCTTGGACAAAGTGATTTATCCATTTTGCCTATTTCAGCCATCGATCAGGTGAGTTTACAATTTGGGAATGCTGGCGCACTTTTCGGAAATGAGGCCATTGGCGGATCTATCCATTTGGGCACCAATTCTGAGTTTGGCAAAGGGTTTCAAGCTGGCCTTTCTCAGCAGATCGGAAGCTTTGGCTTATTCAACACCAACTTATTCGCAGGTCTCTCTTCGAAAAATTTCAGTACCAAAACCAAAGTCTACAGAGAATTCTCCAAGAATAATTTCCCCTACAAAGACCTTGGGCAAATCGGCACGCCGGAAGTACGAGAAGACCATGCGCAGTTTGAACAGATTGGAATTGTTCAGGATTTGGCCTGGAACCTGAACTCCAACAATCAGTTGAAAACCGCTTTTTGGTGGAATAAAACCAATCGGGAAGTTCAACCCGTGATGGGTTCTAATACAAATGATGAGCAGGAAGACCAGGCTTTTAGAGCTGTGATTGACATCTTCCATTTTGAGAAAAAGTCAGTCTGGAACCTAAGAACAGGCTTTGTAAGAAACGAGCAACTTTTCAATGCTAGCCAAAACAACAGCACACAATATTTCCTAGCTGGAGATTGGGATCAGGAGATTTCTGACAAATGGACTTCAAAACTAGGGGCTAGATACACGCTGACGAAAGGAGACTTAAGTACTTATCAAGCCGATGATGAACGAATTGAATTGTATCAAAGCACTAGATTTTCAGTAACAGAGAAACTTTCATTTACGCTAAACCTACGTCAGTTGGTTTACTCAGGCACTTTCGCCCCATTCACTCCTAGTCTGGGGATGGACTGGAGTTTTTGGAATACAAACTCTCAGTCCTTACAACTCAAAACTTCTCTCGGTAAAGGATTCAAAGTTCCAACGCTGAATGATCGTTTTTGGAATCCAGGAGGAAATCCAGATTTACTTCCAGAGGAAAGTCTTAGCGGAGAACTTGGCTTGACATGGAATAAAGAAGGAAAAGTCAATTGGACACAAGGCTTGACTTATTACAAAATGTCCGTGGACAATTGGATTATCTGGCTGCCAAAAGGGAGCTTCTGGACTCCTGAAAACATCAAAGAAGTCAGTAATCAAGGCATAGAATATCAAGGAAGTTTGGATGGAACTATAGCAACTTGGAAATGGGAATTGACAACATCATACACTTTCTCCAAAGCCATAACAACCGTGGGCACGGACGAGAATGACCAATCCGTGGGCAAGCAACTTCCCTACACTCCAAAGCATCAAGCCAACGCAACAGTGCAGCTTAGAAAATCAGGATTCAGCAGCTCGATCGGGACATTCTTCGTAGGAGAAAGATCCGTCACGGCTGACAATCCACGAATGATGCCCTCATTTCAGCTATTCAATTTCGGATTGGGCTACGACAAACTCAGCCTTGGAAAACATCAGTTCCCTCTTAGTTTTCAAATCAACAATATTCTCAACACAGACTATCAAGTGCTCTACCTGAGAGCAATGCCTGGAAGATCTTATCAATTAAACTTATCCATACTATTATGAAGCTAAAACAACTACTCTGGGCATCAGCCCTATTATCAGTCTCATTTGCATGTTCTGACAGCAATGACGAAAAACCATTAGGCAAATACAATAATGGCATTCTGATCATGAATGAAGGGAATTTTGGAACAAATGATGGAGAAGTCTATCATCTAAACCCAAACACGGAGGAGCTTCTTCCAAATATTTTTGAAGCAGAAAACCTTAGACCTTTCGCGGGTTTATTGGAAGATATGGTGCTTGAGGCAGACAGATTGTATCTAGTTGCCAACACTGGAAAAGTAGAAATCGTAAACCCTGCTGATTTCAAAAGTTCTGGTGCTGTATCAGGGGAATTGGATCAACCAAGATCTCTAGCAGTGAACGGAAGCAAGCTTTTCATCAGTGACTATGGTCCTTATGACGCAAGCTATGCTACCCCAGATTCTTATGTAGCCGTGGTAAATGGCCTTGATGGAGGTACCGTTTCAAAGAAAATCGAGGTTTCAAACAAACCCGAAGATCTTTTCTCTTATGGAAATTACATCATTGTCGCTGGCTCTGAAGAAAACAAAATCGAAATCATCGACGCAACTCAGGAAGCTGTGATCACTACCCTTGATTTGGAAGCATCCCCTAAGCAATTCTATGCGGAAGACGGAATCCTATGGGTATATGCTGTGACAGCAGACGAGGTTCTATTCTATACTGTGAATTTGAGCAGCCTTACCCTGGGTACTACTTATTCAGTTCCAGTTGCAAATGCTACAAGTAGAATAGCCTTCGACGGAGACGACGACATGTACATTTTGACTAGCTCAGGATGGCCAGATTACAATGATGCGGTAGTCAGTATTGACATAGAAGGAACCACTGCTACAGCTACTGAGTTGATGACTGGTTCAGGCTTCTACGGCATTGGTTTTGACGATGATTTAGACCAAATATATGTTGCCAATTCTAATGGTTTCCAAGGTAACGGAACGGTATCTGTACTCACTGAAACTGGTTCAGTAATCAGAAGCTTTGAAGTAGGCAGAGGCCCTTCTGGATTTTTGGTTTACTAAGAAGATTGGAAAATTTTAAAATTGAAAAATTGGAAGATTAGCCATTGAGGAATTAAGATCAGTTTGGCCTCGGCTTAACTCATTTAGGATTGGGAGGGATGAAGGGGAATGCGCTTATTTGGCATTTCCTTTCATCCCTCCCTCACTTTAAAATATAGCCGGTCCACGATCAAGGTCGAGGGGACAATTTTCTGTCTTTATCAAAGCCGTTGGGATTGATTTCTCAGCAGCTTTGTTGCTTCATCATTTTTGTGATCAACGATCAAACTCCCTCAACATCGTCTTTTTGTGGAATACGATCCATAAAAAGACGGCTTTTTAAGGATTACATTCCATAAAAGTCTATATTTGGATATGAAATTTAATAGAATTCATTTTCATAACCTTTCTGAACAGTTAGAAAACAGGAAAGTAATATTGCTTATTGGCCCACGCCAAGTCGGGAAAACTACGCTTATCAATGATTTGCTAACAGGAAAAGAATATCTATTTCTAGATGGAGACGACCCAACGACCAGACGGCTGCTAGACACACCAAATACTATGCAGCTCAAATCAATCCTCGGCGACTATAAATATGTATTCATCGACGAAGCTCAACGTATCCAGAATATCGGCATCACAGCAAAAATAATTCACGATCAAATTCCAGATGTGCGACTAATACTGAGCGGTTCATCCTCATTCGAGCTCTCAGGCTTAACCCAAGAACCACTTACCGGTAGAAAAATAACATTTCACCTCTACCCCATCAGCTGGAAGGAATTCGAACAAACCATAGGATATGTTGCTGCAGAACAGGATTTACCTAATCGGCTTGTATATGGGTTTTATCCAGAGATCATCACGAACGTAAGTGAGCAAGAAACACTTTTATACGAACTCACCGAAAGCTATCTATATAAAGATGTGCTTGCATTGGGTGTCATCAAAAAGCAAGATGTAATCTTTCGCCTCTTGCAGCTTTTGGCCTTTCAGATGGGAAATGAAGTTTCTTACAATGAAATTTCCAGATCTCTTCAAGTTGATGTCAAAACTGTCATTAGTTATATTGATTTGCTCGAACAAGCCTATGTAATCTATCGACTAGGAACGTTCAGCAGGAATCTAAGGAAGGAAATAAAGATGAATAAAAAGATCTATTTCTACGACAATGGTGTGCGCAATGCACTGATCAAAAACTTACAGCCTCTTGCCTTAAGAAACGATATTGGAGCGCTTTGGGAAAACTTCCTGATGGCCGAAAGACTGAAATTTCTAGAATATTCAGGCACAAGAGTCAACAGCTATTTTTGGAGAACAAAAAATCAGCAGGAACTGGATTACCTAGAAGAAAAAGACGGGAAATTGAATGCTTATGAATTCAAATGGAATCCAGATTCGAAGTTTTCAATTCCTTCCTCATTCAAAGAAACGTACACTGCTGATTACAAATTAGTCCACAGAGATAATTTCAGAGAATTTATCTTATAATCTGAATCACCTTTGCCTAACTACCCCCTCCAAATCCTTAAGCTCGAACTCCAGTTCTGTATATCCCATTACATAAGGTCCAATTTCATAGGGAATGTAAATCATCACAAACTTATCCCCCTCATAGCCCATGGCATTTGGGAGGAAAAAGCCAGTTTCTGGCAAAAAGAATCCAGCATCTCCCAAAGACTTTCCTTCTTCGACTTCATGATGTTTTCGGAATGCTTTTTCAGCTATACCCAACAGCTTTTTCTCATCCAACAGTAGTCGATCAACACTCAGATACTCGCCAGATTGCTTATCAAAGTTCATGTAATAAACACTTGAATTGGGATGTGCCCCGCCTGAGTAATTGAACTCAGAGAACTTAAAGCTCAGCGTACTATCAGACTCATAGCTCAGCTCAACTTCGAGTTCTATTGACCATTCCCCTGGAGCTTCCGGGAAGTCATTTTTAAATTCTTCGTAAGAGTCCAGAAAGTTGCTGGCAGCTGAATCCAAATTATCCAGACCCTTCTCATTATTAAAATAGAGTAACATTTGCTCCATGAGGTCCTCATTGATTGGGTCAGCGGCCGGAGAGTTTTCTGCCACGGGGTAACTCACCTCTACTTTCGCACAATTATCATCTATACATCTTTTGGAAGAAAAGGTCTTTGTACTAAAGCTCAACTTTGCTTCAGTTTCGGCAATTTGTTGGCCACAGGAAAAGAGAAGCAAGGTTACGATGAAAAAGAGGTATTTCATGTTAGATTTTCTTTGGATTAAAAAAGGTATTAATCAAATCCCTCGCCAAAGACAAAGGACTAAGTTCACCAGTTTCAACTTTCGTACGATTTTGACTGAGCATTTCCTGTACCTGTTTATGCTCCAAAAATAATTTTCCCAGCAAAAACTGTAAATTTTCCTCCAGCCAAGCCAAACGCTGTGAAGCACGATTGGAAGACCAAAATCCTGATTCATGCATCTGCCCACTGTATTTCAGAATCATTTCCCAGATTTCAGTCAAGCCTTCCTTAGTCAAGGAAGAAGCAGTCATGACGGGTGAAGACCAGTTATTTTCACCTAACGGAAAAAGATGTAATGCATTTTTATAGGCTGTCTTTGCCTTCTTGGCACTTGCTATGTTTTCACCCTCAGCCTTATGAATTACCAGACCATCAGCCATTTCCATAATTCCTTTTTTGATCCCCTGCAGTTCGTCTCCTGCACCTGCCAGCATCAGCAAAAGAAAGAAATCTACCATACTTTTCACTGCAGTTTCAGATTGCCCTACTCCTACCGTCTCGATCAAAATCACATCAAAACCAGCCGCTTCGCAAAGTAGCATGGCCTCTCTTGTCTTAGAAGTCACGCCTCCTAAGGTAGTGCCAGTTGGGCTAGGGCGGATAAATGCCCGTGGGTTACCAGCCAACTTCTCCATCCGGGTTTTGTCCCCGAGTATGCTTCCTTTGCTTTTCTGACTGGACGGGTCCACCGCCAAGACAGCCACTGATTTGCCTTGCTCCACAAGCATTTGCCCAAAAGCTTCAATGAAAGTGCTTTTCCCAACTCCAGGAACTCCAGTGATTCCAATTCTAATGGACTTCCCCGTAAAAGGCAAAACCTCCTGCACCAAATCTGAAGCCAAGGCAAAGTCACTTTCTAGAGCACTTTCTGCCAATGTAATCGCCTGACTGAGCTTCGTCCTATCTCCAGAAAGAACTCCTTCTCTGTATTCTTTTAAGGTGAATCTTTTTCTCATTTTGGATAGTCATCTGTAAAACTTACTTCACCCATGGGGCTCTTTTGATAAGTAGCGATCACATAAGGTTGCAGACCTTGTGTGAAGTAGGGATCAGTCGGTGAAAGTTTGATTTCCTGATCGATCTCATTTTTGAAAAAGAAAACCACGGTTCTTCCGTATTTGGTATGGGGCATGGCTTCTCCATATTCACGCATCCAATCCTTAGAACTATCCAAGGCCTTTATCGCATAAATTCGCACGACTGGCCCAGTATTATTTTCATTCCTAAAACTTGACAACTCCTTGTATTTACCTTCAAACCGCTCAATCCCAGGCTGTGAAAGCGAATCCATTGAAATATAAACTACAAGTCCAGCCACAATAATGGCGATAATCCAGAAAATGATTTTAGAGCTTTTCAAAAACTAGTGGGGGTTATAAAGATAAGGCCTTAATTTAGCCGAAAATTCCGAGAATGACTTTCGAGTACCTCAAAGCACTTCACATCATTTTTGTAGTCACCTGGTTTGCAGGACTATTTTATATCGTTCGATTATTCATCTATCAGACTGAAGCAATGGAACGTCCTGAGGCGGAGCGAAAAATCCTCAAGCCACAATTAGACATGATGGCCTCACGTCTTTGGTATATCATCACCTGGCCATCGGCAGTCCTCACCTTGATATTTGGAACGTTAGTTCTAAGTCAACGTATGGGTTATTTAGACTTGCCGTTTATGCATGCCAAACTCGGCTTTGTTGTCCTACTATACTGCTATCATCTATGGTGTCACAAGCTTTTCAAAGAACTTCAGGCTGGGCGAACTCGATGGACTTCGACACAGTTGAGAATATGGAATGAAGCCTCCACTCTTTTACTCTTTGCCATTGTTTTTCTAATTGTATTGAAAAGCACTTTGAGTATGGTTTGGGGTTTGGCAGGACTGATTACACTTGGAGTGACGCTGATGCTTGCTATCAGACTTTACAAAAAATTTAGAAATAAAGATTAATTACCATGCATACGAGGATTTCAACCCTTTCTCTTCTTCTGATTTTACTTTTATTTTCTCAATGCAATCCTGCGGCAGAAAAAAGCACAGCACTTCCAAAACTTGGAAATTGGCATGTGGATGAAAAAACTGTAGATGGAAAAGTCGTTCAGGACACAGTTTATCATAAAATCGCAGCCTTTTCCTTCACCAATCAGGATGGAGAAACTATCACAAATGAATCTGTGAAAGGGAAGGTTTATGTAGCGGATTTCTTTTTCACGACTTGCCCTACGATTTGCCCAATAATGAAAAAGGAAATGCTTCGTGTCTATGACAAATTTGGAGACAACCCCAACTTCAAAATCCTGAGCCACACCATTGACCCTACACATGATACACAGGAAGAATTGAAGGATTACTCTCAAAAACTGGGTATTGAAGATGCCAAGACTTGGGATTTCCTTACTGGCGATGCTGAGAAGATTTATGAAATAGGGCAAACCAGCTATATGACTACGGCACAAGAAGATCAGGCTTCAGCTGGAGGATTTCTACATAGTGGCGCTTTTGTATTAATAGATCAAAATGGTCATATCCGTGGAGTTTATGACGGTACCAAAAGTGACCAGGTAGATCAATTGATGAAGGATATTCCTAAGATTTTGGGCAAATGAGAAGATACCTAATCCTCATACTACTTGCGGTAGCTTGCAGTCCAAAAAACTCTAGCGAAGAAAATACGCTATCTCAAATAGAAGACCCTGAGGTGATGAAATATGCCGTAGATGGCAAAACTATCTACGAAAATCACTGTGGGAATTGCCATCAGAATGATGGTTTGGGACTGGGTAACTTAATCCCACCGCTGAGAGACGCAGATTATTTCAAAGAAAGCATTCATCGTACTGTGTGGATTATGAGGCACGGACAGGAAGGGGAAGTCATGGTAAACGGACAGATATATAATCAGCCTATGCCTCCTAGCCCACAACTGACTCCTTTGGAAATCTCCCAAATCAGCACCTATTTATACAATATCTGGGGAATGAATGAGGGGAAAATCACTTCAAAACAGGTGGAAAAATTTTTGCTGGAAAAACCTGAGTTTTGATTATTTCAGAAGTTCATCAGCCTTAGCTAAGGCTTCTTTCATCTCCACGTTGACCTCAGTGACCAGTACCATTTGATCGTCTAGATAAGCTTTGACTTCCTCCTTAGTCATTTCACCGTCCTTTTGCTCGTATTGACGCATCCAGGCAAACATAGACATGTGGGCCTGGTTGAGGTCATAGGCTAAGGCTTTGTATTGCTCCACTTTCAAAGAATCAACCGACTCTTCATTTTCTAATTCTTCTACCTTATCTAGTGCTTTTCGCTCTAATGATTTCAGCTGCCCCATTTTTGGCATCACCTCATCATGCACCGCAATCACATCAGCTCTAAGCTTTTCATTACCACTTGGAGTACTTGGCCCACAAGCATTTACAAGAATTAATGAGGTAAAAATTAAAAATAGAATTGATCTTTTCATGGTTAGACTGTTTATCTACTGTAAAGTTAATGTATAATCTAAAAATAGTATCATAAACTTAGGTGAAAATGGAATGTGATATATTCAGCTAGAGCTAGTATTTTAGATGTTCAAAACACTTTTACTATGAAACCATTTTGCTTTGCCGACGGGCAATTAATCTCTACCGAAAAAGCTAGCCTTCACCCTATGGATTTAGGATTGATACGTGGATATGGGATTTTCGATTTTTTCCGCACAGTCAATTTCAAAGCTCTTTTCTTGGACAGTTACTTAGATCGCTTTTTCGCATCCGCAGAAAAAACATTTCTTCCACTAGAATATTCTCGTGCAGAACTGAAGGCTGTGATTCAAGACCTTATCGAAAAAAACCATCTCAAAGAAGGGGGAATTCGGATGATATTGAGTGGAGGTGTTTCATCGAATCACTTTTCTCCAGCGAAAGGAAAGCTATTCATTTTTGCTGAGTCACTAATTTTCCCTGCTCAAGAGAAATACGACAAGGGCATCAAGTTACTTTCACTCGAGTATGTGAGACCAATAGCGGAAATCAAAACAACCAATTACGCATTTCCTGTTTGGGATAGCATGCGCTGGAAAGATGCTGGAGCAGAAGATGTGCTTTACCATATGAATGGAAACATAAGCGAAAGCTCTCGAAGCAATTTTTTCATCGTAAAGGATGGAGTTATTAGTACGCCAGATGCTCATGTGCTCATGGGAATCACCCGAAAGCATGTAATAGAACTAGCGGGAGATGTACAAATCAATCCTGTAGGTATGCAAGAAGCACTGAATGCTGACGAGGCCTTCATCACGAGTACTACTAAGGTTTTGCTTCCAGTCACCCAGATCGATGAGCGGGAAATTGGAACTGGAAAACCAGGGCCTGTCTCCCTAGATCTTTTGGCGAAATTCAGGGAGTTGGAGAAGGAGATTTGTTACTAGTTGGAGGTGGGAAGACCGATGACCGAAGTGGCCGCAATAGCAGTGATAACCATTTCCTATATCGCTTTTCCCACTAAAGAAGCCGATCTATATTAAACATGCGAATCTCTGCGAATCCCGCTGTATTCACCGCGGTTAAAAACCTCTTAATTCACCAGCGTAGCATTCTTCATGATGTACATCAACTTCTCGGGATCTTTGCTATTCAGAGTAAGTGTACCGCGCACACGAACTCTATTTGACGTGTATTTGATAGGAGAAGCCATATCCACTTCCATCACTGTTTCTGGTCCACCAGAACCACAGAAGAAGCATTCTGCCAAAGGCAAACTTGAAAGAATAATATGCTCAGGCTTGAACATTCCTTCGAAAGGAATAATGTAGCCATCTGCCTCCACTACTTTGCCTTCCATCTTGGTGATGTTTTCTGAAAACACCGGAACATAAAGCTCCCCGTATTCATCTTCAGAGATTTTATAAGTTACCTCAGTAAGGTTTTTCCAGACATTTTCACTTTGTGCCAAAAGGGAAACTTGTCCTATAACCGTCACTAGAATTGCCAAAACGGCTATTTTTAACTTTTTCATATTCGGGTTTTTAAATCTGCCGCTAGTTAAGCCTTTGTCAATTGCTTTGCAATACTTGTTTGATAAGCTGCAACAGCCGGGATAATAGAAGCCAGAACTCCTACCGCTAACGCATAAACTACTATCCAAAGTTCTTGTTTGAGGAAAATCCAAGGCTGAAGTGAGCCTACAACCCCCTGCTCATTCTGCGAAATAATTACTGAAAGGAAGGTATGTCCAAGTAAAATCCCGAGAACGGCTCCCATAAATGTCAGCATAATTCCTTCCAGGAATATCAACAATAAAAGCTGTCCTCTTGAAGCTCCGATAGCACGTAGGATTGCCAGATCGTACTTTCTCTCCTTGAGTGAATTGTATAATGCGATAAAAATCCCTAGTCCTGAGATTCCGATAATCACCACTGCAAGGCCTTGTAATAAAGTAATTCCGACACCTAGTAATTCAAATAATCTGGACATCTCAAAAGAAGGGGAAGCCGCTTGCATAGAAGTACCGGAATTGATCAATCGAGGCAACTGTATCGCAGCCATTGGATTCCTGTATTGAATCAAAAGTGTAGTCAATTCTCTGGATTCAGCGGTTTTCGGAAATCCCTTGACAGCAACAGAATCTTGAAGATTGACCATATGATGTTCCTCATGATTTGAGGTGGAATCAGTAGGCTCTGCCTCTCCTTCGTCATGCGTGTACCAAATGGACTCCACACTCGTCAAAATCAATCGATCCAGCACATTCCCTTTACGCTCCAATACACCCACAACTTTGAATTTATTTGCGTCATGCTCATGGCTACCTACACTAATCCCATGACTTCCCAAGAACTCATCTCCTACCTGATAGCCTGATTTATCAGCAACCTCAGCTCCCAAAACAACCTCAAACGGCTTTACCCAAAGCGCTCCGCTGTTGAGTTTTGCTTCGTAAAGCCCTGGATAATCATGATTCGCACCTACAATCCTGAAACCTTGGTAATTATCTCCCAAGGCCATCGGAATGATATTCTTCACCAAACGATTTCTAGAGAGCTTCTGCGCTTCATCCATCGGGATATTTCCAGTTGGGAAATCAATATGATAAACTCCGGCAAGAATCAATTGAAGTGGACTTCCCTTAGCTCCCACCACTAGGTCAATGCCAGCAGCATCCTGATTCATTTTCTTCTCAAACTGATCCTGAATCAACAGAAGCACCGTAATGATCGCCAATCCCAGAGCCAACAAAAACACATTCAAGCCTGTGGAAAGAGGCCTGAAGGTTAAATATTTCCAACTTAGTTTAAATAAATTCATACCGCTTTTACTTCTACAAAATTGGGAATATGCATTTTCACCCGCTGATCGTGCGTGACGATGATCAAGGCTGCTCCGATCTTGGCAGCTTGAGTTTTCAGCAACTGGATGACTTTCTCTGTATTCTCATCATCTAAGCTTGAAGTGGGCTCATCAGCTAGAATTAATTTGGGACTGTTAGCCAAAGCTCTTGCTATGGACACGCGCTGGGCCTCCCCTTCACTGAGGGTCAAAACAGAGGATTTAGCTTTCTCTCCCAATCCCAATTCCGTTAACAACTTATCTATGTCCTGGCCTTCTTTCTTACTGAAAAAGTGAGCCATTTGAAGGTTTTCGGTGACATTCAATGCTGCTAACAAATGTGGCTTTTGAAATACTATTCCGATCTCTTTTCCGCGGAACAAATCCAATTGCTGCCCATTCATAGCTGCCATGTTCTTCCCTGAGAGGATTACCTCACCAGATTTTGGTTGGAGCAATCCAGCAAGTAAATTCAAAAGGGTGGTTTTTCCCGAACCTGATTTACCCAGCACGAGCATACTTTCTCCTTGCTGTAAGGAGATGTCGGGAAAAGACAATGGTAACTGACCTGGGTGACTGTATGTCAGATTTTTTGATTCAAAAAGCATCATTATTTCACTGGAATTTCTACTCTAAAGGTAGTGCCATTATTAGCGCTACTTTCATAAGTGATTTCTCCTTTTAGTACATCCATACATTTTTTTACGATAGACAAACCAAGTCCAGAACCTTCAACTATCCCCACGTTTTTTGCCCTGAAAAATCTATCAAAAAGATGACTCTGTTCTGACTGAGGAATACCGATACCTTGGTCACTGATCGTCCCAATCAATTTACTGTTCTCATATTCCAATTTAAAAATCACTTCTTGTCCATCTTTGGAATACTTCACTCCATTCGACAACAAGTTTTCGAAAACCTGGTACATGAGTTCAGAATCTGAGGTAATTACTTTGGGAAGATTTACTAATTCGGAGATAATTTTTACGTCATTTTCTTTACCTGCATTGACCGTATCCAGCACTTCTTTGACAAAGGCACCTACAAACATCTTTTTGGGCTTGAACTCAATCTTATCAGCATCTGCTTTCCCAAAGAATAACACACTGGTCAATAAATTATTCAAGGCTCGAACTGAACTCTCGATCTTAAATGCATGCTTGGTAATCTTGGCCTTAAATGGATGATCTTTTTCCGCATATATCTGCATCAATTGCGCAGAACTCAAAATAGAAGTCAGCGGGGTTTTGAATCCATGGGACACGTTCAACACAATCCGGGATTTCAATTCATTGATTTCTCGCTCCTTTTCTAGGGCTTTGGTAAGTTCTTTATTGGAATTATACAGCTCTACAGTACGTTGCTTCACTTTTTCTTCCAATTCATTATTGAGCTTCTGAAGTTCTTTTTCCTTTCGGTCCTTGTAGATCGCCAATTCAATCACCATGTTTAACTCACGGATATTAAATGGCTTGATCACGTAGGCACTAGGATTGGTGCCCACCACCTTGTTAAGCGTCTCAGCATCAGAGCTTGCACTCAGATACACCACCGGGATCCCATAGATTTCATTGATGATTTCGGTGGTTTTTATCCCATCCAATTCACCAGACAAATTAATATCCATCATCACCATATCGGCATGATTCTCAGCCAAAATTTCGAGTGCTTTTTCCCCTGAATCAGCAATACTTAGGATTTCGTGTCTATTTTTCTCTAGTGCTCGCTGAAGCAAAAGTGCTGAAACCGAATCATCTTCAACGATGAGGATTTTGAGACTAAACATAGAAGAGTATGAATATGACAAATTTAATTTGTGTCGAAAATATAAAAAATATGAGTCAGGTACGTGAAAATAGAACAATTGCTTTGTAAACGGTCACTGATACAGTGATTGTGATTTCTAGCATAACTTTGCTCTGCAAGCATAAGCTAAACAGGTAAATCCCCAGACCATCCATCCCCATAGATGCTAGCTTTCTCAAAGAATCGTCTAATTACATGCATATTGTTATCCTTTTCTTTTGTGGGCGGTGGGTTTATTATATTTTTGTGCCAAACTATAGAAATCGCATCATGAGTGTACTAGTAAATAAAAATTCCAAGGTGATCGTACAAGGTTTCACCGGGTCTGAGGGTTCTTTTCACGCGCAGCAAATGATCGAATACGGTACCAACGTAGTCGGCGGTGTAACTCCTGGCAAAGGAGGCTCGACGCATTTGGAAAAGCCTGTATTCAATTCTGTAGAAGAAGCCGTTCAAAAAACTGGTGCAGACACTTCTATCATTTTCGTACCTCCAGCTTTTGCTGCTGATGCGATCATGGAAGCTGCTGATGCAGGGATAAAAGTAATCATTGCGATTACAGAAGGTATTCCTGTAGCAGATATGATGAAAGCGAAGCCATATATTCTCGAAAGAGGAGCTACTCTTATCGGTCCTAACTGCCCAGGTGTAATCACTCCAGGGGAAGCTAAGGTGGGCATTATGCCAGGTTTCGTTTTCAAATCAGGTAGAATAGGTATCGTGTCAAAGTCAGGAACTTTGACTTACGAAGCGGCAGATCAGGTTGCAAAAGCTGGTTTGGGCGTATCTACTGCCATCGGTATTGGTGGAGATCCTATTATCGGAACATCTACGAAGCAAGCAGTACAATTGCTAATGGAAGATCCTGAGACTGACGCAATCGTAATGATCGGCGAAATCGGAGGAAACTACGAAGCTGAAGCTGCGAAGTGGATCAAAGAAAATGGTAACAAAAAGCCTGTGGTAGGTTTCATCGCTGGACAAACTGCTCCTGCTGGACGTAGAATGGGCCATGCTGGTGCCATCATCGGAGGAGCTGACGACACTGCGGCTGCCAAGATGAGAATCATGAGAGAAAATGGAATTCACGTAGTAGATTCTCCGGCTGAGATCGGAGCAACTATGGCTAAGGCCATGGGCGTGAATGCTTAAATATTTGTTGGGTGTTTGGTGACGGATGCCCGATGTTTGGAAACCGCTTCGATTGATTTCGGGGCGGTTTTTTTTTATACAATTCTCGCATGGGCGAAGATGAAATAATAGAATTACTCAATTAAAAACTCCAACCCAGACTTAGCCCAATTCCAAATGGGTTAAAATTAACTTTATCTTCATCACCTTCGAGATTTTTGAAACGAATCCAAGGGGTATAAGCTGCCCTAAAAAATAAACCACCATCAGGCTTCTGATACCGATAGCCAATCCTAGGAACAATTGTTTTACCCCAATATTGCCGTACTCTAATATTTCTAGGAAAGTCCTCATCAAAAATAAATTGTTTATCGCGATAGGCTAAAAAACCTGTTCCGAATTCTAAATGGCCTTTAGATTTTCCCCAAAGCGCCGTGATCTCGGTCGAGAAGGAAGGTATCCAAAAACCTGAAAATGAGCGAACAACCTCATTTTGATAACGCATGGAAAATCCTGCACTTGCTGAATACTTAAATTTTTGTTTTTGATGAAAAATAAAGCCCTAATTGATTGCGTATCCATAAGCAGTTCCTCCCAATTCGCCATAAATGGCATGTTTTGCCTTGAAAATTTCGGCCGAGTTCTCATTCTTAGTCTCTTTTTCAACTTGAGCAAATACCTTGTATTGAGAGAACACAAAAACAGACATTAAGGTAAGAAGTATAGATTTATAAGATAGTACCATAATGAGCTTAGTTTTAGTTAAGAATCGAATTTTTCTTTTACAAACCAGATTATTTAACTATCTAGTTACTACTTCTTTTCAGAAAAAAAAATGTTGCTTTTTATTTTGATTAAAAATGTAGGGCTATAACAATTCCACTACAATACTAAGCTTGCCGCCCAATCCTTCTTCGATCACTTTTTTTAGACTTGAGACTCTGATATCACTCACTGCTCTTTTAATCTTCGAAATATATGCTCTGTCCACATTTAGTTTTTGAGCCAATTCGGCCTGAGTCTTATCCGCCTTGACTCTTGCATCTTTTACTAACTCAGCAATCATAAATACCTGTGATTTTTTTTTCAAAAGCATCTCTAATTTCAGTGCCTAGCTCTCCATACTTCCGATCAAAATGCTCATTAATGGTTTTTGAGGTTCCTTTTTTCCGACCTTTTTAATATCTCCAATCTAATTCCAAAAAACTAAACTTCACATTTGATTAACTGAACAACTGAGGTTATACAATATTTCAATTTTCAAATCTTCCAATTTTTCAATCCTCAATTCCTTACCTTTGCCGCTTCAATTCCAAGACTTATGATCTCAGTAGATAATGTTGCCGTCATTCACAGCGGTTCCACACTCTTTAGTAATATTTCCTTTGCCATCAACGAAACCGACAAGATTGCTCTCATGGGTAAAAACGGTGCTGGTAAATCCACGCTTTTAAAGATTATTGCAGGTCAGACCAAACCTAGTTCAGGTTCCGTGTCTGCGCCAAAGGATTTTGTGGTGGCTTATCTTCCTCAGCATTTGCTTACAGCAGATGATTGCTCAGTGATGGACGAGACTTCCAAAGCTTTCGCCAGCTATCTGAATATGAAGACGGAGATCGAGCGAATCAATGAGGAATTGACCGTGCGAACCGACTACGAATCGGATGAGTATTACAAGCTGATCGAGCAAGTTTCGGAATTGAGCGAGAAGTTCTACGCAATCGAAGAAGTGAACTATGAAGCAGAAGTTGAGAAGGTTTTGCTTGGGCTTGGTTTTGAAAGAGCGGATTTGACACGTTCTACTTCAGAGTTTTCCGGAGGATGGAGAATGAGAATTGAGCTGGCAAAGATCCTTTTGCAAAAGCCTGATCTGATCCTTCTGGATGAGCCTACCAATCACCTGGATATTGAATCCATCCAGTGGCTTGAAGATTTTTTACTTAATAAAGCCAAAGCAGTAGTCGTGATTTCCCACGATAGAGCCTTTGTGGACAATATTACCACGCGCACTATCGAATTAACTATGGGTCGTATGTATGACTACAAAGCCAAGTATAGCCACTACTTAGAGCTCCGTAGAGAGCGTCGCGAGCAGCAGCAAAAGCAATATGAAGAGCAGCAGGCTGTTATTGCGGATATCCAAGGATTTATAGACCGCTTCAAGGGCACCTATTCCAAAACCCTCCAAGTGCAATCCCGCGTGAAAATGCTGGAGAAAATGGAGATTATCGAAGTGGATGAGGTAGATAGTTCAGCTTTGAAACTTCGCTTCCCCCCTTCTCCGAGATCTGGTAATTATCCAGTGATCGTCGAAGATATGAGTAAGAAATACGATGAGCATGTAGTCTTCAAAAATGCTTCTATGACCATAGAGCGTGGTCAGAAAGTTTCTTTTGTCGGTAAAAACGGAGAAGGTAAATCCACCATGATCAAAGCTATCATGGGTGAGATTGATTTTGAAGGGAAGTGCGAATTGGGACACAATTCTCTGATTGGGTATTTCGCTCAAAATCAGGCCTCGCTTTTGGATGAGAGTCTGACGATTTTTGAGACCATCGATTACATCGCTGTGGGTGAAATTCGCACCAAAGTGAAAGATATTTTGGGAGCATTTATGTTCAAAGGTGATGATATCAACAAGAAAGTAAAAGTACTTTCAGGTGGAGAGAAAACTCGCCTAGCGATGATCAAGCTACTTTTGGAACCAGTGAACTTGCTGATTCTCGATGAGCCTACCAATCACCTTGACATGAAAACCAAGGATATAATCAAGGATGCGCTGAAAGCTTTTGATGGAACACTAATCATCGTGTCTCACGATAGAGATTTCTTGGATGGTTTGGTGACCAAAGTTTTTGAGTTTGGAAATAAGCGAGTGAAAGAGCATTTCGAAGACATCAATGGATTCCTAAGAAACAAGAAGATTGAGAATCTGAAGGAAGTCGAAAGGTAATCGGATGTCGGATGTCGGATGTCGGATGTCGGATGTCGGATGTCGGATGTCGGATGTCGGATGTCGGATGTCGGATGTCGGATGTCGGATAAGGCGAACTCAATGTGTTGAAGAAGGTTTCAAAAATCAGGGATTAGTTTGTTTACTAATTCCATGGCCATTTTGCAGGGTCTAAAAAGTTAATTCCTTTATTTAAGGAAATATTTTGTAGATATCTTTTCTATGTGCAACCCTTGCAAACACAAGCTCATTTTTTTCAAGGAAAACACCAATTCTATAGTTTCGAACCCTTATTCTATAAGCATCATGAAATCCTGAGAGTTTCTTAACATTTTTTAGCTCGGAGAGAGAGATTATTTTTTCGCAGGAAAATAAAACCTGAAGTATTACATCTTTATCATTTTGGTCTGAAATCTTATCCAGGTCCTTAGAAAAAGATTTTAAAAACCGAGACTTCATTTCTGAAGTTTCCTATAAATCTCTTCTCTAGGAACTTCTTCAACCCTATCTGCTTCAGACATCAAAATTGAAAGTCCTAAATCTTCTTTTTCCGAAACAGATAAAATCTTATTATTTACCCCCAGCTTTTCTAAAAGCTCTGAAATAAATTTGAGTTCCTTCTCATTTTTAGGATTTACAATAATAGAGTCCATTGTTTTGTTTTTTAGAGACAAAGATTCTTAGCTCAATTTACGGAAATCTTGATCTAAAGATCAAAACAGGCTAAAACAAAAAACGACAGTAGTGAAACTGCCGTTTTTGAGTTCTTTTCATTGGTCAGCCAACATCGGGCACCCGACATCAATCACCTGACTATATTACACCCCAAACACTCTTGGAAGCCAAAGGGTAATTTCAGGGAAAAGCATAATGAGAATCAAGGCCAGGACCATTGCCGCGTAGAATGGCAGCATGGGTTTTATGATTTTCTGAATGGTCGTGTTGGCCACACCCACTCCAATGAAGAGAATAGAGCCTACTGGCGGAGTACAAAGCCCAATACAAAGATTGAGCACCATCATAATACCAAAGTGCACTGGATCCACTCCTAAAGCCGTAACAACAGGCAGGAAAATCGGAGTAAAAATCAATACAGCTGGAGTCATATCCATAAAGATCCCCACAAAAAGCAAAAGCAAGTTGATCATGATCAAGATGACGAAAATATTATCACTCAAACCCAAAAGCGCGTTGGATATGTTTTGAGGGATTTCCTCGCTCGACATCACCCAAGACATCGCCATGGATGTTGCGATCAAAAGCATTACTACTGCGGTCGTCTCCGCAGCCTTCAACAATACGGAAGGAAGATCCTTTACTTTCAACTCCCGATAGATCATCGACAAAACCAAGGAATATACCACTGCTATGGCAGAAGCTTCTGTAGCAGTAAAAACACCTCCAATTATTCCTCCGATTACTACAATCAGTAGAAATAAGCTCGGTACAGCAGCCCAGAATGTTTTCAAAATCACGCCAAAAGATGAGCCTTCACCAGCTGGCAGTTTATGGATTCTCACCATAATCGCCGCTGTGATCATCAATAGTACTCCTACCAAAAGGCCTGGTAAATATCCTGCAACAAACAATGCTGCAACAGAAACCCCTCCTGAAGCCAAGGAATAGACAATCAATACATTGGATGGTGGAATGATCAATCCAGTAGTAGAAGATGTGATATTTACTGCGGCTCCCAGTTCCTTAGGATAACCTTCTTTCTCCATTCTTTTTCCTAAAATACCGCCCATAGAAGATGCTGCAGCTACAGCAGACCCTGCTATCGCTCCCATCAGCATAGCTGCGATGATATTCACGTGTAGCAAGCCACCGCGCATTCTACCTGTCAGCGCTTTTGCAAACTCTATCAGACGATTGGCTATACCTCCCCGATTCATCAATTCACCGGCAAGAATAAAAAACGGAATTGCCAACAAGGAAAAACTATCTAATCCTGTACCCATACGCTGAGCGATTGTAGTAATCGCTGGCATGGTCTGCACAGTTACCATCAAAGTCAACATACTCGAAAGCCCAAGACTCCAAGCTACTGGCACTCCTATTCCCAAAAAGAACAAAAAGGAAAGAACTAATATTAATACACTTAAAATCTCCATCACACGGTCGCTTTAATAGTTGTCAAAAATTTAATCGCAACTAACTGGTAATAAATCACCAGAAGCCCGCTAAAAGGAATGATTCCGTAGATATAAGCTAGCGGAATCTGAAGTACAGCTGATTTTTGCTCCAGAATAAAAGTGAGGTAAACAAGATTTGAACCCCCTATCACCATTACAACTAGTGCAAAGACCAAAACACAGGAGTTAATCAAAATCATTAATTTATCCTGGGCCTTTTCCTCCAATTTGGTAAGGAGTATATCAATAGCCAAGTGCTCATTTTTTCCGGCAACATAAGCAGCTCCAAGCATTCCTACCCAGATGAGCATGTATCGGGACAATTCATCCGTGAATGAACTAGGACTTTGAAAAACATAGCGAGAAACCACCTGCCAGGTCACATTGAGCACCATGAGTGCCATCAAGACGACCAAGAAATGGGCAATCCATTTATCCAGCTTTAGCTTGGTATGGGGTGAAAACATAGGTTTAAAACGTTGGGTTGAAAGTTATTTTACAGCGCGGATTTCCTCCACGATTTTATAGATTTCTGGCTGTTGAACCTTGAGGTCTGAATACATGGATTCTACGGCTTCTCTAAATGGCTCCTTGTCAGGATAGGTGATGGTGACACCAGCTTTTCTCAGCTCATTCAAAGACTCCTCAGTAGCTTCAGCCCAGATCTTATATTCATAAGTAGCAGATTCATCAGCGGACTCTTGCAGCCATTGCTGCTCCTGCTCATTGAGGCTTTCCCATACTTTGGTGCTTACGATCATCACATCTGGTAAGGCAGTATGCTCATCTATGCTATAGAATTTACACACTTCGTAATGCTTGGATGTATAAAGGCTAGGTGCATTGTTCTCCGCCCCATCTACGATGCCTTGCTGCAATGCAGTATAAAGCTCTCCATAGGATACTGGTGTAGGAGAACCTCCAAGGCTTTTTACCATATTAGAAGCTGTGTTACTTTCCATTACGCGGATTTTCAGACCAGCTAGATCTGCGGGAGTTTCTACAGGCTTGTCTTTCGTATAGAAACTTCTTTTGCCAGAATCATAATAGCAAAGACCTCGAAGCAAATACTTCTGTGGATCAAGCAAGAGCTTCTTGCCTATTTCTCCTTGCAACACGCTCAGTTGATGAGCATCATCTCTAAATAAATAAGGCATTCCAAAAACCTGCATGGTAGGAGCAAATCCCTCCAATGCAGCTGAAGAAACCTTGGTCATGCCTAAGCTTCCGATTTGGAGCAGTTCTACTAGCTCCCGTTCGGATCCCAGCTGCTGATTAGGGTAGATTTTCACTACCATTTTGCCGCCTGATTTCTCTTCTACTTTTTTGGCCAAAAAGAGCATGGCCTCATGTACTGGATGAGTGACACCAAGGCCATGACCGAGCTTGATGACTCGTGTATCTCCCACGCCTTGACATGAAAAAAAGAGTGTAAGAATGACACAAAAGGAAAGGATTTGAAGTTTTTTGATTCTCATGGGTTTATTGAACATAAAACATACTACACAATAATAGGTCTTTCTAAGCTGAAAACTCAGGTTGATTTACGGAATCGATTTAGTCAGCATGATAAATGGTAACTCTAGCATGAGAATAGAAATCGAAACTTTCACCAAATCGCCCAAGACATTTCATTAGCCTATTTTGATGAATGAATATTTTGATTTTAGTACATCTGCACAAATATTTTAATTTTTACTAATGATTTTCGTTATTGCATTACAAATATATACTTTGCGCAATCGATTGCTCTATTATAATGAATAATTCTAATGAATCATAAAACATTACAAATTCATCCCAAGGACAATGTTCTGGTGGCTTTACAGGATTTACCAGCAGGCGAAATCGTAGAGCATAACAACTTAAAAATCACCCTCAAAGACAGCATTCCTGCAAAACACAAATTTGCAATTAATGAATTGAAAGTTGGTGATCAGGTTTTTATGTATGGAGGGATCGTCGGCAAAGCCCTTTTCAAAATACCCTCTGGCGGAGTGCTGAGCACTCAAAATGTAACGCATGAAGCGGAAGATTTTGGCAAAAAAACAGGCGATTATCTCTGGGATGCTCCGGATATCAGCAAATTCAAAGACAAAACTTTTATGGGCTTTCACCGGCCAGATGGTCAGGTGGGAACAGGAAATTATTGGTTGGTGATTCCTATGGTTTTCTGTGAAAACAGAAATGTGGACATCATCAAGGATGCTTTTGTCGAGGAGCTTGGTTTTGGTAAACCAAATCCATTTAAGAAAATGGTGAAAGAGTTGGCCAGTCTTTATAAGTCTGGGCAAAGCAGATCTTTCGACACAGTTTCTGTAGAAACTCTCGTAGAGAAGACTGAAGAAAGACTTTTTGAAAATATAGATGGAATCAAATTCCTAAATCATCAGGTGGGTTGCGGCGGCACGAGAACAGATTCTCAGGCACTTTGCGCACTTATCGCTGGCTATATCAACAACCCGAATGTAGCTGGTGCTACGATCTTGAGCTTGGGCTGCCAGAATGCCCAATCTTCTTTTATGGAAGAAAAGCTTCGCCTAATCAATCCTGACTTCAAGAAAACACTGATCATCCTTGAGCAGCAAGTAGAAGGCACCGAGCAGCAATTGCTAACTAGAGCGATCAAAGAGACCTTTGTGGGTATGGCAGAAGCCAATACACAGTCCCGTGAGTCTGCTCCTTTGAGCAAATTGGTCGTCGGTCTTGAATGTGGTGGTTCGGATGGATTCTCAGGAATCTCAGCCAACCCATCAGTGGGTTATGCTGCAGATTTGATAGTGGCCTTGGGCGGAACAGCGATTTTATCTGAATTCCCTGAGCTTTGCGGTGTAGAACAAGAACTGATCAATAGATGTGTTTCTGATGAAAAAGCCGAGCGCTTTTCTTCACTAATGCGACTTTATGCTGCTGCCGCGGAAGCTACAGGATCTGGTTTTGATATGAATCCAAGCCCTGGAAATATTAAAGATGGACTCATCACTGATGCGATGAAGTCATCTGGAGCTGCCAAAAAAGGTGGTACTTCACCAGTTACTGATGTGCTTGACTATGGCGAATACGTCAATACTCCAGGTCTGAATTTACTTTGCACTCCTGGAAATGACGTAGAAAGCACAACAGCTATGGCTGGTGCTGGCGCAAATATGATCCTTTTCACAACTGGACTTGGCACTCCTACCGGTAACCCTGTCACTCCTGTAATCAAAGTTTCCTCCAATCACAAACTATCCGAGCGCATGCCTGATATCATCGATATCAACACAGGTTTTGTGATCTCTGGAGAGAAAAACATCCAACAAATGGGTGAAGAGATCCTTGAGAAAGTAATCAGAGTAGCTAGTGGAGAAGAAAAATCCAAAGCGATGATTCTTGGCCAAGATGACTTTATTCCATGGAAAAGAGGCGTTTCGCTTTAAGCATGATCTATGAATGGAAGTTCAACTTCCTTTTCAAGTTCTGAAGATTTATAAATGGCTCGGATCAGCTCGACTGATTTCCGGGCCATTTTACCTTCCACCATTACTGGTTCATTTTTCGCAACAGCATTCAAATAATGCTCCCACTGGGCTTTGTGTAGTGCATGGCCTATTGCCATGGGATCGGCGGCGCCAGATCCAGCATTGGTATCCGCGATAATCGGCTCTGGCTCTTCTCCCTGAATACTCCATTGAATCAACTTACCAGCTTCCAACACAGCAGATCCATTTTTTCCAAAAATCTCCAGACGCTCTGGTAAACCTGGATATAAAGCTGTAGAAGCTGTGATATTTCCCAAGGCTTTGTTTTCAAAAGTTACAAGGGCAGCACCCAAATCTTCACCTTCAATTGGATGTAAAGAGGTTTTTACTTTAGCAAAAACTGACTTCACATCGCCCATAATATCCAGTAAAAGATCAAAGGTATGAATACCCTGATTCATAAATGCTCCGCCGCCATCTCCTTCCAGTGTGCCTTTCCAGGGACTATTGCTGTAATATTCAGGAGCTCTGTACCAGTTGACATGTGCATTTCCCATAAGCAACTTTCCGAATTTACCTTCACGTACAGCCGCTCTAAGCTTGAGATAATCAGCCGAGAATCTGTTCTGAAAAATAACTCCTAGCTTCACTCCATTCTCCTCACAGGCATCAATTAACTGATCTGCTCTTGCAAGATTAATTTCAATTGGCTTCTCGATCAGCAGATGTTTCCCAGCTTTTGCCGCCAACAAGCCCGCCTCCATATGATGACCACTTGCAGTACAAATACATACAATATCGAGTTCGGGATGAGTCAAAAAAGCAGCGAGATCGGAATAGGCATCAATACCAAATTTCTCCTGAGCAGCTTTTGCTCTCTCGGAGGAACTGCTACAAAGTGCAACCAGTTCAGCATTTTCGATTTCACTGATTGCATCTGCATGCTTTCCTGTGATCGCACCAGTTCCAATAATTCCAATTTTTAATTTCCTCATGAGTTCAATTCATTTTGAAGTTCAGCCCAGAGTTTCTCTGAGATCGGCACTCCATTATTAAGGTTTCTATTTCGGGTTTCTAAGGTGTTTTCTCCTGGATATCGAACCGATTTTTCACCGAAAGTACGTGAGCTTTTCAGATCGTCTATCAAGGCATCCGACTTAGTTTCTATCCAATCTCTGAGTTCAAGTTTGCGGGGATCAAAGCAAAGAAAAACCTGAGAGACAGCACTTTCATGCCCGGATTTCCCCACTTCATGAGAAGCATTTCCCCCGGAAAGCACAGCTGCAAGTAGATCTAAAACCATACTCAGGCCTGATCCTTTCCAAAGTCCAATCGGTAGTCCTAGAAGGTTATCGATTACAGTTCCAGGATCTTTGGTGAGGTTCCCCTTTTCATCAAATCCCGCTTCATAATCCATTAGCTCTCCTTTTGCTTTAGCTATGCTAAGCTTTCCGTAGGCAAACTGGGTAAAAGCCATATCCAAAACTACTGGCCCCTTTTCACGGGGAATCGCAATCACTAGGGGATTATTGCCGATTTTAGGCTCGCTCCCACCCCAAGCTGGCATATTGGGAATTGTGTTGGTAAAGCAAATCCCAATGCACCCCGCCTCCACAGCCTGCCAACCGAAATTCCCGCCACGCATCCAGTGATTGGTGTTTTGTAAGGTCACACAGCTGATCCCAAATTCTTTGGAAAGCTGAATAGCTCGATTCATTGCAAAATCTGCATTGAGATTCCCCACTCCCTCTTGACCGTCCCATCGCTCAAACATGGCCAATTGGCTCAATGCAACAGGTTCCTTATCAGGATTGACCAAGCCCTTTTTTATAAAGTCCAGAAACAGAAAAAAGCGATTCGCTCCGTGAGAACGTACGCCATCTAGATCTGCTTTTGCAAAAAGCACCGCACATCGATGTGCCCGTTCCTCTGTGAAACCGTACTTAAGTAATATTTCTTTCAGCGTACTGCTGAGTTTCTCAAAAGGAATTTGAAGATCAATCATTGAAAAATAGGGGTCTAAGTCTGATATCCTCTAAGATAAATTCTACGATTCAATTTTGCTTGCTTTCAAAAAACTATTTAGACAAACAGCCAGAACAACAATTGAAATAATTCTGGGACCTAATCCCAAAATCAAATCATTGGAACGGCACGTTTGCACAATTGCACAGCTAATCCCCAAGGGTCTTTTACCATCACCAAATGAGAACCATCAGGCAAAATATCATCAGAAATCAGAGTTGAACCAGCTTCCACCAATCGATCTCTATCTGCATTTGGATCTTCTGAAACCAGGGCTAGGTGAACAGCCAGTGGGTGCAAAGCCGCAAAATCCAGCGTTTCCCCTTTTGGGTTTGAGTAAATCTCTATCATCACCGTTCCACTATCATCTGCCAGAAAAGTCATAAAGGGGGATTCTGTCATTTTCTTGACAACTTTCAAACCGAGATGCTTTTCATACCAAATGGCCGCCGCTGGCGCATCGCTCACATTGAGCGCAAAATGTTCAAATTTCATATTTTACTAGATTATAAATTCAATAAGTAAGAACGAGAATCAATTTCAAAATACTTTCTCTAAAAACCCAAGACTTGTATTTACTGCAGTTTCAAGCCAGGTATCATACAACCAAAAAGGGTGTGGTGAATCCGGAAAAGTATGAACTTCAGTATATACTCCATGTTTATTTAATTTGACGATCAACTCATCTCGCCCCGCGTGGAATCTTGGATACTGTGAATTGATAAAAAGTGTAGGCTTGAATACTGGTGATGGCAGATACAAAGGAGAGGCAGCATCCCAAATTTCCGGCTTTTGTTCGTAAGTTCCTCCAAGCCACTCGGAAGCTACTTGTCCTTCGGCAGATTCGGGATGATGAAAAGCCAAAACTCCATCCATATCTATAATCGCCTGAATTTCAGCCGTCGATTCCAAACTGGTCACACCTTCATATTCCCGAGTATTTGTCATTCCCACCAAAGCTGCGATTTGGCCTCCCGCAGGACTACCGGAGATTGCCATGCGGCTGGTATCAATTCCGAACTCATTCGCATGAACCTTCAGCCATCGAATCGCTTCTTTCACATCATGGATTGCTGCGGGGTATTGCGCCTCCGGCGAAAGTCTATACTCTACGACAGCAGTGACAAAGCCACGTTCTGCTAATGCAATAGCCATGGGAATCTGAAGCTCTTTGTCCCCTGATTTCCAACCTCCACCATGAACCATGACGATTCCGGGTCTAGGCGATTCTGCACTATTTGGAAAAAAAACGTCCAACTGCAGCTTTCTATATCCCAGCTCTTTGTAGACATGTCCCCTACTTTCAGTGACAGCCTCGCTTTCCCAAGTTTCAATAGGTTTGATCTGAGGAAAATTCTTGACATCCTTTTTCCATGCATCCTCCAGATTGAAGGAACTGTCTTTTTGATAGCCAAACCAGCGATTCCCATAGTAGTCCGCATCGATGGTTTTCCCAGAGAAGATCAGGTCCTTGCTATAGTATTTCAGCTCATCTTCGCTTAATTGATGCGACCATTCCACCCGTGAAGCCGGATTAGCACCAACTCCAACACTTCCATATTCTGCATAGAAAACAGTATGCTCAGCATCCTGCCGACTCCAATTATGCCAGCCTTCAGGCAAAATATGTTCTGCCATTTCTGTGTTGATGAAAACCGTTTTGGCAAAATCCCGCCAAGGTCTCCCAAGATATACTTTGGTCACTCCTTCAGCAGCTGTGAGTTTGCAGTTTTTAAACACATAGCCATACGCTACCCATTCAGGAGTAGAAGCGGCAGTGATGTAGGAATCTGATTTGGAGTGAATCTCACAATTTTCAAAAAGTGCTGTGGCTGAGCCAAAGATAAAATCAGTAGTGCCTTCGATATAGCAATTCTTATAGAGTTGGCGGGAGTTTTCGCCCGAGGCAAACATCGTATCCTGATCGCCCAGAAAGCGACAATTCTCGAAAACCAAACGATCTCCCTCAGCATGCAGCGCAACCGCCTGCCCAACAGGCCCAGCTGTATTTTGAATCGTAAGATTTTTGAAAGTCAGTGAACTCCCAAGAACTTTCAGGGTATAGGTCTCAAAAGTCCCCATATTATTTTTGGCAGCAAAATCATCGTAAGTAATGATAGTAGTCTCAGGACTTTCGCCTACAAAAGTCACATTCGTCACAGGCCCGAGAATCGTCAGCTTTTCTTTATAAACACCTGCTTTGATATAAACTATCAGTGGTTTGGGGAGGTAAACCCGAATAGCATCCAGCGCTTCACCTATGGTTTTGAAATGACCAGAACCATCCTGCGCCACAACAATATCATGTTCAACTTTGCCCTTCAGCGTTTCAGAATCTAAAGGCTCAATTTTGATCTCAGAAACTTGCGAAAAAGTAGGATTCTGCAATGTGATGATAAAAAGTAGCCAGAGACAAATTGATTTCATGAGGCAATTTAAGATTTGAAATTTTCTACCAATAAAGAGGGAAAAGCAATCTAGAATATGTTAAAATTTATAATTGAGGCCACTTCAGCCTGTCCCGCCTGTGCGGGAGTCATCGGTCTTCCGACCAGATAAGCAAAGAATCTAAGGCAACTGGCATCATTGCGGATAAACACATTTAAAATCAATCCTTCAGAAACTTCACTAACTCGGGTAACTCGCGCCTTAACTCTTCCACCGCCAAGTCACTTACTTTGAAAGCTCCTGTTGGCGAGAGATGCGTATTATCTTCGCGCCCTTCTGGAAAATGGGAATAATCTCCAGGACGATAATGGAGAAACAATTCCTTTGATTTCTCCAGGCCAAATTGCTCAATCATTTCAATAGTCTTCATATGTAAATCGAAAAGTGGAACTTCCATTTCCGCCGCCACTTCCCGTACCACCACGGAATATCTTCCATGGGTATCCACTAGATTTCCATTTTCATCGAAACTCCTTCTGGAAATCGGCGTTGCCAAGACTGGTTTTCCTTCTTTTTCTCTTACCTCCTCGACATACCGGATGAGATTATCACGGTAAGTAGAATCCGCAAATGCATAGCGATCTTCAGAATTGATTTTCTGATCATTGTGACCAAACTCAACAATGACATAATCACCTGGCTTGATTCGATCCATCACCACATCCCAACGTCCCTCATCACGGAAACTCTTCGTACTTCTGCCGTTCATTGCATGGTTTTCGAAGCGAATTCCTTCCTTGAAATACAAGGGAAAAACCTGCCCCCATCCTTTCTCAGGATTACTTCCAGCGTAAGGCTTGTCCGCCATCGTCGAATCTCCGACTAGGAAAAAAGTAATTTCCTCCTCGGCATGCTGAAATGCTGCGAGGGTAAAAACTATGACAGCGAAAATGATCAATTTGATATGTTTCATTTATTTTCTCCGGATAAATGCGTGATTTCAATTCTTTCAAGCAATTAGGTTTGAATGTAAGAAATTCCCCCTTGAACCTTTTAGAAAGGGGGAATTGCCTAAACTGAACCTCAAAACTTGTCGACAATCTCTACTGCTTAATACAAATAGCTGACCTGTTGCCGCTTATGGACTGTCACTTATTTGAGTTTTACAGCCGTTTCCAAAGCCCCATTCCCTATAGAAATCTCAGAAGCAGATTTGAAATCCTTCTTATCAAATGTGATGTTGGAGGACTTGCTGCCCAGAACCCTAACTGGAGCTTTTCCATTTTCCTCAAATGAAAAATCAGTCACCGTCACTCCATCACTATTGTAAATTGTTAGTGGAGTATCTTTTGTCCCTAGCACTTTCACGTTTTTCAAAATCAACCCTGATGCATCAATCGCTGTAATTCCTTTTTCTGCTTCCAACACTGAGTTTTCCAAACTCACATTCTCCAGCTTCATCTCAGGGAGTCCCATGAAAAATCCAGCCACACCAGAACCAGAAGCATAAATATTCTTCATGCTGATATTTCTAAAAGAGGGGGTTTCTTCATTCACTGGAACCAAAACCTCATCTCTAGCTTCATCATCCGCACTTTGATCATCCTCTAAAATCGGGGAATTACCGCTGTAAAACATATTGAAGCGGATAGCTTCTGCAGGAATGTCAATCATGTGGATATTTGAAATCCAGATATTCTCCACTATCCCCCCTCTTCCGCGGGTACTTTTGAATCGTAAACCAACGTCAGTTCCAATGAAGGTACAATCCGATACATGTACATTTCTCACGCCTCCAGACATCTCGCTTCCTACCACAAATCCTCCGTGAGCATGGTACACGATGTTATTTTTTACGATCACATTTTCCGTAGGAACACCCCTATCACGACCGTCCTTATCCTTACCAGATTTGAAGCACATCGCATCATCTCCCACATCGAAGGTGTTATTGTAAATCAGCACATTTTTGCAGGACTCCAGATCCAACCCATCGCCATTTTGCGAATACCAAGGATTACGAACATTCAGATTCCGTATGATCACATCCTCGCTCATCAGCGGGTGAATATTCCATGCTGGGGAATTCTGGAAAGTCGGGCCATCCAATAATACCCGCTTGCTTTCTCTGATGCTCACCATCACAGGACGAAGAAAATCCTTCATCTTTTCCAGTTCAGCGCGGTCTTTTGTATCTGGTACATTGAAACTGCTACTTGCATTGTATCCGTCCAAAGAAGCCTGAGTTGGAAACCACATCTGCCCCTTGTCATCTAAAACTCCACCTGATTTCACCAATGACTTCCACTGTGCTTCTGTCATTTTACCTTTCTTTACAAATCTCCAGGCATCGCCATTTCCGTCGATGGTTCCTTTACCTGTAATCGCAATATTTTCTACCTGAAAAGCATTTATTGGAGAAATACAACGAACGGTATTCAAGCCTTCAAAACTTGTCTCTATCAATGGATAATCGTCAAAATCTCTGCTAAATAGAATCAACGCCCCATCTTCCAGATGAAGATTGACATTACTCAACAAGGTAATCGGACCTGTCAACCAAACTCCTCTTGGTACGACAACTTTGCCGCCACCTTTAGCATTTACAGCTTCGACGGCAGCTTTAAAGGCCTCCGAATTCTTGAATACACCGTCCCCTTTCGCACCATATTCTGTGATGTTTTTCTCAAAATCAGGAAAGCTTGTTTCCTTCACTCTCGGCATGTCGAATTCTATTCCATCGTACATACTTTCCAGACTTTGCTGCGCAAAAGCTGAAGAAAAGCAAAAAGTCAGCAGTAGCAAAAGGGCGGACTTAAGTAATTTCAGGTTCATATTTTGGGTAGTTAATTAGTTCTGTGTTTGATTATCTATCGTATTCTCTCAGTTGGATCCCAGCCGTCTGCGCCAGCCAAAACCGCTATGACGCTATATTTAGTGGCTTCCTCTTTTGTCAGTTGATTAGCCCATGAGGCCCGCTCGGAAGCATTTGCTCCAGGGCCCGCAGATCCATATTCTGCATAAAAAGAAGTCTTCGCAGCATTTGGTTTGTTCCAATTATGCCAACCTTCTGGTTTGATATGAGCTCCCATTTCCGTATTGATATAGACTGTCTGAGCATAATCTCGCCAAGGTCTGCCGAGATAAACAGAAGCTGCTTCGCCATCACTCGTCAGCTTGCAATCAATAAAGACAAAGCCATATTCAGTAGCTTCCTCAGTTGATGCTGCCGTCACGTATCCTCCGCCTTTTTTGGAAAAAATCTCACAGTTTTCAAAGACAGCTGTGGACCAACCGAAGATAAAATCGACTGTTCCTTCAATATAGCAATCCTTGTAATATTGTCGACTGCGATCTCCATGTGGGTAAAGTGTATCCTGAAAACCGAGAAACCTGCACTTCTCAAACACTACTTTGTCGCCATCCACGCGTACTGCTACAGCTTGACCAACTGGGCCAGAAGAATTCTCGAAAGTGATATTCTTAGCATAAAATCCATCTCCAAAGACATAGAAACTTGTCGATCCGGTTGTGCCCATTTCTTCGCCAAACTTGTTTTTCTTTTGGGCAAAATCATCATATGTCAACACGGTGCTTTCAGCATTTTCACCGATAAGAGACACATTTGTTTTGGAGGCAGCCAGTACCAATTTCTCTTTATAACTACCGGGCTTCAGCAGGATTCGAGTTTCATTTTTCCTGAAATCCGGGACAGCATCAAATGCTTCCTGAACGGTATAAAAATCTCCAGAGCCATCCTTTGCCACCACAAAATCAAATTCCTGAGCGGAAACAAAACCGCTCAGGAAAATCATAAACAAATAGACAATAGGTTTTATCATGATTATTGTGAGAGCTTCTCATATTCTAGGGAAGCCAAAATAAATGGACCGACGCCTTTCGGATCATTGACGCGGATTTCTTCCCCTACATAATATTCGTAAGTACCATCGCGGTATGGAGTTCCACCCAAGCCAGCAACACCGCATACATTGGTCAAGCTGACACCTCCATCGGCATCTTCGCGAACAAATTCTTTTAACATTCCTTCATAGGCTCTCTTCCCGGCAGCGAGATCATCCTGATCCAAGTATCCTTTTTCAGCTCCTTTGATCAAGAAATAAGTAAACATCCCTGAGGCTGAAGACTCCAGGTAATTCCCTTCACGAGTGCCTTGATCCACCACCTGATACCAGACACCTTCTGGAGTTTGGTAGCGCTGAATTCCTTTAGCAAGCTTCTTTGCAATAGCGATGATATCGGTTCTTTTTGGATGATCAGCAGGCAGAAAATCCAGCACATCAACCAGTGCCATCGCATACCAACCAATGCTTCTTCCCCAGTAATTGGTAGAAAGTCCAGTTTCAGGATCTGCCCATTTTTGCTCATGACTCTCATCCCAAGCATGGTGAAATAAGCCTGTTTCCTCGCTGTAGGCATATTTATCCATCAGTATAATCTGAGCCGCCACATCATCAAAAAGAGCAGGCTCACCGAAGGTCGCTCCATATTGCGCCAAAAATGGTGACCCCATATAAAGTCCATCAAGCCACATTTGATGTGGGTAGATTTTCTTGTGCCAAAAGCCATTTTCCTTATTTCTGGGATGATTACGCATCTGGTCACGCAGTTCTTCCACAGCTAATCTATATTTCTCCTCACCTGATTCTTCATAAAGATTGATCAGGAACTTACCTCCGTTTACTCGGTCGATATTGAAATCTGACTTTTTGTAGGTAAGTATATTTCCTGCGCTGTCCACCATAAAGTCCGCAAACTTCTTGGTGTAATCGTAGAAACGCTGCTCTCCAGTTTGCTTCCATACTGCCTGCATAGAGGACATAATTAAGCCATGCGTATACTCCCATTTTGGCTTTTTATTAAAGTCAATTGTCCAGCCCTCTGGATTTCGGGCGATTTCTGAATCAGCCATCCAAACGGAATAGGCCTTTTCTGGGCTGGTCGTTGCCTCCGAACTTTCGGCTACTTCAGATTTTTCTCCTGAGCAAGCTAATAGAACAACTCCAGTGAAGAGTGCTAAAGAACTGTATTTGATGAATTTAAGCATGGCTTAGTTTGGGTTTACTTGTTACTAATTAAAGGCAAATTTTACTTTACCGATATTTTCAGAGGATTAGAAAGTTTTAAGATTTCCTGATCCAGATACTTTGTAAAATCTTCCTGAGAACTGATTCCTCCCGGCTCTTGCTCCCAAGCTGCCAGAAAATAATAGCTCAGTTTTTTGCTACTGGAATCAAAAACCAAAATATGTGACAATGCATCTTCAGTATCCTGAGTCAATTTAGCAGTCGGATAAATAATAGCGATCCCAAGATTATCCTCTGCCAAACTTTGTGGACCGTAGGTAGCGAGATAGCTATAAGTTAATTTCCCATCGCTCTTTATCACATTGGCTTTAGCATCCTTGATGAGGCCAGTAGCGAAATTATCAATGGCATTGGAAGAGTGGAGATCCATTCTAGATAATCTTGTACCAGAATGAATAGAAATATTTGAGAAGATATCTGTTTTTCCACTTGGCAAGTCCCAGCCTGAATACCTTGTGAATACTGAGGAATAAACAGGGCCATTCCTAGTTATTTCAGCATAAAGACTATCTGTCACATCGACTCTTCTAGCCTTTCCATTTTCAAAAGTCGCAATACTTCCAAGCCCCAATGTTTCGCCGACTTTCAGTACATCCATCCCCCAATCTGATGGCTCATGGTAAGAATCAAAACCATCCTGACCCACATCTTGCAATACAGGAGTCCTTACTTTTTTCCCGAATACATCTATACCATTTCTCCAATCTAAGTAGAATCTATACCCAACAAGGTCTGATTCCCACCCTGGACCTTCATAACGAATATACCAGGAATGATCTGTGTGCTCGGCTGGAACATGAAGTGAGTCCACGTTTTCGAAATGTCCTTCTAGGTATTCTCTGTCTTTAAATTCCCCTCCGAATTTATGCGAAAGTTCTGCCTGCGTAAGTTTGGGATAAACCGCAGCTGATTCATCAGAAGATGCCCTTAGCTCAATATTCAACTCTTGATTGGCACCAATCTCAGGCAAAACAAAGACTAAACCTTTATCAGGACCTTTGGTATTCAACTGAGAAGGAATCTCCTGCTCAGCTATAAAAACACGATAAGTGAGTTGCTGTGAATCAGTGAAATTATTTTGCAGATTCTCCTCAGAGATCAGGATCATTTCGCTAGTTCTAGCTATTGACAAGGTGTTTTGAACAGTAAATTGTATAGCCTCCGTTGCTTCATCCTCGGCACTATCATTTTTCTGCTGTGTACAACTTAGAGCAACAAGCAAGAGAAACCCAGCTATGAGGGCCGAAAATTGAGGGCTTGCCTTTTTGATTATTTTGGGATTTTTCATCATTATTACACTTAAATTCAAATAGTTAAATGCTAAATAAACTTTTTATTTCGAATGCAAAATAAAGAACTTTTTTCCATTGTTGAGCAATCGATTGCATATTAAAAATAAAATAATTAGGAAAAAATTTTTAGGAAGTAATATTCTTGATATAAGGACTATTTGAGCCAAAAACATCCATTTTTCAAAATACTAATTTGAGAAATCTCAAAAAATGAATCTCACAATCGAAGTTTGATATTCAAAATTAATACTATATTGCGCAAACGATTACATAGACCCTTATGAGTATTTCTATCCAAACCCGGTATTCATCACATCCGGAAGACTTCAGTAATTATCCAACTCAAGAGATTCGTGAGAAATTTTTACTAGAAGATATTTTTGTCCCAAATCAGATCACTGGAGTTTATTCCATGGAAGACCGTTTGATTGTAGGCGGCATCCACCCAGTAGACCAACCTGTAGCTCTGGAAACCATCGATCAACTGAAGGCTCCCTACTTCCTAGAACGTCGGGAGATCGGAATCATCAACGTTGGCGCCAAATGCACTATAGACGTAGACGGGGAATCTATTAGCCTTGAACGCAAAGAAGCTCTTTATATAGGCAAAGGCGTACAGCAGGTAACATTCCATCCTGCAGCTGAAGGTGACACCTTGCTCTATTTTAATTCCGCGCCAGCACATTGCGCCTATCCTACGCGTAAAATCAGCCAGGAAGACGCCGAGGTGGTTACGCTAGGTTCATTGGAAAACTCAAATCACCGAACCATCCGTAAGCTGCTAGTGAACTCAGTGGTGAAAACCTGCCAATTGCAAATGGGGATGACTGAACTGAAACCCGGCTCAGTCTGGAACACTATGCCTGCACATGTGCATGACCGTAGAATGGAAGCTTATTTCTACTTCGATCTCAAAGATGAAAATGTAGTTTCACATTTCATGGGACAGCCAGATAACACCAGGCATATTTGGATGAAAAATCATCAGGCCGTCATCTCTCCTGCTTGGTCCATCCACTCTGGGGCTGGCACTTCCAACTATACCTTTATCTGGGGAATGGCTGGTGAAAACATGGACTATGGCGACATGGACATGGTAAAACCTTCCGAATTACGATAAAGAATAAATCGAGCTTTGCACAACATACCCTCAAAGGGATGAACATCCAAAATGCGAGATTCGACGGACCCTTTGGAAAACAAGATAAAATCACATGAAACCGAATTTTGAATTAAAAGGCAAAATTGCGCTAGTCACCGGAGCTACTCACGGCTTAGGTATGGCTATGGCAAAAGCCTTGGCGCACCAAGGAGCGATATTAGTTATCAACGGGCACACGCCTGGCAAAATGGAAACAGCAATTACCGAATATGCTGCTGAAGATATACTAGCACATCCCTACCTATTCGATGTAACTGATGCCAAGGCTGTAAATGAAGCCATTACTAAAATAGAAGAAGAGGTAGGCGAAATAGATATTTTAGTAAATAATGCCGGAATGATCCAACGCGTACCTGCATTAGAAATGGATCCTGAAGACTTCAGAAAGGTTGTTGACGTAGATCTTGTTTCGCCATTTATAGTTTCGCAGCGAGTAGCCAAAACTATGGTGAAAAATGGACAAGGAAAAATCATCAACATCTGCTCGATGATGAGTGAGCTAGGAAGAAATACTGTCAGTGCCTATGCAGCTGCCAAAGGTGGACTAAAAATGCTCACAAGAAATCTTGCAACCGAATGGGCGAAATACAACATTCAAGTGAATGGAATTGGCCCGGGGTATTTCGCTACTGAGCAAACAGCCCCCATCAGAGTAGATGGACATCCTTTCAATGACTTTATAGTAAACAGAACTCCTGCAGGAAGATGGGGAGATCCTGACGATCTAGGAGGCACTGTAGTTTTCTTAGCTAGTGAAGCCAGTAACTTCATAAATGGCCAAATTATCTATGTAGATGGAGGAATTCTCGCTACAATAGGTAAACCAGCTGGCGAATAATTATCTTCGATTTTGAAAAAATATTTTTCTTCAACACAAAACTAGGTAATGAGAAACGGGAAAGCCACAATTCATGACATCGCTGAAAAGCTAAAGGTAACTGCATCCACAGTATCGAGAGCATTGAACAATAACCCTAGGATCTCTGATGCCACGAAGAAAAAAGTATTAAAAGCAGCTAAAGACCTTAACTATCAACCCAATAACATTGCTTCAGCTCTGAGAAGTGGAAGGAGCCGACTGATCGGGGTGGTAGTCCCTACAGCCAATAGAAATTTCTTCTCTTCGGTTATTCGGGGCATAGAAGAGATCGCCAATTCACTGAATTATAAAGTGGTGATTTCGCAATCCTATGATGACTTCGATAAGGAGGTACAGACAATTGAAGCTTTGCTAAACGTACAAGTAGATGGGGTAATAGCCTCTGTGGGCAAGACCACCGAAAATGTTGAGCATTTTAAGAAAATCCTTGAAAAAGGAATTCCTTTGGTTCTTTTTGACAGGGTAACCAATGAGCTCGATGTAAGCCAAGTGGTAATAGATGATTATTACGGGGCATTTCAAGCAACTGAGCATTTAATAAATGAAGGTTGCAAGCGCATTGTACATTTCTCCAGCTCCCAAAACATCAATATTTACAAAGAGCGTAAAAGAGGATATGAAGATGCCTTGCTAAAACATGGAATCATTATAGATCCCGAATTGATCCGATTTAGCAAGCTGCAACTCGAAGATGGAAGAGCGTCGATGCAAGAAGTTATTGATGCTAAAATCTCTTTCGATGCTGTATTTTCAGCCTCAGATTATTCCATCATGGGAGCTATGCAAATCTTGAAGGAAAACGGATTCAAACTTCCTCAAGATGTGAAATTGGTGGGTTTTGGAGATGAACCATTCACTTCTTTTACAGAACCCAGTCTCACTACGGTGGATCAGAAAAGTATTCCTATGGGAAAAATCACTGCAGAAACCTTTTTTGAAATCCTAAACCAGAAGGATCAAACGAATAACATCCCTAAGAAAACCATTCTTAAACCAGAGCTGATAATCCGTAATTCATCGATCAATCAGCAGAATAAGTAACACTCTATAGCCCCAGATTTTTAATGCAACTTCTTTCAAAAGCTACGCAACCAATAAGTCAACGTCCTGTAAAAATCCTTCAATTTGGAAATGGCAATTTCCTACGAGGATTTACGGATTGGATGATTGAAAAGTCAAACCAAGCACAGGTATTTGACGGTGATATTCACATCGTTCAAGTTCATAGTAAGTCAGGGAACAATCCAATGAAAGATCAGGATTGCCTCTTTCATGTGATTGAGCAAGGTTTGAAAAAAGGTGAATTAGTTCAGGAATCTACTCTGGTCAGCTGCGTCGCAGGTATAACGAATGTTTTTGAGGAGTATGAGGAATATTTGAAATTGGGGGAAAATCCAGATTTACGTTTTGTAGTTTCCAATACTACGGAAGCTGGAATTGTCTTTGACGCCAGCGATTCTTCAGTAGAAAGCATATCCAACACCTTCCCAGGTAAGCTTACCGCCCTACTCTATCATCGTTTCAAAACCTTTCATGGAGACGCCTCAAAAGGCCTTATTTTCCTTCCTTGTGAACTGATCGAAGGAAATGGAGAAGCGCTTAAAGAATGTATTCAGAAGTACATTTCATTTTGGAAGTTGCCAACAGAGTTTTCAGAGTGGATCGATTGGAAGAATATTTTCTGCAATACACTAGTGGATAGAATTGTACCAGGCTTCCCAAAAGACGCTATAGCTGAGATTCAAGAGAAAATTGGCTACAAAGATGAGCTGGTCGTAATGGTGGAGCCTTATCACTTTTGGGCAATCGAAGGGGATGAGCTCGTGCAGCAAGAATTCCCACTGGATCAAGCTGGTCTCAACGTGAAATTCGTGGATAACCTAGCTCCTTTTCGTACCCAAAAAGTTCGAATCCTAAATGGAGGACACACTTCTATGGTGCCTTATGGGTATCTCAAAGGACTACGTACAGTACGAGAGGCAGTGGAAAACCCTGAAATTGGTGCTTTCCTAAAAGCTGCGATTTACGAGGAAATAATCCCTACGTTGAATATGCCTCAGGAGGAATTGGAGCAATTTGCCGCTGATGTCTTGGAGCGATTTGCCAATCCATTTATCGTGCATGAATTGAAGTCGATTGCATTGAATAGCATTTCCAAATTCAAAGTACGCGTGCTGCCATCTCTCCTTGCTTATTACGGATTGAAAAAGGCATGGCCAGAGAAATTGATTTTATCATTTGCTGCGCTCTTAGTATTCTACAAGGGAAATTATAAGGGTGTAGAAATACCAGTCAATGACAACCCCGTGCTTATGGCTGAATTCACTTCGGCATGGGCACTCGATACTACTGCAGAGACTGTAGAGAAGCTATTAAGCGAAAGAACCTACTGGGGAGAGGATTTGAGAGGCTATGAGGGTCTAGTGGAAGCTGTCACTAAAGAAGTGGATAACTTGCTCAACTCCTGATCCAAACTCTAGGATCTTGGCGCATCAACTGGACTAAAGTGCCATACAGCTCAGGGTTATATCCAAAAAATTCATGAGGCTTCTCAAAGAAAGTCTCCAATGCTACCGCAAAGAATTCATCTTCATCTATACTGGCACTTGACCTAAACACGGTCAGGGTCCCGGCTTTTAGGTGCAGCATCTCCTTATTAGCCAAGTTCTGAAAAGTCCGATAAACTTCAGGGTTGAAGAACTCGCTTTCATCATTGTAGTAAATCTGGTTTTCCAGCTTCAAAGCATGGGCTACTTCGTGAATACCGAGATTAACTCCATCACTTTGATCTTCCATCCCAGCCAAAAAACAGCTCCAAGACATTACAATAATCCCAAGTCTAGGATTGACTTCTCCTCGATGATACTGCTTCGAAATAGTGCTATAATAAGTATCGGGGTAGATTAAGATCTTAGAGAAATGAGGAAGCCGAAGATCATTCCATCCAAAAGTAACCATTACTATTGTAGCTCCGATAAGCAACTTCATCTCTGGTGTAACGATCCTAAGTCCTGATCTACCAATAAAGGATTTGGATGTAAGAATAACTTCAAGCTTTTTCCTGAACTCACTTTTATGCTGTTCCGAGAGTCTAGCATAATAAGGAAACTTGTGCTCAAGAATCTCCACCTCCTGCTTAGTCAAACGAACACGATTAAACAACAACCGGAGTTCATCCAGCAAGCTTAAAAAGCTATTCATCCTATACAGTGGCAACATAGTTATTATATAAAAAAGGGCAGCTACTAAATTAGTAACTGCCCTCAAATTAAGAATTAATTCCTAAGTTATCTAGCGTAGTTAACGGATCTCATTTCACGAATTACCGTGATTTTGATTTGACCAGGATACTGCATTTCCTTCTCTATTTTCTGAGAAATATCAAAAGAAAGTTTACCTGCTGTAGTATCATCTACATTATCTGCATCTACCAATACTCTAAGCTCACGACCTGCCTGCATTGCAAAGCATTTGTTTACCCCATCAAAGCTTAATGCAAGCTCCTCAAGGTCTTTCAGACGCTTGATGTAACTATCCATCACTTCACGTCTTGCGCCTGGCCTTGCGCCTGAAATGGCATCAGAGGCCTGAACGATTGGAGAAATCATGGAAGTCATTTCAATCTCATCGTGGTGAGCTCCGATTGCATTACAGATTTCTGGATGTTCTTTGTATCGCTTAGCCAGCTCCATGCCCAAGATAGCGTGTGGAAGCTCCTGCTCCTCATGCCATACTTTCCCGATATCATGAAGTAAACCAGCACGCTTAGCCATTTTTGCATTGAATCCCATCTCAGCAGCCATGGTAGCACAAAGCTTGGCTACTTCTCTAGAGTGCTGTAGCAAGTTCTGACCATAAGAAGATCTGTATCTCATACGTCCCACCATTCTGATCAACTCAGGATGAAGGCCATGAATACCCAGATCTATACAGGTTCTCTCACCGATTTCGACGATCTCTTCTTCGATGTTCTTTTCTGTTTTGGCGACTACCTCTTCGATTCTTGCTGGGTGGATACGTCCATCCTGCACCAATCTGTGCAATGAAAGTCTTGCTATCTCTCTTCTCACTGGATCAAAGCCTGAAATAATAATTGCCTCAGGCGTGTCATCTACTACGATCTCCACACCAGTAGCAGCTTCCAGCGCGCGGATGTTTCTACCTTCTCTACCGATGATCTTGCCTTTGATATCGTCACTTTCGATATTGAAAACAGACACACAGTTTTCCACTGCATGCTCAGTCGCAGTTCGCTGAATAGTATCTAAAACAATCTTTTTCGCCTGTTTGGTAGCGGTAAGTTTGGCTTCGTCGAGAATATCTTTGATTTGAGAAGATGCTCTGGAATTAGCTTCCTCAGTAAGCATGGTCACCAACTGATCACGGGCTTCCTCACGGCTCAGGTTAGCGACTTTTTCTAAGTCCGCAATTCGCTGATTGGTCACTCGATCGAGCTCATCTTTCTTCACTTTCACGGAATGCAACTGAGCCGTTAAGTTCTCAGACTTGCTATCCAGTTCAGCTTCTTTTCTTTTCACCTGCTCCAATTCCTTGGAAACCTGCTGCTCTCGCTGCTTAACTTTATTTTCATTGCTGAGGATAATATTCTTCTTATTCCCCATTTCCTCATCAAACTCTGACTTCAACTTGAGGTACTTTTCCTTCGCTTCTAGAATCCTGTCCTTTTTGATAGACTCTGCATTGATTTCAGCTTCGCGGAGCATGGATTTCACTCGCTCACGCGTTTCTTCCTCTAGTTTAGAATTTTTATTTTTTATTAATGCGCCAGCAATAGCGGCTCCTGCACCAGTCCCGATTAGGGCTGCGAGGACAATATATAGTATGTCTCCCATAGGTATTTTGGATATAAATTAAACCTGGGGGAATCTGAAAAGTCTCCTGATTTTTGTGTTTTAAATAATTACAAAGCCTTGGCTAGCAAGGCATTGATATGAGAAATACTAGATTTAATATGCTCGGAATCATCCGTATTTACTTGGCTGGTCTCTAAAGATTCCACCATGCAATCAAAGGCTACCATCGCCAGCAAATCCTGGTTATCGTCCAGTCCGTACTCCTCTTTATACTTCCTTAATTTTTCATTAATCAACTTGCCAGCATGACGGATTTTGGACTCGTCCTCGATCTTCACGCGCATAGGATACTCTCTATCCCCTATTTTTAACCTGATGGCAAGTGTTGTCTCCATATCACTCAGATAAGTAGGTAATTAAATGATCGATTTCTTGTATATAATTATTGATTAGGTCACTCATTTCAGTTGACTGTTCCGGATTCACCGGTTGGTTGTCCACAATGTTACTAATTTTAATCTTATTTTTAAAATGTTCGATTTCCTGCTCTTTTTTGTCCAAAGCAGTACTTACTTCAGATAATTTTTGTTTCAATTGCTGGTTTTCCTCGCCTACCTCAAGCAATTTACTACTAGCCTGTAGTGCTAGTTTCTCTAATTTTTGCAGTTCCTCTTGAATCATTTCTATGTTCTTATCAAAGCACCTACCTCTTTTTCAAAGGCTTGAATCAATTTACTCATAGTTTTGTCAATTACCTTATCGGTCAGCGTATTTTCCTGATCTTGTAAGTGAAAACTTAATGCGTAAGCCTTTTTCCCCGCATCAATTTTGTCACCTTGGTACACATCAAAAACTCCAATTCTTTTTAATAATTTTCCTCCAAACTTCTTTGCAACTAATTTTACCTGCACATAGCTCACCGTTTTGTCTATCACCAAGGAAAGATCTCTTCGTACTTCAGGGAATTTTGAGATACCCTCAAACTTTTTCAAACCTACTGCTTTTTTGCATAGCAAATCCCAGTTCAAGTCAGCATACCATACTTCTTGACGAACTTCCGCTTGCTTCAGCATCTTTTCGTCAAGCAAACCAATAGTCGCCAATTCTTTCTGACCCAACATGATTTTCAGGCCATAGGCATAAGGAGCGGTCTCCACCATCGAAAGATCTCCCGGCTGTACATTCAGCTTTTCCAGTATGCCTTCCACTGTGGAATACAAATCTGCAAAGGCGAAATCTTTGGTGGGTTCTAGCCAGCTTTCTGCTGTCTTTTTCCCGGTGAGGAAAAGTGACAACCTCCGGCTCTCTACATATCCTTCCTCAGCCTTATGATAAACGGTGCCAAACTCGAAGTATTTCAAATCAGTCTGTCGCCTATTGATATTCCTTGCCAGGACTTCCAATCCAGAGTAAAGTAAACTTTGGCGCATCACGTCAAGATCTTCGCTTAGCTTGTTGTAGATCACCACACTGTCTTTTGGGTCAAGGAATCCAGATTTCTCTGCATAGCTTGACTTAGTCAAACTATTCGTAATCATCTCATAGTATCCTTGACCAGTCAACAGCTCAGTCAAGCGATACTGCAACTTGTTCAGATCCTTTACGGGATGCTCAGCAAGGTAATCCGTTCTGAGATTCTCAGAAAGCTCCACGTTGTGAAATCCGTAAATCCTCAAAATCTCCTCGATGATATCCGCCTCCCGAGTCACATCTACTCTATATGGTTTTGCAGTCGCGGTAAAGCCCTCTGCTGTTTCATTTTCAACCTTAATCTCTAGACTTTCCAAAATTGATTTCACCTGTGAAGGCTCAATCTTCTTCCCGATCAAGCGATTGATATGACCGTAATTCACCTCGATAACAAAGTCTTCAATCGGGGCTGGATAGATATCTACCAGCTCTGAACTCACCTTTCCTCCTGCGATTTCCTGCAGTAGTTTAACCGCCATTTTCAGCGCATAAACAGGCATATTAGGATCAGTACCTCTCTCGAAGCGAAAAGAAGCATCCGTCTTCAAACCATGGAACTGGGATCCTTTTCTCACAATATCTGGAGAAAAATAAGCCGATTCCAAGAAAATGGAAGTCGTGCTATCCGAAACACCAGAATCAATACCACCAAAAACCCCTGCGATACAAAGTCCGCCTTTGGCGTCTTTGATCATCAACTCTTCTCCGGAAAGCTTTCGCTTTTTTTCATCTAAAGTTACAAACTCGGTATCCTTCGGAAGTTTGCCTACAATGATTTTCCCTTCGGATATTTTAGCAGTATCAAAGGCATGCAGTGGCTGACCCAAATCATGTAGAATGAAATTGGTGATATCCACCACATTGTTGATGGGCTCCAAATCCAAAGCCTTCAGGAAATTCTGAAGCCAAGCTGGAGATGGTCCAACTTTCAAATCTGAAATAACTACACCTGCATAGCGCGGACAATCAGCAGCATTTTCCACCTCTACCTGTATAGCAGGTGCTGAAGCCTCCACATTTAATTCAGGAGCAGTATCAATTATTAAATCTCTTCCCAAAAGTGCTTTCAAATCACGAGCAACTCCCAAATGAGAAGCAGCATCAGCCCGGTTTGGCGTCAAACCGATTTCCAATACTTGATCTTGACCAACTTCGATGAATTGAGAAGCCGGAGTACCATTTGGCAAGTCAGTATCCAACACCATAATCCCTGCATGGCTAGCTCCAATTCCTAACTCATCCTCAGCACAGATCATCCCTTCGGAAACTTCGCCTCTGATTTTTGCTTTTTTGATTTGGAAGGAATCACCTTCGGATGGATAAAGCGTAGCGCCTACGGTAGCTACCAGTACCTTTTGGCCTTTCGCTACATTCGGAGCTCCACAAACAATCGGAGAAACCCCCGTTCCAACATCCACCGTAGTGACTTGCAATTTATCTGCATTGGGATGCTTTTCGCAAGTCAACACTTCTCCTATTACAATGCCTTCAAGACCGCCTTTGACAGAGACAAATTCTTCAAGTCCCTCTACTTCCAATCCAGATTGAGTTAGCAATGCGCCGATTTCCTCTGCAGATTCTGTATGTGGGATATATTTTTTTAATCGATTTATCGAGATTTTCATCAGTAAAACTAAATAGTGCAAATCGAAATTGACCTGCGTGATAAACAAAAGGGGTTCGAAAACCCCATTTTATTCAATAGTACGCACAAATTTAAGAGATTTGAGCTAGTCGGAAAGGCTATTTCTCGTAATTTTTCTCTCCAACTGGAATAGGGATGTCCAGCAAGTTTTCCTTAGGAGGAAGTGGACAACCATAATCTGGGTTGTAAGCACAATAGGGATTGTAAGCCATATTAAAATCTATCGTAATACTGTTTTTACCATCCTGACGGGCGTTGATATATCGGCCTCCACCGTAGCTCTCTCTGGCACTTGTCTCATCTGCAAAGGCCAGGAAAAAATTGCGCTTGTCAGGCTCATTCATTGCTTGCAGCAGAAGTAACTTCTCCGGCTTACCATTCAGCTCAAATTCTGCCCAAGAATGCTCTAAGTATTTCTCCTTTGTACCATCCGTCAGTGGCACTTCTCTTACCTTTCTTTCTTCTATCGGCACCATGCGCGCCTTTACCTTGTAATTAGGGTCTATGGGATAAAAATTCAATTTGGTAAAAGAAGCCTTCTGTTCATCAGTCAGCGGCGATTCAAAATTAAACCGGATGAATTTAAACTGCCTTTCTCGCTCAGCTTCGATCTTTTCAATGTAATCTTCGGGGCTTTCCGTTCCAGTCAAGGTATAAACCACCGCCACCAACACTACCACGGAGATAAGCAGCAGGATAATCGTATTATTTTTCATGCGTAAATAGTTTCTTTCCAAATGCCATCCAGACAGCTATCGGGAGGAATCTCGATTGATAGATAATTATGCTACCAGGTGGAACTTAGAACCTGACTCGATTTCATAAAATCAGAGAATGCCGTCATCAGCGAAGCTAAAGTAGCCAACATCTGTAAAAATCACATGATCTATCACAGGCAAATCCAATTCCCGACCAATATTAACCATTCGCTGCGTGAGTCTTTTGTCCTGATCTGAGGGGCTAGTATTACCACTGGGATGATTGTGAATAAGTATAAGCGACTGAGCTAGATGCTCTAAGGCAATTTTGAAAACGACCTTTGGATCTACAACGGTCCCTGCAGTACCACCTTGAGATACCAGATGTTTTTTTAGCACCTGATTACTTCTGCTCAGCAAAATCAAGTAAAAATGCTCTATCTGCTCATCCAGCAATTCTGGCCGCATCAAATCATAAATATCCTGAGAGCAGGTAATTCTAGGCTTCCTCACGGGCTCCGACTCCTTCCGTCTTCTTCCCAATTCCATTGCCGCAATGATAGAAATAGCTTTAGCCTCTCCTATGCCTTTGAATTTTTTAAGGTCCTGAATAGATAGTTTTGCCAAGGCCCGAAGGTCATAATTAACAGCCGCAAGTATATGCTTGGACAGATCCACTGCACTTACAGAAGGCGTACCTGAGCCTATCAAAATAGCGATGAGTTCTGCATCAGTCAGCGCCGACCTGCCCCTGAGCAGTAGTTTCTCTCGTGGGCGGTCTTCTTCAGCGAGTTGAGAGATTTTGATAGAGGAGTAAGTATCCATAGTCTTCAATTAAAAAATGATCTATGAATTTAATTACTTTAAGGCACAAAAAAAACCCTGTCTAGCAGGGTTTTAGAGAAATAAAATCTTGTTGAATTAACCTAGTGCGGAAACGAACTTGGCCAATCTTGATTTTTTGTTACTTGCGTTGTTCTTGTGAATCACATTCTTCTTAGCCAACTTGTCCAACATAGAAGATACTTTCTTGTAAAGCTCAGAAGCTTCTACTTTATCAGTAGTTGCTTTCAATCTTTTGATGAAAGTTCTAGTCGTTTTAGCCTGATATCTGTTTCTCAAACGCTTAGCTTCGTTTGCACGAATTCTCTTCAGAGCTGATTTGTGATTTGCCATATCTTAATTATAATTGAATTTCTTTACGTGTCCCTATTCCGAATCGGAGTGCAAAGTTATTAGAATTTATTAAATCCGCCAAAGTAATTTTAAACATTCCTCTCGCGGCAATACTTTTTTAAATTCAATAATTTGTATAATCACCCCTTATGGCTGCAAATATACCTTTTATCTAGGCATTTACCTGATAAAGATTTTGATTATTTTTAGCTATGAGAATTTTTATGATTTGGATATTTCTACCTTTTTTAATTTCGGAGCCTCCAATCACCTGGGGTTTCTACGCACATTCCCTGATCAATCGGCTTGCTGTATTTTCACTACCTGAAGAAATGATAGGTTTTTACAAACCTCAGATCCAGTACATTACCGAGAATGCTGTAAACCCTGACCGTAGAAGATATGCCGTGGAAGGAGAAGCCGAAAAGCACTATATCGACTTAGATTATTATGGAGATTCGGCCTTGCAAACCCTGCCAAAATACTGGAATGAAGCGGTAGAAAAATTTACCGAAGACAGCTTAAGAATGAATGGAATCGGGCCTTGGTCGGCATATTTCTCTTTTCTAAACCTTACAAAAGCTTTCGAATCCAAGAATTCTGCCGCCATTCTGAGACTTTCTGCCGACTTGGGGCATTACATAGCTGACCTGAATGTCCCACTTCACACTACGGTAAATTATAATGGACAACTGACTGATCAAGTTGGAATTCACGGTTTCTGGGAAAGCCGTGTGCCTGAACTCCAGGCAAAAGACTATCCGCTTTGGGTAGGTCAGGCGGAGTATGTGGAAAAACCTCAATTGGCTTTGTGGGAAGCAGTGGCAGTAGCTCATGCACAGGTGGATAGTGTTTTATTTATTGAAAAGGAGCTGACAAAAAACTTCTCTCCTGATCAGAAATTCAGTTATGAAGAACGAAACAAGCTAACTGTTCGGGTCTATTCCAGAGAATTCACAGAAGCCTACGCCCAAGCTCTAGATGGCCAAATCGAGCGACAAATGAAAAAATCCGTCAAGATGATCGCTGATTTTTGGTTTACGGCTTGGGTAAATGCCGGGCAACCGGATTTGTTCGATTTAAACGGAGCAAAAGTTGATGAAGAAGATTTTGTAGTAAAACCAGAATTAAAGGTTAGAGATCATTGAAAATGTAAAGGACCCTCCGAGGGTTACAATAATTATTCAGTTAAATTACTTTAACTATGCCTAGACCTACAACACCTTTTGAACCAGGCGCATATTACCATGTATGGACTCATGCAAATGGAACAGAAAACATTTTTAGAGAGGATGAAAATTACTTTTTTTTCTTAACGAAATATGCTCTGTATTTGTCCCCTGTGGCAAAAACTTTCGCCTATTGTCTCATGCCTAATCATTTCCACTTTTTGATTCAAGTAAACGAAAATCCAGAGCTATCCACAAGCAAAGCATTTTCGAATCTTCTTAATTCATACTGCCAATCATACAATAAAAAATACCATAGAAAAGGAAGCTTATTCATGTCTAATTTGAAAAGGAAAAAGATAGATTGTGACGCATATTTCACAAAATGCATTATATATATCCATCAAAATCCAGCTCATCACGGATTTGCCAAAGACTTCACAAAGTGGAAACATAGCTCTTGGAAGGCCTTCTTTTCTGAGAAGCAAACACATTTAGAAAGAGAAAAAGTCTTAGAATGGTTTGGAGGTAAAGAGGGGATGATAGCTGATCATAAATTACCAATTGAACTAGATTTTGATCTTTCTGAAGAATAAATTGAAATTCTAACCGCGAAACTCTCCGAGGGTTTTAGAACCCTCGGAGAGTTCATTTCACGACTTCAAATACTGCATAATCGCTCTCCCCAGTCTCCTAAACGTATTCTTAAACACCTCTTCATTCTCCTCCAAAAGCGTCACTCGGAAACCTCTCAAATCTGAGCAAAAGGATGATATCGGCACCACGCAAATTTGCTCAGCTGCCAATAGATTATAAACAAACCGTTTGTCCATAGGCATATTTTTCTCTTCCAGCCAGGAATCAAGCAAAGTCTGTAGCTTCTCATCTTCAATCGGCAGAAATTGATCTTCCTTCAAAACTCCCTCATCAAAAACAATGGTATTATAAAAAGCACCTTGGGTAGGATTGAATTTGATACCTGGAATATCTCCCAAGATTTCACTCATCCACTCACTCCGCTTGCCGATTTGGGCATTTGCTTCTTCTCTATACTTGAAATAAGCAGGATGCTTCATGATTTTCGGAATGGCTAGCTGAGGCAAAATAGTAGAACAAACCTCTATCATCTTGGCATTTTCCAGCGTCTGGCAAAGCTTGGAGAATTCTTTGGAAGATTCCCGATTGTAAAATTCCATCCAACCACATCGTGATCCAGGCCAAGGAAATTCCTTGGAAATACCTTTTAAAGAAATCGCAGGTCTATCCCCGATTACTTCAGCCAATGGAACTGCAGTAATTCCATTGTAGGTGATATTCTGATAAATCTCATCTGTAATGAGTAATAGGTTGAATTCCTTAGCAATTTTCACAAATGCCTCCAAAACCTCCCGTGGATACACCATACCTGTGGGATTGTCTGGATTGATAATCAGGATTCCAACAATCGAAGGATTATAGCGAACCTTCAAATACAAGTCCTCCATATCGGGAAGCCATTGATTGTCAGGGTCAAGTTTATAAGTAATTGGGGCAGCATTGGCATGGGCAGCTTCAGCAGAACTGTGTGTACTGTATGCCGGTGAAGGACCAATAATTCTAGCCGTCGGGATCAAAAATTGATACAGCTTTGCGATAGCATCTCCCAACCCATTGAAGAATAAAATATCTTCCGCAGTGATTTGACTCCCGCCTCTTTCATTGTTGAGTTCAGCCAAAAATTTACGGGTTTCCAACATCCCTTTAGAATCAGCGTAGCCATAGGTCTTATCGTCTTTCATCAGGTCGGCGACAATCTCCTTCATCCACTCAGGCACGTGATTGCTCTTTTGGATAGGATCGCCGATATTTTCCCAAGTCATAGAATACCCCAAAGCTTCGACTTGACGCGCTTTCTTTACTATTCCACGAATTTCGTAAGTCAATTCTTCCGCTCCGGATCTTAGGAGTTGCTGTCTCATAGGTTTGTTAGGCTGAATGCAAAATAATTCAGCTGTAAAGAAACAAAAAAGGCTAGAAAATAGAGTGTAAATAGAAAAATTCAGAAAGTAGACGCATATGGCATTTAAAAGAAATTTTTGCCCTCCGCTTTATTTGAAATTCATTTTAAAGAAAATTCTGGTTTTCTTACCTCCCTATATTATAAGAAAAACAATCTAATGAAAAAGTACCTCTCGCTTTGCCTACTCCTATTGCTTTCATTCAGTCCATTAATTAGCCACGCTTCAACCGACTCACTTGTGAAGCAATCAAAATCTACGCATTACAATTTAGTACTGATCGTAGCCGACGATTTAGGATATGGAGATTTGGGTTTTACAGGAAGTACACAGATCAAAACACCTCATATAGATCAACTTGCAGCCGATGGAGTCATCTTTACCCAAGGCTATGTATCGTCTGCAGTTTGCAGTCCCTCCAGAGCTGGGTTTATTACTGGAATCAATCAAGTGGAATTTGGGCACGACAATAACCTTGGAGGAGTAGAAACGGGTTTTGATGTGGAATACAATGGAATGCCGCTTACCCAGCAAACAATTGCAGATCACTTGAATAAATTTGGCTATGTAAATGGGTTGATTGGAAAATGGCACTTGGGAAAAGAACCTCAGTTCCATCCGTTGAAAAGAGGATTTGATGAATTCTGGGGATATACAGGTGGTGGACACGATTACTTCGAGGCTTTACCTAATGGAAAAGGTTACAAAGAACCTTTGGAAAGCAATTTCAAAACTCCGGACCCAATCACCTATATAACGGATGACGTGGGAAACGAAAGTGTGGATTTTATCACACGTCATAAAGACGAACCATTTTTTCTATTTGCAGCATTCAATGCTCCGCATACGCCAATGCAAGCACTGGAAGAGGATTTGGCTCTGTATAAAAACATTGAAGATAAAAAGCGACGCACCTATGCGGCGATGGTTCATAGACTAGACCTGAACGTGGGGAAAATCATGCAGTCCCTAAAAGATCAAGGTCTAAGTGAAAACACCTTGGTAGTATTTTTCAGTGATAATGGTGGACCCACGGATAGCAATGCTTCAATCAACGCTCCTTATCGTGGACAAAAAGGGGTTTTACTGGAAGGCGGAATCCACGTTCCTTTTGTGATGAACTTACCTGGTTTACTTCCCAAAGGAATGATTTACGAGGAGCAAGTGACTTCACTTGATGTAGTTCCTACATTTCTAGCCCTGGCGGGAGACACCAAAACTCCTATGGACATGTTTACCGGTATTGACCTGATCCCACATCTGACAGGCAAAACTGCTCCACTTGCCAACAGAGAGATGACTTGGAGATTTACCATTAGCAAGGCTATTCGCGAGGGTGACTGGAAATTGGTCAGTATTCCTGATAGACTTCCTATGCTATATAATCTTGCTGAAGACCCTTCGGAAGAAAAGGATTTGGCTTTGAAGAATATCGACAAGACTACCTACTTATTGAAAAAACTTGGCACTTGGGATGTGAATCTTCCCCATCCAGTTTTCTTGGAAGGAGCTGTATGGAAAAAGCGGCAGCTAGGATTGTACGATCATGCGTATCAGCTGAGGCAGCCGGAGGTGAAGTGAGTAATTCTCCAATCAATATTCCAGCCACTACTATGATAGGATTGGTTTCTGAAGTATTTCCTTCAAAACCATGGTTTAACCCACCAGATTAACTGAAAGACCAATCATGAGCTGGGGTTGCTGCAATGTCTAAAAACAGAAACCTAAAAAATCATATACCCTTACACTGGCAGCCTTGTTTCATGTTGGAAATTAGCCAAACATAAAAAACCCTCTTCAAAATCAATTGAAGAGGGTTTTGATTTGTAAGAATTAGAATTAACCTGAGTTAAAAATGTTTCCAGCCCTGAGCTTTAATCTGCACAGCTGTACCACTTTTAGTCACCAGAAATTTGCCTTCCTCAGCCTTTGTTATATGACCGATAAAGTGGATATCAGGATGCTTTTCAAGCTTCGCAAAATCCTTCTGATCGATCGTGAATAGCAACTCATAATCTTCGCCCCCATTCATTACACAAGTGATCGGGTCAAGATTCAATTCTACCGCAGTATCGAAAGTCTGCTTATCTATTGGCAATTTATCTTCGTAAATAGTCGCTCCTACTCCTGAGGCTTTGCAGATGTGAAAAATCTCCGAAGCCAATCCGTCTGAGATATCCATCATACTGCTTGGCACTACGTCCATTTCTCGAAGTTCATGGATGATGTCCACACGAGCATCTGGTCTAAGTTGACGTCCTGTAACTATGGTGTATTTACCCAAATCAGGCTTCATATCTGGATTTGAAAGAAATACCTCCTTCTCACGCTCCAAAATCTGAAGACCAACCAAGGCTGCTCCCAAATCACCCGTCACACAAAGAATGTCATTTTCTTTGGCGCCAGATCTATAAGAAATTTGCTCAGGTTTGGCTTCACCGATCGCAGTCACTGAGATCACTAGACCACTTCTGGAAGCCGTAGTATCACCACCAACTAAATCCACACCATAGTGCTCACATGCTGCATGAATACCTTCATATAGCGCATCAATAGCTTCTACTGAGAATCTGTTGGACAAGGCGATGCTGACTGTGATCTGCTTGGGCACAGCATTCATAGCTGCCACATCGGATACATTGACAGCCACAGCTTTGAAACCCAAGTGAGGCAAAGGTGCATAGGAAAGATCGAAATGAACGCCTTCCACCAATAGATCCGTGGTCACTACTTTGACCATGTCTCCAGCTTCAATCACAGCAGCATCGTCTCCAATGCCTTTCAAGGTGCTGGAGTTTTTAATAATTACTTTCTCATTTAGATGATCAATCAAGCCGAACTCACCCAAATCGCTTATTTCTGTTCTCTTTTCTGATTCTGACATAATATTTTTTCTCGCGGCGACGCAGCGGCGCAGCATTTTATGTATTTATTCTATTGGCACTTTTTGGATTTCCGATTTACGATATAAGATTTACGAGATTTAGAGTAGGTCTGAGGTTACATTTAAACCTTACCACTTTCCAACCTTACAACACAAAATCATCTACCTATCGGAATTTTTCAATTTTAAAATCTTTCAATCCGCCACGGCGGACAAGTTTTTTCAATCAAAAATACCGAATGTTGAATGTCGAATAATGAATTATCTAAATCTCCTGACACAATTCGATCAAAACACCATTCGTGCTCCGAGGATGCAAAAATACCACTAATTTATTATCTGCTCCCAGTTTTGGGGTTTCATTCAGGATTTCGAAGCCTTCACCCTTGAGTCTTTCTACTTCAGCCAGAATATCCTCCACATCAAAGGCAATATGATGAACTCCTTCTGATTTTCGCGCTAGGTATTTTGCAATCGGGCTACTTTCATCTGTTGCTTGGAGTAGCTCCACCTTTGTCTCTCCAACTTGGAAAAAGGATGTCGCCACTTTTTCTCCATCTACTACCTCTGTTTTAAAATGTTTTTTTCCGAGAAGCCTTGCAAAAAGAGCATTTGATTCCTCCAGATCAGAAACAGCTATTCCTATGTGTTCGATTTTCCTCATGTTTAAATTTGCTATATTTGCATTGAATCTTTTTGGAAGCATTCCTGTTTCCCCAGTACTTCAACTTAAGACAAAGTAATAAATAAAGATATGATAATCGTTTCTGACAAAGCCAAAGAGCGTATCCTAGAGCTCAAAAAAGAGGAAGGACGCGCAGAAAATGAAAATATACGTGTTTCGGTGAAAGGTGGCGGCTGTTCAGGTCTAATGTATGACCTGGGATTTGATGGCGCTCAGGTAGAAACTGACCACGTATTTGAAGATAAAGGAGTGAAAATCTTAGTAGATAGAAAAAGCTTGCTTTACCTAGCTGGAACTACGCTGGAATTCACAGATGGACTGAATGGAAAAGGCTTCCAATTCGTCAATCCAAATGCAAGCAGAACCTGCGGATGTGGCGAAAGCTTCTCCGTATAAGCTGAAATAGCATATAAATAGTTAAAGGCAACCCGATCAGGTTGCCTTTTTTAGTGCATTTTGCACCTCAATCCTTACCTTTGCCCACTAGAAATTTAACCCAGATTATGGAAGAGCAAATCAAAAAAATCCAACTCAATGACTTGCACGTTGCCCTCGGCGGTAAAATGGTGCCTTTTGCAGGATATAATATGCCTGTACGTTACAGTTCTGATAATGAAGAACACCTTTGCGTGAGAAATGGCGTTGGCGTTTTTGATGTGTCCCATATGGGTGAATTTATGGTGGAAGGCCCCGAAGCGCTTAATCTAATCCAAAAAGTAACTTCAAACGACGCTTCCAAAATCGTCAATGGACAAGCGCAGTACTCTTGCTTTCCAAACGAAACTGGCGGAATCGTAGATGATTTAATCGTTTACAAGTTTGAAGACGAGAAGTATATGCTTGTCGTGAATGCTTCGAACATCGATAAAGATTGGGCTTGGGTAAACCAGCACAATACCATGGATGCTAAACTCACCAATATCTCAGATGAGATTTCACTTTTTGCGATCCAAGGCCCAAAGGCGATCGAAGCTGTACAAGCTTTGACTCCTGTCAACCTTTCGGAGATCAAATTCTATCATTTCAGAGTAGGCGAATTTGCAGGAGTTCAGGATGTGATCATCTCTGGAACTGGTTATACTGGTTCAGGTGGGTTTGAGATTTACGTGAAAAATGAAGATGCTGAAAAAGTATGGAAGGCTGTTTTCGAAGCAGGAAAAGACTTTGACATCAAGCCAATCGGCCTAGGTGCTAGAGACACGCTCAGAATGGAAATGGGCTATTGTCTATACGGAAATGACATTACCGATACGACTTCACCTTTGGAAGCGGGATTAGGCTGGATCACCAAATTCACTAAAGACTTCACCAATTCTGAAGCCCTACAAGCTCAGAAAGAAGCAGGCGTCACCAAGAAACTGGTTGGTTTTGTGATGCAGGAAAGAGGAATTCCAAGAGGACATTATAAGATCGTGGATGCTGCTGGAAAAGAGATTGGAGAAGTAACCTCCGGCACGCAGTCACCAAGCATGAATGTAGGAATTGGCCTTGGCTACGTAGCTAAGGAGTATAGCAAAGCTGGAACAGAAATATATATCCAAGTAAGAAATAAGAACCTTAAAGCTCTAGTGGAAAAACTTCCACTGCTAAAAGCCTAATGAAGAAAGTAGAAATCTGTTTCAGTCCAGAGTTAATTCACTTGCATGAATTGCAAGGCAAACTAGTGGTAGTGGTCGATATATTTCGCGCCACTTCCACCATGGTAGCTGCACTTGCAAATGGAATCTCGGAAATAAAAACTTGTGCTGATCTTGAAGAATGCCGAGAGATGGCATCAGCTGGCTATTTGATCGCTGGCGAAAGAAATGGAATTAAGGCTGAGGGTTTCCAGCTAGGAAACTCTCCCCTAGCCTACCTGTCTGGAGATTATCAGGGCCAAAAGCTAGCCATGACTACTACCAATGGCACGCTGGCGATTTCTAAATCTACTGGTGCTGATGAAATTCTGATTGGAGCTTTTCCAAATCTTCAAGCTACAGTTAGCTACATCCAGTCACGTGACAGCGATGTACTCATTCACTGTGCTGGCTGGAAAGGCAAATTCAACTTAGAAGATTCGCTTTACGCTGGTGCCTTAGTAAAAGCCTTAGAAGCTAGCCATGATGCTGAAGATGATGCCGCGATAGCCATGAAATCTCTCTACGAAAAGGAAGGGCATAATTTGAAAGGTTTTCTATCTCAGGCTTCCCATGCTAAGCGACTACAAAATCATAACATAGATTCTGATATTGATTTCTGCCTTACACTTGATTTGTTCAACTTGGTGGGGAAAGTGGAAAATGAAACTTTGATAGCTATTGAAAACTGGTAAAGTCACTTTCTTAATTTTATGGATCTTAAAACCCGATAGTTAAAGATATCGGGTTTTGTTGTTTTGTAGGACTATTATCACCCCACTTTGATGCACATTATCCCGGTTTAAAATTGTTTAAACCATCTTTAGATTTTGGCGTTTACCGATTAATCTTAACCACTAACTAACCAACTTTTAAAGATGAAAAACGGCACCATGATTCAATTTTTCCATTGGTATTCTCCAGAGGATACACTTTGGAAAGAAGTAAAAGAAAAGGCAGAATATCTAGGAAATCTAGGTATTACGAGCGTCTGGTTGCCCCCAGCATCCAAGGGAGAGCAGGGCGGAAGAAGCGTAGGTTATGACACCTACGACTTATTTGACTTAGGCGAATTTGATCAAAAAGGCTCTGTACGAACCAAATACGGCACAAAAGACGAATTCCTAGAAGCGACCCAAGCACTACATGATCGAGGTGTTCAGGTCATCGTAGATTTTGTATTCAATCACAAGGCTGGCGGTGATGAATCCGAGCTGATGCAAGCGATAAAGGTCAGTGAGGAAAATCGTCTGAAAAATATTTCTGACCCATATGAAATTGAAGCTTTTACACGCTTTACCTTCCCGGGGCGAAATGGGGAATATTCTGACTTCATTTGGGACAAACATTGCTTTAGTGGGGTAGATTTTGATCACCGAAATCAAGAGAGCGGAATATTTAATCTCTTCAGCGAATATGGAAATGATTGGGATGAAATGATCACTAACGAAAAAGGGAACTATGACTTCCTGATGTTTTGTGATATTGAATTCAGAAATCCAGCTGTCCGCGATGAGTTAATAAAGTACGCCACTTGGCTACATGAACTCACCTATTATGATGGGGTGCGATTGGATGCGGTGAAGCATATCCCTCCAGCGTATTTCAAAGAATTTCTACATCTCCTCCGAGAAAGAACTGGTAAAGACATCTTCGCTGTCGGTGAATATTGGGCTCCTGGACACTTGGAATTATTAACTAAATATATTGATGCCACAGATGGCACGATGAGTCTATTTGATTCTGCATTACAGCACAGCTTTCACGTAGCATCAAATATGGGAAGTCAATTTGACTTACGGGAGATTTTCACTAAATCACTTGTTTCAGAAAACCAAGAATTAGCCGTTACGCTAGTTGATAATCATGACACCCAGCCACTTCAAGCATTGGAAGCTCCAGTGGAATCCTGGTTTAAGCCATTGGCATATGCGCTAATTTTGCTTCGAAAAGATGGATATCCTTGTGTGTTTTATCCTGACCTTTTTGGAGCGAGCTATTGGGACAAAGGGGATGATGGGCAGGATTATGAGATTTTCATCGATCGTGTGGATGAACTTGAGACGATGCTTTATACTCGTAAGGATTTTGCCTTCGGGACTCAACGAGACTATTTTGAGCAAACAAATGCAATCGGCTGGATTAGAGAAGGTGATGAGGATCATTCAGGCTGTGCTGTAGTGATGTCTAACTCTGATGGAGCTACTATTTCTATGGAAATCGGTGGTAGATATTCAGGCAGAAGCTTCCGTGATGTCCTAGGAAAGGTTCAAGACGAGGTTTGGGTGAATGAATCTGGATGGGCGGATTTCCATTGTGCTCCAGGTTCAGTCTCAGTTTGGACTGAAGTGATTTAAGGAAAAATAAAACGGGCTGGAATTAGAATTTCCAGCTCTTTTGCTTTCCTATAAGCCTACCAGTTCACTGTTCCTATAATTCATCTTTTATCTGCAAAGCAAATGCGCTAGATTGACTCTTCGAAACAATCTAAGAAATGGAATACAAATTTTTAAGACACAGTCTTCTTATAGCTTTACTAGGATTATTCTGGACCTCTACCTTTGCACAATCGATCAAACCAAACGTCCTTTTCATAGCGGTGGATGACCTTCGATCAGAACTAGGCCATTTTGACAACAGCTCCATCATCACTCCAAACCTCGATAAACTTGCTTCCGAGGGCGTGAGTTTCACCAATCACTTTGTACAAGTACCCACCTGTGGTGCTTCACGCGCTGCTTTTCTTACAGGAAAAAGACCTAGCAGAACATCAGAATTGGGAAATAATATCATGCAGAATGAATTCCCTCAAAAATCTGAATCGGAGATTCCAGAAACATTCATCCATCATCTTAAGAGAAATGGGTATCATACTGTAGGAATGGGGAAAATCTCTCATTCTGCGGATGGCTATGTCTATGGCTATGAGGAAGAGATTTCTGATCAAAGAGAATTGCCTTATAGCTGGGATGAATTGCATTTCGATTATGGAAAATGGGGAACTGGCTGGAATGCTTTTTTTGCTTATGCCGACGGGGAAAATCGTCAAAGCATGAATAGACAGGTCAAACCTTATGAGGCTGGGAATGTTGATGACTTGGGCTATCCAGATGGATTGACTACTCAGCTAGCAATCAAAAAACTAAGAGATCTGAAGAACAGCTCCCAACCCTTTTTTCTGGGTGTTGGTTTATTCAAACCACATTTACCTTTTACCGCTCCAAAAAAGTACTGGGATCTCTACGATGAGAACAAAATCCCTTTAGCCAAAAACCCACAGAAACCTAAAAATGTATCCAACAATAGCCTATTAGAAAGTGGAGAGTTTAATGGATATCAACTTGGTGAGGAAAAGGCGGGATTGGATCATCAGCTTTCAGATGATTATGCAAAAAAAATAAAGCATGCCTATTATGCGGCTGCTAGCTATTCGGATGCGCAAATTGGTTTGATCCTATACGAATTGAAAGCTTTGGAACTGGATCAAAATACAATCGTGATCGTGTGGGGTGATCATGGCTGGCATTTGGGAGAACAGCAGATATGGGGTAAGCATACGCTTTTTGAAAATGCGCTAAACTCTGCTTTAATCTTTAAAATACCTGGCTCTCAGGTAAGCAAAATTGATGACTCGATTGTGGAGTCTATAGATATCTATCCAACCTTAATGGAATTATTGAGCATTGAGAATCCGGAAGGATTAGACGGTGAAAGCTTTGCAAGCCTGTTGAAATCCAAGGATTCTAAAGTCGGGAATGTTGCTTACTCCTACTACCATAAAGGAATATCTATGCGAACGGATCGCTACAGATTGACAAAATATTTCAGAGCAGCCGAACCAACCGTGGAGTTGTACGATCATCAAACAGATCCGCTGGAATCCATTAATATTGCAGCAGAAAACCCAAAAATCGTTGCTGAATTGATGCCTTTTTTGGAAAAAGGAAATACAGGATTATACAGTAAAAAATAATCCAGCTCTTATTTCAACTTCTCATTATTCTTGTGTCGATCGATGTCCCGGATATTCTTCTTTTCAAAATTCTTCTTCATTGCCTCAGTTAGATCCACACCCGTTTGATTGGCTAGACAGATAAGAACCCATAGTACATCCGCCATTTCATCACCAAGATCTTTGCCTTTATCAGACTCCTTAAAGGATTGCTCTCCATAGGTTCTAGACATGATTCTCGCCAATTCCCCCACTTCTTCCATCAAAATGGTCATATTAGTAAGTTCATTGAAGTAGCGAACACCAACTGTCTTGATCCACTGATCTACTTGCTGTTGAGCTTCTTTGAGCGTGATTTCGTCTTTCATGGGCGATTTTATGTTTAGTCAAAATTAACAATCTATCCATGCACTTTTTCATGAAGTGAAAGCTAAAAGGATCGGTTATTGTTAAAAGCATACTTTTTGAACAAGAAAACAAGGGATGCTGAAGCCTTGAAAAGCTAGCAGCCAAGCAAAAAAAGATTGCATGAATAGTTATTTTGAAGCCATCCGAACTTCACTTATTTATTTCCCCTTGCTTGCGCTGGCAAGCATTGTCCCTTTTGTCTATTTCCAATACAGAAAAACAGGCTACGTCCAATTCAACAGAAGTCTGGTATTTTACATTTTCGCATTTTATGCGATGACTGCATTCTTGCTTACCGTACTCCCACTTCCTGCAATTACAGAGGGATTTTGTGAATATAGAATTGGCAAAGTCATTCCTAGCTTTTTCCCCTTTCGCTTTGTGAGAGATACGTATCGCGAAGTTCAAGGCAACATTTCTCTTTTCAGCATAGTGAAAAGCACCACATTTATGGTTACCGCGGCCAATGTCTTGCTACTTATGCCTCTTGGCTTTTTTCTTAGGTATTTATTCCAAATTAAGCATGCTGCTTTAGCCACCTTAATAGGTTTCCTAAGCTCACTATTCTTTGAAATCACACAACTCACAGCGCTTTATGGCTTGTACCCTTGTAGATATAGACATTTTGAGGTTGATGATTTGATCACCAATACCTTTGGTTGTTTCATTGGTTTTGTGATAGCCAGGTACTCCACCGTATTACCAAACGTATCAAGAAAGCCTCTTCTAGACCATACAGAGGTTACGTTAACACAGCGATTTTTGGCAATATTCGTTGACTCCTTAGTAGTGATTCTATTTACCTCCTACATCATTGAAGGACTAACTGACAATATTTGGATCCTATCTGCTTTAAAAGTTGGGGTAATTTTCTTCTATTTTATTTTCGTCAGCAAAAGTACCAACGGACAGACTTTAGGTAAAAAACTTCTGGGTATCCGAATTATTAGAATGGATGGTCTTCCCTTATCATACAAAGATCTCATTGCTCGCTATGGTGTGTTTTTGATACTTCCATTCTTGGTAGGAGAAGTTTCCAAATTCCTGATTGACACAAGATTTGATGACAGGCTCTACTTATTCCTATATCTTCTTTTCTTAGCAATCTGGTTTTTCGGAACGGTCATGGTCACTTTTATCCGTAAAGACCACCGTGGATGGCTGGATAGATTTGCACATACCACGCAGGTTCTTGCGAATCCTAATAAGTAAGATTAATAGGTCTTTAAAAAAAATATAGAATTAGAATCACACCATTCTTAGAAATTTTTGATAATGTTTCCAGATGTTAGTTTAAATTGAAAGCTGATATTGGCATTTGCCCTTTTCACTTGAAACAAAAACTAGCCTTCAGCTATGAGAAATTTTATCACAATTCTTTTCACCCTTTTAGTTAGTATTTCTTGCTCTACGAAAGAGGACACAAAACCTCTTCCGCGTATTGCCATCGCAGGTTTAGCGATAGAGTCCAGTACTTTTTCACCAGCCACCAGCGACGTGGCCGCGTTCCGCACCAGAGAAGGATCAGACATTTTCAATTATTACCCATTTCTCGATTCTGCCTCAGTGGACAGAGGGAGAGCCGAATGGTTCCCAACTTTACGCGGTCATGCCATTCCTGGCGGCATCGTTACTCGTGAGGCTTACGAAGAGCTTGTAGGTAAAACTTTAGATATGCTCAAAGAAAACCTGCCCTACGATGGGCTTTTCTTCGATATTCATGGTGCCATGAGTGTGGTGGGTTTGGACGATCCAGAAGGCGATTTCATCATTCGCGTTCGGGAAGTTGTTGGGCCAGAAACCTTGATTTCTACTTCTATGGATTTGCATGGAAATGTCTCTATGAGATTAGCAGAAAACACAGATCTGATCACTTGCTACAGAATGGCACCGCATGAGGATGCCTTAGAATCCAAGCAACGTGCGGTAGAAAACATGCTGGATCGATTGGAAAGTGGTAAAGGAAAACCTGCTTACAAAGCTTGGATTCCTGTTCCAATCTTGCTTCCTGGCGAAAAGACAAGTACTAGAATTGACCCTGGAAAGACTCTATATGCGAAAGTAGATCCAATGACAAAGAAGGATGGTGTAATCGATGCCGCTATCTGGATTGGCTATGCTTGGGCAGACGAACCAAGAAATCATGCCGTGGTGATGGTCACAGGAGACGACGAGAAAGCTGTGACAGAGTCTGCTGAAGAATTAGCTCAGAGTTTTTGGGATGTTCGAAATGAATTTGAGTTTGTAGCGCCTGTTGCACCATTGAAAGAGAGTTTGGATATGGCGATCGCCTCTGACAAAAAGCCTTTCATGATTTCTGATATGGGTGACAACCCAACAGCTGGCGGGGCTGGAGATGTGACTTGGACTTTGACGGAAATACTGAAAAGACCGGAATTCAAATCTGAAAACGGACCTACATTGATTTATGCATCTATCCCAGGTCCAGAGTTTGTCGAAAAAGCTATGGCCGCTGGTGTAGGAGGAAAAGTGGAAGGGACTGCTGGAGCAGCAATAGATGATAGATTTGCCCCACCCATCATGCTCAAAGGAACCGTAGAAGCTATTAAAGAAGGTGATGGAGCTGCGGAAGTGGAAGTAGTGGTGAAAGTTGGTTCGGTGCATTTGATCGTTACTAAAAAGCGAAAGCCTTACCATAATGAAAGTGACTTCACAGATCTTGGCTTAAAGCCAAGGGAGGCAGATATCATAGTAGTGAAAATCGGATACCTAGTTCCAGAACTTTACGACATGCGAGCAGATTGGGTAATGGCTTTAACTCCAGGAGGAGTTGATCAGGATTTGGAGAGATTGGGCTATAAGCGAATCAATCGTCCGATGTTCCCTCTGGATAAAGACATGGCTGACCCGGATTTGAAAGCTAAGTTGGTCCCTGCTGCGGATGAGCTAAAAAAATAGATCAAGTGTGTAAATTTGCTAAACTCCTATTAATCTTTTTCTCTTTAGCCTTTTCATCAGAGGTAATTGCATGCGAATGCATGTTCCTCGGCGACCTCTCTGGCAAAGACATCGAAGAATATGATTACGTAGCTCTAGTTAAAGTAACGAAAGTTTACCCTGTCCATGTACCAGACTCTGGAATTTCAAGATCCATTGACATAAAATTCAAAATGGATATTGATGAAATCCAACATTACAAGGGAGATCGAAAGAATCAGCTTATAGTTCATGGCGGCAACTACCTTTCCGAAATTTGGACTTCGTGTGATTTTGGCATGAAGGAAAAGCAGGAGTGGTTAATTTTTGGAAAAGCGGATGAAGATGGAATGACTATACAACCATGTTCAAGAACTTCACTTTACAAAGCGGATGATGGGTTTCGAGATTGGCAACATAGACATGGTTTTAAGCAAATCGCCTTCTTAGACAGTGCTTTTAACATTGATAAAAAACAAGATTTTCCAGAATCAGGGGTTGACACAATGTTTTACGAAAATGGTAACCCTGAAAGAGTTCTTCATTTCAGAAAAGGAAAAAGAAATGGGTCAGTAACTTACTTTTTTCCAGATGGGAAAATATATGGCCAGGGTTCCTACAAAAAAGGGAAATTGGATGGGGACTTTATTTGGTATTTCCGTTCTGGAAAACCAGCAACTAAATCAAGTTACAAGAAAGGTCATAAGAAGGATAAAACCATTAATTATAGTTTAGCGGGGACAGAATCTCAACCTAGTACAATTATCTATTACAATAATAAAGGCGAAGAGATTCGATTTCAGTCTTTTTCAGAAGGTGCAGATGGTTGGTATATGCGCAATGAAGTCATATATGACCATAAAAAAGAATATAGGGAGAGTAAATATTTTTATGAAAACGGTGAATTAAGGTCAATAAATATAGAGAAAAACGGAGAACAAATTGAATACAAAGAATTTAAGCAGAATGAAACATTATAAGAAAAGAATTATCAATTCTATTTCCTAACATCTAACTTATCTTCAAAAATGATGAATGCAAAACCATCCTCAGTTGAGGAATATCTTAGCTGGTTCTCTCCGGAAGTGCGTGAGAAGCTTGAACAAATGCGTGAGGCAATCCATAAAGCTATTCCAAAAGCCAAAGAAGTCATCAGTTATAGTATGCCAGCATACAAAACCACAGAAGTGCTGGTTTACTTTACCGCGGCGAAAAAGCACATTGGTTTTTATCCAACTAACAGCGGTGTGAGCGAATTCAAGAAAGAACTGGAAGGTTTTGTAACTTCCAAAGGAGCTATTCAATTCCCTCTGAACAAACCACTGCCGTTGGATTTGATCTCTGCTATCTCTCAATTTAGAGCCGCCGAAGCAGAGGCTAAAGCAGAATTGAAGATGAAAAAGAAGTGAATTATTAGGGTTCAATTTGGCTCATGAGACTGTAATCTAAACTCTGTCTAAGACTTTGAATTTTAGTTAAAGTTTATAAGATAGAGCAGTATGAAAGAACAAGAATCAGCACTCAAGA
>NZ_QKZT01000016.1 GCF_003254055.1 Algoriphagus chordae
CATTGCAGTCTTATGATTGATAGAATAACGTTTTGCAACATACAATGCTGACAAGCCTTTTGTACTCGTACTCATTTCAAAACAAATGTGAAATGCCTTCAAAAGACCAAATTTGACCTTATGAAACAAAGTGCCTGCACCTGGGTTTTCTGTATCACTACATTTATTGCATGTTCTTGCGTAATCTTTTCGCATTTGACTTCCGTGGTGACCACATTTTCGGCAAGTAAACCCATCCTTCCACTTAAGATCTGCCAAATATTTCTTGCAATCCAAATCAGTTTGGAAGCTTCTACTGAACTCTATGATCTCTTGACCTTTGAAAATATCCATTACTTGCGCTTTTGACTACATAAATATATGAACTTATATGGTTACCTCTAAAAAAGCATTAATGAACCTATCATCAAATTATGGGATAGGGTCATTTGTATACTTCAGGAGAATAGTTGAAACAGAATTGATAAATCTTTTGGAACAAGTTGCTGATTTAAATGATCCGAAAAGTTCAAAAATTAGACAGCTATTGGATGAACATAAGAAATCCCATAAAACTGCCGATTTATTAGAGGAGGTGTTTAATTTTTTACCTGATTCGTTAAAAGGGCTAGGGGTTAATCCATTTAAATTACTTTATGGGACTCTTTCTGTTGGAGTCCATAAATTATCCGACTCAGATTGTTTTGAACAAGCAATGAGTTTAAGAGCTGTTCTTGATTTTGTTTTGAAGAAAATATTTGAAGAGAGTAAAGAAGTTTCTGAGGTGAAGAAACATATAAAAAGATTATCTACAGAATAAAATATTAACCCCCTTGCGGATTTTATAATCCTTTCTCTCCCAACGAATTTGCTATTCGATTTCATCGTTGGACGCTAGATTGCAGTAATTTCCGATTTCAAATCGGTTAGGATATTTGGGTGTAGTTACAAACTACACCCAGACCAACGCCTATTTGGTAACTGACCGAGAGAAAAGTATACTACGCCTAGAGGGAGGGTGGTCTCATGTCAGTCCATATTCCCTTGATATATTCCAAACATTCTTGCTTATACCCCTGCTTCCCCACGCTTTCCCATCCGAGCGGGAGCTCTCTATCAACTGGCCATATGCTGTATTGACCTTCGTAGTTTACTGTTACGGTGTAAATAGTCTGGTCTTCTTCTTCTTCTTCTTCTTCTTCTTCCATTTTTCTAAGGGTTTGATTTACAGTTCGTTGATTGTTTTCTACAAAAAAACAAGATAAAAAAATTGGCAGAATATTTCAATGTATTTCTTCCAGCTAACTCTGGGTAAATGGTATAGTTGAACCAATTACAAAATTGCTAAGGATAGTAAAGCGTAGTTAAAAACTACGCTTAGACGACGATCTGACTACACCCAGGCGGGTAGTAGGGCAGGCAAACTACACCCAGTGCCTCGAGCGATCAAACTACGCCGAGCGGGGGGCAGGCAAACTCTTAGGGCTGTGCTATCCAACTACGCTCAGGTGGGGGAAAACAAAAGTTTTTATTCCTCAATTTTTCCGCTGGTTACGAAAAAATAACCCAAAGTACCTGTAACAAATGCCTCAAAGAAAGTTTGGATATGGTTTGACTGATTCGAGATGAGTTGAATTGTTTCTAAGGAAGCATTAGTTTGGGTCTTTAATATGAAAACGATAATTAGGAGAAAGTATGAAACTGAAACTCCCAAAGTAATGAAATAGTAAGATTTTTGAATATGAATTTCTTTTAAATTTTGCGTTCTTTTTATAGCAAACATTGCTGTAATTATAAGCGTGTTAAATGGTAGGGTAGACCTTGTATACCAAGACCAAATTGCTTCATTATTTTCAGTGATAACATCTGAGGAAAATGAAAACAGAAACAAGCCAATTACTATAGTAGAACTAATCCACAGAATTGTCAAATGTTCTTGTGCTTTGAACTTTTCAATCATTTAAAGCTTATTTAAATAATAATTTTAAGTAATCAACAGTTGTATTTGACACCAGTTTTGGTGCCTGGCCAGGGTAAGTTTCATATTCGTAAACAATTAAAGATATGGTATATTCATCTGCCGAAATGGAATTATTGTAAATATCCCTAACGTAACTTTTGTCAAGATTAATAAACCCCCGATTAACAACCTTCATTATCTCATTGTACTCTTGAATGTCATCTGTAGTAGTTAAACCTATCCGGGTATTTACAACATATCCAAAAAACATATATCTAGCACTTGGTCTACCGTAGAGACAATGAAAAATATTTAAAATACCACATCCTCCTCTTTCAATTTCAATGGGTAAATCTAATCTAGTTCCCGAATCATTTATCCTTTCTAAATTTGAAAAAACCACAAAACCAGATTCTGGAACAAACATAATCCTATTAAACTGTCTTCCCTTTTCTTGTAAATGTTTCCTTATTTTTCCATAGACTGTTTCTAAATCATCATCCTTTTCAATAAACCCATCTGAGATATCTTCAACGTATGTTGGGTTTGGAATTGGCCAAAATTGATCTGGTCTATTCGGGTCTCTTAAAGTTCTATCCTCTCGAACTTCTTCTACAGGACATCCATTTGTTGATGCTGGTCCTGGAAGGAAAAGACACTTATCACTATGATCCGGTGTGCCATCACCGTCAGAATCCAATGTATTACCTGAAGCGTCAACTCTTGCCCCTCTTGGAGTATTTGGCTCCGAATCTAAATAATCTGCAATCCCGTCCCCATCACTATCTTTCAACATAGCTAGTATTTCTCCACGCAATTGAGCTATTTCAGAACTTGATTCTTTGTTTATTCTTACTAAATCCCTTTTGGTTGCGCATGAAAACAGTACTGACCAAATACTTAAAAGCAAAAATATCTTTAAGTATTTTTGATATGGAAATCCATTCCTATTTTCTTTATAATTTTTTTTCATAAAATTAATTCTATTAAAGTACAAATTATAAACATTTACTGCCAATGCTAGGAACTACACTCAGACCTAACAATTGTATAACTACACCTAGATGGGGTAGTAAGTAATATGTCAAAAAACTGGCTATCAAAATCAGGTCCTTGAAGAAACTTGTCAAGAAGTAAGATGCTCTTTATGAAATTGAGCACTTTCATTCGTATTTTAATAATTTATCTATAATGATGTCCAGTTCTGCGTCAATTTGAGGTTGAGAGATAAATGATAATGCATCCTCTTTTAATTTAATGATATTTTCAAGAGATGCATCATCCATCTCCGGGTTAGCTTCTTTCAAAACAGGTTCTAGTCTATGGTAATCAGTACTGTCTGTTTGATTTAGAGTGCCATAAATTTGTTTCAAATGGTAATCAACCGTAGTTGAATTTCCAGACATCATTATTTCTAATATTGGTTTTATCCAGCCAATTGCTCCCCAATCTTTTGCTTTCTTATATTCGTAAGATTTACCAAAACTCCCAGTTCCCAAAGAAACAATCATCATGTCTTTTGCTGTTGGGAATTTTTCTATTCCTTCAAAGTTCATACAACGAACCTCTGAATAGGCTACAAGAGCAGGGTTGTTTACGAATACACCACCATCTATGAGAGGGTATGGTGTTCCTATTTCATTTTTTATTCTAGCTGTTTCAAAGTATGTAGGTGCAGCTGAAGTTGCTCTAGCAACATCTTTTATTTTGAAATCGTAGATTTCATTTTTTGCCATATGCTGTTTAAAAAAATGTGGTTTTCCATTTCTGATGTCATATGAGCTTATTATACATGGTTTTAATAGTTCTGATAATTTTACTTCACCAAAATTATCTTGTAATGCTTCTTCTAATTCGCTTGCATCGTACTTTTCATCAGTTATTCCATTGCCACTTTTAAATTTTTGTGAAATATTGACATCAAATATTTCATCACCTCTATCTAGGTATATACTTACTGCCTCCTCTGCTTTAAATTTTGGTCTCTTTGCCTCATCTGAAATAAGATAACACAATGTTAGAATTCCACCAGTACTTGTCCCTGCCATGAAATCAAACATATCTGCTATTCTGAGATTACTGTTGTTTTTTTTCTTCTGAAACTTTTTTTCTAATTGATCTATTATTATTCCTGGTAATATTCCTCTAATTCCTCCACCATCTATTGACAATATTCTTACTTTTTTCATTTTTTTGTGAGTTTCTATTTTGGGTACCTATTTAAATGGGATTTGTATTTTGAGTGGAAAGGATTTCTTAAAATCAATTTGTTCTATATTCCCGATGGGAATATGTCTGAAAACACCATGATTTGACATCCCCCAAAAGGCGTATTTTTCTCTAAATCACCCCTTCAGCTAAGCATTTTGCCATTAATTCTGCTGTATTTGAGCAGTTAGTTTAAATAGAATGTTTTTTCGATGGGTTCGTGTGGTGTTGAAAGAAATAAAAAGTTTTTCGGAAATGGCTTTAGCGGTGAGGCCCTGACTCATCAGTTTAACGATTTCGAGTTCCCGCTTGGTGAGATCTGCGGTGACTGGCTTCTATTTCAAATTAGCAAGTTTTGGATTAAATCGATCATTCTCATCCTTGATTTCAAGATATGATTGTTTACTGTTGACAATCATGAATAAAAGCCAGTCAGTTGTTACATTTCCGATATGGATTATATCAAATAGATTACAAAGGCATGTCGAATCTTTCCTGTTTCATATTGTGTATGAGTTTTTGTCTTAATCATCATCTTTGAAGTTTCCAGTTACTTTCTTATAGGAGATTAACAGTAGCCATCTTAGTAGTTATATAGACTAAAGCTTACCAGACATTCTAATTAAAGTTTGGGCCTCCTGCCTTCCTGAGCGCTATTGAAAGTCTTTGCATGAATTTCTCGCCTTGTCCACTAGAAAGAAACATAATTTTGTGAGATGGGTAGTCGAAATCATCTAATTCAATAAACACATTCATAGCTTTGCTATTCCCTCTTCTTCCCGACTCATTATGCTTCATTTTAATCCCAGTTACTTGGCTCACATTAAACTTTTTGTTTTTTAGGGTTAAAGACTGTTCACTGAAATTTACTGTTACTCCAGCCTGGCTGTACTCAGTATCGCTTGCCATATGTTTGGAATTGGAAAATCCTTTGAAGAATAAAAAGATTAGAAATCCAAATATGGCTACAAATATTATGTATATAAACTCCATAAATTATGATTTATGTTTATGACTTCGATTTAAATAATCCAGTAAAGAGTGGATTAGAGGGTGAATTCTTATTGGTGTTTTTTATTATACTTTTTATTTCCATAACTAAGGTGTAAAACTTTTAACCTACTGGGATTTTGGCTAAAAAATCCCGATAAGCATTTTTATTTATTTCCACAAATATTCCTTCCAATGCAGGCTTGTCATCTTGTGATGAGTTTGGGTCATAACCCAAAAGCCTAGCTTTAACAACATTGCTATTTGCGATTTTACTGATGATTTCGCGCGATATAGGAAATTTTGCCTTAGAACTAAATAATGCTTTAATACTGTATCCGGTATTCTTAATGTCTGAATCTGAATTGTAGGCTCCTTCTGTGGATAACTTAATAGGCTCTTCATCAATAAGAATTATCAGTGACTCGCCTTGATCAATCATAAATGGATCGTTAGTTTCTATTTCTGCAATTACAGATAATTGCTCTTCTCCTGATTTTGAAGTAATATATTCTAGATTTAATTCGAAATCTTTGTCTCCTATATTAAATATAAAGCCTTCGATTCTCGATGGATAATTAGGTTCTAATTTACAATTATCCATCTTTATGGTTTTGGCTCCACTGAACTCATCAATATTTTGAGTGATTGGTATATGAATAGTTGCGCATCCTACTAATAGAGTGGATATTAGTAATGATGATTTGTGAATCTTCATTTGAAATAGTTTTAATTTATGTTTCAGTAAATATTTATGAGCTATGTTTTTTGATATTTATTATCTTTTCTTCTTAAATATGTTAATTATTCCAATTTGATTTCTTCACTCAAAAAGCGTATTTTCCCTTAAATCACCCCTTCAGCTAAGCATTTTGCCATTAATTCTGCTGTATTTGAGCAGTTAGTTTTAAATAGAATGTTTTTTCGATGGGTTCGTGTGGTGTTGAAAGAGATAAAAAGTTTTTCGGAAATGGCTTTGGCGGTGTGGCCTTGACTCATCAATTTCACGATTTCTTTCTCGCGTTTGGTGAGATCAGTTGTGATAGTTTCCTTCTTGAGATTCGCAAATCTGGGGTCAAAGCTTACCTGTTCTGCTTTGATGTTTAGGTAGGATTGTTTGCCATTTAGGCTTATAAAGGAAATCCAGTCAGTGGTAATATTTCCTAGATGGCTTATATCTGTGTGTAAACCAAAAACATGTTCAATCTTACCTTCTTTTGTCAGTGAAAGTGGGGTTGACTGGATTAGCATAGTTTGATTTTTGCCTTTTCTACCTGTGCATTTATAGGTGTAAATGATTTTATACGATAAGTAATCTTCTTGTGCTAGGTAATTAGTGATGAAATCTGTGCAGATTGCTTCCTTGATGTGTATACTCTTTAATTCATTTTCTAGACAGTTTTTCAATAGTGTAGCCATTGTCACATTAACAGGGTTTATTCCTATTACATGTTCTACATTTGGGTGAATAAAATCCAAACTTATATCTGTAAAATTTAGAATGTAGTAATATGATTGTCCAGGTGCACACATCTCTGCAATCCGGTGAAATTGTTCTGCATCTCTAAATTTTGAATATTTATTAAGTTGGGATGAATATCCTTTTTTCCACATCTGCAAAATGCTGTCACTTGAAAAATCTTCCATACAATGCTCTTTAAAAATGTATTTGATAATACTAAAAATGTAGAGTAGATCCAAGGATTGGTTTATGAATATTATGTTTTTTCCTATAAATGGTTGTTTTTACATTGTGTTACTGTTGATCTGCAGTAAAAGTATTATTCAGGTACTAAAACCAATCCAATAAAATTAAGCATGAGAACTACTGGGGTAGGTTAAGAAAAAGAGATCAAAGTATGGCGTTTGAAATGTTTTCAAAGACAATTCCATGCCATCTTTCAGACCTACTTTACCCTTTACCTTACGAAAGAACACCTTTCTGCTTCCTTAAAAATACCACCACTAGCGTCACTAAAATCAAAAGCACGAATCCATCGCTAATTGAAATCGAACTGAATTTATTGTTAATTAGAATGTCCATGCTTACCCCTACCAACATATAGCAGACCAACAGGAATTTCGGTAGGTCGTATTTTATCATGCTTGGTTGAGGTTAAAAGTGGATTTTGTCTGCTGTAATTCGAGGTTTCAAGATATCTTAAATTCTGAACAAAAAAAATCCCTCAGATTGCTCCAAGGGATTTGTAAATCTATATCGAAAGTGTTTGGGTCTCAATTTACGATAGAGGTTCAATTTATCTCGTAAATCGTATTTCGTAAATCACAATTTCTCTTCAACCCAATTCCTCGCATTCACAAATGCCTCCATCCAAGGCGTAAAGTCGTCTTTTCTGTCAGCTGGATAGTGAGCCCAGTTCCAAGGCTTCAGGCTTCGCTCGATGTGTGGCATAATCGCCAAGTGACGACCGTCTGCAGATGCGATACCTGCCGTAGCATGATCGGAACCGTTTGGATTGCCTGGGTAAGCTTCGTAGCTGTATTTCATCGCGAAGTAGTAGTCGCTTGCTGCCTGTGGAAGTGCAAACTTACCTTCTCCGTGTGCTACCCATACGCCTAGTCTCTGTCCGCTCAATGATCCTAGCATGACAGACTCATTTTGTGGGATGGTTACGTTCACGAAAGTTGATTCAAACTTATGGGATGCATTGTGAAGCATCTTTGGTTTGTCCGCATGGTCAGGAGTGACCAAGCCAAGCTCTACCATCAGTTGGCAACCGTTACATACACCCAAACTCAAGGTGTCAGGTCTTGCGTAGAAGTTGTCCAGTGCTTGCTTAGCCTTAGGATTGTAAAGGAAGGCACCTGCCCAGCCTTTTGCCGATCCCAGTACATCGGAGTTGGAGAATCCACCCACGAAGACAATCATTTGTACGTCTTCCAGGGTTTCACGACCTGCGATTAGATCGGTCATGTGAATGTCTTTCACTTCAAATCCAGCCAACCAAAGGGAATAAGCCATCTCACGATCGCCATTCACACCTTTTTCACGGATGATCGCTGCTTTCGCCTTGCCTTTGGTAGTGCGGAAAGGATCTAGTCCAGCAGTTTCGAAACTGCCTTTCCAGCCTTCTGCAAACTCAAATGCAAGCGGCTGATTTTTATAATTGTCAAAGCGGTCTTTTGCTAGTTGCTCTCCGCTTTGCTTTCTGTCCAATAAGTAAGAAGATCTGAACCATACATCGCGAAGCTCAGCGATGTCCAGCGTCAGGTCTTTTCCTGCAAACTCAATGTTTCCGGAATCAGTCACTTTCGCCAGCTCCACATAATCAATATCAGCTTCCACCAATAAGGCTTCCACTGCGTGATCATCTTCGACTTGAATCAGGATTCCTGGATTCTCGGCAAATAGTGCTTTCACTAGATCTGCTTCATGCAGACGATCCAGTTTCACTTTCAAACCAATATTCTGCACTGGGAAACACATTTCCAAAAGGGCTGTTACCAATCCACCGGAAGAGATGTCGTGTCCTGCAAGAATCCAAGTCTGATCGATCAGATCTTGAACAGCTGTAAATGCCTTCGCAAAGTATCTAGGGTTTTTGACGTCTGGAGTTTCTGTCCCAACCTTGTTTAAGGCCTGGTAGAAGCTTGATCCAGCCAGTTTGAATTCGTCCTTAGAGAAGTCTATGTAGAGGATTCTACTTCCTTTGATAGGCTTCAAGGCAGTTTTTACTGTTTTCTGCACATCAGAGCATTCACCCACGGAGGAGATAATAACCGTTCCCGGAGAGTAAACTGTCTTTCCGTCAGGATATTTCTGAGTCATGGAAAGGGAGTCTTTTCCCGTAGGGATATTCACACCCAGATCAATCGCAAACTCAGAAACTGCCTCAACTGCTCTATATAGTCTGTCGTTTTCGCCTTTGTTCTTTGCTGGCCACATCCAGTTGGCAGAAAGGGAAATTCCCTGCAATCCGTCCTGAATATGTGCAAAAATCAAGTTTGTCATCGCCTCAGCAATCGCCAATCGGCTACCTGCTTCCGGATCTGCCAGGGCTGCCACTGGCGCATGACCGATGGAAGTTGCGATTCCTTTGTTTCCGGTGAAGTCAAGCGCCATTACAGCCACGTCATTCAGCGGAAGTTGGATTTCACCGACGGTCTGCTGTGTTGCCACACGACCGGTCACGGATCTATCTACTTTATTTGTCAACCAATCCTTACATGCCACCGCTTCCAGCTGCAATACCTCGCGGATATATGCTTGGATCAGATCGGCTTCATAAGTTGCTTCCGCAAAAGAAGCGTTGGTTGTATCATCTTCCAAAATAGTCTTAGGAGATGAACCGAACATGTAGCTCAGGTTCCAATCCACCGGCTTCTCGCCAGTTTTGCCATTTTCGAATTTGAAATGCATATCTCCGGTTGTCTCGCCCACCACGTAGAATGGCGCGCGCTCACGGTCAGAAATCTGATGTAAGGTATCTACGTCTTTTTTGCCAATCACCAATCCCATACGTTCCTGAGATTCATTTCCGATGATTTCCTTAGCGGAAAGGGTAGGGTCTCCCACCGGCAATTTGTCTATGTGGATAGTTCCCCCAGCATCTTCCACCAATTCAGAAAGGCAGTTTAAATGTCCGCCAGCTCCGTGATCGTGGATGGAAATGATTGGATTGTTTTCGCTTTCTGCCATAGCGCGGATCACATTGGAAACACGCTTTTGCATCTCAGGATTGGATCGCTGAATTGCATTAAGCTCGATTGCATTGGAAAGTTCACCGGTGTTCAGGGAAGAAACCGCCGAACCGCCCATTCCGATTCTATAGTTGTCGCCGCCCATGATCACAATCTGATCGCCGGCTTTTGGCTCGTCTTTTTTAGTGTATTTGGCATTGGTGAAACCTACGCCACCAGCCAGCATGATTACTTTATCAAAACCGTGGTGCTTGCCGTCTTCCTCATGCTCAAAGGTCAAGAGAGATCCTGAAATCAGCGGTTGACCAAATTTGTTTCCGAAATCAGAAGCTCCATTGGAAGCTTTGATCAGGATATCCATTGGCGTTTGGTACAGCCAAGGACGTTCTTCCAGCTTGCTTTCCCAAGATCTTCCTTTCTCGGAACGAGGATAAGAAGTCATATAAACTGCCGTTCCCGCCAAAGGAATAGAGGCAGTTCCGCCAGCCATACGATCTCTGATTTCTCCACCAGCTCCAGTGGCAGCACCGTTAAATGGCTCCACGGTAGTTGGGAAGTTATGTGTTTCAGCTTTCAGGGAGATAACCGTATCGATGTCACGGGTTTCGAAGAAGTCCGCTTGATGTGCTGTTTTCGGTGCGAATTGCTGTGCTTTTGGTCCTGCTACGAAGGCCACATTGTCCTTGTAAGCAGAAGCGATACGGTTAGGATGTGCTTTTGCAGTTTCTTTGATGAGTTGGAAAAGCGTCTGTGGCTTTTCTACTCCATCTATGATAAAAGTACCGTTGAAAATCTTGTGTCGGCAATGCTCCGAGTTCACCTGAGAAAATCCGAAAACCTCAGAATCCGTCAGTGGTCTCTCCAATTGCTTGGAAACATTGTCCAAATAATCTACCTCTTCCTGGCTAAGCGCCAGACCATTTTCCTTGCTGTATGCCGCGATATCGTTGATTTCTACGATTGCTTCCGGCTGCAAGTGAATGTCAAAAATCTCCTGATCCAATCCATCAAACTTATGCTGAAGCATTGGGTCAATGCTGTCACCTTCAGTTAACGGAAAGAACTCCTCGACACGGATAACGCCAGGGACACCCATGTTTGCGGTGATTTCCACTGCGTTGGTTGACCATGGAGTAATCATTTCCTTGCGAGGTCCTGAATAGTTTCCGGTGAGCGATGGTTTGCTGATTGCAGTAGCTCCACCAAAAAGCCAAGTTAGCTTTTCTAAGTCTTCGGGTGCGAAAGGTTGTGGAGATTGTACAGCGTAAACGGTTTTTAGAGGGGATTCAAAGAAGAAAATCATGTCCTTTGGCTGGTAAGATGCAAAGGTAAGCAATTGGGGGGTAGATTGAAAAATATAGTGATCAGTTTTCAGTGGTCAGTTTCAGTTTTCAGTCTTGATTGGCGCAAGTCTTATGACTTGTGCCTAACCAAATGCTGTCTTCAGATTTCTGGGTTTTGAAACTGAAACAGATGTCAGGAGACTTCAATTTTGTGAGTCCAAGCTCACCTGGCATCGGACAGGACTGAAGAACTAATCTTACCTTTAGCTAATTGAGCTTCCCCTCCAAATGATTTTCAAGTTTATTATTTCGTCCTTGAACCTGGTAAAGTGCAGTTTACGACAGAATAAATTCACTAAAAATTAATTTACTGTTCATAATCGTTCGATTATTTCCAATATTTTTCTATTAAAGCCGAATATTGTTCGGAATCTAAGCAAAGGAAACTTTTACGGTTTCTAAAGTTTCCGTAGTTTTGCACGCGAATTAACAGGTGAAGAAGATATGAAGGATAAAATCTTGGAGGTGGCTATCGAACAGTTTAGTAATTACGGGGTTAGAATCGTGACCATGGAAGATATAGCTAGACTTGCTGGGATGTCGAAGAAGACTATTTATCAGGAATTTAAGGACAAGAAGGAGTTGGTGAAAGTTGCTTTTTCCACGGTTTTAGAACAAGACTGCCAAAGTCTTCAATCATTTATGAAGACAGGTGATGGCGTAATAGAGCACTTAGTTTATACTTCCAAAATGGTCAGAGAGCGAATGAGTAAGATGAATCCTTTGGTGATTATAGAAATTCAAAGGTATTTTCCTGATACCTGGGAAGTATTTGAAAAGTATCGTTCTGAAGTAATTGAGACAGATCTTGTCAATGTACTTGAAAGAGGTAAAGAACTGGGGTATTTTCGCCCTGAAATTAATTCAACGATTCTGGCGAAAATGAGAGTAGAGCAAATTAGTGCGGGGTTTAATATGGTGAATTTTCGGAATAATGAATTCAACCTTATGGAATTACAAGTTTCTGCACTCGATCATTTTCTGTATGGCATCTTCACGGAGAAAGGCAGACAATCTTATTTGCAAAAGCAAAACGTCAGCTAATCACCTAAAAAGAAACCCTATCTATACTAACTAATACAACTACAGATCCTTTTTAGAATTTAATATGTTTAGAATGAAGATTTATTTTGCTGCAATTTTAGCCTTGATCATGCTCAGGTCTGAAGTTTATGCGCAAGAGCAAGCTCCTCCACAGGAGGTATTGCAACTCAATCTCAGGGAGACTTTGGAGTTTGCCCTGGAAAATAATGTGGATGCAAAGAATGCCAGGTTGGAGATTCTGGTTTCTGAAACTACGATCAAGGAAGAGACTTCTATTGGTCTTCCGCAGATCAATGGCTCTTACGGCTTTACGTATAATCCCATGGTTCCGGTGATGTTTGTGCCGAACGAGGGGCCGTTTGCTGATCCTAATAATCCTTCTGATGTGATACCTCTACGATTTGGAGTTGCTTATAGCAGTAATCTAGGAGTGACGGTAAGCCAGATGATTTTTGACGGTTCTTTCTTCATAGGGCTAAGGGCTGCCAAGACTTATAAGGCATTGACGGAATATGACCGTGTCAAAGTGGAGAATGACGTGATTGAAAATGTTAAGAAGGCGTATTTCGGTGTTTTGGTAAATGCTGAGCGGATCAAGCTTTCAGAGTCTAACCTTTCAAGAATTGACTCCCTTCTTCAAGAGACTACTGCCTTGTATGAGGCAGGTTTTTCGGAGAAAATAGACGTTTCTCGAATTAAGGTTCAGCGCAACAATACCTATTCTCAATATGAGCGAAGCAGAACAGCTTACGAAATTTCGAAGCAGCTACTCAAAGTCCAGATGGGATTGCCGGAAGAATATGATATCGTGATCACGGAGACACTTCGTGAATTGAATCCAGAGGATGAGCTTAATGCCTTACTGGCTCTGGAAGGACAACATCGGGTGGAGATGGATCAGTTAAATACCAATATTGAGCTGACTGGCTTAGATCTTAAAAACAACACCTCCCAGTACATGCCTACTCTGGATTTTAATGGCAGCTTTACTCGTTCAGGAGCAGGAGATTCATTTGGGACTACTTTTGAAAGTATAAACTGGTTTAGTTCATCCATGGTAGGGATTTCCTTGAATATTCCAATTTTTGATGGTTTGTCAAAAAGCGCACGAATTCAGCGTAATAGACTGCAACTACGTCAGTTGGAAAACCAGAAATTTTATTTAGACCAAAATATAGACCTGGAGATTTTTCAGGCAAAGCAAAACCTCAGCAATGATCTAAAAGTATTGAAGGTGCAGCGGGAAAGTATGGATTTGGCACAGGAAGTATATGATATGTCCAAGATCAAATACAATGAAGGTGTGGGCTCAAATTTCGAGGTGGTAGAAGCTGATTCTGACCTTATTGAGGCTGAGATTAATTTCCTAAGTGCATTATATGATGGTTTGATCTCCAAGGTAGATTTGGAGAAAGCATTGGGTATCATCCATGATGGATTAGATAAACCAGCCCTTCCTAATAAATAATTTTAATTCCTACAGATACGAAATAATATGAAACTAACATATAAATTTTTGCCCCTAATCGCACTTGCCTTCGTAGCTATTTCTTGTGCTACAGAAGATGGAGTGGAGGCTAAAAAAGCAGAGTTGGAACAACTCAAAACCCAGTCAAATGAAATCACGAATCAGATTAAAGCCTTGGAGGCAGAGTTGATGACATTGGATCCTGAATTTGCGAAGCAAAATCATAAGTCTATACTTATTACTACAGCCAATGCTAAGAAGGGAAGATTTGAGCACTACGTAGAGGTAACAGGTTCTGTGTTGTCTAAGAAGAATGTGATAATCAGTTCCGAAACTTCAGGAAGAATCCTTGAAGTGCCAGTGAGTGAAGGGCAGCGAATTGCAAAAGGTGCTGTGCTAGCTAGAATAGATGCTGAATCGATCGAAAGAAACATTGACGAACTGGAAAATTCACTCAGTCTAGCTACTACCTTATTTGAGAAGCAGGAGAGACTTTGGAATCAGCAGATTGGTACTGAAGTGCAGTATTTGGAAGCAAAAAATAGAAAAGAAGGACTGGAGAGAAACTTGGCTTCGGCCCGTACCAACTTGGACAAAGCAGAGGTAAGAGCTCCTTTTTCAGGAACTATTGAAACTATTGATGTTCGCTTAGGGGAATTAGTTCAGCCTGGCATGTCTATGTTCCAATTTGTAGGAGATAGTGACCTCTTTATAGAAGCAGATATTTCTGAAAGTTATGTAGGTGTCTTGAAAAAGGGAGATTCTGTAAATGTGAGCTTTCCTTCCGTTGATGAGGATCTTCATACCAGAGTATCTTCTGTAGGTGCTATCATCAACCCAAACAACCGTACTTTCAAAGTAGAAGTCTTTTTGCCTAACCTTCCTATGGTGAAGCCTAATATGATCTCTGTGTTGAAAATTCAGGATTACGAGCACAATGACGCTGTCACGGTGCCAAGTTATTTGATTCTTAGCGACAACAGAGGTGATTACATATTTGTAGTTGAGGCTGGAGTAGCCAAGAAAAAATATGTGGAAAGAGGTAAAACCTATGATAAGCATACTGAGATACTAGAAGGTCTGGAAGGCAACGAAGTACTTGTAGATAAAGGCTTCCGTGAAGTAGGAGATAATTTCAACGTCAACATAGTTCAGCAGTAATACAATGGCGGAAAATCAAAAACCAATAAAAACGCGTGAGTTCGGATTATCCAGTTTGTGTGTGGATAATTCCACCTCAGTGGTGATTCTTACGCTGATAATTACCTTCCTAGGTCTAAGTGCTTATCGCAATATGCCTAAGGAAAGCTTTCCTGAAATTGTAATTCCTACAGTTTATGTAGGAACCCCATATCCTGGCAACTCGCCAGTAGATATGGAGAACTTGATCACCAGACCAATCGAGAAGGAGCTCAAGTCACTTAATGATATCAAGAACATCACTTCTACTTCAGTTCAGGATTTTTCATCCATTGTAATTGAGTTTAACCCAGGAGTGGAGATCTCAAAAGCGATCCAGGATGTGAAGGATGCTGTGGACAAGTCCAAAAGCGAATTGCCTACAGATCTGGATCAAGATCCCAATGTAGTGGAGGTCAATACCTCTGATTTCCCTATCATGAACGTGAATATTTCGGGAAATTACTCTGAGGCAGAGCTGAAGAAATTCGGTGAATACCTAGAGGATGAGATAGAGAAGCTATCTGAAATATCAAAAGCAGATCTAGCAGGAACCGTAGAGCGTGAAATTCAGATCAATGCCGATCCATACAAAATGGAGTCTGTAGGCGTGAGTTTCAATGATATTGCTACTGCCGTACAAACGGAAAACGTAACTATTTCAGGCGGTAATATTCGCTCGGGAGATTTCCAGCGTACACTTCGTGTGGATGGTGAATTTACCGACCCGATGGATATTCTCAATATCATCGTCAAAACTGATAATCAGAAAATAGTTTATCTACGAGACGTAGCAGAAGTAAAGGATACTTATAAGGAGCGAACTAGTTATGCGCGAAGCAAAAATCTTCCTGTAGTCACGATCAATGTGGTGAAGCGTAGTGGAGAGAATTTGCTCTATGCTGCCGATAAGATCAAGGAGATAATTGACAAAACAAAAGCTAATAGATTCCCGCCGGATCTAGAAATCAGTATCACCAATGATCAGTCCAAGGCCACGAGACTGCAGGTGAGTGATTTGGAGAACTCGATCATCTTCGGGGTTATTCTCGTGGTTTTGGTTTTGATGTTTTTCTTAGGATTTAGAAATGCACTTTTTGTGGGGATAGCGATTCCGCTTTCCATGTTTATTTCATTCCTGATTTTAAATGCCTTTGGGATCACGCTGAATTTGATGGTGCTTTTCTCCCTGATCCTCGCACTAGGTATGCTAGTGGATAACGGGATCGTGGTGGTGGAAAATATCTACCGATTGATGTCGGAAGGCAAAAGTGCTGTTCAGGCAGCCAAAGAGGGCGTGGGCGAAGTGGCCTGGCCGATTATTACTTCTACAGCTACGACATTAGCAGCCTTTCTTCCACTTGCTTTTTGGCAGGATACGGTTGGGGAGTTTATGAAGTTCCTACCGATTACCTTGATTATCGTTCTTTCTTCCTCGCTTTTTGTGGCATTGGTGATCAACCCTGTGTTGACGGCACTTTTCATGAAAGTGGAAGATGTTACTAAGGATAAGCCAAAGAGAAAGCCAATTATTGTAGCAGGAGTATTTCTGACCCTGTCAGCTTTATTTTACCTAGTAGGGTGGACAGCTATTGGTTCGTTGATGCTGATTGCCTGTGTGCTTACAATATTCAATGTCTTTGTGCTGAGAAAAGCGATTCGTTGGTTCCAGACCGTATTATTGGTTAAGATGGAGAATGGCTATGAAGCTATTTTGGAATTTGCTCTAGGAGGTAGGAGGCCTTACGCTTTCTTAGGAGGTACGGTGTTACTGTTGGTGCTCTCTTTAGTCTTGCTAGTAGTAAGAGCCCCACAGGTACTTTTCTTCCCAGATAACCAGCCTCAATTGGTGAATGTCTTTATAGAGTTCCCGATAGGAACGGATATCGAGGCTACAAATGAATTTGTGGATGGGATGGAAGATGAGCTGATGATAGCGTTGGATGATTACAAGGATATTTTGGAATCAGTAATTTCTCAGGTAGGAGAAGGAACTGGCGATCCAATGGAAGGACCGAGTAATCAGCCGACTCCGCACAAAGCTAAAATTACTATTGGCTTTGTGGATTACATTGATAGACAAGGAATCGATACCAACGGCGCAATGGAGGAAATCCGTGAGTTGGCGGTGAAATATCCAGGAGTATTGGTGACGGTGGATAAGCAAAGCAATGGACCTCCAGTAGGAAAGGCTATAAATTTGGAATTCGCTGGCGAAGACTACGATCAGTTGATTGCATTTGTGAATAAGACTAGGGAGTACCTGAACAATCAAAATATAGAAGGAGTAGAGGAATTGAAGTCTGATTTGTCTCTTGGCAACCCGGAAGTAGTCTTAGATATTGACCGAGACAAGGCAAGAAGATTTGGACTTTCTACTTCGGAAATTGCCACTGATCTTCGTACTGCATTATTCGGCTTGGAGGTTTCCAAGTACAAGGAGGGAGAGGATGATTATCCTATTCAGTTGAGACTGAAGGAAGGTTTCAGATATGATATCAACACGCTAGTTAACAAGAAAATTGGTTTTAGAGATAAGTTTGGTGAAAAGAGGGAAGTACCTATCTCAGCTGTAGCTGATGTGAAGTACGGTTCTACTTATGGTTCTGTGAAAAGAAAAGACTTGGAAAAAGCGATTACTATTTATTCCAATGTTTTAGCGGGATACAATGCCACGGCAGTAAATGCCCAGATTCAGGCAGTATTGCAAAACTATGAAGTTCCAGATGGTATTTCGGTGAAATATACAGGAGAGCAGGAGGAGCAGCAGAAGTCTATGAGCTTCCTAGTTGGAGCTTTGGGAATTGCGATTTCCTTGATTTTCCTAATTATAGTAGCGCAGTTTAACTCAGTGACCACTCCATTTATCATCATGGCTTCGGTAGTCTTAAGTACTATCGGTGTTTTCTTAGGATTGGTGATATTCAATATGGACTTTGTAGTGATCATGACAGGAATTGGAATTATTTCCCTTGCTGGAGTAGTGGTGAACAATGCGATTGTATTGATTGATTACACTAACCTAGTTCGTGAGCGAAAAAGAGATGAGCTTGGAATAGGGCCAAAGGATTACTTGCCTTTCAATTTGATGATAGCAAGTGTGGTAGAGTCAGGCAAAACAAGACTACGTCCAGTATTGCTAACGGCGATTACCACAGTGCTTGGATTGATTCCTCTGGCTATTGGGATGAACATCAATTTCGGCACATTATTGAGTTCTTTTGATCCACAATTCTATGTAGGAGGAGACAATGCTGCATTCTGGGGACCGATGGCTTGGACAGTAATATTTGGGTTAACCTTTGCTACCTTCCTTACGTTAGTGATCGTACCAGTCATGTATTTGTTAGCAGATAAACTCACAATGAGAATCAGTAAACTTAAATCTTGATTGGATTAAGGTTGGTGGTTTTTTTTGTTAAAACCTCCGAGGCTATGTCTCGGAGGTTTTTTGTTTTTTAGCGAAGTATATTTTCCCTTTCAAGCATGGAATTTGTAAGTTCGCCAACCCGAAATTATACGAGTACAATGGAAGAATTGAAGTGGTTTGTGATGTACACCAAGTCACGCTCTGAAAAGAAAGTGGCTGATCGATTGAAAGAAAATGGATTGGAAGTTTACTTGCCTATGGTGGAGGAACTTCGCCAATGGTCAGATCGAAAGAAAAAAGTGCAGCGTGCTATGTTTAATGGTTACGTGTTTGTGAAGACCCGTCGGAACCAGTTGTGGGAGTGCCTGCAAGTACCAGGTGCAGTGAAGTTTGTTCATTTTTCTGGACAGCATGCTACTGTTCGGGAAGAAGATCTGGATATCATCAAGCGCGTTATCGAAACAGGCGTAGACGTAGAGTCTGATGGATCATCCATAGAACCCGGCGAAAAGGTAAAAGTCATTGCAGGGCCGCTGCAACACATGTCAGGCGAAGTGATAGAGAAAGGAAATAAAGATTATTTCTTAATTCGAATTCCAGGTATCTACCAGAATTTGTTGATCTCTGTGCCTAGGAAATTTTTGGAGGTCACCGGCTGATAATCTCGGTCTAGCGAAGGCCTGTCTTACAGCTTGAATATCTCCCTATTTAAGTGGTGAATAGGCTTATCTTAGTGATCAAAGCTGGAGAAAAAGTATCTTCTATAGACTATCTGACCTTGAATAAGATTGTCGTTAAATTTATTGAAGCCGATATTTCCATCAATATTATCAGAAAAATTCACCATCATAGTGCTTTCGATAGCAATATCAGAATATGGGCCTAAGGTGTAGCTCAAGCCAGCTCGAAGCGGTATATAGGCGGTAGTCAGCTTCTCTCTATAAATTTGTGCATCCTCACTGTAGGATTTTGTTTGGTCTGTAACGCTGTACATGACCCCAAGCCCAAGTCCCCCATAGAGATTAACTATACTTCGATTCATGTGGTTTTCAAATGCAACCAAATTTACACTCGGCATTACATCAAAATAATAAGCCGCACCAACGGCAGTGTAGGCGGCATTATTTTCAAACCAAATCCCCTGAACTGTAGGCGAGGCATTTTTGGTGCTTTCTATCCATTGTGCTCCGGCAGTAGCTCTCAAATCAAAACGTTCCGTTAACCTTTTGGTAAGTGAAAGCGATACCGATGGTTTGATATTAAAGCTGAAATCTCTGTATGGGCCACCATTATCCAAATAGGCAAAAGAAGGCCCGATACCTATGGACACAATATTGTCTCTAGAATTTTTCTCTTTATAGAAACTTTGAGCAGACAAGTTAATGCTTGCAAAAAAGAAGAAAATAAAGGTAGAGATCTTAAATCGTGTTGACATATCGAAGGGTTCTACTAAAGAGAAATTGGCCTTAGGCTAGAACTTGTATGCAAATTTGGCAACAAATATGCCAATACCCTTTAGGGAATTATATTTAAAACAGAGAATTGGAAAAAATAGTATAAAAGTGTCAAAAAATCAGGCTCCTTCAAACGCCTTTTGAATGTCTTCTTCGGTGGTTTTTAACTTGCCTCTGCAGGTTTTTACCAGCTCTGCAGCTTCTTTGACCAAGTCTGAAAGCTCGTCCACACTTTTCTTTCCTTCTTCGAGTTCTGCCAAGATGGTTTCCAGACGACTCATGGCTTCATTGTATTTTAAATCGCTCATTTTTCCTCAATTAGTGTAATTGTGCTACTGATTTTTTGCTTGGAAGTATGTGTCCGCAATTCATCCCCAAGTTGGATTTTTGCAGGATCTATAGGCTTGCCATTGATCTCAGTTCTGGTATAGCCTCTGGCTAAAATGCTCTCAGGATTCAACTGGCGTAGCAGTAAGTCCATAGAATCTAGCTGTTGTTTTTGCTTTTGCAAAAAGCCATTTAATCCCCGATTCATATTTTTTTCAAAAGAGGCCAAGCTATTTTCCTGAATCTGCAGGATGTTTTTGCTCGAAATACGAATCCTACTTATGGAGGAATTCAATTTCTCTGCCTCTAGTTTTAGCCGGCTTTCTGAAAATGCTCTTACCTGATGTGCGATTTGGTGTATTATTGTTTGTTCCTCAGAGAGTTTTTGGCGAGTTGCTCGATCTAGTCTTTGCATGGCGATGCCTAGATTTTCCTCAAATTCCCGAAAACCAGAAAGCAGGAATTCAGCCACGGCAGTTGGAGTTTTGAGTCGGGTATGCGCTACCATATCAGCGATGCTTTCATCCCGTTCATGTCCTATTCCTGTGAGCACAGGCAGGGAGAAATTTGAGATTTTGGCAGCAAGCCTGTAATCATCAAAGCAGTCAAGATCCAATTGGGCTCCTCCTCCGCGTATGATTACCACTGCCTCTATTCCCAACTCGTCTTTCAGAGATTCTATCTGTTCCAGACTTCTGCTTAGGGAAGCAACTGCCTCATTTCCCTGCATAGCCGAAGGAAAAAGCTTGTGATAAACCTGATAGCCATAGGAGTTACTAGCTAGTTGATTGACAAAATCACCATAGCCGGCCGCGGTAGGACTAGAGATAATCGCGATTTTCTGAATAACTGCGGGAAGTAGATGGCGAGCATTCAGCCGAAGTAAACCTTCTTTGGTAAGCCTGTCGATTGTTTCTTGGCGGATTCTTGCTCTTTCTCCCAAAGAGAAAGAGGGGTCAATATCCTTTATATTGATGCTAAGACCATAAAGTGGGTGGAAGTTTACCGCTACTTGAGCGAGTACTTTCATACCGTTTTTGATGCTGGATCCGGTGATGGATTCAAATCTCGCCGCTATAGACCTATAAGCAAATGACCAGAGATTAGCTCTTATTTTAGCCTGAACCTGATTTCCCTGCTTTTCTACCAGTTCAAAATATGCATGGCCCTGAGGTGCTTTTCTGAAATCTGCAATTTCACCAATCACCCAAATCACCGGATCAAGTTCCGTCTCTATGGCCTGTTGAATCAGCCGATTGAGTTCAGATATCGATCTGGCATTTTGCATGCTTACTTCAGTTTTTGGAATTCAGACTTGATTTTTTTATTTAATTCTAAGCTAGCTCGAAGCATAGGAAGTCTTACCTGGTCATCACAGATACCCATATGACAAAGCAGGTTTTTGATCCCTACAGGGTTACTTTCTTCGTACATGAGGCTATTTAGCGGCAATAGCGAAAAGGCTGCTTCGAGACTTTCGGATTCTGATCCATGGCACACGGCCTTAAAAGTAGCTGGAAGTGCATTTGCCATCACAGAAATAATCCCCGATCCACCGATGCTGTAAAGCGCTTTGGTCATCAGGTCATCTCCAGAAACCAATAAGAAATCTTTCGGCATTTTTGCAGCGATTTGCATGCATTGCTCTAGGTTTCCACTAGCTTCTTTCATTCCGATAATATTAGAATGCTCAGCTAGACTCAGGGTGGTTTCCGCCGTGATATTTGACATAGTTCGGCCTGGAATATTATACAAAATCACGGGTACTGGGCAAGCATCAGCAATCGCTTTGTAATGTGCGATTATTCCTGCTTGAGTAGGTTTGTTATAATAAGGACTCACCGAAAGGATGGCAGTGATACCAGTGAAATCAGTGCTTGCGATATCACTAAGAACAGACATGGTATTGTTGCCGCCCATGCCATAGACTATAGGGACACGCCCAGCATTATATTCTATACAAGCATTAAGGACCTGTTTTTTCTCAGAAGATGAAAGAGTAACCGTTTCCCCAGTTGTGCCCAAAACCACCAAATAATCCACACCACCGTCGATTACATGATCAACCAGTCGTTTGAGACCATCGAAATCTATAGAGTAATCATCGTGAAATGGGGTGACAAGGGCTACGCCGGTTCCTTTAAGTTTATTCATGGATATAAGGTTTGGGAGGCTAAAGATAAGGGGATGATAGGAATTGACATTCTGTTTTTTGAAAAAAAGGGTTTTCTAGTATTCAGTCACAGTTTCCAGTCGCAGTTGGGGGTTCGCTAACTGAGACTGATGACTGTAATCTCTACATACCTATCATCTTCAAAAACTCCTCCTCGCTAATCATCGGGACTCCGAGCTTCTCGGCCTTCTCTTTTTTACTTGGGCCCATATCTTCACCTTCGATGATGAAATCCAGGTTTTTGGAAACGGAGGAAATGTACTGTCCTCCATGTGCGATGACTGTATCTTTGATCTCGTCACGTTTGAAATGGGCTAGTTTTCCGCTGGCTAAAATTCTTTTACCTTCAAGGGAATTCCCTAATTGTTTGGACTCGGATTCATCCACCTCGAACTTCAATCCGAAGTCTTTCAGTCTATCAATGATCTCCTGGTTTTTTGGCTGAGCGAAAAAGTCCTGAAGACTCAGTACAAGCGTTTCGCCTACACCATTGATATCGAGTAATTGTTCTGAGGTAGCAGCTTGGAGTTTTTCGATTGTCCCAAAATGTCTGGCAAGCAATTGAGCGGTGTTTTCTCCGATATTTCTTATTCCCAAAGCAAAAAGCACTTTTTCGAAAGGCTGATTTTTAGACACAGCAATTCCCTCCATCATGTTTTTGATGACACCATCCTGGAAGGTATTGGCTTTAAGTTTTTTGATACGATCTGTTAGTTGTTGGTTGAGATCAAGGTTGAGTTTTAGCAAAATGCCATGTACTGTTCCTTCCTTTTTGCTGACTTCGAGCACTTGCTGGAAATCAACTTTTCTGCTGAGGAACAAATCTAAAACCACCGCTACAGGCACGTAGTCTTCGAGTTTGGGAAGTTTGTGTTCTTTAAGGTTTGAAATCAAATAATCGATCATCCCAGTATTGGAAGGGACTTTTTTCTTCAATTTTCTGATATATTCCTTAAAAGCAATGAGTACTTCCGCTAATGGTAATTCTGTGTTTTCGGCTAGGAAATCATGAACCTGTTTTGATGTAAGACCTTCAGTTAAGGCATAGAGCGCCTTTTCTAAAGTAATATACAGCAAGCCATCACCTTCAGTTTCGTACTGATCTTGGGACATTTCCAGCCCTAGTAGTTCATCCTTTTTCGCTTCCAATTCATAAATGTCCGCTGGATTGCGGATGAATCCCTGATCGATCAAGGCTCTGATTCGCTCCGTTCCCATGGAGTCGATATCCATGGCACGCTTGGATACGAAATGCTCTATTCTTCCCAGCACCTGAGGAGGGCAGGATTCTGCATTTGGACAATAGTGTTTGGCTTCGCTTTCCTTTCGTTCCAGTTCCGTTCCACATTCCGGGCAGTGCGTGATGTAAGCGATTGGCTTTGCATCAGAAGTTCTTCTTTCTGGATTTACAGCCGTGATTTTTGGGATGATTTCTCCTCCTTTTTCCACAAAGACAAAGTCGCCCTCATGCAGATCCAATCGCTCAATTTCGTTGGCATTGTGGAGAGAAGCCCGCTTCACGGTCGTGCCCGCCAAACTCACAGGAGACAGATTCGCCACTGGAGTGATGGCGCCCGTTCGCCCAACTTGGTAAGTCACAGACAGCAGTTCCGTCTCAGCGCTTTCTGCCTTGTATTTGTATGCTATCGCCCAGCGGGGATTTTTGGCAGTGAAGCCCAGTTCCTCGCGTTGATCGTAATTATTAACTTTTAGGACTACACCATCGGTATCCACAGGAAGAGAAAAGCGCTTCTCTTTCCAATCTTCTATGTATTGGATTACCTCCTGAATGTCCGCAACTTTTCTATAGGTTTGGGAGACGTTGAATCCCCAATTTTCTATCAGTGATATCGCTTCAGAATGTGTGTTTACGCTCAGTTCATCTCCGAGTAACTGATAGAAATAGCAATTCAATCTGCGTTTGGCTACTACGGATGAGTCCTGCATCTTCAGCGTACCCGAAGCTGCATTTCGTGGATTGGCTAAAAGGGCATCCCCAGCTTCTTCGCGCGCAGCGTTAATTTTCAGGAATTCCTTCAACGGCAAAAAGATCTCTCCACGGACTTCGAAAGTTGCAGGAATATTGTCTCCTTTTACTTCCAGAGGAATATTTCGGATCGTGCGCACATTAGCAGTGACATCATCTCCTTTATATCCATCACCTCGAGTCACAGCTCTTACAAACCTACCATTTTCATAAACCAGAGAGATCGCAACTCCATCGAATTTCATCTCGCAGAAATATTCAAAGTTGGGGTGACCGAGTCCCTTTACTACGCGCTCATCAAAGGAGATAAGCTCTTCTACAGAATAGGTGTTTCCTAGCGAAAGCATTTTAGTGCTGTGCTCCACTGTCTGAAAATCTTTGGTGATTGTGCCACCCACACGCTGGCTTGGGCTATCCGGATCAAGTAAATCAGGAAAGCTAGTCTCCAATTCTATCAATTCCTCTAACAACTTATCGAACTCAAAATCAGATATTTCTGGGGAACTCTCTTGATAATAGAGATTATTATGATGGTTGATCTGCTGGGTCAGTTGGGTAATTCGCTTTTCGGCTTCCTGTGGATTCATAGCTTTTATAGAAAAATTTGGGCTTGTAAAAATAATATATACTTACCGCAAAGTCGCAGAGATCGCCAAGAAAGGAGAAATGGAAATCTTAATTCGATTAGATGAAAGGACAAAACATAATGAGCTGAAACATGCACGAAGGAATTATAGAGCGTTAAAAGCCAGCTTCATTTTTTGCGTCAATATTAAAATTTTGAATATCCTTTAAGAACTTTTTCCACATACTGAATTTCAAACTTCCCCCCGAATACAGTTTTGAGATGAAGCCATTTGTGATAACTCTTAATGAGGTTGACTTTTTATATGGCGCTTCTATTGTGACTTGTTTAATATCTTCTATTCGGTATTTATCATTCACCCAAGGCCATACATGATTTTTAATTATTAGGTGGTTTTGGTCCATATAAAAATAGTGAAGTTGTAGGCCCAGAGAACCATATAAGACACCAAACATTATAACGAGTCCTATAATTATACCTCCAGAATTAGGATAAGTAAATACTATAAAAACTGAAAAGATTATCCATCCGTAAAGCAGAAATCCATTAAATGATAGGATATGGTTTCCGCTGTATTTTGTCATTTTACTGAGGTGAATAGCGTCAGCAGTGTCAACTTTCGAAGTTGCCTTAAGTGGGCTGAGCAAAATTTGATCATTGCTCTCAATACACTCAATTATTTGCTGGAGCGTTTTTCTGATGGCAGGCATATTTTCATAACGGGAAGCTATAAGGTCTATTTTCCTGCCATTTTTGAGGATAAGGATTGTTGCGTCCACGGGGGAGTTCGCAACTTGACTTTTTCCGATCAATTCAATCTCATCAATTTCATTCCAGGCTAAGGATTTTTTGTAGAAGAAGTTGCTGATTTTTATGCCTTTGCTATCAATCGCGATAGTTTTGTACATTTTTATATAATGTATGGCAGTACCAATAATCGCTACAAATAGAATAAGACTTCCATAGATTGGCGTTTTGAAAATTGAATCTGCTTTTCCGTTGTTTACATCTTCAATAGAAAGGAAGCAGATGAAGGTGGCTATTGCGGCCAGCCATAAAATGAGCAATACTGGTAATACTACGGCATTCACAGTATTAATTCGGCTTCTTATTATCATTTTAAGAATTAATCGGAATAATGGGAAAATGTGTGGGAAAATATTCTGAACCCAAAATACTAATTTCCATTACCTAATCTATCCGTCTGATAGTTTTTCCTTGATATATCATACCTCACCGAGTTTCTTCGCGTAGAAAAGCATTTTAGTAAATTCAATGACCTGTATCAAAAACTCCAATCATTTGAATCGTTTTGTCAACGAAACCTTCGAGGTTCGAACAAAAACTCAAAGCTTACCCTCATTACGCCAGTAGAACTATTTCCATTGCATATCCTTTTATTATTTTAAACCTTTACTTTTTGATTCTCCTCAACCCACCCATGCCTAAGAAAGCCAATATCGAAAGCAAAATTCTGGATGCAGCTTACAAGCTTTTTCTAGAGAAAGGTTACCGTCATACCACCATGGATGATATAGCCCAACTGCTGGGCATGAGTAAAAAGACACTTTATAAGTATTATCCAGGCAAGTTGGAGCTGTTAGGAGCGTCATTTGAAGTAACCAAAACCAAGCTAACAGCCAAAGTGGAGGCAATTGTGGACAATCGGTATATTTCCTTTCCGCTCAAATTGAAGTCCACCTTGACTGTGATGGCTTCCCTACTCGGGCCAATTAATCCTGAGCTTTTCGAGGATCTAAGAGAGCATGCGCCAGAAATCTGGGAAGATCTGGAGCAGTATATCAATGAATCTGCCTATACGCGCTTCAAACAATTGCTGGATCAAGGCATATCTGAGGGTTTGGTCAATCCCTCCGTTAATGTCAATTTGGTCGTAATGCTTTATGCTACTGCGGTACAATCGCTTATGGATCCCAAATTCATCAGTCAGTTCCCGGGGCCCATTCAAAAAGGCATGAAGATACCTCATGCGGATATTTACGATCAAGCGATCACGATTATATACAATGGTATTTTGACGGATGAAGCGCGCAATGAATTTGCAAATGCTTAAGGCTCGCTTTGTCTGATTTCCCTATCTTTGCGCCCTGATCCTGTGAAGAATTTGTTTTCAAATCGGGGCATACTATTTCGAATCTTAGATTGATCATGAGCGATAAAAATTTCAAAAGATATACAGTCACTTCCGCGCTTCCTTATGCCAATGGACCACTTCACATAGGTCACTTGGCTGGATGCTACATTCCCTCAGATATTTACGTTCGCTATTTACGAAGCCTGGGCAAGGATGTAGCCTATATCTGTGGCTCTGATGAGCACGGCGTAGCGATTACTATCAAGGCAAAAAAGGAAGGTAAAACCCCTCAGCAAGTGGTGGATCATTACCATCAAATCATGAAGGGTAGCTTTCAGGAATTTGGGATCAGCTTTGATCATTATTCAAGAACTTCAGCACCTATTCATCATGAGACGGCACAGGGATTTTTCAAGGATTTGTATGAAAAAGGTGAATTCTTAGAAGAAACTACCGAGCAATATTACGATGAGGAAGCCAACCAGTTTTTGGCAGATCGATATATAGAAGGGACTTGCCCAAAATGCGGCAACGAGCATGCATACGGAGATCAATGTGAAAAGTGTGGTAGCTCTCTTAGCCCTACAGAGCTCATCAATCCCAAGTCAAAACTCAGTGGTAGAACTCCTGTTTTAAAAGAAACCAAGCATTGGTTTTTAGACTTGGCGAGGTATCAGGATTTCTTGAAAAAATGGATACTGGAAGATCATGCGAATGATTGGAAAAATAACGTGCTGGGGCAGTGTCGCTCTTGGCTAGAAGCTGGGGATGGCCTTCAAGCAAGATCAATGACCAGAGATCTGGACTGGGGGATAAAAGTGCCTTTGCAGGATGCAGAGGGCAAAGTTCTCTATGTTTGGTTTGATGCGCCGATTGGCTACATCTCTTCTACAAAAGAATGGGCGGCAGAAAAAGGAATTGATTGGCAGCCATATTGGAAAGATCAGGATACCAAACTGGTGCACTTTATCGGAAAAGATAACATCGTGTTCCACTGTATTATTTTCCCAGCAATTCTTAAAACTCACGGCGATTATATACTTCCTGAAAATGTGCCTGCCAATGAGTTTTTGAACCTTGAAGGAGATAAGATCTCTACTTCTAGAAACTGGGCCGTTTGGCTGCATGAGTATTTGGAAGAATTTCCAGGCAAGCAGGATGTGCTTCGCTATGTGCTTACTGCCAATGCTCCAGAGACGAAGGACAATGACTTTACTTGGAAGGATTTTCAAACTAGAAACAACTCTGAACTGGTTGCCATTTACGGGAATTTCGTGAATCGCGCAGTGGTTTTGACGCATAAATACTATCAGGGAATTATCCCACTGCGAGGTGAATTGACTGGTTACGATCAGGAGATATTGGATGCTTTGGCAGAATTTCCTGAGAAAATTGCTTCTTCTATAGAGCGCTACAGATTCCGTGAGGCTCTGAGTATTGTGATGGAATTGGCTCGATTGGGAAATAAATACCTAGCGGATACGGAGCCTTGGAAAGTCATCAAAACAGATGAAGCTCGCACGGCTACTATTCTGAATATTGCCTTGAATATCGCTGCAAATCTTGCGATCGTTTCTGAGCCATTCTTACCATTTACTGCTGGGAAACTGGTAGACCTTTTTGGAATGGAAAAGATAGATTGGTCTGAGGCTGGTCAAAGTGAGCTATTGAAAGCAGGGACGTCACTAGGAAAGATGGGATTGCTTTTCGAAAAAATCGAAGATGAAACCGTAGAAAAACAAGTACAAAAACTATTAGATGCCAAGAAGATGAATGAAGTAGAAAACGCACAAGTTCCAGCCATGAAGGAAATCATTACTTACGATGATTTTGCAAAACTAGATATGCGTGTTGTTACCATTTTGGAAGCGGAGAAAATGTCAAAATCCAAGAAATTGCTTAAGCTAAAAGTGGATATTGGGCTTGGGAACAGAACTGTTCTTAGCGGTGTGGCAGAGCACTTTGAGCCAGAGTTTCTAATTGGTAAGCAAGTGACTATGCTAATCAACCTTGCACCGCGCAAGATGATGGGCATCGACTCTGAAGGTATGATCCTGATGGCTGAAGATAAAGACGGCAAGTTGAAGCTTTTGGTGCCACATGAAGGCACTGCGAGTGGATCGGGGATATCTTAGTAGTAAGACATTAATATCAAGTATCTAGATTTAAGATATAGGTAGGGGCGAATATTCATTCGCCCTTTTTTCATATCCTAAAATCTAATGTCTTGCTACTTGAATCTTGCTACTATTTTCTAATGCAAGGGCCGCTTCTTAATCATTCCACCCTTAGTGTCTTTGATTGGATACTGGATAACGAATGCCTTAGAATCAATTTTTTCGATTTCTACCAGCATTTTGGTGACTTCTAATCTTGTGATTACACAGAATAACACTTTTCTATCTGGAAGTTGATTGGCCTTATCTCCATAGCCCCCATCAGATTTCAGCACCGTCACGCCACGTCCGAGATCAAAAGATATCATCTGTTTGATCTCCTCATTATGAGAGGACATGATCATTACACCAAGGTATTCTTCTACCCCGTTGATAATAAAATCTACAGTTTTGGAAGCTGAGAAATAGGTTAGCATGGAGTACATGGCTGTCTCTAAATCCACAAAAATCGCTGCTACTATAAATAAACAGACGTTGAAAACAGTAATAAAGTCACCAACGGTCAAGCTGGATTTTCTACTCACAGAAATCGCCAGCACTTCAGTGCCATCTATGACAGCTCCACCTCGGATGGCAAAGCCAATTCCAGATCCTAAGAAAAAACCACCAAAAACCGCAATCAGTAGTTTATCCGCCGTAATCGCAGGCACTTCTATAAAGTGAACCATAAGTGCCAGTCCGAAAATAGCTATGGTGCTTTTGATCGCGAACTGTACCGAAACCTGCTTAGCACCAAGTAAAATGAATGGCAGGTTTACTAGGATGATCAGTACAGACAGGTTGACTGGAGTGAGCATTTCCAAGAGTAAGGACATTCCCATCGCTCCACCGTCAAAGAATCCATTGGGTAACAAAAATCCTTTCAGGCCTATACTCGCCATCACAACTCCTATAGCAATGAAAAGTCCATCCTTGATTTGTCTCCAAATTGTGATTCGCTTCACTATCGCATTGTCCTGTATTTTTAAAAGTCGTTTAACCATGACTCGAAAGTAGAGTATTTTAATTTACAGTTATGCCTCTGCCCAACTGAATTCATTTGTTCACTAATCTGCATAAACCCCATCTTTGGGTTTTTCGAATATCTCTGCATCAAACTCCTCATCCAAAAGTAGTGCATCTGCAAAGGTCACTTGGTACTTTATGTTCTTAGTAGAGTCATTTTCAAAAGTATAACCAGTCAGGATTCTAGGGAAAAACACACCATCTGCATTTCGGTAATCTTCATACTTCAAAGCACTAAGTGTTGGATTTTCATCACCATAATAGGTGACGGTGTAGAGTAAGTATTCCAATCTATTGGTCTCAGGATTGATTAGCATAAAGAATTGATCGTCGGGACTGTCACCAGTCTTAGGATTAAACTTGGCTTGATAAGTCGGGTACTTTTTCCCATTAATGGATTTATCTGCGATTTTCACTACAGTCACTCCTGGGTCTGTAAATACATAGGGGATATTGAAAAAATAGAAATAGAGATTGTGGTAAAACTTCACGGATTGTCCTCTGTAAGCCGCTCTATTTGGACTAATCCAGGTCTGCTCTCCGTCAAAACCAATTTCAAACTCAGTATTAGATAGACGAATTTTTCTGCTATTCAGATTGATAAACGCATCTTCCTCAGTCATCACTCCCTCATGTATCATGACATAACTTTCTGCTTTGGCATGATACCACTTTTGCCAATCACCATGTGCCTCTAGTACAGACTTGAAATCAGGGGATAGATCCGGAAGTGGCTTTTCTACCTTGCTTTGACAGGAAATGATGGAGACTAGAATTGTTAGAGAAGCTAATGCCTGACTGAGTTTACGCATATTGAATCATATTTGGGTGTTCAATTTAAAAGGAAATCGGATTTTACCCAAGCTGGAAATTTCATTGTACTTCTCAAAAGTTTATTTACAATTAGATACAAAAAATGCCCAAGCAATGCTTGGGCGTTTTCGTTTGGTCAGACCTATCGGTTATTCTAGATAACCTACATTGTGTTATTCAACTGGACTGTCTTTCAGAACCTTTTCTCTCATATTTTCAAAGCTGAAATCTGTGCTTCTTACCCACTGTATGGCTTTTGGCAACAACGCCGCTCCAACTAACAATCCGCCAATGGATATGATGTGGAGAGGAGAAGTAAAGTAGCTACCTGAAGTAAATACACCTAATATCAACAGCGTGCTAAAAGGCATGGATACTGCCAGAACATTTATTCCTAGTTCCAGATCAAATGTGGGATTGTCTTTTTGCCTTTCGTTGTCATACTCGAGTTTCCTTATTGCAGACATATGTGCAAATGGCCAAAAACTCACAGCGCTTTGAGGAAATACTACGGCTAGTAGTATGGCTGCCTCAGAGGGCATGGGTACAAGCCAAATGAAGAGACCGCTCAACATAAAGGTAAATCCAGCCCTGAATGTGAGTAGAGATGTAATAACTCTCAGTTGATCCCATTTGAAAATCACGGCTATTCCTATGAAAAGTAAAACCAAGGGAGTCATCATGTCTTTCATCATGAGGATGGATTCACTTAGGAATCCAGGCATACTGTCCATGTGGAATCCGAAACTCAGAAGTACAATTGCTACAAGAATTACCATGTTTATTGGCTCACTCACCATAGCGATCAGCAGTTCTTTCACTTTTTGACCATTTGATTTAGCTTTCAAATTCTGGTTTTTGTAATACCAGGACATCGCTAGCAAATAGGCTAAAACCAAAACAAAGAGTTTGTTTCCTATGTCTGCTAAAGCCGCCCAGGCAAGCACGTCATCCCCCAAATATTCTACTATAAATGGGAAACAGGTCAATCCAGGAGCCAAAGAAGGTAGCAGCAACATCAGTGTTCGCATAGCCGGGCTGTCTGACTTGATGCCAAAAAATGGCAGGGAGTATTTGGTCAGGACTATCATCACGATATTGAATGCCAAAGCCAACACCGGAAGAATTAATAAATCCGGGTTGATTTCGATTTTTAATAAAGCGACAAAGATCATTGCCGGCAAGGCGATGTTTAGAATAATGGTTTTTAACCCTTTTTTCTGATCCTCGTTTTGTAGTTTTTTCTGGAGTAATATCCCGATTACTATCAAAAGGAGCAGCGATAGGGTCTTCTGAAGTGCAATACTCATAGCTCTTTAACTCTAGGCTGTTACTTTTTTGAAAGTATCGACGAAAATTTCCATTTCCTCCTTAGTACCCATACTTACACGGCACCATGGTTTGTCTTCTATGTTGAATACTTTGACACCTACTCCATTGTCATACATTCCTTTCATGAAGGGCTGGCCTTCCATGCGAAGAGGGAATATCATAAAGCTGGTTTCAGAAGGAATGATGTCGTAACCCAAAGATGCAATCTCACCCTTGGTATATTCTCTACATTCTGTGTTCATGTTTCTGCAGCTAGAGATAAAGCTAGGCTCCTTCATACTTGCTATAGCTCCATTTAATGAAGTGACACATAAGCCCATAGTACTTCTTACTTTGGAAGTAATACTTTCTATCCGCTCTGGAAGGGCTACCAAATACCCGATTCTAAGGCCTGCCATTCCATGTGCCTTAGAGAATGTTCTTGCGATCATTACATCTTTACCTTCTGCGACAAGGCCGACCATTGTATTTGCTTCCGGGTCTTGCATAAACTCAAGATAGGCTTCATCTACGAAGACAGGCGTTTTTTGTGAGACTGAAGAACAGAAAGCTTTAAGCTTAGCAGCATCAGTGATGGAACCAGTAGGATTGTTAGGGTTACAGATGTACACTAAGTTAGTTTCTGAGTCTACGGCTTTTGCCATACCGTCAAGATCATGCTGATAGTCTCCTGTCAATAATACAGGCTTCCAAGTAGCACCAAGTCTTTGAGCAGTATTCATTAACGACATGTAAGAAGGATCGGCAGATACTACATTTCCACCATTCATAAATTGTACGAAAGCAGTCTTTTCAAGAATATCTGAAGAGCCTGGTGAGAGCATAATGTGATCTGTACTAACCCCTTCCTTTTCAGCGATCATTTCTATAAGCACTTTAGCTTGACCGTGACCATATCTGTTTCCTAATGTGATAGAATCTGAAATCGCCTTGATCACCTTTGGGGAAGGTCCATAAGGGTTTTCGTTTGAATTTAATTTTGCAACTAAACGAGCTTCATCGTAATTAAATAGGGGGATATGCTCGTTAAGAATTGAATTAGGTTGGTAGGCGGCTAGTGCTTTGTTTTTTGGTAGAGCAAAAGCAGGTGCCGCGGCCATGGTTCCCACAGCCATTAGGCTGGTTTTGATCCAATTTCTTCTGTTAATAGAGTGGTTCATAATGATGTTAATAAGGTTGTAGAAAGATTTAGCGTGTAGTTGTATTTACTATTGATTAAGATTCTTGTTAATTGACTCTCACGGTGTGGTATTTTCGAAAGGCTACATCTTTGTAGGTTCCCGCAAATTCTAGTTGAACCGAATTGCCGCTTGCAGCTTCAGACAACCCAAGGTCTGCCCAGGAAACTACTAGATCGGCACTGCCATCTGAGCCAGTTACCAAGCTTGCCACTTCATTGGTGTTATTGATGTAGACAGCGATGTTTAAATTTGGGACTGGGATGGAGTCTATTCCCTTGGTGTAGTCTAGAATATTGGTTTTGTCAAGCTCAAGGAACTTTGACCCAACGGTCACTGGAGACGTGGCATCAAAGGTGCTTCCCTCCAGCAACACCAGGACCGGTGATGCTACATTTGGAGTAGCCAAATCTTCTGCTTCAACACAGGATTGAGAGAAGGAAAGAGTGGCTAATGCTGCCAGTACTAAATATGTATTGAATGACTTTTTCATGTGATTATGTGTTTTTTGTGGTCAAGCTGATTACTTATTGCAGGGATTCTGAATCATTTTCATTCATTCCTAAGTCTGACGTTTTAATTCGGCTTGATTTCATATTGAGTGCATTTGAAAGTTGGATGTGTTACTTCTTAATCTACCCACCAAAGAGGGGTTCGCATATTGTCAGAACCTCCGAGCATACTCACGCCTTCGTCCAGGTTTGTTCTATTTAGAGAGTATTCCGAAGTAGGGTATTCAATTCTAGTAGGCAGAATTCCTTCATTCGAAAATGCTGAGCTAGCATTTGGAGCAGGCATCACAGGATATCCGGTTCTGCGGAATTCGTTCCAAGCTTCCACTCCTTGACCGAACAAAGCGATCCATTTCTGTGTCATGATGCTTTCTTTGGTTACCCCACCAATCCTGCTCATATAATCGTCCGGCATAACCAATCCTTGTTGCTGAAAGGATGCTTTGATAGCATTCTCAAGAAAATCTTCGGCATTTCCATCAATATCTCCATCCAGAGCAGCTTCAGCTTTGATGAACTCCACTTCTGCATAAGTCATGAGTACACTTGGAGCAGTAGGATCTAGATATTTCAGTCCAATAACAGAAGCGTTGTAAGTCCCTGCAGCAGCATCAGTGAGTCCATTAGGCAGTCCTGCATAAGATCCATCACTTAAAGGCTGAGCATAAACAGTGATTCTCTCATCGTCAAGTTCAAGCAACTTGTCGATCAGTGTTGAGCTAATATTCCAATCGGATCGGGTAGAGAAAACATCAAACATTTTGTTTCTACTTCCTATTACATCGAAGTGAATTAGTTCAGCGGCTTGGTCATTACTTTCGATTATCGGGTACTTCACAGGGTCAGATAAAATCTGAGTCATAAGTGCTTTTGATTCAGCTGGTTTTTTGGAAGCTTGTCTGTTGGCTATTCTCAAGGCAAGTGAATTCGTGAATCTTTTCCACTTCATGATATCACCGTCGAAAAGGATATCTCCGACTACCTCCGGTCCCGAAGTTGATAGGAGATCATTCGCTTCCATTAGGTCAGTCAGGATTCCGGCATAAACATCTTCCATGGAATCGTATTTCGGGGAGTTGATAGCTTCTTCTGCTGTACCGTTAAGTGCTTCTGAATATGGAATAGGGCCAAATACATCTGTGAGGTAAGCAAAACCAAAGGATTGCATGGTCATTGCTATTCCTAGATAATTGGAGTTTTCGAACTCTGCACCTGCCTCCGAGAGTGTTATGACTCTTTCGAAATTGATGAGCGATTCATTATATATACTGTTCCAAGTTCCAGATGAAATGGTAAGTGGGATTTCGTAGCTATCGCCTTCAGCATTGATGTAGATATTTCGTGATAGGTGCTGAATCCAGCACATAGCGGCATCGATATTTAGGCGTTGATATCTAGTGCTATGTCCCCAATATCGATCTACAGTCACCTGGATTGCATTAGGTAAAAGCAGGGAAGGGGATATGGATACTGGGTTGTTGGGATCTGTGTTGATTTCTTCAAAATCCTTGGTACAGGAAGTCATCGTTCCAAAAGTCAGAAGAAGTATTGCGATACTGTATATGTATAGTCTTTTCATGATTTGTTCTTTAGGTGTGAAAGATTGATCAGAATGTCACGTTAAGATTGAATCCTAAATTCCGTGTAGAAGGCATCTCGCCATAGGAAAACCCCTGCCCGTTGCCTCCTTTGTCATCAACCTCAGGATCCATATGCGGATGATTTTTATAAAGTATCGCCAGGTTTCGTCCAACGAATGAAAGTTTCATGGTTTGTATGAATTTGTTTCCTAGGAAGTTTTTAGGGAAAACGTAACCCAAGGAGAGCTCACGAAGCTTCACGTAGGATCCATCAAATATTCCCGTTTCATGATAGGTTCGAGGATTTTGTGCATTCCAGAAAGTGCTAGCTGCTGCTATTACGTCATTGGGTACATATTCCGGGTTTTCAGTAGTGCCAATATTTTTGACTCCTTCACCAATCACACCTTCTTCTCTGCCTGTTTCAGTTTCGGCGTATTGACCTGTTTTTCGAGCTAGGCCAGTTCCCACATCGAAGATGTCGCCACCCATTTTGATGTCGATCAGCGTGTTGAGTTCTAATCCTTTGTAAGCGAGCGAGTTGCTCCATCCGCCTATCCAGTCAGGCTGGATATTCCCTAGAACATATGTGCCTTCATCAATTACTGGGAGTCCATTATTGTAAACAATCTCTCCTTCTGGGCTTCTTAAGTATCTTCTTCCGTATAGGGAACCGTAAGGCTGGCCCACTCTGGCTTCAGAAGTCAAGGAGTTTTGAGTTGCTAGGATGTAGTTGTCAAGCCCTTCTGCTAGTTCTACTACTTGGTTTCGGTTTCTGGCAAAATTGAAAGCGGTAAACCAGCTGAATCCGGATGCTGTATTAATAGGTGTTGCGTTGATGGTAAGCTCGATTCCTTGGTTGGTGATTTCTCCAGCATTTAGAATCTGACTACTATAACCTGAGGCAGTAGATATCGATACAGCAAGGATTTGGTTGACTGTAGATTGATGGTAGTATGTGAAGTCAATTCCAATTCTGCCTTCTAGAAACCTTAAGTCTAATCCTATTTCTTTTCCAGTAGTAATCTCAGGTTTTAGAGATCTGTTTGCTATCTCGTTTGACTCAGCGTAAGTAGGAATCGCACCAGCCCACAGCCCTTCAGAAGAATAAACTTGGTTCAATAAGTAGGGGTCTGCGTCATTGCCTACCTGAGCGATACTTCCCCGGATTTTAGCAAATGAAAGAAAGCCAGACTGAACATCGAAAATATCAGTCAAGACAGCACTCATCGCCACCGAAGGATAGAAGAAGGAGTTATTATCCGTTGGGAGAGTACTTGACCAGTCATTTCTTCCGGTTACATCAAGAAATAAGTAATTGTTGAACCCAAATTGCGCTGAGCCGAAAACACTATTTACAACTTGCTCGCTGATAGAGCTGGATGGAGTAACTGGGCTAGCATAGTTACCTAAATTATAAAGGCCATCAATCGTTAATTGTCCCACATAGACAGAGTTGCTTTTGTAGTGATTAACTCTGTTGTTTGCACCAGCTTGAAATTTGAGTGAAAGTCTTTGAGTGATGTCTTTGTCGTATGTTAAGATTACATCACTGTTTGTTTCTTGACTACTAAGGACGGATTCGGTATAAGAGCCGAATCTTTTTACATTGTTTTTGTAGCTCTCTGCACTGTGAATATTTATTCTGCTGTCACTCCAGTAATCCGTACCAGATCGAGCCATGATGCTGAAATTCTCATTTATGTCATAATTCAAAGCAATGCTTCCTACCAAGCGGTCTTTTTCATTTGAAGAAGGAAGATATTTTTGGTTGAAGAATGGGTTGGAGAAATATTCGTGCTGCCAGTTGGCATAAGGGTAGTCATCACCATCTCTGAAAGTGAGTCTTTGAACATCGTAGTAATCTTCCCAATTTTTAAGCTTGGTATAATCGGTATGTCTGTGTGCCCAAATAAAATCCTGGCTTCCTGAGAAGCTTCTGTTGTCTGAACCTGATTTTACATATTCAGCATTCACACTCATTTGAAGCTGAGGGATGAATTTGTAAGATGTGTTAAGTTTGAAGTTGTTCCTGTAATAGTCATTGTCGGCCATGATGCTGGTTTGATCCAGTCTGCCAATGGAAGCTCTGAAGCTTCCTTGCTCATTTCCTCCGGAGAGTGCTATTGAGTTGGAGAAACTGTGTCCAGTCTCCCAAAAGTCCTCCCAGTTATTTGGTTGTGGTAAAAGCGCGACTTTCTCTGGTGCAGAATACCAAAGCGGTACTAGACTTCCATCCATTGGGGCTCCCCAGCTTTCATCCACACCTGCGGTACCACGGATTCCGTCTGCATCGTAGCCATTCCTCCCGTCTACATACCAAGTTCTATAGCCAGAACCGCCACCATAGGTATTTTGAAAATCCGGTTTGATCAATGGATTGTCAAAAGTCATGTTGCTGTTGAATTCTATGCCCAAGCCTTTGGTGCCTGAACCATTTTTAGTAGTAACCATAATGACCCCATTCGCTGCACGAGAGCCATATAGGGCTGCTGCGGTTGCGCCCTTAAGAATTGTCATTTCTTTAATGTTGTCAGGGCTTATTTCCGATAGACCATTTCCATAGGTTCTACTGGAAGTTTGTTCTAAAGGCACTCCATCCACCACTACGAGCGGCTGATTATTTCCGGCAACAGAAGACGAGCCTCTGATTACGACATGGGCGCCACTACCTGGCATAGAGTTTCCTGTTACTTGAACTCCGGATATTCGACCTGAAAGGCTGTTCGCCACATTAGTAGGGCGTGACTCTGTGAGCGCACTTCCGTCTACACTTTGTGTGGAATAGCCTAGCGCTTTTTTGTCTCGCTCTAGTCCGAAGGCAGTCACGACTACTTCGCTCAGTGCTAGATCGGATGATGCTAATTCTATATTGAAAAAAGAGGTAGACCCAACTTTGATCTCTTGAGTAGTAAAGCCAATGAAAGAAACCATCAAGATTGCTTCTTCACTATTATCTGGAAGGTTTAAGGAGAATTTTCCATCGACGTCAGTTACCACGCCGTTCATGGTTCCTTTTATCAGTATGCTTGCTCCAGGAATAGGGATTTGATCATCATCCATCACCAAACCTTGTATAGTTCTCTCTAATTTTTCGATGGATGGTGAAGAGAGATGGTAAGAGAGAATGGAAGGTGTAGGTATAGATACAGTTTCTTGATTTTCTGATTGTTCAAGCATATAAAAACTACCTGAACCTTTTCTGTAATTCAGCTGACTTCCTTTCAGGATTCGCTGCAGATTCTCTTCAGCACTAAGTTTGGTATTGATCGCTGCAGGGAATCTTTTCTCTGAGTCCACTAGAGCTGACGGATATGCTATAGATATAGCATATAGGTCCTCGAGTTCTTTGAGTGTTGATTCCAGATTTTTCTGGTCCAGCTTCTGGTCTGAAACTGGGGCTTTGGCAAATTGTGTAAGATTTTGGCCTTTTACGGTGACTGGGAGTGCTAGCACTCCAGTCAGCCCAACTACCAATAGATAACGGGTAAATTTGATGAGCATAGATTAACAGGTTAGTGGTTAGAATGATACCTCGCGTTTATTTTGGGTCAATTGCTAATCATTCATAGATCCGGATATGGTATATATCCTGATCTCACTAGTGTAATTTTCGACTGTGGTGTTTGCCAGAGTCGTTGCTCGAACTAAGTTTACTAGTAATTATATTTGCCTGCTATCCGGCCGAAAGGCAGGCGGTAATCTATTGAACTCGAATTGTGTTTTGCTCGAATGCAATCGGAGTATCGTAAAGTGCTGCGATATTTTCGATCACCTCTGTTGGATTGTCTGTTAGCGGTAAGCTCCCTGAAATAAGCTGATTGGTTAGTGGTATTTTTTGCTCAATCAGTTCTAGGTCATACATTTCAGTTACTATACTCAAGACCTCATCAAGGCTTTCGTTTTGCATCCGTAATTTCCGCTCCTTCCATGCAAGTAGTCTAGTTGGTTTATTGGTTGTTTTACTTTCTATTTGATGATTTTCTAAGTTTAGTTTAATGGTTTCCCCTGGTGATACCATTAGATTAGCATCGCCTTCTTTTCCTTGATACCCAAGCTTCACACTTCCTTCTATTAGCGTAAGTTTGTGAATAGGGGGCTGATTTTTGAAATTGAATTCTGTTCCAAAAACCTCAACTTCCATTACATCTCCTTCATTGATCACGAATCTCTTTGATTCCGTGTCTTTGGCTATATCAAAGTATGCCTCACCTATCAGTTGCACCTTTCTATCAAATCCAAATGCCTTGGTATATGAGAAGGATAAGCTCGAGTTGGAATTCAAAAGAGCTGAAGATCCATCTGGCAATGCTATTTGAAGGGTTTCATTTGCTCCGGTTTGATAAGTTTGTATTTCTAATTTCAGGCTGCTCCAAAGTCCGATGTTCATTGCCAGTATTAAAAGTGCAGAAGCTGCAATTTTGGAGTATCGGAAAATCATCTTCCTTTTCTCTGCTTGCTTAGCTTGTTTTCTGATTCCGCTCTTTATTTCAGCTAGTAATTTTTTCTTTAGTGCCTTTTGTTCTTCAATGTCCAATTGGTCTACATAATCCGATTCACTGGTTTCTTCAGCCCAGGCGCAAGCCTTTTTAGCATCTTTTCGAAATATGTTGGAACCCTCTTCATTCATAAGTTCAGTGTTATACTATATATGTCAACTCAGACAGAATTATCCTCCATAGTAAATGAAAAATAAACCAACTTTTTTATTTTGTGCTCGTTTAATGTTGGTTTTGATGCTTTTTATACCCTAAAAATTAATTGTGCACAAAAAGTGTAATAATGAAATTTTTTAAAAGAGGAGGTATTGGGCTAGGGGCTGTTAGCTGATATAGGGTGTGACGATGAGTATTTCGAAAAGTGAACCTGATCCAATAAGGGTAATTGTAGAAAGAATAAATTCTCTTAGGCTGATTCGTATATCTTTAAGCGCGCGCATGATATGTTTTTCCACGGTGCTCACAGAGATTTCAAGAGTTTCGGCGATTTCTATATAGCTCAGCCCTTTATTGAATCGGAGTTGATATACTTTTTTGCGCTGTGGTGGAAATTCCCGTACTACTTTTTTGATGTTTGACTTCAGGTCGTTGAAAAGAACTTTTTCGTCAGATCCAGAGCTAAGTTGCTCTCCTTTTGTTTTTTCTGTCGCTGAATATTTATCCCGTATGCTTTGGGATTTGTATTGATTGATTATCCGGTAATTCACCGAGGTAAACAGGTAGGAGGAGAGTGAGGTGTGAATTTCTAGCTTAGCTCTCTTGGTCCAAAAATCAATAAATACTTCCTGTACTATCCCTTCTACAATTTCTTTTTTGCCGAGCTTTTTGTAGCCGTAATTGAACAGGCGCTTCCAGAAAAGGTCGTAAACCTCAATAAATGCTGACTCATCATCATTCTTTATTCTTTCTATGATTTCCTTTTCGTTTAGCACTTCTTCGGGCATAGGGTATTCTACTTAGAATTTGATCTTTTAAAATTACTAATTCAGCGAAAGTTGGTTTAAAATATTTATCTAAACGCAATAATTTCTGTTAAACTATTAAATACTGGTTGTAAATGAAATAGATGATCTCAATTTTTGTTTCAAAAATCAATAATCAGGGTAAAATATCGTTTGTTTGATCGTTAATCACTCGATTTGTAATTAAATAACTGAAAATCAGGATTTAGTACTTGTTTGAGGCGATTTAAATTATTAAGAAGCTTTATTTTTTTTGCTTTATCGACATATAGTTCAGGTACTGGTTTCGCTAAGAATTTTCAATTCTTTCTTAGATTAAATCTAAATAATAAAATACTTCCTTATTTTTGCGTCCAGTTATTAATTCCATTCCCTTTAAACTGACCATTTTATGCAGCCAAAGAAATCTACTGCTTGGAAAAGCATCCGAAATATTTTTGACCAAGTACACTTGTATGCGGGTTTAATTTCTGGTTTGGTGGTGATCGCAGTATGTCTAAGCGGTACTATATACGTGTATAACACTGAGATCCGTGAGATGATGGATTCGGAGCTTTACTTCGTGGAGGAAGCTGGTCAACGTATGTCTGCTGATGAGTTGAAGAGTTCTTTGGAGAAAAGCACTGATTCGAATGTGGTAGGCTTGATGTGGAATGAGGAGGCTGATCGTAGCGTGCAGTTTACGATGAAGAAAGAAGGAGAAGAGGGAAGAGGAAGTACTTATTATGTGAATCCTTATTCTGCTGAGGTATTGGGGAACACTTCCGATCGTACTCAGACTGCAGAATTTATGGGCTATATGTTTAGTCTCCACAGGTGGTTGTTGCTGGATAAAATAGAAACTCCTATCCTGGAGAGCATGGGAAATCGTGATTTGGGAAGGTTTATCAATGGTGTTGCTACGCTACTTTTTTTACTTGGAGTGATTACGGGTATCGTGATCTGGGTTCCAAATAAAGTAAAGAATTGGAAGCAGGGCTTGAAGATCAAATGGTCTGGAAATTGGAAGCGTGTCAATCATGATCTACACAATAGCTTAGCCTTTTATTCTCTGATTTTCCTTTTTATCATGGCTGCTACTGGTCCATTCTGGTCCTATACCTGGTATAGAGAAGGTTGGCAAAAAACTTGGGATACTTACCAGGCTCCTGCGCCTCAAGGAAAGACTGCTACAAAGCCAAAAGCTGATGCTAAGCCAGAACTTGCAACTCCGATAGAAGAAGGAGCGCTAGCTGTCCTTTCTTTGGAAGAAATTTTTGCAAAAACGAATGCTGAACTTCCGTATACCGGTAATATTAGAGTTACGCTCCCTTCAAAAGCTTCTGAGCCAATTAGCATAAGTAAGTATAGAACAGGTTTTTTCGCTAGAGCAGGCTCGGATCAGTTGAAATTATCTTCAGCAGATCTGTCTGTTACAGAGGCTAATTTGTTTTCTGATTTGCCATTCCGCCAGCAGGTAGGTAGATCGGTCAAGTCTCTTCATGTTGGAGATATTTTTGGACAATTCTCCAAGTTTCTATGGTTTGTAGCTTGTTTGATTGCGACCTCTCTGCCGATCACTGGTACTTTGATCTGGTGGAATAAGAGAAAAAAGAAACCTACTAAGAAAAAACCAACTAAACAGCGTGTGGCAGAAATGGCATAAAGCATTCAAGACCTTCTGATTTCGGAAGGTCTTTTTTGTTTTTACCACGAAGGCCACTGAGGTTTCTCAGAGGGCGCAATGTATAGTTGTCTCCAGAAGCTGGACTTGATTTAGGTTACATGTTTTGAGAAATCCCCCTTGCCCCCTTTAGAAAAGGGGGAGTGGCCAAATTTGATCATCTACAATTGATTTTAGAAAACAGGCTGTTTGTGGGCTTGGATAAAAAAACTTTAAGAGAATCTTAAGCCTTTGAATTACAGAGCTTGGATTGATTTGCTAACTTTTGCGAAGCAAAGCACAACAAACGAGGAGTAAAGCCAAATGAAGAAACAGAATCGCCTTGCCTTAAGGCTTGTAGTGTCGCTGTGACCTTTGTGCTCCGTGGTAAAATTTTAAGAAGAACATGCGAATTCTAGTCGTAGAAGATGAACCGGGGATTGCCGGATTTTTACAGCAAGGCTTGGAAGAGGAATCCTATGCAGTGGATGTAGCTGAAAATGGTGAAAAAGGCCTTCAGCTCGCACTAAGTGGAGATTATGATCTCTTGCTTCTGGATTGGATGCTGCCTTTGAAAAGTGGAGTAGAGGTCTGTCGGGAATTCAGAACCCAGTTTTCCAATACGCCTATTATTTTTCTCACGGCAAAAGATACGGTGGACGAGACGATCATCGGACTACAATCTGGAGCGAACGATTACATCAAAAAACCTTTTCACTTCGAAGAATTATTAGAGAGAATTCGAGTTCAACTACGCGCTAAAGGCGGTTCGGAGGAAAAATATACACTTGGCCCGATTACGCTTTTCACAGACAGACATCAGGTTCTCAAAGGAGAAGAGGAAGTTCAGCTGACGCAAAAAGAGTTTGCACTACTGGAATACCTCATGAAAAACAAAAACCAAGTTTGCCGACGCACGCAGATCATCGAGGATGTTTGGGATATTCATTTTGACTATAACACCGGTGTGATTGACGTTTTCATGAATTCACTTCGAAAGAAATTGCATTTCAACACCAACGAAGATTACATACAGACAGTGCGTGGTGTAGGCTATATCGCAAAGGATCTATGATAGTCTCCTACAAAGAACGCATAGCTCGTAGGCTGACTTTGGTCACGGCTCTGATCGTATTGCTGGTATTTGCGATCATTTACTTGGTAGTGGATTACACGGTGGTTCAAAGCATCGATCGTGAGCTAAAGCTAGAGACTGAAAAGCATGTTGGTCAGATTTTTTTGGTGAATGGGGAGATTCGTTTTGTGCACAAAGACGAGTGGCTGGAGCAGGAACATAGTCAGATTCAGCTCAATCCGATCTTTATTGAGATTGTAGATATGGAGGGAAACTCCATGGATAGATCTCCCAATCTTGGGGAGAATCATTTGAGTTTTTATCCTGACCGAGCAAAAAATCATGAAGCTTGGACGCTCAAAACTGGAAGTAGGGAGGTGCGTCAGATGCAGATTCCACTTAATCACGGAGGAAATCAAGAGGGTTTTATGCTGGTAGCAAAGTCATTTGAAGATGCCCGGCAATTGCTCACTAATCTCAGAAATATTCTGCTGATTTTATACCCTGGGATCCTGATTTCCTTGTTTTTGGCCATGCGTTTTTTGGCAGGAAAGAGTATTCAGCCTATTCAGAAGATCATCCAGAAGACCAATCTTATTTCTCAAAGCAACCTCAATGAGCGCATTCCAGTAGCTGAACCTAACGATGAAATTGCCCAGCTGACACGTTCCATCAATGAGCTGCTAGCGAGATTGGAACAGTCACTGAATAGAGAAAAGCAATTCACCTCTGATGCATCGCATGAGTTGAGAACGCCACTGGCTGTGATGCGGGGGACGCTTGAAGTGTTGATTCGCAAGCCGAGGACCTCGGAGGAATATGTAGAAAAGGTCAAAATGGCATTAGGGAGTATAGACCGGATGTCGGAGATGATTGATCAATTGCTTTCTCTCGCTAGGGCAGGGAAAGGCAAAATGAGTAAGGAAGAAGTAGGGTTGATTTCTTTTACTCAGAATTTTGCGCAGCAAATACAGAAAGAGTCAGGGAGGGAAATTGTATTCGAGACCAATCTTTCTACGCCGCTTTTTACGCTGGTCAATGAGCAGTCACTGCAGATGATCTTGAGTAATCTCAGCCAAAATGCGATCAAATACTCTGAGCCAAGAACTAGTATCCAAGTGCAGGTTGGTAGTCATGAAGGTTCCCCATTTATAGAGATTAGAGATAAAGGGAAAGGGATTGCAAAGGAATCTTGGGATAAGATTTTTGATCCTTTCTATAGAGAACAGGATGATGCTGGAGCTACCGTTCAGGGTACTGGACTGGGGCTAGCAATCGTGAGAAAACTTGCACTCGAATCTGATATTCAGGTGGAAGTGGAGAGCGAAAAGGGTAAAGGATCTGCTTTTAGATTGATTTTCAGCCCAGAGATTTAAGGCAATCTTAAGGGAGTTTTTCGGGCTTTACGAAGCCTTTGGGTCATTTTTGTAATTCAAATTTGACCCTCCCATGTTAGATCGAATTATACAATGGAGTATTGGGCATAAGCTCATCATTTTCATTTTTATTGCCGCCTGGATAGGTTTTGGTGTGTTTGCCCTCAGCAACCTACCCATAGGCGCCGTGCCTGATATCACGACAAATCAGATTCAGGTGATTACCACTTCCAGGAATCTAGCGACGGAAGATGTGGAGAAATACCTGACCTACCCCGTGGAGTTGGAAATGGCCAATCTTCCTGGGGTTATCGAAATCAGGTCTGTTTCTAAGTTTGGGCTATCGGTCGTTACCATAGTTTTTGAGGATAAAATGGGCACTTACCTTCCCCGGCAACTCATTGCGGAGCGGATCAAAATAGCTGAAGAAAGTATTCCTAAAGGATTCGGAACGCCGATTATGGGACCAATCTCAACGGGTCTCGGAGAGATTTTTCAATATGTAATCGACGTAGAGCCAGGTTACGAAGCTGAGTATGATATCACTGATCTTCGGACGATTCAGGATTGGGTAGTTCGCCGACAACTTTCAGGCATCGAAGGAGTGGTGGAGGTAAATACCTGGGGAGGCTACTTGAAGCAATATGAGGTTGCCATTAATCCTGAGCGATTGAAGGGAATGCAGATTGATATCGCTGAGGTATATCATTCACTTGAACAGAATAATTCCATCGCTGGGGGTGGGTATATTGAGAAGACAAACGAAAGCTTTTTCATCCGAGGAGAAGGTCTGGTTTCTAGCTTGGAGGATATTGGGAATATAGTCGTAGAGGTTAGAAATGGCTCTCCTATTTACATTCGAGACATCGCCGAGGTTGGCTTTGGGCATGCGAATAGATTTGGTGCTATTACTGCCAACGGCGAGGGAGAAAAAGTACTAGGTCAGGTGATGATGCTAAAAGGGGCGGATTCTAAAGGTACTATTGATCGGGTCAAGGAGAGATTGGAAGAGATGAAGTCTTCACTCCCCGAAGGGATTGTTATCAATGGGTTTTTGGATCGTTCGGAATTGATAGGGAAAACCACATTTACCATTGCCGAGAACTTGATTTTAGGTTGTCTGATTGTTGTTTTTGTGGTGGTTTTGCTACTGGGTAATTTCCGATCTGGATTGGTAGTGGCTTCTGTGATTCCGCTGAGTTTGCTTTTCGCGTTGTCCATGATGTATATCTTCGGAGTCGATGCCAATTTGATGAGTTTGGGAGCAATTGACTTCGGGATTATCATAGATGGAGCAGTGATCATTGTAGAATTTATTGCCTTTCAATTCACGCGTGCTGACCATCAGTTGGCTGGGCTGTCGAAAAAACAACGGCAAGCAAAGAAGGATGAGATTTCTTTTACTGGTGCTAGCAAAATGATGCACTCAGCGATTTTTGGGCAGATTATCATCATCATCGTATTTATTCCGATTTTATCTTTGACAGGTGTAGAAGGCAAGATGTTTCGCCCTATGGCAGAAGTATTTTCCTTTGCCTTGATTGGGGCAATGATTTTGGGTTTGACATACGTCCCAGTAGTTTCAGCCCTTTTTCTGAAGACTACTCCTCCAGGACCAAAAAATATTTCCACCATAATAATCAATGGAATAAACAAGGTATATGAACCGGCGATTACCTGGGCTTTGGATCATACGAAGGTAGTTTTAATTAGCGCTGTTGGCTTGTTGGTGGGTACGATTTTGATTTTCTCCACTATGGGATCTGAGTTTGTTCCTACGCTAGATGAGGGAGATTTTGTGATTCAGCCTTTTTTGAAAACAGGAACTACACTGACTAATACAGTGGAAACCATCACGGAGATAGAGAAAATCCTGAAGCAATTTCCAGAAGTAAATCAAATCGTGACCCGAATAGGAGCGGCGGAAATCCCTACAGATCCCATGTCTATGGAGGAAAGTGATGTGATCGTGACCCTAATTCCCCGCTCCGAATGGACGACAGTAGAGACTAAAGATGAGCTTGCAGAGAAATTCAAAGAAGCGCTGGAAGTGATACCAGGGATGGAATATGAATTTACCCAGCCTATAGAGATGCGATTCAATGAGCTGATCACTGGTGTGCGGGCGGATTTGGCGATCAAGGTTTTCGGTGAGGACCTCGATGTTTTGCTGAGTACGGCTGAAGAAATAGAAGCTGCAATCCAAGGGGTAGAGGGAGCCGCAGATATTATTTTGGAAAAAGTAGATGGTCTTCCACAGATGAAGATAGAGTACAACCGAGGCAAAATCGCCAAGTTTGGATTGAATATTTCTGATTTGAATGAGGTTGTGACTATGGGTTTTGCGGGGATGAGTGCAGGTAAAGTGTTTGAAGGGGAGAAGCAATTTGATTTAGTTGTGAGATTTGCGGATCCTTTCCGAAAGGATATCCGTCACTTGGAGCAAGCTTCCATCCAACTTCCCAATGGTGGTTCGGTGCCGCTATCCGAATTGGCGACGATCAGCTATACCAAAGGCCCTTCGAAAATCTCCCGTGACAATACCAATCGCAGAGTAGTGATCGGTGTGAATGTGAGAAATCGTGACTTGCAGTCTGTGGTGGATGATATACAGGCAATTGTTGCTAATGAAATTATACTGCCTGAGGGCTATAGAGTTGATTATGGTGGACAGTTTGAAAACTTACAAAAGGCCAGAAATAGATTGATGATCGCTGTTCCGATAGCCTTATTCTTGATTTTCGTGCTGTTGTACTTTGCTTTTTCTTCTAGTCAAGATGCCTTGATGATTTACTCAGCTATTCCACTTTCGGCCATAGGAGGAGTTTTGTTACTCTGGGCTAGAGATATGCCCTTTAGTATTTCTGCTGGCGTGGGATTCATCGCACTTTTCGGCATAGCCGTGTTGAACGGAATCGTATTGATTGAACATTTCAAATCCATGGAATCACACTATACAAATATCAAAGATCTGGTAATCAGAGGTGCCAAAGAGCGCTTGAGACCAGTTTTACTGACTGCTTCCGCGGCTGCGCTAGGCTTCTTGCCTATGGCTATTTCCAATTCTGCAGGAGCTGAGGTGCAAAGGCCACTGGCGACGGTGGTCGTAGGAGGATTGATTTCTGCTACTTTCCTAACCCTGATCGTGCTTCCTGTTTTGTATGTTTTATTCAAAACTAAATCAGGATCATCTTCTTCCTCTTCCAAAAAAGTCCTGACTTCCTTAGTCCTGATTTCTATGGTATCTTTTGCTGCCAAGGCTCAGGAAACTCCGCTGACGCTGGAACAGGCAGTTGAGATCGGATTGGAGCGAAATCTTACACTGAAGGCTGCGGACAAGTCGCTGGAGATGGCCAATGCCAAAATCGGTCAAGGCTGGAATCTCGACAAGACGAATGTCTATTATGCGGAAGATAAAAATGACATTGCCGAAAATGGAGTCTTTAACAGAAAGTGGGGGCTAAGTCAGAGTTTTGCTTTTCCTACCCTCTACGGAGCACAAAAAAATGCTTTGGAAGCTGGGGCTGCCATGCAACTCAGCCAGTTTGAACTTCAAAAGAGAAAGCTGGAAGGGGAGATTAGCAAGGGATTTATTGAAGTGAGGTATTGGCAGGAGCTGATTGAAAACTATGAGTATTTGGATTCTCTCTATACCGAATTTAGCCGAGCTGCTTCGCGGAAATTTGAAACGGGAGAAAGTAATTACCTTGAGAAATTGACGGCTGAAGGGAAACGCCAGGAGATCAGTCTGAAGAAATCTGAAGCGGATGAGAATTACCTGATGGCATTGGATCAACTGAAATTAGTGCTGAATTGGGAAGGAGAATTGATACTTTCCAAGGAGGATATTGAAATGGATCTTCCGGTGAATGAAGAATGGTCATCTCATCCTGGTGTAGAATATTATGAAAGCGCTGTCCTACAATCTGAATATCAAATTCAGACCGAGAAGAGAAAGCTGCTACCGGATATCAATGTGGAGGTATTCCGTGGCACAAACCCAGGTGCAAATGCCAAGGTTTATCCAGGATTTCAGGCGGGAATTGCTGTTCCGCTGTTTTTCGGATCGCAAAAATCTCATGTGAAAACGAGCGAATTTCAGCAACAGAAAATCCAACTCGAGGCTGAGCAATATCGGAATCAGTTGGAAACACGAGCGCAGCAACTGTACCGGCAAATGGATCAGAATATCCGAGTGATAACCTATTACGAAGCCGAGGGTAAAACGCTTTCGCTTCAAATTCTAGAACAAGCTCAGCGATCGTACCAAGAAGGCGAAATTGACTTTCTCCAGTATGTGCAGCTCATGGAGAATTCCAGGACGATCACGCTACAATACTTGCAAAGCAAATTTGCCTATCAACAAACTATTTTGGACATCAACTACCTTCTGAACTGATGAGAAAATTTCCTATAAAATCACTAATGAACGCTACGCTTTTGGTGGGTTCGCTCTTGTTCTTTCAATGCAAAGGTGCCGATGAAGCCCAATCTGGAGGAGTCGAAGTCGAAGCAGGCACTTCTTCAGGTCCTTTTATTATGGTTTCTCAGAAGCAGTTTGAAACCATGAAGATGAAATGGGGTAGTCCAAAATTGGAAGAGTTCTCCGAAGGTATTGCTGTGCAAGGAATGGTGAAAGTTCCAGTGGAGGGAATTCAGGAGATCTCAGCCTATTTCGGGGGCTATGTCTCAGGCTTGAATAAGTTGGAAGGTGAACCTGTACGGAAAGGCGAAGTTCTTTTCTATTTAGAAAATCCTGATTTTATCCGTTTACAGCAAGATTTTCTAGAGGCAAATAGCCAGTTGAATTACTTGAAGACAGATTTTGAGCGTCAAAAAACCTTGTATGATGAGAATATTTCATCTCAGAAAAATTATCTAAAAGCAGAGGCAGATTATCAGTCGACCAAAGCCAGAGCAGAGAGTCTGAAGCGTCAGTTGGCACTGATCAATATCAATGCAGATCAGTTGAAGCCAGAGAATATCCGCTCCAAAGTACCAGTGCTTTCTCCTATAGCAGGTTTTGTAGATGGGATTCATTTGGTGCAAGGTTCATTTTTACCTGTGGCGGGAAAGGCTATGACCATCATCAGCAAGGAGCATTTGCATATGGAATTGGTGGTTTTTGAGAAGGATGCGGCACATGTTCACGAAGGACAAAAAGTGCTGGTTTCTATACCAGACATACCTGGTAAGACTCTGGAAGCGGAGGTATTTGTCGTTGGGCAATCCATTAATAATGAGCGGCAGATCAACGTCCATGCACATTTGATTAATGAATCTGATGAGGAGTTACTAGTGCCGGGGATGTTTTTGGAAGCAAAGCTTATTCAGGATCCTAAAGAAACTTGGGTGATTCCCGTAACTGCTGTGGTAGTGTCAGAAGGAGAAAGCTATGTATTGGTTCAGCGGGAAAAGACCGACACTGGATTCAAACTGGAGAAAGTAGCCGTGAAAACTGGACTTGAAAGCGATGCCTTGATAGAGCTTTTGCCGAATGAAGCCTTGGATGAGAATACGCTGATCTTGACTCATGGTGGTTTTAACCTGCTCCCTTAAGGCGTTTTAAGCGCGGAAATCAGGGAGGGCGCACAGAGGCCTGAGAGAATTTAAAATAGAAAAGTTAACATTGAGTGAAGTGAAAAAAGTGTTGGTTTCTAGCTGTTGATTTATGGATAAGTCCCATTCGGGACGATAGATTTTATAGCCTCGTGTTTCAATCTTTTAACCGCCGAGTTCACGAAGGATAACGCGGAGCGCGCAATCAGAGTATTGACAATTTTTAGGAAAGGGGCCTTTTTGGTTCCGGTCTGTGAGGACACAGACCGGGGTGATTGCTTTACTGTTGTTTTGGCCGATTTGCAGTCAATCAAAGAATCGAGGTTCCGCCAAAACCAGTTCAAAGTGTATAGGCAGGGATTTTAAATCTTCTTTAATAATTTCGAGGTTACAATCCATAACAGCTGAATTTCCGGTATGTGGAGACGCAGGCCGGGGCATATTTTCTAGCTTGATCAGACTTAATTATTTCAGGAACCTCTCCATAAACTCTTCTCGATAAGTTCTGCCGATTGGTAGAACAGCGTCGTCTTGGAGGTGAACTTGGTTGCCGCTGAGTTTGATGATTTTGTGGATATTTACCACGTAGGATTTATGAATTCTATAAAAATCATCTTGATTCAATAATTCTAACCATTTTTTCATTGGTTCAGAGGAAAGGTGCTTTTTGTCTGCAAGACATACTTCACAATAATCACCATCGGCGGCTAGGTAAATAATGTCATCAAAAGCTATACGGATATGTTCATAACCGATCTTGATGAAGTGTTCTTTTTTAGATTGATTTTCAGTTTCGCCTGAGAGCTCAGTGTGTCTTCTCACTTTTCCCACGGCCTTCACAAATCGCTCAAAAGAGAAAGGCTTCAGCAGATAGTCCACCACATCCAGCTCATAGCCATCCAGAGCATACTCTGAATAGGCTGTGGTCATAATTACCTGTGGTCTTTTGGAAAGACTCTTAAGAAAAGAAATTCCAGAAAGCTTGGGTAAATTGATGTCCAAAAACATTAGATCCACAGATTCGTTCTGGAGAAAATCCATAGCCTGCATAGCATCTCCAAAAGTGCCCACCAGTGTCAGTGAACCTATATCGGCTATGTATTTTTTAAGGATTCGCTGCGCAGGTTGCTGATCTTCTACGATGATACACCTCATGCCTTGCTCAGTTTGATCTTAAGCTTGACGAAAAACTCCTCTCCATTCTGATCAATCTTTAATTCATATTGCTCAGGATACAGCAAATTGAGTCTTTTCTTTACATTTTCCAGACCGATGCCCTTCAAAGGAGATTCCACTGGAAAGTAATTATTTTGGCAAATGAAAGTAAGTTCGCCGCTCTCATTTACTTTGATGGATACAGCTATTTTGATTTGATCCGACTGACCTGACTGACTATGTTTGAATGCATTTTCCACAAAAACATTCAGAATCAAAGGCGAAATCTGGTAGTCTTCGGCTATGTTTTCTGTATCAAACTCCACTGTTCCTCTACCCTCAATTTGCAATTCATAGAGTTGGATGAAGTTGCGAAGATGCTCTATTTCTTTGCTCAGCAGGACGGTGGTTTCCCTGCATTCATAGAGCATGTAACGAAGGACTCCACTGAGTCCTAGAATGATTTCAGGTGTTTTAGGAGATTGCTCTACTGCATAAGAATAGAGATTGTTAAGATTGTTGAATAGAAAATGAGGGTTGATCTGAGAATTCAGATAGGACAGCTCGCTTTCCTTCACCATCACTTTCAGCTCGTCTAGTTCCCGTTGTCTTTGGGTGGCATCCCAGGCGATTTTCATCCCCGCCAAAGCGACCAACACAGACAGAATCTTTCCACTACTTAAAAGGACTCCCTTGAAATCCGCCATTCTTGTTCCTGGGAAAACATAAGGGTCAAGCAAAAATTCCTCGATGAATAAAACTCCCACCAGGACAAACAAGGTGTATAATCCGAATTGTAAATACTTTTTGCTGTAAAAAAACTTAGGCAAAAACACGTAACTGATCAGGAGATTTGCCCAGACATAATTTAGGAAAAACCAAAGTTGATACCAATGAAGCTCGTATCTCAGCTGTCCCTTTTCATGATCCATAATCACAAAATGGAACACAAGCAGATGTATGATGATCTGGAAGATCCATTCCTTTTTTACAGACTTATGTTGGGTGGCGCTTGAATCCATAAATCAAATTAACTCCTCAAAAATATTAATAAAGAATCAAGTCGGTAAACAGCCATATTTTACCGACAAACGACAAGGTAATAGGCTTTTTGTAGTTTGTCGGGAAAGTCTGGTCGTTCATCGGTTATATTTTTTTAGACAGATTCTATGCCCCAATTTTGAGCTAAATAAACCTGCTAAACCATGAATCGCATACTTATTTGGATCTTATTTTTTGGACTGGGAACAACTTCCGCCTACTCACAAGGTATAGAAGTTACCGGAAAAGTAGTAGATGCCAAGAGCCAAAATCCTATTGAATTTGCAACTATCAAACTCCTGGATGAAGATTCTGGACAGATGATCGCCGGTACTACTACACTGGCTGATGGGACTCTAATCTTATCCACTGAGAGTAAGAATTTTTCTGTTGAAGTGAGTTTTATAGGTTTTATCAGCCAACAGATCAAAGATATTCAGGTCGTAAATAGTAAAGTTAATCTGGGGACAATCGCCTTGGAAGAAGATACGCAGCAGATGAACGAAGTAGTGGTGCAGGCCGAAAGATCTACCACTGAATTTCAATTGGACAAGCGAGTATTCAACGTAGGACAGGATCTGAGTAGCACGGGAGCCAGCGCCTTGGATGTACTGAATAACGTGCCTTCTGTGACAGTAAATATTGAAGGACAAATTCTCCTTCGCGGAACAGGTGGAGTGCAGGTTTTGATTAATGGTAAACCATCAGTTCTTACTGGTGACGGCGGAAATGCACTAGGTACCTTGACTGCTGATATGATAGATCGGGTAGAAGTGATGACTAACCCCTCTGCCAAATATAATGCAGAAGGCGTTTCTGGGATTATCAATATCGTCCTGAAAAAGGAGGATAAGAAGGGCGTGAATGGATCTGTCTCGTTAAACACTGGTGTTCCGAACAACCACAGTTTAGGTTTTAGCCTGAATAAACGCACCGAGAAGTTCAATCTCTTTAGTCAAATCGGAGTGGGAAAACGAACTATGCCCGAGGATTTTGAGTCACTCAATAGAAATTTGAGTACAGGAGCAGAAGTGCAAAGTGTGGGTGAAGTGGAAAAGAATGAGAATTTTTTCAACCTGATTTTAGGTACTGATTATTACTTCAATGATAGAAATGTCATTACCGCATCAGGTAATTATGCATTCGAGGGGGAATCCGAAACATCTTCAGGGGATTTTAGCACCTATGATGGACAGGGGTTGCGATTGTCTGGTTGGCAAAGAAATGAAGAAACCGAAGCTTCCAATCCAAAGTGGCAGTATGAAATGCAGTTCAAAAGTGATTTCACTGAAGATGGAGATCATTTTCTCCTAGTTAGTGCGATAGGAAGCTCTTTTGCAAAAGATCAATCATCCAGCTATATCAATATCCCTACATATGGTGACGGAGCACAGTCGCTGGAGCAATTGAGCGACAATGATTTTAGCCAAGCTGAATACACTTTTCAGGTAGATTACACCAAGCCAATAGCGGAGAAATTCACATTGGAAACAGGAGGTCAGTATTTTATCCAAGACGTAAAAAATGACTATGCTATCTCTGACTTTGAATCAGGTGATTGGGTGGTGATTCCTGAGCTTTCCAATAATTTCTTTTACACTCAAAAAGTATTGGGAATATATGGGACGGGGGCTTATGAAGCAGATAAATTCGGGTTGAAGGTGGGGCTGAGAATGGAAAATACGAACATTCATACCTTGTTGGAGGAAACTGATGAGGAAAATAATCAGGCATTCACTAATCTATTTCCGACTGTTCATGCTTCCTATAAGGTAGCCAAAACCTTCTCTATGCAAGGTGGTTATTCAAGAAGGATTTCCAGACCAAGATTCTTTGACTTGAATCCATTTTATAATATCCGAAACACTTACAGCGTATCCACGGGAAATCCAGATCTGCTACCGGAGTACACTGATAGCTATGAAGTGACAGGGATTTTGGATCATTCTCTATTTTCGCTGAGTGCATCCATATACCATAGATACATCACCCAAACGGTAGAAGACGTGACGATTCTCGAAGATGGTATCAACATCACCAAGCCCATGAATATTGGGACTAACAAGGTCACAGGGCTGGAGGTCAATGGTAAAATGACGCCTACAGATTGGTGGTCTTTGAGCGCAGATTTTAATTATAATTATTTCGACAGATCAGGGACATATGAGTCTGCTCCTTTCGGATTTCAATCCAATCAATGGACTGGCCGTCTGACCAATAAGTTTGACTTACCAGCAGATTTTTCCTTGGAACTTGTCAGTGATTACCGCTCTTCGTATCAAACATTCCAAAGAAATATCAGTGGCTATGCCATGGCCGATATTGGTGTCCGTAAGAAAATCATAAATGGAAAGGTTATCGTAAACCTCAGCGTGAGAGATGTGTTTGCTTCCAGAATTTCTGAAAGTGAAACATTGAATCCTGATTTCTATCAATACAGCTACCGCCAAAGAGGTCGCTTTGTGACTCTAGGGGTGAGTTATGGTTTTGGTAAAGGAGAAGCGATGGAATTTAGCGGAGGTAGAAGGAGGTAGACAAAGATTTTAAGCTATCAATTAGATTAGAAAGCACTTATTGTTTCTGTTTAATACCAATTACAGAGATGAATTTAAAGATGCATAGATAGGGTTCAAGAAAAAAATCCAAGCTCGAGTGGGCTTGGGTTTTTTTGTCTGATTCATGCAAGTGAGTATCTCAAGTTTTGTTACTTTAAGTTTTTATATGATCCCATTTGGCAACTATGGATAGAGCGAAAATCATAGATTATTACCTTCAAAAAATTAGCGACAAAGACTTCGATCTGTATGACGTTAGGAAGGAACTAGAAAAGAACGACATAGAAGAAGAGGAGATTCGAATCATCATTAGATTACTAGATAATCAAATCCAACGACAACTTGTTCAGACTTCATATCGGGATAAATCAAAAGAGATGATTGGGATAGGAGCTGTCTTAACATTCGTTGGGGCACTTATTACCATTGGGACTTATACAGGAATTCTCAATACAGGAGATTCATTTCTGATTGTATATGGGCCTGTTGTAGCTGGGATTTCAATATTAGTTGGGGGCTTGTCGCTACGTAAGAAATTGTAATTGGGCGTTTCAGCCTTTCGCGCAACACGATAGATCGAAAACAAGGGTTCACCTGCTTGTCTCGAGTCTCCTCACTTAGGTATTACTAATTCCAATACCTGTCCATCTTTCATTGGATACTGAGCCTTTTTGTTCATCATTTCTTCGGAAAGTACCTCCATCATTGTTATGAGTTGGGCAGGATTAGATTCTGCGAGATTTTCAGTTTCAAAAGGATCTGTTTTCAAATTGAAAAGTTCATACCTAGGTTTCGATTCGATGGGATAATGATAAATGACTTTCCAATTCGATTTTACCAAACTTGTGAAATAATTTGAGCGATGATCTCCATGAGGGAAATGATTTAGAAAAAGCTCTTCACTGCTGCTGTTTTGTTTGGAGTTAAACTGAGCCTGCAATTGAGAACCATCTAAGATGTGTCCTTCAGGATTAGGGATATCTGCTAAGGCTGTCAGGGTAGGAAATAAGTCCATGATGGTTCCAGCTTGCTCCTGAATAGCATTTTGGGCTATTGGCAATCTCAATTGATTTGGTGAACTGGCATTCGGACTTACCCAAGCAGCGATAAAGGGAACTCGCATTCCACCTTCCCAGTGATTACCCTTTTTGCCTTTTATTGGAGTTGAACTGCTGTAATCATTTTCTATAGGTAATGGTGCATCCGAACCGTTATCACCTAGGAAAATTACAAGTGTATTTTCTCCCATGCCAAGATCCTTCACATGTTGTATGATATCTCCCAAGGATTTGTCAATTCCTTCTATCAGTGTCGCATAGGCCTGGGCTTTTTCTGGCATACCGGAATCCTTATACTTTTCTGCAAATCGTGGATCAGAATAAAAAGGTGCATGCACAGCATAATGCGCCATGTTGAGGAAAAAAGGCTTGCCTTCTTCTTTTGCTTGATCAATAGCAGCATTGGCTTCCAGTGTCAATGCCTCTGTCAGAAATATGTCCTGTCCATGGTATTTTTCCAAACCGGGTACTGCTCTCGATTTATTTCCTCCCGTCAGTCCAAAGGATTCCGTGCCCAAATAGCTCCCCGGTTGCCCAATTGAGCTCCCGGCAATATTGATGTCAAATCCCAGATTGAGCGGATCTTCGCCTTCACTATTGAAGGGTCCGTAATGTGCTTTTCCTACATGAATAGTCTTGTAGCCATGTTGTTGTAATAGTCGTGGCAGTGTTATGGAAGCTTGGGTGAGTCCTTTCCAGTTCCAGTCTGCTGGACCAAATTCGGTTCGGTTGTTTTCTTCAGATCTGATCCAATTGGTGACGCCATGGCGCGCAGAGTTTTGCCCAGTGAGTATGGATGTTCGGGATGGGGAACAGACAGAATGGGCATAAAAATTTGAAAACCGAATTCCCTGACTGGCTAGTTTCTCCATGTTTGGAGTGTTGTAAAACTCATTCAATGGATAACTGACAGGATTGCCATGATCATCTGTGAGAAAAGGCAGTGAAGTATCCATCAGCCCCATATCATCTACCAAAAACACAATAATATTAGGAGGAGAAATCGTTTTTTCTTCTTCTTTGCTAGCACAGGCAGCGGCGAAAATTACCAAGACTGCAAACAGAGCTACTTCAATCGACAATTTATATTTCTTCATTTATGAGTTGGTTCTGGGGAAATTGAATCAAGGAGATGATATGGCTGCAGCCACTGATAATTCTATCCGAAAGTAATTAATAGTTTTTTGAATGTGAAAGGTAGATTTGTATGCTATTCGAAAAGTGTTGCTTTATTGAGTTGAAGAGACCTGGACAGCGCTGAATAAATGGAAGCAATTACTTCCAAGTTATCAAGCTGTTATTCCCATCAAAAATCTTCATTCTTTTTTGGTGTATTGTGAAGAACTGAGATGGGTTTAGGGTCGATTTTAAATTCTTTAGTGTCTATGCTGCACATATCTTTTTTTCTCAGCGTTCGAGAGTCTACCTTATGTGAATAAACCCTGCTCCCATGAAGAAGTCCCTATCATTTATCCTGCTGATATTTTCTTTTTTGACTGTAACAGCACAGGATAAAACCTGGATGCTCGGGCCTTTTCAAAGACCTGAAGCGGCCAAGCCTATAATTTCTCCTCAGGCTGGTAGTACTTTCGAAGATCCCATGACAGCTAGGACTGTGGCTTGGGAGTCTATGGCCACCTTTAATCCTGCAGCTATCGCTCGAAATGGCGAAGTATATGTGCTCTATCGAGCGGAGGAAAAATTGGGTGATACGGGGATTGGTGGACATACTTCGAGAATAGGATTGGCAAAATCTGCAGATGGATTTGCGTTTGTACGAGAGTCAGAACCGATCTTTTATCCCAAAGATGATAATCAAAAGGAATTTGAATGGACTGGCGGCACCGAGGATCCTAGAATCATAGAAACTAAGGATGGGGTGTATGTTATGACTTACACACAGTGGAATAGGGATGTTCCTAGACTTGCCGTGGCCATTTCTAAGGATCTTCGCCATTGGGAGAAGCATGGGCCGATTTTCAAAGATTGGAAGGATGGAAAATACCATAACACAGAATCCAAATCTGGTGCTATTGTGACCGAATTGAAGGATGGAAAGTTGATAGCTGCCAAAATAGCTGGCAAATATTGGATGTATTATGGAGTGCCGCACATTTGGCTAGCTACTTCAGATGACTTGATCCATTGGCAACCAGTAGAAAATCATGAGGGAAATCGGGTGCCTGTCTTGAGCCCTCGTGCAGGATACTTTGATTCTTGGTTGGTAGAGGCTGGTCCTCCACCTGTGTTGACCGAAGATGGAATCGTTGTGCTCTATAATGCTGGCAATTCCCAGCAGGTAGGAGTTAAGAACCTTGGTAATCGCGTTTACACTGGTGGACAGGCACTTTTCTCAGCTACGGAGCCTTGGAAACTTTTAGATCGAGTAGAAAAGCCTTTTATTCAACCCACATTAGCCTTTGAAAAATCAGGGCAATATCCTGAAGGAACGACTTTTCTAGAGGGCTTGGTGTATTTCAAAGGTAAATGGTTGCTGTATTATGGGACTGCAGATAGTATGGTTGGTGTGGTGTCTGCCGAAGGAGATTGATTTAGACTATTTTTGAGGATAGGTATTTTGACTCTGCATTTGGCAGACTTTGCTAAAACCTACATTTTTATATTCTATGAACTATCACCTTGATCAAATCCAGGTTACAGAATATCCCGAAGTCGTAGATCTCTGGGAACTCTCTGTCCGGGCTACGCATGGTTTTTTAAAGGAAGAAGATATAGCCTTTTTCAAGCCATTGATTTTAAATGTGTATTTGAATGCAGTGGAGCTGAACAGTGTAAGAGCTGATTCTGGGCAGATTCTAGGGTTTTCTGGTGTGGCAGAGGGAAACTTGGAAATGCTTTTTGTGCATCCTGATTTTGCGGGGAAGGGAATAGGCAAAACCCTCCTACATCATGCTATTAAGCATCAACTTGTCACCAAAGTGGATGTGAATGAGCAGAATCCTAAAGCAATCAAGTTCTACTTGAAAAATGGTTTTGAAATCCTCGGCCGATCTGAACTGGATGGTACAGGCAAACCTTATCCAATTTTACATTTAGAATTGCATAAGTGAAATCCATGAATAGTGGGTATAGGCTTGCTGTATCGTGGGACTGCAGATAGATTCTGTCAGTGTCTGTCGGGTGGTTGTATTGATTTGCCTTAAGATGAGCTAATACTTCTGGCAATCTCTTCTCCAATTTTCAATAATTCCTCACTTTCTGACTCAGTGAAATCATAAGGTACCGACTTGGCAATACCCAAAACCCCATAAAGTTTGCCTTCCAACAACATAGGAACGGCGATGGACCCTTCTACCTTAGTTTCTTTGGCGGCCGGCCGAGCTACACCCGAATCATCGGTCTGCAGATTACACATTTCCACAGGCTTCTTTCGCTCAGCGGCTATACCAGCCATTCCCTTTCCGATTGGAATAGAAGACATTTTTGGTAAAAGGAAATCCGGTATGCCTACTTGGGATTTGAGCATCAAAAGATTGGATTCAGTGTCAAGCCTGTGGAGGGTTCCTGTGGAACAATCAAATGCCGAAATGATGCTTTCTAGCAATTCTTTCCAGTTGATATCCCCTGAAGTTTCCTTGATAGAATTGATGATTGATTCTGAATTATTCATGATGAGGTTAATTTAAATCTTTGATTCACGGATGCGAACTGTAGTCAAAACTACATGTAATTGTGGAGGGTTCCATTTTTTACTAGGTTCTTTGTACTAGCTTTAAACTTATTCTATAGCGTCTAGATATCTTCCTGACTTGTATCTTGAATCAAAAAAATTTGTTTTATAATTCAATGCTAGAATTTATGAAATTCAATGTGTTACTCTTGATTTTTACCTTGATTTATGATCAGGGTATGTCTCAAAATATAGGTGGTGCTTTACCAGATTTCAGAGGGCAAACTATTGAGACTCTCAGGCTGGTATCAGGTTGGGAGGAACTGCTTAGTGTTTCTGGTGATTTGAACGCAGATCAAAAGCTTGATTTGGCTATTGTGCTAGAGTCAACTGAAGATATGACCGAAGGGCGATGTGAGGAATGCTTGGCGACGAAAAGTAAACCAAGAGTCTTACTTATTCTTTTAGATATGGACGGTCAACAAGAAGTAATACTTCAAAATAATGAATTTATTGCACGCTCAGATGAGGGAGGAATGATTTCTAATCTGATACCTGAACTAAAAATTGATGGCGGAATACTGGAAATCAGCTATGAGTTTGTTAGGTCGGAAGTATCCTACTATTTCAAGTTCTTTGATGCAGATATGCAAATTGTAGGTGCAAAGACAAATGGTATAAGTGCAGGAAGTGGTGATTCTCATTACCAGGAATTTGATTTCTATAAAGGAATAATAATGTCTCGATCCGGTAATATTTCAGGTGAAAATGAATCTAACACTTCCATAAAAATAAAGGAAGCTCCCAAGGGAATATCCGATTTTGGGAGGATGTTTGAATGGGAAGTGGCAGAAGGGATATTCTTATAAATTTGTTAATTAATCTCCAATCCTAGACAGTCTTCACCTGCACAAATTTTCTTTTCACACATGAAAACCCTTTTTCCAGTTATTTTAATCCTACTTTTTTTAAATGCATGCTCCGATAATTCTTCTGTAAACCAAGTTGCCGATGCTCAGAAGTCAGCTGCTGGGAAAACTTCGCTAATCGTTCTCGGTACGATTCAAGATGGAGGTTCGCCCCATATCGGTTGTGATAAGGAATGTTGCAGGGATCTTTTTGAAAATCCAGACAAGGATAGACAAGTGGTTTCTTTGGGCTTATTTGATGCTGAAAGCAAGAAGAAATACCTATTCGAGGCAACTCCTGACATCAGCAGACAAAGTAAAGAACTAAACCATTTTGGCACAGAAAGTACAGCCGAAATGCCCGATGGGATTTTTCTGACACATGCACATATTGGACATTATGCGGGCTTGATGTTTCTAGGGAAAGAGGCTCGTGGAGCGAATAAGGTTCCGGTTTTTGCCATGCCGAAAATGAGAGAATTTCTAACTAACAATGGGCCTTGGGCACAGTTGGTCAGCAATGAGAATATTGACTTGGTCCCATTGGAAAATGAGGTGCCTATAAGGCTTTCTGCGGAGTTAACCGTGATTCCGATTCGAGTTCCTCATCGTGATGAGTACTCTGAAACGGTAGGTTACAAGATAATTGGTCCGAGTAAGACGGCGCTTTTCATCCCTGATATTGACAAATGGGAAAAGTGGGAGCGCGATATCATTGATGAGATTAAGAGGGTAGATTATGCTTTTGTAGATGCTACATTCTTTAGTGGGAAAGAATTGAATAATCGTGATATGGCTGAGATTCCCCATCCTTTCATTTTAGAAAGCATGGAAAAATTTAAAACCTTGTCTGCGGAGGATAAAGCAAAGGTGGTTTTCATTCATTTCAACCATACTAACCCTGTGATTGATCCGACTAGCGAGGAGTCTAAAATGGTACTTTCCAAAGGGTTTCGAATCGCCAGAATTAGGGATGTTTTTGAATTGTAATTAACTTGGATTTAATTAATTATGATTAACTCCAATCCCTTGATTTTAGAGCATATTCAGCCTTATTAGAGACCTGTGTTTGAGTTTGATAAAAGTAGTGAATTGAGATGCTTGTTAGCTATAATACATGTTTATGAATTTTTACACGAAAATCCCTGATTCTCTCAGTGTCTATTTTCAACTAGAGCTTCAAAAGTATAGGGATAACTATGCATTGGGCGAACTTCAAAAGGCTTGGGGTCATTTGGAACGAGCGCATATAATTGGACAGCGCTACCCATTTGCCCATAGTTATGTGCATTGGAAGATGCTCTTGTTTGGTATTCGGATCAAGAGCAGCAATGAAATCATCGGCCAAATTCCAAGGTTGTTGGTGGGTGGTGTAAAATCATTTGTGGGTAAAGTACCGGTAGGAAATCCTGGAGGAGCAAATGTTCCGTCCCTAAAATCCTTTGAAATATCAGAAGATATCAAAGAAATATTTAGAGAGGCAGGACTGAACTGACCTAGAATCAAGCTGTAAATAGATTATTGATATTAAGTAATGAGTGAAACCATCTGAATATGGATTTGAATACAAGTTCTGAAGTCGCATCAGTTTTCGCGAAATACCCTGACTTCGTAAAAGATAAAATGCTTCACCTTCGCAAGTTGGTGCTAGAGGTTGCAACAGAAATTGGATTGTCCAGTTTGGAGGAAACGCTCAAGTGGGGTGAGCCAAGCTTCTTAGCCAAAAAAGGGAGTACTATTCGGATGGATTGGAAGGCAAAGAGCCCAGATCAATATGCGATGTATTTCAAGTGTACCAGCAAACTAGTCCCTAGTTTCCGCTTAGCTTATGATGAGATTTTTGATTACGAAGGAAACCGAGCGATCATCTTCAAATTGGATGATGAAATCCCAGAAGCAGCATTGAAGAACTGTATCAAAGCAGCCTTATGCTATCATCAAGTGAAGCAATTACCTATGCTAGGCTTGTAGAGAATGAGATTCTTTTTTATTATCGTGTAGTAGACTTTATTGTTATTAAAACCATCAAACAGATGAATTCTAAAGTTGATTTCTACTTTGATAAACCCTCGTTTTGGCAGAAGGAATATAAGCAATTAAGAGCGCTAGTGCTGGATTGTGGGCTGACTGAAGAATTGAAATGGGGAGTGCCTTGCTATACTTATCAGGGGAGTAATGTGGTGTTGATACATGGCTTCAAAGAATACTGTGCGCTGTTGTTCCACAAAGGGGTTTTGCTCAATGATCGGGAAGGGATTTTGATTCAGCAAACAGAAAATGTGCAGGCAGCGCGGCAGATCCGTTTTAGAAATCTTCAGGAAATAGTAGCATTGCAGGCTGTTTTGAAAGCCTATATTTTTGAGGCTATTGAGGTGGAAAAAGCAGGGTTGAAAGTGGAATTGAAAAAGACCAAGGAGTATGCTGTTCCAGATGAATTTCAGGTAAAACTGGAAAACAATTCGAAGTTGAAAACTGCTTTTGAAGCATTGACACCCGGGCGACAGCGGGCTTATCTATTACATTTTGCATCAGCTAAGCAAAGCAAAACTAGAGAGGGCAGAGTTGAGAAATATATCCCACAGATACTTGATGGGAAAGGCTTGAATGATTGAGCTCGTAAAGGAATTTTCGATTCAAAATTTGCCTCATTTCAAGTAACTCATCCGAAGTTTCCAATCATTCAAAAAGTCTTTCCGCCACTTATTTACCGTTTTTGCTCCCTGCCTGTTATTCTCAGAAAATGCTGGATCTTGGATATCTGTCCAGTAATTTCGTCCATGATCAGTTTTTTCAAATTGTCCTCCCCAACTTTCCGACTCAGGATCTGATGGATTTCCATTCAGTAGATACAAAAACGAAGGTGTATCGCCCATTTTAATGTCAGTTTTCTTTTGATAGAATAACTCTCCTAGTGCGCCAAAGCCTTTTACATGAGAATTTACAAAGCTCAGATTGCCATAATCCTCATCCTGAAATCCTCCCATATACATGCCTCGGAAAGTGCTGTTCGATTCTATAAACCAGAGGTCTGAATGTTCATTATAAACATAATTTCGAGCACTTGTGTCTTGGGTAGTATTCCAGGATCCGATGGAATAAACTCTGATATTTGGTTTTATTTCCGGCGCGGCGTTCAATGCTTGTGCGATATCAGTAATCGAGCCCCAGACCAGAATGTAAAGTGGCCTGTTGTCCTCTTTTTTGGCCTCATCAATTATCAACTGTGCGCCTTCAGAGATTTCATCATCAGGTAATTTTGATTGTTGTGAATCAAGTGCACCTTGCGCAGTGATGGACCGGAGGTAATCAGCTGATGGATATTTTTTCGATCTAAGTTTCAACTCAGGATAGTCCTGCTCATAGGCATCTATCACTTCCAGAATGTGTTCTTTTCTGCCTTCGTAAGGAGGAGAGGAAACCAGTCCCACAATATCCAAGGTGTCTGCGTAGAGTAGCAAATGAACCAAGGACTGGTAATCATCAGGATCGCTTCCACCGATATCTGTGGAAATAATGACGCGCTGCTGCTGCTGTGCATCGCAAGAAAAACTTAGCATACATATCAAGATCATGCAGCTTTGCACCCAAAAGGTATTTGAGGATGGAGTTCTTGTCTTGAGCATTTTATTGAGCAATTAGTTTCAAGTAGATTAGATAATATCTCAATTACTGGTCTGTTACTATCACTTTGTTAGTTGTCGTACTTTCTGCTCATTTTAAACTCCAGTGATTTTTTCACCATTTGCCATTCGGAGTTTAAAATGGAAAAGACAACTGTATCTCTCAGGCAGCCAGTACTGTCGATTATGTGATTTCTCAATACGCCATCTTGTTTGGCTCCAAGTCGAAGTATAGCATTCCGAGATTGCATATTGTGCCAATTAGTTCTGAATTCTACGGCAATGCAGTTCAGATTTTCAAAGGCATATTTCAGTAATAGATACTTGCACTCTGTGTTTGCTCCAGTCCGTTGATATGATTTGGAATACCAGGTAGTCCCGATCTCTATATGCCTATTTGCCGCTACGGCATTCATATAGCGTGTAGTGCCAATTACTTTGTTACTCTTTTTATCAAGTATCACAAAGGGCATGGAGATGTCTGCTTCGTACTCCTGAATAGCTTTAGATATATAAGCTTCTACGTTTTCGGGTTTCGGGGCAGAAGTGTACCATAGCTCCCAAAGTTTGCCATCCTTTACGGCGTCAGTTAGGTCATTAATGTGATTTAGTGTCAGTGGTTCCAATCTCACTAAGTCGCCATCAAGCGTTAAATTATTAAGCCATTTGTCCATCTTGTTATCTTATTGTGTGGAGGAAAAAGTTTGAGTGTGTATAAGTGTTTTACTTTTTAACCAGTGAATTTACCTGTTCAAAATTACCGTACATTCGGTTTGAATTTCTTGCATTTTGGCAGCATATCTAATGCCTAAAGCATGATAAGAGTTCGAGTCGAAATGCGTTTCATCTCCTTTGTGATTTAGGTCTTCCGAACTTACTAAGCCAATGCATTTTTGAGAAGCTGCGATTTCGAAGAATATTTCATTTAGTCGTTCAGCATAAGGGGCTTTTGGGTAGAAAAAGTAGCCAATTTCTCCCATGACAATCGGTATGGATTCTATCCCTAAATCAGTTTTGAGAGCAGTGAGCATGGCTTCGAATTTTTGCCTGTACTCGTTTACAGAGGATTCAGTATTGGAGTCAGATTCACCCTGATGCCACAGTATTCCTTTCAATGTACCTGATTCCATCGCCTTTTTGGCTCTACGAATCATGTCGTCATACGGGTAAGTATTGGTCTGATGGAAAAGAGAATCAGCAAACCAGTAATTGATAGAGCTGCCACCTACAGCGGTTGGGATCAAACCAATTTTTATGTCATTATCAGCATTAGCCATGATTTTCCCAAAGGTCAAACCTAGACCAACACCCGCGACAGGTTTATCGAAATGCATTGGGTCTTGGGCGGGTACCCAGTTTTCTGCCTTGTCCAGCATAAAAACTCTAGGATGAGTTAAGGTGTCAAGTGCTCCTATTTTTCCTCTGCCAGCCATATTGGATTGCCCCATAAGTAGATAGAGGTGGAGGTTTTCTTTTGAGCTCATGCTATGTGGGTTTTTTGAAGCAATATTTTTTTTAGCAGAACAACCAAGGCTTATCAGGCAAAGGAGTAAGATTGCGAGCTTATGTGCTTTCATTTTGTGAGGTTTTGGACTGGTAAAATACTAGATGTTTGTCTATCTGAATAGCACTTAATGTTATTATATTAGTTAAGAGTTCGGATATAGACATGTACCGTGCCTATGGCACTATTAGGATAAGGTAAGCATGTTTGCACTGGCCTGAAGTCCAGCCTTACAAAATGAGTCAAGCCTACGGCTTTTATAAATAGCTTGGGTTCGAAAAGCGAAGAGCCAGCGGCTAGGTCAATATAGTGCCCATTTGAGCTTGTGTGCAATGGCATCTAGCAAAGAGAGCCAGCGGCTCGGTCAATATTGTAACCATGGACTTTAGTCCATGAGATAGACCGTGAAAGATCCATTAGAGAGCCGTAGGCTCGGGGGATTTTGGAAGTATTTGCAAAGGATATGTACCGTGCCGATGGCACTATGTTGCGGGGCAAGCATATCTAAACTGGACTGAAGTCCAGCCTTACAAAATGGTTCAAGCCTACGGCTTTTATAAATAGCTTGGGCTTGAAAAGTGAAGAGCCAGCGGCTCGGTCAATATAGTGCCCATTTGAGCTTGGTGCAATGGCTACTAGCAAAGAGAGCCATCGGCTCGGCCAATATTGTAACCATGGACTTTAGTCCGTGGTGTAGTGGGAATCAAAATCAACTTGAGAGCCGTAGGCTCGGAACATATAAACTATAAAATCATGGCAAATACTTATCATCAAATCTACCTCCAAGCAGTGTTCGCAGTAAAATATAGAAATGCAGTATTGCACGAATCATGGCGCACTAAACTCCAAGGAGTTTTAGGTAATCTAATCAATGAAACTGGTTGCAAGACCCTTATTGTCAATGGGGTTGAAGATCATATACATTGTTTCTTGGGATTGAAACCAGTAATCTCAGTCTCAGAATTAATGAAAACAGTGAAGGCAAAGTCATCTAAAGACATCAATGATCATCAATTGACGAGTAGTCACTTTGAGTGGCAGATTGGTTATGGAGTTTTTTCCTATGGTCAATCGCAGATTGACAGTGTATATAAATACATCTCAAATCAAGAGGAACATCATAAGAACCAGACCTTTAAGGAGGAGTATCTGGAGTTACTTAAACAGTTTAAAGTGGAGTATGATGAACGATATGTCTTTCAGGATTTGATATAGTAGATGATGTACTGACTAAGGATATGCACCGTGCCTATGGCACTATTTGGATAGAGTAAGCATGTTTGAACTGGACTGAAGTCCAGCCTTACAACATGAGCCAAGCCTACGGCTTTAGTATGAAGGCCTGTTGGGAATGGGCATTAGATACGCAAACATAGAGAACTATACGCTCAGTCAATATACTGCCTAATTGAGCTTGTGTGCAATGGCTTCTAGCAAAGAGAGCCATCGGCTCGGTCAATATTGTAACCATGGACTTTAGTCCGTGGTGTAGTGGTGACCAAAATCAACTAGAGAGCCGTAGGCTCCGGGCATATTCTTTATTTCTACTAATAGAAATACTCCATTATCCCTTTGGCAATCAAAGTATGGCCATTTTTATTCGGGTGATTTCCTTGGGCCATAAGAGAGGCAAGACTGACGCCGGCTGCTGTCTCCTTTTTGAACAGTTCGTAACTATCCACAAGTCCTATCTCATATTTCTCAGCTAATCCACGAATCTGAATGGCATGCTGGCCCAATAGGGTGTCATCCTCTGTTAAAGGCAGTTTTTTATCTGGAGAAGGCGTGAGCAGAATGACTTTGATGTCCTTTTCTAATGCCAGTTGGATCATGTTTTCCCAAGCTATTTTGGCACTATCCAGACCAATTCTCTTATCGTTGAGGGCATAGTCTATGAAAAGCACGTCGGGTTGGTGAGTTAATACCTCCGCTTCAAAGCGCTGCGCACCGCTTTTGGAATCCTCACCACCAATCGATGTATTGATAATATTAACTACCGCGTAAGGATACTGGGAAGTCAATTCTTGCATTACTAGGTAGGGGTAGGCATCTAGGGTTTTGACAATTGGCGTTCTGAAATATCCTGCTGGAACAGAATGACCATGGAAAACCAAGTTGATGGTTCTGTTTTCTGGCCATTTTTGCTGAAGTTCAGTTTTTAGCTCATTCAGATAATCATACTTACTCTCTTTGTCATGTGTGGAAAAAAGGAAAAGAGAAATAAATAATACGTTGATAAAATGCATTTTATGGTGGGTTTGAGTTGCCTAAACTGAGAGTAATTTAGTAATCTTCTTGTAGAGCATTCCTGTTTTTTTTGGTCTTGGATAGTCTAAAAAATCAGTCATACTAGGACTCTACAGGATACGATCGTTGGGCTTTTCTAGCTATTTTAGAACCTATGAAGAATAACCTACCCTTTGCGAAACTGCTTTTTTGCCTTTTAATGCTGTTAAATACTACAGCTATTGCGCAGCAGGAAAAACCGAATATCATCTTTATCCTCACAGACGATCAGCGTTGGGATGCGCTGGGATACTCAGGCAATGACATTATTCAAACCCCCGAAATGGACAAGTTGGCGGAGCAGGGGATATATTTCAAAAATGCCTTTGTTACCACGCCTATTTGCGCAGCAAGTCGGGCCAGTGTATTGACGGGGCTTTACGAAAGAACTCATGGGTATACCTTTGGGCAAGTGCTAAACGAAGCTTATGCACAAAATTCCTATCCTGCTCAGTTAAGAAGTTTGGGTTATGAAACAGGGTTTTTTGGGAAGTTTGGTGTGAATTATCCTGGATTTTCAGGTCTATTTGACGTAGGCGATAGCTACGATAGAAATGGTAAATTCGCTGATAGACGTGGATATTTCTATAAAACAATCGATGGGGACACTGTTCACCTGACTAAGTACACTTCTCACCAAGCGCAGGAATTCATCAAGAATCAATCTAGCGAAAAGCCATTTATGCTTTCACTTAGCTTTTCTGCCCCACACGCCCATGACTCTGCCGAGGATCAGTATTTCTGGTCAGCCGATATGGATCATTTGTATGAAGGTATGAAGTTCCCGAAGCCACTTTTGTCCCAGCAGAAATATTTCGATCAGCAGCCAGAATATGTGCAAAAAGGAGAGAATCGCACACGTTGGTTCTGGAGATACGATACCCCTGAAAAATATCAGAAGAGTATGAAGGGCTATTACAGAATGATCTCAGAAGTGGATCAGGAAATCGGTAAAATCCGGAAAACTTTGGCTGAACAAGGAATGGATAAAAACACAGTGATCATCTTCATGGGCGATAATGGCTACTTCCAAGGCGAGCGACAACTTGCGGGGAAATGGCTGATGTATGATAATTCACTTCGAGTGCCTATGATTATCTATGACCCTAGAAATCCTGGGCATAGAGAGATCACAGACTTTGCCTTAAATATCGATATTGCGCCGACCATAGTTGAATTTGCGAATGGAAGGCTTCCAGAGGAATATCAGGGGCTGAGTTTGGCAGATTATGTAATTGGAGAAAATCCAGCAATTCACAGAAAGGAATTTGTGGCAGAGCATCTTTGGAAGGTGGACATTATACCTGCGAGCGAGGGACTAAGAACGAAAGATTGGAAATACTTCAGGTATCAAGATGATCTGGATCATGAGGAATTGTACAATCTGAAAAAAGATCCTTTGGAGAAAAAGAATCTAGCTGGCAAGAAGGGCTATACCGAACAATTAGATTTGATGCGTGAGTTGTTTGAACAGAATGCGAGGAGATTGGAAGCTGATAAGGTTGATTGAGGAGGATTAAGAGGTAAAGTGGTCAGTCGCAGTTTTCAGTTCGAAGTGTGTTGACCGATGAGACTACTAACGTGCCAATGGCACACTTTACCAAAGTTGGCAATCCCAGAGAATCTTATGATAGGTGGTTGAAGCGAGTGAGGACACTCGCTTGGGCGGATGGGTGAATAGATGCATCGTGCCGATGGCACTTTGGTGATGTCAAGGCCTATTTTAACTGGACTGAAGTCCAGTCTTACAAAATGGATCAAGCCTACGGCTTTTTGAAGTACTCAAATTCTCCCGAAGAATAGTATTAGCCTATGGTTTTTTCTGGGCCTGGAGTCTAGCGCTAATGATCGAGTCCAGCTTTGGGTTTTTGTAAGCTAAGTGGTTGAAAGCGAATACTGGGTTTTTTAGAAAGAGTCGTAGACTCGGCCAATATTGTAACCATGGACTTCAGTCCATGGGATAGTAGTAATAAAAGTAAACGAGAGAGCCATCGGCTCGGTGCATATCTTCTAATGCTTCGTGCCGATGGTACTTTGGTGATGCCTAGATCTGTTTTGACTGGACTGAAGTTCAGCCTTACAAAATGGATCAAGCCTACGGCTTTTTCCTGGACTCAAATTCAGTCCTAATGGATTGATTAAGCCTATGGATTTTTCTAAGGTTGAGACCTACCACTGAGCCCCTCTCTTGCCGCTCTTGTGGAGGAGGGATTTGACAACTAGTTAGATGCAGGTAAGGGATTCCTATAAGAAAATGGGTCAAAAGGAACTAGCTCCTTTTGACCCAAATTTTATTCAACTGACAATTGACAACTAACAACTATTTCTCCATAGGATGCGCTTTCAGCAAATCCGCAGGCTGGTAGAATCCAGTGTGATCTTTGATTTCTTCTCTTATCTTTTTTACCAAGTCAGGAGAAATGGCTGAAGCCTGATTTCCAAAAGAGTTTCTTACGAAAGTCAGTACTGCTGCTACTTCTGAGTCGTCAAGCATTCCTTCGAAAGGAGTCATCGGAACTTGACCTGGGTAGTCTTTTCCTTTTACAGTAATTGGTCCCATTACGCCTTTCAAAACTATTTTGATCAAACGCTCTTCATCGCCAGTCACCCAAGGGGTATCTGCAAGTGGAGGAAAGCCTGAGGCAGTTAGCCCTTGACCATTTGGCTGATGGCAAGTCTCGCAATATCCTTCTCTTGCATAGATTTCCTTGCCTAGAATGAATAGCTCTCTATCTGAACCAGTTAAGGAGGATTTGATATCCTCTTCTTTTTTCTCTTTTACAGAAAGCCCAGAAATATGGGCCACTGCTGCTTCATAAGCTGGCGTGATCCATTCTTCCATTTCGGTGTCTTCAGCTGCTGAAAGTACTTCAAGACCTTCTTGGCGTGGCATCCATGACGCAGCTACGATAGCTTCAAGGCGTACACGTCCATTTTCATCCTGTACAGCTGCAGTCATCAATTCCTTCTGATTAGAAACTTGGTGACCTGTGTAGCGCAGTACACGTACAGCTGCTGCTCTAGCTCTATAGTCTTTTGCGTTTAGCATTTGCTCAAGGATGTCTGTGTTCACCTTGTTGATGCCCCAAGTGACCCAAAGTGCTTCTAGTAAGTGATGCTCATATCTTGGATCATTTTTGTCCAGTTTTCCTGCCCAATCCGCCACTGCATCATAGACTTCCTGCTGGTCACGGCCTCTAAGCTCACGACGGGTTCTATATCGAGATCTGTATTCTGGAAGTTTTAGGTTTTCCAACAGTTCAGGAATACTCGCGCCATCGATTTTGGCTGGTGTAACTAAAGGTCTGGAAGGATAAGTGATTCTGTAGATTCTTCCATGCTGATGATCTCTCAAAGGATCACGCGCATTGTGTTGCATGTGCCCGATTAGGATATTGTGCCAATCGACTACGTAAAGTGAGCCGTCTGGCGCAAACTCCATGTCAACAGGACGGAAATTTCTGTCGGTAGAAGTAAGTAAATCTTGTCTCCATTTGGTAGAGAAGCCAGTACCCTCATCGATCATCTGATGCTGCTTCGTACCCAAGAAACCAATGGTGTTATTGATAATCATATCTCCCTGAATATCGTCTGGGAAATGACGGCTGGAAATAAATTCCAAACCTGAAGTAGGTCTTACTTTTTGTTCTTGTTGAATCAGGTTTGACCCTTTATTAGTAGCATTTCCGTAGCGAGGTAAAACAGAGCCCGGTTCCATCCAGTTGACATTAGGTCCAGAAGTTTCTGCGTAGAAGTTTTGTCCCCATTCGTCAAAGGCAATACCCCAAGGATTTGGAATGCTTACCTGTGCTACTCTTTCCAGCTTATGTCTGCTAGGTGTGTATCTGTAAAAACCACCATTGGTTGCTCTTACAGTACCGTAAGAAGTTTCCACGTTGGTATGCAAGAATACACCTTCGCCCATATAAATGGACCCTGATTCATCTGTGGTGAACGCTGAAATGGCATGGTGTGTATCGTGATCGTCAAATCCGCTCAGAAGAATTTCTTTTCTGTCGTATTTGTCGTCATTGTTGTCATCGTAAAGGATGACCAAGTTGTTGCCTTGTGATACATAGACTCCTTCTGCGGCTAGTTCAAAGCCAATAGGAAGGTGTAGATCATCCGCAAAGACAGTTTCCTTATCTGCTTTACCATCATTATCTGTGTCTTCGTAAATCAAAAGCTTATCTGCAGGGCGGGAATCTCCAGGTTTGTAGTGAGGATAACTCGGCATCACAGCTACCCAAAGCCTGCCTTTGTTGTCAAATGAAAGCTGAACTGGATTAGCTAGGTTTGGCCAGTCTTCTTCAGAGGCGAAAAGCTCAACTTTATATCCTGCAGGTACATTCAATTTGGCAAGTGCTTCTTCCCCGTAGAGATACTCTAGGTTTCCGTTTTTCTCGGGGTTGTAATTGGTTTGTACTTCAGGGAGTTTTTTGGTATTGGCATCTGCCGCAGCAAGGTCTTTTTTCTCGCCTTTATTTGCCATCCAGATAGCCGTATCCCTGATGGCAGTCAGCTCACGGATTTTCTCCAACTCGAAAGGATAATTGTCTGGACCGAAAGGATCATATCTTCTACCGAATACGTGTACGCCATTCGGGATTTTGTAGTCATTTCTCCAAAACCAGTTCTTCTCCTGTACTGCATCGTGTACCAACTCACGGTTAGCTCCACTGGCGATTTTTTGTTTTCCAAAAATCTCATCTGCAAGAAGTACCGCTAGTTTTTGATATCCAGCTTCATTCAATTGAGACCCATCAATAGTTAGATCCTCCTCCGTTTCCAGGTACCAATCTTTACTTGGGTTGAAGGCATCTACAAAAAGCACCTTGTTTTTTTCAGCTACTTCCTTCATCGCTACAGTGTAGAGATTGAGATTTTCATTCTCTGTTTTTCCGTCAGGCACATCGATTTTTGCCGATAGATCTTCGAAAGCTATAGGCGAAACAATCACTAGTTTAGGAGAAAGTGTGTCGTGGTATTTTTGACGAAGTGTATGCTTGATAAATGCATCAAGTTCCGCCTTATAATTTTCCACACCATCTACTCCTTGAAAGGATTCGCTGTATCCGAAAAATGAAATAATAAGGTCTGTTTGTAGCCTAGTTAGCCATTCGTCAGGCTTTTCGAAATGGCCAATACTGTTTGAAGGAGTGGCGTATTCAACTTGGAAGTCCTCTGCTCCAGGGAAAGCCCATGGGTCATTAGTTCCAGATCTTGGCCTAAAGCCTGGCGTATCTCCAGGATCAGCCATGTTTCGGATAAACAGGTTTTTTTCAGGATTTCTGAGCTGCATCTCTGTTTCGAAGGTTCCATAATCCATCATTCTGGATCCCAAATTATCCCCAATCAGAGCAATTCTCATGTTTGGTTTTAATTCGATAGTTTCCTTTTGAGTGCATTGAAAAGTAAGGAGTCCTAGAATAACAAGGACCAGGAGCTGTTGGGGGGATTTTTTAAGCATTTTCTTGATTACTGTCAAATGAGCTCTAATATTAGGGATAAAGCATGGGATAATCAATTAATGAAGTTTAAGCTAAAGCTTCCATTGGGTTGGGTGGTAATATTCAACTATGGTGTACAGAAAATGTGTTTAATAGGTGGGTTAGCTATTTTAAATACTGGTTATATAACTTTTATTTTATATTACTATCCTGTAGTGTCCTGTTATATTTAAATTTTTGTAAAAATATATAAGTGGATATTATTCAGGATGGTACAGGATAGGGCTGAGTCTTAATAATAGTTAATTAGAGGAGATTTTTAATCATTAACATTAAACCCATTCCTATGCAAAACTATTATCAAAAAAATGTGAAAATCCGATTTATAGGATTTTTACTCATGTTGTTTGTACTTTCTGTGCCTTTATATGCGCAGACTGTTACAGTAAAAGGAACTGTCGTCTCCGAGGGAGATAATGAGCCAGTTCCTGGAGCTTTGGTTTCTATTAAGGGTACACAGAAAGGAACTGTGACCGATATTGATGGAAAGTTCTCACTCGATGCCTCGGTAGGCGAAACCTTAGTGGTAAGCTTTGTTGGATTTACTTCAAATGAAGTTGTCATTACTAATATCAATGGTGAAATTCTGGTGACGCTGGCCTATTCTACCTCGGATTTATCTGAAGTAGTAGTAGTTGGTTATGGTAGTCAAGTCAAACGAGAAGTTACAGGGGCTGTACAATCTGTCAACGAGGCGGAGTTGAAGGATTTGCCTGTGTCCTCCATGGCTCAGAAGCTTCAAGGACGATTAGCTGGTGTGCAGATCAATCAAACCACTGGTAAGCCTGGGCAAGGAATGAGTGTCCGTATAAGAGGTCAATTATCTGTATCTGGAGGAAGTAACCCTTTATATGTAGTGGATGGTTTTCCGATCACTGGGGATATCAACACGCTCAACCCAGATGAAATTCAAGAAATTACAGTATTGAAAGATGCGGCATCAACCTCACTTTATGGGTCAAGAGCGGCAAATGGCGTGGTCCTGATCACCACCAAAAAGGGTAAAGTAGGACAGACGAATGTGAACTTGAATGTGTACACAGGTTTCCAGAAAGTTCCGGAGAACGGTCGTTTGGAAATGATGGATGCTGAGGAATTTGCGATTTTTAAGCAAGAATATTATACAGCAGCAGGTCAGGACGTTCCGGAGGTTTTTCAAAATGCTTCTCAGTATAGAGGAAAATCTAATGACTGGTATGATGCGATGCTTCAGACTGCTCCGATCACTTCCTATAATCTTACAGTTACTTCAAATAAGGAGAAAGTTAATACGGCAATTATAGCTGGTGTTTTTGATCAGGATGGAGTAGTAGTCAACTCTGATTATACTAGGTTTTCCTTGAGAATGAATACGGACTATCAAGTGTCTGATAAAGTGAATATTGGTGTAAATGTAGCACCTTCTTATGTAGTGGATAATACTCCACGAACTGATGGTACCAGAGGTACGGGTATCTTATTTAATGCACTACACACTTGGCCAATTATGCCTATCTATGAGGAAAATGGAGAGCTAACCTCTTTTAATCAGCTTCCTTCGAATACAGGTAATATTTTCGCCTATCCAAACTGGGTAAGATCAGCTCAGGAGATTACGAATGAAACGAAGCAATTGAATGTATTGACAAATGCCTATATAGAATGGAAGCCAATTCCAGGTCTTTCGCTGAAATCTACTTTTAATGCAGAGCTGGGAAGCTCAAAGTATTTCTGGTTCAACCCTTCTACGGCAACAGCAAATATCAACACTACTATTCCAACGGTAGCGGTTTCAATCCGAGATATGGATGAGCGCTTGTCATGGTTGAATGAAAACATTGCTACTTATACTAAAAGTATTGGTGATCACAACTTCCAGTTGTTAGCAGGTTTTTCTAATCAAAAATTTAGAAGTGAAAGCACTCGAATTCAAGCGGATACTTATGCCGATGATCGTATTCCGACTATACAAGGAGCTATTAATGTAAATAGAGGAGGAACTAACTCGGGTGTAGGAGAGTGGTCTCTAACTTCCTTGTTTTCTAGGTTGACATATAATTTCCAAGGCAAATATCTCTTTACTGCTTCAGTAAGAGGAGATGGTTCTTCTAGATTTGGCTCTGACAATCGCTGGGGAGTTTTCCCTTCTGCATCTGTGGGATGGGTACTTTCTGACGAAGGATTCTTGAATACTAGCTCTACGATTTCCTTTACCAAGCTACGTGCTAGCTACGGTATTACAGGAAATAATAACATTGGTAACTACACTTCCTATGCCTTGGTTAATAACACGATCAATGCGGTTTTTGGTGAAACTGTAGTGCCTGGTGCTGGTGTTACTTCATTAAGTAATACGAATCTGGGATGGGAAACTACCGCTCAGTTTGATGTAGGTTTGGATTTAGGACTCTGGGAAGATAGGTTGCTATTTACCTATGATTTTTATACTAAAAACACGACCAATTTGCTGTATGCTGTGCAGATTCCTCAAGAGTCAGGGTTTTCTAACTACAATGATAACATTGGCGAGATCCATTTCTGGGGTCATGAGTTTGGTATAAACTCGGTAAATACTACGGGTTCTTTCCGCTGGACTACCAATGCCAACTTATCTATCAATAGAAATATGGTAGTTGACTTGGCAGAAGGAATTGATAGAGTATATGGTTCTTACCATATTACGCAAGTGGGTCAGCCATTCGGTCAATTCTATGGATTGGTAAAGGAAGGAAACTATGCAAATGCAGAAGATTTGGCTAATTCACCTATCATTCCAGGTCGCTCCACAGTTGGTAGCATCAAACTTAAAGATGTAAATGGAGATGGGGTGATTACTTATGGAGGTGACAATGATGATAGAGCTATCATTGGTAACCCATTCCCTGATTTCACTTATGGCTTGATTAACAATTTCGCTTGGAAAGGTTTTGATGCAAGTGTTGCTATTTCAGGATCCCAAGGAAATCAGTTGTATATGAGGCACTTGTATTCTACTGCCAATTTGGATGGTGTATTTAACATGGTAGCCAAAGCTTCAGATAGATTCAAATCTCCGGAGGATCCAGGAGAGGGTATTTTCGGTACGACTGTAGGGGGAGGAAATGTCACAGGAGTAGAGCGTGACTGGAACAATAGCAACTTTGTATGGGATGCCTCTTATTTGACTATAAGAAACATTACGATTGGCTATACTTTCACCAAACTACCTAAGACCATCAAGTCACTTAGACTTTATGCTTCTGGACAGAATATGTGGGTGTTCACCGATTATTGGGGAGGATCAAATCCTGAGGTGAGTATGCAAAATAACGGTCAAGGCGACGGTGGTAACCTAAGCCAAGGAGTAGATCTGTCGGCGTATCCAGTTCCACGTACAATCACTTTTGGTGCAAATATCAATTTTTGATTTTGCTGAGACTGTATACACATTATTCAACTCAAACTGTATTTAAAATGAAAAAATATATAATCGTATTATTATCAGCGTGCATGGGGCTTACCAGCTGTGATGATTTTCTCACGGTGGTCCCAGAGACACAATTGAGCTCGGCTACTTTCTTTAAAACCGAGACTGACTTTGAACAGGCGGTAAATGCCGCTTACGTACCACTCAGAACTATCGTCAATGATAGAGCGTGGAAGCTAGGAGAAATGCATTCTGACAACACTTATTATGCTCGAAATGTGCTTTTCGGTGCGGTAGATCCACAGGAAGATTTGGCGGATTTCTCTGTGCCAGAGGCAAATGGAGTCACTGCTAATGGTAATGTTCTCCAGCAATACAGACAGGATTATCAGATCATTGCCCGAACAAATCAAATTCTTGATTTAATCGATGATGCTGATTTTGACCAAGATGCTAAAGGAAATCTTAAAGGTCAAGCGCTTTTCTTGCGTGCCTATGCCTACTTTGAATTGGTAAGATATTTCGGTTCTGTTCCATTACATCTTGCTCCAGTTGCCACTCGTGAAGAAGCTGCATTGCCACTTTCTACTGAAGCGGAGATTTATGCTCAAATTGTGCAAGATTTGCAAGCAGCTATTCCTGTTTTACTTCCTAAATCTCAACAACAGCCTGGGCGTGCAACCTCTGGTGCTGCGCGAACCTTATTAGGGAACGTATACATAAATTTGGAGCAGTGGTCAGATGCGGAAACAGTATTAAGACCTGTGGTAGCCAGTGGAGAGTATATGTTGATGCCAAGTTATGATATGGCTTTTTCTGACAACAACAGTAATAAGAATAATTCTGAGTCAGTTTTCGAGGTACAGTTTCTTGAAGGGGCAGCAGGTTTGAATGGTAATTTTATTTATCAATTTCTGCCAAGGCCACTTCTTGCATCGGAATTAGAAACTATAACTGGTACTAGCAACCCACAGCCTATCGATGGCGAAGGGAATAATATTCCTACTCCTGATATCATAGCTGCTTACGAGGATGGTGATGCAAGGGAAGAAGCTTCTATAGGATATATTTTCGCATCCAATAGTTTCAGGGATGACAAGACTTATCCTTATATTAAGAAGTACGCTAAGAAGCACTCTCAGCATAACAATACGGGTACAAACTGGCCTATCTATAGATATGCTGAGGTATTGCTGTTTATGGCAGAAGCACTCAACGAGCAAGGAAAAGATGGTGAGGCACTTGTCTTTCTGAATCAAGTTCGGGATAGAGCAGAGTTGGATCCAGTATCTGGTTCTGGTACTGCACTTGGTGAAGCCATTTTCAAGGAGAGAAGAGTAGAGCTAGCCTTTGAAAATAAGCGTTGGTTTGATATTCAGAGAACAGATCGTATCCAGGAGATTATTGTTCCTTATGGTCAGCGCATAGTCGCTAATCCTTTGGATTATTATTACCCACCATTGGAAGGAGCGGTACCAAGACCGAATGTGTTCACTAACCTTAACAAGTTCTATGCACTACCAGCAGATGAATCTGCTTTAAGTCCTTATTTCTAAACCTCTCTAATGCAAATATGCCCAGTGCTATAGATTTCACATCTACTAGCATTGGGTAATTTTGGCTTCATAGAAATATAGTCGTTGTCAAAATGTTTGTGATGGAAAGTGATTATAATTCATGGATGGCTTTATAATAGAATAATTAATTCCCAATTTAAAACCCTTAATACTGTTATCAATTAACATTTAACCTATGCGACTCAACTACTCAATAAGGAATTTATTTCTCTTATCTGCGCTGATACTTTTTTCGGTATCCTGCACGCCAGAAGGAGAGAAAGAAAGCCCAACAAGAAAGCTCACCGGAAACCCGAAGTTAGACAAGCTCAAGCTCCCGGATGGTTTTGTGGCAGAGCATATTTTAAGCCCTGGTGAAAATGACGAAGGATCATGGGTTGCTATGACTTTCGATGACAAAAATCGATTGATCACTGCTGATCAATATGGTTTTCTCTATCGACTGGAAATCCCTGAGATAGGAGCTGCAGACCTAACTCCCAAAGTAGAAAAACTAATTATAGGTAATGTGGCGGAGCCGCAGGTAGGTATGGGCTATGCCCAAGGTCTACTCTATGCTTTCAATAGTATCTATGTGATGGTAAATCACAATGGTAATGAGACTTTTGAGGAAAGCACAGGTCTGTATAGAATCCAGGATCTGGATGGAGATGATCAGTATGAGTCCGTAACCAAAATCAAGGGTTTCACAGGACAGCCTGGCGAACACGGTCCACATAGTATCAAGCTTTCTCCAGATGGAAAGTCGCTTTATATAGTAGCGGGAAATCATACAGATGTACCAGAAATGAATTCATACAGACTGCCAAAAGTTTGGCAGGAAGATAATTTGTTTCCAGAGATCAAGGATCCAAGGGGACATGCGAATAGTAGAATGGCACCAGGTGGATGGGTAGCTAACATTGATCCAGAAGGAAAGGACTGGGAGCTAATTTCTGCGGGTTATAGAAATCCATTTGATATAGCTTTCAATGAAGTAGGGGATCTATTTACCTATGATTCAGATATGGAGTGGGACTTTGGAATGCCATGGTATCGCCCAACCAGGATCTGTCATGTGACTTCAGGTAGTGAGTACGGTTGGAGAACTGGTAACCAAAAGTGGTCGCCAAATTATCCTGACAACCTTCCTGCGGTTCTTAATATTGGTCAGGGTTCTCCGACCAACGTGATGTTTGGAACGGGAGCTAATTTCCCTGAGAAGTACAGAACCTCACTTTTTGCATTTGATTGGAGCTTTGGGATCATTTATTCCATGACTCTTACACCAAAGGGCGGAACATATGAGGCTACAGCGGAAGAGTTTATTTCAGGATCTCCACTGCCATTAACTGATGGAGTCATTGGGCCTGATGGAGCGATGTACTTTATGACTGGAGGAAGAAGACTGGAGTCGGATGTTTATCGTGTTTATTATGATGGAGACATAAACGCTTCTGATAAGAAGCCTTTACAAATAGCTGATTTGCCAGCTGAAGCTAAGTTGAGAAGAGAGTTAGAAGCGCTTCATGTAGATGGAGCTCCTGCTTCTGGACTTGATCTAGCTTGGGAGAATTTGAATAACAAGGATAGATATGTACAGTATGCTGCAAGAATTGCGGTAGAGCATCAGCCAGTTAGTTCTTGGAAAGCAAAAGCATTGGCAGAAAAGGACCCAACTGTTTTGACTCAAGCGATGATCGCTTTGTCTCGACATTCAGCCAAAGGTGCTGGAACTCCTATGATTCAAGCTTTGATGGGTATAGATTACAAGAGCTTGAATGAAAAAGGTAAGCAGGATTTACTTAGAGCTTTTGAGCTGATTTTGTCAAGACAAGGAGAGCCTACAGGTTCTTTGAAGTCTGATTTAGTAGTTTATTTGGATTCGAATTTTCCTGCGAATAACAATAACCTAGATCGTGCACTAGCAGTTCTTTTGGTTTACCTGGATGCTCCAGATGCAGTAGAAAAGACCTTGGCACTTCTTGAGAATGCCAAAGATGATCCTGACTATCAGAAGACCTTTACTTCTTCTTCTGATTTGATCATGAGAAACCCACAATACGGATTGGATATTGCTAATATGCTAGCAAACGTTCCTCCAGCACAGCAGACTTATCTTGCGACAGTTCTTGGTGGAGCGACTACTGGTTGGACTCCAGAGCTACATGAGAAATACTTCACTTGGATACAGGATGCATTTAAGTACAAAGGTGGTCGTAGCTATGTTGGTTTCATCGACAGAGCAAGGAAAATGGCACTTACACATGTAGCTAAAAGCGATTTTGATAAATACAATGAGCTATCTGGTGCAGCTATGCTAACTGGAAACGGTAACGATTTGGTGAATACTGATATTCAACCAGAAGGCCCAGGCAAGAGATGGACAGTAGAGGAAGCTGAGCCTTTGATGGCAGATTTACATGGAAGAGATTTAGCCAAGGGCAAAGCAATGTTTGCGGCTTCTCAGTGTCTTTCATGTCATACCATTGGTGGTCAAGGCGGGATAATAGGTCCTGACTTGTCTCAATTAGGAACACGTTTTTCTGCTAAAGATATCTTAGAGGCTACGATCAACCCTAGTGATGAAATATCTGAGCAATATGTAGCATCTGTTCTTGAGTTGAAAGACGGTAGCTCTGTGATGGGTAGAGTGGTAAATGAAGATGAAACAAGTTATTCAGTTTCTCAAAATCCATTCTCTCCAGAAGTGCTTCGTAAAGTTGCCAAAAGCAATGTGGCTACTATCAAGGATTCTAAGATATCCATCATGATGCCTGGTATGATCAATAGATTAAATCCAGAAGAACTTAAAGATTTGATGGCCTACTTGATTTCAGGTGGTAATCCAAATCACGAAGTGTATTCAACTAAAGCACAAGCAGAAGAATGAAAAATCAAGTAATATCTAAATGGCTTAAAATTGGAGCCTTCAGTGTCGGCGCCATGATGGTGATTGGATTGGTGAATTCCCAGCAGTCTGCTGAGAAAAGCTCCACCGATATTCAGGCGATGACTGAGACCGAAGCTAGTTTTAAATCTATTTTTGATGGAAAAACACTAGCAGGATGGGAAGGAGATCCAGTATACTGGTCCGTGAAAGATGGGGCAATCACAGGTGAAATCACTCCTGAGACGCTTTTGAAAGCCAATACTTTCCTGATTTGGCAAGATGGGCAACCAGGCGATTTTGAGTTGAAAGCTGAGTTTAAAATCTCTGAAAGTGGAAATTCTGGAATCAATTACAGAAGTGAAATGGTGGAGGATGTGCCCTTTGCTTTGAAAGGCTACCAAGCTGATATTGATGGGAAGAATAATTACACTGGACAAAACTATGAGGAGAGAAAGCGTGCGACCTTGGCTTACAGAGGGCAGAAAACCAAGATTACTTCTCAACCTGATGGAGTAGGTGTACGAGAGTTTGTAGAAAAAAATGCTTGGAAAGGTCTCAACCTGGAAAAGGAAATTGGAGATCGAGCTGAGTTAGGAGCTTTGATCAAAGCAGGAGAATGGAATAGCATTCATATTGTCGCTAAAGGGAATGTGCTGAAGCATTATGTGAATGGTAAGTTGATGTCTGAGGTGCATGATGAAGATTCAAAGAACAGAATGGAATCAGGCTATCTCGGTGTTCAGGTGCATGTTGGTCCTCCAATGAAAGTTCAGTATAAGGATGTTATGCTGAAGCAGTAAAAAGAAAACTGGTTCAAAGTCTTTAGGCTTAGACCCATTATTCAAATGGCCCTTGTTGAAAAGCATGGGCCATTTTTTTTACTTAGTGGTAGAAAATTTTTGAACCATAAAAGTCATAAGAACAAAGGAAATGATGTTCCTATTGAGGTATAATCTTATCATTTCAATACGATGAAAATCTACGATTCTATGTGGTTAATCATTTTTTCAATATAGCCGCATAGAAAACATCGCTCCTTAAAAGGCAGTCTGAAGACTGCAGTGATTTTGGTTCAAGTCATGAGACTTAAACCAAATGCAAGAGAACCTTGACCTCACAAACATTAACATATGTGAATCCCACGCTTGTAATGAGTCAGTTAGCAGTTGATTTACTAGTTTAAGATTATCGACCTCCTTCCTCTCCGAACGCTAGCCATAAACCTGCGTTAAGAAAACTATAGTAAAGTGAGCTAGCATTACCTTTTTCTAGCGAATCAGAAATCAATTTTATTTTAAAACCACAACCAATACTTATGAACTACCATATCATCATCAATAATGTAAAAACAGTAGATGAATTGCCAGGAAGTTGGAGCAATGAAGATATGATCCAACTACTCGACAGATTCGGTTTTTCCGATGCGGAACAATCAAATCCGGCTGAGCTGAAGGAATTGCTAAATATGGCTATCTCTGACTTTGAGCCTGCTGAGGCTGCCGCTATTCTGTTGGATTATAGACTCTCGGATGCGCTCAATGAAGGTCAGATTGACCAAATGTCACATGACATGCTTTTGGATAAAATCTCTGAGGAATATCCTCAAATCGGGCTACATCATCAACTTTTCAATATCAATCAGTTATTACACAAAGCTTACAATGGTAAATTTCCATCTGCCAAAGCAACGATAGTAGAATTTGAGATCAGTTCTGAGGATCCTGACGCAGAAGCAATTACAAAGGAAGTAGCGCTTAAGGCACTGCAGTATGCATTAAATGAAAGAAGTTTGATCAAACGGCTTTTTTCAGATCATTTAAAAGGCGAGGTCAAATTCGAAGAAGCAGATTCGATTATTTGGGATTTGAGTAGCAAAGGCGAAAACCAATATGAGTTGACCACCTCGGAATACTGGATGGGAAGAGAAGAATTTGTAGAGGCAGAGTTTGATGCAGAGGTGATTCTATTTGAAGAGGATGAGAATGAGGATTGAAATCCCTAAGGTGAATTCCTGCTCAAAATCAAGTCTTCAGATATGATTGTGAAAATAACTAATTGACAAAGTATAAGTTTTCATTCAATGTGATAGTTTGATCTCAGTGTGATTTTCACTTGTCTTGAAAAGCAGTCTGAAGCTTGCAATGTTTTAGGTCCAAGTCTAAAGATGTTGAACCATATAAAGTATGCAAATGGCACTTGTTAAAAAACTTGTGCCATTTTTTTACCAATGGCATATTTCTCTCTTATAAGTTGCATAACTTATTCCCGAGCTTTTACAGCCAACCCATATAGGGCAGGACAGTGTCAGGAGCCCTTTTTTATAGATTACAAGCTAGTCCCAAACCTCAGAATGAACCTCTCAGATCCATCCAATTGGAAAGATAAATTATCCAATTCCCGCCAGCTTGGGGGAATAGAAACTTCCATCCTAGATAATGGAGCAGGTCGCGGCACCCGCATAGCCTGGATAAATACTGGAACTGGCCTTAGATACAAAGTCGTCTTGGATCGTGGAATGGATATTTTGGATGCATTTCATAATGAGCATAGTCTTTCTTGGATTAGCAATGTTGGCCATGTGGCTTCACAGCCTTTTTCCAATCAAGGTATTGATTGGCTAAGAACATTCGGTGGTGGTTTACTGACTACTTGCGGGATTTCATCCATGGGCCCACCTAATGCCGATGAGACTGGAAGTCGGGGCTTGCATGGCAACTACAGCAATACTCCTGCGGAACTGATTTCTATTAAGCAGCCAGATATTTATTCAGGAGATCTGGGGTTTGAAATCGTAGGGATAATCCGTGAGACGACGACTTTCGGACCAAGTTTGGAACTGAAAAGAACTATCTCAGGAACTATTGGCTCTGCTGAAATCAACATCAAAGATGAGGTATTCAATCGCGGTAATTCACCTGCACCTCATATGGTTTTATATCATATCAATTGCGGTTGGCCGCTGATCGATGAGGAAACTAGGATAGTTTGGAATGGAGAAATTCAGAAAAGAGAATCGGACGATTCTATGTCGGATTTCAACAAGAAAAACAGTTTTACTAAGTGCGCAGGGCCATTAGATGAGCACTCTGCTTTTGGTGAAGATGTGGCTTTCATAGTTCCATCTACGGATGAAAATAATCAGGTCACTTGTGGATATATGAATGATAACTTAGAGCTTGGTTTAAGTATTTCATTTTCTAAAAAACAGATGCCTTGGCTCATCAACTGGCAGCATTGGGGCAAAAATGAATACGTGACAGCGCTAGAGCCAGCTACGAATCCTCCCATCGGTCAAGCAGCAGCTCGTGAAAACGGAACCTTGATTTTGCTTGAGCCTGGAGAAAGCAGGACCTACGAAATCAAACTAAAAGTTCTAAAAGGAGAAGCAGTGAAGGAATTTAAAATTTAAAATGACAAATAATTTAAAATTGAAAAAGGTTGAAGAATTTTCAATTTTTCAAATTTTTCAATATTTCAATTTTCCAATTCAATCAAATAAAGAATCTCAAATTTCAAATTAATAAACCCATGAGTTTAGCAAAAAAAGCTCTCGAACAAGGAGAAGGAATACTTAGATTAACACCTACCTGGGTGCCTCGGTCGTTTTGCGTGCCGGGAAGAAGAATCAAACTTCATCCAGATGATTATTATAGCCTAGGTGGTGAGCGTGGAGGAATTGACGAGCGTTGGTTCTCTTCTACTACACCAGCTGAAAACGGCCCGCTAACTAGCAAGAATGAAGGCTTAAGTCACATCGCACTTGAAGATGGTGATAAGACGGAGCTCTTTCTATTGAAGGATGCCATTGATGAATTGGGTGCTGAAATCATCGGTAGCCGTCTTTGGGACAAGTATAAGTCCTGGCCTATGTACTCTAAGTTTTTTGACAACATGGGGCCACTTCCGCACCACATTCACCCAAGCGATGAATTCGGGAAATTAACCGGTCAAAACGGTAAGCCGGAGGCTTACTATTTCCCTCCTCAAGTCAATAATCATGGTGGCGATTTCCCTTATACTTTCTTTGGAATCGCTCCTGGAACTTCCAAAGAGACAATCTTGGAATGTCTGAAGAATTTCAATAAAGGAGATAATAAAATCACTAACTATTCTCAGGCTTTCAGACTTCAGCCAGGAACAGGTTGGAATGTGCCTCCAGGAATGCTTCATGCTCCAGGTTCCTTGTGTACTTATGAGCCTCAAAAGGCATCGGATATTTTTGCGATGTACCAGTCTTTGGTGAACGAAGCAATTATTCCAGATGAATTACTTTGGAATGCTACGCCAAAAGATAGAGTAGGAGACTTCGATCTTTTGGTTGAAATGATTGATTGGGAATTGAATGTGAATCCTAACATCATGGATAATCACTATATGGAGCCAATTCCAGTAGAAGATAGAGCTGAGATGAATGCTAAGGGATATGATGACAAGTGGATTTGCTACCGTTCTCATGACTACAGTGCAAAAGAACTGACTATTTTCCCTGGCCAAACAGTGACGATCACAGATGCCGCTGCCTATGGCATGATCATGATGCAGGGATATGGCAAAATGAATAATTGGGACATAGAAACTCCTGCGCTTATCCGCTTTGGCCAGTTGACACATGATGAGTATTTTGTCTCTGAAAAAGCTGCTCAAGCTGGTGTGAAAATTACCAACCATTCCAAAACTGATCCTATCGTAATGTTGAAACACTTTGGGCCTGATAATCCGGATTTGAAAGTGGTTGAATGAATTCGGATTTACGATTTTTGATTTACGACATCAAACCAGAGTTGATCATCAAATTAGAAATCAATATTTACAAAGGCAGACAGCTATTTCTGTATTAAAATAAAGAACTATTGAACATCGTGAACTGTGGATAAAATGAGGGGGGACTTCCGTCTCCTGTCTCCAGTCTTCGGTATTCTAACTTTAATAACCAATAACCCACATAACAATGAGTCAAAATAATTTTCCGAAACTACATAATGCTACCTGGCCTGGAATCGTGGGCAAAGGAGCAGACTCTGAACCTGTAATTCCTTTCGATACGCTTCTGGCGATGACAGCTGCAGCTGAAGTGGACGGAGTGAAATTTGATGGATTAGATTTAGGGCTACTTGAGCCTCACTTTAAATTGGATGATTCTGATGAGACTAAAATCTTGGCAGAAAAACTTCAAAAGAATAACCTAGTTGCTGGATCTCTAGTCGCCCCAATCTGGGCAGGATCAGCGATGGGAACTGCTGATCAGCGTGCTACTTTCGTAGATATGGTTCGCAAGGCATGTGAATTCGGTAAAAAGCTGAGAGACCAAGGAGTTCGTCCTTATGGAGTAATCAGGATCGATTCGGCTGCTGGAGTAGAAGATTGGGCAAAAGATCCTGCTGGAAACACCAAGATTATTGCGGAGACATTCCGTGAAGCTTGTGACGTGGCTGCTGGCTACGGCGAAAAACTAGCTACAGAAGGTGAGATATGCTGGGGTGCGATGCACAGCTGGAAATATATGGTGGAGCTATTGGAAATGGTAGATAGACCAAACATTGGTTTCCAGGCTGATATGTCCCATACCTTCCTTTACACGATGGGATACAATGCTCCCGAGCATAGAATCCTTCCAAAAGATGCAGATCTAAATGATCGTGAAGCTGTCAAAGCTGCTTTGAAAATAGTAACTGACGCGCTTAGACCTTGGACCATCGATTTCCACGTCGCTCAAAATGACGGATCAGTATTCGGTCAAGGTTCTCACGATAAGACAGGTAGACACTGTCAAGCTACCGATCCGAACGGTGTTTTGGATATCGCGCATGATGCAGGCTACTGGCTACGTGATGAAAAGGGTGAGTTGACCAAAGCGTTCAAGCATATCTGCTGGGATGGATGCATGTTCCCAAATGAAGTGATGAACAATCAGCAAACCTGGAATGACATTCTTGCTGCCCTCGTGAAAGTGAGAAATGCTCATGGATGGAAGTCTTAAAATTTCATTATTCAACATTTACCATTTATCACTCGAAATTAAATATATAGGGGATTTAAATGATTTAATGATGAATTTAGAATGTAGAATATTGAACTCCGAAGTGAATTATAGAAATCAAAAACTTAGATAATGAAAGAAAAAAAACATATAAGAATCGGACTCATCGGAACAGGTCTGATGGGCCGCATACATACTAACGGTTACAAGAGAGTTCCAGACTTTTTTCCAGAGCACGAATACGTTCCTGTTTTGCAGGCATGCTGCTCTAGGAGAGAGGAGAAGGCGCAGGCTTTCGCGGATCAGTGGGGATACAAATCTGTAGAAACCGATTGGAGAGAATTGCTGAAGCGTGATGATATCGACGCGGTGGATATTTGTACTCCAAATGATACACATGCTGAGATTTCCATTGCTGCAGCAGCAGCCGGTAAAATGATCCTTTGTGAGAAGCCATTGGCGCGATCTATCAAAGAAGCCCAAGGAATGGTGGAAGCAGTCGAGAAAGCTGGGGTGAAAAACACAGTTTGGTATAACTACCGAAGAGTGCCGGCAGTGACTTTGGCTAAGCAGATTGTAGCCTCGGGAAAACTGGGTAAGATTTTCCATTATCGAGCTAATTTCCTACAGGATTGGACTATCAGCCCAGACTTGCCACAAGGAGGAGATGCACTATGGAGATTGGATGCTGATGCGGCAGGATCTGGTGTGACTGGAGATTTGCTGGCACATTGCATAGATACTGCGATGTGGCTGAATGGCGGTATCACGGACGTTTCTGCCATGACCGAAACCTTCATCAAGGAAAGAGTTCATCAAGGCACCGGTGAGAAGAAAAAAGTAACTATCGATGATGCTTGCGTATTCCACTGTCATTTTGATAATGGTTCTTTGGGCTTATTTGAGGCCACTCGATACGCTAGAGGTCATAAGGCTCTTTATACATTTGAAATCAATGGTGAGCATGCCTCCATTCGTTGGGATCTACATGATTTGACTCGTTTGGAGTATTTCGATCATGCAGATGAAAGTCAGGTTCGTGGTTGGAGATCCATTCACGTGACTGACGGAGATCACCCTTACATGGATAGATGGTGGATTCCTGGTACTTCCATTGGTTATGAGCATTCATTTGTGCATCAAGTGGCTGATTTCTTCAAGAGCCTTGAGACTGGAGAAGCTTGTCACCCTACATTCCGTGATGCTTTTGAGACTCAGAAAGTTTGCGAAGCTGTGATTGACTCAGCTAATGAAAGAGCCTGGAAGGATACTGGAGTGGATTGGATAGAGAAAGTATAAAAATCTGAAGGTTGAAATCAGAAGTCTAAAAAAATGAAAAAAGCAGGAAAGGGATATCTTTCCTGCTTTTTGGTTTGATAGTAATTGCAGATTTACTTAAAAAAACTGCTGCATTTTCTTTAGACCAGTATTGGCAACTTCCTGCGCATCCTGAGCCCAAACCGCTTCATTGAACAGTTCCAGTGACATGTATTTAGTACCGCCCATGGCTTTCAAGGTGGCCGCGATTTCCTTCAAAGGAGCAATGCCATCACCAGGATAAACACGATCACTATCTTTTTGCTCTAGCCTTGGTTTGTCGGCAGTGAAGTCATTCATGTGAAAAACCTCGATGGCATTTCCGTTAAGCAATTTCAAACCCTCAAACCCAGATCCACCACGGAATAAATGATAGATATCTGGAAGAATTCTAGCATCTGCATCATTTGCTGCTGCGGCAGTAGCCAGTGCCTGGCCTAGATGATGGAAAGGTGCAAAAGATCCCCAAAATTCTAACTGAGGCATTACGCCCATTTTTCTTCCCAGTGCGATTAGCTGAGCGTATTGCTCACCTGCGGCCAGGAGATCTACAGGATCAGTAGCTCCTATAGCTGGAGCTGCTACTCTCGCACATCCAATCTCTTCTAGCATTCTCATTTCCCTTTCCATCTGCTCAAATCCTGCCTTACTTTTTGCGACATCCTGAGCCATCCATGGAGCAAACCCAATAGCATTGACAGGAATTATTCCAACATCAGAAAAATGTTTCTTGAGGGAAGCCAGAGATTTGCCTGTTTTGAGATAGGTTTCCATCTCAGATATCCAAAGTTCTATCCCATCGTATCCTGCTTTAGCAGCGATTTCTATGAGTTGAGGTAAATCCACTTTTTGACCACGTAGGGTGCTGGTATTTAGGGAGAACTTGATTGTTGATTCCTTGATTTTCTCTGTACTTGACGCAAATGCGGGAACTAAAGGGAGAGCTGCTGCTCCTACTGCAATAGATTTTAGTAAATTTCTTCTTTTCATGAATTAATAATTTGTTATTTAGGAGCCCTATGGATTCTCTTTTGTGATATAATCATCCCCCTATGTGGTGATGGTTGCGCGATACACTCTTTTATCCAGAGCCTATAGTTTAGGTTTATTCAAACTTTGGAGTTGTGATCCATTCAAATACCGTTATTGCCGTTCAAATTATTCCATATAAAACAGAGATGAATCTGATCTAGTATAGTACCGAACATATGCTAAAAATAAACTTTTTTACACCTTTTCTTCTGTTTTTATTGATATCTGCCAACTCGTTTGGGCAGTCACAGACTTATTTGTCTTTATACAAGGAGCAATTGCCCTATTTTCAGGAGATAATCACTGGGGGACGTTATCAAGAGCCACCTTTAAATTATGAGGGAAATCCATATTATTTTGATAAGGTTTTTGGTGAAGGAAGCTTGTCTATTAATAAGATTAAATACACAGAGGTCCCGCTACTATACGATGAAAATGCAGACCTAGTGATTACATTTCATCCGATTCACCGTCAAAAAATCCTAATTAAGCCTGAAAAAATTGAAGCTTTTCAACTTAAAGATGGAAGCTTGTTTGGCAGATACGTAGGAAATGATTCCTATGCTCACGATAAAAATAAATTTTACCGAGAGATTAATGATGGGAAGATTAAAGTTCTTGTCAAATACTACAAAACAAAAGAGCCAACTAGAGAGGTGGGCAAATACACCCATTTTTTTGAGGAGAAAACGGATTATTTTTATTGGTATGAAAATGAATTTGTATTGATCAGAAAGAAAAAGCAAGCCATTAAAAGTTTGGGATTAAGTAATAAAGAGGTGAAAAAATATCTAAAAGGAAAGTCACTCTATTTCTCAACTGACAAGGAAAAATTCATTTTAGCATTGGCTGCCATCAGGGAAAGCAAGGCTGACAGTTTTAACGGTTTTGTCCAATGAAAAAAATCCTACTATTGATATTCGTTATTTGCTTTTTTGCTGAAGTAAATGCTCAGACAAAAAGTCCCAAACTAACGGGGATGTATCTGGGGATGTCTTTTGAAAGATTTGCTGAAAGGGTAGAATCTGAAACGGATTTCAAATTTTACTTCAAGGAGAAAGATGTAGAAAATCTGCAAGTCAACCTCCAGGCGACTGATTCTGACATCAAGATGATACTCTCTCAGGTATTTGCTAAGACAGACTTGACCTATTCTATCGACTCATCTAATCGGATTTGGGTCAGCAAAACCCGTAAAATTCAAATAGACTTTCCATCCGATTATTTCCTGGTGCAGGAGAGGCAGGATATGCAGGCAAATGCCGGTGATTCCTTGTCTGCTTTTGACAAGAATAAGCGATTTGTAATAGGGAAATCATCGGATAATCCTCAATCTAAAACTGCGGTATTGAGTGGTGTGGTGACGAGCATAGAGTCCGGTAAGCCTATGAATGGCGCTATCGTGTTGGAAAAAGTTGATTACAACCAAGTATCAACAGACCAAAATGGGAAGTACCAGCTGACACTGGCCAAGGGGAGACATACTATTTGGGTACAAAATATTGGAGGTTTTCAAGAGCAGCGTCAAATAGATCTGAAAGGAGACGGCGTTTTGAACATGAGTATTGAGGAGACCATACTCTCACTAGATGAAGTTGTGGTGAGTTCAGGAGCCTTGTCCAATGTCAACAAACTTGACATGGGCGTGCAGTCCATCACCATTGCAGAGGTGAAGAGACTTCCTGCAGTGATGGGCGAGGTGGATGTACTCAAGGGGGTTTTGACAATGCCTGGGGTGAATACTGTAGGTGAGGCTACCTCTGGATTCAATGTGCGTGGGGGAGCAGCGGATCAGAATTTGATTTTGTTGGGGAATTCCACAATTTTTAATCCTACACATGCGTTTGGTTTCTTTTCCGCATTCAATGCTGATATCGTCAATGGTGTAGAGCTATATAAGGGTTCTATCCCGGTGAACTATGGAGGAAGACTTTCTTCTGTATTGCAGGTGGACCCAAATTTTGGAAGATCAGAGAAAATCGGAGGCTCTGGAGGCATAGGAATCTTAACGAGCAGATTGAGTTTAGATGGACCTATTGGGGACAAAACAAACTTTATGATAGGGGGAAGGACAACTTACTCTGATTGGGCATTGAATCTTTTGGAAGATGAGGCAGATTTAAATGATAGTAAAATAACTTTTTATGATATCAATGCGAATATCGAGCATAGATTCAATGATAAAAACTCATTAGAGTTTACAGCATATCTAAGTCAAGATGATTTTCGTTTTGACCCAGACACTACTTATTCCTATCAAAATCTAAATTTTGCTTTAAGTTGGAAACACTTTTTCAATGATGAATTGGAAGGGAGATTTTCTGCAGGAAGTGATAGCTATCAATTTGGGATAATAGGGCAGGATAATCCTTTAAATTCCTTCGATTTTGGATTTGATGTCAATCAGCTTTTTTTAAAGGCGGATTTTGAATATCGAAAAAACGAGAAGCATATTATGACGTTTGGTGTTCATGGGATTCAATATTCTTTGAACCCGGGGAGTAATAAACCCTATGGGTCTGAATCTATCGTAATAGAGAAGGTGTTGGATCCAGAAAATGCTCGAGAAATTTCCATCTATTTCGGAGATGAATTTACTATTAGTGATGAATTATCGGTGAGTTATGGAGGTAGGTATATGCTATACCAATTAGTAGGCCCTATGACAGTAAACCAATATGTGCCAGATGCTCCAATTACTGAAGGCAATTTGATAGGTCAGGAAACTTACGATAAAGGCAGCACCGTCAAAACTTACAGTGGGCCAGAATTTCGTTTTTCGGCGCGCTATACCTTAGACAATAAGTCTTCTGTGAAAGCTGGTTTTAATACCATGAGACAGAATATACATTTGCTGTCAAACACCGCTGCGATTGCTCCCACTGATTCTTGGAAGCTGAGTGATACCTACCTCAAACCACAAACTGGAGGACAGGCCTCCGTAGGTTACTACCGTAGTCTTGCCAAAAATAAGCTCGAGTTTTCAACCGAGGTATATTATCGATACATGGCCAATTTGCTGGATTATCGCTCTGGAGCGAATATTATCCTCAACGAAAATATAGAACAGGATGTATTGAATTCGGATGGTAAAGCGTATGGGATAGAGATATTGCTGAAGAAAAGTACAGGTTTACTTAAAGGTTCATTGGCCTATACTTATTCTAGATCTCTGATGAAGACTTCCGATGAGCCGAGTGTAGAGAAAATCAATAATGGAGATTTTTATTCCAGCAATTTTGATCAGCCTCACCACTTGGTGCTTACAGCCAATTATGAGTTGAGTAAACGTGTAAATACTTCTCTCAATCTAAACTACAGTACGGGGAGACCGATCACTTTGCCGCTTTCTAAATTCGATTATGCAGGCTCTGAACGTGTTTATTTTTCAGAACGAAATGCCTATAGAATTCCTGATTATTTCAGAATAGATTGGTCAATTAATATTGAGGGGAGTCACAAGGTTAAAAAGCTTGCTCATTCTTCTTGGTCACTTGGGGTTTATAACCTGCTGGGTAGAAGTAATCCTTATTCTGTGTATTACACTCCGGTGGAAGGTCAGTTGAGAGGATATCAATTGTCGATTTTCGCTCAGCCTATTCCATTTATTACATACAACTTCCGTTTCTAATGAACAGACTAGTTTATATTTCATTGCTCTGTGTCATACTCCTCAACGGATGCAGAGAGCCATTCAATCCCGACATTGATCCTACAGACCTATCTGTGTTGGTAGTGGAGGGGTATCTGGATACGCAAGGAATACCAAGTGAATTGAAGCTTAGTTATACTCGGAATATTCAGCCTGACGATTCTTTTTCACCTACTTATCCAGAGGCGGATGTTTACCTCAGATCAGAAGCAGGAGCAGAATATCCTTTAACTAATAAAGGATTAGGCATCTTTGAATTTGCTTATGATATCCCTGAAGATGAGAACTACAGGCTTTATATTTCAACTAATGAAGGCAAAAGCTACACTTCTGATTTGATTAAGCCGATTCTCACTCCTGATATTATTGAGGTAGGTTTTGAAAAAAACGAACTAGGAGCAGAGGTATATTTGACTACTAAAGGAGATGAGAATGCTGATGATTTTCTTTGGACCTATGAAGAGACCTATGCTTTTCGCCCTAAAATATCATCATCCTATAGGTATGATGAAGAGCTTGATGATGTAGTGATTAGGAAGGAAGATGAACGAACTAATTTGTGCTATAGGGGAGGAGTGAGTCCTGACTTGATTTTGGAAACATCTTCGCGATTTGAAAATCAGTATGTTTTTAGACAGTCCATCACCCAGATATTGCAGGATGAAGAGAGACTTTCTGTCCGTTATAGTATTTTGATTTCCCAGAAAGCGCTGGACAAAGAAGCTTCAGAGTTTTGGGAGATTCTTCGTAAAAACACAAATGACTTAGGTTCGATTTTTAGTCCCTTACCATCCAATATCAGAGGGAACATCAGAAGCGATCAGGACTCGAGTGAACCGGTCATAGGACATGTGAGCCTGGGGACTGTGAAACAAAAGCGTTTATTTATAGATGTAAGAGAGGTGATCCCATGGAGGGCGCAAGAGCCAGATTATTTTGACTGCTTCATAGATCAAGACACTGTTCTGATAGATAGGTATCGCCAAGCATTTGGGACAGGTTCTTTTGTGCCGGTAGTTTCTATTGTACTTGAGGGGGCCTATGATCCGATAGGTTATCGAGGAGCATTGCGGCGCTGTACGGACTGTACCTTGCGAGGAACTAATATAAAACCTGACTTTTGGGAAGATTGATATGAGCTTAACGTATAAGATTTTCGGGTCCTTCTTACTCATTTTTAGCTTTTGTCAGGTATCATCTGCACAGGGGCAAGATGCTGAGCGCATTAGTTTTTCGACTCCCAAGACAATTTATTTTGGAGGCGAACGGGTTTGGTTGTCAGCTGAGGCCTTGAAGGACAGTTCTCCAGCGGAGTCTAAGGTCATCTACGCAGAGTTGGTCAATCGATATAATGAATCTGTTGCCATTGCTAAAATGCCTTTGGAAGAAGGAAGGAGTTTCAACTTTCTTCTGCTTCCAACGAATTTACCATCGGATAATTACCTGCTGCGTGTTTTTACCAGAGTTAGCCCATACCAAAATTTGGAAGAAGGACTCGTACAGCAATTCATTACCGTTTTCAATAGAACAATACCACCTACGGTAGTTGCGGAGAGAAATAGTGTTCCTACCAGCGAAGAGTCCACTCAAATAAATTTGTCTCGAGAAGATGCTAAGCCAGGGGCTTTATTGAAAATAGATTTACCACAGGGTGAGATAGCTGAGGTCAGTATAGCTGCAGAAAACCCATTTTTGAGTGAACAAGGTATGATTTCCTCAGCGAGGGCTTATGAGTCTATAGATGAGCATAGCTTGGTTCCTGAGCTATTTGGGCATGTAATAGAAGCTCAAGTGGAGGGCGCATCTGTAGACACTACACAATTGTACTACCTGTCGCTTCACGGTGAAAAATCTGCACTCTTCACAGACAGGCCTGATGCGGATGGTAGTATGTTCTTTGATGCAGGAGGGATGAAAAACTGGAAATATCTGGTTGCTCAAGCTAACCAAAATGGAAGTTTATTAGATTTTGGAATAATATCACCGGCTCCCATTACTCATTTCAAAAGCAGTTTTATTTTTCCTGAGCTTGAAATAAGTCCTGCTGATCAGGATCTACTGAAAGACTTGCTGAAGGGTGGGCAAGTGGAAGGCTATTTTGTTAATGAGTTTGATTCAAGTTTATCCCCTGTTGTCACTGGTTTTGTGGAAGATCGCACTTACCTATTGGATGATTACACCAGATTCGAGACAGTAGAGACGGTGATCAAAGAATATATTCAGGAGATATCGGTGAAAACTATCAAAAAGAAGAAAGAATTTCGAGCATTAGACGATGTCTTAAATGCTAGTTTTGATTCCAATCCATTGATGCTGGTTGATGCATTACCCATTTTCGATTCGGATAGACTTGCCGCATTTAACCCTGCAGGCTTCGAAAAACTTGATGTGCTGACAAGGGAGTTTTACCTGAATGAGGAGCGATTCCCTGGAGTCATGAGTTTTAGTTCTTATAAGAACGATTTTGGTGGGTTTTCAATACCTTCCAATGCGATCTATTTGGATTACGAAGGGATTCAACCCAAAGTAGTGTCAACTGAATCGCTCTTTAACGCGCCTAATTCTGACCAAAATATAATGGATTGGAGGACAGTCCTATATTGGTCTAAAATTCCTGAAACTTCAATAGCTAATGCTATTGAAATCGTAGTTCCCGATCTAAAAGGGAAATATCAGATAAAAGTAAAAACGATCTCAGCACAAGGAGAATCGATTTACTTACGGAGCTTTGAGGTGAAATAGAATCTTACTTTTTACTTGCCCTTACGTTTTAATTCTCGCTGGACGAAGTCTGTTACTTTCGCTTCATATCCACCGTCGTAGTCTGGCACAAGTGTCTTTTTCTCAGGGAAAGATTCCATATGCAAGGTCTGCGTAGGGAAGGCAAAACGTACCCCGATGGAGTTAGCTAGCTTCACGATCTGGATCAAAATCTCATGTTTACATCTCAATTCTTCGGCCCAGGTAGAGACTTCGAAGAAAATATAAAACATAACGTCTTGGCTGAAGGATGATAGATTATTGAAATAGACATGGAATCCGTCTTTTCGTGTGTCTGGGTGGGCTAATACGATTTCTCGCAATCCTTTCACGAACTCATCGACCAATTCCGGAGGCGTGTCGTAGGTGATAGTCAGTGTCGTGTAGAACCTTCTGTACTGGCGTAAACCATGATTGTCGAGAATAGAATCAGCTATTTTCCCATTTGGCACATACATCAGAGAATTCCTGAAAGTCCGGATACGCGTGGATCGAAATCCTACCTCCTCTACTGTTCCATCTATATCTCCGGAAGTGATCCAATCACCCACCTGGAAAGGGCGATCGATAAAAATCATAACCGAGCCAAAGAAATTCTTAATGGTGTCTTGTGCCGCCAAAGCAATAGCAACACCACCTATAGAAAGACCTGTCAGGAATGGAATAATATCTAGATTGAGGCCGTCTCTGAGGATAAATAAGGTTCCTACGATAATCACAAAAGCCTTGAGCGTCTTTCGCATCAATGGCACCAATTGGTCATCGAGTGTAGATTCCGTTTTAGTCGCAAGCTTGGTGAAGTAAGCGGCGACGACATTAGCCAACTTGTAGAAAATGATGGTGATCAAGAATGGTTTTAAGGTGCGAAGCACGATCAAAATCCAAGACCAAATTTCTATAGGCAGCTGCAGAACCCGAATAAAAAGAGAAAGCAACACTACGATCAAATAGATGCTGACCACACGTGCTACAGGCAGGATGTAATCTTCACCTACTTTTCCATAACCATACCTCTGGAATATGTACAGCAGGAATTTATCTACCAATAAAGTAAAGATCCAATGTGAGAGGAATACCAGCAACAACAGGATAAATAAACCTACCAACTGCCAAAGATGAAGTCCTAAATACTCCTGATTGCCAATCTTCGGTAAGATGTTTAGCAGCTTTGCCGTGCCATAAGGATAGGTGTCTGAATGAAGTTCATCAATGCGACTTACTGTGAATGCAGAAAATTTCCAATTATCTCCAGTCTTTTGCAGAAGGATTCCAGGCAATTTGAGTTTGTCGAAATAATAGATATTCCCTTCTGTAGTCGAGGTGCTATCAGCGTAGTTTTGTTCGTTTGGGATTTCGTTTGTCCGAATTAAAATTCCATTTCCCTCAAAAATCTGCTTAAGTTTTACTGCAAGACGCTGTCCATTTTGATCTCTGATTTCAGATAGGTCGAGGGTTTTGGCTGCGTTTTCAGGCTGGTAATGTTCTTCCTCTAGATTATAGAAAAATGAAAGGGAAGTATGATAAGGAGAACTCAGGTTGACTGAACTGCCCGGCTTATACCTATCCTGATTGTCTGAAATCAGCTGAGCAAAAGAATGGCTGCTAATCCAAATAAGTAAGGTTACTAGCAGGAAGCACTTTTTTAGCATAAGTTGTGGGGATTTTTCGCAAGTTAGCCATTCGTAAGACCATGCCCAAGCGAATCAAGAATATGACTAATCTGCCAACTGGAATTCGGTCAAGGTAGATCCACTTACAGTTCTGATGAGATACTGTCCCAGTGAAGACTGATAGCTGATTTGGATTTTGCCTGTGCTTTCCAATGGCATCGTGGTCTGTAGATTACCTTTGAGATCATAGAGATAGCAAAATCCTTGATTGAGGTCTGTAATTGCGAATAATTGCCGTTCAGAGCCGAAATCATAATATTGATAAATCAGATTCTCATCCGAAACTCGTGTGCTGAACAGCGGTTTTTCCTCTCGGTCCAATACACTTACCTCGTTGAATTGACGAGAGATATATACAAAATCATTTTGCTTTTGATCTGGGACAAGTAGGAATTCACTATCTCGATCATTTTTAATCAACTGGTTCCTATACCCGATTTCTCCGTTGAAATTCACATGAATTACCTCTCCATTTTTGGTGATTCCTACGAGTTGAGTAGATCGGGATCTAGGATCTCTCCAAGAAACTAACCCAGAATTAAAGGATTCACCCAGTTTTACGGAAGAGCCTGATTGACTTTCACCTCTTCTATTGAAAATTTGGAGTTTGCCGTTATCAGTCAAAGCCACCATATAATCTCCCTTGCCAGGAACTCGGTAATGCGCAGGAGCTCCGATAGTCTGCGCTCCTATTCGATTTGGGTCCCATCCTTCCAGTTTTTGCCCTGTCTTATCAGTCAAAAACAAATTGCCTTCTGCCGTGCTAATGAAATAGCGATAGTCTTTCGAATTGCTGTAGTCGACCAGGTTGAGCTGATTGATCTTTTCACCATCAACACTGAATGGGTAACCAGAGAGTGGATTGCCTAGTCTGTCAATACCATAGATCTTTTGTTCAGTAGCAATTAGCAATTGTAGTTTGCCGTTTTTGTAGTAATCTATTTGGTATGCTTCTGATACAATAGGGCCAGTAAGTTGCTCGGAGTAAACTTCCTGACCAGCAGAATTGATCAAGTGGAGGACATTATTTTGATCTTGCACTAGCAGATCTTCTGTATTGTCTTGATAATTAATGATGGACTTTGGTCCATAGATTAAGCGCTGATCAAAGGAGATTCGATTGCTTGGCTGTAAGGAGATCGCATCTGTAGTCTCAATGTTAGGTTTGGCTTCTCCATCATAGGGAAAGCTTAAGGTCGCCTCAGTTCTGTCTTGGAGTTGGTTGATTTTGAAAGATACCCATGGGAAAGATTGGAAAGCTTCGGCGTACTTCTGTAGGAAAGAACTCCATGAAGGATTTGCTTTTTTAATCCAGGAGTCCCAAATCTGATTAGTGAAATACATTCTGCTGTAGCCTGAGGTTGGACTCAAGTCCTTTTTAGCAGCTGGAGCTCTGGAGGATTTTCCCCAGGTGTTTCCAGCATTTATATCATCCAGCACTAGCTTCATGGCTTGCTGGGAATTAGTGAAAATCAGTACCTCATTTTCTGAGGTAATGAAGGTTTGTCCAAATCCTGGGAATTTCCCCTCAAATAAATGCGCAGGAAAATCCTCCTCAGAAAAGTACAGTATCTCATGTCCTGAGTAGAAATCGGAACCCTCATCACTTTCGCTTTCTTGAAACTCTTTGAGTTGCTGGATGGCAAGTTGGGCATCTCTAGTTCTGGCGAGAAGCGCAAGATTCTGGTCAACTCCACCAGCATTTTCTAGATCGAGTAGGTATAATTCTCCAGTGAAACTATCTAGAAATCCCTTGTCTAGAAGTTTTCGCTGAATGTCTCCGCTAAAAGTTGCCCGTGCTGTAAACGCACGATTGGTGATTTTTTGTGTCTCGTAAATGCTACCCACATTGATTTGCGTGAGTGCGAGTGTACGATTAGAGATGACTTCTTCGAAAGCAGCAAGGTTAGCTTGAATAGAAGGAGTGAAGTTCACTTCCTCGTCATAAACCACCGGTCCTTTGAAAACCATCTGATTTTCCAATAGCATTAAATCCATGGCAACCACCCCTGGCATTATTTCCAAGCCTGCTATAGCAGCGCTCTCTCGTTGTCCTCCGATTCCTTTGAGGAGGCTAGCCAATCCTTTGCCTTCTAGCAATAGTCTTCCTTGTGCTTCTGTGTTATAAGGAATGGATTTTACCAAAGTGAATAGACTTTGTTGATCTTCATTGACATAAAAGCGGATGGCTTCTTCCACCAAAAAAGAGGAGGGTGAAATTACGGCTAGATCGCCAAGTAAAGCAATGCTCCAAAGTCGATTGTTCTCAGAATCGTAATATTCCAACACATCCTGCTCAGTGTATTTTCTTGTTTGAAACCGGGAGCCCGAGGGGATGCGGGATTTGATTTCGTCTATGAAATCTGTAGCAGTCGATGGCTTGAGATTTACTGTAAATAGCAATTCGAAAGTCTCAATACCAGTAGAGTGAAGACTGATCGTGGCTTGTTGGCCATTTATAGTTTTGGCGATTTCCCCCGATCCACCATTCAGACTGTCCAAGGTGATTAGTTGATCAGATAATCGTTGAAAAGCTGGGAATGCTTTTAAGATTTCCCATACGGGATCATTGACTAGGGTATTCCATTGTGCAGCACCTTCATAAGTTTCGAAGACGAAAACTGCATTTTGGCTAATAACCTCCAAGCTATTGACTTGACGGGAAGAAAAGTATGATTTGTAGATCCAAAATCCACCTCCAGCTAGGAGAATGGTAATAAAAAGTATAAGTAGGCTTTTCCAGATCTTCACAGGCTCAAGGATGATTCAGACGGCATATTACGAAAAACAGACCTAAGAAACCCTTACTAAAGCAAGAGAATCTAAGGTCTGTTGTATAAAATTGCTAGAATTACTTACCTAGCTTGTTCAAAACTTCCATTACTTCTTTCACATGACCTCTAGAAGTCTCAAGAAGTGCTTTTTCTTCAGCATTTAGGTCTAGTTCCAATACTTTCTCAACACCGTTTTTGCCAAGAATAACTGGTACACCTAGGTAGCAATCGTCGATTCCATATTCACATTCTAATTTGATACAAACTGGGAATACTCTTCTTTGATTTTTCAAGATAGCTTCTACCATTTGCGCAGCTGCAGCTCCTGGAGCATACCAAGCAGAAGTACCCATAAGCTTCACTAGCTCACCACCACCGAATTTAGTTCTTTCGATGATCGCGTCAAGCTTATCTTTAGCTACCAACTCAGTCACCGGAATACCAGCTACTGTAGTATAGCGAGGAAGAGGAACCATGGTGTCACCATGACCGCCCATAAGGATAGCCTGGATTTCTTTTGGAGATACGTTCAACTCCTCAGCAAGGAAAGCTCTGTAGCGCGCTGTATCCAAGATACCAGCCATACCGATCACCTTGTTTCTAGAAGTACCAGCAGTAATATGCGCTTGGTAAGTCATTACGTCAAGTGGGTTGGAAACCACAATAATGATCGCGTTTGGAGAATGCTTGATTACATTTTCAGTCACAGACTTCACGATACCAGCATTGGTTTCGATCAAATCGTCACGAGTCATGCCTGGCTTACGAGGAAGACCAGAAGTGATTACCACTACATCTGAATTTGCAGTTTTGCTATAATCATTAGTGCTTCCAGTGGTACGGCTATCGTATTGGTTGATAGGCGCCTTTTGGAAAATATCAAGTGCTTTACCTTCAGCTACACCTTCTTTGATGTCAATTAGTACAATTTCCTCAGCGATTTCGCGATAAGCTAATACGTCAGCACATGTTGCGCCTACATTGCCAGCTCCTACTACGGTTACTTTGCTCATTAGATTTATAGATTTTAATATGAATATTTTGCGTTAAAAAGCGGCGCTAAGTTATTAAACAATGCCTAGGATTCGAAACAGAGCTCCGAATACTTTGGAAGTAATTAAGGTTTTTTGACAAATGCGAAATAAGGTGTTTAAATGATGCTATTCAAACATTTGGCGGAGAGAGAAGAAGCCAAAGGATTCTCGGTAAGAACGGAAAAGGCGCTGATTGTTCTGATTATAGTATTCTGTGAGGGATGTCATCATCTTTGCTTTGATCTTTGGGTTGCTGTCAAAAATCTCATGCATCGCAAAATGAGGAATCACTAATAATTCTGCTTCATCAGATACAATAAGTGCCGTGTATGTCCTTTTAGCATTTTCGAGCAAAGAGTTTTCTCCAAATGCTTCACCTCTCTTCACTTCGAGGATTGTTTCGAAACTGTCCTTGATATCTATGGTGAGGCAAATGTCTCCGCTTTTGACTAAATAGAGCGCCTGACTCGGGTCTTTGCTGAAGAAAACTACCTCATCCTTCACATATTTCCGATGATGCATGGCGGGAATGAATCGTGACATTTCCTTGTTTTTCAAGCGCTCAAAGAATTTGATCTGTCCCAGAAAGCTGAACATTTGTTCTTCTGACTCAGTGTATGTTTTAGAAAATGGATTGCGCATTTCTTATCGTTTTTTTAGATAAAGTAATTTTCGGGTGGCAGCTGTTGATTTTGCCCAATCAGCGATTCTAAAACCTATAACCCAGGCAATTTGCCCTTCCGAAAGTAATACTTTTACCGCGTGTTTTTTTACCACAGGCACCTTCAAATCTATCAAAAAGTCAGAGATTTTCTTTGCATTCTTCATGCCAAGAGGTATAAATCGATCACCTTCTTGCCAAGTTCGAATTTCTAAAGGGAAAGTTAGTCGCTCCAGATCAAGCATTGCGTTTTGCCTAGTCTTGTCCAGATCTTCCTTTCCTTCCAGTTTCAGAATTTCGTATTTCCCCTCTGGCAAGATAAAGTCAATGTCGTTTTTAGAAATGGATATGGAATCAAAATCCTGCGGAATTGGAGCCAAAATAAGCTGATTCCTATCCAGATTGAGTAGATGACTAGGGCTTTCAAATAATTTGCCCGAGTCACCGGATTGGCAGCATTCTAAAATATCCTGTGACTGATCGGAATTGAAGCCGTAGGGACGAAGCCAAAAATAAAGTAAGGAGGCAGCTCCTGTTATTCTCAAAATATCTTTTAGGGAGAGAATCTGAAGTCCGTCAGTTTCTTTGACCTTATCCTTTTTCCAACTTTCAAAAAGCGCGGTAAAAGCCTTCCCTGTATCTTTTAATCTCGCAAAACTGTTTAGCAAATTTGACTTAGCGTCCTCAGCGCTGGAGTAAAGTGCGGGTAGAGAGATATGCCGAAGCTTGTTTCGCTTGTAATCAGTTTTTTCATTGGTAGAATCTTCTCGCCATTCGATTTGATTTGCCAGAACAAAGTCTTGAATTTCTTGTCGCCCAAAGGGTAGTAGGGGACGAATCAACCAGCCTCTTCGCTCGGCCATGCCATATATCCCTTCGATGCCGGTACCTCGAAGCAGATTCAGAAAAATAGTCTCAATCTGATCATCTTCATGATGTGCCAGGATGATTCCATCTAATTTTCGCTCGGCTCTTAACCTCTCAAACCAATCATAGCGAATCTCTCGAGCTGCCATTTGCGTAGAGATATTTCGTTCTGATGCGAATGCGTAAGTATCTGCATGATGAACATGGAATGTTTTACCATTAGTTTTCGCCCATATCCCAAGAAAATCTTCATCTTCATCACTTTCCTTTGCTCGCAAGCGGAAATTGACATGAGCTATTTCAAAAGGGATTTCTGCTTGGATAAGAAGATTGCCTAAGCACATGCTATCCATTCCGCCACTGCTTGCCAATAGGTAGGTTTTGGAGGGATCTAAAATTGTTTTGTTCCGGATATGCCGGATAAAAGCTTCAACCATTGATCAAAAATATCATTTTCTGCTAATTTTGCCCACATTCGATCCAATATGAGATTTACAGTACTTACAAGTTTTATTCTTCTTCTGGGCTTTTTGGGAATTGCGACGCCTGCTTTCTCACAGGATAAATCTGTGTTAGAGATTAATATGGCTGATGATTTGATTGGTTCTGATGGTTTTGAGCGCTTGCTGGGTGATGTAGAAATGAAGCATCAGAATACCTTGATTTATTGTGATTCGGCACATTTTTTTAGGGCAGATAATAAAGCACGACTATTTGGGAACGTGCGGATAGTGGATGTGAATGATCCTGTACAGACCACCAGTGCCTATGCCGAGTACGATGGGAATACCCAGCTTGCAAAGCTTAGAAATCATGTTGTTTTCACTAATAAAGAAACTACCCTTACCACTGAATACTTGGATTATGACCGTTTGGGAAATATAGCCTATTACTATAACGATGGGAAGGTTGTTGATTCCGTCAATGTTCTCACCAGCGAGCGCGGCACTTATGAAGTGAATATCGAGAAGATTACATTCAAAAAAGATGTGGTGCTTGTGAATCCGGATTACACCATGAAGACCAATGACTTGGTTTATATGACGATTCCCAAGACGGCAGAAACCATAGGATTGACCAATCTAATTTCCAAAGAAGGAAATACCTTAGATGCCCAGGAGGGTAGTTTTTATGATACCCAAGCTAAAAAGTTTAGGTTTTATGAAGGGGTGGTAGAAACAGAAACGAGTAGAATAAAAGCAAAAGAATTATACTACTCTGAGTTAGAGGCTTATTATGAGGGGAAGGAAGATGTAAGTGTGTTGAACAAGGAAAGGGAGGTTGAGATTTTTGGTGATGTAGGGGAGTATTGGGACGAGCGCAAGTATAGTTTGGTTCATGGAAATGCCTTGGTTAGAAAATACTTTGAAACAGATACCTTATTTATGGCTGCAGATACCTTGATCTCTCAAGATGGTGAAGCAGATTCCATGAAATATCTGCTAGCCTTTCGTTCTATTAAATTGGTAAAGTCTGACTTGGCTGGGGTGGCGGATTCATTAGTTTACAATTACCCTGATTCTTCCATACAGCTTTTCAAAGATCCCGTGATGTGGAACCAAAAAAGTCAGATCACTGCAGATAGCATGGTTTTTTACTTGGCCAATGAGGAACTTGACCGAGTGTTTATGAAGGATAAGGTGTTTGTGATCACCCAGGATACCTTGAAAAATTTCAATCAAATGAAAGGCCGAACCATGATCGGTTATTTTGTAGCTGGGCAAATGGATAAGATCGACATCGATGGCAATGGAGAGTCATTATACTTTGCTGTCCAAGCTGATACGCTTTCCCAAGGAATCAATAAAACGCTGAGTGCTAATATCAAACTCAGGTTTAAAGATGGTGCTATTCAGCGTGTTACCTACGGGATAAAACCAGATGGGAAATTCACGCCTTTTCAACTGATCAACGAGGAGAATTCTAGGCTTGAAGGGTTTATTTGGAGGTATGAGGAACGGCCGACTATGGATGATATAATTGCTTGGAGAAAACCAGAAGAAATTGATCTTGATGCAGATAATTTATTTAATGATCCTGATGTGAAATTGGTTTTGCCTACTGATGAAGAAATCCTAAAATCACTAGAAAAACGCGGTTGGAAGCCAAAAAAAAACGATTTATTGCCATTTTTAGAGCCTGAGGAAAACAGGTAACGTGCTGACTGTGAAAAAATTTTATAGAGGTTAACAGATTTTAACCGCATTTTTCTTCGATTAGATAGCCATTGGCTTAATTTTGTCCGTATATTGAATACAGTTACAACAACTGAAGGCGTATCGATTAAAACTCTACATGAAACGATTACTCATACTTTTTACATGGCTTTGGCTGTCGGTTCCGGTATTGACGGACGCGCAACAGGTGCGTGTGTTGAGTGAGGGCTTAGAATTCAGAGGAGATTTAGGTGCTACCAAACGCAAGACAGTAATCCTTCAGAACGAGACAGACCAAGTCAAAACTTACATTCTCAAAAGCCTTCGAGGTAATATTGGTTCTTCCCAAAAAGTAAGAATTTGTATTGGAGAGGATTGTTACGATCCCAAAAAAGAAATCGCAAAAATCAAATTGACATTAGAGCCAGGTGAAATATTGACAGATTTGTATCTGGATTTTGAAATGGGTATAGCTGAGACCCGAGGCTCTTTTGACTTATCATTTGTAAATGAGAGCAATTTGAGAGACCTGTTTGTCGTTGAAGCTAGATACGAAGTCAATGATCCAGCTATCAAGGTGGATGAGTTTGATTACAAGGATATCGTTTTAAGCGATGTGTATCCAAACCCTAGTGTGAGAATCGCACAATTTGATTATAATATCAAAAATCAGGCTGTTAAAGCTAGAATTGCAATAAATAGCTTCATTGGTAATCCCATAGCTGATTTTGAACTTGATCCAGAAAGAAACACATTACCAATTAATGTGTCTGATTTCAATCCTGGGATATATTTCTACACTCTTTTCTTAGATAATAAGAATATAGTGACCAAGAAGCTCGTTGTCAAGAAGTAAGACTTGACTATCCACCCATCATCCATTTGAATCCGAATAATTATCCCGTATATTTGCGGTCTTGAAAATGAAAATGCGCGTACAATCCATTCTGTTACTGATTATTATACTTGCTGCAAGTTCCTGTGGCCCATTCAATAAGCTTGAGAAGAGCACGAACTGGGAGGAGTTGTATGCTGGTGCAAACAAATATTATCAGGAAGGGGAATATAATAAAGCTATTATCCTTTACGATAAGGTTTTACCGGTAATAAGAGGATCTGAGAAGGCAGAATTGGCCGATTATAATTATGCCAATTGCCATTTCAAGACAAAAAGATATATCGAAGCAGCTGGATATTTCAGCACGTTCTATAGAACATATAATAGGAGTCCATTAGCAGAAGAAGCATTATTTATGAATGCCTATGCACTTTACTTGGATGCTCCAGATGCTAATCTTGATCAGCAAAGTTCGCAGGAAGCAGTAGCTGCTATTCAGCAATTTGTGACCAAATTTCCAGCTTCAGCTAGCTATGAGCGGGCGATGGATATGTTAGTCGATCTACAGGAAAGATTTGAGCTGAAAGCCTACATGGAATCATCCATGTACTATAGATTGAAAGATGGCTTGTATCCTGGAGATTACTATCGTGCTTGCATTATAAACTTTCAGAATTTTGCCAAGGACTATCCTGAGAGTGAGCATAATGAAGAACTTGCATACAAGTTAGTAGAGGTGAGTACGGGATATGCAGAGAATAGTGCATACGCTAAAAAGGAAGAACGATTAAAGGATGCGCTTGGCTATGCTACTTCCTTTTACCGAAGGTACCCAGATAGTGCTTACACAGGAAAGGTTAAAGAGATTGAACAGAAAGCTACTGAAGAGTTAGAGGCGCATACTGACCTTCAAAAAGAATATGCTGCTCGAGTAGAAGAGCAGAAAGCAAGAGCTTTAGAGAATAAGCCTTTAGAAAAAATAGAAAATAATTAGAAACATAATCAAATAAGAATATGGCAGTTAATCCATCCATCATTACAAGAGACCTTGATAAAATCGCCGATAAAACCGGTAATATCTATGAGTCTCTTCATGTAGTAGGGCAGAGAGCAAAGCAAATCTCCAATACCTTGAAAGAGGAGTTGAATATTAAGCTTTCCGAATTTGCTTCTACGGTTGATAATTTGGAAGAGGTATTTGAAAACAAAGAGCAGATCGAGATCTCTAAGTTTTACGAAAGAATGCCAAAGCCAAGCACGCTTGCGATGGAAGAATTCATGGAAGGCAAAGTATATCACAGACTTCCAGAAGAACCAGCGGGCGAATAATCTATGAGCCTCAAGGGTAAGAAAATCATATTAGGGGTGACAGGTAGCATTGCTGCTTATAAGTCCGCCTTTCTTACTCGTTTATTAGTTAAATCAGGAGCAGAAGTGCAAATCATTATGAGCGCTTCTGCTTTTGATTTTATTACCCCGCTCACCTTAGCCACTCTTTCCAAAAGACCTGTTTTAAGCCAGTTCCAAAAGGATGAAACTGGGGCTTGGAATAATCATGTGGAGCTGGGGCTTTGGGCGGATCTACTTTTGATAGCACCTATCTCTGCAAATAGCCTAGCTAAATTTGCGAATGGGATCTGCGACAATCTACTTTCTGCTGTCTATCTGTCTGCCAGATGTCCAGTGATGCTGGCTCCAGCGATGGACCTAGACATGTATAAGCATCCATCTGTTGTATCAAATATTCAAAAGTTAGCCTCCTTCGGTAATGTAATTCTTGACGCCGAATCAGGAGAATTGGCGAGTGGCCTATCTGGTCAAGGCCGGATGATGGAGCCTGAACATATCCTCTCCAAGCTTGAGGAGTTTTTCACTGCCAAGACAGATTTTTCTGGTAAAAAAGTCTTGATTACCATGGGCCCAACGCAAGAGGCGCTAGATCCTGTGAGGTACATCAGCAATCACTCTAGTGGTAAAATGGGTCTTGCATTGGCAAATACATTTCTTTCAAGAGGAGCGGAGGTTTATATAGTTGCGGGTCCGATATCATTGAAAGTGAACAAGGATGATTTCCATTGGGTAGATGTCAAATCAGCAAAGGAAATGTATGAGGCTGCTTCCAGAATTCATGCTCAAATGGATATTTGTGTTTTTGCAGCAGCTGTGTCAGACTACGCTCCAGCGGATGTTTCTCCAGAGAAAATCAAAAAAAGTGATGCCACACTATCTCTTTCATTGGTAAAGAACGTGGATATTGCCGCAAGTTTAGGAGCTAAGAAAAAGCCAAACCAAGTACATGTTGGCTTTGCTCTGGAAACTGAGAATGAAGCGGAAAATGCGCAAAAGAAGCTTTCAAAGAAGAACTTCGACATAATTGTACTCAATTCAATGAAGGAATCTGGAGCTGGATTTCAGTTGGATACCAATAAAGTGCACATTTTTGATGCCGCTGGATTATCGGTGCAATCTGAGCTTGCTCCAAAAAATCAAATAGCTGAACTGATCCTGGATCAAATCAAAAATCTTCCAGTTTGGGTTTGAACCTAGATATTTCATTATTTTTAAGTCTATGAAATTGAGCAAGTCCAAAGCAACAGGTGGAGAGATGAATAGTCGTTTGCGAGATTCTCCCGACTTAATCCCGATAGCTGTATGGGAGCGAAAGGCTATGGGCCCATTGCATGGTAGATTCAGGCACATGAAAAAGGCACTTTTCTTATTATTCTTCCTGTGCTATTCCTTTCTGAGCTTCTCGCAAGAGCTGAACTTTACGGTGACCATCAATAGCGAGCGAGCACGAATTCAGAATACTGATATATTTAGTCAAATGAAGACCAGTTTTGAGCAATTTCTCAATGGTAGATCCTGGACTACCGATGAATTTCGTCCTGAAGAAAGAATCAAGGGGAATTTGCTAATTACGATCAATGATGTGCCACAGGTTGGGACTTATAATGCAACTGTGCAGATCCAGACTGTGAGACCTGTTTATGGTACAAATTATGAAAGCTTACTCTTCAATTTTGCCGATAGGAACTGGAGTTTTAACTATATAGAATCTCAGCCTTTGGAATTCAACAGGTTTACATATTTGAATAACATAAGTTCCTTGCTGGCATTTTATGCGCAGATCGCATTGGGTTTGGATTACGATTCCTACGAAAGTCGTGGAGGCTCTGATTTCTTTGCTGCAGCCAATGATATCGTCAACAATGCGCAGCAATCTGGACGTCCTGGATGGGCGCAGAGCACCTCAGATCGCCGAAATCGATATGCCTTAAATAATGACATTTATATTTCTTCGGTATTCTCTGTCATTCGTGATGCCTATTATTTGTATCATCGTCAGGGAATGGATATTCTTTTGATTCGTCCAGAAGAAGCATATGGTAATATTCTCGAAGCACTGAAGATTTTGGCAGAAGCAAATAAAACTCAGCCAAATGGGATATTCACTATTTCATTTATGGACGCCAAAAGTGATGAGCTTGCCGCAGTTTTGAAAAATGCTTCTTTGGAGATCCGGACAGAAGCTGTCGAATTATTACTGGAAGTTGATCCGAATAATGCGAGAAAGTACAATGAGCTACTGAAAAGCTAAGCTCGATTTTTTAGTTTTGCCCAAACGAAATCTTTACCCATGCTCAAATCCCTTAGCATTTCTAATTATGCTCTGATCGACCAACTGCATATGCAGCCTAGTTCAGGACTCAGTATGATTACCGGCGAAACTGGCGCGGGGAAATCCATTATGCTTGGTGCTGTCGGCTTGCTTTTGGGCAATAGATCGGATACCAAGGCTTTGCTGCATGAAGATAGAAAGTGCGTCATCGAAGGCGTTTTTGATGTGGCTAATTATGGTTTAAAAGAGTTCTTTGACCAGGCTGAGTTAGATTACGAAGCTACTTGCATCATACGAAGAGAGATTAGCCCAGCCGGAAAATCCCGTTCCTTTGTGAATGATACCCCTGTGCTTTTAGACGCTTTGAAGACATTGGGAGGATTTTTGATGGATGTTCATTCGCAGCATGACACGCTTCAGTTGGGAGAAGGAAGCTATCAACTTCGCTTGATAGATGCATTTGCGCAGACACAGCAGGAAATCAAAAATTATAAAGCAGATTTCAAAACTTTTCGACAGACACAAAAGACTTTTGATGAGCTCAGTAAAAGAGCAGTAGAATTACAAAAAGAAGCTGATTTTAATCAATTTCAATTAGAGGAGCTGAGTGTTTTGGGCTTGAAGGCAAACGAACAAGAGGAGCTGGAATCCACACAGGAGATTCTTGAGAATGCTGAAGAAATCAATTTGAAGATCAATGAAATGCTTAATCTTTTCCAAGATGAGCAATTTGGGATCAGTCATGGTATGGCACAAATTCAGCATGGTATGCAATCTTTGGAGCGCTTGGCACATGTGTTTGCTGCCTTGAAGGAGCGTTTTCAGGCAGTGAATATTGAGTTGAAAGATATAGAGGAAAGTCTGGCAGATGAAGGAAGTAGGGTGGAAGTTGACTTTGAGCGATTGGATGAAATCAGAGATCGACTTAGTAAAATCTATCAACTTCAGAAAAAGCATGGGCTGGCTTCTGTGGAAGAGCTGATGGACTTGGAAAAGGACTTGGCGGATAAAGTTTTCCAAGTTCAGAATCTGGATGAAACGCTTTCCAAAGCGAAACAAGAGCTTGATGAAAGTAGGACAAAAGTGACCGATTCAGGCAAGCTGCTACGCAAGAAAAGACAAGGAAGCTTCAAAGATTTCCAGAGTTCTTTAGAAAAATTGCTTGCTGGATTAGGCATGGAGAATTCCAAGGTAGTGATGGAGCACAAAGCTATTGAACCAGCTGCTAATGGCATGGACGAAATCGAATTGCTTTTTTCTGCAAACAAAGGCTCGGCGCCTCAACCCTTGAAAAAAGTAGCCTCTGGAGGCGAATTTTCTAGGTTGCTTTTTGCCATCAAATACCTAATGGCAGATAAAATGGCTATGCCTACGTTGATTTTTGATGAGATTGATACAGGGATCTCTGGAGAAGTTGCCTTGAAGATGGTAGGGATGATGCAGGATATTTCGAAAAAACATCAGGTGATCTGCATCACACATTTGCCGCAGGTTGCAGGGCAGGGAGATCTACATTATTATGTTTACAAGGATAATTCTTTGGCGAAGACAGTCAGTAAAATCAAGCTGCTGGATGAAGAAGAACGGGTGTTGGAGTTGGCAAAAATGATCTCCGGGGCCTCACCATCTGCATCTGCGATAGAAAGTGCAAAAGAGTTGCTACGTCGGTAATTCGTGCATTACATCAATTTAGGGGCTTGAATGATTATTTTTTCCTATTTTTGGGCAATATTTTTGAAAATAACCCCCGAGCTATATGCCAGATAATTTGCTAAAAGGAAAACTGGGAATCATTACCGGTGCTCTTGACGAGAACTCAATTGCGTGGAAAACAGCGCTTAAAGCTAAAGAGCAAGGAGCAAGATTTGTATTGACCAATGCTCCTATCGCCATGCGTATGGGCGCTATCAATGACCTTGCAAAGGAATGTGATACCATTGTAATCCCTGCAGATGCTACCAGCACCGAAGATATCGAGAAACTCTATGCAGAAGCCAAAGAGTATCTTGGAGGAAATTTTGACTTTATTTTGCATTCCATAGGGATGTCGCCAAATATCAGGAAAGGAAGATCGTATGGTGATCTGAATTATGATTGGGCAATGAAATCATATGATGTATCTGCTGTGTCTTTTCATAAGATGATGCAGGTAGCTGAGCAGAAAGATGTGATGAACGAGTGGGGATCTATCGTAGGCCTTTCTTATATCGCTGCACAGCAAGTTTTTCCTTTTTACACAGACATGGCCGATGCAAAAGCTTTGCTTGAAAGCATTGCTCGTGGATATGGTTATAGATTTGGAAAACTGAAAAAAGTAAGGGTAAACACAATTTCTCAGTCTCCTACCAAAACTACGGCAGGTACAGGAATTGGCGGATTTGATTCCTTTTACAACTTTGCAGACGCGCTTTCTCCTTTGGGTAACGCATCAGCAGAGGCTTGTGCAGAATATATCGTCACGATGTTTTCCGACTACACTAGATTAGTAACTATGCAAAACCTCTTTCATGATGGAGGATATTCCTTTACAGGGGTCTCTGAAGAGATCATGGAGAAGTTTAAAGATTTGTAATAACCACCAACAATCCTTGAAAATGCCCTTTGGAAATCCCTTAGGGCTTTTTTGTGTCTACTATTCATCCTGTTTCGGTTTTTTGTTGTGACTTTTTGGCTTAACTTATTGGACTGAAAAAAGACCCCACTGTATGAAAAAAAGACTTTTACTCCTTGCCATTTTTGGCTTTTTCCTTTCCTTTTCTTCTTTTTCCCAAATAGAATCTGCTCCAGACCGAGATGAAGGAGACGGGCAATATGGACGGCTAATATTGAGAGGAGTGATTCTGATAGATGGTACTGGCGCGCCTCCCGTAGGTCCAGTGGATATAGTAGTGGAGAATAATAGAATTGCCCAAATTCAGGTGGTAGGCTATCCAGGGATGCCGATTAATGAAAATCGCAGACCAAAAGCTGGTCCAGATGATAAGGTCTATGAATTGGAAGGTCACTATTTACTTCCTGGATTTGTGGATTCTCATGGGCACATCGGTGGTCGTGGACAAGGAACTCCTGCTGAATATGTATATAAGCTTTGGATGGCACATGGAATCACGACGATTCGTGACCCTTCCGCGGGCAATGGTCTGGATTGGGTGCTGGATCAAAAGAAAAGATCCGCTGCAAATGAAATTACTGCGCCTAGGATTTTGGCTTACACCAGTTTTGGACAAGGAGCAAAAGCCCCAATTACCAATGCTGAGCAAGCAAAAGCTTGGGTAAATGAGAACGCTAATAGAGGTGCAGATGGGATTAAGTTTTTTGGAGCTAATCCAGATGTGATGGAAGCTGCGATATCCGAAAACAAAAGAATTGGACTTCGCTCTGCCATGCACCATCAGCAGTTGGATGTGGCTAGATGGAATGTGATGAATTCTGCCAGAGCAGGATTGACTTCCATGGAACATTGGTACGGATTGCCTGAAGCACTTTTCGAAGATCGCACCATTCAGGATTTTAGATTGGATTACAATTATCAGAATGAGCAGCATCGTTTTGGTGAAGCAGGTAAGCTGTGGAAGCAAGCTGCACAGCCAGGTTCTGAGCATTGGAATGCTGTGATGAATGAATTGCTAGCATTGGATTTCACCCTTGATCCAACTTTTAATATCTATGAAGCTAATCGCGACATGATGCGAGCCCGTACGGCTGAGTGGCATGAGGTGTATACACTCCCTTCACTCTGGAGATTCTACGCCCCTAGTCGGCAGTCTCACGGTTCGTATTGGTTTGACTGGACTACCGAAGAAGAAGTGCAGTGGAAGGAGAATTATAAGCTATGGATGACTTTCGTCAATGAGTACAAAAACAAGGGAGGACGAGTGACTGCAGGATCTGATTCTGGCTTTATCTATCAACTCTATGGTTTTGCTTATATCCGTGAACTGGAATTGCTCAGAGAGGCTGGCTTTCATCCTTTGGAAGTGCTCCGTTCGGCTACACTTTATGGAGCGGAGTTGCTGGGAATGGAAAAGGAGATCGGCTCTGTAGAAGTTGGGAAATTGGCAGACTTTGTCATTCTTGAAGAGAATCCACTGCAAAACCTAAAAGTCCTGTACGGCACAGGAGCCATCAGAATAGATGAGAATAATAAACCAATACGAGTAGGTGGCGTAAAGTACACCGTGAAGGATGGAATAGTCTATGATGCTAAAAAGCTTCTGGAGGATGTAAAAGTGATGGTGGAGAAGAAAAAGGTGGAAGAAGGATTTGTAATCACCCAGCCTGGACTGGATTGGTAAGCATAAATTGAATTTAGCATAAAGTTTTTCAGGTTGAATTCTTTTTAAACTGAAAACTCAAAAATTAGGAATAGAATGCCTCAGATCAATGTAAATGGAGTTGATATTTTCTACACAGATCAAGGAAATGGAGAAGAAACAATCATTTTTTCTCATGGTTTACTTTGGAGTCATCAGATGTTCTCAGATCAGGTCGAATTCCTTCAGACCCGATTTCGTGTGATTGCCTATGATCATAGAGGACAGGGGCAAAGTGAGGTGACAGGGCCATTTGATATGGACACGCTCGAAGAGGATACCGCTGCCTTGATCAAAGAATTGTGCGAGGGGCCAGTGCATTTTGCTGGGCTATCGATGGGAGGCTTTGTTGGGATGAGACTTGCCGCCAGACATCCAGACTTGATCAAGAGCCTGATTTTATTGGAGACTTCGGCAAATGCTGAGCCAGTTGAAAATCTGCCCAAATACAAAACATTAAATGGCATAGTAAAATGGTTTGGTTTAATTCCGCCAGTTGCCAATAAGGTAATGAAGATCATGTTTGCCGAAAGTTGGCTCAGTGATCCGATAAATGCAGAGAAAATTGACTACTGGAAATCTAAATTGAAATCAAATAAGAAAAACATTACGGGAGCAGTAGAAGGAGTGATATATAGAAAGGGTATTGAAAATGAATTGGGGTATATCAGTTGTCCAACCATGATCATAGTAGGAGACGAAGATGTGGCGACTACTCCTGTGAAAGCAAAGTTTATACAGATGGGAATAGCAAAGTCCAAATTGCACCGGGTTCCAGGCGCTGGTCATAGCAGTTGTATAGAGAAGCCCAAAGAAATCAACCGACTCATTGGAGATTGGTTGATTGAGCAGAGTTGATTCTTCTATTTCTAATTATTTTTTCAAATGCCAAGGCCTCATTTATGGCCTTTTTCCAATTATTGCAATAAAGTTTTCATCCTCAGAAACCTTATGCTATATTTAAATGTATGTACATTAAATACAGCGACAAAAGATATGGGAAGCCTAGAAGAAGCAATCAAGCAAAAGGAGTTCAAAGATCCTTATAACAAATTGGTGGTCAATTTACTGTATACACATAGTTATTTGGTCTCGGCACAGAATGGTATTTTGAAGCCTTTTGACTTATCTCCCGAGCAGTACAATGTGCTCAGGATTTTGAGGGGGCAGAATGGAGTTCCTACGACGGTGTCTTCCATTCAACAGCGAATGCTAAACAAGATGTCGAATGCTAGTCGTTTGATAGATAAGTTGAAGGCTAAACAGCTATTGGCAAGAAATGAATGCCCAAATGACCGTCGTCAAGTAGATATTTTGATTACAGAAAAGGGCTTACAGCTTTTGAATGATCTGCAATCTTCTATGGAAGGCTTCAATACCCAAGTGCTCAATTTGGATGAAGAAGAAGTGGGCTTGATGAATACCCTTCTAGATAAATTAAGAGGATAAAATAGGTGATGGAGCGAAAATTCTAAAACTCCTTTTTCACATATTTCAATTCTTCGATCGTCCTTTCGCCATTTTCCGTAAGAGCAAGCCAAAGCCTAATTTCATCAGCTTCCCTTTTCATGGTTAATCCATGGAAATAAACTGTATTCTCAGCAGTTTCTACTAATCGAAATGTTGTCCATTCCTCCTTTTCCTCCCAAGGAGAAAGATCAGGGTTGAAGTGTTTGAGTTTCAAAGAGAAAGTTTCGCCCTCTTGGACGATGTTCATGAATTCGGAAAAAATAAGCTTCCCTTCGCTCCAAAAGCGAAATGTACCAATCATATTTCCATCTACTGCAGGCATCCAAACTTCCTCGCATTCTCCACCGAATCCCGTTCCTACCCAAAAACCTTCCAGCCAGTCCAACTCAGAAACATTTCCTTTGCCAGCTTCCTGATTTTTTTCGAGTTGTTTTACCTGAGAAAAAGCGATGAAATAGATGAGGAATAAGAGAGATGATAATAGTGACTTTTTCATAATTGGCGGATTAAGACTCCATAAATTTATATAAATCTTGAAGACTGCAATGGTAAGGGCAATATATTGCTATGTGCAGGTTCTGGAGAAGCAGGGTAACTTTATATAATTGTGCTCTCTGCGCAAACCTCTGTGTTCACCGCGGTTAAAACACTATCACGCATCATGTCTCTTTGGAATCTCTGGATTGATGAAAGTAAATCCACGAGCTTCGTCGCCTTCAAAAAAATCAATCTGCATTCCCATCAGAAACATGTAATGCTTTTTTTCAATCAGAACGGGGATACCCGCTATTTCAAATTGTTGATCATCGGGTTTTGGTTTATCAAAACCCAAGGCATAAGACATTCCGCCACATCCACCACCTTTCACACCCACACGTAGCTGATATTCAGTCGGGATGTTTTTTGTAGTCATGATATTTTTGATCTCGTGTTCGGCTTTTTCGGTGATCTTAATTGGCGCTATCATGTGGGAGAAATGTTTTTGGCAGGGAATTGGTTCGTAAGAATGTAAATTTACATTCCTCGGAGTTTTCAAATGGGGATAATTTGTGCAAATTCGAGTTTAATCCCCAAAAATGGAATATTTAGTAGATTTATTGAAAATCCTTTTGCCTGCAGGAATAGTCCTATATGGCATGTACCTGGTAGTGGTTTCTTTTCTTTCGAAAGAAAGAGAAAAGACCCTTGTGGAATTGAAAACCCAGAATTCTCAAACCATACTTCCTATCCGACTGCAAGCAGCTGAGCGTATTTGCCTTTTTCTGGAAAGAATTACCCCAAATAATTTGGTGAGAAGATCAAATCCAGGAAGCCTAACAGCTGGGGAATTGCATACACTTTTGCTCGTAGAAATGAGAGAGGAGTTTAACCATAATTTCTCCCAGCAGGTATATTTTTCCGAGGAAACTTGGGAAGCAGTGAAACGTGCAGTGGAGGAAGTGACGACTATCCTAAACCAAAGCAGACAAATGCTCGATGAAGATGCGAATGGAGTGGCTATGGCGAAAGCTATTTTTGCCCAAACGCTAGAAAGAAAAAACGATGCAATCAGTTATGCGTTGAAACAAGTGAAATCAGAAATTCAAATCTACTTTTGAGTTAACTATGGGTTCCTTCAAATCTAATACTTCTGTGACTATCGAAAATGCCAAAGCACTTTTTGGGAAGAAAGTAGAGGCACTCGTAAAACAAAAGGAAAAAATCACTGAATTGATCGCAAGCGTTGGGAATAAGATCTCAAGATTTGGAGATAACCCGCGGGTGAAAAAGCTCATCGAACCGATATCGGTATTTATCCGCATGCTTAGGGCTCATTTCAGTGGTGCACATAAGCTTACCAACAGTACGCTGGGTTTAGTGCTTTTGGCATTGGTATACTTTGTTTCCCCCATAGATATTATCCCTGACTTTTTAGGTTTCTTTGGTTTTGCAGATGACTTAAGTGTCGTTTTGGCCATTTATGCCAAGATAAAAGATGAGATAAATCAGTTTTTGGACTGGGAGAGAACTCAAGACTAGCTAGGTCTGTTATGCTCCAAATTCCAAAGAAATGCAAGAATTAGAAACTTCCTTGATTACGCCTGAACTTATAAGCTCAGCGCAGAATTATTCGGAATACCGAGCTATGATCGATCAGCTTTTGACCGAGGGCAGGACCACCGGTAATAATCACTCGGAGAGCTATCTGAATTATACCAAAATGAATGTGCAGCGAATGAATCGCTGGGACAAGACGGCTAAGGTTTCAGCTGAGCTTGAAAAAATAGTTAGGTCCATTTCATCACCACAGGTTTGGGTGGTGATCACAGAGGCTTGGTGTGGGGATGCTGCGCAAACTATTCCGTTCATTGTTAAGCTTGCTGATTTGAACCCGTTGATCGAGCTTAAATTGGTCTTGAGAGATGAGAATCCAGAACTGATGGATGCCTACCTGACAGAAGGAGCAAAATCAATCCCGATTTTCGTCGCATTCAGCAAAGATCTAAGTCAGGAGCTGTTTATTTGGGGGCCAAAGCCACAATTCTTAAAAGACAGACTAAGAGCTTACAAATTGGATCCTCAGAATTTAAGCTCAGAAGAATTTTCTGATGGCACACATCTGTGGTATGCTCGTGATAGAAACAAGGCATTAGCTGCGGAATTGACTCCACTGATTGCTTCAACTATATAAAAAAATGAAAATCGCAGTAATTTCTGGGGCTTCTGGTCTTGTAGGTAAAGAAATTCTTCACCAGCTTTTTAAAAGTGAAGACTATGATTATGTGTTGAGCATTGGTCGTAGAAAGCTTGCTATCAAGCAGCAGAAGCTTGTTCAGATCGAAGGCGATATGAGTAAAATTGCTAGTTGGGATTGGCAGAATAAGATAGCCTCACAGAGTCTTGGCGGAGAGTACCACACACTTATTGAGAGTCTGAATGAGAAAACTGCCGATGTACATGCCTTTTCATCCTTAGGCACGACTATCAAGCAAGCTGGTTCGAAAGAGAAGTTTTTTGCCATCGATCATGACTTAGTGATTGGTTTCGGGAAATGGGCTAAGGCGCTAGGAGCATCGAAGTTCCTATATGTTTCAGCATCAGGTGCAGATGCAAAATCATCTATATTTTACAGCCAGACCAAAGGCAAAACCGAAGAAGATCTCAAGGCAATTGGTTTTGACTATGTTGGCTTGTTTAGACCTTCACTTTTGTTGGGAAATAGAAACGAATTCAGACTGGGTGAGCAGGTGGCAAGCATAGTGATGAAACCGCTAGTTTGGCTTAAGCTTTTTAAAAATATTCGCCCGATCTATGATTATCAAGTGGCTAAAGCCATGGTAAGGACCTCTCTTGCTCAAAAACTAAATTCAGTGGAAATCATCTCCTCTGGAGAAATGCAAGACCTAAGCAAATGATAGTAGTAATTCAACGTGCTTCAGAAGCATCGGTAAAAATTGATGGGATAGTCAAAGCGAGTATTGGGCAAGGCCTGATGATTCTCGTAGGAATCGAAGAAGCTGACGGAGAGGAGGACATTTCTTGGCTAGCAAAGAAGATTTTAAACCTTCGAATATTCCCTGACGAAAGTGAAGTAATGAACAAGAGTTTGCTAGATGTAGATGGTGAGATTTTGTTGATTTCCCAGTTTACGCTTCATGCGAGCACCAAAAAAGGGAATCGTCCTTCTTACATCAAAGCAGCCAAGCCGGACATCGCTGTTCCACTTTATGAACAAATGATTCAAAGTTTGGAAGCGGGTTTGGGAAAGTCAATTGGTACGGGAGAATTCGGCGCTGATATGAAAGTTTCCTTGGTAAATGATGGTCCTGTGACCATTTTGATGGATAGTAGGAATAAGGTTTAGATTTTTCGACAGGTTAGAACAGGACAGGTCAGCGATTGTAATCTCTACTTTAGGGAAGTAATACTTAGCTTTAGCTACTCCTAACCCTGACTTATGAAAGCCCAATTTCGCCTTATAGCCCTTGCTTTTTTTATCATATCCACTCATCTGCTCAGTAGCTGTAGCAGCCCAAAGCAGACAGAAACAGTAACTGGGGAAAAGCCAAACGTAATCATAATCCTCGCAGACCAGTGGCGCGCACAGGAAGTCGGCTACATGGGAAATACTCAGGTGAAAACTCCCAACCTCGATAAGCTCGCTTCGCAAAGTTTGGTTTTCGAAAATGCGATTACTACCATGTCAGTATGTGCTCCATTTCGAGCTAGTTTATTGACAGGTCAATATCCGCTAACTCACGGAGTTTTTTATAACGACAAGCCACTTCCGAATGAAGCCCTGACCATGGCTGAGATATACAAAGAGAATGGGTATGCGACTGGGTATATTGGGAAATGGCATCTTAATGGCCACGCGAGAGGTCAAACTTATAATGATTCAAGGGGCGTTCCTGTGCCAAAAGACAGGAGGCAAGGTTTTGATTATTGGAAGGGTAGAGAGGTGAGTCATAATTACAACAATAGCTTTTATTTTGACGAAAATGATGTGAAGCACACCTGGGAAGGTTACGATGCTTTTCCTCAAACGGACAGTGCGATTAGTTATATCCAGAAGAATAAAGAGCATCCATTTGTGTTGATGCTGTCCTACGGTTCACCACATGATCCCTATTTCACAGCGCCAAAGGAGTATCAGGATATGTACAATGCTGCAGATTTGAAGGTGCGTGACAATGTGCCACTGGCATTTCAGGATTCTGCTAGAAATGTCATGGCGGGCTATTATGCTCATATTTCAGCCTTGGATTTTGCAATTGGTAATTTGATAGATGCGCTGGATAAAGCTGGGATTTCGGATAACACCATTCTGGTTTTCAGCTCCGATCATGGAGATATGCTTATGTCCAAAGGCGTACTCAAAAAACAACGTCCCTATGACGAATCCATTAAAGTTCCTATGCTGATTCGATATCCCGATAAATTGGGCAGAGCCAGCAGAAGGATAATCGACCCTATTGGAACGCCAGATATTTTGCCTACGCTATTGGGATTGAGTGATATTCAAAAGCCATCAACTTTTGAAGGAAAAGATTTTTCTAAAGAGTTGGAAGATGGAAAGGACTTGGGGAATGAAGCGACTTTGATTATGCTTCCAGTTCCATTTCATGAGTGGAAGTTTTCCAATGGAGGCAGAGAATATCGAGGAATCCGTACCAAGCAATACACTTATGCGAAAGATTTGAAAGGGGCCTGGTTACTTTTTGATGATGAAAAGGATCCTTTTCAGGAAAATAATCTAGTTGATAAACCTGAATACAAAGAGCTACAAGCGAAACTGGATGGTATACTACTGCAGAAATTGAAAGAGGTAAACGATACTTTTCTTCCAGCTGATGAGTACATGACCCAATGGAATTATCTGTATGACATGAATGATAGTTTGAGAGTCGCTAATTATCTGGAGTTGAATCGATGAAAAGAAGAGGGTTCTGAGGATGTCTCTCGATATTTACGGCAGATTATCGCAGATAAATCTCGCAGATACACGCAGATTAAAAAAGAGATTTTCTGCAGAACGCCATACCACAGGCAGGTGCAGGCTGAAAAGACAGGTAGATTATCGCTGATCTCTAATTCTGTACAACAACTTAGAAGATCTGGAATCCCCGATAATCCGGGTTAGTTATCCGCGCAGATCTGCGGGAAATTATAGTACCCTTTTTTCGCGCAATCCCACTCTTAAAACTTCGAATACTCCTTTTTATTGAAGTCGGTTTTTGACCGTTTCGGAGAAATTGCCAATCTTCAATTTTCAAATCACTTTATTTTGTCAGAGACTCTTCTTAGCATCCACTCCGCCCAGGTTCTTACCAAGGGAAAACAAGTTTTCGAATCCCTAGATTTCAATTGGACAAAAGGGCAGAATTGGGCGATAATAGGTAGTTCTGGTGCAGAGATGACTGCTTTTATAGAAACTATCAGAGGTAATTCTGTTATCCCAACGGGTGAGATCATCCGTCCCTTTGCGAGAGAATACACGGAGCAGAAAACTCAGTCTGGAGAAATCAATTCCTTCCGAGATCTGATCGCCTATGTATCTCAGCGCTACGAAATTCGCAATAAATCCAATCAGCAAAACTTCTATTTCCAGCAGCGATTTAATTCCTCGGAGTCAAGTGATACTGCTTCAGTTCGGGAGTATTTATCGGAGGTAAAGGCGAAAGTGGCTGGGCCATGGACGTTGGAAAAAGTATCTGAATTGCTGCATTTGGAGAACTTGCTGGATAAGTCATTGCTCTTGCTTTCCAATGGGGAAACCCGCCGATTGGCGCTAGGTTTGGGATTGATGCGTCAGCCGAAAATCTACCTGATGGATCAGCCTATGACAGGCTTGGATGTAAAAAGCAGAGCTGAATTTGGAGAGATTTTGAAAGTGATGATTTCCAAAGGAGTTCAGGTTTTGCTGACCACTTCGGCAAATGAAATCCCTGAAGGAATTACACATGTAGCCAAATTGAGTAGTGGAGGAATAGGGAAAACTTGGCTGGCGGAAGACTTCCATCTGACTGCCAAGCATGAGCAAAATCTCTCTTACTATTGGGGCTTGTTGGATTCGCTTCTTCCAAAAAGAGCAAATGAAAACACTGAGGTAATTCGTCTGGACAATCTCAATATCAAATACGAGGAAAAGCAAATTCTGAAAAACCTCAATTGGGAAGTTAGATCTGGTGAGTGCTGGCTGCTGAAAGGCTCCAATGGTTCAGGGAAATCCACTTTGATCAGTTTACTGATCGGAGAAAATCCCCAAGCTTATTCACAGAATTTCTGGCTCTTTGGTAGAAAGCGAGGTACTGGGGAAAGTATCTGGGATGTGAAGCGGCCTACAGGTTTCGTCGCTCCCGAACTCAGTCGATTCTTTCCTACCAATCAGACCTGTCGCAAAGTAATTCTTTCGGGACTCTTCGATACCATGGGTTTATTCAAAAAAGTGACTGCAGAACAGGAGGCCTTGGCTGATTCCTGGATGAAGCTATTCCAACTGGAAAGCTTTGCAAATATCCCTATCAATCGACTTTCACTTGAAAACCAACGCTGGACTTTGCTTGCCCGAGCATTGATCAAGCAACCCAAACTTCTGATCCTCGACGAGGCTTCTCAAGGAATGGATGAGTTTCAACGCCGACTTTTTAAAGATACCGTGCAGCAAATCTGCGAGCGATCTGAGATGACCTTGGTTTATGTCAGTCACTACTCCGAGGATGTGCCTGATGCGGTGGGGAAGGTGCTTGAGTTGGGATAGGTACTAGCTAGTGTGTAAGGCTTCGCCCTTTCAGGGCTAATGAATTTAAGGATTTTCAGTTTTAAATAATTAAGGTTGAGCATCTTGAAAAGATTTGATGATTTCTAAAGCAGGAATAATTCAAATTTTCTCTGTAAAAAATATACACGTATTCCCTCACAGCTGAATTTTACTAGGGCCGATTAAGGTATTTAGTGTTCACCGTTTGATTCGGATACAAATACCCTTTTAAATAACAATGCATTACTTAAGAGCGTACTTCAAAGCGAAATCTTCAAGCCCTGAAAGGGTTCAATACTCAGCGATGGGTATAGCCCATCGATCAAGATAGCACGATCATCTAGCTAAGCCCTGAAAGGGCGATCACGAAAAATGGAAAGCTATCCAATTCCCTACGTGCTTATTTCAAAAAATAGCTTGGCCCTAATCCCTTTTCACCTTCACATCTTTGAACAGATATTCATTCTCACTTACCCGTAATTCTTTACCACTCGTAGTGGTCACATTCTTCAGAGTAACTTCTTTGGTTATCACATAAGGAAACTTTTCCTCGTAAGAATCATTTGTTCTTTCTGAATTGAAATTCCCGAAAATAGCTGGGCCTTGGTAATTTTCAGGATGATTTGAGTCGTCAATTTTAAGGTTTTCGATGATGATTTGCTCTGGCATATAGCAGGTATAGCCGAAATCATGTTGGCCAGAATTATAGCCATTAATCAAGGAAGCGCTATAGGTTTTTCCACCATTTGGAATAAAAGTACAGTCACGGATAATTAGTTTTCCTTCCCAAGTGCTGCCATAATCGGAGCGAAGGTTGATAAGGCTCCTTCCGCGGATAGTAGAGTTTTCGACAGTGAATGTCCCAGTTCCGATTGCATTGATTCCCATGTGACCAAGAGTCGAGTTGCGGATGGTGGCATTGGCCACGCCCATGTGCGCATCGAAGCGGGACAGCGTACACTTATCGAAAAGTAAGTTTTTGCTGTAGTTGGAACCCATAATTCCCCAGAAATTGCCGTCGTCGATATCGTTGGTCTGACTGCAGTTGATGAAGGATACATTCAGCGCTCGATTCACCAATATGTCATAAGTGCCCATAGAAACAGGTTTGCCCGCATTACCTATTTTCTTGTAAATCCTATGCCCCGTAAATATGGTGTTTTGGACTGTGACATTGGTGCAGCTACTGATATTGATGAAGCCGCTGTATGGCGAACCAAATTCACCTTCTTCTGTGATAAGATGTTTCAATCCATCGACGATGACATTGGATCGCTTTATCGAGATGTTCCGCTGGTAATAGTGATAGGTCGCATCTTCGCTATTAGCGATGGTAGTAAATGTACCTCCGCTGATGTTTAGCGTCTCTTCATCAATAGGAAGTGCAGTGATTTCTGTGATCTGATCGAAATCCCAAATGATAGGAGTATTACTGTCCACATTGCCGTCTTTGTCTACTAGGAAAATATCTGTCTGCGGAGCACCATTGTTTTGGTTCAACCCAAATCGGATGTACTTCATTTCATTGGAATTGGTGACGCTGATTAAGGAAGTGCTAGGTAAAGAGATGTCTATCTTCTCTTGATTTCTCTTAAGGGAGCTTATTCCTTCCAGCTTATAAGGTTTCAGCTTTGAGCTGACTAGAAAAACTGAAGCATTTCGATTTTCTACTTCTCTATCGTCAATTAGAAAAGCTGCCGTTCCAAAGTCAGTATCGGTTTGGATGATTGCTGTATGTTCTTTTCCTCCTATGTAATAGGTGGCATCATCGTTTGCTTTCACTTTTAGACCGTGTTGGTTGGCAAATTTATGTGTTGCTACGATAGCATTTATATCATCGGTTTTGCCATCGCCTATGGCACCGAAGTCAGAGTAATGAACTGTGCCCTCGGCTATCAGTTTTTCGGAAGCATCGGCAGCCAATTTAGTGTTTAATATTCCAATAGAATCTTTTTCCTGATCCGTAAGCCAAAGCAAAGGAAACCGTACTGGCATATTTCGGATGACTTCTGGTGTCTCAAAATCAGCATCCAGCGCATTCCAGAGCTCTAAATATTTTTCCTGATCATACGCGGCTCCTCCAAAAAGTAAGAATGAATGACGCACAGGCCATTTGTCCCAGTACATCACATCTTTTTGGTATGGCCAGGAATCTTTGTTGGCCACATAGGGATAGAGGAACGAAATGCCCAGCCCAAGTGATTTTCCATCGGGAGTTTGGTAGGTGAATAAGTTCTCCGAATCCTCAGCATAAACTTGACATAAGGTGGCCATAGCGTCTAGTGTGAACAGGGAATAGCCGTAAGGTTTGGTACGCTTAAGTTCCAGAGGGAAGCTTCCGTCTGCCGCCATTTGATCAGGAAGGAGCACCATTTTATACATTTCCTTGCAGTAGTCCAGCACTTCCTGATTTCCGACGAGTTTTGCGAAAACAGCTGCTTGCATCGCCCAACACACGCTATGATTATTTCCATGATCACGCTCATCTATCCCATATGGATGAATAGTTATCCAATTCAAATACTCGGAAAACCAGTCTTTCATCTGCTGAATCTCCGAATTGGATATGACGCCAGATCCTTTCACGGCTTCAATCGCTTTGGCCACTTCCATGAGTTGGATAGTATCGATAATACCGATACCTCTTCCTGTTACCTTGCCTTTGATAGCTTGTGCGAAAAGTAAGTTTGGGTTCATTCTCGTGGCTTCGTCGATAAACCAAGCCTTGAGATGTGGAGCTAAAGCTGTGACATATTTATCGTCTTTGGTGACCAAATAAGCTGAAGCCAATGCACCAGAAATCTGACTAAAGCGGATCATTGCCTCGCGATGCGCAGTGAAATTATCGGGATTGGTCAGCCCATCTCTTTGAATGTACGGGCCATCCGGATTTGCTGGATCTGGCCACCAATAATCTCCTTCGGAATAGAAATCATGAATTCCACCCGCACTTCGGGCACTACTTTCTGCAGTTACTGTGATTGGCTTTTCGCTAGCATATTCATCCGCCAATCGAATCACTCTTGCACGTTCTTTTGCAAAGAAATCTGTGTTGCCAGATTCAGTATGTGGCTGAGTTAAAAATGAGCTGAATGCAAAAAATAGAATAAGGATGTATTGAATCATTTTGGGCTTTAGGGATAATCTGAAACGAGAAGTTTAAAATGCACTTTAATCTGGGGTTTTGAAAGACAATTCCTCTTTCTTCAAGGCATCTATTAGTTTAGGAATTGAACTTTTTCCCATACCGTGAAGAGAGAGAATTTCATTTTCGGTAAATGTGGCGAGCTTTTCTAAGCTGTTAATTTGCTTTGATTCCAAAGCCCTACGAGCAGGAGCTGGGAGTTTGGACATAAATCCTTCTGTGGGTTTTCTCTCCTTTTCGCAGATCGGGCAGGTAGGACAATCACTGGTTTTATAGAATTGATGGCCTTTGTCACAGGTTTTGAGTGGCATAGTGTTGAATTTTTTTCTAAGGAAATACTTCTTGATATTTTCACAAGAGGAGATGCGTTTTTTTAATGTTTTCAAATGAAAATAAATTTTATACGATAGGCTTTCGTATTTTTATGTATAAACTATAAAGCTATGAAATCGAGCATTTCTCAGGTGTCCTACACTGGGATGATTATATACTATGCGAGATTTTATGTGGCCAATAAAATTATAAACACATGAAAGTCACTGCGTTAATCGAAGATAAATTGATCCAAGATGTGATCGAAATGTCTGGAGCAAAGAATGTCACTGAAGCCTTGAGGATAGCGCTTCGAGATTATTTGTCCCGCAAAAAATTACTCGAATTGTCTGACCAAATGGTCGCTGAGCCAGTAGTTTTTGCTTATGGTGCAGATAAATTGAGAGATATTAATCAGCAATGAAGCCGGTTCTAATCGACACTTCTGTTTGGATAGAATTTCTAAAAGGAAATCCAGATTATTTTCCACCAATGATTGCTTTGATGAAGGATGGTGAGATTTTTTCCTTGGAATTGATCTTTGCGGAACTGCTTCAAGGAGTGAAGACAACTAGAGAACTGAATTTGATAACCGATTTTTATCGCCAATTGAAGATTTTAGATCAGCCTGGTTTGGTTTTCGAATCGGGTGATTTTTCTAGAAGAGCAGGATTAATCAATCGAGGCATCGGGTTGATCGATGCAGTAATTTTTCATACTGCTGATAAGTTTGATTTACAAATCTGGACTTTGGATATGAAAATCATTAGTTTTTTAGGAGATAGGAGAGTTTATCAGCCTAAGTGATTTTCGTTGAATAAAAGCTTTAAGGATTCTTGAACCCGTTAAAATAGCATATTAAGTAGTTCTCTAAGTCGTTAAGTGACAGATGTCACTATCCTTCTACATGATTTTTTCGTTATTGGACTTATGAGCTACTATATAACAACAACGATACAAGGTGACTTCAATCAGGTGATAGAAAGAGTCACAGAAGAATTGAAAAAAGAAGGTTTTGGAGTGCTGACGACAATCGATATGAAGGCTACGCTCAAGAAGAAACTGGATGTGGATTTTCATAATTATCAAATTTTAGGGGCCTGTAATCCGCCAAATGCTTACAAAGCCTTACAAGCAGAAGATAAAATCGGTTTGATGCTCCCCTGTAATGTGATAGTGCAAGAAAAGCAAGCTGGACAGATCGAAGTTTCGGCAGTAGATCCTGTGGTCTCCATGATGGGAGTTAAAAATGATGGGTTGGAACCTGTAGCGATAGAGGTACGGGATAGCTTGAGAAAAGTAATAGCGGCGTTGTCGTGAGCCAGTATTTATTAGAAAATTTTGCTACTATGGCCTGTGGAGACACAGGCTATTTTTTGACATCATGAAATTAGCCAAAGAGTATAACCTGCAGACTACTGTCATGATCACAGAGATACTGACCTTCATGGTTAATGAAAATTCTTCCGACCAACCTATTTTTTGACTCGCTAGTAGTATTCCATTTGAATTAGTGGAGATCATTTCTTAACTCATAAGATAGCCACCGACCTTATGAACAGTAGAAGATCTTTTATCCAGAAACTCAGTGCAGGAATAGCTGTCCCAGCCTTGGTTTCATTCAATTCTCCCAATCAAATTAATACCAAACCAATAAATCAGGCTCTGATAGGAGAGGAGTTTTGGAATGATTTGAGAAAGAAATTTCCACTCAAGGATAGTCGAGTATATCTTAATAATGGGACTTTTGGCCCATCCCCACAAGTTGTTTTGGATGCTTTGCAAAATTCTTTTATCGAGGCTAATACTTCTGGGGAATATGGTCATATAGAGCCAGAGCGTGAGAAATTGGCAGAATTTGTAGGAATCAAAACTTCTGAAATTTCTCTTACTCATAATACTACCGAAGGCATCAATATCATGTGTTGGGGACTTCCGCTTAAGGCAGGGGATGAGGTGATTATAACCTTGCATGAACATGTAGGAAATGCCTTGCCTTGGCTGAATCGGGCGAAACTACACGGAATAGTCTTGAAGCCTTTCGAGCCAAAAGCTACTCAGGCTGAGAATTTTGATCTGATCAAAAGCTTGGTGACTCCGAGAACAAAAGTTATTGCCATTCCTCATATCACTTGTACCACCGGATTGGTTTTTCCGATCAAAGAAATTTCTGCTTTCGCTCGTGGTAAAGGGATATTCACAGCGATTGATGGGGCACATGGAGCGGGGACCTTTGATCTTGACCTTCATGATCTCGGCTGTGATTTGTATGCCAGCAGCTATCACAAATGGATGCTTGGGCCGAATGGCACTGGATTTCTTTATGTTCGAGAGGAGGTTTTGGAGCAGGTTCAGGCTTATCAGGTTGGGGCGTATACAGACTTGGGATGGGATATGTATCAAAACCCTCCGGAGTTCAAAGGCTATGTGCCTACTGCACATCGTTTTGATTATGGAAGTCAGAGTTTGCCGATGATGAAGGGAGCTGTGGCTTCAGCAGATTTTCACAAGGAAATAGGGAAGGAGAAAGTGGAAAACAGAGTGCGAGAGCTGAATCAATACTTATTTGAAGGATTAACAGAAATGAATTCAAGATTGGATATTCTGAGTTCCACTGAAGCAGAATCCCGGATCAGTATGGTAACCTTTAAGCCTAAGAGCATGGAATACAAAGAAGCTGCGGGTTTGATTAGTAAGGAGGGTTTTAGGATTCGTCAAGTTCCTGAGAGCAAACTAGATGCTATCCGAATTTCAACTCATATTTATAATAGTAAAGCTGAAATCGACAGCTTTCTCGAAGCGACTAAAATGGTTTTGGGATAAGATTCTGGTTTTTAACGACAAAGTCCACAAAGGTAAGGCAAAGTACATGAGCCTTAGGGAAGCTCATGTACAGGATGAGCCAGGGAGTGTTAGCTAAACTCTGTCCTTCCCTTCCCTTGGGGTACCCCAAGGGAAGGGAACTAATTTATTAATTTATATCCAACTTTAGCCTTCCTTCAAACTTAATGGCTAATTGTTGGACAGTCAAGCCCCAATTGTGTAAAGGGGAACTCCATTTTTTCTCGATCCTTCTTGTCGCCAGATAGACGAGTTTCAACAATGCCATATCACTGGTAAATGCGCCTTTGGTTTTGGTGACCTTTCTAACCTGCCTGTGATACCCTTCGACTGCATTAGTGGTATAGATCATCTTGCGGATGCTTTTGGT